>NZ_JBAZPS010000001.1:0-1267504 GCF_041648055.1 Brevundimonas sp.
GGACAGGGATCGTCCATGCTGGAACTGCTCTCCGGCCTGACCAGATCAGACCACAACCTGCCCCTCAACGATCTGGAAGCCCGTATCTTCCACAACCCCACCACCGACCCGGACCTGTGGGGGTGATGGTGCCAGGCTTGATGGCCCATGCCTAAACTGCGCCTTCTGTTCTCAGGCAGGTTAGCAGCGCGGATGCATCCACGGCCTTGTCGGCGAATGTGTCGCCTACGGCGCGCGCCAGGATCAAGGTCAGGGCCCCTCCCTCGGCCTTCTTGTCGCCGTGCATGCGGTTCAATAGGGCCTGAGCCGAGAACGATCCCGCTTGCGACAGGCGTGTAGGCAGTCCGGCCGCGGCGATGACCGCGTCTACGCGCGTCGCGTCCTGCAGTTCGCACAGCCCCCTCGCCGCCGAATAGCGGAAGGCCATAGCACAGCCCAGAGCGACCGCCTCCCCATGCGCTAGGGCGTGTTCGTCAAAACCCAGTTCTGCCTCGATGGCGTGGCCAAAGGTGTGGCCAAGGTTCAGCAGGGCGCGGCGGCCCGCCTCCTTCTCGTCCTCTCCGACGATGGCGCTCTTGATCTCGACGGAGCGGACCACGGCACGATGCAGAGCGTCAGGGTCGCCGGACACACCCTGTGCCCCCTCCCCTGCCAGCCAGTCGAAGAAGACGGCGTCGCAGATCAGGCCGTGTTTCAACACCTCGGCCCAACCAGAGCGCAACTGCCGCTCCGGCAATGTAGCCAGCACATCGATATCCGCCAGGACCAGTCGTGGCTGATGAAACGCCCCGATCAGATTTTTGCCGCGCGGCGTATCGATCGCCGTCTTGCCTCCGACGGAGGAATCCACCTGAGCCAGAAGGGTCGTCGGCACCTGAACGAAGTCAATCCCGCGCATAAACAGGGCGGCCGCCAAGCCTGCGAGGTCTCCGACCACACCGCCGCCAAGAGCGACCACCAGATCGCGACGGTCCAGTCCAAACGCGATCATACGGTCCAGCACCCGCTCCAGTTCGGCGAAGGACTTGGAGCCTTCGCCCGGCGGGACCGTCAGAAGCCAGGCCTTGATCCCTGCCCCCTCAAGACTGGCCATGGCGGCCGGACCGTGCAAGGCGGCAACGATTTCGTCAGTGATGACGACCGTGCGCCCCTTAGCTAAGGGAGCCAGACGCGGCCCCAATTCGGACAGCACACCACGCCCCACGACTACGTCATAAGGCTGAAAACCTGTTCCGGAGACGGAAATGGTTGTGATCATGCGGATGTCCTCGCCCAATGCGCCTGCAAGGCCCTGACAATCGCCTCCACCGCTTGGGCATGAGCCCCGTCGCTGACATCCACGGTCAGATCGGCGGTGGCGTAAAGGGGGTAACGGGCCTCGGCCAGGCCCTTGAGGGCCTCTAGCGGATCCCGTCCGCGCAACAGGGGTCGCGTATCGCGCCGCTGAACGCGCTGGGCGATGGTGTGAAGATCGGCACGCATCCACACGGTCACCGCTCGCGCACTGAGGGACGCCTGAGTGTCCACATTCAGAATGGCACCGCCGCCAGTGGCCAGCACCATACGAGGACCGTCCAGTAACCGCCTCATGACCCGGGCCTCGCCTGCGCGAAACTCGCCCTCCCCCAGCTGGCTGAAGATATCGGAGACCGTCATCCCCGCAGCGCTCTCTATTTCTGCGTCCCCATCGGCAAACGGCAGGCCCAGCCGCCGAGCCAGTCGGCGACCAACCGTCGATTTCCCCACGCCCATCAGCCCCACCAGGGCTATGCTACGCTCATGCGTGGGAATCGGTTCGGACGGAACTACAGGCTCGATCACGGACGTCCCTCAGGGAACGAACGGACAGTGCAGCGCGGCGGGGACGGGTTTAGGCACGGCATGACCCCACCATCCTCTACACCAAGCGCGGCCTTGCGAAAGCGTGTTGCGTAATGAGCGATGCCCAGATCGAGGCCTTTCTGGAGATGATGGCGGTCGAGCGCGACGCTTCACCCCATACACTGTCCGCCTACGGCCGCGATCTGGCTGATGCAGATGCGGGTACACCGTCGGGCCTGATGAAGGCAGACGAAGCCGAAGTCGAGGCCTGGTATGCCTCCCTGGCCAGCCGGGGGCTTTCGGCGGCGACCCAGGCACGGCGGCGCTCTGCGGTGCGGCAGTTCTATCGCTTTGCGCTTGGCGAGGGTTGGCGAACGGACGATCCCTCGCGGCGGCTGGATGCGCCGAAACAGGGGCGGTCGCTGCCCAAGGTGCTCTCACGTGAGGAGATCGAGCGACTGCTGGGCGTGGTGGCCGTGCGGGACGGGCATGCAGGCCTGAGGTTGATAGCCCTGCTGGAGCTCGCCTATGCGTCGGGCCTACGCGTGTCGGAACTGCTGGCACTGAAGGTTGAGGCGGTGCGGCGCGACCCGGCCTGGCTGATCGTGCGCGGCAAGGGTGGCAAGGAGCGGCTGGCCCCGCTGAACGGCTCGGCGCGGGAGGCGGTGAAGGCCTGGCTGGTGGCACGAGACGCGGCGCGAGCGCCCAAGGTCCCCGATAGTCCCTGGCTGTTCCCGTCATCTGCCGCCAAAGGCCACCTGACCCCGCGCCGATTTGCCCAACTGCTGGATCAGGCGGCCATCGAGGCAAACATCGACCCGGCACGCGTCAGCCCGCATGTCCTGCGTCACGCCTTCGCCACCCATCTTTTGGAGGGCGGGGCCGACCTACGCGTCGTCCAGACCCTGCTGGGCCATGCCGACATCGGTACGACGCAGATTTATACCCATGTGGCCACGGATCGGCTGACGCAGGTGGTAACGCAGCATCATCCGTTGGCGCGGGACGGCTGAACCCTCTCTTGCCCCACGGCGTTCCGCCCACTAGGTTCCGCCGCCTTCTCCGACGCGCCAGTGTGCGCCTTTGACCGGACGCCTTCATGGCCACGCATTATCTCGAGTTCGAAAAGCCAATCGCCGATCTGGAAGACAAGATCGAGGAGCTGTCGCTGCTCGCCTCGACCTCCGGTTCGTTCGAGACCGAGATCGACGGCCTGCGCAAGAAGGCTGAGCAGTTGCGCAAGAAGACCTATGCCGGTCTGGATCCGTGGATGAAGACCCAAGTGGCGCGCCATCCGCAGCGTCCTCACCTCAGCCACTATATCGACGGCCTGTTCACCGACTTTGAGGAGCTGAAGGGCGACCGCCAGTTCGGCGACGACCAGGCGATCATCGGCGGACTGGCTCGCTTCAGAGGCGCGCCAGTCGTGGTCATGGGCCATGAGAAGGGCAACGACACCCAGTCGCGCGTGACCCACAACTTCGGGATGGCCCGGCCCGAGGGCTATCGAAAGGCCGTACGGCTGATGGATCTGGCCGAGCAGTACGGCCTGCCAGTCCTGACCTTCGTCGATACGGCCGGAGCATATCCGGGTCTGGGCGCCGAGGAGCGCGGTCAGGCCGAGGCCATTGCCCGCTCGACCGAGCGGTGTCTGACATTGGGCGTGCCCTCCATCGCTACGATCACGGGCGAAGGCGGATCGGGCGGGGCCATCGCAATTGCTGCAGCCGGGCGTGTGCTGATGCTGGAGCACTCCATCTATTCGGTTATCTCGCCCGAGGGTGCCGCCGGCATCCTGTGGCGCGACGGGGCCCGGGCGAGGGATGCGGCCATGGCCATGAAGATCACGGCACCGGATTTGCTGGAACTGAAGATCATCGACCGGATCATCGAGGAACCGCTTGGCGGGGCACATGCCGATGCAGACGCGACCATCGCCACGGTCGGCGACGTCCTAGCCGAGGAGTTGGCTGCCCTCTCGACCCTGACGCCAGAACAAATCCGGAAAGCGCGTGCCGACCGCTACTACGCCATAGGCCGTCTGGGCTGAGCCACAGCGCAAGATCTGACCCCGGCGTTAACCGTCCCGCTACCTAGCGCGTGGCACATTATGGCCATGGTTCCAGCCGCCCCTGCCAAAACCTCGCGCCCGTCGGGCGGTGTCGGCGAATCGCTGCGCGAGAGCTCCGTCATCAATCTGACCGGCGCGGTCACCATGGTTGTCGATGACTCCCCTTTTGCGCTGGATCTGACCAGCCAGGCTCTGCTCGGCTTCGGGATCAAGACCCGCTATGCCTGCAACAGCGGGGCCGAGGCGATGGAAATTCTGAAAGATCACAACGTCGATCTATTGATCATCGACTGTGAAATGCCGGAGATGGACGGCTACGCCCTGGTGCGCTGGTTGAGGCGGTCGGGGCTGGATCCAAATGCCTTTGTCCCCGTCATCATGACCGCGGCCCACGTCCGACGCTCCAAGGTCAAGGAGGCGCGCGATTGCGGGGCCAGTTTCGTGATCACCAAGCCGTTCAGCGCCTCGACCCTGCTGGAGAGGCTGGTCTGGGTGGCGCGAGACAGTCGGCCGTTCCTTGAGGTCGGAGACTATTTCGGACCGGATCGCCGCTTTCGGCAAGGTGATCCGCCTGGTCAGGAGCGCCGCGCGGGGATGATCCGCAAGGCTCAGTTCGATGCCGAACAACGCGCAGCCTCAGGAGGCGCAAGATGACGGTCATTACCCACGCCCGCCGCAAGTCAAACCTGTCCCAGATGATCGACAAGCCCGGCGGGGTCAGCATCGGCGTGGCCCTGACACAGGCGCGGGCCAATATCGAGGCCAAGCGGGCCGAGGCGTCGGCCGTGGTCGATGCGCAGATCGCGGCTCTGGAATCGATCGCGGCCCCGGAAAGTCCGATGGAACTGGCGAGGCGGCTGGAGGAGGTCTACCACGCCGCCAACGCCGTCATCGATGCGGCCAGCCCGTTCGAGCTGGACGACCTGTGCAAGGGCGCAGCGGGGCTGTGCGACGTGATCGACGCGGCCCAGCCGGGCCAGCCTTTCGACTGGCGCATCGTGACCGTTCACGCGCGGTCGCTACGGCTACTGCAGACCCTGCCGGTCGAAGAGATCGATGCCCGCAATCAGGTGCTGGAAAGCCTGCGCCAGATCCTGCTGCGCAAGGTTGCGCCCAAGGCCTAGTCCGCCATCTGGCCGGTGCGGGCACCGCGTGTCTGCTTGCGCCAGAGCGCCGCGTATTCTCCACCCTGACGGGCGACCAGTTCGTGGTGGGCCCCGCGCTCGATGACGCGTCCGGCTTTCAGCACCAGGATCTGTTCGGCGTCAGCGATGGTGGACAGGCGGTGGGCCACAACCAGCGTGGTACGGCCGCTGCGAGCCTTGCGCAGGGTCTTCTGGATGGCGGCTTCGGTGCGGCTGTCCAGGGCGCTGGTGGCCTCGTCCAGGATCAGGATGCAGGGGTCGGCCAGCAGGGCGCGGGCGATGCCGACGCGCTGACGCTCGCCGCCCGACAATTTCAGGCCCCGTTCGCCGACGCGCGTGTCCATGCCCTCGGGCAGGCCGCGGATGAAGTCGTCCAGCTCGGCGGCGTCGGCGGCGGCCCAGATGGCGGCCTCGTCCGCGTCGGGGCGGGCAAAGCCGATGTTGGCGCGGATCGTGTCGTTGAACAGGGCCACATCCTGCGGCACCAGGGCGACGGCAGCACGAAGGCTCTCCTGCGTCACGGCCCGCACATCGCGCCCGTCGATCAGCACCCTGCCCTCCTGCGGGTCCAGCAATCGCAGGGCCAGTTTGACAATGGTGGACTTGCCGGAGCCGGAGGGACCGACCAGGGCGGTGGTGGTGCCGGGCGCGGCGACGAAGCTGACATCCTCCAGCCCGCTGGCCCGGGCGTCGTGACGGAAGCCGACCGCCTCGAAGCGCAGTTCGGAGGCGCAGCCCTCGTCCGGCTTGGCCAGGGCGATGGCGTCGGGGGCATCGGCGACCTGGGGCGTCTGGCGCGTGACCTTGAGCATCTCCTCCATATCGATGAAGGACTGGCGGATTTCGCGATAGGCGAAACCGAGGATGTTCAGGGGGGCATAGAGGCTGATCAGAATCAGGACGGCGGCGGTGACGTCGCCCGGCCCCATCCGCCCGGCGGCGGCCTCGAACCCGGCCATGACGGCCATCACGCCCAGGCCGACGTTCATGATCACGGCCTGCATGACATTGAGCAGGGCCAGCGAGCTGTTGGCCTTCAGCGAAGCCCGGGTGTAGTCGCCGAGCGCCGCGTCATAGGTGCGGGCGGCGCGGGCCTCGGCCCCGAAGGACTTGACGGTCTCATAGTTCAGCAGGGCGTCGACGGAGACGCCTGCGGCCTCTGTGTCGGCGGCGTTCATTTCCCGGCGGTGTTCCAGCCGCCAGTTGGACAGGGCGAAGGTGGAGGCGGCATAGACGGCCACCACGACCACGGCGACCGCGCCGAAGCGCCAGTCGTAGGCCCCGGCGAGGACGCCTGCGGCCAGCACCAGCTCGACGCCCGTCGGGACCAGGTTAAAGGCCAGGATGCGCAGCAGAAAATCAACCGACCGCGCCCCGCGATCCATGGTCCGCGACAGGGAGCCGGACCGCTTGGTCTGGTGAAAGTCCAGCGACAGGTTCAGGGCGTGGGCAAAGGTTTCGGTCGCCGCCGTGCGTTGGGCGGCGGAACGGACCGGGGCGAAGACCACGTCCGACGCATTGGGGGCAATCGCCGACAGCAGCCGTACGATGGCCCAGCCGACGGCGAAACCGGCAAAGCCCAGGCCGATGGCGACCTCGGTCGGCTGATCCGAGGCCAGGTGGTTGACCGCCGCGCCCAGAACCAGCGGGGCCAGGACGCCCAAGGCCTTGCCCGCCAGGGTCATGGCGATGGCCCCGATCAGGCGCAGGCGCAGGTGGGGGGCATTGGACCGGCCGACCAGTTTGATCAGGTCGCCCAGCGCCTGCCAGGTCGGTGGGCTCTCGGCGACGGGCGCGGCCAGTCCCGCCTGCGCCGCCTTGGCCAGAGAATCCGATTTCCGCCCCGACCGTTCACCGCGCATGAGCGCAGATATGGACCGCGCCGGGGGTTCCGCAAAGGGGGTGGCGCGCATTCCCCGTCTGACGAGAGGCGGGTCCGGAAGGGCCGGTGTCTCCAGAAAAAGGGTAGAGACATTTCCGTCCGGGAGACGCGACCTTTGCGCCCCGCTTGAGATCGGGTCCAGGGCGCATGCGGGCCCCGGTTCCGAAGAGGATGACGATGTGAAAGACCCTTGCGCGGCGTGGATCGCTGCCGATCTCGCCAACCCTCACAAGGGGACGATGAGAGGTGGGCGCAAGGAGCCGGATGAAGGAAGTTCGCCGCCGTAGCGGGGCGATAGTCTCCACCCACGGATCGGAAGGAGCGCGAGGATCAGGGGCGGGAAGGCACTGTCCGCAAAAGAGCGTCTCCGGAGACATTCTGCAGCCCCGCCGGGCAGACACGCTGGCACAGTGCAGACCTTGCGCGCGTCGGCAGATGGCGCATGATCGAAAACCGCCGTCGATGCGGGTGTGGAGTCAGCATGTTGTCGTTTCTCGCCTTAATGACGTTCGTCGTCTCGCTGCAATCCGCTCCGTCCGCTGCCGAAGTTCTCCATGGCCTGGACCTGACATCCTTCAGGAACTCCACTGGCCCGAGCCGAGAAGTTGGCCTGCGACGTCCCGTCGACTGGGCATTCTCCGGTCTGAGCATCGCAGGAGGGCAGGCCTCTCTGGAGCGGCCCGAGGACGGGTGGATTGTCAGCCTCGAGATACTGCGGACGACATCCGACGGTGTGATCGCCTGTTTTAACGATCAAGCGCGCAACGGCGGCAGTTATTCTGCTCAAACGGCGCTTCACATCGTCCGAGACGACGTCGGCGGTTATCGCGTTGTCGACGAGACTGTTCGCGATCCTGACTGCCCTCCACGGCGGGGACAGGGTTGAACAACCATGTCAGAGGTTGGTCCTGAAGCGTGCTTTTCTACCGGCATGCCGGCGGTGCCCTGAGGCAGCGCATTGAGGGGGACGCATGTTCCGCACGGTTTTCGCGATCTGTTTGTTTCTCGGGCTCGCAGGCTGCGCCAGACCTGCGGAACAAAGCTGCGAGGCAGATGCTGACGCAATGCTGGACATGTCGTTTGCCGCCTTTGATCAAGGACCTGATGGCTGGCGCTCTTTGGATGGCAGCCTGTCTTGCTCCAACTACGCGGACGACGTCCTGTCGGAATATCGGTCCCGGCACGGCCCCATCCTCGGCGCGGCGAACGTCAGTCTCTTGATGTGGCACGAAGCTCAAGTGCTCGCCTTGCAAGGAGACTCAGCGCGAGCCCTCGAGCTCATGAAGGCGGCGGAATATCTGGACGAGCCTGAGTGGCAAAAGCTCTACCGCGAGGGAAGTATCGCGTTCCTGGAGAGCGATATGGAACGGTTGCAGACAGCAAGGGATCGGCTGTCCCGGCTACCCCGCGAGGCAATCCTGATGAGGCCGGACGAACCGTCGATGCCCTGGCCACCAAACCTGGATGTTCTGGACGGGCTCATATCCTGTTTCGGAAAGCCCTACGGCGTCGCTTACGCCTGCCGCCAAGCACCGGCGGCGTTGTAAATGGGGTGCCCGCTTTGCACCTTCGCGGACATTCGGCACGTCCGCTGCTAGACTCACCTGACGTCGGGTTCGCGCATGTCGGCACTCGACACATTGCGGACAGCAGCTTTGAACGCCTAACAAGGCGGATCAGGAGGCAGCAGCATTGGTCTGGATTGCCAAATACCATAGCTACCTTCGCCAAAAAGGTCGCTTATCAAAACCAGAGCTTTGGTATCTCCAAAGCCAGGACGTGATGTTTCCGTGGTTTACACCACTGGCCGCACTCCTGCTTTGGGTCCTCGTTTTTCAACCTACCAATCGCCTGAGGGCAGTTGTTTGCTTTCTGGTTGGCATCCCAACCGTCTTGGGAATGGCCTATGCGTCGGTGACCTACTTGGTCTCAGCTTTCCGAACACACCGCGTGCGCCGTATCCTTAAATGAAACTGCGCATCCGGTTTGCAGCAAAACTCCTGTGACCGCTTTCCACCCATAGCAGACGTCCGGAATTTCAGTGGGGAGCAAGTGCCTTGGATGTCTGCTTTCGGCAAAGACGCCAAGGTCCGCAATCGACGCATTGCGGGCATTTCGTGCCCGTGGCACCAATCGAAGTCGCACCGTGAATGCCACGTCGGCCCCTTCCGGTCTCTCGCTTGTGGAGAATGACGGATGAAAAGGCCAGGCTTCATCGAAGATTTTCAAGATATACGATTAAACTGGCGTAATGCTGAATACAGAGCAGGCTTTATCAGAGGTTTTGTTTCAACATTTGTTCCCCGATTCGTCATGAGTTTCTTTGTGGGGCTTCTGATCGTGACGGCAATATTTATTGCGACCTAATACTTGCTCGTCCCTATGGAAAAGGAGAAGGCCAGCGTCCGCTTCCCCCCTTAGGCGACAATCCGCTTTCGGCCCTAAAGCGACATTCAAGCCGTGTGGCTAGAGGCGCTTGACCACGCGAAGGGTTTCCGGCTTGAACCCAGCGGTCTCGTAGAATCGCTGTCCTCGAGAATTGCTTGCGAAAACATCCAAAGCGATACGCTTAAACCCCTTGTCCTTCGACCATTCCTCGGCGGCGCGCAGAAGGGATTGACCCACTCCTTCGCTCTCGGCTTCCTTGGCGACCGCTAGGAGCGCGATATAGCCGCACCGCTCATCCGCAATTTCATCGGCGCTTTCGCGGACATTCACATAGCCGAGCCGTTGACCCTGCTCGCTGACCGCAACGAATGTGGTGCCATCCACTTCTAAGTCTGCCCAAGCCGAAGCGGTGAAGCGCTCCTGAAACGTCTCGACCTCTGTCCTGGAATGGGTCGGGGCATTGATCACTCCGCGCAATCGCGCGTTTAGCCCCCGAATGAATACGCGGTCTGCTTCGTCTTGCTCCGGTCGCACCTTGAACGTCATACCGATACTCCTCAGTCAGCGTAGGCGCGATTCAAGTCCGCTTTCCACCCCGAGCTGACGTAAGCTGCGCACGCTTTCGGCGCTTGGTGCAGAAAGCCGGGACACAATCTCTCAGCGGTGTCGACTACGGATCAGGTTCCAAACTGTCATCCCGGACCCGCAAGCGATTTGGCTGTGGTGCCCTGCCTGCGGGGCCCGGGACTAAAGGTCTGGCCTCGAGCGAAGCGGAGGGTGCTACCCCCCACGCCCCCCGTGCTTTGCATACTCCAGTCGCGCGATCGTGCGGTTGTGGACCTCGTCCGGGCCGTCGGCGAGGCGGAGGGTGCGGACGCCGGCGTAGAGTTCGGCCAGGGGGAAGTCGCCGCTGACGCCGGCACCGCCGAAGGCCTGGATGGCGTCGTCGATGATCTGAAGCGCCATTTTCGGGGCGGCGACCTTGATCTGGGCGATCTCGGACTTGGCGTTCTTGGCTCCGGCCTGATCGATCATCCAGGCGGCCTTGAGCACCGACAGGCGGCACATTTCGATGTTGATGCGGGCGTCGGCGACGCGCTGTTCCCAGACGGAGTGTTCGGCGATCTTCTTCTTGAAGGCCGTGCGGGTCAGCAGGCGGTTGACCATCAGGTCCAGGGCGCGTTCGGCGGCGCCGATGGTGCGCATGCAGTGGTGGATACGGCCCGGCCCGAGGCGCCCCTGGGCAATCTCGAAGCCCCTGCCCTCGCCCGCGATCAGATTGGTGGCGGGGACGCGGACATTGTCCAGCACGACCTCTGCATGGCCAATGGGGCGTTCGTCATAGCCGAAGACCGTCAGCATACGCTCGACCCGGAAGCCGGGGGTGTCGGTGGGGACCAGGATCTGGGACTGCTGCTGGTGGGTGGCGGCGCCGGTGTCGGTCTTGCCCATGACGATGGCGATGGCGACGTTGGGGTGGCCCATGTTGGTCGACCACCATTTGCGGCCGTTGATCACATAGTCGTCGCCGTCGCGCACGATGGAGGTCTGGATATTGGTTGCGTCCGACGACGCCACCTCAGGCTCCGTCATCAGGAAGGCGGAGCGGATGTCGCCCGCCATCAGCGGCTTGAGCCAGCGGGCCTGCTGGTCCTCGTTGCCGTACATATGGAGCACTTCCATATTGCCGGTGTCGGGGGCGGCGCAGTTATAGACTTCGGCCGACCACAGGTGACGGCCCATGATCTCGGCCAGGGGGGCGTATTCCAGATTGGTCAGACCCGCACCATGTTCGCCCGGCAGGAACATGTTCCACAGACCGGCCTCTTTGGCCCTCGCCTTCATTTCCTCCATGGCGGGAGGCTGGACGGTGTGGTCGGCATGGACCTGGGCCCAGTATTCCTCGGCACGCGGGATGACGTGATCGGCCTGAAAGCGCTCCACGCGCTCCTGCCAGTGCAGAGCCTTGTCGCTGTGACGGAAATCCATGGGGAGGGTCCTCTTCAATAAACAAACGGCGCGGCACCCAAAGGCACCGCGCCGCTGAAAGACAGGGTCTAGCTCAAGCTCAGCGCTTCAGCAGCGGGGCCAGTTTCTGGGCGATCATCATGTCGCCGGCGATCTTCAGCTTGCCCTGCATGAAGGCCATCATGGGATCGAGTTTGCCCTCGGAAAGGGCCATGAAGTCGTCCCACGCCATCGAGACGGTGGCGTCGGCGGGCTTGTCCTCGTTGGTCACGGTGTTCGGGACCGAGGCGCCGTCGATGTAGATCTTGCCGGTGTCGCCCAGGTCCAGCTTCACGGTCTTGCCCAGACCGGAGTTGTCGCCCACGGCGCCGCGGATGTGTTCGGTGACTTGAGCCAGATCGGGCATGTGCGTTTCCTCTGCTGATCGGTCGCGAAGACCGGTTGAGGACATGGACCTAGACCGGGAATGCAAGCGTGCCAAGGTCACGCGGCGTCAAGTTGGCGAGATCGCTGCGGACCCCGTTGCGCAAGCCATCGCCCTCGGCTAATCACCCGCTTAACGGAGACGTGGCTGAGTGGCTTAAAGCAACGGTTTGCTAAATCGTCGTACCCTGTAAGGGGTACCCAGGGTTCGAATCCCTGCGTCTCCGCCACTCCATGAAAAATCAGGCTGTTAACGCGACAGTGAGAGCGCGTGGGGCAGGATGGGTGCTGTTCCGACGCAGCCCGCTCAAAGCCCGCTTCATGCCTGATGCCGCCCGCCTGATGCCCGACCCCGTTCGCGGGGATGCCGTCGCGGGCGAGACCGTGGCGGAGGCGGTCGTGGGCCTGCAGGCCTTGGCCAAGGGCCGCAGGAAGGCGTCACGCGTTGACGACAGCGCCGCGCGGCGTGGGCCGTTTCGCCCCGATGTCTGGCTGAATGCGCGTCAGAGACATGCCTCGCGTCTGGCGGCCCATTATTTCCGCGCCTTTGATGTTCTGGCCGTGGTGGCGATCAGTCTGGGCTGTGCGGCGCTGAGCACGCCCGACAGCGTATTCCAGAGCCCCCTGGCCCATGTCGCGCCGTATGTGATCGGGGCGGTGGTGGTTCTGGCCCTGATGCGCTCGCTGGGGCGATATCGATTTTCGCGGCGACAGTCGGCCTCGTCGCACCTGACGTCGGTGATCGCCATCGTGGGCATAGGCGGGATCGCGGCCTTGGGCAGTCTGGCCTTCACGGGCGCGCCGCAGGGGCAGTGGGTCGGGGTGCTGAGCTGGATCGCGCTGACGCTGATCGTGCTGACCGGGCTGCACATGGGCTGGGGCGGGCTGGTGCGGAAGTGGCGGGCGTCCGGAGCTCTGACGCCCAATATCGTGCTGGTCGGGGCGACGCGGCGGGCCGAGAGCCTGATCCGCGAGGCGCTGAAGCGGCGCGATCTGAATGTGCTGGGCATCTTCGACGACCGGCTGGCACGCTCGCCGACCGCGATCGAAGGGGTGCCGGTGCTTGGGACGGCGGATGACCTGCTGAGCCACAAGATGACGCCCTATGTCGACCGGATCGTGCTGGCCATCGATCCCAAGGCCGAGGCGCGGGTGCGCGAGCTGAACAACCGGCTGAGCCTGCTGCCCAATGAGGTGACCCTGCTGGTCGAGCCGACGGGGGTGGAGGAAACCAATTCCGCACTCGACCGGCTGGCGGCGGCACCTCTGGCGGACATCCAGGGGCCGGTCGATCCGGACAGGCGGGCCTTCAACAAGCGGATGCAGGACCTTTTCATCGGCCTTCTTGCGCTGATCCTGCTGGCCCCCGTGATCGCGGTGGTCGCGCTGGCGATCCGGCTGGACAGCGCGGGGCCGATCTTTTTCCGCCAGCGACGCCACGGGTTCAATCACGAGGAGATCGTGGTGTGGAAGTTCCGCTCCATGCGCCAGGAGACCGCCGACGCCACCGCCAGCCGTCAGGTGACCCAGGACGACGACCGGGTGACGCGCATCGGCCGCTTCATCCGCAAGACCAGCCTGGATGAGCTGCCGCAACTGCTGAACGTGCTGACCGGCGAGATGTCTCTGGTCGGTCCACGCCCCCACGCCATCGGCATGAAGACCGGCCATGTCGAGAGCGCGCGACTGGTCGCGGACTACGCACATCGCCACCGCATCAAGCCGGGCATGACGGGCTGGGCCGCTGTCAACGGCTCGCGCGGCCCGCTGCACACCGCCCAGGACGTGCGCCGCCGGGTGCAACTGGACATCGACTATGTCGAGCGCCAGTCGCTGTGGCTGGACCTGTGGGTCATGGCGATCACGGTGCCCGTCCTGCTGGGCGACCGCAGCGCGGTGCGCTGAGCCATGTTCTGGCGCGGGGTCTGGGGCTATCTGCCCGCCAATATCGTGCAGGGGGTGGTCGGCTTTCTGGCGATAATCGTCTTCACGCGCCTGCTGAGCCCGGAGGATTTCGGGCGGTACGCTCTGGCGTTTTCCGTCCTGACCCTGGCCCATGTGGCGGTGTTCAGCTGGATGGAGGCGTCGATGGCCCGGTTCTGGGCCTCGTCGAAACCGGGGGCCGACCTGATCGGCCATTTCGCCAGCCTGTACCGCGCCGCCGGGCTGCTGACGCTGGGTTTCGTGCCGGTGGTGGCGCTGGTGCTGTGGCTGTGGCCGGCCGATCCGCTGCTGAAGATCGCCCTGGCGGCGGGGCTGGCGGGGTGCCCGATCCGGGCCTTCGTCAAGCTGGCGCAGGAGCGGTACCGCGCGGCGGGCGAGGTGTCGAAGGCGGCGCGACTGGACATGGCCGTGGCCATCGGGGGCTTGAGTATCGGCATCGGCTTTGCGCTGGCGGGCGCAGGCGGCGCGGCCCCCTTGCTGGGGTTGGGGTTGGCCCCGCTGATCGCCCTGCCTTTCATCCTGCCGGGCGAGCTGAAACACGGGGCCGGAGGGCGACTGGAGCGGGCGCGGGTGCGGGACTACGCCCTGTACGGCTATCCCATCGCGGCGTCGCTGGCGCTGACGGTGGTGCTGGCCTCGACCGACCGGTTCCTGCTGGCCTTCTATATGGATGAGGCGGCGGTGGGAGCCTATCACGCCAGCTATTCCATCGCGAACCGGACGCTGGACGTCATGTTCCTGTGGCTGGGCACTGCGGGTCAGCCGGCCATGGTCATGGCGCTGGAGCGCGGGGGGCTGAGCCAGCTGAAGATTGCCGCGCGCGAGCAGGCCTCGACCTTCTTCCTGATCGGCCTGCCCGCCGCCGCCGGGGTGGCGCTGGTGGCGCGGCCGCTGTCGGAGGTGCTGATCGGCGAAGAACTGCGCGTGGCGGCGACCAGCGTGACACCGTGGATCGCCCTGTCGGCCCTGCTGTTCGGGCTGACGGCCTATTACTTCGGCCAGGCCTTCACCCTGGGACGCAAGACCAAGCGGCTGCTGGGCGCCATGGCCATTCCGGCGGTGTTGAACATCGTGCTGAACTTCATAATGGTGCCGCGCTTCGGACTGGTCGGGGCGGCCTGGTCGACGGCGGCCAGTTTTGCCGTGGGCCTGCTGGCGACCTGGTTGATCGGGCGGCGGGTCGTGGCCCTGCCCGTGCCCTGGGACGCCCTGGTGCGCTGTTTGATCGCAACAGGCGTGATGGCGCTGGCGGTGATGGCCCTGCCCGCCATCGGTGGGTTCGCGGAACTGGTGATGGATGCGGCGGTCGGGGGCGTGATCTATGCCGCGGTGGCGCTGACGCTGAATGCGTCAGGCATACGAGATGTGGCGCTGAGACTGGCGGTACGCCTGCGGGCCAGGCGCGCGACGGCATGAGCGCGGTCCTGACCCTCAGCCCGACGTGGCAGGCTGCGGAGCCGCGGCTGTCTGTCCTGACGCCCTTCCTGCGGGACGACCCGAGCGAACTGCTGGCCATGCTGGAGCGCGAGGCGGTTGCGCTGGCGGGTTCGGTCGAGATCATCCTGCTGGACGACGGCACCGGCGATGCGGCTCTGACCGCGCAGCTGACACAGCAACTGGCGAGCCTGACCCTTCCTGTCTGCCTGATCACCCTGACCGTCAACGAAGGGCGAGCGATCGGGCGCAACCGGCTGGCCTCAGCGGCGCGGGGGGGCACGCTGCTGTTTCTGGACAGCGACATGCGGCCGGACAGCGATCGCTTCCTGCGGACCTGGGCGGACCTGATCCATTCGCGCGACCCGGCTGTGGCCTTCGGGGGCTTTTCCCTGTTGCAGGCCCCGACCGATGCGAATTTCGCGGTGCATCGGGCACTGGCGGCCGCATCCGAGTGCGTGGCCCATACCGAGCGGGCGAAACAGCCGGAGAAATACGTCTACACCTCCAACCTGCTGGTCCGATGCGATGTGTTCGAGGCCGAGGCGTTCGATCCCGGCTTCACGGGCTGGGGCTGGGAGGATGTGGAGTGGGCCATGCGGGTGGCGCGGCGGTTCGAGGTGCTGCACATCGATAATCCGGCGACGCACATGGGGCTTGATACGGTCCAGGCCCTGGCCGGCAAATACGAGCAATCGGCCCCCAATTTCGCCCGCATGGCCCAGCGCCATCCGGAGATCGTCGCGGCCTACCCGAGCCACAAGGTGGCGCGGCTATTGAAGCGCGTGCCCGGTCTGCCGGTCTGGCGACGCATGATGCGTCGCGGAGCCGAGGCGGCTTGGCTGCCGGTCAGGGCGCGGGCCTTCTCACTGCGCCTGTACCGCGCGGCGCTTTATGCGGATGCGATCTGATGACGGGTGATATCGCGGTCATCATCCCGACCCTGCGACGGCCCGACGGCCTGCGCGATGCCCTGCGGTCGGTCTTCGCTCAGCAGTCTGTCGGGGACCGGGTCGGCGAGGTCGTGGTGGTCGATAACGACCCGACGGGCTCAGCACGCGATCTGGTCGAGAGTCTGCAGGCCGAGACACCCTGGCCCCTGACCTATGTCCATGCACCGGTGCCAGGCGTGGCCACGGCGCGGAATGCCGGGCTGGCAGCGACCCAGGCAGCGCTGATCGCCTTTCTGGACGACGACGAGGTCGCCTCGCCCGGCTGGCTGACGGCCTTGCTGGAGGGACAGACGCAGACGGGTGCCGATGTGGTGTTCGGCCCTATCACAGGGCGGGCTCCCTCGGCGGAACCCTGGTTGCAGCCCTATCTGGAGAGGTTCTTCGGGCGTCACGGTCCGGCGACGACGCAGGTGATCGATCAGCCCTGGGGGTGCGGAAACTCCCTGATGGTGCGGGCGACCGCCCTGCCCGGCCCGGCCCCGTTCAACACGTCCTCGGATCAGGCGGGCGGCGAGGATGATGCCCTGTTCGCGGCGCTGTCGGCGCGTGGCGGTCGGTTCGGTTGGGCGGCCGAAGCCTGGGTCGAAGAGTTTGCGCCGCCGCACCGGGCCACCCTGCGCTATGCCCTGGCCCGCGCCTTCGCCTATGGCCAGGGGCCCAGCCAGACGGCGGCGGCGGCAAAGGATTGGGCAGGCGTGGCGCGGTGGATGCTGATCGGGGCGGCGCAGGCCGGGGTGTGGGGCGCGGGCTCTGTCGCGCTGGCCATCGTCCGAAGCCCACGCCGTGCCGGGATGTATGACCGGACCGCGCGTGGGGTCGGAAAGCTGTTCTGGATGAAGGGCTTCGAGCCGCACTTCTATGGTGCGCGCGAACTGGCACGGCTGGAGAAGGCGAAGGCCTAACCTGCCAGCTTCTTCAGGAAGGCCGGCGGGTCGTAGGTCGAGCGGTTGACCACCACGCCCGCAATCCTGCCACCGGCGGCCTCGATTTCGTCGCGCAGGATCAGGGGCTCGTTCGGGGCGGTGCTGCCCGCCGCCACGACGATGACAGTCGAATCGACGATGGGTGCCAGGGTGATCGACAGGTCGTTGCGGTCTGCGGCGGGGGCGTCGATCACCACCGTATCGGCATGGCGGCGCAGGGCGTCCCAGTAGCGCGGATCGCCGATGGCCTCGGCCCTCTGACCGGCCCTAAGAGCTTCCGCTGCGAACTTCGTCACCCACAGCCGACCGCCCAGGCAGGGTCGCGCGGTCAGCAGACGCGCGGGATGCACGGGTCGTCCGCCACGATCCATGATGCGAGGCGTCACAGCATAGAAGATGGAGCCGTCCGGCGTGGCGATCGCTGCGTTGCCCAGCTTGCCGAAGCGGTCCGGCGACTGGGCCACGGCGTCCAGCTGTCCCTGCTGGGCCAGGTCGGCATCGATCAGCCAGACGGGCTTGCGCGCCCGGACCGCCGCCAGCCGGGCGTATTCGCGGGCCACAGTGGAGACGCCTTCGCCAGAGTTGGCCGCCGCGATCTGGATCACACGTCCGCGATGGCCCGGCGCGGGTCCCAGCGCCGCCCAGAGGGCTGCCATTTCGGATGTCAGATCGACCATGCGAATCGTTACGCGCTCACGACTGGCTTCAAGCCTATCATGCGCCGCGCGGCGCGGTCTTCATCGGCGCGACGGCCAGGACCGGCAGGTCCATGGTCCGCCCGACGGTCGCCGGCGTGGGATAGCCCCGCCGGGTGAAGACCCGCAGCAGACCCACACACAGGGCCGTCAAGCCCGCAAACAGGAAGGCGGCGGCCAGCAGGGGCAGTTTCAGACTGGTGCCCCGCGTCGGTGCTTCTGCCCGGGCGATGACATTGACGTTGTCGGCCCCGGCGGCGACCAGGGCGCTGTCGGCGCGGGCGGCGCTCTCGCGCTGCTGGAAGTCGCGGATGGAGGCGGTCAGGACCTCGCGGTTGCCGGCCAGATTGGCGTTGGTCGATTCCAGCTGGGTCAGTTCGGCCTGGCGGGCGCGCAGTTGCGCCAGCTGACCCTCCAGAATGCCCAGGCGGGCCCGCAGGGCGTCGCGGTCCGCGGCGGCGTTGATGCGGGTCGTCTCGATCTCGGTGAAGATGGTGCTGGGGCCCGTGCGGACCTCGCGCGCGCCGACCGTGGTGCCGGTGGCGACATAGGCCTGAAGCTGGGCGATCTGCTCGTCCAGATCGCGGACCGGCTGAGCGTCTTCGTTATAGCGCGCCAGCAGGTTCTCGCGCTGGGTGCGCAGGGTCAGGATCTGGTCCTGGGCCTGGACGTTCAGATCCTGCTGCAGGACGACCTCAGCCGGCTGCTGGGCCAGCTGGCGCTCCAGGGTGGCCAGCCTCTGCGACGCCTGGCTAAGCTGGGCGCGAACCGACAGGGTCTCGGCATAGGTCGTCTGATAGGTCGCGGCCAGGGTCGCCTTGGCCGTGGCGAAGTCGCCGATGTTGTTGGTGCGCAGGAAGTTTTCATAGGCGGCGTCGGCGTCGCCCAGTTCATCCTCGAAGGCCTCGCGCTGGCTGGCGATGGCCGGGGCCGCACGGTCGCGGAACAGGGTTCGGCGCTGGACCAGATACTGGTCGATGACGGCATTCAGCACCGTAGCCGCGCGTTCCGGGTCGCCGCTTTCGTAAGAAACGGAGATGATGGCGCTGCCCGGCGTGACGCCGACGCCAAGACCGCCGTCGATGGCCTTGACCGCTGCCGTCACCTGTTCGGCGCGTGTGCCCTTGGCCCTGGGACCCAGGACGGCGGCGGGGCCGAGCACCTCGACAGCGCGACGCTTGACGCCCAGGCTGTTCAGGATGGCGGCCTCGGACTGGGCGACGGCGTCGGACTCCAGCGTCTGGCCCCGCTCGGTGATCGTGCCCACCCGGGCCTGATAGGCATATTCCTGACCCACGCCGGCATAGATGCTGGCGGTGGAGGTATAGGTCTTCTTCATCGTCAGGACGACGGCGGCCCCGATGGCGAAGATCAGCAGGAAGACCGCGATCATCAGCATCAGCTCGCGGAACAGCAGGCCCACGACGTCCATGAAGCCGTAGCGCGGGCGGGCTGTGGTGTAGGCCGTCGAACGCATGGCGCGCACTGATTCCATCAAATCGGACTGTGATGATCAGCCTTGGGCCACCGGCGTTAACTGATGGTTACCCATGTCCGCTAACCTGTGTTTCGACATCGCCTTCAGGACCGATTCTGCCATGCCCATAGACCGCCGCCTGCTTCTGTTCGGCATGGGTGCCCTCACCACCGGAATGGTCGGTGGCTGCGCAAGCACGGGCGGCATGGCCTCGCGCCTGATGGGCCCGGGCACCGAGCCCGGCGGCAATCGCGTCCAGACCCTGGACCGCAACAGCTTTCCGGAAATCGGCTTTTCCGAATGGAGCGACGCCGAGCAGGAATACGTCCTGTATCCCGGGGACGAGATCGAGATCGCGACCCCGACGGCCACCGAACTGACCCGGACCCAGCGGATCGGACCCGACGGAAGGGTATCCCTGCCTCTGGTCGGCCAGTTGATGGCGGCGGATCGGACCATTGCGGAACTGGAGGCCGATGCATCCAGTGCCTTTGCCAGCCAGCTGAGACGGCCGATGGTCGAGGTGACGCTGAAGACAGCTGGACCGATCCGCGTCTGGGTCGGGGGCGAGGTCCGCACACCCGGCATGATCGAGATGAGCGGCGACCTCGACGCCTATCAGGCCATTATCCAGGCCGGGGACTTCCTGCCCACGGCGCGTCAGCAGGAGGTAGCGCTGATCCGGCGCGGTCGCGGTGGCACCCGCATGCTGCGGGCGGCGGATCTGCGGCCTCGCCGGGGCGAGGTCATCGCCCTGCGGCGGGGTGACATCCTGTTCGTGCCGCGCACGACGCTGGGCGAGGTCGCCAACTTCGTGACCCAGTTCCGCAACGCCCTGCCGGTGGGCTTCACCTATGCGCTGGGCGGGCAGTATCAGCAGTTTTAGAGGCGCTAACGCTCGCGACGCGGTCGCTCGCTGCTTGAGCGCCTGATTTTTATGGCGCTATCGCTCGACGCGCGGCGTCTCGCTGCTTGAGCGCGGGTTGGGGCGCTAACGCTCGTCTGTAGGCTGCCGCCTCAGGCTGCGAGGCTGACCACCGACTCAGGCTGCGAGGCTGACCACGCCCGCGTCGATCCAGCGGCGAGCCGCCTTCTGAGCTTCCGAGATTTCCTCGCGCTCCATCTCGTTAGACATTTCGCGGCGATAGACGCGCGCTTCGATCGAGCCCTTCATGGCAGCGAGGTTGAAGATCATGTGGGCCGAGACGCGGTCGATGGGGCAGCCGTTCTGGCCCGTCGAATACATCATGCCCAGCCGGAACAGGTCGTCCCCGCTCATGTCGGCCGTCGGCAGGGGCAGGCCCTGCTCGTAGATTGCGTCAGGCGCGGTTTCTTGCGCGATCATCACCGTGTCTCCTGGAACCGGCCTTTCTGGCCCATCCTGTGACGCCGATAAGATACCCGTGGTTTGAAGTTAATGTTAACGGCCAAACCGTGGCGAAGATGTTTTTCGTAAAGCCGAAATGAAGACGATCGAGGACCTTCATCAAGCTGAAATCTATTGGAAACCCGGCGTTTACAGTCGTTGGCGAGAGCTTAACGACCGCGCTGTCCGAACAGCACCTTGCGGGCCTCCTCGGCCGCCTTGCCGCTGGCGGCCAGATTGGCACGCAGTTCATCGCCGACCGCCCTGCCCTTGATCACCGCCGGTCGTTCGCCGACACGCGCCAGCCAGGCCTTCAGGTTCGGAAACTCGTCGATGTTCTGACCCTGATGCTCGGGCAGGATCCAGGGCCAGATAGCCATGTCGGCGATGGAATAGGCCCCGGCGACGAAATCGCGATCGGCCAGGCGGCGGTCCAGCACGCCGTAGAGACGGTGGGTCTCGTCCGTGTAGCGTCGCACGCCATAGGCGATCTGGCGCTGATCCTTGATGATGGCGGGCGCATACTGGCGGAAATGATGCGTCTGCCCTGCCATGGGACCAAGGCCGCCGACCTGCCAGAACAGCCACTGGTCGATCTCGGCCCGGCCTCGGGCATCCTTGGCGTAGAACTGGCCGGACTTGGTCGCCAGATATTGCAGGATCGCGCCTGACTCGAAGATCGATAGCGGCAGGCCGTCCGGCCCATCCGGATCGACGATGGCGGGCATGCGGCCATTGGGGCTGATGGACTGAAAGGCGGGTTCGAACTGTTCGCCCGTGCCGATGTTCACAGGCTTTACCTCGTACGGCAGGCCCATCTCCTCCAGCGCGATCGACACCTTCCAGCCGTTGGGCGTGGGCCAGTACCAGAGCTGGATGGGGGCGGTGGTCATGGCGCGGCTCCTGTTCACCTTGCCATCTGGGCATGGTGCCGCACCCGCGCAAGCTGACAGACCCATTCAGGCACAGTTCATCGGCCGCGCGCGAAGTTTGGTTATCAAACGGGCCGGATCGCCTTTTCCGTCGCCGACCCGAGTAAAGGAGAACGATCATGAACCGTTTTACCAAGGCCGCCGTCATCGCCGTGGCCATGGCGACCACCGCCATTCCAGTGGCCGCTGCGGCCCAGGACCGGGGTGACCGCCGCGAATACCGCCAGGAACGCCGTGACGACCGCCGCGAGTTCCGTCAGGAGCGCCGCGACGACCGTCGTGACTTCCGCCAAGGCGACTATCGCAACCGCGGCGAATACCGCCGTGACCGCCGGGACGACCGACGGGACTTCCGCGAAGATCGCCGCGATGACCGCCGGGACTTCCGTCAGGAGCGCCGGTATGACCGCAACAATCGCAACTGGTGGCAAGGCCGCGCCGACTTCCGCGACTATCGCGGTGCCCGCCAGGGTTACTGGTACGCCCCGAACCGGGGCTACTATCGGGTTGAGCCGCGCTATTACAACACGCGCTGGACGCGCGGCAGCTACCTGCCCTCGGCCTATCGCGGCTATTACGTGAACGATCCCTACGTCTACGGCCTGCGGCCGGCCCCGCGTGGCTATCGCTACGTCCATGCCGGCAACGACATCGTCCTTATCGCCGTCGCATCTGGCCTGATCGCAAGCGTACTGTCCGGCGTCTTCTAGACCGGGCACAGTAGAGTTAAAGCGCCCCGTCGATCTCTGTCGGCGGGGCGTTTTCATGACGAAAGCGTAAGAAATGACGGACCTTCGTTCAGTCTGGGTTCATGCGAAAACACCGATCCTCTATCCAAGCCACCCACTGGGTGTGCGGAGATCAGGAAGACGATGAAACGGTCATTGTTGATGGCGGCTGCGGTCGCTTCTTTTGCTGTCCCGGCGGCAGCCCCCATGGCTGTTCTGGCCCAGGACCGGGAAGCCCGTGTAAATCAGGATGGCCGCGTTAGTAGTGGCGATCGTGGATCGCGCGGTGAACGGCAACGCACCGAGCGCCCTCAGGAACCCAGAGCTGAACGCCCACGAACGGAGCGCCCAGAGCGGCCACGCCCGGAAAGGCCTGACCGTCCGCAGACTCCTGAGCGGCCCAGCACACCCCGCCCTGATCGACCGGAAAGGCCGGAGCGTCCCGACAGACCCGACCGACCAGATCGTCCAGAAAGGCCGCGCCCCGACAGGCCAGATCGCCCGGACAGACCTGACCGACCCGACAGGCCGCGCCCCGACAGGCCGGACCGTCCGGATCGGCCCGACAGACCGGATCGTCCTCGTCCAGACCGTCCAGATAGGCCGGACCGCCCTGACAGGCCTGATAGACCGGACCGGCCCGACAGGCCCGACCGCCCGAACAGGCCGGATCGTCCCGATCGTCCCGACCGTCCCGGCTGGAACAACGACCGCGACCGCAATCACCGGGAGTTCCGTCGTCGCTTCAACAGCGAGCAGTGGCGCCAGAACTGGTATCAGAACCGCGATCGTCACTGGTGGCGTAACGACAGGCGGTTCCGGGGCTACAGCGGCCTGAGGATCGGCTTCTATTTCGCGCCCGGCTATGGCTACTACAGCGTGCCGCGCAGCTACTATAACCGCGACTACCGCGTGGGTGAGTATCTGCCGACGACGTTCTGGCGGTATCAACTGAACGACTGGCGTACCTATGGGCTGGGCTATCCACCCGAGGGCACGCGCTGGGTGCTGGTCGACAACAACATCTATCTGATCGACCAGTATGACGGCTACATCATCGAGGTGATCCGCGACGCCTGGAGCTGGTAGCCTTCTGTACACGGATGATGCGCCGCCCGGTCTTGCGACCGGGCGGCGTTTTCATGTCGTCTTTCCATGGTTGCAGCCGCGCCCGCGACGGGTCAGAACCGGGCCATGACCGACACGCGGATCCATGACGCCACCACCGGCGAGGAAGTCCCCTCCTCCCGCGCACCCCAGCAGGAGCTGTCCGAGGCGCTGATGGCCTCGCCCGAGCGCTTCTTTAACCGCGAGATTTCCTGGCTGGCCTTCAACAGCCGCGTTTTGGAAGAGGCCGCCAACCCGGGCCACCCGCTGCTGGAACGGCTGCGCTTCCTGTCCATCTCGGCCAATAATCTGGACGAGTTCTTCATGACCCGCGTCGCCGGGCTGAAGGGACAGGTGCGCGAGCGGGTACGCGTCGTTTCGGCCGACGGTCTGACCCCTGCCGAGGCCCTGGAGAAGGTCAGCACGGCAGCCGGAGCCTTGATGGACGAGCAGCAGCTACGCTGGCGTCAGTTGCGCAAGGAAATGGCGCATGCCGGGATCGAGGTGGTCGATGCCGACAAGATCACCAAGACCGAGCGCGAGCGGCTGGAGCCAGAGTTCCTGAACCAGCTCTTTGCCGTTCTGACGCCCATGGCCATCGATCCGGCGCACCCGTTTCCCTTTCTGCCCAACCTCGGTTTCTCGCTGGCCTTGAAGCTGAAACGGAGGCGGGACAACCGGACCCTGTATGCCCTGGTGCCCGTTCCAGCCCAGGTGAAGCGGTTCTGGCCGCTGGCCACCGACGGGCGCTCCACTCCCGGCCGCAGCCGCTATCTCACGCTGGAGAGCCTGCTGACGCTCTTCATCGACCACCTTTTCCCCGGCTGTGACGTGCTGGAGCGCGGGGTCTTTCGCCTGATCCGCGACAGCGACATCGAGATCGAGGAAGAGGCCGAAGACCTGGTCATGGAGTTCGAGGAGGCGTTGAAGCAGCGACGCATGGGCTCGGTCGTGCGCATCAAGATCGAGGCGTCCATGCCCGACGACCTGCGCACCTTCATCACCGACGAACTGGATGCGGCTCCCCAGGACGTCGTGATTGTGGATGGCATGCTGGGTCTGGCCCAAGTCTCGGACCTGATCGCCGGTGGCCATCCGGACCTGAAGTTCAAGGGCTATGAGCCCCGCTACCCGGAGCGGGTACGCGACAACGGCGGCGACATCTTCGCGGCGATCCGCGAGAAGGACATGCTGATCCACCACCCGTTCGAGAGCTTCGACGTGGTGGTCCAGTTCCTGCGCCAGGCCGCGCGCGACCCGAACGTCATCGCCATCAAGCAGACCCTGTACCGGACCTCCAAGGACAGCCCGATCGTCGCGGCCCTGATCGAGGCGGCCGAGAATGGCAAGAACGTCACCGCCCTGGTCGAGATCAAGGCACGCTTCGACGAGGAGGCCAATCTGCGCTGGGCCCGGGCCATGGAGCGGGCGGGCGTCCACGTCGTCTTCGGCTTCGTGGAGTACAAGACCCACGCCAAGCTGAGCGTGGTGGTCCGGCGCGAGGCGGATGCCCTGCGCACCTACTGCCACTTCGGCACCGGCAACTATCACCCGGTGACGGCGCGGGTTTACACCGACCTGTCGCTGTTCTCCTGCAATCCGATCCTGGCGCGCGATGCCTCGCGGGTGTTCAACTACATCACCGGCTATGCCCAGCCGGACGAGCTGGAGGCGCTGGTCGTCTCGCCGCTGAACATGAAGTCGACCCTCATCGACCTGATCGGCAAGGAAATGGCCGCTGCCGCCAAGGGCAAGCCTGCCGCCATCTGGGCCAAGATGAACTCCCTGGTCGATCCGGAAGTCATCGACGCCCTGTACCGCGCCAGCCAGTGGGGGGTGCGGATCGAACTGGTGATCCGCGGCATCTGCTGTCTGCGCCCCGGCGTGCCGGGCCTCAGCGACAACATCCGGGTCAAGTCGATCGTCGGACGATTCCTGGAGCACAGCCGCATCGTCGCCTTCGCCAACGGCCGCGACCTGCCGCACGACAAGGCCAAGCTGTTCATCTCCTCGGCCGACTGGATGAACCGCAATCTGGACCGTCGGGTCGAACTGATGACACCGGTCCTGAACGCCACGGTCCACGACCAGGTGCTGGATCAGATCATGGTCGCCAATCTGAAGGACGACATCCAGAGCTGGGTGCTGGAGCCGGACGGGGCCTATCGCAGAGTCCAGCCTGCGGATGCGGAACACGGCTTCTCGGCACACAAATACTTCATGACCAACCCCAGCCTGTCGGGACGGGGCCGCAAGGTGAAAACCCGGCCGCAGAACCTCAGCTATACCCCCACGCGGAAGAAGCGTTGATGATCGACGCCCTGTCGTCTGCCCTCGGCGCGCCGCAAGACGTCGCCGCCGTCGATATCGGCTCCAACTCGGTGCGTCTGGTGCTGTACCGGCTGGAAGGCCGGGCCATCTGGACCGTGTTCAACGAAAAGGTCCTGGCCGGGCTGGGGCGCGACCTGTCGACCACCGGCAAACTTTCCGTCACCGGAGCGGCCCAGTCCCTGACGGCGCTCAAGAGATTCGCCGCCGTCATCGAAGCGGTGCAGCCCGCCCATGTCTTCGTCGCCGCTACCGCCGCCGTGCGTGAGGCCAAGGATGGCCAGGCCTTCTGCGATCAGGTCGCCGCCGAGACGGGGCTTCAGGTCCGCGTCCTGTCGGGCGAGGACGAAGCTCGGTATGCCGCGCTGGGCGTCCTGGCCGGCATACCCGATGCAAAAGGTGTCTCGGCCGACCTCGGCGGGGCCAGTCTGGAGCTGACCCGCATCGGCGATGGTCAGGTGCAGCGCGGCGTAACCCTGCCGCTGGGGCCGTTCTCCCTGGCCGATCCGGCCGGGTTCGATGCCGAGCGGGTCCGCGACCTGATCGCCAAACGGCTGAAGGCCGCGCCCGATTTCAGCACCGACACCCTGTATGCGGTCGGCGGGGCTTGGCGGACGCTGGCCCAGGTGCACATGTCGCATGCCCGCTACCCGCTGAAGGTCGTGCATCAGTACGAGCTGGCGGCCACCGACGCCCGCGACATCGCGCGCCTGGTGTCGCGTTCATCGAAGGCTTCGCTGGAGGCCTGGCCCGGTCTGTCGAAAAAACGGGCCGAGACCCTGCCCTATGCCGCCCTGGTGCTGGACGGCCTGATCGAAAGGCTGGGGCTGAAGCGAATCGTGCTGTCGGCCTGGGGCGTGCGCGAGGGCCTGCTGTTCGAGGCGCTGGAGCCAGACGTCGCCGCTGACGATCCCCTGCTGGCAGGCTGCACCTCCCTGGGCGTGCGTCAGGGGATATCGCCTGCCCTGCCAGGCGTGCTGCACGCCTGGGTCCAGCCGTTGCTCGACACCCTGCCCGTCGCCTTCAGCGCGGAGCGGGACGTGGTCCTGGCCGATGCCGCCTGCCGCGTCGCCGACATCGGGGCCCGGCTTCATGTCGATCACCGCGTCGAACTGGCCTTCGATCAGGTTCTGCGCGCGCCCGTGCCCGGACAGACCCATGCCGAGCGGGCCTGGCTGGCAACCGCGATCAACGCCCGATATGGCGGCGGAGCGTCCACCCCCCAGCCGGCGATCATCGACCGCCTGCTGAGCGAGGATCAACGCCGCAAGGCTCGAACCCTGGGTATCGCCATCCGCCTGGCCTGCGACCTGTCGGGCCGGTCTCCCAGCCTGTTGGTCAATGTGCGAGCCGCCGTCGAGGACGGTCATCTGATCCTCAGCGCATCGGACGGCTATGCGCACGCCTTGCTGGGCGAGCAGACCCGCAAGCGCGGCAAAGCCCTGGCAGAGATCATGGGGCTGAAACTGGATATCCGCAGCGACGGCTGACGATCAGGGCAGGTGTGCGAATACCCGCAGCCAGCCCTGGGCCTGCCCCATGTCGATCAGTTCGAAGATCGGCAGGGCCAGCAGGAAGACCAGGCCGTCGCGGATCGTCAGCAGGAAGAAGGCCGGTCGAATGGTCAGCTCGCGCTCGTCGCGCCACAGCGAGAAACGCGGCCCGAACCGCGGCACACGGGCCCTGTAAGCCGCATAGACCGCCCCGAATTCGCGCGACAGAAAGGCTTCCTCGCGCTGGACTGTGAGCAGGAAGACCAGAAACGCCGCCACGACGAACAGGCCGGCGATGGTCAGGCTGCCCGTCTGGGCCCCCATGCCGAATGCGCCGAAGAAGCTGAACACATAGAGCGGATTGCGGCTGATCGAATACGGCCCGCGATCCACGATCTCGGCTTTCTTGCGCCCGCCGATATAGAGCGAGCACCAGGCGCGACCGACGATCGACAAAATGATCGCACCAAGGCCGATGGCCTCCACGGTCTCGTGCCAGCTGCCATCAACCCCGCCGATCGACTGGGTGACGATCGACAGGCCTATCAACGCCAGCAGGGCGACCAGAATGGCCCCCTTGCGCACTCTCTGAACCGTCTGGATGTCAAGCAAGGGCGCGGTGGTCATCGGGCGTATCTCCTGATGGGGAAACAGCGCTCAAATCCTGGCCTTATCAAGCCCGATCTTTGCGACCGAAACGCGCTCGCGATCAGCGGTTCAGGGCCGTATCCAACGCCCGAAACGAGGCGATCGCCAGCTCTGTCGAGCTGATGAACACCGACGGCGTGATCCGCTCAAAGTCGTCGGACGGGCGGTGATAGTCGGGGTGATAGTTCACACCCAGATACAGGAACGGCAGTTGCGCCCGATAGAAGGGGCCGTGGTCCGACGCCTCGACCCAGTTATCCGCACCCAGGTCCTGGGGCGTGTCCTTGCCGAAGGCCAGTGACACCGCGCCATTGGCGGAGATGCCCTCCAGAATCGGACGGAACGACGGGTTCTGATAGGTGCCGGTGACCCACAGCTTGCCGTCCGTTTCGGCCCGCGCCGTCATGTCGAAGTTCAGGTTCATCGCGATGGAGGTCAGAGGCACGGGCGGGGCCTCGACGAAATGCTTGGCCCCCAGCAGGCCGTGTTCCTCTCCGTCGAAGCCGACGATCAGCACGCTGTGCTCCGGGGCCTGGCGCTTCAGATCGGCGGCCAGGGCCAGCATGGTGGCAACGCCCGAGGCATTGTCGTCGGCCCCGTTGTAGATCAGGCCTTCCTGGGTACCGACGTGGTCATAATGGGCTGTGACCACGATGTATTTGTCCGTCACCCGCGTGCCGGGGATCAGACCAATGACATTGATGCCGTTCCAGGCCTTGCCACGGTTCTGGGCCTCCCAAGGCTGGAACCGGCCGACCGGCGGGGCAACGACGCCCAGCGCATCCAGCCTGCCGACGATATATTCCCGCGCCATCTGCCCGCCCGCCGAGCCCGTGTCGCGCCCGCCCATGTCGTCAGCCGACAGGATGCGGATGTCGTCCAGCGCCTGCTGCTGCCAGGCGGTCGTGACGGGCACGACCGCGACCGGCGTGTCCGTGCTCGACATAGAGCCGCACCCTGCCAACAGCAGGGCTACCGCGACGGGTGCCGCAGTCAAAAGACGGATTTTCCGGGACGGGACGAAACGCATGTCGGCTCCTTGATCAGGGCGCGACGCTAGCGGGACCGGCGGCGCGTGTCAGATGAACTCCCTGTCATGATCCATCGTCTGTCAAAAGGGGCAGCGCCCCCTTCATGCGGAACGTGTCGATGCTAGAAGACCTCTGCTGTCAGGAGGCCCTGCGATTCCATGTCCGACCCCGCCCCCGAAACCCAGATTGATACCCTGACCGAGGCCGAAGCGGCTGCCGAGCTGGCCCGCCTGACCGCCGAGCTGGCGCATCATGACGCCCTGTATCACACCGACGACGCGCCCGAGATTTCGGACGCCGACTATGACGCCCTGAAGCAACGCGCCCTGGCCATCGAGGCGCGTTTCCCGGCCCTGACCACCGAGGCCAGCCCGTCCCAGGCTGTGGGGGCCGCCGTTTCCACCCAGTTCGCACCCGTTAGGCACGGCGTGCCCATGCTGTCGCTGGACAATGCCTTCGATGAGGGTGAGGTACGCGACTTCGTGGCCCGCATTGCCCGGTTCCTGAAGCTGCCGGGCGACGAGGCCATCGCCTTCGTGGCCGAGCCCAAGATCGACGGCCTGTCCGCCAGCCTGCTGTACATCGACGGCGAACTCAGCGTCGGGGCCACGCGCGGCGACGGCAGGACGGGCGAGGACGTCACCGATAATCTGAAGACGCTCGGCGAGGCCAACATACCCCTGCGGCTTCACGGCACCGATTGGCCTGCGCGGGTGGAGGTCCGGGGCGAGGTCTATGCCCCGACCGACGCCTTCGACGCCTTCAATGCGGCCGCCGAGGCGGAAGGCCGGCGCACCTATGCCAATCCGCGCAACTTCGCCGCCGGGTCGCTGCGCCAGAAGAACCCGAAGATCACTGCCGGTCGCCCATTGAACTTCTTCGCCTATGCCTGGGGCGAGCATTCCGACGACTTTGCCGACACCCAGTCAGGCGCTCTGGAGGCGCTGAAGGCCTGGGGCTTTCGGGTCAATGTTCGCTCGCAGCGGGTCGAAGGGGCCGAGGGGCTGATCGGCGTTTACCGCGAACTGGAGCGGGACCGCGCCACCTTGGGCTATGACATTGACGGGGTGGTCTACAAGGTCGATCGCCTGGACTGGCAGCAGCGTCTGGGCTTCGTCGCGCGCAGCCCGCGCTGGGCTATCGCGCACAAGTTTCCGGCGCAGCAGGCGACCACCGTGCTGGAGGGGATCGACATCCAGGTCGGCCGTACCGGCTCCTTGACCCCTGTCGCGCGACTGCACCCCGTCACCGTGGGCGGCGTCGTGGTGCGCAATGCCACCCTGCACAATGAGGACGAGATCGCGCGCAAGGACGTGCGGATCGGCGACACCGTCACCCTGCAACGCGCAGGGGATGTCATCCCCCAGATCGTGGGCGTCGTGCTGGACCGCCGCTCCGCCGACGCCGCGCCATACGTCTTTCCAACACACTGTCCCGTCTGTGGCTCGGAGGCCGTGCGCGAGGGGGATGAGGTGCGCAGGCGCTGCACCGGCGGCCTGATCTGCGATGCCCAGATCGTCGAGCGGCTGAAGCATTTCGTCGGTCGGCGGGCCTTCGATATCGAGGGGCTCGGCGAGAAGCAGTTGATCGCCTTCCACGAGCGCGGCTGGATCAGGGAGCCCGCCGACATCTTCCGCCTGGCCCGGGACGAGACCAAGCTGGGAACCCTGCGCAATGAGGACGGCTACGGCGAAACCAGCGTCCGCAATCTGGTTGCGGGCATCCAGGCGCGGCGCATCATCGCGCTGGACCGGCTGATCTTCGGCCTGGGCATCCGCGACATCGGCGAGCAGACGTCGCTGCTGCTGTCCCGCCATTTTGGAAGTTGGGTCGCGTTCGAGGTGGCGTGTCTGGAGGCGGCGTCTGGCCTGCCCTCGCCGGAGTGGACTCAGTTGTCGCTTGCACCCGGCATCTCTACGCGGGTGATGATGACGCTGGCCGAGGCGCGTCTGGGCAACAGCGATCCGTGGCCAGAGGCACCGCTGGACCAGAAGATCGCGCTGGCCCTGCCCGGCCTCGCCACCCCTGCCCGCCGGGCCGTCGCCGCCCTCGCCCCCGACTGGTCAGCGATCGTGCGTCTGGCGCAGATTGCCCGCACCGAAGGTCCGTCGCCGACGTTGGGCGAGATTGCGGGCATCACCGGCGTCGGCCCCGTCGCGGCGCGTGCACTGGCCGACTTCTTCCACGAGCCGCACAATCGCACGGTCGTTGCGGCCCTGATCGCGGAACTGCACACGGTCGAGGACGCCGAACGGCCGAAATCCGACACCCCTGTCGCCGGAAAAATCGTCGTCTTCACCGGTGCCCTGGAACGCTTCACCCGCGACGAGGCCAAGGCGCGTGCCGAAAGCCTAGGGGCCAAGGTGTCGGGCTCAGTGTCGAAGAAGACCGACTATCTGGTGGCGGGTCCCGGTGCCGGTTCCAAACTGGCCGATGCGCAGAAGCACGGGGTCAAGGTTCTGACCGAGGATGAGTGGCTGGCGCTCATTTCCTGATCTCCTTCCCCATCGCCAGGCGGCTAAAAGGCGAGGACACGATTTTACCGGTTCAGCGCCGCCCGACCCGCAGGGGCGTAGCGATCGCCAGACGCCGCGTCCTTCGGGAACACCGCTTCGATCCGCGCCAGGTCTTCGGCCGTCAGCACGATATCCGCCGCCGCCGCATTGTCTTCCAGCGTCGATATCCGCCGCGTCCCGGGGATCGGCACCAGATGCGGCCCTTGGGCAAGCACCCAGGCCAGGGCCAGTTGCGCCGCCGTGACGCCCTTGTCCGCAGCGATGGCTCCGACAGCCGTCACCAGGTCCAGGTTCTTCTGGAAGTTCTCGCCCATGAAGCGTGGGTTGGTGCGCCGAAAGTCGTCGGCGGCCAGGTCGTCGATGGACTTGATCTCGCCGGACAGGAAGCCACGCCCCAGGGGGCTGTAGGGCACGAAGCCGATGCCCAGTTCGTCGACCGTCGCCAGGATTTCATCCTCCGGCTCGCGGCTCCACAGCGAATATTCCGTCTGCAGGGCGGTGATCGGGTGGGTGGCATGGGCCTTGCGGATCGTCTCGGGCGCGGCCTCGGAAAGGCCCAGGAAGCGGACCTTGCCCTCCTTCACCAGTTCGCCCATCGCGCCGACCGTCTCTTCGATCGGCGTGTTCGGATCGACGCGGTGAAGATAATACAGATCAATGTGATCCATGTTCAGCCGCTTCAGGCTGCCCTCGATCGCCCGGCGGACATTAGCGGGCGACCCATCGACCGTCAGCGCCGTGCGCTCTGCATTGTAGCCGATACCGAATTTGGTGGCGACGAAGGCCTTGTCGCGTCGATCCGCCAGCGCCTTGCCGACCTGGTTCTCATTGGTGTGCGGCCCGTACATCTCGGCCGTGTCGAACAGGGTAATGCCCAGATCGAGCGCGCGATGGATCACCGCCGTCGCCTGCGCCTCGTCCGACGCCTGGCCATAGAAGGCGGCCATGCCCATGCAGCCCAGTCCGATGGCCGAGACCTCGGGACCGCTCCGGCCCAGTGTGCGGGTTTTCATGGGGCGCTCTCCTGATGTGATGGAACTGACGACAGCTCCGTCAGCGCCTCTTCAGATGAGCACCGCCCCGGATCAGTTCAAGGGCTCGCACTGCCCCTTCAGCCATGCCAGCGCCGCCTCGTCCTTCTGCACGCCATCGGCCAGCAGCGGCCCGACCTTGGCCAGCACCTCGGCGTGATAGGCGTCAATATAAGCCCGCTCCTCGGCCGTCAGCAGCGCCACATCAATCAGCCTGCGATCCAGCGGAGCCAGCGTCAGTTGCTCGAAGCCGTGCATGGGCCGCTCCCCGCCCGGGATCGGTTGGGGTTCGGTCACCACCTGCAAGGTCTCGATGCGGATGCCCCAGTGGCCCTCGCGGTAGAAGCCTGGCTCGTTGGACAGGATCATGCCGGTCAGTAGTGGCTGACTGTTTACATAGGGCGCAATCCGCTGCGGCCCCTCGTGCACGCCCAGATAGGAGCCGACGCCGTGACCCGTGCCGTGGTCGTAGTCGAAGCCGGCGTTCCAGAGCGGCTGGCGCGCGATGGCGTCCAGCTGATGACCCGTCGTCCCGGCGGGAAAGCGTATGACGGCCATGGCAATGTGGGCCTTCAGCACCAGGGTGTACATCCGCCGCTGGTCCGGCGTGCCCTCGCCGATGGCCATGGTCCGGGTCACATCGGTGGTGCCGTCCAGATATTGGCCCCCGCCGTCAACCAGCAGGAGGCTGCCCTGCTCCATCTTGCGGATCTTGGCCCCGACCGGCTTGTAGTGCGGCAGGGCCCCGTTGCCGCCGACACCCGCGATGGTGTCGAAGGACAGGTCCTTCAGCATGCCCGTCGCCTCGCGGAAGCCCTCCAGCGCCTCGACCACGCCGCGCTCGTCCGGCAGTTCGACCTGGGCCACCGTATCGACCCAGTGCAGGAAGCGCGTCAGGGCCGCGCCGTCGCGGATGTGCGCCTGACGACTGCCCTCGATCTCGACTTCGTTTTTCTGGGCACGCGGCAGGGCGCAAGGGTCCATACCGCGCACGATGGTGGCTCCCGCCGCCTCCAGCCGGTCGAAATACCAGGCCGAGGACACCGCCGGATCGATCAGCACCTTCTGGCCGGACAGGCCGTCCAGCGCAGCGGGCAGAGCATCGTGTGACTCCAACGCCACCGCATCGCCCAGCCAGCCGGGCAATTCATTGGTCACCTTGGCCGGATCCAAGAAGACGGTGGCGGTGCCGTCAGCCTTCACCACCGCCTGTCCGAGCGGCAGGGGCGTGCGGATCACGTCGCCACCGCGAATGTTGAACAGCCAGGCCAGCGATGACGGCGAGGTCAAAACCGCAACGTCCGCGCCCTTGGCCGCAATCGCCTGACCAATGCGGGCGCGCTTGGAGGCGGCGCTCTCGCCGGAGTAGCGGTCCCCGTGAGGTACCACAGGGGCCTGCGGCTGGGCGGGGCGGTCTGCGCCCCAGGCCAGATCGATCGGATTGGCCTCAACGGGCTTGAGCGTCGCGCCGGCCTTTTCGACTGCCGACCGCAGATTGGCCAGGGCATCGGGGCTGTGTAGGCGCGGGTCATAGCCGATGATCGAACCGGCCGGAACGCCTTCCAGCCACGTCGTCAGCTTGTGCAACTCGACTCGTTCGAACAGCGCCTCGTCCGTCTGGGCCTTGACCTGCACCGTATAGCGGCCGTCGACGAAGACCGCCGCCCGGTCCATCAGCACGGCTCCTGCCCCAGCCGAACCAGTGAAGCCGCTGACCCAGGCCAGTCGCTCGTTGGCGTCGGGCAGATATTCGTTCTGATGCTCGTCCTCGTGCGGGACCAGCAGGCCGTCGAGGCCCTGTTTCTTCATCTCTGCCCGCAGCAGCGGCAGGTGTTTCGCCCCGAAGGACGGATCGGTCGTTTCGTCGAAGGTCTGGCGCATCGGGGCTCCTTACGCGTTTGACTTGCGCAGCTGCAGCGCGCTCCAGGCATCGTGATGGATGGTCTGCTCGACCACAAAGCCCAGCGGGCGATAGGCGTCCAGCACCCGCTCCTCCTGCGTCCGCAACAGGCCCGACAGGATGGCCACGCCGCCCGGCTTCAACGCGTTGGCGATGTCGGGAGCCAGCTCGACCAGGGGCGCGGCCAAGATGTTGGCGAAGACCAGATCGTACGGCAGATGCTGCGCGATCCGCCCATCGTCCAGGCCGCTGGCGAAATAGAAGTCGCATTTCGCATCGTTGATCGCGGCATTCTCGTTGGCGATACGGGCCGAGGGCTCGTCGATGTCGGTGCCGACGGCGACGGGTGAACCCGTCTTCGCCGCCGCGATGGCCAACACGCCGGTGCCGCAGCCGACATCCAGCACCTTGTCGAACGTCTCGGTCTCCAGCAGGCGGTCGAACGCTTCCAGACAGCCCACCGTCGTGCCGTGGTGGCCCGTGCCGAAAGCGGCACCGGCGTCGATCTTCAGATTCACACGGCCCTCAGGCACCTTGCCCTGGTCATGGGCCCCGTAGACGAAGAACCGCCCGGCCTCGACCGGCGGCAGACCCGACAGCGACATGGCCAGCCAGTCGGCGTCGGCCAGGACCTCTACCTCGACCGTCAGCGCCTCATGCGCGCGCAGGCCCGCCTCCATGCTGCGGGCCTCCTCCTCGGTCGTCGGATAGCCGTCGATGCGCCAGACGTCCTTGTCCTCATCCTCTTCCAGAATGGAGTAGGTCGCGCCCTCCAGAAGGACGTCGGCGTCCAGCGCCTCTGCTGCGGTTTCGGCCGCGGCGCGGGGGCCCCGGGCGATAATCTGAACTGGGCTGTATGACATTCAAAAACACCGCTATCATGACGACTCGGGACACGCGCTGGCGTGCTCTCTCGCGCCAGCATCAATCAATCGCACCGAGGGGTCGGGGAATTCATGGCTAAATCACCGTCTACGCCGAGCACGGCAAAACCGAAACCGGCGGCGACCGCCGCTTCCAAGCCTAAAGCGGCCGCAAAGTCGAGTGCTGTAAAGGCCGCCGCGCCGAAACCTGCAACCAAGACTGCCGTCGCCAAGCCTCCCGTCGCTGCCAAACCCGCTGCCAAGGCGACCGCGCCGAAAGCCGCCACGGCCAAGCCAGCGACCAAGGCCCCGGTCGCAAAAGCGGCACCTGCGAAGACATCGGCGGCCAAGCCCGCCGCCGCCAAGTCTCCGGCTGCCAAGCCGGCCACCAAGACCGTCGCGCCGGCAAAGGCTGCCGCTCCCAAGCCTGCTGCAAAGTCCGCAGCGAAGGCCCCGGCTGTAAAGCCCGCCGCCAAGGCAGCATCCACAGCCAAGCCTGCCGCCGCCAAACCTGCCGCAGCGCCCAAGCCAGCAGCGGCTGTGGCTCCCAAGGCTTCACCAACTCCCGTCACGGCGCCCGAGGCACCCGTGGCGGCTGCTGCGACGCCAGCCCCCGTTTCCGCACCGGCACCCAAGCCCGCCGCAGCTACAGCGCCCTCACCTGCTCCGGCCAAGGCCGAGGAGAAAGGCTTTTTCGCCAAGCTCCGCGATCTGATCGTCGGGAAGAAGTAGGGCGAGACCCGAATTGAAAAAGCGCCGGTGGATCGCTCCACCGGCGCTTTTTTCACGCCCGTTTGCAGGCGCAGCCGATCAGTCGGCCGGCAGGTCCTCGGCCAGAATCGCCATTTCGAACATGAAGCTGCCGGCCTCGTCCTCGTCTTCAAAGACGACACCGATAAACTCGTCACCGACGTAGACCTCGCAGGAATCGTTGGGCTTGCCGCGCGGCTTCAGGATGATGCCGCCCGTGTTGAAAGTGCGCTTCAGATGCGCCTCGACGCGCTTCATGTCGGCGGTGTTCATGGTGGACCTCGTCTGAAAATCGTTGGCGCGGAACCTAGAGGCGTCGAGGCCTCAGGGAAACCCCTAGATCAGCCCGCTGAGCGGCGAACTGGCGCTGGCATACATGCGTTTGGGCATGCGCCCGGCCAGATAGGCCTGGCGGCCGGCTATGACAGCGTGCTTCATGGCGCTGGCCATCAGGATGGGATCCTTCGCCGCCGCGATGGCCGTATTGGCGATCAGGGCATCACAGCCCAGTTCCATGGCGATAGTTGCGTCCGAGGCCGTGCCCACACCCGCATCGACCAGAACCGGCACGGTCGCCGCCTCGACGATCAGACGAATATTGACCCGGTTCTGGATGCCCAGGCCCGAGCCGATGGGGCTGGCGGCCGGCATGACGGCCGCGGCCCCCGCCTCCTCCAGCCGCTTGGCCATGACCACGTCGTCGGTGCAATAGACCATGACGTCGAACCCGTCCTTGACCAGGATATCCAGCGACCGCAGCGTCTCGATCATGTCGGGATACAGGTGCGCACTGTTTGACAGGACCTCCAGCTTGACCAGGTTCCACCCGCCCGCCTCGCGCGCCAGCCGCAGCGTCCGCACCGCCTCCTCGCCCGTGAAACACCCCGCCGTATTGGGCAGGAAGGTAAACCGCTCCGGGCTGACATGATCGACCAGCATCGGCTGGCCGGGGTCCGACAGATTCACCCGCCGCACCGCTACGGTCACGATCTCCGCCCCCGCCGCCTCGGCCGCGGCAGCGTTCTGGGCATAGTCGGCATATTTGCCGGTGCCCACGATCAGGCGCGAAGAAAAGGTGCGACCGGCGACGGTCCAGGTGTCGGGAGCTTGGGTCATGGCCGTTGACCTAGTCCGATCAGGACGACGGGAAAACCCACGTCACCGCTTTTGATCGCTCATCCGCCACCCACGAACTGAACCAGTTCTATCCGGTCCCCTTCCGCCAGCGCCGTCGTCGCGTGCAACGAACGGGGCACGATCTCCAGATTGCGCTCCACCGCCACCTTGCGGACGTCCAGTCCGAGGGCCTCGACAAGCTCCAGAATCGTCCGCGCTGACACTTCGCGCGTATCTCCGTTGACTTGAATGCGCATACCGTTACGTCAATCCGTTCATCGTCGCGCTTTGACCCGCGCGGTCCGTCAGTTAAAAGGCCGCCCGATTCATCGGCGTCCAGCGCCCGGAGCTCATGCCCCAAACGTCCGTCATCTACGTCCTGAACGGCCCCAACCTCAACCTGCTCGGGGTTCGGGAGCCGGATATCTATGGGCATGAGACGCTGGCCGACATCGAAACCCTGTGCGTCGACGCCGCCCAGGGAGCCGAGATCGTCTTTCGCCAGACCAATCACGAGGGCGAACTGATCGACTGGGTGCAGGAAGCACGCGACAAGGCATCGGCTCTGGTGCTGAACGCCGCCGGCTATACCCACACCTCCGTCGCCCTGCTGGACGCGCTGAAGACCCTGACGATCCCGATCGTCGAATGCCACCTGTCGAACCCGGCGGCGCGCGAGCGTTTCCGGCAACGATCCTATGTTTCGCCGGTCGCCACCGGCATCATTTCGGGTTTCGGCCCGAGCAGCTACGAACTGGCCGTCAAGGCCGCCCTCGGTCTGGTGCAGGAACGCAGCCAGGTCGAAGACCGTTCGGTTTAAAGGACAGAGAGAGGCTCACATGGCCGATTCCAAGACCCCCGCTCCCAAGCTCAAGAACGACGCCGAGATTGACACCGCCCTGGTGCGGCAACTGGCCGATATCCTGAACGACACAGACCTGACCGAAATCGAGGTCGAACGCGGCGACCTGCACATCCGCGTCGCGCGTGAAGTGACAGTGGCGGCTCCGGTGCAATATGCCGCTGCCCCCGCCTATGCGCCTCAGGCTCCTGCCGCAGCCCCGGCAGCGGCTGCGCCTGTCGCCGCCATGCCTTCTGACCCCGCCACCATCGTCGCCAAGTCGGGCGAAGAGGTGAAGTCGCCGATGGTCGGCACCGCCTACCTGCAGGCCTCGCCCGAGGCTCCGCCCTTCGTCCAGGCCGGCGATACGGTCAAGAAGGGCCAGACCCTGCTGATCGTCGAGGCCATGAAGACGATGAACCCGATCCAGGCCCCCCGCGACGGCGTCGTGGTCGAGGTTCTGGTCGGCGACGCCCAGCCCGTCGAGTTCGGCGAACCCCTCGTCCTGCTGCAAGCCTGAGGCGGGACGCATGTTCACCAAGGTCCTGATCGCCAACCGCGGCGAGATCGCACTGCGCATCCACCGCGCGTGCAAGGAGATGGGCATCTCCACCGTCGCCGTGCACTCCGAGGCCGACCGCGGGGCCATGTGGGTGCGCCTGGCCGACGAAAGCGTCTGCATCGGCCCGGCACCGGCGGCCAAATCCTATCTGAACATCCCCTCGATTATCGCGGCGGCCGAGATCACCGGGGCCCAAGCCATCCACCCCGGCTATGGCTTTCTGTCGGAGAACGCTCGCTTCGCCGAGATCGTCGAGGCCCACGGCATGACCTTCATCGGGCCCAAGCCCGAGCACATCCGGGTCATGGGCGACAAGATCACCGCCAAACAGACCGTCATGGACGCCGGCATCCCCGTCGTGCCTGGCTCGGCCGGTGAGGTCGAGACCGTCGAGGCCGCCATCGAGGCGTCAAAGTCCATCGGCTTTCCCCTGATCGTCAAGGCCTCCGCCGGTGGCGGCGGGCGCGGCATGAAGGTCGCCCTGACCGCCGACGATCTGGTCGAGGCCGTCCAGACCGCCCAGTCCGAAGCCCTCGCCGCCTTCGGCAATGGCGCCGTCTATATGGAGCGCTACCTCCAGAAACCCCGCCACATCGAGCTTCAGGTCATCGCCGACAGCCACGGCAACGTCGTCCACCTGGGCGAGCGCGACTGCTCCCTGCAACGCCGCCACCAGAAGATTCTGGAAGAAGCCCCCTCGCCCGCCCTGTCGGCCGCGGAACGCACCGCCATCGGCGAAACGGTCAACAAAGCCATCGCCGCCATCGGCTATCTGGGCGTCGGCACGATCGAGTTCCTGTGGGAGGACGGCGAGTTCTTCTTCATCGAGATGAACACCCGCCTGCAGGTCGAGCATCCGGTGACAGAAATGATCACCGGCGTCGATCTGGTGCGCGAACAGATCCGCATCGCCGCCGGCCTGCCCCTGTCCTTTACCCAGGCGGATGTGAAGTTCACCGGCCATTCGATCGAATGCCGCATCAATGCCGAGAACCCCGAGACCTTCACCCCCTCGCCCGGCAAGATCACCGACTTCCACGCCCCCGGCGGCCTGGGCGTGCGGCTGGATAGCGCCATCTACGCCGGCTATTCGATCCCGCCCTATTACGACAGCCTGATCGGCAAGCTGATCGTCTATGGCCGCGACCGCGAAGAGTGCATCGCGCGCCTGAAGCGATCGCTGAACGAGATGGTCATCGGCGGCATCGACACCACCATTCCCCTGTTCCAGAAGCTGCTGGCCGAGCCCGACATCCTGTCCGGCGACTATGACATCCACTGGCTGGAGCAATGGGCGGCGCGGCAGAAGGCGACGGCCTAGGGCTGGTGAACGACCCCGGCTTCAGTGCCAGCAGCCCCTTCGGAGCCTTCGGGCCGGACGAACTGCTGCACTGCTATGCCACGGGCGTCTTTCCGATGGGCGAGGCGCGAGATGACCCGCGCATCTTCCTGGTCGAGCCGGAGCAGCGCGGCGTCATTCCGCTGGATGCCTTCCACATCCCGGCCCGACTGCGCCGAACGGTGCGCAGCGAGACCTTCACGGTCCGTGTCGACACAGCCTTCGACGCCGTCGTCGATGCCTGCGCCGCCTCTGCCGCCGGACGTGAAGACAGCTGGATCAACGCCCCGATCCGCCGCCTGTACGTCGCGCTGAACGCACGCAGTCAGGCCCACTCCATCGAATGCTGGCAAGACGAGCGGCTCGTAGGTGGCCTGTATGGCGTGACCCTGGGCGGGGCCTTCTTCGGCGAGAGCATGTTCAGCTTGGAACGCGATGCATCCAAGGTGGCCCTGGTGCATCTGGTGGCACGGCTGAAGCGCGGGGGCTGGCGGTTGCTGGATACCCAGTTCCTGACCACTCATCTGGCCCAGTTCGGCGCGGTCGAGACGCCCCAGGCCGACTATCTGAAACAGCTCGCGCCCGCCCTGACCGTCAGACCCAACAGCCGCAGCCTGTTCGAGCCCATGTCAGGCCAGGCCGCAGTCTTCTATGCCTTGCAGCCGACGATCCAGGCATCATAAAGCGGATGCTGCAGGCTGCTGACCGCCGGTGAAGACGCAAACATCCAGCCGCGGAAAATCTCGCGCCGTTCGCCCTGCATCACGCCGCGCGGTTGCAGACTGACATCCAGATAGGCGATGGCATCCGCCACCTGCTCGTCGCCGGCAGAAACCTCACAGGCGCGGGCCGAGATGATCAGGGCCTTCTCGAAGCGCACAGGACGACCGCCGACCTCAACCTCGAACCGCATGGAGCGGGCCGTGATCTTGTCGATCGCCTCGACAATGGCAACGCGGCGACGCTGGCGACGCAGTGGCTCGGTGGGTGTGGTTACCGTAGGGGTCGGAGCGACCTCTGCGACCTCTTCCTCGACAGCTTCGTCAATCGGGGGCGCAACGATTACGACAGGCTCAACGGGGACCGCCGCCGGTGTGTCTGGCGACACAGGTGCCGTCTGAGCAGGTGGTGTGCTGGGCGGTGTCTGCTGTCTGTTCAGATCGGCAGTGGTGGCCTGGACCGGCACGGCATCCTGCGGCAGGTCGTTCAGGGCCGAGGCAAGAACGCCACCCGAGACCAGCATGGCCCCCGCCGTCACACCCGCCAGGATCAGCCCGCGCGGGTTCATTCCGGTGTCCAGGCCTCATAGTCGCCGGTCGCGGCCGGGCGTTTGCCGTCAGCGGCCAGCGACCCCTGCGGCTTCCAGGCCATGGGCGTACCGGTCAGATTGGGAACGTGATCCAGTTCCCAGCGCTGCCGGGCCAGCGGGGCCACGGTCGGCGGCTCATCCAGTGTGTAGTGGAGCCAGCCGTGCCAGTCGGGCGAGACCTTCGAAGCGTCAGCATAACCGCTGTAGGTTACCCAACGTCGGCGGCGGCCGTCATAGCTGGAGTTGTCGCGAGACTGGTAATAGCGGCTGCCGAACTCATCCTCACCGATGAATTCGCCACGCTTGGCGATAGTGAACCAAGTCCCGATGGTCTGGCCACTGGTCCAGCCGAAAATCTTGCCTAGCACGTCAGGAAATCCACTCGTGATCCGTCCCGGCGAACCGCCAGCGACAGGATGCAGCATAGAAAAAACCGGCTGCTGCGTCCAGCCGGGACATCCGCATGTCAAACTCAACATCTTGGGGGTAACCCGCAGGATCATGACTACATTTATTGCCCACAGACGCCGGCGGCGGTTAGGCTGAGGCTCCGGCCACCCGCGGACGTCCCATGCCCTTTTCACTCACCGCCCTCTATGGACAGCAAGTGTGGGATCGTCGTGTTCTGGAGCGATCCGATGCGGTGACCATTGTCCATGCTCCAGCAGCGTGGAGCGATGCCCAAGTAGAGGCCTGGCTAGATTGGGCCGCCAACGCCGGTATCGAGCCCAGCAATGATGTGGCGCAGAGCCTGTCGGCCTATGTGGACGCTCTGAAGCCGAACACCTCCGACCGCGCGACTTTGCTAGGTTCGCTGCGCCTTGGCCTGGCAACCCCGGCCTTTCCCAAAGCTATAGCCGACCAGATGTACGATCTGTCCGACACTGCCAGTCTGGCGGCGTTGTCGAGCGAAACGGCCACGCGTCGATCTCTGCGACTCGTGCCGCGTGCGATCGAGGCCATTTCGGCTGCACTTTTGCGAGTCAGTGAAGCGGTGGACCGCTGTGAAGGGCCACGTGCGGATTGTGCCGATCCGGCGCGCAATCCGGCCCTCGCACGAGCGGCCGCTCAGGCGCGCCTGGCAGGAGCCAGAGATATCGATATCATCAGGGCGGCAGCCGGCGAGCGGATCACCGTAACGGCTCCACAGGTCGTCAATCGACCTGCGCCGATCATCGCCCTGGCCGACCGTGACATGATCGCCTCGGGCGCCCCGGTCTGCACAGAGACCGCGCGGCTGATGGCAGAGGACGACCTGATCGTCGTCTTCGATCGGGGGCTGGGCAGGTCCCTGATCGAAGCGTCACGAGGACCCGGTCTGCTCATCTCTCTGACGGCGATAAGGGCTTTGGCGGGTGACGACGTGCATGCGGCCCTGGCTTTGGTCGCAGGAGCATGGGCGCGGGCTTTGACCGACAAGAAACAGGCTCTGATCATTGCCTTGGGCGGGCTCGCAGACCTGGCGCTGATTTCAGACGGCGGACCCGACGTCGTGGCCCAGATAGCCGACACGCTTCGCAAGGCCTGCGGCAAGGACCAGCGGCTTGATATCGTCATCGACGATACGGAGGCTCAGCTTCGCCTCGGCCTGTCGCCTTTTGCAGCCACCGAGGTCTGGCAAACTCAGGATGGCGAGGTCGAGAGGCGTCTGCGCACTTCGATCGCCAACGCCATTGAACGAGCGGGCGGTGATGTCGAGTCTGCAGAGCGTCACCTGTTCGGGCACCGAACACTCGTCAACGCCCCCGACATTGATCATGCGGCACTTCGGGCCGTCGGCTTCACCGATATAGAACTCGACGCCGTCGAAACGGCGCTGCTCGCAGTCGATACCTTGTCCGATGCCTTGCGGGCACCTGTGCTCGATCAAGGCTTTATGCGTGACGTTCTGGGAACCACGCTTGAAGGACTCGACCTGCTGGAGCACCTCGGGTTCGATCAGACAGCGATGGAGCAGGCAGACCACTGGGCGTTTGGTCACGCCGATCTTGCGAGCTGGGATGTGGCCCCCGAAGCCGTCCGGGATGCGCTTGTAAGCCCACGCGATTACGAGTCCCGTCTGACGGCTGACCTTCTGAACGCTATGGGCGCACCCGATACACGAGCCGTCGATCTGGACTGGACGACGTCTCTAGATCAGATGGCGGGATATCTGGCTGATGCTGCCCGCAAAGGAGCCTTGGCCACACGGTTCAGACGTGCCGATCCGCCCGCCGACTTCATTCTCCCGCTGCCCGCTCTGGACGAGCGCCCTCGCCGGGACGAGGCTCCCGTGCCGTCACCCGCAACCTCCGAACGCGTTATCGAGAAGGTGATCGAGCGCGACCGTACCAGGCGTAAACTGCCTGACCGTCGCAAGGGCTACATCCAGAAAGCCTCCGTCGGAGGCCATAAGGTCTATATCCACACCGGTGAGTACGACGACGGAGAACTGGGCGAAATCTTCATCGACATGCACAAGGAAGGGGCCGCCTTCCGAAGCCTGATGAACAACTTCGCCATCGCCATCTCCATCGGGCTGCAATACGGCGTCCCGCTGGACGAGTTCGTGGACGCCTTTGTGTTCACGCGGTTCGAACCGGCTGGGCGGGTTACCGGTAACGATTCTATCGGTTCTGCGACGTCGATCCTGGACTACATCTTCCGGGAACTGGGTGTGTCCTATCTGGACCGTCGCGAACTGGCCAATGCCGACGCTGAGCCTCTGGATGCTGACGGCCTGGGGTCGGGCAAGGCTGACGAACTGGTCCCCGCCGCCCGCTTCATTTCGAAAGGCTTCGCGCGGGGTGCCGCGCCCGACAATCTGGTCGTTCTGCCTTTCGGTCAAAAGCGAGACAGGGCAGCGCAGGATGTGTCCGTTCGCCAGAAAGCGGCCTGCCCGGCTTGCGGCGACCTGGCACTGCGTGAACACGGCGAGGGATGGGTCTGCGAAACCTGCGGCGCGGCACCATCCATGCAGGGCTGACGCCCGTGCAGGCTTGATCAAGGATTGTGTGTCAGTCTGCGCCACGTAGCGACCCGGAGCCTGCCATGAAGCCGATCCTGACCACTCTCGCCGTGCTGGCTGCCCTTGCTGTTGCGGTCCCCGTCAGCGCCCAGAATGCCGGGCAGATTGCCCGTGTGCGCGCAGGTTCGTCGTGCAGTGGCTGCAATCTCTTCCAGGGAAACTTTTCGGGTCTTGAGGCCAGCGGCCTGAACCTGGCTGGCGCGCGTCTGCGGCAGTCGGACTTCAGTGCGGCCGTCATGATCCGAACCCGCTTTTCCAACGCGGACCTGCGAGATGTCGAGGCCTATGGTGGCGTCTTCTCCAGTTCCAGCTTTTCGGGAGCGAACCTGACCAACGCCAACTTTGTCGGTGCCTATCTGGATGGAGCCAACTTCTCTGGCGCGACGCTGACCGGGGTCAATCTTTCGGGTGCGACGCTGATGCGCGCAACAGGCCTGAGCCAGGCACGGCTCAACCAGGCCTGCGGCGACGAGACGACAAGGCTGCCGCGCGGCATGACGATCCCACAGTGCTAGCGACACCGCACGGACACGTATGCGGCGACGACCTTACCGCGATTTAAGTAGGGTGTCCGGGCATTTGGGGGCATTACAAGGCGTGTTCCAGATCAACCGCCCCCTTCCCCGTCGCCTGACCGCCGCCCTCGGAGGTGCTGCGGCTGTGTGGGCGATCGCGGGTGCCGCATCGGCCGAAGTGACGCTTTATCTGCAGTTTCAGGATCGTGATGTGGCGCGGATGGTGTCGCTGGGCGGATCGTGCAGCCGCTGCGAACTGTCGGGACGGGATCTGACCGGAGCGGCCTTTACAGGTGCCAACTTCCTGAATGCGACTCTGGTCGGGGCCAATTTGCGCGGGGCCGAACTGGTAGGCTCCAATTTTTCAGGCAGCGACTTCAGCCGGGCCGATCTGAGCGGTGCAGAGATGGTCGGGGCCAACTTTACCGGCGCCAACTTTACCTCGGCCAATCTGAGCGGCGTCGAAGCCATCGGGGCCACCCTGGTCCGGGCGCGGTTCGCGTCGGCCAATCTGACGGGCGCAGAGCTGAACGGGGCGAACCTGAACGGCGCGGTTTTGACAAATGCGTCGCTCAGCGGCGTTGAGGCCAACGGCGCGACCTTGGCAAATGTCAGCGCGCGGTCGGCCAACTTCACCGGGGCCGAGATTGCCATGTCGAACCTGTCAAACGGCGACTTTCGCAATGTAGACTTCCGCGGCGCGACCCTGAACGGGGCGCGGCTGACCGGGGGGCAGTTCACCGGAGCCAACTTCAGCGATGTGGAGTTCAACCGCACCGATATTCGCGGGACCAATCTGGTCGGGGCGCGCGGACTGAACCAGGACCAGATCGGCCGGGCCTGCGGTGATGCCTCAACGCGGCTGCCAGGTGGTCTGACGGCTCGGGCCTGTCGCGGCGTGACCCTGAGAATCGAAACCCCCAGGCCGCCTGCGCCGCCGGTGCCGCCCCGGTCTCGCAACTTCATGGTCGCCAGCGGCAACTGAATGAAAAGGCCCCGTCGTTGGCGGGGCCTTTTTGGTGGCGTCCGTCAGCCTTTCAGCGGCTGGGCCGCACGGATGTGCAGTTCCTTGTACTGACGCTCGGCGGCGTCCGACGGCGCGCTCATCAGCAGGTCCTGGCCCTGCTGGTTCAACGGGAAGGCGATGACCTCGCGGATGGCGGTCTGGTTGGCCAGCAGCATGACAATGCGGTCGATGCCAGGAGCCAGGCCGCCGTGCGGCGGCGCGCCGAAGCGGAAGGCGTTGAGCATGCCGCCGAACTGCTCCTCGACGACCGAGGCGTCATAGCCGGCGATGTCGAAGGCCTTGAGCATGATCTCGGCCTTGTGGTTCCGGATCGCGCCCGAGCAGAGCTCGTAGCCGTTGCAGACGATGTCGTACTGATAGGCGCGGATGGTCAGGGGATCCTGGGTCTCCAGCGCCTCCAGCCCGCCCTGCGGCATGGAGAAGGGGTTGTGGCTGAAGTCGACCTTCTTCTCTTCCTCGGACCATTCGAACATGGGGAAGTCGACGATCCAGCAGAACTTGAACTGGTCTTCGTCGACCAGCTTCAGTTCAGTGGCCACGCGGGTGCGGGCCAGGCCGGCGAACTTGGCGAAGACCGATGGCAGTCCGGCGGCGAAGAAGGCCGCATCGCCCTTGCCCAGACCCAGCGCCGTCATAAGAGCGTCGGTCGGCTCCTGACCCAGGTTCTTGGCGATCGGGCCGCCCCAGGCCTGCTGGTCGTCGGACCAGAAGATGTAGCCGAGGCCCGGCTGACCCTCGCCCTGGGCCCAGCTGTTCATGCGATCGCAGAAGGCGCGCGAGCCGCCGGTCGGGGCGGGAATGGCCCATACGGCGTTCTTCTCGTCCGCGCCGAGGATCTTGTTGAACAGGCCGAAACCGCCGTCGCGGAAATGGTCGGAGACGTCCTGCATCTTGATGGGGTTGCGGGTATCCGGCTTGTCGGTACCGTACCATTTCATCGACTGTTCGTAGGTCAGGCGCTCGAAGCCCGCGTGCTCCATCGTCTGGCCGAAGTCGTTGGTAAAGGTGTGGGTGCCGGCAATGGGCGACACCGGCTTGCCGTCGGCGAATTCCTCGAACACGCCATGCATGACGGGCTCGATAGCGGCGAAAACATCCTCTTGCGTGACGAAGCTCATCTCGACGTCGAGCTGGTAGAACTCCAGCGAGCGGTCGGCGCGCAGGTCCTCGTCGCGGAAGCAGGGGGCGATCTGGAAGTAGCGGTCGAAGCCCGAGACCATGAGCAACTGTTTGAACTGCTGAGGGGCTTGCGGCAACGCATAGAACTTGCCGGGATGCAGACGCGACGGCACCAGGAAGTCGCGGGCACCCTCAGGGCTGGAGGCCGTCAGGATCGGCGTCTGATATTCCAGAAAGCCCTGATCGACCATGCGGCGGCGGATCGAGGAGATGACCTTGGAGCGCAGGACGATGTTCTTGTGCAGGGTCTCGCGGCGCAGGTCGAGGTAGCGGTGCTTGAGGCGGATCTCCTCGGGGTATTCCGGCTCGCCAAAGACCGGCAGCGGCAGTTCGGCGGCCTCGGAAAGGACCTCGACGGCCAGAACCTTCAGCTCGACCTCGCCGGTGGGCAGGGTCGCATTCACGACCGAGGCGTCGCGGGCGACCACTTCGCCGTCGACGCGGATGACGCTCTCGGCGCGCAGGCGCTCGACGGCCTCGAACCCCGGCGTTTCAGGGTGCAGGACCAGCTGCGTCAGGCCGTAGTGGTCGCGCAGGTCGATGAACAGCAGGCCGCCGTGGTCGCGCTTCCTGTGAACCCAGCCGGACAGGCGCACATTGGCACCGGCATCAGTCAGTCGTAGGGCGCCGCAGGTGTGGGAGCGATAGGCGTGCATGATCGGATCGTCTTGAGAAAAGAGGCCGCGAGGGGCGCAAATCGGGAGGGCGGAAGGGCGCATCATCGCCCCGGAAAGTCAAGGTTTGAGCCGGGCAGATGGGCCAATGTCTCGCTGCTCGCCGACAAAAGCCGAAGGGCGTGATTTCAGGATTTCAAAGACCGGCGACACGCTGCGAGTCTACCACGGTCTGAAACGGTGTGAGGAGAGTGGCGTAGCTGGGCCAATCAGGCCGTTGCAACGGGCTTTTCGGGTGACTGCTCACGCGAGGCGGCGCGGTTATGACCGCATCCTTCGTAAAGCCTGACGTTGGCTTAGTGGCCAGGCGAATGGCACCGTTCGATGTCTCCAATGTCTCCGCTTTGGATCACCCTCTGACCGGATGATCAGGGTCCGGAATCCACCCCTCCGACCCGTTGCCAGCGCCGGTGCAGTGGTCGATAGGATGGACTGACCCGACACCCCAACGAGCGATCCGATGTACATCGTCCTGCTGACCTATGTGAAACCGATGGCGGAGGTAGAGGCGGTCACGGCCGAACACCGCGCCTGGCTGGACCCGCATGTGGCCAGCGGCCTGCTGATCGCGACCGGGCCGCAGGTGCCGCGCACGGGCGGGGTGCTGCTGGTCCGCGGCGGCGGGACGAAGGCGGAGCTGGAGGCCTTGTTGAAAAGCGACCCGTTCCAGATCGCAGGCGTCGCCAGCTATCAGGTCATCGAGTTCGCGCCCGGCAAATACCATCCGGAGATGGCGCGCTTTCTCTGAGCACGGACAGAAAATCCACAGCTTGCGCAAAGCCTTGCACCGCTGCCTGCATCGAGGGGATCAAGGTTACCGGCAAAGTGCTATGGTGAAGCCATGACCGCGCCGATCGATCAGATGCGCCTGCCGCTGCAAAGCGACCTGCCCGACGGGGCGGAAGGGTTCGTCGTGTCCGATTGCAACCGGGCGGCGGTCGAGGCGGTAGCCGACTGGCCCAATCTGATCGGCGGCGTCATGGCCATCTGCGGCCCCGCCGGCTGCGGCAAGAGCCGACTGGGTCAGATCTGGGCCGAGCGGGTCGGGGCCGTCGCCATCCACGGCGGAGAGGCGGCGGTGATTGATCCCATGGAGCTGGAGGGACGGCCCGTGCTGCTGGACCGCGCCATGGATGCGGACGACGAGACGCTATTCCACCTGATCAATCTGGCCCAGGCCCCCGGCGGGGCCATGCTGATGCTGTCGCGCCCGGCCCCGAGCGCCTGGCAGGCCACCCTGCCCGACCTGCGCTCGCGGCTGAACGCGGTGATCAGCATACCGATGGAGGCCCCGGATGATGTCGTCCTGGCCGCCATGCTGGAGGCCCGGTTCGCGGAACGCGGCATCCGCCCCCCGAAGGACGTCATTCCGTATCTGGTACGCCGCATCGATCGATCCGCAGACGCGGCGGCGAGCGTCGTGGCACGACTGGATGCCCTGCACAGGCCGGTCACGCGAACCCTGGCCCGCGAAGCGCTGGATGACCGCAGCGGGGACCTGTTCGACTGACGGCTATTTCGGATTGGTTTTCTGGACCAATTCGGACAGTTGGAAGCCGATGCGGTGAGCCGGGCGCTCCTCGGGCTTCTTGCGGGCGTCGAGCAGGACGTTGACCTGGGCGTAGTGCTGGATCAGCCGAACCGGCTTGCCGTGCGAATTCTTGCCCAGGAACATGATGAAGTCGGGGCCCCAGAAGCCGACATCCTGAATCTGCATGGTGCCGTCACCAGGCAGGCCGACGATGCTGGCTCCGATCTCCTCGTCCTTGTCGAGGCCCTTCTCGAAGTCCTCGATCAATTTGGACAGGCGCACGAAGGCCCATTCCGCCGGGTTTTCGCGCATGCGGACGCCGTCGGTCAGAGCCGCCGTCTGTTCGGCGGTCGCACTGGGCAGCAGCGGCTCCGGACAGGGCTTGTCCCCGCAGTCGGAGAACATCGAGGCAGGAGCGACGACAGACGCGGTGGCGGGTTCGGCTTTGGCTTTGCTCATAACCTCAGCCTAACGCCTGAAACCCGAGATCAGAACAGCCCCTGCCCTTTCGGCAGCTCGGCATAGCGGTGCACACGGGTCGACAGGACCAGGCCGAAGCCAAACATGATCGTCATCATCGACGAGCCGCCATAGGACAGCAAAGGCATGGGCACGCCCACGACCGGAGCCAGACCCATCACCATGGCCCCGTTGATCAGGACGAACAGGGCGAAGAAGGCGACCATGCCGGAGGCGGCGATCCGGCCGAAGTGGCTGTAGGACAGGGACGCGATCCGCAGAGCAACCAGGATGACGCCGATGTAGCAGGCGATCAGGGTGAAGGAGCCCAGGAAGCCAAACTCCTCGGCCACCGTCGAGAAGATGAAATCGGTATGGCGTTCGGGCAGGAACTCCAGCTGGCTCTGGCTGCCCAGACCATAGCCGCGCCCCATGACGCCGCCAGAGCCGAGGGCGATCTTTGACTGGATGATGTTGTAGCCGGTGCCGGAAGGGTCGGATTCCGGGCTGAGGAAGGTCAGGACGCGATTGCGCTGATAGTCGTGCATGCCGAACATGACGAAGGGCGGCACGATGGCGACGACGGCGGCGATACCCGCCGCTATGACCCGCCAGCTGAGCCCCGCCAGAAACATCAGCACCGCCCCGGTCAGGCCGATGATCATGGCCGAGCCCAGGTCCGGCTGTTTGGCGACGAGAATGAAGGGCAGACCGATAAGACCCGCCGGAATCAACAGCTTCCACGACCAGCGGGCGTCCTGAGCGGTATGATCGTGGTACCAGCGGGCCAGTGCCAGAACGAGGCCGATCTTCATGAACTCGGCCGGCTGGATGCGTGTGAAGCCCAGGTTCAGCCAGTTCTTGGCCCCCGCCCCTGCTGGCTCATAGCCCAGAGGCGTGAACTCGATCAGCAGCACCATGAACAGCAGCACGGCATACATCGGATAGGCCGCGCGGAACCACCATTTGGGATGCACCATGGCCAGAACCAGCATGGCCACCAGCAGGACACCAAAACGGATCATCTGCTTCAGGGCCCAGGGCTCCCAGCTGCCGCCCGCGATGGAATACTGCATGGCGCAACCGACGCCGGCGATGATGCTGATCAGGCCGACCAGGCGCCAGTCGATCTCCGCGATCTTTGACGACAGCCGGTCACGCTCGCCGGGACGGGTCAGGGCCGAGGCTGTCATTGCGGCACCTCGGCGGGAGGCGTTGCATCGGTCGGCGTGGCGTCAGGAAAAGGTGAGGCCGTCGACGTGCCTGTCGCGGCCCCCGCCTCCAGCGCCCGCGCGTCCTGAGGATTGACCTCGGCGGGCCCCTCCAGACCCGCCTGTTCGAGGCGGGTACGGATTTCGGGGTCCTTCAGCAGGGCGACGCGCATGACCTCACGCGCCCGCGGAGCGCCGGCGGTGCCACCGCCCAGTCCGCCATGCTGGACGATAACGGCAACCGCATAGCGCGGCGCATCGGTCGGGGCATAGGCGATGAACAGGTTGTGGTCCTTCTCGGCCCACGGACGGCCTGCGCCCTTGCGGGAACCGGCCCCGTAGTTGCGGGCCTGGGCCGTGCCGGTCTTGCCCGCCATGCGGATGGGGCCGAGGCCCAACTGGCTGTTGCGAAAGCCGGTGCCGCCGATGTCGGTCACGGCCTCCATGCCCTCGCGCAGCATCTTCAGCCACTCGGCGTCATACGGCAGGTCGGCGAAGGCCGCGCCGGGTGCCTGTTCGACCCCGCCGATCGACTTGATCAGGCGCGGAACCACCGCCTTCTGCCCATTGGCGATGCGCGAGGTATAGACCGCCAGTTGCAGGGCGTTGACGTTCAAAGCCCCCTGCCCGATCGCATAGCTGGGGGTTTCGCCCGGATACCATTTGCCGTCGCCGCGTACGGGGTTGTCGCGTCGCCATTGGGTGTCGGGGACCAGGCCGGGCTTCTGGCCCGAAATGCCGATGTCGAAGGTCTGGCCAAAGCCGAGATCGCGGGCCGTCTCGGCCACCGCATCCGGGCCCATCTCGACCGCCAGCGTCATGAAGTAGACGTTGCAGGAGTTCTTGATGGCCGACCGCAAGTCCTGGGCCCCGTGGCGACCCAGGCAGGCAAAACGGCGGCCCAGATAGTATCCGCCGGTGCAGACGATGCGGCGATCCGGGCTGACGCCGCGCTTCAATGCCGCCAAGCCGACCACGGGCTTGAAGGTCGAGCCTGGCGCGAAGGTGCCGGTCATGGCCTTGTCGGTCAGGGGACGTCGCTCGTAGTCGGCCAAGGCGCGATAGGTGCGTGAAGGAACCCCTTCGACGAACAGGTTGGGGTCGAACGACGGCGAGGACACCATGGCCAGGATGTCGCCGTTGCGGATGTCCATGACGACACAGCCGCCCGCTTCCTCGCCAAAGACTTCCAGGGCGCGGTTCTGGATGTCGTTGTCCAGGGTCAGGACCACGTCCTTGCCGGGCACAGGCGCGCGGGAGCCGCCGACGTCCTCGGCCACGACGCGGCCCCGCACATCGACCTCGACGCGATTGCCGCCCTCGGTGCCGCGCATGTCCATGTCCAGCGCCTTCTCCAGGCCCGAGCGGCCGATGCGGAAGCCGGGGTTGTAGAGCAGCTCGGGCACTGTCTCGCCGCGATCCCGGATGGCCTTGATGTCCCGGTCGTTGGGCTTGGCCACATAACCGATGACATGGGCATAGGCCCCGCCGAACGGATAGAAGCGGGCATCGTGCATGTCGGCCATGACGCCCGGAAGCTCGTTGGCATACAGGTTGACGCGGGCGAACTCATCCCAGCTGAGGTCGGTCTTGACCGGCACAGGCGAGAAACGCGGGGCGGCATTGACGTCGCGGATGATGGTCCGGCGCCGGTCGACGGTGTCGGGCAGGAGGCGGCCCAGCAGGTCCAGGGTCTGGTCCAGATCCTTGGTCTCGTCGCGCACAACCAGAACGCGGAAGCTGGGGCGGTTGCCCGCGATGACCACGCCGTTGCGGTCCAACACCCGGCCCCGCGGCGGCGGGACGAGGCGGAAGTTGAACTGGTTGTTGGAGGCCAGGGTGGCGTATTCCTGGGCCTGGACGACCTGAAGCTGGCCCAGCCGTCCGACCAGGGCGATGCCGCCCAGCGCCGTCAGGCCCCCGAACACCAGAGTACGGCGCAGGAAGGCACCCTGGCGCTGGTTCGGGTCGGAAAAGACCAGGGAGGGTTCCGAGCTCATCGGAACCTCACGTCGCCGTCCTCGAACCGCTCGATCATGGTGTTGGCGAACGGAAAGAGAAGAAGGGTCGGGATCAGGCTGCCCGCGACCGCGAACAGGCTGGGCAAGGTGCCGGTGATCAAGGTCATGATCAGCCAGCACAGGCCGTAGGCCATCAGGCAGCAGGCCGCATAGGTGAAGAACAGCACCGCCGTCTCCTGCCCCACCAGAAAGCTGCGCGAGAACAGGACAACGCCATAGATGGCCAGCAAGGCCAGCGGCCAGAGGCCGAGCGGATTGCCCCAGAACCCGTCCAGCAGCAAGCCGATCAGCAGCAGCATCACCGGGGCCACAATGGAAGGCCGGATCATGGCCCAGGCGAAGGCCAGCACCATAGGAATGACCGGCTCGGGCAAATGCAGGCCAAACAAACTGATCGGCGTCGCCAGCACGAGCGTCACGGCCAGGGTGATCGCCGCCGGGATGAATATCCACTGCACCGGTCCCACAACGCGAACCGCGACAGGCCGCCTCATCCGGGGCCTCCCGTCGCGGGGGCCGGCGTGGCCGGAGCCGGGTTCGACGTGGTCGCGGCGGGTGCTGGTGCCGCCGGGGTCCGGGATGCGGGCATCGGGACAGGAGTCAGGCCCGACAGCGGGGGGGCGTCCAGATCATGCGGCCCGACCAGCTGGCCGAAATCCTCGAACAACATGACGCGGACATAGTCGATCGGACCCCGGTCGCTGAACAGCTTGACCCGCCAGCCGCCATCCAGGCCCTTGGCGACAACACCGACCGGGATGCCGCGCGGGAAGGCCCCGCCGTCGCCCGACGAAAGGATACGATCGCCAACCTGGACCGCGCCGACGCCGCGCACGAACTCCAGCCGGGGGTTGCCCGAGCCGTCGCCTGTCAGCAGCGCACGGGCGTCTGTGCGTTGGATCATCACCGGCGTGCGGCTCGCCACATCGGTCAGCAGCAGCAGGCGGCTGACACTGCCGGAAGTGCCGACGACCCGACCCAGCAGGCCCTGTTCGTTGACTACAGGATGGCCGATCTTGACCCCCTTGCCCGTGCCGACGTCGATCAGCCGGGCATTAGAGAAGGGTCCGCGTGCATCGGACACTGCACGGCCGGTAACCATGGGCACCGGTGGGTCCGGGCGGATTGCCAGCAGGGTCTCGTAGCGGGCATTTTCGATCCGCAGGGCCGTGTTCTGGTCGCGCAGACGCAGCAGTTCGACGTGCTCGGCCTTCAGGCGGCGATTCTCGGACACGGCGAAGAAATAGCCGCTGATGCCGTCGCCAAGGCTGCCGAACCAGCGCACGGGCGCGGCCAGAACGCCCCCCACCGGACCAGTGGTCGCCTCGACACCGGTTCGGACCGGCTGGGCGGCCGATTGGCCATGCGCATCACCGATAAGCAGCAAGCCTGCCCCCAGAGCGCAGGCGACCATGGCCACCGCAGCCGTCCAGACCACGGGAACCTTGATATTCTCGAACGGTCCGTCGCGAAACGCCACGGCGCGCCTTCCTGACTTGAGTAAACTCGAACAGAGCGAGTCGAGCGGATGATACCGCCATTATCGACAGGCTATGGCAAAATCCGGTCCCGATGGAAACGGGCGTGCGAGCCTGTGACGCGGATTTTACAGGCGGGACGAACCCGCCCGATCAGAGCGCCGAATCGAGGATGCCCTTCATCCAGCGCGGATGCTCCAGCACCCGGCCGCAGCCGATGGCGACGCAGGACAGCGGATCGTCGGCCACTGAGACCGGCAGGCCCGTATGATCGCGGATCTCGATGTCCAGACCGCGCAGCAGAGCCCCACCGCCGGTCAGCATGATGCCCTTGTCCGCGATGTCGGCCGCCAATTCGGGCGGGGTGGCTTCCAGCGCGACCTTCACGGCCTCGACGATCTGGGTGACCGGTTCGGCCAGGGCCTCGGCGGCCTGACGCTCGGAGACGCGGACCTCGCGCGGAACGCCCTGCATCAGGTCGCGACCCTTGACGTCGATCGACAGGCCCTCGCCGTCGGCCGGGATACGGGCGGTGCCGATATCCTTCTTGATGCGCTCGGCGGTGGTTTCGCCGATCAGCAAATTGTGGTTGCGACGCATGTAGCTGATCAGGGCGTCGTCCATCATGTCGCCACCGACGCGGACCGAGCGTGAATAGACGATGCCGGACAGCGACAGGACGGCCACTTCGGTGGTGCCACCACCGATGTCGACAACCATCGAACCGGTCGGCTCATGAATGGGCAGACCCGCACCGATGGCGGCGGCCATGGGCTCGTCGATCAGGCCGACGCGGCGCGCGCCGGCGTTCAGGCAACTGTCGTTGATGGCGCGGCGTTCGACGGCCGTGGCCCCCGACGGCACGCAAACGATGATCTTGGGGTTCACGAAGCCCTTGCGGTTATGAACCTTGCGGATGAAGTGCTTGATCATCTCCTCGGCGACTTCGAAGTCGGCGATGACCCCGTCACGCATGGGACGGATGGCTTCCATGTGGCCGGGGGTACGGCCCAGCATCTGCTTGGCTTCCAGACCCACGGCATGGACGATCTTCCGCCCACCGACGTTTCGCAGGGCGACCACGGACGGTTCGTTCAGAACGATGCCTTTGCCCTTCATGTAGATCAGGGTGTTGGCGGTGCCGAGATCGATGGCGATATCGTTGGAGATCGAGCCGAAGAGGTTGTTGAACATGGGCTTGGGATACCGTCTGGTTCGGGCCTGATAAGGGCGTTGGTCGTCGTGATCCGCTTCGGCGACGCCCCGATGTCGCGCATCCCCACGCGCGGCACCACCTGATCATTATCGCCTGACTGACCGAAGGCCGGTTTGCCCTTGTGCGAAGGGGATTACAACCCCCTTGCCGCCAAGGCGGGGCATGCAGGCCACTGATCACCGTGAGGTGATGAGCTCAGGCCCGCCCTGCGAAAGGAGCGGCCAGACCTGCGGCATCCGCAGCCGGGTACAGCGTCTCGTTTTCCATCGCTATGCGGGTCGCCAGCGCCTCGACTAAGGCAGCGGTGGCTGCTCCGAATGTCGATGCATCGACCAAAATTCGGTCTACTGTCCATTGGTTTCGATAAGCCAGCCAGGCACCATGAAGCAGGCCCATGTCCGCGAAGGCGTCGCGTGCCATGGTACGAAGTTCATAGTCGTCGGACGCCATCATCAAAGGATAGAGGTCGTTATCTTCCTTGCTCAGGTGATCGACCAGCAGGGCGTCCATGCCATTGATGAGTTCCCTGACGCCGATGGCATCGGCGCGCGTCTGCAGTGTCGCTGCAAGACCAGCCAGACGACTGGCCGAGCGCAGCAAGACGGCGTGTTCCTGACGAAAGACCAGGGTATCCATGGGCGCAACCTCCACGTGAACGTGAGGTTGCGCCCCAAAAGGTTGCCGGAGCGCTAAATATCATATCACCGCGAGACCTTCCGCCTTCAGCACCGCCTGCACCGCAGGCCGGGCCTGAATCCTATCCAGATGGGCGTTCAGACGGGGGAAGCGGCTGGCGTCCAGCAGACCCGCCTGACGCGCCCAGCGCTCGAACACCACCAGATAGCCGTCGGCCAGACTGAAGGTGTCGCCCAGGACATAGTCACCCTTCAGATAGTGATCCTCCACCAGTTGATATTTGGACAGCGCCATCTCGATGGCCTGATCCTTAGCCTCGCCCTCCAGTGGCGGGCGGCTGAACAGCACCTTGCCGATCGCCGGATGCAGTGACGAGGCGAGGAAGCCATTGAAGGCATTGAACGCGGCCAGGGCGTAGGGCTCGGTCGGGGCCAGATTGCGATCCGGGTGGGTCTGGGCGACCAGGGCCAGGATCGCAGCATTCTGGGTGATCACACCGTGATCGGTTTCCAGGGCCGGGGTCACACCCGCCGGATTGACCGCCAGGTATTCGGGCGTCCTCTGCTGGCCGGATTTCAGGTCGACCACCTGGGTCTGATAATCGGCCCCCGCCTCTTCCAGAGCGATGTGGGAGGCGGTGGCGCAGGCACCGGGCGAGATATAGAGCTTGAGCATGGCGATCTCCTGAAAGGGTGTGGATGGACAACGCAGATAGAGGCGCGACCTATCCGTAACAATACCGGTGCCAGATTATTCTCGTTCCGTCGCCCTCTCCCGCCTACGGACCAGCTCGCGGACACCGAGCATGAGGCCCAGCCAGACCACCGCGACGCCCGCAAGAATCAGCGATGTCCAGATGCCGTCACCGCTGACGGCCGAGACCACCGCTCCGCCAAAGAACGCGACCAGCACGGTCTTGGGGAGGACACCCAAAGCGCATCCCGAAAGAAAGCCCCAGAAGTTCGCCCGCGTCGCCCCGAACGCCATGTTGACGACGATGAACGGGGCCGAGGGCACGTTGCGGATCATGAAACTGGCATAGAAGGCATTGTCCCCGACGAACCGTTTGAGCCGGTCGGTCGTGCGCCCCCCGAACCGCTCCAGCGCCCGTGCCGTCGGCCCGCGCCCCAGCCAGTAGGTCGCGCCCGCCGAGACCACCGTGGCGATCCAGCTGTACAGGAACCCGAACCACGGCCCGAAGGCGACCACGCAGGCCGCGATCAGCAGGAACTGCGGTACCCCCAGGAAGGCCGACAGGGTGAACACCGCAATGGCCACGAACACGCCCCACGGCCCGGCGCGGAACCCGCTCATCCAGGCCTCGAGCTGACCCTCCCCTCCCAGTTCCAGCTGGTGCTTGCCGAACAGGAACAGGCAAGTGACGGCCGCCAGCAGCACCGCCGTCGCCAGCAAGGCCCGCCAGCGGGCCCCTTCCATGTTCAGGATAAAGTCGAGCAGACGGCGCATACAGGCTTATCGAACAGGCACGAAGGGCTGAACGATCCAGGTTTCGAGCGTCCACCCCAGACTGTTGGGATCCCAGACCCATGTCTGGGTGAAGGGGGCGGTCAAATCCGTGTCGTCCGGACCGGACATATCCATGCGGCCCGTCGCTTCGATTTGCGTCGAAGACTTAGCATCCAGCGTGGAAATATAGCCCCGCAGGCTGGGGTTGTCCGTTTGAAACCGCGCCAAGAAAGCTGCTACAGGTGATCGCGCGCCGCCACCGCCTGTCGTGACGGTACCTCCCCAGTCGAGACGCGTGGTCTGTGTGGGCTGCAGCCGCCGGGCCCAGGCCAGGGCCTTGTCTTCCGCATCGTCCGGCACAAATCTCCAGCCGACCTGGTTCATCAGTTCAACCGCCGCCAAACGGTCGCCCTTGAACCGGAGACACTGCTCCAGTCGGGTCATGTCGTTGCGGTATTCCGACTTGTCCAGCAGGTCGCAGTCAGGAAAGGCCTTGATGGCCATGGATGCCAGGTCGAAGGCGAAGGTCGTCGTCAGCCCTCCGCCGCAAGCACTCTCTGTGCGCCGCCGGACAGGCTGATCGGGAACGCCGCGCCGCGCACCGTTGGCGATCTCCGGTGTGCTGAGCCAAGAATGCAAACATATCCCCGCCAGAGGATTCGCGGGCTCGTCCGGGAGCGGTGCCAGTTCGCGGTCGGCAAAGCGCGCCATACTCTGGACCGTCCGCCACGCCTCGGGCGAAACCGGAGCCGACATGCGCGCGCCTTCCTTGCCGTAGACCACAACCTGGGGCGAAGAACCCGTACGCCGCTCATAGGCGATACCCGGCATCAGTCGTCCGTATCCGTCGATCTGAATGATGCGATAGACCTCGGTACCCGTTGCCTGCTCAACGTCTAGTGTGGCCATACCCAGCGCGCGAGCGTCCTCTGTGAGGCGCGCGCACCGATCCACGCCATTGTCATCGCTGCAGCTTTGATCTGTCTGCGGCGTTTGCCCTGACAGGGCCAGACTCAGCATCAACGCAGCCAACATGGGCGAACTCCTGACCGAACATCGTCCTGACCATTTGCACCGGCCCGGCCCTGCTCGTAAACAGGCGACGCCCTGACGCTCCCTGACTCCTCCCCGAGATTTCTCATGTCCAGCCTGCAATCCTCCGCGCTTGCCCGCGTCAAGCCGTCCGCCACCCTGGCCGTGACCGCACAGGCGCGCGCGCTGAAGGCCGAGGGGCGCGATGTGATCGGGCTGGGGGCCGGAGAGCCGGACTTCGACACGCCGGAGAACATCAAGGCCGCCGCCATCGCCGCCATCCAGCGTGGCGAGACCAAATACACCGACGTCGACGGCCTGCCCGAGCTGAAAGCCGCCGTGGTGGCCAAGTTCGCGCGCGAGAACGGCCTGACCTATACGCCCGCCCAGATCCACGTCGCGCCGGGCGGCAAGGCGGTGCTGTACAATGCCCTGGTCGCCACCCTGTCGCCCGGGGACGAGGTGATCGTGCCTGCACCCTATTGGGTATCTTATCCCGACATGGTCCTGCTGGCCGGGGGCGAGCCGGTGGTCGTGGTGGGGCATGAGGCCGATGGCTTCAAGCTGAAGCCCGCCGCGCTGGAGGCCGCGATCACGCCGCGGACCAAATGGCTGATCCTGAACAGCCCGTCGAACCCGACCGGTGCGGCCTATACTCAGGGAGAACTGGAGGCGCTGGCCGAGGTTCTGCGCCGTCACCCGCAGGTCTGGGTGATGACCGACGACATGTACGAACATCTGATCTATGGCGATTTCGACTACACGACGATCGCCCAGGTCGCACCGGACCTGTACGACCGGACCCTGACCATCAATGGCGTGTCCAAGGCCTATGCCATGACGGGCTGGCGCATCGGCTATGCGGGCGGGCCCAAGCCGCTGATAGACCTGATGCGCAAGGTGGCGGGACAGACGACGTCCAACCCCTCCTCCATCAGTCAGTGGGCGGCGGTCGAAGCGCTGAACGGGCCGCAGGACTTCATCGCCGAGCGCGGCAAGGCGTTCCAGGCGCGGCGCGATCTGGTGGTGTCGATGCTGAACCAGGCGACGGGCATCCGCTGTCCCAATCCGGAAGGGGCTTTCTATGTCTACTCGTCGATCGAGGGGCTGATCGGCAAGACGACCGAAGGCGGCGTGGTCATCGACGGGGACGAGACCTTCACGACCGAACTGCTGAACGCTGAGGGCGTGGCGGTAGTCCAGGGGACGGCCTTTGGCCTGAGCCCCTATTTCCGCATCAGCTATGCGACGTCGGAGACGGTTCTGGAGGAGGCCTGCGGGCGGATCCAGCGGTTCTGTGCCAGCCTGAAATAGGCGCTAGCGCCCGCGTTTCCTGACCCACATGGCGGCGTCGGCCTCGGCCAGCCACACCTCGGCATCCTCGTGATCCACCCAGGCGCGCACGCCGAACGAGCCGCCGAGCGGTGCCCGCGTGCCGTTCCAGTCGAACCCCTCGGCCAGGGCGGCGTTCAGCTTTGCGGCCTTGTCGCGGCCCTCGTCCAGACCGGCGTTGAGCATCAGCAGGGCGAACTCGTCTCCGCCCATCCGCCCGACCGCATCGGCGGCCCGGCTGTTGGCCAGCAGCAGGTTGGCGACATGGACCAGGGCGGCATCGCCAGCGGCATGGCCCAGGCTGTCGTTGACCCCCTTGAACCCGTCCAGATCGAGATACAGCAGCACCGCTGTGGCCTCGTAGCGCTTGCAATAGGCCATGGTGCGCTCCAGCACGGCCACGAAGCCGCGCCGGTTCAGGGCGGGGGTCAGGACGTCGTGATCGGCCGCGGCCTCCGCCGCCTCGGCACGCAGGCGCAGGGCCTCGACCTCGGCGCGCAGGCGCTCGATCTCGGCGTGGGGGTCGATGACGGCCGCGTCGGTCAAGGGTGAATTCCAGCTCCCCGGTCCGCGCGACTCACCCCGCCCGGCCCGCATGCAGCCTAACGCCGTCGGTTGCGGGCGCAACGTGTGTGCTGTATCGCGCCGCTTTCCGCGAAAGGTCCGACGGCATGGCGAACCAGACAGCACCTGTGGCGATCATCATGGGCAGCCGCTCGGACTGGCCGACCATAAAACACGCCGCCGACATGCTGGACCGGCTGGGCGTCGCCTGGCAGGCGCAGGTCGTCAGCGCCCATCGAACGCCGCAGCGGCTGTACGATTTCGCCACGGGGGCCAAGGCAGCAGGCCACAAGGTCATCATCGCAGGCGCAGGCGGGGCGGCCCATCTGCCCGGGATGGCGGCGTCGATGACCGACCTGCCGGTTCTGGGCGTGCCCGTAGAATCCAAGGCGCTGAAGGGCATGGACAGCCTGTTGTCGATCGTCCAGATGCCTGGCGGCGTGCCCGTCGCCACCCTGGCCATCGGCGAGGCGGGGGCCAAGAATGCGGGCATTCTGGCGGCGCAGATCCTGGCCCTGTCGGACGAGGCCCTGGCCGGACGGCTGGCGGCCTTCCGCGCGGCCCAGACCGAGAGCGTTCACGAGACGGTCGAGGACTGAGCTTGAGCGCCACGCCTGTGTCATCGAAACCCCTCCCGCCCGGATCGACCTTGGGCATCCTGGGCGGCGGCCAGCTGGGCCGGATGCTCAGCCAGGCGGCGTCGCGGCTGGGCTTCAACGTCGTCATTCTGGATCCGGAAGAGAACAGCCCAGCGGGCCGGGTGTCCCAGGGCCAGATCGTCGCCGCCTATGACGATCCCACGGCCCTGCGGGTGCTGGGCCAGACCTGTCAGGCCGTCACCTTCGAGTTCGAGAACGTCCCCGCCGCCTCGGTCGCGCAGCTGGCCGAGGGCGGAGCCCTGGTCGCGCCCGGCCCGCGCGCCCTCGCCGTGGCCCAGGATCGGGTCGAGGAAAAGACCTTCCTGAACGGTGTCGGGGCGACAACCGTGGACTTCGCCGTGGTCGATAGTGTTGAGGACCTGGTCGCCGGACTGGAGCGGCTGGGCACCCCTGCCCTGCTGAAGACGCGGCGCGAAGGTTATGACGGCAAGGGCCAGATCTGGGTCACCTCCGCCGCCATGGCCGCCGATGCCTGGCATGCGGTCGGCGAACGACCATCGGTGCTGGAGGCAAAGGCCGCCTTCGTACGAGAGCTGTCGGTTATCGCTGCGCGGGGCCGCGACGGCCAGATCGCCGTCTATCCGCTGGGCGAGAACATCCATTCGGGCGGGGTGCTGAAGACGACCCTGGCTCCAGCTGTGGTCGATGCGGCGACGCAAGGGCGGGCCGAAGCCATCGCGCGCGCTGTGTTGGAGGGGCTGGATTATGTCGGCGTTCTGGGCGTCGAGCTGTTCGATCTGGGCAACGGCGACCTGCGGGTCAACGAGATCGCGCCGCGCGTGCACAACACCGGCCACTGGACCCAGGACGGCTGCGTCTGCGACCAGTTCGAACAGCATATCCGCGCCATCGCCGGTTGGCCGCTAGGTCCCACGGCGGCGCATGCGCAGGTCGAGATGACCAATCTGCTGGGCGCCGAGGTCGAGCAATGGCGCTCACTGGCCGCCGAGCCGCACGCCCGCCTGCACCTCTATGGCAAGGCGGAAGCCAGGCCGGGCCGCAAGATGGCGCATGTGAACCGGGTGAAGGGGCTCTGACCCTCACCTCCCCATTCGCGAAGGCGAATGGGGAGGACAGGCCGCGTCAGCGGCCAGGAGGGGGCGGCACCAGCTTTTCCAGTTGAGAACAAAGAAAGAACATGCAAGCATCCGTGCATGTCGGACACGTCCACATGTGGTCGCGCCAAGAGCCTGCGCCGACCGATGACGCCGCCGGAGGCGCGGTTATGGACCCGAGTGCGCGGACATAGGCTGCACGGCTTCAAGTTTCGGCGGCAGCATCCGATTGGTCCCTATATCGTCGACTTTTACTGCGCGGCGGCACGGCTAGCGATAGAGGTGGATGGGCGCATTCACGAGCACCCGGATCAATTGCAGCATGACGTGCGGCGGACGCGGTGGCTTGCGAACCAGGGAGTCCGGGTTATCCGGATCGCGACAGTCGATGTGCGCGACGAACTGGATGGCGTTCTGGCGTTTATCGTGAGGGTTGTCAGGGAACGCCTTCCAGCGCCGGAGTCACCCCCTCCACCACGCTTCGCGCGGTCCCCCTCCCCATCTGCGATGGGGAGGTGAGCGGTTCCGCTATTCCGCTTTCGCCCCATACCGCATCTGGCTGAGCACATCCGTCAGCTTGCGCAACGGCGCGTCGAAGTCCTTGCCGGCTTTCCATTTTTCGAAAGCCATGACGTTGTCGATGCGGCGTGAGACGAAGGCGTCGGCGGCGTCGCGGCCGTCGAACCAGCGCATCGTCATGGCGGGGATGAGGATGCCGGACAGGATGGTCCGCTTGGAATAGTGGTTCCAGTCGGTGGCGGTGTCGCCAGCCCAGCGCCACAGATGGTCGGCGCTCTCCCAGGCCAGTTTCAGCCCCAGGTCGGCATTGGTCGGCAGGGCCAGGAAGGCGGCGCAGCGGCGGGTGGCCTCAAGGTCCTGCGCGCCCGCCTCCAGCCGGGCGGAGACGGCGCGGGCGATTCGCTCGCGGATCTTGAGCGAGGCGACGTCCAGTTCAGCCAGGGTCGCCAGCGCCCTGTCGTCGTGGCGACGTGACAGCAGGGCCGCCAGATCACGCGCGCCATTGGGCAGCAGCAGTTCCTCATCCCCCAGCGACAGGCCGTTGTCATCACAGGCCGCGCGGACCATGCGGCTGTTCCAACCCATGGCGGGGGCCCGCACGATGGCTGCATCCAGCACCGCCTGCTCCATGCGGTCGCCCCAATCCATATCCGGGGCCTCGTTCGACAGGTGTGGCGCATCGGTCATCCGGACAGCATAAGCCCGTAATCGGTGGGTTTCGAGCCTTCAGATTAGGGCGCGACGATCTGGACAGGGCCGGTCGGCTCGTGTATCAGCCCGCCTTCACTCGCGAGCCCTCAGGTTCGGAGCGCGATTTTTATTTGTTCGCCCGTCTCCCTCACAGGACGCGGCGGGCGGCCAAAGGAGAGTTCAACCTGGTACAGATTTTCGTTCGCGATAATAACGTCGATCAAGCGCTGAAAGCCCTCAAGAAGAAGATGCAGCGCGAAGGCAGCTTCCGTGAAATGAAGCGCCACGTGCATTTCGAGAAGCCCTCGGAAAAGCGCGCCCGCCAGAAGGCCGAGGCCGTTCGTCGCGCCCGCAAGCTGGCCCGCAAGCGCATGCAGCGCGAAGGCCTGCTGCCGCCTCCGAAGCCCCGCGTGCCGGGCCCGGGTGCTGCCCGCGGTTAAGCCGACAGCGCGACACAGAATTCAAAGGCCGCCCCGGAAAACCGGGGCGGCCTTTTTCTTTGTTCCTTCTCCCGATGGGAGAAGGTGGCGGGGCGCAGCCCCGTCGGATGAGGGCCAGCTGTATCCGTCGGCGTAAGCCGCCGCGCAGGTCCGTGATGCGGCTTGCGCCGAAAGCCGACAATCGACCCTCACCCTTTCGCGCAAGGACGACGGCTGCGCCGCCGTGCGCTCAAGCCCTCTCCCATCGGGAGAGGGTAGCCGTTCCCCTACCGCCCTCCGCCGCGGATCGCGCCGGCGAAGCTCTTGAAGCTGAGTTTCACGTCGGACAGGGCACCGGCGCGGAAGGCACGTCCCGCAACCCAGATCATCAGTGCAGCGAAGGCGAACATACCGACCATGGTGCCGACGATCTCGATCATCGGGGGGTCGGAGGGAGCCCGCGCGCTCATCAGGAAGGGCGTGAAGAAGGGAACCCAAGACAGGATCTGGACCACCGGTGCGTCCGGATTGCGCAGAGCCATCTGCATGACCACGATCGGCACGACCAGCACCATCATGATGGGGCCCATCAGGGTCTGGGCATCGCGCGGCGTCTCGCAGAAGGCCCCGATGGCTGCGAACAGCACCGCATACATCAGATAGCCGCCAACCATGTAGAGCAGGAAGTAGAAGACCAGCCCGCCGTCCATCAGGGCCGAGCCCACATCGCGCGCCAGATCGGGACTGCCGATGACCAGGCCAGCTCCGCCGAGGATGCCCCAGAAGGCCAGGACGGTCAGAGTCAGGAGCGCCACGCCCAGCACCTTGCCCGTCATGATTTCGGTCGAGGAGGCCGACGACAACAGCACCTCCAGAATCTTGTTCGCCTTCTCCTCCATCACGCTGTTCAGCAGGATGGAAGCCCCGGTGATGATCAGGGACCAGAGCAGGAAGCCGGCAGCCAGACCGATGAACACGGGGATCTGATCGCGGATGGAGACCTCGGCTCCGCTGGCGGATCGAGGCGAGAAGACGGTTACGTTCGGCTTGAAGTCGTCGGTCGCCGTAACGACAGCCGCGTCGATCCCGGCGGCGGCAAAGGCCTCGCGCCGGTTGGCGGACTTCAGGGCGTCCTCGATGGCGTCGGAGACGGTGTCATCCGTGGCCGAGGCACTCCAGACGCGGGCGGTCGGCTGTCCGTCCGTGCGCGTCAGAAAGACCACCGCGTCGAGATGGGGCGTCTTGTCTGACTCATCATCCAGATACTGGCGGACAAGCGCCTCCTGAGCGGCACCCGGTGCGGCAGCCGCCAGATCGGCGGGTGTAGCCACAAGGTTGAGATTGTTCCGCGTCGCCGAGGCGATGGCGCTTTCGGCTGCGCCAGGCGGCAAGGGCTGGCCCTTGGTCGCCTCGGCGACAGCAGCCTGGGCACGCGCAGCACTGCGCTCGGCGTCGCCGGCCAGCGCGTCGCGCACCATGGCGGCCAGGCCAGTGGCCTCGCGCCCATCCTCGATCAGGGCCACGGCCTGGGGCGGAGACTCCGACGAGGCGGTCAGATAGCCGATCCCGCCGCCGATGACGCCGAACAACGGCAGGGCCAGCAGCGACAGCCAGAAGCCGACGGTCTTGGCATAGGCGGCGTATTCACGCCGCGCGATCAGCAGAATGCGGTTCATCGGGCGGCCTCCACACCGGTGACTTTGACGGACTGGTCCTGATCGGGATGATCCCCGGTCAGGCCGATGAAGGCGTCATGCAGGCTGGGCTCCTTCAGCTCGAACCGGCGCACGTCCAGCCCGCCCAGAAAAGCCGCCTTCAGCGCCTCCTGTCCCGGAGCGGTACCGCTCAGCGAGGCTTTCAGTACCCGCACTCCCTGCGTTTCCGACACGATCTCGACGCCGCTGACACCCGGCAGGGTGGCTGCCTGAGTCGCATCGATGGCTCCTTCAAGTTCAAGGAACCGCGGTGAGGTCGCGCGCGCCTCGGTCACCGTGCCCTCGAACGCCTTACGACCGCGGGCCAGCAGAACGACCTTGTCGCACAGGCGCTCGGCATGCTGCATGACGTGGGTCGAGAACAGGACCGTCGCTCCATCCTCGGCCAGGCCTCGAATAACAGCTTCCAGCCCCTGCTGGTTGACCGGATCAAGACCGCTGAACGGCTCGTCCAGGATCACGAACTCGGGACGGTGCACGACCGAGGCGATCAATTGGACCTTCTGGGCCATCCCCTTGGACAGTTCCTTCATCTTCTTGCGGCTGGACGCCCCGAGACCCTGCGCCTCCAGCATCTCCTTGGCCCGCTTGCGGCCCTCGGCCAGCGGCACCCCCTTCAGCGATCCGAAGAAGGCGATGGCGTCGACGGGGGTCATCTTCTTGTAGAGACCGCGCTCCTCCGGCAGGAAGCCGATCCGGTCGCGCACCTTGCGCCCGTCGTCGGCCCCCAGAATCTCGATGCGGCCGGCGCTGGACGACTGAAGCCCCAGGATCATGCGGATGGTCGAGGTCTTTCCCGCACCATTGGGGCCCAGAAAGCCGCAGATGGTGCCCTTGCCGACCTGAAAGCTCAGATCGCGCACTGCCTGGAAATCGCCGTAGCGTTTGCTCACGCCCTCAAGCGTCAATGCCGCCGTCATGGTCCAACCCCGTTGTCACTGTCGAGGGGACCATAAGGGATGTAAAGGACAGTTTACAAGGCGATCCACAGTTCACTGTCATGAATTCCGTGTCATGTTCGCGCATAAGATGCCTGCCCATCGGACTCCTGCATGCCATACGAAGCCTCCCCCTCCCCTGTCGCCCCGCAATCCGGTTCACGCCTTTGGACCGTCGGTGCCAGCGCGGGCATTTCCGTCGCGGTACTGCTGGTGCTGGCGGTGTTTCAACCCGAAATGGCCGTCTGGCTGATCGGGGCAGCCCTGGCTATCGCCCTGATGACCTGGACGGTACATCGCCAGCCCGCGCCAACCACGGCAGATGCTCCGTACACGGAAAACTCCACAGAATCGGTTGATGTGGCGGACCCATTGTTGCTGGATGGCGTGTTCGAGGGCCTCGCTGATCCGGTCATGGTCGTCGCGGGCGGCGAGGCCGACGACATCGCCGGGCGGCGCATCGTCCTGGCCAATGCGGCGGCGCGAGAGTTGCTGCGCATACCGCGCGAGAGGGCGTTGCTGGTGTCGGCCTTGCGTGATCCGGGGGTACTGGAAGCGGTCGACGAAGCGCTGTTCGGCGGGGTGGTACGAACTACCGACTATGGCGGCACGGGGGCCCAGACCCGGCACTGGCGCGCCATCACCCGCCCCTTGCCCGCCGCCGAGGGGGCGTCGCTGGCCCTGCTGGTCCTGCGTGACGAAACCGATGTGCGGCGCATGGAGCTGATGCGCGTCGACTTTCTGGCCAATGCCAGCCATGAACTGAAGACGCCGCTGGCCTCGCTGAGCGGCTTCATCGAAACGCTGAAGGGGCACGCCCGCGACGACCCCAAGGCGCGCGACAAGTTTCTGGACATCATGGCTACGCAGGCCGACCGGATGAGCCGCCTGGTCGCCGACCTGCTGTCGCTCAGCCGGATCGAGCTCAACGAGCACATTCCACCGTCGGGACGCGTCGATCTCGCTCGCGCGGCCGCCGACGTGGTGGACGCTGTCAGCATCCTGTCGGCCGACCGCAGGGTGGCGATTCAGCTGGATGCCGACGACATCACCGCCCCGGTCAACGGCGATCGGGACGAGATTCTGCAGGTCGTCCAGAACCTGGTCGACAACGCCATCAAATATTCCGCTCCGGGCGACACCATTCAGATCGTCATCCGCCCCGACATGACGCTGGACCAGGCCTCTGCGCCCTGGTCGGGCGGCAACCGTGGGGCAGGCGCAACACGCCTGCCGCTCGTCACGCCGGATCGGGAAAGCGGCCTGCGCTATGCTGCCGTGACCGTTCAGGATCATGGGCCGGGTCTGGCGCGTGAGCACCTGCCTCGCCTGACCGAGCGCTTCTATCGCGTAGAGGGTCAGAAAAGCGGCGAGCGTGCGGGGACCGGCCTGGGCCTGGCCATCGTCAAACACATCGTCAACCGGCACCGCGGGGGTCTGACGGTGGAGAGCGAACCGGGCCATGGAGCAACGTTCACGGCGTATTTTCCCGTGTCCGAAAAGCGCGTGGCCGCTACCCCGGACGCAGTCCGCGAAACAGTGGCTTAGGTGTCAGATCGCGACCCTGTGACAGTGCAGTCACAGCCAAGCTGGACGACGTAACAGAACTGTCACGCAGACGTCTTAATCCGCTGACCATTCCGGGGCAGGTTCCGCGCCGGACGAACCGGTCGACCGGCGTGGTCCGATTCCCTTTTCCGGACGTCCATGACCTGGCTATTCCTGCCCTTTCTGATCGCTATCGTGGTCGCCGCCTATCTGGCGGCGCGTCGACTGGCGCGTAAGCGCGGTCAGGGGCAGAACCCCCATTCGCGTCCCGGCCAACATGGGGCCTATGCCCTGATCTGGACGGCGGTACCGGCGCTGGTCGTGTTGCTGGGCGTGGCCGTCTTTTCGACCCCGATGGAGCGATCGCTGACCCTGGCTGGCGCGCCCGAGGCCGTGCAGGAACTGGAGCCCTTCCGGCGAGAGGCCTTCTTTGCCGACGCCCGCAATGTCGGAGCCGGCAAGCCGACGGCGCAGATCTGGCCCGCGCCCTACGCCGAATTGCTGCCCGTCGAGGGCCAGCGCGCCAAGCGAATCGGCCAGACCATCGGACTGGGCGGCGGCGTCGGGGCCCTGCTGGCGGCGCTGCTGGGCGGGCTTTTCGTCTTCAGCCAGATCCGTCCGGCCATGCGAGCGCGCAACCGCGTCGAGGGCTGGATCGTCGGGGCGCTGTTCGTCTGTTCGGCCGTCGCGGTTCTGACCACCATCGGCATCATTGGGTCGCTGCTGTACGACTCGGTCCGCTTCTTCTCTGAAATCCCGATCGCCAACTTCCTGTTCGGTACCCAGTGGAGCCCCCAGACCGCCATTCGCGCGGACCAGGTCGGCTCGACCGGCGCGTTTGGAGCCCTGCCGCTGTTTGCGGGCACCTTCCTGATCATGCTGATCGCCATGGCCGTGGCCGCGCCCGTCGGGCTGTTCTCGGCCATCTATCTGTCGGAGTATGCCGGGCCCCGGTTCCGGGCAGTCGTCAAGCCGGTGCTGGAGATTCTCGCGGGCGTGCCGACCGTCGTCTACGGCTTCTTCGCCGCCCTGACCGTCGGACCAGCCTTCCGGGCCTTCTTCAACAACTTCGGTGCCGTGTTGATCGGCGGACCGCTGGAGGGCATCGGGCAGTATCTGATGCTGGTGCAGAACCAGATGGCGCTGGTGGCCGGGATGGTCATGGGCATCATGCTGATCCCGTTCGTCAGTTCCTTGTCCGACGATATCATCAACGCCGTGCCGCAGAGCCTGCGTGACGGTTCCTACGCCATGGGTGCGACCAAGTCCGAGACGGTCAAGCGCGTCCTGCTGCCCGCCGCCCTGCCCGGCGTCGCGGGTGCCATGCTGCTGGCCATGTCGCGGGCGATCGGCGAGACCATGATCGTGACCATGGCGGCAGGCCTGGCCGCCAACCTGACCCTCAATCCGCTGGATACGGTGACCACTGTCACGGTCCAGATTGTGACGCTGCTGACCGGCGACCAGGAGTTCAACAGCGCCAAGACCCTGTCCGCCTTCGGCCTGGGCCTGACCCTGTTCCTGGTGACCCTGATGCTGAATATCGTCGCCCAGCGCATCGTCCAGAAATACCGGCAGCAGTATGACTGACGCGTCCCCCACACCCGCCGCCACCGCTGCCCGCACCGACCGCCTGCGCGCGGGCCTGAAGCGCCGCTATGCGCGCGAAGGCCGGTTCAAACTGTACGGCCTGCTGGCCATCGGTGTGGCCGTCGGCTTTCTGCTGCTGCTGCTGGGTCGCATCATTGAACAGGGCCACACCGCCTTCTACGCCCACACCCTGACCACGCCGGTCTATATGGACCCGGCGCGGATCGATCAGGGCTACCCGCAAGGCACCAACTTCGAACTGCTTGTCGCCGAGCAGCAGCTGGCGCGGTTCGGCATTGCCGACGACGCGGCAGGCACCAAGGCCCTGGCCATGCGCAGCCTGTTCTCGTCCGAGCTGAAGTTCGTGGCGGCGGAACGTGTGGCGGGCAACCCTAACGTCATCGGCCAGACCATCCCCATCGCCGCCCCCCTTTCGGACGACGCCGATCTGTATTTCAAGGATGAGATCAGCCGCGATACGCCGGCGACTCAGCGGCGCCTGACCGACGAACAGATCGACTGGTTGGACCGGATGGAGGCCTCGGGCCACGTCTCGGCCCATTTCAACACGGGTTTGTTCACCAAGGGCGATTCGACCGAGCCGGAACTGGCCGGTGTGCTGGGGGCCATCGTCGGCTCGGCCCTGATGCTGATGATCACGGCTGTCATCGCCATTCCGCTGGGTGTCGGCGCGGCGGTCTATCTTGAAGAGTTCGCGCCCCGTGGGCGGCTGACGGACTTGATCGAGGTCAATATCAACAATCTGGCCGCCGTGCCGTCGATCATCTACGGCCTGCTGGGTCTGACGCTGTTCATCAACTGGATGCACCTGCCACGCGCCAGCCCGTTGGTGGGGGGTCTGGTCCTGGCTCTGATGGCCCTGCCAACCATCATCATCGCTACTCGCTCTTCGCTGAAGGCCGTGCCGCCGTCGATCCGCGAGGCTGCCCTGGCCATGGGCGCTTCAAAAACCCAGACGGTGTTCCAGCACACCCTGCCCTTGGCCATGCCCGGCGTCATGACCGGCTCGATCATTTCCATGGCCCACGCCCTGGGCGAGACGGCCCCGCTGCTGCTCATCGGCATGGTCAGCTTTATTCCGGGTATTCCGACCAGCCTGATCGAGCCGACGGGTGCCCTGCCCTCGCTGGTCTATATCTGGGAGAACGCGTCGGAACGCGCCTTCCACGAACGGACGGCTGCGGCCATCCTGGTCCTCCTCACCTTCATGATCATCATGAATGCCGCCGCGATCATCCTGCGTCGGCGCTTTGAACGCCGGTGGTAGTGTTATGAAGTTCAACATCTTTCGCGCACCTGACGGCACGGAAAGTGCCCCCGCCAGCAGCACGCCCGTCATGAGTGCCCCGCCCGTCGTGCACGGCAGCGCACCCGTGGGCCCGACCAAGATCGCCGCCCGTGACGTCTCGGTCTTCTATGGCGAGAAACAGGCCCTGTTCGATGTCTCGCTGGACATTCCCGACAAGACGGTCACGGCCCTGATCGGCCCGTCGGGCTGTGGCAAGTCGACCTTCCTGCGGACCATGAACCGCATGAACGACACCATTCCGGGGGCGAAGGTCACCGGTCGGATCGAGATGGACAACGAGGACATCAACGCCCGCGCGGTCGATCCAGTCCTGCTGCGCGCCCGCGTCGGCATGGTGTTCCAGAAGCCCAATCCCTTTCCCAAGACCATCTACGAAAACGTCGCCTATGGTCCGCGCATCCATGGCCTGGCCTCCACCAAGGGCGAGCTGGACGTCGTCGTCGAGGCCTCGCTGAAGCGTGCCGGCCTGTGGGAAGAGGTCGCGGATCGCCTGCACTCGCCCGGCACCGGCCTGTCAGGCGGTCAGCAGCAGCGTCTGGTTATCGCCCGCGCCATCGCAGTCGAGCCAGAAGTCATTCTGATGGACGAGCCCTGCTCGGCCCTGGATCCCATTGCCACGGCCAAGATCGAGGAGCTGATTGACGAACTGCGCGAGCGCTACTGCATCGTGATCGTCACCCACTCCATGGCCCAGGCCGCGCGCGTGTCACAACGCACCGCCTTCTTCCACATGGGCCGTCTGGTCGAGACCGGCGATACCGAAGAGATCTTCACCAATCCGCGCGAACGGCGCACGCTGGACTACATCACGGGACGCTTCGGCTGATGAACCAGCACACTGTAAAGGCGTATGGAGACGAGCTGAACCAGCTGACGGCAGAGGTCGCGCGGATGGGCGGCCTGGCCGAAGCACAGGTGGCCGACGCCGTCGACAGCGTCGCCCGCCGCGACGTGGCCCTGGCCCGCGCGGTCGTCGAGCGTGACGCCAAGCTGGACGCCATGCACCGCGAGATCGAGAAGAAGGCCATCCGCCTGATCGCGCTGCGCCAGCCGGTGGCCTCGGACCTGCGCCGGGCCCTGGCGGCGATGAAGCTGGCCGTCGATCTGGAACGGACCGGCGACCTGGCCAAGAACATCTCCAAACGCGCCCTGATCCTGGCCGAGGGCGAGCCGATGCAGCCCCTGACCCGCTCCATTGAGCGAATGGGCAAGCTGGTGTCGATGCGCCTGCGTGACGTGCTGGATGCCTACGCCGCCGGCGAGATCGACCGCGCCATCGCCGTCTGGAACACCGACGACGAGGTCGACGAGCACTACAACAGCCTGTTCCGCGAGCTGCTGACATACATGATGGGCGACCCGCGCACGATCAGCGCCTGTACCCACCTGTTGTTCATGGCCAAGAACCTTGAACGCATCGGCGACCACGCCACCAATATCGCCGAGACCATCTACTACGAGATCACGGGCCAGGAATTCACCGGGGAACGTCCCCGCTGGAATCCCGAGGACCAGCCGGGTGCCGACGTCGGCCCCAACTAGACGACCCCGCTAGACCGGAGAATACGCCGTGCAGCCTTATATTCTGGTGATGGAAGACGAGGACGCGCTCGCGACCCTGCTGTCGTACAATCTGGAGAAAGAGGGCTACCACGTCGTGGTCGCCTCCGACGGCGAGGAAGGCATGCTGCAGATCGACGAACGGCTGCCCGATCTGGTCCTGCTGGACTGGATGCTGCCCAAGCTGTCGGGCATCGAGGTCTGCCGCCGCATCCGGGGCAAGGCCGAGACCCGCAACCTGCCGATCATCATGCTGACCGCACGGGGCGAGGAGAGCGACCGTATCCGGGGCCTGGATACCGGGGCCGACGACTATCTGACCAAGCCCTTCTCCATGACCGAGCTGACGGCCCGCATCCGTGCCGTGCTGCGCCGCATCCGTCCCGGACTGGCCGATGACCGGATCAATCACGGCGACATCGTCATCGACCGCGTGGCCCACCGCGTCCGCCGCGCGGGAAATGAAATCCACCTCGGCCCGACCGAGTTCCGCCTGCTGGACCACTTCATGCAGCATCCGGGCCGGGTGTTCAGCCGCGAACAGCTGCTGGATTCCGTCTGGGGCAGTGACGTCTATGTCGAGGCCCGCACCGTCGACGTCCACGTCGGGCGCCTGCGCAAGGCGCTGAACGTCGAAGGCACGGTGAACCCGATCCGGACCGTGCGTTCGGCGGGCTATTCGCTGGATCTGGGCGGCTGAGCCGCGATCAGAACGGGAAGAATATCGGGATCGCCACCATGGCGGCGGCCCAGGTGATCAGGTTTAGCGGGATGCCGATCCGCACGAAGTCCATGTAGCTGTAGCCACCCATGTTGAAGACCAGCACATTGGTCTGATAGCCGAACGGCGTGGCAAAGGCCGCCGACGCGGCCATCATGACGCAGACGAGAAACGGCCGGGGATCGACGCCCAGGCTCTCGGCCAGGGCCACCGCGACCGGCGTGATCAGCACCGCCACCGTGGCATTGGACAGCAGTTCGGTCGCAAACAGGGTTACGCCATAGAGTACGATCAGCGCACCCAGCGGCCCCAGTGGCCGGATCACATCGATCAGCCGTTCGGCCCCCGCCGAGGCCAGGCCCGTCACTTCGATAGCCGTGCCGACAACGACCATGCCCGCGATCAGCAGCAGGATTTCAGGACGCAATCCAGCATAGGCTTCCTCGGTCGTGATGACCCGAAGCAGGATCAGGGCGACCGCCCCGGCAAAGGCGGAGGCCGCGATCGGGGCCCAGCCCATGGCCGCCGACAGGATGACGATCACGAAGACGCCGAGGGCGATCATGGCCTGTTTCAGAACGAACGGTCGATCCGCCGCACCGAACAGGGTGACGTCCCCCAGATGGGCATCGCCGGAGCCATCGGACTGATTGCGGGATTCGCCCAGCCGGGGCAGGCCGAACGGCAGGATTCGCCGGCGCTTGCTGGCGGCCGCCTCCGCTTCCAGACGACGCGCCTCTTCCATCTCGGCCTGGCGGGCGCGTTCCGCCTCGTCTTCGGCCACTGAGCGACCCAGTTGCCTCGCGCCCACGAAATACAGCCACAGTCCGCCGACCAGGGCGATGCTAAGGCCGACGGGTGTGATCTCGAACAGGGTAAAGACATGCTGGCCTGCGTTGCGCGCCATGTCGTTGACCAGCAGGTTGGTGGAGGTACCGATCAGCGTCAGCAGCCCGCCCAGCACACTGACGTGACTGAGGGGCATCAGGAACCGCTTCGGGGACAGCTTCAGCGATTCGGCCACGTCGCGGATGACCGGCGCGGCCAGGACGACGACGGGCGTATTGTTCAGAAAGCCTCCGACGGCACCGCACATGCCGATGACCATCCAGATCCCGCGCGCGCCGACCCTCTTTGCCAGGGCCGAAGCCTGACGAATGAGCAGACCCAGCAGGCCCGTAACCTCGATGGCGTAGGCGATCACGAACAGACCGGCCAGGGCGATGACCGCCGGGCTGGCAAAAGCCCCCTGCACCTCGACCGGCCGCACGACGCCCATGATCAGCAGCGCCGCCGCACCCGTCAGGGCGACAACGTCGGCGCGGAGCTTCCCATGAATCAACGCGCCGATGACGGCGACGAGGACCACCAGAGCGGCAATCTGATCGAAATTCATACGCTCTGCTGCCCCCGCAGACCCACGGCGTCAACCATAAGGCGGACGCGGGTCCACACGAAAGCGTTTGACGTGCTAGGGTGGTTGCATGCCCAGACCGCCCCTACGTCTTCGCTCTCCCCTGTTCGCCCTCGCCGCCGCCAGCCTGGTTATGGGACTGGCGTCCTGCGACCGGAAGACTGAAGCGCCAGTCGAAGTGCCGACGCCTGCGCCAGCCCCCGCGCCGATCACGGTTGCGGCCACGCCCATCGTCTTTGATCGTGCGGGATTTCTGGCCGCCGTCGATACGGCCGTTGCGGCCTATGCCAGCGGGGCTTCGCTGTCAGGCCAGGACACCCTGGTGGGGCGTCGCTTCATGATCCGTCAGGCCTTCGGTTGCGGTGGTCCCCTACCGTCCACGGCTGTCGTCAGCGATGGCCTGGCCGGCTGGTCGGCCAGCGAGGACGGCCAGACACAGCGCCTGACACTGACGCCCGGCGACTGGACGGATACCGCGCTCGTCGCAGGCGAAGATCCGATCTGGGAGGCGGCCGAAGGGATATGGCTCGCCCGGCCCTGGCTGCGTGCCGACAGCTGTCCGCAGGTTCGCGCGGACCAGACCCCGGCCGGCCCCGCAGCTGTCAGTTCGCCGCAGACCGTAGGCCTGGCCGCCGTATTCGAGCCCGAGGGATCGCGTCTGGATCGTCGCAACGGTCGGGCCTACAGCTTCACCATTCGTGGTGAGGGGGACCAACCCCCGCCCCCGCACACGGGAGGCTACCGGCTGGTGCTGGAGGGCCGGTTCACCGCCTTCCCGGATGGCCGGGCCATACGCTGCCGCGCCAGCAGCGTGGACCAGCGCCCTGTGTGTATCGCAGCAGTGCAGCTGGATCGTGTCGCCTTCGAGGATACGGACGGCAGTGTGCTGAGCGACTGGCGGACCGGCTGATCCGGCAGGACCGAGGGCGCTTCACAAGTCGTGCGAACGCTATACGGTTCGAACCCTGACTTCAGGGAGCCTGCCTTATGCGCCGTCGGACCTTTCTTTCGACCCTGCCCGCAGGAGCCTTGATTGCTGGTGCAAGCGCAGGGCACGCTCAGGCGTGGTCGCAGACAAAGGCTCAGGTGCCTGCAGCAACCCCACCGCCCCGACCCCGTCCTGTCGATCCGTATGCCGGCATCGGCCCCGGCGACCGCAACAGCGGGGTGAAGTTCGTCGGGCGCTCGACCGTCTGGGGGGCCAATGGCGCAGCGGCGACGGCGCATCCGACCGCGACCCTGATCGGGATCGAGACGCTTAAGCGCGGCGGCTCGGCCATTGACGCGGCCATCGCCATCAATGCGGCGCTGGGTTTTCTGGAGCCGGTGGCCAACGGCATTGGCGGCGATGCCTTCTGCATGATGTGGGACCCGGCTCAGCGGAAGGTCGTCGGCTTCAACGGCTCGGGCAACAGCCCGCAAGGGCTGTCGCTGGCGACGGCGCGCTCAAAGGCTGTCGACGGCTATCTGCCCGCGGTCGGGGCGGTGACAGTCAATGTGCCCGGTACCGTCGACGCCTGGTGGAGCGCGCATCAGCAGTACGGCAAGCTGCCGTGGAAGGATGTTCTGCTGCCCGTCGCCGAGCTGTGCGAACAGGGCGTGCCCATGCCCCAGCTGATCGCCTGGTACCTGGAGCGCGGCATGGCCGGCTTCGACCGCCGCGCTGCCCTGATCGAAGAGAACGAGAACAGGAAGCGCGTCTACGCACCGGGCGGCCGCACACCCCGGGTCGGCGAGGTCTTCGCCAATCCGGACCTGGGCCGCACCTATCGTCTGATCGCCGAGGGCGGGCGCGACGCCTTTTATGACGGACCGCTGGCCGATCAGATGCAGGCCTATTTCCGACGTATCGGAGGCTGGATGACCCGCGCCGACCTGGCCGCGCACCGCACCGAATGGGTCGAGCCGATCCGCACCACCTATCGCGGTGTCGAGGTGTATGGCCTGGGGCCCAACACACAGGGGCTGTCGACCAACCAGATCCTGAACATCTGCGAGCAGTTCGATCTGAAGGGCATGGGCTTTCAGTCCGCCGCATCGATCCACCACCAGGCGGAGGCGAAGCGACTGGCCTTCGAGGATCGGGCCAAATGGTTCGCCGACGAACGGTTCAGCCGCACGCCGGTCGAGTGGCTAAACTCCAAGGAATACGCCATCCAGCGCGCCCGCCTGATCCGGCCCGACCGGGTCATGGACCGCGTCTTCCCCGGCGATGCGCCCACGCAAGGTGACACCACCTATTTCAGCGTGGCGGACAAGGACGGGATGATGGTCAGTTGGATCCAGTCCAACTATCGCGGCATGGGCTCCGGCCTGGTGCCCGACGGTGTGGACGGCCAGACCCTGGGCTTCATGTTCCAGGACCGGGGCGAGCTGTTCGCCCTGACCGACGGCCACCCCAATCTCTATGCGCCGGGCAAGCGGCCCTTCCACACCATCATCCCCGGCTTTGCCTGCAAGGATGGCGAGCCCTGGATGGCCATGGGCGTCATGGGCGGCGGCATGCAGCCGCAGGGCCAGGCTCAGATCATCATCAACATGGTCGACTACGGCCTGGACCCGCAGGAGGCCGGCGACAGCCCGCGCTGGCAGCACTACGGCTCGTCCGAGCCGACCGGGCAGCCGGCGCAGGGCGTCGGCGTCCTGCACCTCGAGACCGGCGTTCCCGAGGCCACCAAACGGGCGCTGGAGCAGATGGGCTGGGTGCTGGGTCCGCCTGACGGCGGCTTCGGCGGCTATCAGAACGTGGTACGACAGATCAACGAACGCGGCCCCTGGACCTATGGTGCGGCGACCGAGATGCGCAAGGATGGTATCGCCATCGCCTACTGACGCACTAAGGCCCGCGCGATCAGTTCGTCCGCCGTAACGCCGCGCGGCGCGAAGGCGATGGCAGGCCAGTTTGGGCTGACGCGGTCCAGGGCCAGCATGATGCCCAGACCATGATCCTGGCTCCACTGCGTCTGACCACCCCGGACAAAGGTGGTTGCGTCGTCAGGCGACAACCGCCCGCCGCGGGGATCAGTCAGCCACGTCCAGGCGGCCCAGTTGCCGGTGCCTTCCAACGTCAAAAAGACATCGTCAGCCTCGGCGTAGACGGTATCCGCGCCGGTGAACCACCGCTCACGACGCTGGCCCATCCGCTGTGCAGCCTGCGACAGGGCAGTGTGCGCCCCCTCGGCTCCCGGGGCCGTGGCGGCACCGTAAAACAGGTCGCGTTCGGCCTCATAGGCAGCCTGGTAGCCAGCGCGGGCACCGAACCGATCCTGGACGATGTCGTCGTCGGCATCCTCGGGCAGACCGCGCGTCAGCAAATCATCGACCCGACGCCCCAGGCCCAGACCTTGCTGGGTATGGGCGAACTCATGCATGAAGACGACCATAGACAGCAGCCGCCAATCGCGTGGCTCCGAGCCGTTTGCCTGCCACAGCGAAGGCAGGGCCATAATGAAGAACATGCCCCCGTCCGATGTCGGAGATACGAAGGCCAGGCGCGTGGCCGGCACAGATGAGCCGTCCGGCAGGGCCACCTGCCCCGCATGAGCGCTGGCCTGGGCCGAGTAGCGTCGCAGGCCCACACGGAAGTCACCACGCCGATCAGGGGTCAGGGTATAGGCGCAGCGTGCATCGAACAGGGTCATGACCGGCGTCACTGGCTGGGCGATGCGCAGCCGCTCGCGATCCAGCCGATCCCAGGCCCCCAGCGCCTGAGCCGTCCAGCTGCGCACCCCGCCTGCAAACCGACAGGGCGGCGCAGGCTCCATCAGCGGCGCAGCGGACAAGGTCAAAGCGGACAAGAAACTGAGGATCATGGCCGGGCTTAATGTCCGACAGCTGCGGTCGGTTCAAATGAACTCATGGTCATGCGTCCGCCACAATCTCGCCCACCCATAGTTGTCGGGCAGCGCTGGCTGCGTGGACGGGGGTTCTCATGATTGCGCTATTCGCTGCGGCCTTGCTGTCGAGCCAGTCACCCTGCGATGCGCCGCAAGGCACACCCGCACTGCTGGAGCGACCGGAGCGCATCATCGTCGTCGGCGAAACACACGGCACGGTCGAGACTCCCACCGCGTTCTTGTCGATTGTCTGTGAGGCAGCGCGTCAGGGTCCGGTGTCGGTGGGTCTGGAGCTGCCCGAGACGGACAAGCCATTGCTGGATTTCGTCATGGCGGCACCTGACGAGGCGACGGCTACGCGCTTTCTCAAAGCTGGAGATTTCGGTGATCCACGCCGCGATGACGGTCGGCACAGCCAGGCCATGTTCGATATGATCATCGGCTTCTGGCGACTGAAACAGGCTGGCCATGACATCGCCTTGCGACCCTTCGCGGCCCGGATGTCAGTGATCACCGGGCGCGACCAAGGCTGGTGGGAGCTGGAGATGGCCTATGGCATGAGCCGTCCACTGGTCGACCGTCCACAGGCGCGCATCTTCATTCTGGTCGGCAATCTACATGCACGCAAACTGCCATTCGCCGACTGGCCTGAGGTTGGCCTGCCTGCTGCCAGCCATCTTTACGGCCCCGACACCCTGACCCTGAACACGCCTCAGCAGGGTGGTGGCAGCTGGGGGTGCCGCCAGATTTGCGGCCCGCATACGGACCGGGAAATCCACGACGCCGAGGCACGCGGCATCATTCTGGCACCGCATGAGGAAGGCGCGTTCGATGGCGTGCTGGCGTTGGGACCGACGACCGCCTCTCCGCCCGCCGCACTTCAGCCCGCCACCACCTCTTCCGGCTCCAGCTCATAGACGGTCGCACAGTATTCGCAGGTGACGCGGATCTTGCCATCAGCCTCGACCATGTCGGCACGCTCCTCGGGCGTGAAGGAGGTCAGGACACCGGCGATGCGGCCCTTTGAACAGCGGCATTCGGCCACCAGGGCGCGGGCGTCCTCCAGCCGCACACCATCCTCATGGAACAGACGGAACAGCAGAGTCTCTGGCGTAATGGTGGGGTCCAGCAGTTCGTCGTCAGCCAGAGTCTGGAACAGGGCGCGGCTGCGGTCCCAGGCCTCTTCAGTCGATCCCCGCGCCTCGTCGCCTGCGATCAGCTGGATCAGCGCGCCGCCCGCGCGCCAGCTGCGGCCCGCTTCGGTCGAGACTTCGCCAACCGCCAGGCGCACCTTGGTCGGGATCTGTTCGGACTGCTGGAAATAGTGTTCGGCGGCCAGCGACAGGCTTTCACCCTCGATGGGCGTGATCCCTTGGGTGCGCTCGAAGTCGGGGCCGCGGTCCAGGGTCATGACAAAAACGCCCTGCCCCAGCAATGCCCGCGCGCCTGGCCGCAAGAAGCCCTGAGACGCCGCAGCGACCTCATCGGCATCGAACCGACAATATCCACGCATGCGGCCGTCGGTGTCGTAATCGGCCACGACATAGCGCACAGGCCCGTCGCCCTGGGCCTGAACGATCAGACGGCCCTCGAACTTCAGGCTGGAACCCACCAGCGCGGCCAGGGCACAGGCCTCGCCCAGCAGGGCGGCGACAGGCTCGGGATAGTCATGGGCGGCCAGAATGGTGTCGATGGTCTCGCCGAGACGCACCAGGCGACCCCGCACGGGCCAGCCCTCGATCTGGAAGGCGGCGGCCAGGTCGTCGCGGACGGGCGAAACGGCGGTGTGGGGCGCGTGATCGGTCACGACGGCTCCTTTGGTCGAGAAAGGCAAATGTCGGAAGGACGCCAAGATAGGAAGACCCGGCGGCAAACGTAAGGCCTGCCGCATCGCAACGGTTTTCATGCCGAAAACCTTGACCATATCGGGGAACCTCTTTCCGCGTGGTTCGCTCTTGCTGCAACGCGGAACGGGCGTTTCGCGAGTTTCGACGTCCCAGGCGTCGCCCACGAAAAGGCAGACATTTCATGGACCAGCAGTTTTCCCCCCTCGACGAAATCCGCAAACACCCGGGCATCACCGGCGGCGTGGTCGCCGTGCTGGCTGGGATCGGCATCGCCGCCATCCTGCTGAACCAGCGCTCGGGCCCGACGCGCTACGAGCGTCTGCGCGAGCGGTTCGATCCGCGCGGCTGGATCGACACTGACGGCCTGCGCGGTCGCTTCGGCGGCCTGGCCGACACCGTCCACAGCACCCTGTCCGACGCCGGCGAACGGGCCCACGACTTCACCGACGAAGCACGTCACCGCTCCAGCCGCTGGTTCGACGACACCCGCCGCACCTCGCGCAAGGCCTTGAAGAAGCACGGCAAGACGGCGCGACGTTACGCCAGCGACGCTGGCCACTATGCCCGCGATCATGCCAAGGAAGGCGGGGCCATTCTCGCCCTGATAACCGTCGCGGCTGCTATCGCCGCCGCCGCCTATGACACCCAGCAGCCCGACAGCAAGATCCGCAAGCTGGGCCGCTTCTAGAACTACGGCGACCTAAGCGGTTGCTGCACTTGCGAAGGTGAGACAAGGTCGCGGGATGGCCGATCCCGCGACCCTTATTTTTGACTTCGATTCGACGCTGGTCCGGATCGAGACGCTTGAAGCTCTGGCCGACATTGCCCTGGCCGATCATCCCGGAGCCGACACGATCCGCGCCGAGGTCGCGCGCCTGACCGACCAGGCCATGAACGGGCAGATCGGGTTCGGCGACGCGCTCAAGCAGCGGCTGGCCCTGTTGCCTCTGACCCGAGATCACGTTCAGACGCTGGCCGACCGTATTCTCGACGAAGGCACGCCGTCGGTGCGGCGCAACCTGCGCTTCTTTCGGGAGAATGCGCATCGCATCGTCATCCTGTCCGGCGGCTTTCGGGAGATCATCGCCCCGATCGCCGAGCGGCTGGGAATCCCGCCGGAACGGGTCCTGTGCAACGACCTGACCTATGACGCTTCGGGCCGGATTACCGGGGTGGACGAGGCCAACCCCCTGGCGCACGCCGACGGCAAGCCCAGGGTCATTGCGTCGCAAGCCTTCCCTCGCCCCATCGTCATGGCCGGCGATGGCTGGAACGATGCCGAGGTCAAGCTGGCTGGGGCCGCCGACCGCTTCTATGCCTATACCGAGGTCGTGCGGCGCGATCGGGTGGTCGAGGTCGCGGATGCCGAGGCCCCGTCGATGGACGAACTGCTGCATGCCGAGGGTCTGGCCGGGCGCTGGTCCTATCCCCGCAGTCGTATTCGCATGCTGCTGCTGGAAAACATCCACCCCGCCGCCGTCGATCGACTGGAAGAGGCAGGCTATTCGGTAGAGACCCGCAAGGGCGCGCTGGACGAGGACGAACTGATCGCGGCCCTCAAGGGCGTGCACGTCCTGGGCATTCGCTCCAAGACCACGGTCAGCGCACGGGTCCTGGAACAGGCCGACCGGCTGATGGCCGTCGCCGCCTTCTGCATAGGGACGAACCAGATCGATCTGGAGGCGGCCTCGGTGCGCGGCGTGGCGGTGTTCAATGCCCCCTATTCCAACACCCGCAGCGTGGTCGAGCTCGCCATCGGCCTGACCATCACCCTGATGCGCGACGTGGCCGACAAGTCTGCTGCGATGCACCAGGGTCAGTGGAACAAATCCGCCGACGGCTCGCGCGAACTACGTGGCAAGACGCTGGGCATCGTCGGCTATGGGGCCATCGGTTCGCAGCTGTCGGTCCTGGCCGAGGCGCTGGGCATGCGGGTGATCTTCCACGATTTGTCCGAGCGACTGGCGCTGGGCAATGCGCGGCGCATGCGCTCGCTGGAGGCCCTGCTGAGCGAGGCCGATGTCGTGTCGCTGCATGTGGATGGCCGGACCGACAACACCGCCCTGATCGGCGCGGCGCAGTTCCAGGCCATGAAGCCGGGAACGCTGTTCCTGAACCTGTCGCGCGGCCATGTCGTTGATATCGGAGCCCTGGCCCAGGCGATCGGCGCGGGCCGGATCGGCGGGGCGGCGCTGGACGTCTTCCCCGAGGAGCCGCGCACCAATGCCGACCCGTTCGACAGTCCGTTGATGGGGCTGAAGAACGTCATCCTGACGCCCCACATCGGCGGCTCGACCGAGGAGGCGCAGGAGGCCATCGCCGAGTTCGCGGCCGAACGACTGCTGGGGTATCTGAACCGGGGCGACACGACGTTCTGCGTCAATCTGCCCAACGTCCAACTGGCCGAGGTGTCCGGCGCGCACCGCATCCTGCACATCCACACCAATCAACCGGGCGTCCTGGCCGAACTGAATCGCGAGCTGGCCGCTGCCGGGCTGAACATCCTGGGACAACATCTGAAGACGGACGAGCGCACCGGCTATGTCATCACCGACGTGGACCGCGACTATGATCCCGAAGCGCTCCGTGCCCTGAAGAGTGTTGCCGGAACGCTGCGCTTTCGAATGTTGCACTGAAAGCTGACGCAGCGGCATCTTGCGTCCTGCGCGAAGGGGCGCACAGTCCCCCTCAACGGTCGCATGATGACGGCCGAGGGAGGATCAACATGTCTCGTTTTCTGCGCAACGCCTGCGCGGCCGCACTGGCCGTCGCCGCTTTCGGGGCCGCCGCCGGCGCTGCCCAGGCCCAGACCTACAATCGCCTGGTCGTGTTCGGCGACAGCCTGAGCGACAACGGCAATCTGTTCGCCCTGACGGGCCAGCCGCCCGCACCCTATTTCCAGGGTCGCTTCTCGAATGGTCCCGTCTTTACAGAATTGCTGGGTTTCAACGCCGGGCGCTTCACGGCGGGTGCCCCGGTGACCGGCAGCGTCAACTATGCCTTCGGCGGTGCGCGGACAGACTTTGCCGCGTCCCCTCCAGGCATGCGGGCCCAGCTGGCCGCCTATACCGGCGCGGGCGGCACCTTTGGAGCCAACGACTTAGTCAGCGTCCTGGGCGGGGCGAACAACATCTTCCAGGCATTCCCTGGTGCCGCGGCAAATCCGCTGACGGCGCAAAGCACCATGCAAGCGGTCGCGGTGTCGGCCGCCAGCGACATCAATGTGATCGTCAACAGCATCGCGCAGGCTGGCGCAGGGACCATATTGGTCAGCAATCTGCCGCGTCTGGGCATTACGCCACAGTTCGCAGCTACAAATCCTCTGGTCGGTCCGGCCGGATCGGCCCTGGCGGATTTTTCGGGCACGACGTTCAACAGCGCCTTGCTCTCCAACCTGTTCACGACGGCTGCGGCTCGGCCGGGCAGCAACATCATCTTGATGGACCTGTACAAGATCAGCGATCCGTTGAGGGCCAACCCGGGCCGGTTCGGCCTGACCAATGTGACGGATAGCTGCTTCACGGGGGTCAGCGTCTGCGCCAATCCCGATGGCTACCTTTACTGGGACGGGGTTCACCCGACCGCCGCAGGCCACCGTCTGCTGGCGCAACTGGCCAACGACTACCTGTATTACGGCGACATCGGTGCCCAATCGACGGTCCAGGCCGAGACCGGCTTCCGCCAGCGCCAGGACCTGCTAGACCTGACGGGAGAGATGGTGTCCGGCTATGCACCCTGGGTGCCAGGGACCCATATGACCTTTGCCGTCATCGCCGACAGCGTCGAGACAGATGCGCGCGGCAGCATCGCCTCTGCCGACGCCACAGGCTGGGGCGGTCGGGCCGGTCTGGACTATGTCGCATCGCCCACCGCCCGGTACGGTTTCACCGCCACCCTGCGCGAGACCGAGGTCGAGGCCGGGGCCATGCAGTTCGACGTACGCTCCTATGCCATCGACGCCTATGCCGGCTGGCGTATGGGGGACATGTTCCTGAACGCGACTGCAGGCGGCTCGATCGACCAGTATGACGACATCTCGCGCCTAACGTCCCTGGCCCCGATCGTGCACATGGGCGAGACCGACGGCGGCAGCCTGGGGGCCAAGGTTCAGGCAGGTCTGTGGTTCGACATGGGCGGCATCGCCATCTCGCCGCGCGCGGCCCTGTCTTACGTATCGACGGACGTGAATGCCTACAACGAAACGGGCTTCGCGGCTGAATACGCCTATCAGGACCGCACGGTGGCCGCCGCCAGCGGCGAAGTCTCCTTGAGGGCCGAAGGCGGAGGGGACGACGTCAACTTCTATGTCGAGGGCGGCTATCGCGACACCTTCGGTGACAGCAGCGACGACGTTCGGGTCGGCATCGCCGGCAATCCGGCCCAGATCCTGTCGCGTTCGTTCGACGATCCGTTCGGGGGCTCTCTGATGGCGTCTGCCGGCGTGGAAGCGGACGTCGGACCGTTTCGGATGTCGGCGGGCTATCGTGGCCGCTTCGGTGACAGTGCCGACAGCCATGTCGGGGCGATAACGTTGAAACTGCCGCTCCAGTAGCACCTTTCGAACTTGAACAAGGGGCGCGCGATCTTCGGGTCGTGCGCCCCTTTTGTGTTCCATGCCTGCGACGACCTGCCGCTACGGACGCCCCAAAGTCGCCCCACGGAGTCTTAGAAAGGCGGCCTTCCCGGTCGCCGACCGAGAGCGTCGCCTGAGGTTTGCGGCCCGTCGGCACCCCAACCGCTCTTAGAGCCAGACGGAGCCGACGCCGCCCATGCGACGCCTGATGCTGACCGCCCGGTCTTTCCTGATCCACTCCAGCCAACTGGCCATCCTGGCCAGTGTGGCTGTCTTCGCTGCTGCCGCAGCCCCCCTGCCCCCTGCCATGCAGACTGAGGTCGAAGCCGTACTAGCCCCGGAAGTCACTGAGACAACGGCCGTTGTGCAGGCGCCCGGCCCCGTGACCCGGCTGATCGCCTTTTCCGAGCCCGTGCGCGGCTATGCGATCAACTCGCCCTTTGGCCTGCGTCGTCTGGCCGACGAAGCGGCGGCGCGCCACCACGACGGTGTCGATATCGCTGCACCGATGGGCACCAGCGTCTATGTCGCCAGCGAAGGCGTCGTGATGCGGACGGGGTATGATGCCAATGGCTATGGTCGGTTTATCGAGGTTCGGCATCCCAATGGCATGACGACCCTGTACGGCCATCTCAGCAGGGTCGACGTCGCCTCTGGCACCGCCGTGAGTGATGGTGAGCGCATCGGCCTGGTGGGTTCGACCGGCCGTTCGACCGGCCCGCATCTGCATTTCGAGGTGCGTCGCGATGATCGTCAGATCAATCCCGTAAGAGTTCTGGGCCGCTCGCTGCCCGTAGTCGTTGCGCGGCCCGCTACAGCCTAGGTCCGCACCTTTTTTTCACCTTCTCCTGTCACGCTTGTCGGACAGGGGGACGAGTGCTGACGTTTTTCGACAATCTGGTCTCGCATCACGACTGGCGATGGGCCGCGTTGGCGGCGCTGATCTGTTTTGTCGGCGTGTCCATTGCCTTCAAGCTACTGGCAGACGCCCGGGAGGGGGCCCATCGCGGGCGTCTAACCAAGGGTCTCGGTTCCTTGGTCGTAGGGTGCCTGACGATCTGGACGACCCATTTCGTGGCCATGAACGGCTACGACTTCGGCGGCATGCTGCATTTCCACGTCGGACTGGTGATAGCCTCCTATCTGGCGGCCCTGACATCAGTGTGCACGACCTATGTGATCTCCACCCGCGGCAAGACGCCCCCCTGGCGCGCCGTCGCCGGTGGTTCGGGGGCCGTATTGTTCGTCGTCATGGCCGTCCTCAGCCTGAAGGCGACCTTCGTTCAGGGCTATGCGATCCGGCTCGACTGGTCGGTCGTCACCATCGCCGCAGTCGTCAGTGCTCTGGTGACAGGTGCGGGGGCCTGGCAAAACAATAACAAGAGCGTCAGGCAGCTAATGATTGCCGCCCTGCTGGCATCGACGGGCGTCTTGCTTTCCCATTTCATCACCATGGGTGCCGTGACACTGGTGCCCGATCCTCTGGCGGTGCCAGCCAGCCATCTGGTCGGCGAAAATATCGTCAGCGGTTGGGTCCGCGGCTCGGTTGCGCTGGGGATCGGTATTGCGGGCTTTCTGGGCGGCCTGGTCTATTGGTCCCGGCACAGTGCCATTGCCCAGATCAGGGAAGCGATCGAGGCCATGCCTGACGGTATGGGGTTCTACGATGCGCGTGATCGGCTCATCCTCTGGAACGCCCGCTATGCCGAGCTCAACCCCCAGGTGGGACCCAGGCTCGTTACCGGCATGTCCTTCCGTGAGATTCTGCGGCTGGATCTGAAAGCCGGCGTGCACCCCGACACGGGTGGCGACGATGAAGCGTGGATCGAGGAGCGGATGAAGGTCCGCGCCAGCCTGTCCGAGACGGTCGAGCAGAAGCTTTCGGACGGTCGCTGGCTGAGAGTGCAGGATCGCGCCACCGCCGAGGGCGGCATCGTCACCCTGGTCAACGACATCACCGACCTGAAACGAGACGCCCAGGCGCTGGCTGAGGCGCGGGATGCCGCCCAGGCTGCCAATACCGCCAAGAGTCAGTTCCTGGCCAATATGAGCCATGAAATCCGCACGCCCCTGAACGGCGTCATCGGCGTGGCCCAGGCCCTGGCCCAGACCGACCTGTCGGCTCAGCAAAAGGAAATGCTGCAGCTGATCCAGTCATCGGGGCAGACACTGCAGGTTCTGCTCAGCGACATTCTGGACCTGGCGCGGGTCGAATCCGGGCGTCTGGAGCTGACGCCCGAGCCATTCGACCTGGGACGCGCCGTGCGCGAGGCGGCGCAGCTGTATGAAGCTATGGCCGGCGAAAAAGGCCTGCGCCTGATCGTGGAGGTCGCGCCTGAACTGGACGGCTGGGTGGTCGGCGATGTGGTGCGGATCAAGCAGATCCTGACCAATCTTGTGTCGAATGCGGTCAAGTTCACGGCCCGGGGCATGGTCACCCTGACCGCCCTGCCGGTGCCCGACCGCGAGGGCCGGCCCATGGTTCGTTTCACCGTCGAGGACACCGGCATCGGCTTCGATGCGGAGACGCGCAGCCGCCTGTTCAGCCGGTTTGAACAGGCGGACGGGGCCATCACGCGCAAGTTCGGCGGCTCGGGCCTGGGCCTGGCCATTTCGCATCAGCTGGCGGCCATGATGGGCGGCGAGTTGGACTGCGAGAGCGAAGTGGGTGGCGGTTCCGCCTTCATCCTGACCGTGCCCCTGCCCAAGGCCGAAGCTCCGGTTGCGGTTGCGCCACCCGTGGCCGAAGTGACGACATCCCGTCATCTGCGCGTGCTGCTGGCCGACGACCATCCCGTAAATCGCAAGGTGGTCCAGATGATCCTGGCCCAGATCGGTATCGAGCTGGTAGAGACCGAGAACGGAGCCGAGGCCGTCGAGGCCTTCCGCCAGTCCGACTTCGACATCGTCCTGATGGACATGCAGATGCCGGTCATGGATGGCCTGCTGGCGACGCGCGAAATCCGGCAGTGGGAGGCTGTTGCGGGCCTCAAGCCCACGCCGATCGTCATGCTGACCGCCAATGCCCTGAGCGAGCACATCCAGGCCGGTGTCGCGGCGGGCGCAGACCGGCATCTGGCCAAGCCCTTCGATGCGGCGGAGCTGATCCAACTGGTCAGCACCCTGCCCCACCGCACGGCCGCCCTCGCCGCCTGACCGGGGCCAGGCGGCGGGACGAAACCCGTCTTATTCGTAGCCGTGGGCGGCCTCGTTGATGACCTGCGAGGGCATGCGCGAGAAGTCGACGGCGACGGGCGTGGGGGCCTTGGCCTGGAAGGTCTTGATGACATGCTCCAGGCGGCGGCGGACCTCGGTGGCGGCGTCGTTCGAGGGATCGAGGTCCAGTGGGGCCAGGCAGAAGTCGATGATGGCCTGGGGGCGTTGCAGCGGTTCCATGGGTCTGTCTCCTGACTATTCGGCGGCTTGGAACTGGGCGGTTTCGGTGGATTCCTTCATGGCGGTCGTCGAGGACTGGCCGTTGGAGATCACCGTGGCGACCTGATCGAAATAGCCGGTGCCGACCTCCCGCTGGTGGCGCGTGGCGGTGTAGCCGATGGCCTCATTGGCGAACTCGCGCTGCTGGAGCTCTGAGTAGGCCGCCATGCCTCGGTCGCGGTAGCCGTCGGCCAGCTCGAACATGCCGTTGTTCAGGCTGTGGAAGCCGGCCAAGGTCACGAACTGGAACTTGTAGCCCATGGCCCCCAGCTCGCGCTGGAACTTGGCGATGGTGGCGTCGTCCAGCTTGGCCTTCCAGTTGAAGGAGGGCGAGCAGTTGTAGGCCATCAGCTTGCCGGGATGCTCTTTCTGGACTGCCTCGGCGAACTTCTTGGCGTCGTCCAGATCGGGGTGGCTGGTTTCCCACCACAACAGGTCGGCGATGTTGGCATAGGACAGGCCGCGCGCGATGCAGTGATCCAGGCCGGTGCCTTCCTTGAGGCGGAAGAAGCCCTCCGGCGTGCGGTTGTCGCGGTCGATGAAGGGCTGGTCGCGCTCGTCGATGTCGGAGGTGATCAGCTGGGCGCTTTCGGCGTCGGTGCGGGCGACCGTAATCGTGGGCGTGCCCATGACGTCGGCGGCCAGGCGGGCGGCGACCAGATTGCGCTCATGCGCCTGGGTCGGGATCAGGACCTTGCCGCCCAGGTGGCCGCACTTCTTCTCGGAGGCCAGCTGATCCTCAAAGTGGACGCCGGCGGCCCCTGCCTCGATGAAGGCCTTCATGATCTCGAAGCTGTTCAGCGGCCCGCCGAAACCGGCCTCGGCATCGGCGACGATGGGGGCAAACCAGTCGCGCTTGGCCCCGCCTTCGGCATGCTCGATCTGATCGGCGCGTTGCAGGGTGCGGTTGATCCGGCGGCACAGCTCGGGCGCGGCATTGGCCGGGTACAGCGACTGGTCCGGGTACATGGCCCCGGCGGTGTTGGCGTCGGCGGCGACCTGCCAGCCCGACAGATAGATGGCCTTCAGGCCTGCCCGGACCATCTGCATGGCCTGGTTACCGGTCACGGCGCCCAAGGCGTTGATATACGGCTCGGAGTGCAGCAGCTCCCACAGGCGATTGGCACCGCGCTCGGCCAGGGTGTGGATGACGGGCACGGAGCCACGCAGGCGCAGGACATCCTCAGGCGTGTAGGGGCGCTCGATGCCGTCGAAACGGCCGGCGGGCGAAGGAACCAGGTCGGCGAAGGTGGTCATGGTCTGGGTCTCTGCTCAGGGTGTCCGGCCGGATGCGCCGGGTGTCGAGCCAACAGAACACGCTGAAGTCATGAATGACACAGGATGAGCCGCGAGATTGAAGTCATACAGTCACACTATGACACTTGCTGTTAAGTCATGATGTGACATGCTGCCCATATGGACACGACGGCGGATCGCAAACTGTTTCTGGGCGGGCGGCTGAAACGGCTGCGGCGCGACCTGGCGCTGACCCAGACGGCGATGGCCGCCGATCTTGGCGTTTCCCCCAGCTATCTGAACCACATAGAGCGGAACCAGCGACCCGTGTCGGCCCAGTTGCTGCTGCGTCTGGCCGACACTTATGACGTCGATCTGCGCACCCTGGGCCAGTCGGGGGGCACGGCGTCGGAGGCGGAACTGGCCGAGGCCTTTGCCGATCCCCTGTTTCAGGGGCTGAGCGTCCCGCGCCACGAAATCGTGCAGATGGCCGAGGATCAGCCTGCTGCGGCGGATGCCCTGCTGCGGCTGTACCGCGCCTTTGCCGATCGGCGGACGCGAGACCGGACCGAGACCGGCGGTGATGACGACAGCCCGGCTGATTGGGTCCGCGACTATATTCAGGCCCGCGCCAACCATTTTCCCGAACTGGATACGCTGGGCGAGACGCTGGCGGAGGCTCTGGACGCCGCCACGCCGGGCGAACCGTTCGAGACGCGTGTGCGCGCCCGCCTGCAATCGACCCATGGCCTCAGCGTGCGCACCCTGCCCGCCGAAGTCATGGTGGAGTGGACGCGGCGGTTCGATTTTCACCGGCGTCGCCTGTTGCTGTCCGAGACCCTGGGGCCATCGTCGCGCGCCTTCGCGGTCGCCTTCCAGCTGGCGCTGTCCGAGCACGAGGCCGAACTGACGGCGACGGCCGAGGCCGCCGCCGCGCCCGACGAGGCCACCCGCCGCCTGTTGAAGGTCGCTCTGACCAACACGCTCGCCGCCGCCATCCTGATGCCCTATGGCGCATTCCAGCGCACGGCGGAGGAGACAGGCTACGACATGGCCCGACTTCAGGCGCGGTTCGGTGTGTCCTACGAACAGGCGGCGCATCGCCTGACCACCCTGTCGCGGCCGACGGCGCGGGGCGTGCCCTTCTTTCTGATGCGGGTCGATCAGGCGGGCAATGTTTCCAAACGCTATGCCTCGGGCAGCTTTCCTTTCTCGCGGTTCGGCGGGGCCTGTCCGCGCTGGCGGCTGCACAGTGCCTTTCGCACCCCGGGCCGGATCGTCACCCAGATCATCGAGACGCCCGATGGGGGCCGCTGGTTCACCCTGGCCCGCACCGTTGATCGCCAGGGCAGCGACGCCTTCACCGAGGGCCACGACCTGGCCATCGGCCTGGGGTGCGAGCTGAAGCATGCGCACCGCCTTACCTACGCGCGCGGCCTCGACCTGACCGCGCCCGAGATCACGCCCATTGGCCCTGCCTGCCGCCTGTGCCACCGCCACCCCTGCGCCGAGCGCGCGGCACCGCCCGTGGATCGCCCCCTGACGGTCGACGACTGGTCCAAGTCGGTCAGCCCCTATCCGTTCGCGGCGACCTAGATCAGCTCGATCTTCCCTTCCGTCAGGCGGTAGGCAACGCCTGAGCGCTCGAACAGCGAGACGATGACCGGCGTCGGATCGGCAACTCCGCTGTCCAGCAGGACCTCGATCCGCGCCCTCAGCTCGGCATCGCCCGACACCGCCGTCAGATGCGCCAGCCACTCCTCGCGCGTCAGGACGCCGTCCTCGCGGCTGTCGTCGATGAGGGGCTTCAGAAAGTCGAACCAGTCGCCGCCGGTCGCCCGCCTCTGCGCCGCCTCCGCCGCCAGGGCGAACACGGCCCCGCAGGCGTAGAAGGCGCGGTGTTCGCCGCGCCGCCCCGCCTCGCTGACCGGCCGGGTGCCCAGCTTGACGCAGTCATCGACTTCCAGCTGAAGCTCGGCCTGTGCGTCATAGGTCGGGTCCAGCGTCTTGAGCGCGCGGACAGCCATCAGGTCCGCCCCGCCCTCGGTGATCCAGGAATCCCGCGCGCGCTCGTAGCGCACCGTCTGTCCCAGCCAGAAATGCGCGCCCTCGTGCCCGATGAACCAGCGGTTCCGCGCCAGAATGTCCGGTTCCTCGGTCAACAGGGCCTTGCCCTCGAAACTGGCCGTGATCAATCCGGGCAGGACGCTGCCGCTCAGGCTGGTGTGGGTGGGATTGGGGCCGTACCAGGTGGCCATGATGGTGGGGCGGCGCGTCTCGCCCGGCCCCAGCCTCTGGCCGTAGTAGTCGATCACGCGCGGGGCGAAGTCCTCGATCGTGGCGACCAGCCAGGCGGGCAGTTCGGGATCGACCACCGTGACCAGCCGGTCGGTTTCCTTCATCTGTGCCTGGCCGAACAGGACATAGGCATTGGCGTCCTGGGCCGTCGCCTGGGCCAGCCGCTCCCCCTTGAGCAGGACCGGCCCGGCCCGGTCGGTCCAGGTGATCCGCACCGCGCCCCACTCGCGATCCGTGCCACGCTCCATCGTTTCAGGGATGGCCTCCAGCGACGGCAGCGGGAAGACGTCGAAGGCCCCGCTGTACATGGCCACGGAGCCGTCGGTGAACTTCAGGATCGAATAGTCGGCCTCCAGATCGTCGCTGCTGGGCGTCAGGCGCAGGCTGACCCGGCGCGGCACGGGACGACCGTCCAGGCTGCGCAGCACGTCCAGATCCCCGACCCGCTCCAGCACGACGCCGGGCGTCGTCACCTGCCAGTCACGCGGCCGCCAGGGCTCACGCGTGCCCTCGATTACCGTCGATCGCTCGAAGCCCCAGACGGGCGCATCGTCGGCGAACACATAGTCGGCGGTCCAGACGTCACCGTCGCGCGTCACGGCGACCTCTGCGGCGGGCTGGGCCTTGCCGGGTGTCCGGGCGATGACCGGCGGCGACGGGGTCGCACAGGCACCAAGGACGGAGGCAGTCAGGATTACCGCTGCACAAGATGTCAAAAACCGCCTGCTCACGCATCATCCCCCTGCTGGTTCGATGACCGACGTTAGCGTGGTCGGGCGCGGGCCGTCGTCTTAAATCCGGTTCACGTCTGGGGCTGGGCAAGGGCAGCCTGCGCCGCCGCCAGTTCGTCGGCCATGACCGTCTTCAGCCGCTCCGGGGCCAGGATGCGGACCTGCTGGCCCCAGCTGAACAGGTGCCAGGCCAGTTCGCGCATGCCCGAGGCGCGAAAGCGGACGATGACGCCGCCGTCCGGCTGGTCCTCCAGCGACTGGGTCGGGTGCCAGCGCCAGACGCGCGCCTCGGCGGCCCCCTCGGGCGTGATCTTCAGCACTACATCCTCGATGGCGTCCTGATAGATGCCGAAGGACTGGCCGGCGAAGACTTGAAGATCGAAGTCGGCGGGCGGAGTGGCGGTGCCGGGCTCGGCCTTGACCGCACTCATCCGGTCCAGGCGAAAGGTCTTGATCGTGCCGCTGTCCGGCTCGGCGGCGACCAGATAGTTGGCGCGGCCGAACATCAGGCCGCAGGGCGTCATGACGCGGCGGCGCGCCTCGGCCCCCGGACGGCTGTAGATGAAGCCCAGGGGCTGGCCCGCCAGCACCGCCTGCCGCACCTCGGCCAGCACGGCCTCGTCGGCGGAGGCGCGGGGCCCGGCCTGCACCGCAAGCGTTTCGGCCCGCACCAGCGCCTCCAGATCAGGGGCTAGGCGGTTCAGGGTGGTGGAGCGGATGGCCGACTTCAGCTTGCGCTCCAGACTTTCCAGCGCCTGGGCCCTCCCCGGCTCGCCGGTAGCGCGAAGGCCCTGGGCGGCCCGCGTCAGTTCGACCAGTTCCTCGGCCGTCGGTGCCTGTTCGAAGGCCGACAACCCGCCGCGGATGCGCCAACGTTTGTGGGGCCAGTCGGAGACCTCTTCGGTCTGAGGGTACAGGTCCAGGATGGCGTCGCGCATCCGCTCGGCGGTGCGGCGCCCGACGTCCATCTCGCGCACGATATCGTCCAGCGTCAGGCCTTCGGCACTGGCGGCCATGCGGCGCGCCAGTTCGATCATCATGCCGGCCTTCTCGTGTCTCATGATTTTTTTTCTGACATACGACCGTTTCTGACGCAACACTGTCTCATGGTCAGTCTCAACGCAGTCCCGCGCCACCGGAGTTGACCCCATGACCCGCATCGCCAGCCGCTTCGCCCCCGCTTCCGCAGTCGCCTCGTCCCGCTATCTGATCGTGCCCTGCGAAGGGGATGGCCTGGGCGCGCTGGCCGTCGTCTGGGACCGTCTGGAAGAACAGGTTATCGACGTCATCGATGCCCGCCTGTCGGCCCGCTATGCCGACGAGGACGCCCTGTGGGACGAGGCACGGCCAGCCTTCGACCCGTCCGAAGATTTCCGCATGGCGGCGTGATGGTTTTCGCATTCTGGATTGTGGGCGGGTATTTCTTCCTCGTCTATTTCGGCACGCTGGCGCTTCAGGCGGCGATCATCCTGCTGCAACTGGCCATCGTGATCGTCACATGGTCGTTGAGAATCCTGGCCGGTCTTGCCGCCGTAATCTGGCTGGCAGTGTTTGATCGCAAGGCGCTTGGAAGCGCGTGGCGGCAAGGTCTAGCGAGCTGACGACGGCTTGGTCTTGCGGTCGATCCAGCGCTGGGCGGGGATTTCCACGAACCGGTGCGCCAGCAGCGCCAGTCCGACGATGCCGACGAACAGACCCACGGCGAACAGGTCGTTCAGCCAGACCGAGCCGAAGTCGATGCGGCGACCGCCGGGCATCCAGTCCAGCTTTCGCGCCACGATCAGGGTGACCACGATCACGAACATGTGGACCATGTAGATCGAGAAGGACCACCGGCCCAGGGTGATCAGGGGCCGGGTGTCCAGCCAGCGGGACACCGCCCCCTCCTCGCCCGCAAAGACCCAGACACCGAGGACGAACAGCAGGGTCACCGCCACCGTCACCGGACCGGTCGCCCAGGCGATGAACAGGCCGATGGCCAGCAGGACGGCGATCTCCAGCAGGGTCGCCGCGCCACCCTTCAGGCGCGGGATGCGCAGCCAAAGCCCCTGCAGCATGCAGCCCAAGAAGAAGCCATAGGCCGCGCGCGGAAAGGCCAGGTCATAGGTGGTGTTCATCCAGCGCTTCGCGAACAACAGCACCAGCACCGCCCCGATCACGGCCAGCACGACCCCGATCCAGCGCCAACGACGCGGGGCCAGCAGCAGCAGAGCGGCGAAGACCACATAGCAGCCGACCTCCACGCTCAGCGTCCACGACGGCCCGTTCCAGGTCAGGGACGGATGGATGTTGAAGGCCTGGATCAGCAGCAGGTTGGTGAAGATCGACTCCACCGAACGGTCGCGGGTGAAGGGCGTCGCCGCATCGATGCTGAACCACAGCCGCGCCAGCTCCAGCCCGATGAAGGCGGCGAGCATCAGGACATGCAGAGGCCAGACCCGCCCCAGCCTGCGCACCATGAACCGCCCTGCGTCGCGCGGCGTCCTCAGCCGCTCGGCATAGGCGTGGGCGATGACGAAGCCCGACAGAACGAAGAAGTAGTCGACGAACAGATAGCCGTGCTGGACCAGCCCCCAGTCCCGCCAGTGACTGGCCACCGGCATGTGGAACATCACCACCAGAATCGCACAGACCCCGCGCAGGGAATCCAGCGCCTCGAAACGGCGATGCGGGGTGGGGGTCTGGATGGAGGTGGCGTTCACGGGCGCGTGATAGCGCCGCGGCAGACCGCGCGATAGGGCCTTCAGCCTGCAGACGGGTATCGCTCGCGCAAGAACCTGACGGACCAGACCGCCATCTCGCGCAGCACGTCCAGATCGATGTCCGACAGGCGATTGACATAGACGCATGACTGACCGGACTTGTGCTTGCCCAACCTATTCAGAAAGTCGCCCCGCGCATCGTCATAGGCAGCCATGTAGAAGACGGTGTTGGCCTTTCGCGGCGAGAAGCCGACCAGCGGTGCATCGCCTTCCCGGCCTGAGGCGTAGCGGTAGTGGTAGCGGCCAAAGCCGATGATGGACGGCCCCCACATCTCGGGCGTCTCGCCGGTGACCTCGCTCAGCAATGACAGCGCCGCACGCGCGTCCTCGCGTCGGCCGGGATGATCGACGGCGTCGATGAAGGCTTCAACGGCGGCATCGGTGGGCTTGGTCTTAGCTTCGTAGGTCATGGACGCCTCACAGGTCGTAAGCGGCTGGCACTCAGTATGCCACAGACCGCCATGCGCCGTCGCTGTAACGGACACGGTCGCCGCCTATCCAGGGAACACGAGGCATCCATCCACCGGTCCAGCCATGTCCGCTGATCTCATAGACGGTATCCGCACTCAGCGGCTGGGCAGGCGTATCCACGACAAAGCCCTCCGGCGTCTGGCCATAGGTGATGGACTTCAGAACCACACAGCGATCATCCGCTGATCGAACCCGCCAGACGGCGCTGTCCAAGCCCTTGCCCCGACCAGGCTCAAACACCGTTAGATAATCGACGCAGGCACGTACCGGTCGCTCTGAATTCGCTGACTCGCTCATAATGACCGATGGCTGTTCCAACCCACCGATTACCCTGATGTGCTGATAGGCCGAACAAGCCGCAGGCGTCAGCGCCAGCGCGACGACAGCGCAGACCTTCAGACGCGTGCGTTTCACCTCACAGCCCCTTCACGATCCCCTCGACCATCTTCTTGGCGTCGGCGAACAGCATCATGGTGTTGTCGCGGAAGAAGAGCTCGTTCTCGACCCCCGCATAGCCACTGCCCATCCCGCGCTTGATGAACAGGACGGTGCCAGCCTTTTCGACGTCCAGAATGGGCATGCCGTAGATGGCGCTGGTCGGGTCGGTCTTGGCGGCCGGGTTGGTCACGTCATTAGCCCCAATGACGAAGGCGACGTCGGCGGTGGCGAACTCGGCGTTGATGTCTTCCAGCTCGAACACCTCGTCATAGGGGACGTTGGCCTCGGCCAGCAGGACGTTCATGTGGCCGGGCATGCGACCGGCGACGGGGTGGATGGCGTATTTCACCTCGACCCCTTCCTCCTTCAGCTTGTCGGCCATTTCGCGAAGCGCATGCTGGGCCTGGGCCACGGCCATGCCATAGCCGGGGACGATGATGACCTTGGACGCATTCTTCATGATGAAGGCGGCGTCCTCGGCACTGCCCTGTTTGACGGGACGGGTCTCGACCGCGCCGCCGCCCGCCGCCGCCGCCTCGCCGCCGAAGCCGCCCAGGATGACGCTGATGAAGCTGCGGTTCATGCCCTTGCACATGATGTAGCTCAGGATCGCGCCCGACGAGCCGACCAGGGCCCCGGTGATGATCAGGGCGATGTTCTCCAGCGTGAAGCCCAGGGCCGCCGCCGCCCAGCCGGAATAGGAGTTGAGCATGGACACCACCACCGGCATGTCCGCCCCGCCGATGGGAATGATCAGGGTCGCACCCAGGATCAGGGCGATCAGGAACACGCCCCAGAAGGCCCAGACCGCCGTCCCGCCCGTGCCGATCAGGATGCCGATCAGGAAGACCAGCGCCAGAGCCAGGCCGATGTTGATCAGGTGCCGCGCCGGCAGGATGATCGGTGCCCCGCTCATCCGCCCGTCCAGCTTGGCGAAGGCGATGACCGAGCCGGTGAAGGTGATGGCCCCGATGGCGACGCCGAGGCTGAGTTCGATGATCGACAGGGTCTTGATGCCGCCGGCCTCGGTCGCGATGCCAAAGCTTTCGGGCGCATAGACGGCCCCGACCGCGACCAGACAGGCGGCCAGGCCCACCAGGCTGTGGAAGGCGGCCACCAGTTGCGGCATGTCGGTCATCTTGACCTTGGCGGCGATGAAGGCCCCTGCCCCGCCGCCCACGATGACCCCGCCCGCGATCAGGGCCAGCGTCAGCGGATCCAGCGTATGCGTCCACCACAACGTCAGCAGGGTCACGCCGACGGCCAGGGCCATGCCCACCATGCCGAAGGTATTGCCCTGACGGCTGGTCTCGGGACTGGACAGCCCGCGCAAGGACAGGATGAACAGGACCCCGGCGACCAGATAGGCCAGTGCGGCCAGCGATGCGTTCATGCGCTCAGTTTCCCCTCACGTCTCTCAACGACCCGGCGGCGGACACGCGGTCCGACCCAGTCGCCACAGCCCCGCCGCGATAAACAGCGGCCCCAGCAGCACCATCGCCCAGTCGAACACCCCCATCGGCTTGTCCTGCGCCACGATGCGCAGCAGGACCGACGAGAACAGCAGAACCATGCCGCAGTCCAGGAACCGCACCTTGGCGATGGCATCACGCGCGCCGAACCAGCTCCACAGCCATAGAGCCACCCCGATCGCCGAGGCGACCCAGGACGCGCCGACCGCGAAAGGGACGATGTCTGTGGTCACGTCGGCTTCGCCCCCGATTCAAGGACTGGCTTGGGCTTTTCCTTCTTGCGGTACATGGCCAGCATGCGCCGCGTGACCATGAAGCCGCCGAAGATATTGACGCTGGCCAGGGTTACCGCCGCGACGCCCGCCCCCTTGGCGATCCAGCCGTTGGGCCCCGCCTCACCGCTGAGCGCCGCCGCCGCAATCAGGCCGCCGACCACGATCACGCTGGAAATGGCATTGGTTACGGCCATCAGCGGCGTGTGCAGCGCCGGCGTCACCGACCAGACGACATAGTAGCCGACGAAGATCGCCAGCACGAAGATGGCCAGGCGGAAGATGGTGGGATCGACGTGTTCCATTCATGCCTTCTTCTTGGTTGTTTGATTTAGGTGCGTCTCAATGCGCGACAGCAAGCAAATTATGCACCCAACACCAGCTACAACGAATATCGACGGCAGGTAGGCGAGACCGCGTTGCACAACATCTATTCCGCGCACGTCCCCTGACCCAACAAAATCCAATAGAAACTCAGTAACGCCTATAGCGGGAGTCCCTATCAGGATGACGAGACCGATCGTCCAAGAGATCTCACTAAAGCCCTTCGTCATCCCCGCACCCCCTCATGCACCACAGCCCCGCCGTGGGTGACCACCGCCGCCTTGAGGATTTCGTCCTCCAGATCCAGCGCCAGGGCCCCGTCCTTGATCAGCAGGCCGACGAAGGCCGACAGGTTGCGGGCGTAGAGAGCGGAGGCGTCGGCGGCGATGCGGCCCGGCAGGTTGGCGTGGCCGACGATCTGGACGCCGTTCGGGGTGGTGACGACCTCGTTCAGCCGGCCACCCTCGACATTGCCGCCGTTCTCGATGGCCAGGTCGATGATGACCGAGCCGGGCTTCATCGTCGCCACCTGATCCGCCGTGACCAGCACGGGCGCGGCGCGGCCGGGGATCAGGGCCGTGGTGATGACGATGTCCTGTTTCTTGATGTGTTCGCCGGTCAGGACCGCCTGTTTGGCCTGATATTCCGGCGACATGGGCTTGGCATAGCCGCCGGCCGTCTGGGCGTTTTTGAACTCTTCATCCTCGACGGCGAGGAATTTGGCCCCCAGGCTCTCGACCTGTTCCTTGGTGGCCGGGCGCACGTCGGTGGCGGTGACGACGGCCCCCAGACGCCGGGCGGTGGCGATGGCTTGCAGGCCCGCGACGCCCACGCCCATGACGAAGACCTTGGCCGGGGCGACGGTGCCCGCCGCCGTCATCATCATGGGAAAACCCTTGCCGAAGGCCGCCGCCGCCTCGATCACGGCGCGATAGCCCGCCAGATTGGCCTGGGACGACAGCACATCCATGACCTGGGCGCGGGTGATGCGCGGCACGAACTCCATGGCGAAGGCTGTGATGCCCGCGCCGGACAGGGCCTGGACCGTCTCCTTTTCGCGATAGGCATCCAGCATGGCCACGACGATCGCGCCGGGTTTCAGGGCGCTGGTTTCCTGGGCCGTCGGGCCGCGCACCTTCAGGACGATGTCGGCCCCCTCCAGCGTGCTGCGGGTGTCGGCGGCGACGGTTGCGCCTGCGGCGGCATAGTCCGCATCGGGGATGTAGGAGCCCGCCCCCGTCCCGGCTTCGACCGTCACGGCCGCGCCCAGCTTGATCAGGGCCTTGACCGTGTCAGGGGTGACGGCACAACGCGTTTCGCCTTCGCGGCGTTCGCGGGTCACGGCGATGGTCAGGCCCACGCGAATCCCTCCGTCCAGTCTTGTTGAACCGACGTTAGGCCGTTCCGGCGCGGCGCGTCAAAGCGTTGTCGCATGGACAGAAACCACCCGCTCGACCATAGACGCCGCGTGAGCCAGACCCCCGCCCTCAGCACGCGTCGAAACGACCTGGACTGGATCCGGGTGGCGGCGTTCGGCCTGCTGATCCTTTATCATGTGGCGCTGGTCTATGCCCCCTACGACTGGCACGTGCACAGCGCCCACACCTTCGGCTGGCTGCATGAGGCCCTGCTGATCACCAATCCCTGGCGGCTGACCCTGCTGTTTCTGGTGTCGGGCGCAGCGCTGCGCTTGATGGCGGCGCGGCGGACACCGGAACGCACGCTGAGGGACCGGGCCGAGCGGCTGATCCCGCCGCTACTCTTCGGCACGGTGGTGCTGGTGCCGATCCAGTCATGGATCGAGGCCATCGACAAGGGCGGGTTCAGCGGCAGCTTCATCGACTGGCTGGTGCATGAGTTCGGGCCGACGGGCCTGTCGAACGGGGTGCCGGTCAACCACCTGTGGTTCATCGTCTATATCGCGGTCTACAGCCTGGTGGCCGTCGCCCTGATGACGCGTCCGGCGCTGATGGCGCGGCTGGAGGGCTGGCTGGTGCGCGCCACGGCGGGGTGGCGGGTGCTGGTCGTGCCGATCGCCTATCTGATCGTCATCCGCATCGTGCTGTTTCCGCTGTTCGGCATCACCAACCGGTTGAGCTGGGACGGCTACAACCACTTCCTGTCGCTGGGGGCCTTTCTGTTCGGCTTCCTGATGGTGCGCCACGAAGGACTGTGGGCCGGGCTGGAGCGTCACCGGCGGACCGCCGCCCTCGTCGCCCTGATCGCCCTGCCGATCATGATGGCGCAGGCGGCGCATCCCGGCGGTGCAACCTGGTTCGGCATTCCGCGCGCCATCGTCTTCGGCATCGACCAGTGGGCCGTGATCGCCGCCATCCTGGGCTATGGCAGCCGCTATTTGAGACAGGCGTCTGGCCCGGCCCTGCGCTATCTCGTGGACGCGACCTTCACGCTTTATCTCGCGCATCAGACGGTGCTGGTCGTGGCTGTCTGGTTCATCCGCCCCGCCAACCTGCCCGCCCCGCTGGAGGCAATGGCCCTGGTCGGCATCACCTTCGGCGTCAGCCTGCTGATCTATGAGATCGTCAAGCGCATTCCCCTGATCCGGCCGCTGTGGGGGTTGAAGCCCCTGCCCGACACAGTCGTGCGGCCCCGCTATGCCCGCCGTCGCCACCTTTTGATCGTCGGCATGGCCGCCCCCCTGCTGGCACTGGTCGCGGTGCTGATCGGGGTCGCGACCTATCCCGGCTTCGATCACGCGCGGCAGTATCTGAGCGAACTGGGCGGGGCCTCGGCCCCCCTGCCCCTGATCTTCAACGGCGGGGTCTTCATCGCGGGCCTGATGTGCATGGCGGCGGGCGTGGGCTTCGGCCTGGCCATCCACGGGCTGACGGAGCGCTGGATCGTCGCGTCGCTGACGGCGGTGGTCTTCATCCTGGCGGGGATCGGTCTGGCGGTGTCCAGTCTCTATCCCTGGCCGGATCCGCGGCATATGGCGATCAACCTGGGCCTGGGCATCCAGATTGCGCCGCTGCTGCTGCTGTGGGGGCTTTGGAGCCATGTCGATCTGCGGCGGCTGAAGGTGTTTCTGTTCGTGACCTTCGTGGCCATGGCCATCCTGACCGTCTTCACCCACCACATGGTCCTGCCCGGCACGGTCAATCCAGCCAATGTCGGCTGGTGGGAGCGAGCCTATGCCATCATCCTGGTCGGATGGGTCGGAATCGCCGCCTTCGTGCTGGAGCGGCGGCTGAGAACCCACGGTGAGGGACACAGTCCGGACGACCTCGCGCCTTAAAGCGGTCCGGTTCCATATTTTTTCGTCATATCACCATTCCGTGATTGATAATCGCGTGAAAGTGATCGACATTGCGCCTGTGCTGCAATGCAGCAATCCCGCCCGGTTCTTCGGACCGGAATCTGGATCAAAGGCCCGCACCGAATGACTTTGCTCGCGACACGGATCGACGCCGCCAATGCCCCGCTGGACCTCGAGTCCACGCGGCCTGCCTGGACATGGCTGCCCGAAGAGGCCCCGATGGCCATGCCGCGCCAGTCGCTGGATAGCCGTGATGACTTCGTCAAGCGTGCCGCCCCCGCCACCTCGCCCGTCTCGATCGGCCGTCGCCGCCTGATCCTGACCGCCCTGACCGTCATTGTCACCGCCCTGGCCGCCATTGCGCCCGTGGCCCTGTATGCCCGTCATGGCTTCGATGCGCTGGAGATCGCGGCCCTGGGTCTGTTTCTGGTGCTGATCACCGCCATCGCCTGCTGGTTTTCCAGTGCCGCCATCGGATTCTGGGTGCTGCTGACCGGCCGCGAGCAGGAGGATCTAAAGTTCCGCCCGCATCCGCCCGAGCCGACCCAGCGCACGGCCCTGCTGATGCCGCTGTATAACGAAGACGCCCGCGCGGCCTTCGCGCGTCTGGCCGTCATCGACAACTCCCTGGCCCGTCTGGGCGTGTCCGGGGCCTTCGACATTTTCGTGCTGAGCGATTCGACCAAGCTTGAGGCCGCCGATCAGGAGCATCAGGCCTATCTGGGCTTCCGCGCCCATGCCCACAGCCGGGTCTTCTATCGTCGCCGCGAGAAGAACATCGAGCGTAAGTGCGGCAACATCGCCGAATGGACCCACCGGTTCGGCGGGGCCTATCCCTTCATGCTGGTGCTCGACGCCGACAGCACCATGGCGGGCGAGACCATCCTGCGCATGGTCGACTGCATGGAGCGCAATCCCGGCATCGGCCTGCTGCAAACCACACCGACCATCATCAAGGGCCAGACCCTGTTCGCGCGCGTGTCGCAATTCAGCGTGCGCCTGTACGGCCGCGTCGCCGCCGCCGGCCTGGCCTGGTGGGCCGGTGCCGAGGCCAGCTACTGGGGCCACAACGCCATCCTGCGGACCGAAGCCTTTGCATCGTGTGCCCACCTGCCCGTCCTGCCGGGTCGCGAGCCCTTCGGCGGCGCGATCCTGAGCCACGACACGGTTGAGGCCGCCCTGCTGCGTCGTGGCGGCTGGGCCGTGCACGTCACCGCAGCCCTGGACGGCAGTTGCGAGGAAACCCCCTCGACCATGCTGGACTTCATCCGCCGCGACCACCGCTGGTGCCAGGGCAATATGCAGCACCTGGGCCTGCTGAAGACCCGCAGCCTCAGCCTGATGAGCCGGACCCAGATGGTCATGGGCTTCATGGCCTATTTCTCGTCGCCCCTGTGGCTGGCGTCGCTGGTCGCGGGCATGATCATCCAGATGCAGTACCCGATCGACTGGGCGTCGTTTGGCTACATGCTGAACCCGCAGTTCACGCCCTTCATGCTGGCGACCGTCCTGTCGGGCGTCCTGCTGATCGGGCCCAAGATCATGGGGGCTCTGCTGGTCCTCAGCCGTCCGCGCGAGCGCCGCGCTTTCGGCGGCGGCCGCCAGATCGTCAAGGGCATGGCGCTGGAGATCCTGCTGTCCGCCCTGATCGCCCCGATCATGATGGTCGCCTCGACCAAGGCCATCGTCCAGATCGCGCTCGGCCACGACGCCGGCTGGCAGACCCAGGACCGCGACACCGATGGCGTCGGCTGGTCCGCCGCCTTCAAGTCCATGCGCTGGCAGATGGCGACCGGCCTGATGTTCTGCGCCGGTCTGGTGGTGCGTCCCGACATGATCGTCTGGTTCGCCCCGGTCGTCCTGCCCCTGCTGTTCGCCGCCCCCCTGGTGGTCCTGACCTCGCGCCGCCGCCTGGGCGATGCGGCGGCCAAGGCCGGCTATCTGGCCATCCCGGACGAAGCGGGCGTCAGCGTCAGCACCATCCCCAGCGTCCCGCACCTGGTGCCGGTCCGTACGGCCGCCGTCGCCTAAGCGCAGCCATACCGAAGCATTGGCGCAACACGGGTCGATATTATGCTGCGTCGCAGCATGAATTGTGCGGTTGCGTCTGGCATGGGCCGATGCCGCTGATACGTTGATCGGGCTTTCAGAAGGCGGGACGCGGCCCGACGATCATGGTGCGAGGTGTCTTCGGGCACGGATCACCTGTCGGGCCGCAGACCCCCTCCCACCGGGCACGAAAAAGCCGGACTGAATGAACAGCCCGGCCAATCCTGGAAAACTCACAATGAGGCTTTACCGGTGACCGGTTCAATGCGCCTCGGACTTGCCCGAGCGCAGGAAGAAGCCGCCGCCGACCAGCAGAACTGCTGCAACGATAAAGCCGGCTATGAAGCTGCCGCCCGGCATGAACCAGACGGTCAGAAACGCCAGCACTGCGGCGACAGCCAGCGAGCCCCACTTCGTCAGGCCCTGGAACAGATTGAAGGTCGCAACCTGCTCGCTGATTTCCTGGGTGCCGCGCGCGTAGGCGTCGTGGCTGTCGTGGGCGTCGGCGGTGTGCGGGTCGGCCATGTCGGTTATCCGGAATCTACGGGTCAGTCTGGCGTCCTTATAGCGGGGACGGCGGGCCGCTCAAGCCACAGGCGACGATTCCTCGCAGAGGTTTCAGTCCAGCGCCGCCAGCACGTCGCGCGTGAAACCGATGGGGTCGAACCGCCTTCCGGTCGCATCCTCCCCCCGCCGCACGATGACGATGTTCCGGCTGGGCACGATGATCACATACTGACCGCGATTGCCGTTGGCGGAGATGGTGTCAGCGGGAATGCCGTCCGACCGGTTCATCAACCAGAATGTCGCGCCATAGCCCTGCTCGCCTCCGGGCTGAGGGCCTGACGGCGTGGAAACGTAGTCGCGCCAGCCCTCGGGCAGGACACGTTCGCCGTCCACCATGCCGTCGTGCAGATACAGCTGGCCGAAGCGCGCCAGATCGCGCGCCGTGGTCCAGACTTGGCTGGACAGCATGTAATTCCCCCGCCAGTCCGTCTCCGCCCAGGTGTCATACATGCCCAGCCGCCGGAACAACTCGGACGGCGGCTGGTGCTCAAACGTCGGCGCGATGGCCAGCACCGCCAGCAGGGTATCGTTGTTGGCATAACGGTAGCGACTGCCCGGCGCGGCGATCAGCGGCCAGGTCGTAGTCTGCTCGTCCACCCCGACGCCACCGAAATACAGGGCGTCGGTGCGGTTGCCTGCCGTGTCGCTAGTCAGGCCCGACGCCATCCGCATCAGCTGATCAAGCGTAATGGCGGCGCGCGGATCACCCTCGCGGCTCCAGTCGGCGATGGCGGCGGGTGCACTGACATCAGCCTCACCGCGCTGAACGGCGGCGCCGATGATAGTCCCGGCCAGCGACTTGGCGACGGACCATGTGCGTTGCGGGGTGTCGATGCCGAAACCGTCTGCGTAGGCCTCCGCCACCATCCGATCGTTTTGCAAGACGACCACAGCCGTGGTGTTGGTGCCCTCGCCATAGCCGCCGATCATTGCCCGCTGCGTAACGGCATCCAGCTCAGCGGACGTAGGCGACGTGACCATCGGCAGATTGTTGCGCGGTGCGGTGGGTCGAACATAGGCCGGTTCTCCGATCCAGCCGACCGGCATGATGGTGCAGCCGTGGCCCACGCCCCACACCGCCACGCGCGGCGGCATGGCATCGCTCCAGACTACAGACGTCTGATTGCCCGTCATCTCCTCCGGCATCTCACGTACCAGCCCATCCAGCTCTGGATAGATGCCGACCAGTTCGTTGGCCTCGACACTCTCAAGCGTCCGCTCACCGCCCGCTGCTGCCGCATTGTTCAGGGCGCTGCAGACCGTCAGCGCCTTATAGCCCGCCGCCATGGCACGAACGCTCGGAGAAGGCTCTCCCGCCGGGGTCTGGCCCCATGCAGGCGTGGCAATCAGGGCGGCGGCGGCGAGGGTCAGGAGGCGCATACGCCGACGCTCGCCCGCCGCCGTCACCACGTCAACTCAAACCAGAGCCTCGAACTGATCGATCAGGCCTTCCAGCCGCCGGGTGCCGATGGCCCAGAAGGCCGGGTCGCGGGGGTTCAGTCCGAAGGGCTTCAGCGCCTCTACGTAGCCCTTGGTCCCGCCCCCGGCCAGCAGCTCGCGATACAGCGGCGTGAACGCTTCCGGGTCCCTGGCCCGCGTCTCCATCAGGGCCGCGACCAGCAGGTCGCCGAAGGCATAGGCATAGACATAGAAGGGCGAGTGGACGAAGTGGCTCACATAGCTCCACCAGTGCTCATAGCCCGGGTTCAGGGTCACCGAAGGGCCCAGCGACGCGCCCATTTCCTCCAGCCAGATTTCGCCGATCCGCTCGACTGACACCTCGCCGCGCACGCGTTCATCGTGGAACCGGGTCTCGAAGCGATGAAAGGCGATCTGGCGGACAACGGTATTGAGCCCGTCTTCGATCCGGCCTGCCAGCAGGCCGCGCTGCTCGGCCTTGGGTGCCGTCTTCAGCAGGCGGTCGAAGGTCAGCCCCTCGGCGAAGATCGAGGCGGTCTCGGCCAATGTCAGGGGGGTATCGGCCAGCAGGGAGCCCTGCCCTGCCGCCAGCGTCTGGTGCACCCCATGGCCCAGCTCATGCGCCAGGGTCAGCACATCGCGCCGCTCGCCCATCCAGTTCATGAAGACATAGGGGTGGCGGTCCGCCGTCACCGGATGGGCATAGGCCCCCGACTGCTTGCCCGGCCGGGCCCGCCCGTCGATCCATGGCTTGTCGAAAAAGGTCTGGACCCGATCGGCGAAGTCGCCGCCCAGGTCGGCAAAGCTTTCGAGCACAAGATCGCGCCCGTGGCTCCAGCCATAGCGGCGGGGTGTGACCTTCTCCTCCAGCGGCGCGTTGCGGTCCCACTGGTCCAGCGTCGCCCGCCCCATCGCCCGGGCCTTCAGCGCATAGTAGCGGTGCGACAGACGCGGATAGGCGGCGGCCACCGCCTCGGCCATCGCATCCACGGCCTCGCCATCGACCTCATTGGCCAGGTGGCGGCTGTCGGCGGGACGTTTGAACCCGCGCCAGCGGTCCTCCAGTGCCTTGTCCGCCGCGACCGTATTCAGCACCAGGGCCATCGTCTGCGTCCGCGCGCCGAGGGCCTCGCTCAGCCCTTCGGCCGCCGCCTTGCGCCGCGCCGCCTTGGCATCGGACAGTTGATTCAGCGCCTCGGCCAGCGTCAGCGACTCCTTGCCGGCCCGGACCCGGATGGCCGCCAGGGTCTCGTCGAACAGGCGCGGCCACTGGGCGCTGATCGGCCCGCGCTCGGCCAGAAAGGTCTCCAGCTCCTGCGACAGCTCATGCGGCTTCGTGGCCCGCACCCGCCGCAGCCAGGGTGTCCAGCGCGCCGCGGCCGGATGGGCGACCAGCGCCGCCTCGATCTCGGCCTCGTCCAGCTGATTGATCTCCAGCGTGACCCAGACGGTGGGCGTCACGATGGTTGTGATCTTCTCTCTCAGCGTCCCCTCGAACCCCTGCGCCGCCGCATCGCCGCGATCGGTCGACGCCGCCAGAAAGGCATAGGCCCCCAAGGCCCCCAGCAGGTCTGACGCCTGCTGATACAGGTCGATGGCCCGGTCCAGATGCTGGCCCAGCGTCGCCGCATCCGCCCGCGCGGCGACAAGCTGCCCCTCCAGCGCATTCAGCTGGCCCACCACCTCGGTGGCGCGGTCCAGGTCGGCCTGCACCGACGCATCTTCGCGCGAGGGATAGAGGTCGGTCAGATCCCACAGGGGGGCGTCGGCGTGGTCGGTCGGGGGCGTGACATGTGCATTCATGCCCCTCGTTGTGGGGACGAAGGTCGCGGCATGCAACCGTCGCGACCGGCACCCGGGACGATCAGCCCCTCATGCTGTGGCGCCTGGTCTATTTGGTGCGCGGAGCTGGTGTCGCGGAGGGCGAACCGCCCGTGGCCTCCATCATGCCGCTCCGCATTTCCTGTAGTTCAGCGGGCGTGCAGCTATAATATTCGCACATGCGATGCGCCATCTTCTCCATCATCTGCGGCGGTACGGACATGATGGCGCGGTTGGACTCGGGCATGATCATGACGGACTTGTCGGCGATAGAGCGGCCCATCTCGGTGTCGTAGAATGCGACCAGGGCCACCAGTTCCTCTTCAGTGAACACAGCGGCGTAGACTGGCACCATCTGATCCACCATCTGCGGCACCAGATCGGCAACCAGTTCTGCGGTCAGGTCCAGTATGAAGCGGCGGTCTTCACTCGGCAGAGCCTGAGTGGCTGTGTCGTTGGCCATGTCGTCGCCGATCACCTGACGGATCGCGTCTTCAAGCTGATCTGACATCATCAGATTGATGTACCGGCGGGTCAGATCCAGTTGACGTGCCGAAGGCGCAGCGGCCGTGGCTGTCTGGGCCTGAGACGGTGTCGCGGCAACGCCTGACGTCGCCAGCACAGCTATCGCGGTTGCGATGATCAAACGCATGAATTTTCCCCCTCTTGTCGGGATGACTTTTGCGCGAGCGGGCACCTTACACAACGATAGTTTTCGAGAATTTTCTGAACAGATCAGCCAGGTCGGGCTCGTTGACACTGACGGCAGCCTGTTCGGCCGACATCCATCTGCGCTCGCGCTGGTGCTGTTCATGCCAGGTATCGTGCTCGACCTTCACCTCCAGCGGATAAAGTGACACCACGCACCAGCGCCCCTCGCCGCGCCTCAGCCATTTCAGATAGCGGAAGGTGCCGATCGGGTGTTCGGCAATCCTGCCCTCCACGCCTGCCTCCTCCAGCGCCTCGACAGCCGCGGCCTGGGCGTCGGTCAGCCCCGGCATTCGACCGCCCTTGGGCGTTACCCATCGCCGCGTCTCGCGTGATGTGACCAGCAGCACCTCAAGACCGTTGGGACCCAGCCGCCAACACAGGGCGGCGACCTGGCGTCGTTCGGCGCGCTGTGTACGGATGGGCGGTTCGATCATGCCGGTGTCGTCCCCTGCCCATGGCCGAAGGTCAAGTCGTCCGTATACGGATTACGTCAGCGGCCATTCTGCTTGGCCGCGGCCGCCCCCAGAGCCTCGCAGTCGAACCGCAGGCAGTATTTCTCGAACACATCCGTCATACCCGTGATCAGATGCGGCATCATCGCCTCCTGCATCAACATGCCCGCTTCCATGTTCTTGCGTGCCAGCGAAGGTCCAAGCGGACTTTCATACAACGCCACCAGGGCCTCCAGCTCGGGCTGGGTGTAGAGTTCCGCGACGTCTCCGCGCATGTCACGCACGGCCTTGCCGATGACATCCTCGTACAGGTCGGTCATCTGATCTGTCATCCATGCCCGCTGCTCGGGCGTGGCGGGGCTACCGGCAAAGCCCTGCTCCATCTGCTCGCGCATCAGCTTGTCGACATCCAGATCGACGGTCAGGGCCAGATAACGGTCGGCCAGCGCCAGACGGGGATCCGTCTCGACGACAACCAACGGATTTTGGGAGGCAGTGTTCTGCGCCTGGGCCACAGAGCCTGTCAGCGCCAATACGGCGAATGCAATGATCAGACTGCGCATGGAACGGCTCCCCCTCTGAAACTGCACCTTTCGAGGTTAGGCCGAACCTTGCAACAGCCAAGCGCGTCAATTTCAGTCAATCGTCCTGAGCGGGCTCCGGCAACGCCGGTACCGACAGCCGGCCGACCCACGCCGTCAGAGCGGTTACATAGCCGTCCAGAAACTCACGCTGCCCCTCGTCGGTGATGACATGGTCGTCATCGATCGAGCCCGGCTTCAGCTGCGTATAGGCTTCCGGCTGGGTCATCATGATGACTTCCAGGCCTGCCACGCATTGCCTCAGATGCAGTTGGACGGCCATCGCACCAGGCGCGCCCGGGGAGGCACCGATCACGGCACCCGGCTTGCCCTTGAACGAGTTTTTGCCCCAGGGGCGCGATGCCCAGTCGATGGCATTCTTCAGAAGCGGCGGAAGGGAGCGATTGTACTCGGGCGTGACGAACAGCAGGCCGTCCGCCGCCTCCACACGCCTTTTGAAGGTCCAGACTTCGGCCGGCGGATCGTTCTCCATATCTCCGTTGAACATGGGCAGATCGACCAATGGCACGAAGTCGAACTCAAGCCGTCCCTCGGCAAGTTTGGCGAGGGCGTGGGCCAGGGACTGATTGATGGAGCCCTGGCGGGCGCTGCCGACCATAACAGCGAGCTTGGGAATGGACATGCAGACTCCTTGGCAATCGTCACGGCGGTGGTGACGGAAGCGCGCCGCAAACGCTGCCGTTCCCATTTCGCGCTTCAATACGAAAGCGGCGGCGGAGATCGCTCTCCGCCGCCGCCATTCTTGTCGTTTCTTCAGGTGATCGCAGTACCGGCCACATCGGGAAGTCCCGAAAGCCAGACGATCCTGGCCCAGTGTTAGGCCAGCGAGGCGGGATCGATCTTGAAGCCCGGGCCCATCGTGGACGACAGGGTGATGCGCTTCACATAGGTGCCCTTGGCACCGGCCGGCTTGGCGCGGTTCAGGGCGTCGACGTAGGCCTTGACGTTGGCCTCCAAGGCTTCCTGGGTGAAGGAGGCCTTGCCGATGCCGCCGTGGGCGATACCGGCCTTTTCGACGCGGAACTCGACCGCGCCACCCTTGGCGTCCTTGACGGCTTGGGCGACGTTCGGGGTCACGGTGCCGACCTTGGGGTTGGGCATCAGGCCGCGCGGACCCAGCACCTTACCCAGACGACCCACCAGGGCCATCATGTCGGGCGAGGCGATGACACGGTCGAAGTCCATCAGGCCACCGTTGATCTGTTCGTACAGATCCTCGGCACCGACGTATTCGGCACCGGCCGCGCGGGCTTCGTCAGCCTTGGCGTCCTTGGCGAAGACAGCAACGCGAACGTCACGGCCCGTACCCGACGGCAGGTTGACCACGCCGCGGACCTGCTGGTCAGCGTGACGGGGATCGACGCCCAGGTTGACGGCGATCTCGATGGATTCGTCGAACTTGGCCTTGGCGTTGTCCTTGACTGCGGCGATGGCGTCCGAGAACGGCATCAGGGCCAGGGTGTCACCGGTGCGGGCCTTTTGAGCCTTGGTTTGCTTGGCCATGTGCTCAGCCCTCCACGACGTTGAGGCCCATGGCGCGAGCCGAGCCTTCGATGATCTTGGTCGCGGCGTCCAGGTCGTTCGCGTTCAGATCCTTCATCTTCTTTTCGGCGATCTCACGCAGCTGGCTGCGCTTGATCTTGCCGGCCACTTCGCGGCCCGGCAGCTTCGACGCCGAAGTGATGCCGGCGGCCTGCTTGATGTAGTGGGTCGCGGGCGGGGTCTTGGTGACGAAGGTGAAGCTCTTGTCCTGATAGACCGTGATCACGGTCGGCAGGGGCGTGCCTTTGACTTCCTTCTCGGTGCGCGCGTTGAACTCCTTGACGAAGCCCATGATGTTGACGCCGCGTTGACCCAGTGCGGGCCCGATCGGGGGGGACGGCGTGGCGTTGCCAGCCGGCACCTGCAGCTTGATATAGCCGAGGATCTTCTTGGCCATTGGTCTCTCCTGTGATGGCCCTGAACTCAATCAGGACCGGTGAGCCGTGGTCTGGCATGGCTGCCTCCCACGGATTTATGCGAGCAAACCCGCACCGCCCTGTTCAGAGCGAGGCGCGCGTATAGCGGAAGGACGCCCCAAACGCAAACGGCGGCCCGCAGGGCCGCCGTAGCTTTATTCAATCCATGAAGAGCGCGATCAGGCCGCGACCTTCTCCACCTGGCTGTATTCCAGATCAACCGGCGTGGGACGGCCGAAGATCGACACGGCGACGCGCAGGCGGGCCGCATCCTCGTCGACGCTTTCGACCTGGCCGTCGAAGCTGGCGAACGGGCCGTCGATGACCTTGACGGTCTCGCCGATGTCGAAATGGATCGTGGGCTTGGGACGCTCGACGCCCTCTTCCACGGCACCGATGATGTTCTGGACCTCACGCTCCGAGACCGGCAGCGGCTTGGTACCGCCAGCGGCACCCAGGAAGCCTGTGACCTTGGGTGTGTTCTTGACCAGGTGATAGGCCTCGTCGGTCAGTTCCATCCGCACCAGCACATAGCCGGGGAAGAATTTGCGCTCGGAGTTCACCTTGCGACCGCGACGGATCTCGACGACGTCCTCGGTCGGCACCAGGATTTCGGAGAAGTGGTCCGACAGCCCCTGCTGCTTGGCCTGATCGGTCAGGTGCTGGGCGACCTTCTTCTCGAAGTTCGAATAGGCCTGGACGATGTACCATTTGTGGCGGGGATTGGGGGCGGGCTTGGGCGCTGCATCCGTCATGGGCGCGTCTCCTTATTGGCCGAAGGACAGGACGAGGATCGAGATCTTGGCCAGACCCCAATCGACGATCCAGAAGAAGATCGCGGCGATGATGACCATGATGAAGACCATCACCGAGGTGATCCAGGTCTCCTTGCGCGACGGCCAGACGATCTTGCGGCCTTCGGCGCGGACCTGGCTGAAGAACTGCGGGATGGAGGTCCGCTTCTTCGGCGTTGGCGCATCGGTGCCCACGGCCTGACCCGCCAGCACGGGCTGGGCAGTCTGGGCTGTGGGGGTGCGACGCCCCTTGGGGGTCTTGGCCTTGGCCATCTATCGTCTCTTCAACTCTTGATCCTGCCCACCAGATGGGAAGTCCCACCCGGCGGCGACAGGGGTAAAATGGCAGGAGTGGAGGGACTCGAACCCACGACCCTCGGTTTTGGAGACCGATGCTCTACCAGCTGAGCTACACTCCTTCAGGTTCCGGACAAAACACAACGCGCCGTGGGTTTCCCCAACGGCGCGTGCGCATCGCCAGACCGGGGCGTATGCCCGACCGGGACAGGGTTTTCAAGGGTTATCCTGCCTATTCCTCCCCCATTGGGGAGGATCAATCGTCGTGATGACTGGCCACGGCTCGGGCCTCGTCCTCGGGCTTCACCACCTGTCGGAAGATCAGCTTGTCGATACGGCGGTCGTCCATGTCGATGACCTCGACTTCGAACCGTCCGACCTGCATCACTTCGCCCTCGTCAGGCAGGCGCGACAGCTGATGCAGAATCAGTCCGGCGACGGTGTGGAAGCTGTCGTTCTCACCGAAATCCTCGCCGAGGATGTCACACAGTTCGTCCAGATCGGTCCGCCCGTCCACCAGCCAGCTGCCGTCGGCACGCTGGGTGACATAGGCGTGGTCGTCGTCGTGACCCTCGTTGAAGTCGCCGGCGATCATTTCCAGAATATCAGTCGCCGTGATCACGCCTTCAAAGGCACCGTATTCATCGACGATGAAGGCCATGTGGACATGGGTGCCCTTCAAGATCTCCAGCGCCTTCAACACCGAGGTCGATTGCGGGATGAAGGCGGGCTCGGCCACGTGATTGAACACGTCCAGCTCGCCGGTCGTCAGCAGGCTGTCCAGAAGGTCCTTCTTGTGCACCACGCCCATGGGGTGATCCAGATCACCGTCCTTGGCCACTACGATGCGCGAATAGGGACAGACGCGGATTTCCTCGCGCAGCACCTCGGGCGTGTCGTCCAGCGCAACCCAGTAGACATCCGTGCGCGGCGTCATGGCCACCCGCACCGGCCGGTCGCCCAGGGTCAGGATCTCCTCGATCATCTCCTGCTCTTCGGGCTCGATCAGACCAGCAGAGGTGCCCTCCGCGATCATGGTCTCCACCTCTTCCTGGGTGACGTCAGAGCCGTCGCGGTCCTTGACGCCCATGATCTTGAGAATGCCCGAGGTCGAGGCCGTCAGCAGCACCACGAACGGATGCAAGACGATCGCCAGGGTCGAGATCGGAGCCGCCATCTTCGCCGCGATCGCCTCAGGAAAGATCAGCGCCAGCCGCTTGGGCACCAGTTCGCCAACGATCAGCGACACATAGGTGATGCAGAGCACCACCAGGGCCGTGGAGAAGATCTGGGTGTAGTCATCCAGCGCCGGAAAGGCGGCGGTCAGGATCTTGTCCAGCTCACCCGCGATGGTCGCCTGACCATAGGCACCGGCCAGAATGCCGATGGCGGTGATGCCGACCTGGACGGCCGACAGGAAATGGGTCGGATTTTCGGACAGCTTCAGGGCGGCTCTCGCCCCCTTGTCTCCCCGCTCGGCGCGACTCTGCAGCCTGGATTTGCGCGAGGAAACGACCGCAAGCTCGGTCATGGCGAACAGGCCGTTCAGCACCACGAGCAGCAGTACGACGACAATGGCGATGGCTAACATCTAGTGAGGCGGAACCGGCGCGGCGCGACAGTCGGCAGTCCGCACCGGCGATGATAGTGGGAAATCCCGGCGTGCGCCACGGTTTCCTGTCAAAGGTCGATCAGTTGCCGCTGCGTCCGGCATCGACTGTGCCATAGGCCCCAGGCTTGAAGCCCTCGGTGGGCTGGGTCGCGCACGCCGACATGCCGATGATGATGCCGATGAACAGGCCGGTGCGTATCGATCGCATCATAGTTACCAAATCCTTAACGTCAGTGAAGAACGTTAAGACGCGGATCGCGGTTCCTTGCAACACGCCTCGCGTAGCCGGCGACAAATTCACAGCAAAAAGCCCCGCCGGATTGCTCCAGCGGGGCTGATTGTTCGGTTCAACAAGCCTCAGCGAGGCTGATTGGAAGACCGGCGACTACTCGACGATCTTGGCGACGACGCCGGCGCCGACGGTGCGGCCGCCTTCGCGGATGGCGAAGCGCAGGCCCTGGTCCATGGCGATGGGCGTGATCAGCTCGACGTTCAGCTCAGCGTTGTCGCCGGGCATGATCATCTCGACACCCTCTTTAAGGTGCACGATGCCGGTCACGTCCGTCGTGCGGAAGTAGAACTGCGGGCGATAGTTGGTGAAGAACGGCGTGTGACGGCCACCCTCTTCCTTGGTCAGGATGTAGGCCTCCGCCAGGAACTTGGTGTGCGGGGTGATCGAGCCGGGCTTGCACAGCACCTGGCCGCGCTCGACGTCTTCACGCTTGGTGCCGCGCAGCAGCACGCCGACGTTGTCGCCCGCCTGACCCTGGTCCAGCAGCTTGCGGAACATTTCCACGCCCGTGCAGGTCGTCTTCTGGACCGGACGGATGCCGACGATCTCGACTTCCTCACCGACCTTGACGATGCCCTTCTCGACGCGGCCCGTGACCACGGTGCCGCGGCCCGAGATCGAGAACACGTCTTCGACCGGCATCAGGAACGGCAGGTCGACCGGACGCTCAGGCTGCGGGATGTAGCTGTCGACGGTTTCCATCAGCTTCAGCACCTGCTGCTCGCCGATTTCCGGGTTCACGCCGTCGGTGGCGGCCTTGGCCGAACCGGCGGTGATCGGAATGTCGTCGCCCGGGAACTGGTACGAGCTCAGCAGCTCGCGGATTTCCATTTCCACCAGCTCCAGCAGCTCGGCGTCGTCGACCAGGTCCACCTTGTTCATGAACACGACCAGGGCCGGCACGCCGACCTGACGGGCCAGCAGGATGTGCTCGCGGGTCTGGGGCATCGGGCCGTCGGCGGCCGACACCACCAGGATCGCGCCGTCCATCTGGGCGGCACCGGTGATCATGTTCTTCACATAGTCGGCGTGGCCGGGGCAGTCGACGTGGGCATAGTGACGGTTGGCCGTCTCATATTCCACGTGCGCGGTGTTGATCGTGATGCCGCGGGCCTTTTCTTCCGGCGCAGCGTCGATGTCCGCATAGGCCATCGCCTTGGCACCACCGGCCTTCGCCAGCGTCATCGTGATCGCCGCCGTCAGCGTCGTCTTGCCGTGGTCAACGTGACCGATCGTGCCGATGTTGCAATGCGGCTTGTTACGTTCGAACTTTTCCTTGGCCATTCTCTTCTCTCCGTCCCCTGAGCAGGGGCTCTATCCAGTTTATCAGGGGTGAAGGCGGGAAATATCCGCCGGTTTATGCAAAGTTATCAGGCGGAATACTTCTTGATCACTTCGTCGGCGACGTGTTGCGGCACCGGCTCGTAGTGGTCGTACTGCATGGTGAACTGGGCGCGACCCTGGGACATGCCACGCAGCGTGTTCACATAGCCGAACATGTTGGCCAGCGGCACGAAGGCGTTCACGACGGTGGCGTTGCCGCGCATGTCCTGACCCTGGATCATGCCGCGGCGACCGTTCAGGTCGCCGATGACCGAACCCAGGTATTCCTCGGGGGTCACGACCTCGACCGCCATGATCGGCTCGAGCAGCTTGGGCGAACCCTTTTCCTTCAGTTCGCGGAAGGCGGCGCGGGCCGCGATTTCGAACGCCAGCACACTGGAGTCGACGTCGTGGTATTTGCCGTCCGTCAGCGTCGCCTTGAAGTCGATCAGCGGGAAGCCCGCCAGCAGGCCCTGATCCTTGATGGAGTTCAGGCCTTTTTCGACGCCGGGGATGTATTCCTTGGGCACGGCACCGCCGACGATCGAGTTCTCGAACACGAAGCCCGAGCCCGGCTCGCCGGGCTCGAAGGTCAGCATGACGCGGGCGAACTGGCCCGTACCACCGGTCTGCTTCTTGTGCGTGTAGTCGATGTCGACCTTGCGGCCCAGCGATTCACGATAGGCGACCTGCGGCTGACCGATGGTGGCCTCGACCTTGTAGGTGCGCTTCAGGATGTCGATCTTGATGTCCAGGTGCAGCTCGCCCATCCCCTTCAGGATGGTCTGGCCCGACTCGTGGTCGGTCGAGACGGTGAAGGACGGATCCTCCGATGCCAGCTTGGCCAAGGCGACGCCCAGCTTCTCCTGGTCGGCCTTGGTCTTGGGCTCGACGGAGATCTCGATCACGGGGGCCGGGAATTCCATCTTCTCCAGGATGACCGGCGACTTCAGCGGGTCACACAGGGTGTCACCGGTGCGGGTTTCCTTGAGGCCGGCCAGGGCGACGATGTCGCCGGCAAACGCTTCTTTGATGTCCTGACGGTCGTTGGAGTGCATCTGCAGCATGCGGCCGACGCGCTCGCGCTTGTCGCGCGACGAGTTGAGCAGGGACATGCCGGTTTCCATCTTGCCCGAGTACAGGCGGCAGAAGGTCAGCGAACCAACGAAGGGGTCGTCCATGATCTTGAACGCCAGAACCGACAGGGGCTCGTCGTCCGAGGCCTTGCGGGTGATCGGCTCTTCGGTCTTGAAGTCGATGCCCGGGGTCGGCGGGATGTCCAGCGGCGACGGCAGGTAGTCAACCACGGCGTCCAGCAGGGTCTGCACGCCCTTGTTCTTGAAGGCCGAGCCGCACAGGATCGGATAGAAGGCACCGGTCAGCACAGCCTTGCGGATGCACTTCTTCAGAACCTCGACCGAAGGCTCAGTGCCTTCGAGGTAGGCTTCCATCGCCTCGTCATCCAGTTCGACAGCGTTGTCGATCAGGTACTGGCGAGCTTCATTGGCCTTGTCGACGAGGTCCGCGGGGATTTCACCGACGGTGTAGTTGGCACCCAGGGCATCGTTGTCCCAGACGACCGACTTCATCTCGACGATGTCGACCAGGCCGGACAGGCTGCTCTCCGAACCGATCGGGAACTGGATCGGCACGGCCTTGGCACCCAAGCGGTCGCGGATCGACTGGACCGAGGCGTCGAAGTCGGCACCGATCTTGTCCATCTTGTTGACGAAGACGATACGCGGCACGGAATATTTGTCGGCCTGACGCCAGACGGTTTCGGTCTGGGGCTCGACGCCCGCGTTGCCGTCCAGAACAGTCACGGCACCGTCAAGCACGCGCAGCGAACGCTCGACCTCAATAGTGAAGTCCACGTGACCGGGGGTGTCGATGATGTTGAGGCGCTTTTCTTTCCAGTAGGCGGTCGTCGCGGCGGACGTGATGGTGATGCCGCGCTCCTGCTCCTGGTCCATCCAGTCCATGGTGGCGGCACCGTCGTGCACTTCGCCGATCTTGTGCGACTTGCCGGTGTAGAACAGGATCCGCTCGGTCGTCGTCGTCTTGCCCGCATCGATGTGGGCCATGATGCCGAAGTTGCGGTAGTCTTCGATTTTGTGCGTACGGGCCATGAGGCGTGCCTTGAAGTGAGTTCAGGACGCGTCAGGCGCCCTCGGGAAGATCAGTCTGTGCGGATAAGCGAGCGCGGGCGATTTAGCTCAAACCGCCCGCGCCGGAAACCCTTAGATAGTCAGCGCAAGTGACGCTTTGAAGGCGTTTACCAGCGGTAGTGCGAGAAGGCGCGGTTGGCTTCGGCCATCTTGTGTGTGTCTTCGCGCTTCTTGACAGCGGTACCGCGGTTGTTGGACGCATCCAGCAGCTCGGCAGCCAGCTTTTCGGTCATGGTGTTCTCACCGCGCTTGCGTGCGGCATTGACCAGCCAGCGGATGGCCAGGGCGCGGCGACGCTCGGGGCGAACCTCGACCGGCACCTGATACGTTGCACCACCGACGCGGCGCGAGCGCACTTCGACCGACGGGGCGACGTTGTCGAGGGCCGAATGGAAGGTGGCGACCGCTTCCTGGTCCTTCTTCTTGTCGGCCAGGATGTCGAACGCACCATAGACGATGTTCTCGGCGACGGCCTTTTTGCCCTCGTACATGACGTAGTTCATGAACTTGGTGACGATCAGATCCTTGTACTTGGGATCCGGCAGAACTTCGCGTTTCTGGGCGCGGTGACGACGTGACATGGGCTTGGCCTTCTAAAGACGTATCGAGGGGTCCGGTTCTCACCGGCGAATGGAGAAGCGGATCGCTTACTTCGGACGCTTGGCACCGTAGTGCGAACGGCGCTGCTTGCGGTCCTTGACGCCTTGCGTGTCGAGCACGCCGCGCAGGATATGGTAACGCACGCCGGGCAAGTCCTTGACGCGGCCGCCGCGGATCAGGACCACCGAGTGCTCCTGCAGATTGTGGCCCTCGCCGGGGATGTAGCACACGGCTTCGATGCCCGTGGTCAGGCGAACCTTGGCGACCTTACGCAGAGCCGAGTTGGGCTTCTTGGGGGTCGTCGTATAGACGCGGGTGCAGACGCCGCGGCGCTGGGGGCAGCCCTTCAGGGCAGGCACCTTGTTGCGGACCGGCTTGGGTTGGCGCGGCTTGCGGATCAGCTGGTTGATAGTCGGCATAGAGGTCTCGTCTCTTTCAAATCGGTGGAGGCGTGTGCCTTTCGGCCGGAGCGCCTCGTGAGCCTTCTTTTCGGACGACGCGATTGCGCCGCCCCGGGTTGAGTTTCGAGCCGTGAGATGACTGCCAAACGGAAAAAACCGGAACGCGCGCTTCGGGCGTTCCGGCGGGACACAGCCCGTCCGTTTAATTGTCACGATCCCGACGCCCGGCGAACCGGACACCTCGAAAGTGCGCGGCTTCTACGCCGGGGGGGCGGTTTGGTCAAGTCGTGCAACGTCGCAGGCTTTGAGTGATAGTCGGTCCGCCCCAATACCGCCATGCTGACACCCTCCCCTGTCCTCGAACGGGGTTTGATGGACGGATGAACGCGGCGCAGGTCAGCAGGCGGGGACTGCCCGAGCGGTGGCGCAAGCCTGCGCTGGTCGCGGCGTCGGTGGCGTTTCACGCTGTCGTGCTGGCCGTGCTGGGCCTTCAGGCGGTTGAATTCAACGAAGCCCCGAACCAGCCTCAACCGCCCGTCGTCTTCCTCGACATCGCGCCTCGACCGATGCTGAGAGACGAGACGGCGCGAGTCCGGACGCCGACAACCACGCAAGCCACGCCCGACCGTCTGACCCTGCCCGATCAGGCGGCGGCCAGCCAGGCCTTGCCCCTGCGCGATCCGCGTGAAGACGAACAGGCAGCCCAGGGCCTGCCCTCGGCCCCCAGTCCGCGTGTCGGCACACCGGCACCAGGCGTTCCTGCCCCTTCCGGATCTGCCGCATCCGGGGGATGGACCGTGCGGCCGGAGACTTTGGGCGACCGGGTTCAGCGCGGCCTGATCGGCAGCAACCTGGCCTGCCGCACGCCGGAACTCTTGACGCCCGCAGAACGTGACCGCTGCGCGGACCGCATGGCCAATGCCGCCAACAGCACCCCGGCCATGCGCGGCTCCGGCGATCCCGACACAGACAGCCGCTTCGCCCGCGAGGGTGCCGCACGACTGGCCGAGTATGAGGCGCGGCGTCGACCGCTGTCGGGCGGCAACGGCAATGTCGGCCCCCAGGACGGACCGGGCTCCAACTTCGGAATGGGCGTGGCGGGTGCACACCTGGACCCTTCGTTCCGTCCTGACTCAACCGAAAATATCCGCACCAATCGCCGCGACGGACCGCGCTGAACAGGCTGAACACGGAGACGCGCCCAAGCGGCGAAGCCCCGTGGGCCGAGCGATAGCGCCCCAAAAAAGAAAAAGGCGGTCCCGTTTCCGGGACCGCCTTCTTCAGTTCAGTCTGAACCCGAAGATCAGCTTTCGCTGCCCTCCAGCTCCAGGGCCAGGTCGGCCGGCAGTTCCTCGATGGCCTCTTCGCGGGCGGACGTCAGGACCGCGTCGCGCTCGTTGGCGATCTTCTGCAAGCTGCGGAGATAGGCCCCCGTGCCCGCCGGGATCAGGCGACCGACGATGACGTTTTCCTTCAGGCCTTCCAGCATATCCTTCTTGCCGTTGACCGAGGCGTCGGTGAGGACGCGGGTGGTCTCCTGGAAAGACGCCGCCGAGATGAAGCTGCGCGTTTGCAGCGACGCCTTGGTGATGCCCAGCAGGACGGGCTGGGTGGTGGCGATCCGGCCTCCACGCTTCTCGACCTTGGCGTTTTCAAGAACGGCTTCGGCCACTTCGACGGTGTCGCCGCGGATCAGGGTGGTTTCACCCGAATCCAGGATTTCCACCTTCTGCAGCATCTGACGGACGATGACCTCGATGTGCTTGTCGTTGATCGGCACGCCCTGCAGTCGGTAGACCTCCTGCACTTCGTTCACCAGATACTCGGCCAGCGCCTCGACGCCCTGGATACGCAGCAGGTCGTGCGGATCCGGGTTGCCGTCGATGATGTAGTCGCCCTTGTTGATCAGATCACCGTCGTGGACGGAGATGTGCTTGCCCTTGGGGATGAGGAATTCGACCGGTTCAGCCTGGTTGCCATCGGCGTCCAGTTCCGGCGTGATCTTGATGCGACGCTTGTTCTTGTAGTCGCGTCCGAATTCCACGCGGCCGTCCATCTCGGCGATGACCGCACAGTCCTTGGGACGACGGGCCTCGAACAGCTCGGCCACCCGCGGCAGACCGCCGGTGATGTCGCGGGTCTTGGCACCTTCGGTCGGGACGCGGGCGATGATCTCGCCCGGCTTGACCACGTCGCCATTGTTCACGGACAGAACCGCGCCCACCGGCAGCAGGTAGCGAGCGTCAGAGCCCGAGGCCAGCTTGGCATAGGCGTCGCCGTTGGTGACACCCATGGCCGGACGCAGGTCCGCACCACGCGGGCTTGCACGCCAGTCGCTGACGACGCGCTGGGCGATGCCCGTCGCTTCGTCGGTTTCCTCGCGGACCGACAGACCCTCGACCAGATCCTCGAACCGAATCGTGCCGCCGACTTCCGTCAGGATCGGAGAGGTGTAGGGGTCCCACTCCGCCAGACGCTGGCTGCGGCTGATGTCCGAACCCTCGACCACCCGCAGGCGTGCGCCGTAAGGCAGTTTGTGCGTCTCGCGGTCCTTGCCGTCGACCACCACGGTGATAGTCACGTTGCGGCTCATGGCCACCAGATCGCCGTGCGCCGCCTTGACGGTCGGGCCGTTGATCTTGGCGACACCGGCGTTGGTCGCCTCGTAGAACGAGGTTTCCGCCACCTGGGCCGTACCGCCGATGTGGAAGGTCCGCATCGTCAGCTGGGTACCGGGTTCACCGATCGACTGGGCGGCGATGACGCCGACCGCTTCACCGATGTTGACGTTGGTACCGCGCGCCAGGTCACGCCCGTAGCAATAGGCGCAGATGCCGGCTTCGGCTTCGCAGGTCAGGGCCGAACGGACCTTGATGGACTGCACGCCCGCCGCGTCGATGACCTCGACTTCCTCTTCCTGCAGATAGGTGTCTGCGGGGAATAGGACCTTGTCGCCGCCCGGCTCGCGGATGTCCTCGGCCGCATAGCGACCCAGAACCCGCTGACCCAGCGAGACCAGCACGTCGCCGCCTTCGACCACGGCGCGCAGGGTGATGCCCCGCGTCGAGCCGCAATCGTCCTCAGTGACGATCGAGTCCTGTGCTACGTCGACCAGACGACGCGTCAGATAGCCGGAGTTGGCGGTCTTCAGCGCGGTGTCGGCCAGACCCTTACGGGCGCCGTGGGTGGAGTTGAAGTATTCGAGGACGGTCAGGCCTTCCTTGAAGTTCGAGATGATGGGCGTCTCGATGATCTCGCCGGACGGCTTGGCCATCAGGCCGCGCATGCCGCCCAGTTGCTTCATCTGGGCCTGCGAACCCCGGGCCCCGGAGTTGGCCATCATGAACACCGAGTTGATGTCGGGGTTTTCGCCCTTGATCAGGACGCGCGGCTGGGCGATTTCGCCCATCATCGCGTCGGCGATCTTGTCCGTGGCCTTGGCCCAGGCGTCGACGACCTTGTTGTACTTCTCGCCCTTGGTGATCAGGCCGTCGGCGTACTGTTGCTCGTACTCCTCGACCTGGGTGCGGGTGTCCGCCACCAGTCCGGCCTTGGCTTCCGGAATGACGATGTCGTCCTTGCCGAACGAAATGCCCGCCTTGGCCGCCTCGCGGAAGCCCAGTTGCATCATCTGGTCGGCGAAGATGACCGTCGCCTTCTGACCGCAGTGGCGATAGACCTGATCGATCAGGTTACCGATTTCCTTCTTGGTCAGGTTCTTCTCAAGCAGGCGATAGCCGATGTTGGCGTTGTGCGGCAGCAGCGCACCCAGCTTCATCCGGCCCGGCGTCGTGTCGATCACCTTGGTGATGACCTCGCCTTCGGCGTTCATCTCGGTCCAGCGCGCTTTGATCTTGGTGTGCAGCGTCACGACCTTGGCGTCGAGCGCGGCATCGATCTCGCCCATGTTGGCGAACAACTTGTTCTCGCCGGGCTCGCCGTCCTTGACCAGCGACAGGTAGTACAGGCCCAGGACGATGTCCTGCGACGGTACGATGATCGGCTTGCCGTTGGCGGGCGACAGGATGTTGTTGGTCGACATCATCAGGACGCGCGCTTCGAGTTGCGCCTCCAGCGACAGCGGGACGTGAACAGCCATCTGGTCGCCGTCGAAGTCGGCGTTGAACGCGGTACAGACCAGCGGGTGCAGGCGGATGGCCTTGCCCTCGATCAGCTTGGGCTCGAACGCCTGGATGCCCAGCCGGTGAAGCGTCGGCGCGCGGTTCAGAAGGACCGGGTGCTCGCGGATGACCTCGTCCAGGATATCCCAGACCTGCGGCTGCTCGCGCTCGACCATGCGCTTGGACTGTTTGACGGTACCCGACAGGCCCTTGGCGTCAAGGCGCGCATAGATGAACGGCTTGAACAGCTCGAGGGCCATCTTCTTGGGCAGGCCGCACTCGTGCAGCTTCAGTTCCGGACCCACGGTGATGACCGAACGGCCCGAATAGTCGACGCGCTTGCCCAGAAGGTTCTGGCGGAAGCGGCCCTGCTTGCCCTTCAGCATGTCGGCCAGCGACTTCAGCGGACGCTTGTTCGCGCCGGTGATGACGCGACCGCGACGGCCGTTGTCGAACAGGGCGTCGACGGATTCCTGCAGCATCCGCTTTTCGTTGCGGATGATGATGTCCGGCGCGCGCAGCTCGATCAGACGCTTCAGGCGGTTGTTGCGGTTGATCACCCGGCGATACAGGTCGTTCAGGTCGGAGGTCGCGAAACGACCGCCGTCCAGCGGCACCAGCGGGCGCAGTTCGGGCGGGATGACCGGAACGACGGTCATGATCATCCACTCGGGCTTGTTGCCCGATTCCAGGAAGGCCTCGATCAGCTTCAGGCGCTTGGAGGCCTTCTTCGCCTTGATCTCGGACGGGCTGTCGGCCAGCTCGCCGCGGTGACGCTCGGCCTCGGCATGCAGGTCGATGCCGATCAGCAGGTTGCGAACGGCCTCGGCACCGATCTCGGCGGTGAAGCCGTCATCGCCGTATTCGTCCTGATAGCGATAGAACTCGTCTTCCGTCAGCAGCTGGTTCTGCTTCAGCGGGGTCAGGCCCGGCTCGGTGACGATGTAGTTCTCGAAATACAGGACGCGCTCGACGTCTTTCAGAGCCATGTCCAGCATCAGCGAGATGCGCGACGGCAGCGACTTCAGGAACCAGATGTGTGCGACCGGGGCGGCCAGTTCGATGTGGCCCATCCGCTCACGGCGAACGCGGGCCAGGGTGACCTCCACGCCGCACTTCTCGCAGATAATGCCCTTGTACTTCATGCGCTTGTACTTGCCGCACAGGCATTCGTAATCCTTGGTCGGGCCAAAGATACGCGCACAGAACAGGCCGTCACGCTCGGGCTTGAACGTACGATAGTTGATGGTTTCCGGCTTCTTGATCTCACCGAACGACCACGAGCGGATCTTCTCTGGCGAGGCCAGGGCGATCTTGATCTGATCGAAGGTCGGAGTGACCGGAAGCGGGTTGAAGATGTTCAGGACGTCCTGGTTCATCTTGATTCCTTCTGCGGGGCTTCCCGCGAAAATTCAGACAGTGGAGAGAGCGAAAAACCGTCCCTCCCCGCTTTCGCGGAGAGGGTTCATCCGGTCGGTCAGCTGTTCTCCAGCTCCACGTTCAGGCCCAGCGAGCGCATTTCCTTGATGAGAACGTTGAAGCTCTCGGGAATGCCCGCCTCGAAGCTGTCGTCGCCGCGGACGATGGCCTCGTAGACCTTGGTACGGCCGGCGACGTCGTCGGACTTCACCGTCAGCATCTCTTGCAGGGTGTAGGCGGCACCGTAGGCTTCCAGAGCCCAGACCTCCATTTCCCCGAAGCGCTGGCCACCGAACTGCGCCTTGCCGCCCAGCGGTTGCTGGGTGACGAGCGAGTACGGCCCGATCGAACGCGCGTGGATCTTGTCGTCGACCAGGTGGTGCAGCTTCAGCATGTAGATGTAGCCGACGGTGACCGGACGCTTGAACTGCTCGCCGGTCTGACCGTCATAGACGATCGACTGACCCGAACGATCCAGACCGGCCTTCTCCAGCAGGTCCTCGATGTCCCCGATGTGGGCACCGTCAAAGACCGGCGTGGCGAACGGCACACCCTTGGACAGGTTCTTGGCCAGTTCGATCAGCTCTTCTTCCGTATCAGGCAGAGGCGTCTCGGGACCATAGATACTGGTCAGGTGATCGATCAGCGCCTTCTTCTGTCCGCCCTGCTGCCACGCTTCCAGCAGACCCTGGATCTGCTTGCCCAGACCGGCGGCGGCCCAACCCAGGTGGGTTTCGAAGATCTGACCGATGTTCATGCGCGACGGCACGCCCAGCGGGTTCAGAACGACGTCGACCGATGTACCGTCTTCCAGGTGCGGCATGTCCTCGATCGGCAGGATCTTGGAGATGACGCCCTTGTTGCCGTGACGGCCGGCCATCTTGTCGCCGGGCTGAAGCTTGCGCTTCACGGCCACGAAGACCTTGACCATCTTCATCACGCCGGGGGGCAGTTCGTCGCCGCGTTGCAGCTTCTCGACCTTGTCTTCGAAACGACGGTCCAGTTGCTTGCGAGCGTCTTCGAACTGGCGCTTCATCGCCTCCAGCTCGCCCATGGCCTTCTCGTCGTCCAGGGCGATCTGCCACCAAAGACCACGGCTGACCTCGGCCAGCTTCTCGTCGGTCAGCTCGCCGCGGCCGATACCCTTGGGTCCCGACACGGCGTTCTTGCCGATGATCAGCGGCTTCAGGCGGCCATAAACGTTGCGCTCAAGGATCTTGAGCTCATCGTCGCGGTCCTTGCCCAGGCGCTCGATCTCGGCGCGTTCGATCGCCATGGCGCGCTCGTCCTTGTCGACGCCGTGACGGTTGAAGACGCGAACGTCCACGATCGTGCCGGCGACGCCGGGCGGCAGGCGCAGGGAGGTGTCGCGCACGTCCGAAGCCTTCTCGCCGAAGATGGCGCGCAGCAGCTTCTCTTCCGGGGTCATCGGGCTTTCGCCCTTCGGCGTCACCTTGCCGACCAGGATGTCGCCCGGCTGGACTTCGGCGCCGATGGCCACGATGCCCGCTTCGTCGAGGTTGCGCAGGGCTTCCTCGCCGACGTTGGGGATGTCGCGAGTGATTTCTTCCGGGCCCAATTTCGTGTCACGCGCCATCACTTCGAACTCTTCGAGGTGGATGGAGGTGAAGACGTCGTCGCGCACGATACGCTCGGAGATCAGGATGGAGTCTTCGAAGTTGTAGCCGTTCCAGGGCATGAAGGCGACGAGGGCGTTGCGGCCCAGGGCCAGTTCGCCCAGGTCCGTCGACGGGCCGTCGGCGATGACGTCGCCGGCCTTGACCTGGTCGCCCACGCGCACGATCGGGCGCTGGTTGATGCAGGTCGACTGGTTGGAACGCTGGAACTTCGACAAGCGATAGATGTCGACGCCTGAACGGGCGGCGTCCACGTCGCCGGTGGCGCGCACGACGATCCGGGTGCCGTCGATCTGTTCGACGACGCCTTCACGACGGGCGACGACGACGGCGCCGGAGTCCACGGCCACGACCGCTTCCATGCCGGTGCCGACCAGCGGCGCGTCCGACTGCACCAGAGGCACGGCCTGACGTTGCATGTTCGCGCCCATCAGCGCGCGGTTGGCGTCATCGTTTTCCAGGAACGGGATCAGGGCGGCGGCGACCGAAACGACCTGTTTCGGCGACACGTCCATCATGTCCACGGCGTCGCGGTTCAGCAGCTGGGATTCGCCGTTGATCCGGCCGGGGACCAGGTCCTCGACGATGCTGCCGTTCTTCAGTTCGATGTTGGCCTGGGCGATCGTGTATTTCGACTCTTCCATGGCCGAGATGTAGACCACCTCGTTCTGGGCCACGCCGTCCTTCACGCGACGGTACGGGCTCTCGATGAAGCCGTACTTGTTGACGCGCGCGTGGGTGGCCAGCGAGTTGATCAGGCCGATGTTCGGGCCTTCCGGCGTTTCGATCGGGCAGATGCGGCCGTAGTGGGTCGGGTGGACGTCGCGGACTTCGAAGCCCGCGCGCTCACGCGTCAGACCGCCCGGGCCAAGCGCCGAAAGGCGACGCTTGTGGGTGATTTCCGAAAGCGGGTTCGTCTGGTCCATGAACTGCGACAGCTGCGACGAACCGAAGAACTCGCGAACCGCAGCGGCGGCCGGCTTGGCGTTGATCAGGTCGTGCGGCATAACCGTGTCGATATCGACCGAGGACATGCGCTCCTTGATGGCGCGCTCCATCCGCAGCAGGCCGACGCGGTACTGGTTTTCCAGCAGCTCGCCGACCGAACGGACCCGGCGGTTGCCCAGGTTGTCGATGTCGTCGATCTCGCCCCGGCCATCCTTCAGGCCCACCAGGATCTGCAGCACCTTCAGCACGTCGTCCTTTTGCAGGACGCGGACTTCGTCGGACACTTCCGGCGTTTCCAGACGCATGTTCATCTTGACCCGGCCCACGGCCGACAGGTCGTAGCGTTCGCTGTCGAAGAACAGCGAGTTGAACATGGCCTCGGCGGCTTCGGGGGTGGGCGGCTCGCCCGGGCGCATCACGCGATAGACGTCGAACAGCGCGTCCTCTCGGCCGGTGTTCTTGTCGATGCGCAGGGTGTTGCGCATGTAGGCCCCGACAGTGACGTGGTCGATGTCCAGCACGTCGATGGTGGTGAAGCCGTGGCTTTCCAGCAGTTCGATGGTCGGGGCGTCCAGCTCGTCACCGGCCTCGGCGTAGATTTCGCCGGTTTCGTAGTTGACGGCGTCGGCGGCCAGATAGCGGGTCAGAAGGGCATCGGCGGCCAGCGACAGCGACGATGTCGTCTCACCCAGCTTCTTGGCCTGACGGGCGCTGATCTTGGTGCCGGCGGCAGCGATCACTTCGCCGGTGTCGGCGTCGACCAGATCGAACTCGGGCTTCACGCCTCTCCAGCGCTCGGCCTTGTAGGGGGTGACCCAGCCTTCGCCGCGCTTTTCATAAGGCACGGTGTCATAGAAGGTCTTGAGGATTTCCTCGCCGTCCATGCCCAGGGCCATCAGGAAGGTCGAGGCCGGCAGTTTACGACGACGGTCGATGCGGGTGTAGACCACGTCCTTGGCATCGAACTCGAAGTCGAGCCACGAACCACGGTACGGAATGACCCGCGCGGCGAACAGCAGCTTGCCCGAGCTGTGCGTCTTGCCCTTGTCGTGGTCGAAGAAGACGCCCGGCGAACGGTGCATCTGCGAGACGATGACCCGCTCGGTGCCGTTGACGACAAAGGTACCCTTGTCGGTCATGAGCGGGATGTCGCCCATGTAGACGTCCTGCTCCTTGATGTCCTTGACCGAGCGCGCGCCGGTCTCTTCGTCCGCCTCGAACACGATCAGGCGCAGCTTGACCTTCAGCGGCGCGGCATAGGTCATGTCGCGCTGAATGCATTCCTCGACGTCGTATTTCGGGTCCTCGAACTCGTAGGAGACGTATTCCAGGATGGCGCGTTCGTTGAAGTCCTTGATCGGGAAGACCGACTTGAACACCGCCTCGATGCCCTGATCCTTGCGCGGACCGCTGCGCACTTCGCGCTGCAGGAACTGCTCGTAGGAGGCGCGTTGAACCTCGATCAGGTTCGGCATCTGGATCGCCTCGGGGATACGCCCGAAGGAGTGGCGGATGCGCTTCTTGCCGGTGAACGAGGTGGCGGTGGCGAACTGACCGGGGGCGGTGAGTTCAGCGTTGGTCTTGGCCATTCTGTCTTCCCAATACGCCACCCGGGCTGGCGGCGATCAAATGCAGCAGCCACGGCTTCGCCAATCCGGCGACCCGTGACCATCGGTTTCGGCGTCCACCCTCGGGCCTTTCGGCTCCAGGACACCTGAAATGTAGGGCTCCCTTGGGGAGGAGCGCGTCTTCGCTCGGTCGGAGGGCGACGGACCGGGCCTCGACGCTTTCGCGCGCGGACTCATGGAGTTCTGCGGAAGAGCGGACATATACGCGCTTCTCCGGCGAAATAAAGGCCCTCGTCTCAAAGATTGCGCATTGGTTCGCCGAACCCCCATTGCTTTGCCTTGGCGGTGAAATTAGCGTCCGCGCCATGACCCATATCCGCACCGCCGCCGTTGCCCTGTCCCTAAGTCTGGCCCTTGCCGCCTGCGCCACCGCGCCCAGCCAGACTGCCGTCGACCTCGACTTCTCGGGCAGCAACACCCAGGAGAACTGGAACGCCGGCAATGCGGCCTATCTGACCCTTAACGGAGCGAAACGCGGCTGGACCACGACCGAAAGCGGTCTGCAGTACCGTCGCGTCGGAGCGGCCAAGCCGGGCGGCAAACAGCCGATCGCCAGCGATACAGTCAAGGTCCACTATCGCGGCACCTTCGTGGACGGGCGCGAGTTCGACAGCTCCTATTCCCGCAATGAGCCCGCAGAGTTCCCGCTGAACCGCGTCATCAAGGGCTGGACCGAGGGTGTGGCCCTGATGCGCGAGGGCGAAACCTTCGAGTTCGTCATCCCCGCCTCGCTGGGATACGGCGACCGCTGGGTCGGCGGCGACGACCTGCCGCCCAACTCGACCCTGCTGTTCACTGTGGAACTGCTGGAAGTTCAGCCCGCCGCCTGAGTCTCGGATTACAGGATTGTAATCCTTTCGACCGTTCGCCGGGTTGACCCGCGCGGCCTGGCGTCGTGATCTCCGGCTCCTCGTTTTTTACCGGAAGTGCCGAGATGATGCGTCCCCTGCCCCGCCTGCTGCTGTGCGCTTCCGCCTGCACTGCCGCGATGGTCACGACCGCCCCGGCATGGTCCCAGACTCCGGTACTGACCCAGCCGCAGGATGCGGCGTTGGCCCTGCCCCGTTCGCAGCCGGCCATTCCAGCACCGACCCAAGCGACCTTTCCGGGCGTGATCCGTTATGAGGCCGACGTCACCGACCGCGACCGGCGGATCATCAGCGTCAATCAAATCATCCCAGTTCCGTCGGCGGGACCCTTTACTCTGCTGTACCCCGAGTTTCTGCCCGGCAACCATGCCGACACGGGTCCGATCCAGCTCATCTCCGGACTGACAGTCACCGCGCCGGACGGCCGACGGCTGGAGTGGCTGCGCGACACCGTTCAGCCCCACGCCTTCCACCTGGACATTCCTCAGGGGATCACGGAGATCCGGGTCGAGTTCCAGTGGCTGACCCAGCCCGACGGCGGTCCCTGGCGGGTCGTTCAGACGAGCGGCATGGTCAACATGCAGTGGGAAAAGGCCGTCCTTTATCCGGCCGGCTACGCCGCCAGCGGCATCACGATCGAGCCTTCGATCCGCCTGCCCCAGGGCTGGGGCTATGGCGTCGCCCTGGACACCGTGTCCAACGAGGCGGGCCTGGCCACTTTCGCACCGGTCAGCCTCTACACGCTGGTCGACAGTCCGATGTTCGCCGGAGCCCACTATCGCCGCTTTGCGCTGGACGCGGACGGCTCCTCACCAGTTTACCTCAACGTCGTCGCCGACAAGGCCGAACAGCTGGAACCGGCCGACGGGCTGATGAACAAGTTTGAGGCCATGGTGGTCCAGGCCGACCGCCTGTTCGGAGCCCGCCCCTTCGATCGCTACGAATTCCTGGTCGGCCTGACCAATCAGCTCGGCGGCATCGGGCTGGAGCACCACCGGTCGTCCGAGAACACCCTGGCTCCCGACTTCTTTACCCGGGGGACCGGCTCGCTCGGCTCTCGCCAGTTGCTGCCGCACGAGTATGTCCACTCCTGGAACGGCAAATATATGCGGCCGGCGGACGAGCAGACCGCCAACTACAATGTCCCGACCCAGAACACCCTGATGTTCGTCTATGAAGGCCTGACATCCTACTGGGGCGAGGTGCTGGCCGCCCGCGCCGGTCTGGCGACCAAAGACGAAACCCTCATCGGCATGGCCGGTCACGCCGCCTTCTACGAAAACCAGCCGGGGCGCCAATGGCGCGCTTTGCACGACACCCAGAACCACAACCTGCTGGGCTATCGCGTGCCCGGCAACTGGCCGTCGTGGATGCGGACGACCAGCGACTACTATGACGAGGCCCTGCTGGTCTGGCTGGACGCGGACACCCTGATCCGTGAGGGCACTAACGGGCGGCGTTCGCTCGACGATTTTGCCAAGGGCTTCTTCGGCCGCCTGGACGGCGAGGTTCAGACCCGCGGCTATACGTTCGAGGAGCTGGTCGCGGCCCTGAACGACGTCCACCCCCATGACTGGGCCGGCTTCCTGCGCGGTCGCCTGGATGCGGTTGGACCCGAAGCGAGGGCCCCGCTGGATGGCATCTCACGCGGCGGCTACCGTCTGGTCTATGTCGACAGCCTGTCCGACGCCGAGAAGCGTATCCAGACCGGCTGGGCCAACGACTTCCAGTATTCCCTGGGCTTCAGCCTGTCGTCGACCAATCGCATCGGCGGCGTGCGCTGGGGCAGCGTGGCCTATGACCAGGGTCTGGGGGCGGGTTGGGACCTGATCGCCGTGGGCGATCGCGCTGCATCGGCCGAGGCCCTGCGGGAAGCCATCACAGCGGTTAAGGGGGGTTCGGAACCCCTTGTGATGACCGTCAAGAACGGCGACCGCGTCCGCACCCTGTCGATCCCCTATCACGACGGCCTGCGCTACCCGCGCCTGGAGCGGGTCGAGGGGACCCCGGACGTATTGGGCGACATCCTGGCCCCACGTCGCCGTTAGGAATGGTTCTCCCCGTCGTCGCTCGCGAGGGGGAGAACCACAACTGCCTACTTCAGCAACGCCAGCAAGGCTTCAGCCGCGCCTTCCGACGACGCCGGGTTCTGGCCGGTGACGAGTTTGCCGTCGGTCAGGACGTAGGAACCCCAGTCCGCGCCCTTGGAATAATCGCCGCCATTCTGTTTCAGCACATCCTCAAGCAGGAAGGGCACCACGTCCGTCAGGCCGACGCCCTCCTCCTCGGTATTGCTGAAGCCGGTGACCTTGCGGCTCTTGACCAGAAATTCGCCGTCGGGCCCCTTCACATGACGCAAGGCGGCGGGAGCGTGGCAGACGGCCCCGACGGGCTTGTCGGCCTTGGCAAAGGCTTCGATCAGGGCGATCGAGGTCTTGTCCTCGGCCAGGTCCCACATCGGGCCGTGACCGCCGGGATAGAAGACGGCGTCATAGTCCTCGGCCTTGATCTCTGACAGCGGATGGGTCGAGGCCAGGGCCGCCTTGGCGTCGGCGTCGGCCTTGAACCGCTCGGTCGCTTCGGTCTGGGCGTCCGGCTCGTCGCTCTTGGGATCCAGCGGTGGCTGGCCGCCCTTGGGCGAGGCCAGGGTGATGTCCGCACCCGCATCCTTCAGGACGTAATAGGGAGCGGCGAACTCCTCCAGCCAGAAGCCGGTCTTCTTGCCGGTGTCGCCCAGCTTGTCGTGCGACGTCAGGACCATCAGGATTTTCATGGGGTCAGCCTTTCGGGTTCAGGGAGAGACGGCATGTGGGAAGCCCACGCCGTCGATGCCACGACCCAAACGAAAACAGGCCCGGAGGTTTCCCTCCGGACCTGCTCATTTCGCAAACCCCGGACGCGCTTTGCGCGTCAGGGGCAGACCAACTTCCCGATCTTACTTGATCTGGACCTTGGCACCGGCTTCGGTCAGCTTCTTGGCGACTTCGTCGGCGTTCTGCTTGGAGACGTTCTCGACGACGTTCTGAGGAGCGCCTTCGACCAGGTCCTTGGCTTCCTTCAGACCCAGGTCCGAACGCACGCCGCGCACTTCCTTGATCACGTTGATCTTCTTGTCGCCACCGTCCAGCAGGACGACGGTGAACTCGGTTTGCTCTTCGGCGGCTTCGGCCGGAGCAGCAGCGGCACCACCGGCGGCGGCGACGGCGACCGGAGCAGCGGCGCTGACGCCCCACTTTTCTTCCAGCAGCTTGGACAGTTCGGCAGCTTCGAGGACGGTCAGCTTGGACAGGTCTTCGACGATCTTGGACAGGTCGGTCATGGAGTAGATTCCTTCGGAGGGATTGGGTTCAGAGTAGAGGGTGTGCGGAGATGAAAGAGGCGGTTCCGCTTACGCGGCGTCCTTCGTGGCATAGGCGTTGAACACCCGTGCCAGTTGGCCGGCCGGGGCCTGAACCACACCGGCGATACGGGTCGCAGGCGTGTTGAGCAGGCCGAGGAACGAAGCGCGGATCTGATCCAGCGACGGCAGTTTGGAGAGAACCTCCACGCCCTTCGCGTCCAGAACCTTCTCACCCATGAAGCCACCCAGGACGACGAACTTGTCGTTGGCCTTGGCGTATTCAGCGGTGATCTTGGCGGCCGTCACCGCGTCGTCGGCATAGGCGATGCCCACGGGACCCTTGAACAGGCCGTGGTAGTCGCTGCCTTCATCGGCTTCGAGCGCCTTCAGCGCCAGGCGGTTCTTGACCACCTTGAACGTGCCGCCCGCAGAACGCAGGCGACCACGCAGGTCTTCCATATCCGCAACGGTCAGACCCAGGTTGTGGGTCACGACCACGGCACCCGCGTCGGCAAAAACGCCCTTCAGCGTTTCGATCGACTCGGCTTTTTGTGCGCGATCCATTGCGGTCTCCAGTCTTGCATTCGCCGGCGGGCTTATTCCCGACGGCGGATTGGCCATAGCGTTCCGCATCGCTGCGAGACGTTCTGGCCGGTCGTATTGTCCGAAGGAGGCTTGCAACCCCGACCTGACCGGATACCGGTCGCGTCTGGCGTCGTCTGCATCCCCATCTCCCCACGGCGTCAGAGGGCTCTCTGACATTTATGGTCTGGGTGACCCCCAGACCCCGAAGTTCTCGGACAGGACCGTCGGAACCGGTAAGGTCCAGACGGTGATGGGGCGCTCTATACACGGCTCGCCGTCAAACTCAAGCGTCCGCCCTTCACAAGCGGCGCTGAAGGCGCTCACATTGCCTGAGGGGAGCATATCATGACCGAGTCCTTCCAGACGGCCACGCTCGAGGCCACCGGCCGCGACAGCCTTGGCCGCGCGACCTCGCCCCTGCTGTTCCCAATCCGCCTGGCCATCGCAGCGGTGCAAGGGCTGGCGCTGTGGTGGCTGTATCGGTCGATCTCGGCGCTTGGATGGATTTGCGACAACGATCCGGCGTTATGCCCGGAAGTCACTTGGCCCGGAACTGTCCCTGAGCTGTTCGCCCCCTTGCTGCTGATCTTCATCTTTGTGCCGGTCCTGTTGCAAGCCGGTGTGGGCCGCATGCGACCGCGCACTCTCGCCCTCTGGGCCATCGCCGCGACCGCCGTCCTCGGCCTGCTTGGCTGGCACGATGTCGCGCGGCAGAGCGCCGAGACCCTGATCAACCCGCCCTTTTTCACCCCGCCCCTGTTCCTGTTCAGCGCCGCCGCCCTGTTTATCGGCCATCACCTGATCCTGCCTGCGGACCTCGAGCGGCGCTGGATCGCGGCCTTCCCCACCTATTTCGACACCGCCTGGAAGGCGGGCGTGCAACTGGGTCTGTCCATAGGCTTCACCGGCGCTTTCTGGCTGCTGCTCCTGCTCGGCGCGCTGTTGTTCCAGGTCATAGGCCTGGACTTTCTCCTCAATCTGCTGAGCGAGGAATGGTTCTGGATACCCGTCACCTGCCTGGTCTTCGCCGTCGCCGTCCATCTGACCGATGTCCGTGACGGCCTGATCCGGGGCGTTCGGACCGTGGTGCTGATGCTGCTGTCCTGGCTGCTGCTGGTCATGACGGTGCTGGTCGCGGGTTTCCTTGTCGCCCTGCCCTTCACCGGCCTTCAGGGTCTCTGGAACACGGGCAGTGCGACCGCCCTGGTCCTGTCCGCCGCCGCCGCCCTGATCATCCTGATCAACACCGCCTATCAGGATGGCCGCCCCGACAACCTGCCGCCCGCGGTCCTGCGGATTGCCGTCCGCGTCGCCGCCGTCCTGATCACGCCATTGGTCATCCTGGCCTTCTGGGGTCTGGCCCTGCGTATCGGCCAGCATGGCCTGACGCCGGACCGAATCATCGCCTTGGCCTGCGCCGTCGTCGGCCTGGCCTATGCCGTCGGCTATGGCTTCGCCGCCCTGCGGCCCTTCTGGCAGCGCGACGCCGCCTGGATGACCCCTCTGGAGCGCACCAACGTCTGGACCGCCGTCCTGGCCGTCGCCCTGATCCTGGCCCTGTTCAGCCCTCTGGCCGACCCCACCCGCCTGTCCGTCAACGACCAGGTCGCGCGGCTGGAGCGGGGTGCGGTCGCCGTCGATCAGTTCGACTTCCGCTTCCTGCGCTTCGAGAGCGGCAAGGCGGGGCTGGCGGCCTTGGATGAACTCACACGTTCGAGCAATCCATCTATCGCCCAGCGGGCAAAGAACGTCATCGCGGCGACCGATCGGTTCGAGGATGCCGTGACGGGTGCGCAAGCCCGTCAACCAGTCTTGACGGTCTGGCCGGCAGCGGCGCTGCCCGAAGGCTTTCTCACGCCAGTCGATAGTGAAGACAGCCGTTACCAATGCACCGCTGACGATGAATGTGTTGCACGCCCCATCGACCTCAACGACGACGGCATTGAAGAAGTGTTGGTCGCCAACACCAACATCATCCGCGTCTGGACGCGTCAGCCTGATGGAGTCTGGGTAGATGCCGGGGCGTACCGCACCCTGATGTGCGGCACGGACTCTGGCACAAATGACCATCGCATAATGCTCCGCTCATCCGATCTCCGGCCGGTAGCCCCCAGCTTTCCCGATCTTGATTTGGGCGGCGGCCGACGTGTCACAGCAGATGGCGTACAACGGTGCCCTGAAGACGAGGCCATCGGCACCGTGGGCGTTCGCCCGCAAGTCAAGTTACGGACACCGCCCCGTTAACCCCCCGCTCACCCTTCCCGACCACCCGATCTTCACCTTGTCGGGCCTAAAACGTCCCGGAATGAACCAGTCCCGCTGAACGAGGACCGGCCACGATCTGTGATGTTTGAAGGGTGTTCCGCATGGCCAAGACCGTTCTGGTGGTCGACGACGATCCGACCCAGCGCCGCCTGGCCCAGGCCGTGCTGGAGCGTGAAGGCTATGCCGTCGTCCATGCCGAGAGCGGTGGCGAGGCCATCGACCGCCTGACAAAGGGCGGCGGCGCCGATGTCGTCCTGCTGGACATGGTCATGCCGGGCATGAGCGGCATGGAGGCCCTGGCCGAGATCCGCACCGCGGGCGTCACCACGCCCGTCATCGTCCTGACCGCCAACGGCGGCGTGGATGCGGTGGTCAAGGCCATGCAGGCCGGGGCCCAGGACTTCTTCGTCAAGCCGGTGTCGGCCGAACGCCTTCTGGTCGGCGTCTCCAATGCCCTTCAGATGACCCGGCTGACGGCCGAGGTCGGCCGCCTGACCAAACGCGTCTCCAACCGTTCCTCCTTCGACGATCTGGTCGGCGACAGCCCGCCGATGCGCATGGTCAAGGCCATGGGCACCCGCGCCGCCAAGTCCGGCATCCCGGTCCTGATCACAGGCGAGAGCGGCGTCGGCAAGGAAGTCATCGCCCGCGCCCTGCACGGGGCGTCCGACCGTTCGGGCAAGCCCTTTGTCGCCGTCAACTGCGGGGCCCTGCCGTCCAACCTGATCGAATCCATCCTGTTCGGCCATGAAAAGGGGGCCTTCACCGGGGCCCACGACAAGCACCTGGGCAAGTTCCAGGAGGCCAATGGCGGCACGCTGTTCCTCGACGAGATCGGCGAGTTGCCTCTCGATATGCAGGTCAAGCTGCTGCGCGCGCTTCAGGAGGGCGAAGTCGATCCCGTCGGCGCCAAGCGCTCGGTCAAGGTCGATGTCCGCATCGTCTCGGCCACCAATCGCGACCCGGCCCAGCAGGTCAAGGAAGGCGCCTTCCGCGAGGACCTGTTCTATCGCCTGAACGTCTTTCCGATCGAGGCCCCGGCCCTGCGCGACCGGCGCGAGGACATCCCGGCCCTGACCGACCATTTCATCGCCCGCTTCAATGCCGAAGAGGGTCGCCGCGTCACCGGCTGCGCACCCGAAACCCTGGCGCTGCTGACCGCCTTCGACTGGCCCGGCAATGTCCGCCAGCTGGAAAACGCCCTCTACCGCGCCATCGTCCTGGCCGACGCCCCATTCCTGCAACCCCACGACTTCCCCGCCATCTCCGGCATGGCCGCGCCTCTGCTCCCCTCCGTGGGGGAGGTGGATCGCCGCCCTGGCGGCGAGACGGAGGGGACACCTGCAAGCGCCGTCGTCGCGGCTCCCGACAGCCCCATCCGCATCCTCGACGACCGTGGCCACCTTCGCACCCTGGAAGAGATCGAACGCGACCTGATCCAGCACGCCATCGAGGTCTATGCCGGCCACATGTCCGAGATCGCCCGCCGCCTCGGCATCGGCCGCTCCACCCTCTACCGCAAGGTCCGCGAACAGGGGCTGGAGGACGTGCTGCGCGAGGTGGGGTAGAGCCCGCGTGGGGCAACAGGGTCCATGCCCCGGCGATGCCTCAAACTTGTCCGAAAGTTCACTGGCGACCGCCGGCACCGGCGGCGATGACCTCTTCTCGACACATCGAAATACGATCAAGCCAAACGACGGATTCTCGGGGCCCGCCCGTTTAGCCAGTTCCTCCCCCTGCGGATTATCCCATGCTTCTCGTCACGACCGCCCTGTCCGGCCTGCTCGCCAGCACTGTCCCCGCCTCGGCACCCCCCCAGACGGCACCCCAGACGCCGCCTCCGGTCACACGGCCAGCACCGGCCACATCGGCACCGGTCGAGGAAGACGAGGAAGCCTATGATCTGGGCACCGTCACCGTCACCGGCAGCCGCCCGCGCGGTGCCGTCGACACCGACATCGAACCCGAGCTGTCACTGACCGCCGACCAGATCCAGGCCTATGGCGCGGCCAACATCTCGGAGCTTCTGGCTTATCTGGAACCTGTCACCCGCAGTTCTCAGGGCCGCGACGGCGGCCAGCCCGTCCTGCTGGTCAACGGTCGCCGCATCTCCGGCTTCCGCGAAATCCAGAGCATCCCGACCGAAGCCATCGAACGTACCGACATCCTGCCCGAGGAGGTCGCGCTGCAGTTCGGCTATCGCGCCGATCAACGCGTGGTCAACTTCGTGCTGAAAGCCAACTTCCGCTCCATCTCGGCCGAGGCCGCCTATCGCGCCCCGACCCAGGGCGGCCGCACCACCACCGAGCTGGAAAGCACCCTGTTCAACATCGCGGGCGGCAACCGCTACTCGGTGGATGCCGAATACACCCGCTCCAGCCCGCTGTTCGAGTCCGAGCGGGATATCCGGCGTGACCCCGAAGACCTGCCGGCCCCGCTGTTCGGCGATCCGGCGGATCAGGGGGCCTACCGCACCCTGCTGTCCCAGAGCGAACAGCTCGAAGCCCGCGGCTCGATCAAACGCGACCTGAACAGCACGACCCAGGGCACGCTGAGCGTCAGCCTGGAAAACACCAACACCCGCAGCTTCAACGGCCTGCCCGGCGTCGTCATCGATGTAGACGGCGTCGATACGGGCACGGACGAGACCGTCTTCCGCTACCTTGACGCCCCCGCCTCCCTGGGCCGCAAGACCGACACCCTGACCGCCAATGTCGGCACCGTCCTGGACGGCTTCATCGGCGAGGAATGGCGCTGGACCTTCAGCGGCAACTACGACCGGGTCGAGACCGATACCTTCACGGGACGCGGCTATGGCGTGACGCCGTTCCAGGACCGCGTGAACGCAGGCGATCCGACCGCCGACCCGTTCGGGACCGTCACCCTGGCCGATTTCGCGGCCTTGGCCGGCGACACCGCCAACTCCGTCTCCCAGTCGCTGGGGGCAGAGCTGGTTCTGACCGGCGATCTCTACGACCTGCCCGCCGGTGGCATTTCCTCGACCTTCAAGCTGGGCGCGGACACCCGCTCGCTGGACTCAACCAGCGTCCGCTCCGGCGACACCATCGAACGCTCCCAGTCGCGCGACCGCTTCACCGGCTCCGGCAGCTTCACCTTCCCGATCGCCGACCGGGACCAGGGTGTCCTGCCCTTCCTGGGCGACCTGTCGGTCAACTTCAACGCGGGCTATGAAGAGTTGTCCGACTTCGGCGGCCTGCCGGTGGTGGGTGTGGGCCTGAACTGGTCGCCGATCGAGCCGCTGTCGTTCCTGGTCAGCTACACCGACGAACAGGGTGCGCCCTCGATCTCCCAACTGAACGACCCGATTATTTCGACGCCCGACGTCGCCGTGTTCGATTTCGCTACCGGCCAGACGGTCTTCGTGACCCGCATCGATGGCGGCAACCCCGGTCTGAATTCCGACAACCGCCGGGTCTTCAAGGCCGGCGTCACCTTCCGGCCTCTGGGCGAAACCGACCTCAGCCTGTCCTCGACCTGGACGGTCAGTCAGACCGACGATGTGCTTGCCGCCTTCCCGACGATCACTCCCGAGCTGGAGGCGGCCCTGCCCGACCGCTTCGTGCGCAATGCCGACGGCGACCTGGTTTCCTTCGATGCCCGCGCCCTGAATTACGACAGTGCCGAGCGTCAGGATATCCGCACCGGCTTCAACTTCTCGCGCGCCTTCGGCACCCCGACACCCGCTGCGGCCGGTGCCCCCGGCATGCCTGGTGCTCGCGGTGCACGCGGTCCCGGCGGCGGCGGTCCCCGTGCGGGAGGCCCTCCAGGCGGCGGTGCCGTCAGGTTCGGCGGCGGGGGTCGCGGTCGTGGTGGCGGCATGCAGCCGGGGCAAGGCCGCTTCAACCTGTCGATCTACCATACCTGGCGCTTGCAGGACGAGATCGTCATTCGTGACGGACTGCCCGTCATCGACCTGCTGGACGGCGGCGCGACCGGCAGCCGCGGCGGCAGCCCGCGCCATGAAATCCAGGCCCAGGGCGGCGTGTTCAGGAACGGCATGGGCGCGTTCGTCAACGCCAACTGGCGCGACTCGACCACCGTCGGCGACACCCTGCGCTTCTCGGATCAGACCACGATCAACCTCAACATGTTCGTCAATCTGGACCAGCAGCAGTCATTGATTCAGCGCTTTGGCTGGCTCAAGGGCTCGCGCCTGAACCTGGGCTTCCAGAACATCTTCGACACCCGCACCGAGGTCACCACACTGGACGGTTCCGACCTGCCGTTGAACTACCAGTCCGACTATCTGGACCCTCAAGGGCGCACGATCAGCCTGACCTTCCGCAAGATCCTGTTCTGAGGTTCTAGGTTTTAGGGGTTAGGTTCTAGGGGCGGCAGTTGATCGATCGCTCGGTCTTGTTCCTAGAACCTATAACCTGAAACCTAATCCCTCTTCTTTCCCCACCGCCGCTTCGGCTCTTCGCCCTTTGCCTTGGCGGCGATTTCCTTCAGCTTGCGGCCCTGCATGGATGACAGGGCCTGGCCCGGTGCCCCCTTCTCCGGGTCGCCGAAGGCGCGGCCGTGGGTTTTCACCCGTTCGCTGACCGAGTCCAGGAACTCGCCCTCCCATTCAGACAGCGAAACGCCCGCCTTGTCTGCTGACCGGCGGGCGCGTCTCAGGGCGTTCAGGGCCGCGCGCTGCGCCGCCTTGCGCTGGGCTTCGAAGGGGCTGTCTGGCGGTTTCCGCTTCATCCAAGGTTCTAGGTTCTAGGTTCTAGGGGTCAGGTTCCAGGGAATCCCCAGCCTTCCCAAACGATAGCTCAGAAACTCAGAAACCCTAGAACCTGGACCCTGAAACCTGCGCCCTCGCTTCAAACCTCGCCGAGCGCCGACAGGTACAGGTCCAGTATCGCGTCCTCTTCCTGGCGCTTGGCCTTGTCCTGTTTGCGGATGCGGATGACCTTGCGCAGGATCTTGACGTCATAGCCCTCGCCCTTGGCCTCGGCGAAGACCTCCTTCATGTCCTCCATGACGGCGGACTTGTCTTCTTCAAGACGCTCCAGCCGCTCGATGATGGTGCGCAGACGCCCCTGCGCCGTCGCATTCAAGACGTCGGGCGAGGAATCGAAGGACGCATCATCGGCCATGGAAAGGCTCCGGAAACAGGATCAGAAACAGAGAAACGCCCTCAAGCAGGCCGAACGACCGTCAGGGCAAATGGAATGCGGACGCTAACCACGTCGCTTGGCCCGGCTCAACACCGGACACGAAAAAGGCTGCGGACAGAATCCACAGCCTCTTGATATCTTCGCGCTCAAGCAGCGCGCGGCCGCGTCGCGCGCGTTAGCGCACTAAAATGCCTTAGCCCTGCTTCGCCTTGAAGCGCGGGTCGGTCTTGTTGATCACATAGACCACACCCTTGCGGCGCACGACCTTGCAGTCGCGGTGGCGGGTCTTGAGCGACTTGAGCGAGCTGCGGACCTTCATGGTCTTCGTCCTGAAACAAAATCAAAAATAGAAAAGCCGCAGGGCGAGCCAGCGGCGGAACGGGGCGTATAGTGGGGGTTGGGTGAGACGTCAACGCCTGCGCGCTGGTCTCGCTTAGAAATATGGTTCGCAGGCGACACCGTCACCGTCCTTGTCCATTCGCTCGCGATAGGACGGATCCCAACTGCGGATATTGGTTCGTCCTTCGGCTTTGGCATGTGCACAGTCACGGTAATGCTGATCCGTCGACCGCACTTCTACATAAGCGACCATTGCGCTTCGGCCCGGCGCATCAGGGGTCGTGGCATAGAGTGTGCCTCCAAAAGCCAGGAGACCCGCGCCCGCTACAAGCATCGGAAATGACAGCTTTCGAGCGTAGCGACGCCGCCCCATCGGATGCAGCATGTTTCTAATGACGCGACCGAGCATCTGCACACGTCCCCAAAGCAACCGCGCTCAAGCAGCGAGCCGCCGCGCGGTGAGCATTAGCGCCCTAATAAAGATGGAGGCCTGGCCTCCGAGTTGAACGGAGGGTCTGCGGGGTTGCACCCCCGCCGCGTCGCCCCTCCGCCACCAGGCCGTATCAGAGAGCACGCCCCTTATCGTCCCGGACCCTTGCCACCGCGTTGCCACACGCGGTTAGCGCCCGGTTTACCCTTTTCCACGATCCAGAGAGCTATTCAGCCGCCCGGCGTCGCAACGGACTGTCGCCTCGCGCACTTGTCATCACGCCCGCCCCTCTCCTGCGGCTAGAGTATCGCCATGCGTTCCAGATTCAGTCTTCTCCTGCTCCTGTCCGTCGCCGCCTGCGGCCCCATGTTGCCCGAGGCTCCGCCCGCCGGCCCGACGACGTCGCCCGCCCCCAGCGCACCCGCGCCTTCGACGCCGGCTCCTGCGCCGACCACGCCCGCTCCGGCCGGGCCCGCCGATCAGGCCGGCTTCGATGGCTGGAAACAGGGCTTTCTGTCCCGGCACGGCGGCGACCGCGCCACCTTCTATGCGCGAGAGCTCGAGGGCCTGACCCCCGACCCCAACGTCGTCCGCCTGGACGGCAACCAGCCGGAGTTCAGCCGTCCCGCCGGGGCCTATATCCAGAATGCGGCGTCGGCGACCCGCGTCGCCCAGGGTCGTCGCCTGTCCGACCGCGTCCCCTTTGCCGTGGTCCAACAGTATGGCGTGCCGACCGAAATTCTGGTCTCCATCTGGGGCAATGAAAGCGCCTTCGGCCAGATCCAGGGCAGCTATGACGTCATCCGCTCGCTGGCGACGCTCGCCTATGACGGCCGCCGCCGCGCCTGGGCCGAGACCGAGCTCAAGAATGCGCTCGACATCGTCATCGACGGCAAGCGCGAGCGCGCGGGCCTGAAGGGCAGCTGGGCCGGGGCCATGGGCCAGACCCAGTTCATGCCCAGCACCTATACCCGCCTCGCCGTGGACCAGACCGGCGACGGCCAGATCGACATCTGGGGCTCTGACGCCGACGCCCTGGCCTCCGCCGCCAACCTGCTGGCCCAGGCTGGCTGGAAGCGTGGCCAATCCTGGGGCTACGAAGTCATCCTGCCGTCCAACTTCGACTACACCGAGGCCGAGGGGCCCAAACACAGGTGGAGCGACTGGTCGGCCCGCGGTGTCCGCCTTGCCCACGGCGGCAGCCCGAACCAGCTTGAGGCGCTTGAGGACGGCGTCATCCTGCTGCCTCAAGGTGCGCGAGGCCCCGCCTTCCTGGCCCTGCCTAACCACTATGTGATCCGCCAGTACAACAACTCCGTCTCCTATGCCCTCGCCATCGGCCTGACCGCGGACGGGATTGCCGGCAAGCCCGGCCTGGTCGGCACCTGGCCCGACGACGCGCCCCTGTCGCGCGACCAGCGCATCGGCGCCCAGCGCGCCCTGACCGCCATGGGCTTCGACACACAAGGGATCGACGGCGTCGTCGGGGCCAACACCCGCTACGCCCTGCGCCGCTGGCAGGCCGCCAACAACCGCACCCCCGACGGCTACCTGACTGCGGATTTAGCCGATGAGCTGATCCGCCGGGGCGGGTAAGTCTGCTGGCATCACCCTCCGGTGCCTTCCCTAGGCAAGATGATCGTTGTTAACCCGGGTGCCCTTCGCTAACCGTCTCCTAAAGCAACCCGGAGCTCTCCATGTCGCGCACCGCAGACCGGTTCGAAGGCACGTCCAACTATATCGCCACCGACGATCTGAAGATCGCCGTCAACGCTTCGGTCGCGCTGGAGCGTCCGCTGCTGATTAAGGGCGAGCCCGGCACCGGCAAGACGGTCCTGGCCTATGAGATGGCCAAGGCGCTGAACGCACCCCTGATCACCTGGCACATCAAATCCACGACCAAGGCCCACAATGGCCTGTACGAATATGACGCCGTCAGCCGCCTGCGCGACAGCCAACTGGGCGACGCCCGTGTTCACGACGTGCGCAACTATCTGAAGAAGGGCAAGCTGTGGGAGGCCTTCACCTCTCCGGTCCGCCCTGTCCTGCTGATCGACGAGATCGACAAGGCCGATATCGAGTTTCCCAACGACCTGCTTCAGGAACTCGACCGCATGGAGTTCTATGTCCAGGAGACGGACGAGACCATCAGCGCCGCCGTCCGCCCGGTCGTGGTCATCACCTCGAACAATGAGAAGGAGCTGCCCGACGCCTTCCTGCGCCGCTGCTTCTTCCACTATATCCGCTTCCCCGACGATCAGACGATGAAGGCGATCATCGAGGTCCATTTCCCCGGCATCAAGCCGCGTCTGGTCTCTGAGGCCCTGCGCACCTTCTACGAAATCCGCGACACGCCGGGCCTGAAAAAGAAGCCCTCAACCTCCGAGCTGCTGGACTGGCTGAAGTTGCTCATGGTCGATGATGTCGATCCGGAAACCCTGCGCGAGAAATCGCCCAACAAGCTGATCCCGCCGCTGCACGGGGCCCTGCTGAAGAACGAACAGGACGTCCACCTGTTCGAACGCCTGGCCTTCCTGAACCGACGGGAAGGCTCGCGTCCCGGCGTTTAAGTCTTGAAGCGTCTGCCCCGATACACCGGTTACCGCGATTTCACTGGATTCGCGGGCCAGCGGGCGCAGGATGCACCCAAGACCAAGGATATTCGACCATGATGGTTCGTCCCTTTCTGATCCCCACCGTCTGCGCTTTCGCCGCGCTGACGACCGGCTGCGACAACAATTCCGTCCGCATCTCCTCGACCCGGACGGTCGAGAATGACACCAGCGGCGTGCTTCGCGTGGTCGAAACCCTGCAATGCCCGCAGACACTTGGCAGCCTGACCCGCAAGGGTTCTGCCAGCGCACAGGGCACCGTCTGTACCTATGGCGGCCCGCGCGGAGCCGAGGTCATCCTGCATCTGGTAAGCCTTTCGGGCACCGATAGCACTGCAGCCCTGAAAACCTTCGAGGATCGTCTCTCCGTCTCCCTGCCCCAGGCCGTGGCCGGCATCCGCGCCCAGAAGAGCGCCACAGCCAGTGCCTCCGCCGAGGCGACATCGTCGAGCGGCGACAGCGCATCGATCCAGGCCCCCGGCGTCGACATCCAGGCCGAGGGCGACAAGGCCACCGTTCGCCTTCCGGGCATCAGCATCGACGCCGACGGCGAGGATGCCTCGGTCAACATCGGCGGCTTTCAGGTCGAGGCCAAGGGCGACGGTACCACCGTCGATGTTCAAAGCGACGACGGCGGCGACAGCGTCAGCGTTCAGGCCAATGACGCCGCGACCGTGGTCCGTACTTCTGCTGCGGGCAATGCCACCCGCGCCAATTGGATCCTGACCGACAACCGCCCCTCGGTCGAAGGCTGGCGACTGGTCGGTTATGAGGCACGCGGCCCGGCCGGTGGCCCCATCGTCGTCGTCACCGTCCGCTCCAAGGACCGCGAGGGCGACGACGTCTTCGACGACGCCAAGGCACTGGTCACCCTCAACGTCGGGGAATGATCGCCAACAGCTTTGTCGGCCCCGGCCTTGATCCCGCGGCCCCGATGGGCCACCACACCGGGCCATTCCAGCAGGAAATCGCCTTGGCCGTCAGTCCCCGTTCCTCCGCATCCAAAGCGCCTCGCGCCTGGCAGCGCATGCTGTCCGGCCGCCGCCTCGACCTGCTCGACCCCTCGCCCTTCGACATCGAGATCGAGGACATCGCCCACGGCCTGGCCCGCGTCGCGCGCTGGAACGGCCAGACCATTGGCGAACACGCCTTCTCCGTCGCCCAGCACTCCTGCGTCGTCGAGGAGATCGCGGCCCATATCAAGCCGGGCCTCGAGCCGAAATGGCGGCTCGCCGCCCTGCTGCACGACGCCTCCGAATACGTCATCGGCGACATGATCTCGCCCTTCAAATCCGCGCTGGGTGTCAACTACAAGGCCTTCGAGGCCCGACTGGAAAGCGCCATCCACGTCCGTTTCGCCCTGCCGCCGAAATCGCCCCTCGCCATCAAGACCCTGATCAAGAAGGCCGACCGCGCCTGCGCCTTTTTCGAGGCGACCCAGCTGGCCGGATTCAACAAGACCGAATCCCTCTCGCTCTTCGGGGCCCCGCCCGCCGGCTACGACCTGGTCATCGAGCCTCTGCCCGCCCCGGTCGCCCAGGCCCGTTATCTGGAACGCTACCGCATCCTGGCCGAGGCCACCGGCCTGAGCCCCGGCCCCGACGCCTGGCACACGGAATAGAACCGGTGGTCGCTCAGGACGAGCAGGGCGTTCGCATCGGTCTGTCGGCGGTCGTGATCGCCGTGCGCGATCGCACCGCCTGCGTCCTGACCGTCAGTGGCGACGACGGCCTGACCGCCCTGCCCTTTGGTCCGTTCGATCCCGTTCGCGACCGCACCTTCGAACGGGCCCTGCGCGATTTCGTGACCGACCAGACCGGCTTTCGACTCGGCTTCGTCGAACAGCTCTACACCTTCGGCGACCTGGGCCGCGCCAGCCCCCGCGCCACCCCCGGCCCCGAACGCCGCCGCGAAGTCTCCGTCGGCTATCTGGCTCTCACAGCCGACGCCGTCGACGCGCCCCCACTCGACGAAGCCCGCTGGACTCCCCTGCTCGACATCTTTCCCTGGGAAGATCGCCGCGACGGCCCCGCCGCCTGCCTGCCCGCCCTCATCGCCGCCCTGAACGACTGGGCGGCCACCGACCCGCGCCGCCTGATCCGCGTCCAGACCCTGTTCGCCACCTTGCCACCGCATCGCTGGAACGAAGGCCGCGTCCTCGACCGCTACGAACTCCTCTACGAAGCGGGTCTGGTCGCCGAGGCCGACCGCGACAACGACCGCCCTGTCGCGGCCACACTCTCTGGCCTCCCCATGGCCTCCGACCACCGCCGCATCCTCGCCACCGGCCTGGGCCGTCTGCGCAGCAAGCTGAAATACCGCCCCGTCCTGTTCGACCTGATGCCCGCCACCTTCACCCTCTCCGACCTCCAGTCCGCCGCCGAAGCCATCGCCGGACTATCGCTGCACAAGCAGAATTTCCGGCGCGGGGTCGAACGCACCGGCCTGGTTCAGCCCACCGGCGTGATGTCCTCGGCCACCGGCGGCCGCCCCGCCGAACTCTTCCGCGTCATCGACGGCGACCTGACCGGCGGCGACACGCTCGGCCTGCCACTTCCGGCGCAACGCTGACGGTTTTTCCCGCTTGCAGCCCGGCTCCCGCCCGACTAGAGAAGCCCCTCGCTCGACCAAGCGTACTTACGGCCCCGCGGAGAGGTGGCAGAGTGGTCGAATGTACCGCACTCGAAATGCGGCGTGCCTTTACGGGTACCGTGGGTTCGAATCCCACCCTCTCCGCCACCGGCTTCGTTCAAACCGACAACCGCTAAAGGTCTGAAGCCGCGTCATGTTGACCCTGTTTGGTCACTGGCTTCCCTCGTCGGCCCCCGTGAAGGTTGCCCAGTCCGAACCGGTCCCAGGCGAAGGGAGCCCGTCGATAATGTGGTCCGATGGGTTGGCGTCGATTCCGCGGCCCTGCCGATGGATGTGGGATTTGGCGATCATGTTTGCCGACACAGGTGCCGTCAGGAACAGAAACAGGGCGATCAGCAGTTCGTGCGCCGAGTACGTCTCGCCGAAGACGGGAAAATAGATCATCGAGGCAATCAGACAGGCACCGACCCCCAGAGTGGTCGCTTTCGTCGGACCATGAAGCCGCGTCATCAATGACGGCAGCTTGGCCAAGCCCCACGACCCCACGAGAATGAACAGTCCGCCGGTGACCAGAAGCAGCGAAATGGCGAGTTCTGCGATCAGGTTCATTCGACGATGTCTCCGCGCAGGAGGAACTTGCAATAGGCCACAGTGCCCACGAACCCGACCATGGCCAGCAGAAGCGCGGCTTCAAAATAGGCCGAGGTCGCATAGGCGATCCCGAACAGGACGATCATCGCAATGGCGTTGATGGTCAGGGTATCCACCGCCAGGATGCGATCGGCCGAAAGCGGGCCGCGCCACAGGCGGAACAGGTTGAGCAGGATCGAAAGGCTGACGCAGATGAAGGCGAAGCCGAGTGCCACGGGCAAGATCGATCCGGTCATGGAAAAACCTTCAGCAAGCGGGCCTCGTAGCGGCTCTTGATGCGTGCGACCTCCGCCTCGGGGTCGGCGACATCAATGGAGTGAACAAGCAAAGCGCGACCGCAGCCGGAGATGTCGCTGGAGACAGTACCGGGCGTCAGGCTGATAGTACCGGCCAGTGCCGTGATGGCTTCTGGCGAACGAAGCTCCAGCGGGATCACGAGCCACTGGGAGCGAAGATCCCGATTACGGCGCGTCATGATCAGCCACGCCACCTGAAAATTGGCGATCAGGATGTCGAACAGCACCACGCCAATATAACCGATCATGTCCCGCCCAAAGCGAACCTTCGGTCGATCAGGCCAGAAGCGGCTTGTGACAAGAGGCACCAGCACCCCGAACACGATCGCCAGAAACAGGGCCCCGAAGGTGAACGCGTTCACCAGCAGCATCCACACGACGACAAGCATCGCGCTCAGGCCGGGGTGAGGCAGAAGACGGCGGATCATCGGCGACCTCCGGACTGCGGACCCAGGACGGCCTCGATATATTGGTCAGGCGAGAACAATTGGCCCGCCGCCGCCGCCGTGTAAGTCGTGACAGGCCCGGCCAGCAGAGTCAGACCCGCCAGCATCAGCAGAAGTGCCCCCGCCGCGGCGACGCCCCCACGTTTGCCGCGCAGGGCCCGCAAAACAATCTCGCCTTCGACCGTCGTGCTCTTCCAGAAGATCGCGCTTCCGGCGCGCGCGAACGCCAGGACGCCCAGAACCGTGGTCGTCAGGATGACGGCCCAGATCCACACCGCCTGCGGTGAGGCCCGTACACCGTCGAGGATCAGCAACTTGCCGACAAAGCCCGAAAGGGGCGGCAACCCGACCGTGGCGATAGCTGCGAGGAAGAACAAGCCCGACAGGATTTCGAACTGGCTGAACCTCGGGGCAAGGGTGATGGCGTCTGCATGCTCGGCGCGTCTCTGGGCAATCAGGTCGACGATCAGAAACAGTGCGGCCCCGGCCAGGGTCGAATGCAGGATGTAGTAGAGCGCCGGACCCATCGACTGGACGGTGAAGACGGACACGGCACACAGCAGGGTGCCCATCGAGCCGATCACTGCCCAGGCCGCCAGACCGCGAAGGCTGCGCGCCGCGAATAGCCCGACGAACCCGATCAAGAGGGTCACGAGCGCGGCCGGTAGCAGCCAGGGACCAGCGACATACGCCAGGCCACCTGCGTCCTCGCCAAAGATGAGAGTACTGGTGCGGATAATGGAATAGGCCCCGACCTTGGTCATGATGGCAAACAAGGCGGCGACCGTTCCCGTCGCCGCCGCATAGGTACCCGGCAGCCAGAAATGCAGCGGCACGACCGCGGCCTTGAGGGCAAAAACTGCGGTCAGCAACAGACCGGCAGCGACTATCAGTCCCTGATCACCCGGCGGCGCGGCCGCCACACGAACCGCCAGATCGGCCATGTTGAGGGTTCCGGTCACGCCGTACAGCAGTCCGACCGCCACCAGGAACAGGGTCGAGCCGACCAGATTGATGATCACATACTGCACCCCTGCCTTCAGCCGCTGCCCTCCCTGGCCATGCAGCATCAGCCCGTAGGAGGCGATCAGCAGAACCTCGAAGAAGACGAACAGATTGAACAGATCGCCGGTCAGGAAGGCCCCGTTCAGCCCCAGCAACTGGAACTGAAACAGCGGATGAAAATGCCAGCCCTTGCGGTCCGTGCCCGTGCTGATCGCATAAACCAGAACGACCAGGGCGAGGACGGCGGTCAGCAACACCATCATCGCAGAGAGCCGGTCAAGGACCAGGACGATGCCAAACGGGGCCCGCCAGTTGCCCAGCGCATAGCTCTGGATCGTGCCACCATTGGCCTCCACGACCAGAACGACGGCCACGACGATCATCGCCAGGCACGATCCGATCGCTGCGAACCGAGACAAGGTCAGCTTGTGGCGCAGGAACAACAGAATGCCCGCCCCCATAACGGCGGGCATGATGACGCTGGCAACGACCCAGTATGAGACGATCAGGCTCACTGGTCGCCCTCCGCATCTGGCGTGCCGTCGACCCGGTCAACGCCGGTTTCGAGATAGCTGCGCAGTGCCAGGACAACCACGAAGGCTGTCATGCCAAACGCGATGACGATGGCCGTCAAGACCAGGGCCTGAGGCAAGGGGTCGGTATAGCTTTCAGCCCCCTTGTCGTAGAGCGGGGGCTGGTCGATCACCAGTCGCCCCATGGCGAACAGGAAGACGTTGATCGCATAGGACAGAAACGCCAGTCCCAGCACGACCGGAAATGTCCGTCGGCGAAGAACCAGATAAACACCGGCGGCCGTCAGAACGGCTATGGCCGAAGCCACCAGAAACTCCAGACTGATCATCACTTCGCCTCCCTGGAGGCCGCTTCTGTCCTCGCACGGGATGGATCGACATCCATGGCCTCGTCGGTCGTGAGGGAGGGCTGCTTCTCTGCGCTCTGGGCGACCTGGGACAACTGCGCCAAAGCCAGGATGACCGCACCGATCACTGTCAGGGCCACTCCAACGTCGAACAGCATGGCTGTGGCGAGTTCGAACGTGCCGATGACAGGCAGGCTGAAATAATCGAACGCTGTGGTCATGAATGGGGCCCCGAAAAGCAACGACCCCAGACCTGTCGCCGCGGCAACCAGCACACCCAGACCAATCAATGTGTGATGGTCCGCACGCAGACGCTGTGCTGCGAACTGATAGCCCGACGCCATGTATTGCATGAGGATGGCAATGGATACGACCAGGCCTGCGATGAAGCCTCCGCCCGGCTGGTTGTGGCCCCTCAGGAAAATATAGAGCCCGACCATCACGGCCAAGGGCAGCAGAAGACGCGTGGCGACCACGAGCATCATGGGGTGATGCTCGGGCGAACGCGGTGTATCAGGTTGCCAGGCAAGGATCCTGCGCCCGCTGGCACCATTGCCTGCGGTCTCCAGCAAGGAGAAGATACCCAGGGCCGCAATGCCCAACACGATGATTTCGCCGAAGGTGTCGAACCCGCGAAAATCGACCAGAATGACGTTCACGACATTGGTGCCCCCGCCGCCGGAATAAGCATTTTCCCAGAAGTAGCTGGAGATGCTGCTCAAGGGACGGGTCATCACGGCCCAGGCCGCGCCGCCGACACCAAGCCCGCACATCACAGCCAGCAGGCCGTCGCGGATGCGACGGGGCAGACCACTCTCTCGTGGGCTGGTTTTGGGCAGCAGGTTGAGCGCCAGCAACATCAACAAGATGGTGACCACCTCCACTGAAATCTGGGTCAAGGCCAGGTCCGGCGCAGACAGGTGGACGAAGCCAAGCGAAATCACGAGGCCGACAATGCCGATATAGATCAGCGACAGATACCTGGCCCTGTGGTTGACCACGACCAGAACCGTGGCGGTAATCATCGTCAGCCAGCCAACGATTGCCATGGGCGTTGCTGCCGTCGTGGGTCGCTCCCCGCCAACAAAGTCGAACCCGATAAAGCCGGCGAACCCGACGACAAGAGCGGTGCCGATAAACATCGCGATATAGCGTTCGAGCGATCCGTTCTGGGTTTGCGTCGTGAACGCCACCATTGTTGCGGTCGTGCCCTCGACGGCCCGATCGAAAAGCCGCTTGGCATCCGGTAGCGGCAGACCCTGCCAGACAACTGCGATCTGCCGATGTGCACTCAGCAGAACCAGGCCGAGGCCGATGGCCGCGACGCTCATGAAAAGAGCGGGGGTCACCCCATGCCAGAGCGACAGGGAATAATAGGGAGTGTCCCCCCCAATGACGGCCCGCGACACCTGTTCCACCAAAGGTCCGGCCACCACTGCAGGGAACAGGCCGATCGCGACGACCAGGGCAACCAGGACCGCCGGCGGGCCCCACAAGCCCACCCCGGGATCATGGGGTGCCTTCGGATAATCGTCGCGCCTCTTCCCGAAATAGACGTGCACGATGTAGCGGAACGAATAGGCCACCGAGAAAGTCGCCCCCAGGGTCGCCAGGGCCGGCACCAGCCAGGGCTGGCTCCACCAGACGGTGTGGGATGCCTCTTCCAGCATCATCTCCTTGGAAATGAAACCGTTGAGCGGCGGAATGCCAGCCATCGACAGGCCCGCCACCACCGCCAATGTGGCCGCGATCGGCATGAGGGTCGCAAGCCCGCCCAGCCGCCTGATATCGCGCGTCCCGGTTTCGTGATCGACAATGCCGGCGTTCATGAACAGAGCCGCCTTGAAGGTCGCATGATTGATGATGTGGAAGACACCAACCACAGCGGCCATGGGCGTACCGAAGCCGAACAGCATGGTCAGGAAGCCCAGATGGCTGATTGTAGAATAGGCAAGGAGCCCTTTCAGGTCGTCCTTGAACAGCGCCACGATCGCCGCGAATACCATCGTCACCAGGCCCGTGGTCGCGACCAGATAAAACCAGGCATCAGTGCCCGCCAGCACTGGCCAGAGCCGAGCCAGCATGAAGATGCCCGCCTTCACCATGGTCGCCGAATGCAGATATGCGCTGACCGGCGTCGGCGCGGCCATGGCGTGCGGCAGCCAGAAATGAAACGGGAACTGGGCCGATTTGGTGAAACAGCCACCCAGGATCAGAAGTAGCGCTGGCAGATATAACGGCGACGCCTGGATCACATCGCGGTTCTGAAGAATTACAGTCAGGTCGTAGGACCCTGCGATGTTGCCGAGGATCAGCAGTCCTCCAATCAGCGACAGCCCACCGGCACCCGTGATGGCCAGCGCCATGCGTGCTCCCTGTCGACCTTCGGGCAGGTGCCGCCAGAAGCCGATCAGCAGAAACGACGACAAACTCGTCAGCTCCCAGAAAATCAGCAGCAACAGGATGTTGTCGGACAGGACGATGCCCAGCATCGCTCCCTGGAACAGCAGCAGGTAGGTAAAGAACCGACCCATCGGATCGGCCTTGGCCAGATAGAAGCGGGCATAGACGATGATCAGCAGGCCGATACCCAGGATCATCCCAGCGAACATCAGACCCAGCGCATCAAGGAAGAGGTTGAGGTTCAGCCCGAGCAGCGGAATCCAGTCGACCTGAACCTGCACCGTCTGGCCCGCCATCACGGCAGGAGCCAGAACACCAAGGATCGCCAGCGCGCCCAGCGTCACGGCTCCCGCTGCCAGCGCACAAGCGTCGCGTCCGGCCCGAATCGCCAGCGCGGGGGCTATCGCTCCGATCAAAGGTAGAAAGGCAAGCAGGAGCAGCAAGAATCGACCTTCTCGGCGGAAATGATCTGGGTGAAGCCGCGTCCATCGCGCGCCACCTTGACCTTACCGGAGCGGGCTGGCCGCGACGACCCCCTGTGCTCAAAACTCACAGCATAAGGCAGTCGCATGCCGTTCTGGAACTGAAGACTGGGTGTTGAGCTCACCCGCCGCCGTGTACCTAAGCCGATCGTACCAGACCGTCAGGTCCTTGGTGCGCCAGGGGCGACGCGCCACACCGTGTTCGACAGATCGTCTGCGACCAGCAGAATACGGCGAACAGGGTCAAAGACCACACCCACGGGTCGTCCTCTCGCCTGACCATCATCAGTCAGAAAACCAGAGAGGAAATCCACAGGCTGCCCACTGGGACGCCCATTGGCAAACGGCACCCAGACGACCTTGTAGCCGGACAGATCCTGCCGGTTCCAGCTTCCGTGCTCCCCGATGAAGGCACCCTGGCTGAAGGTCCCGCCGAAGCCGCCGTCCGTCGCAAAGGACAGCCCCAGCGCCGCCACGTGGGAACCGAGCGCATAATCCGGCGCAACGGCTGTCGCGACCAGGTCTGGACGTTGGGGCCTGACCCGCGGATCGATATTCTTGCCCCAATAGCTGTAAGGCCACCCATAGAAGGCACCTTCGCGCACAGAGGTCAGATAGTCGGGGACAAGCTGCGGACCGATCTCGTCGCGTTCATTGACCACGGCCCACAAGGCGCTGGTCTGGGGTTCGATAGCCAAGGCCGTAGGATTGCGAATGCCGGTCGCCACCGTGCGACGTGCGCCCGTCACACGGTCGATGGCCCAGACCACGGCACGCTCTTCCTCCACCGCCATACCGCGCTCGCCGACATTGCTGTTCGAACCGATCCCGACATAGAGCGTCTGACCATCGGCGCTGGCGGTCAGCGACTTGGTCCAGTGGTGGTTGATCCGCGAAGGGAGTTTGGTCAGCTCCGTAGCCGGGGCCGTGATCCTTGTCTGGCCCGCCTGATAAGGAAAGCTCAGCAGCGCGTCCTGCGTGGCGACATAGAGGGTGCCATCCACGAAGGCGAGGCCGTAGGGGGCATCCAGATTGTCGATGAAAACGCTGCGTACCTCCGGCTGGCCGTCGTTGTTGGCGTCCCGCAGAAGGGTGACACGGTCACCGCTTTCAACCTGTGTATTGCCCTTCTTCTTGATCGATCCAGCGATCACATCCTTGGGCCTTAGCGGCGGTGCATTGCCGCCGCGTCCCTCGGCGACCAGAATGTCACCGTTGGGAAGCACCAGCATCTGGCGCGGGATGCGGAAATCCGTGGCCATGGCCGTGACCGTAAAGCCGGCCGGTGCAGTCGGGGTCTGGCCGTTCCAGCCGGTCGGGCTGGCGATCTTCATCGGCGGTACGAGTGTTTCACGAACGCCAGGCAGATCCGGAGTGGCTCCGGTTTGATTCAGGCCAGGATCGCTTTGGCCGCAAGCCGCCAATGTCAGCAACAAGGCGCTCGCGCCCATCAACGAACGCATCATCGCGCGATCTCCCTGGAGATGGTGGGGGTGTAGGCCATCACACCGGCAACCAGGGCCAGAACCGTGCACAGGATGGACAGGATGACGCCGAGGGCACCCACCGAACTCCATCCGTCCTGACTGTGTTTGAAGGCATTCACCAGGCCCAGGAGCCACATCGCCGCGAGAACGCCAAAGTAGATCAGTCGACGCGTTCTTTGCGGCGATCTCAGCGCAATGACCAATGATGCCAGCGCCCATGCCGCCGCTACACCGCCGAAGATCAGCGCGCCGACGATCAGCCAGGCGGCAAAGTTGGTCCACTGGATTTCAGCGGTCTGGAGGTAGGCGATGTCGGCCACTAGGCCCGCGCTGAATAGCGCGATGGGAAAGGCCAGGACGAGAGAATGCACGGTATGAAGTCCCCGCTCCGCCGCAGTTTCCAGTCTCATCGTCGCTCCTCGGGCCATGTGTGGGGTGACACATCTAATCCCCCTGACCCGCAATGGTTCATCTCGGGTTCATCTCGCTCATGTGGGCAAGGGCACAGAGTCGATCATCCCGCTTCGGGCAGGGCATAGGCAATGACATAGTCGCCTCTGGGCGTTTCCATGAAGTGGTGCCCCCCCGCCATGATGACCAGGTACTGTCGGCCATCCTGTTCATAGAGGATGGGGTTGGCCTGACCCCCGGCCGGCAGGACGTCCTGCCAGACCGTTTCACCGGTTTCGATGTCGATGGCGCGGATCAGGTCATCAGTGGCTGCCGCGATGAAGATCAGCCCACCGGCAGACACCGCCGCCCCACCGTTGTTCGGGGTTCCGATATCGACCGGGAGCATGGAGGGAATGCCAAATGGTCCGTTCTTGCGTGCTGTCCCGAAAGGTCTGTCCCACACCGTGCGACCGCTACGGATGTCTATGGCGCGAATGCCTCCATAAGGAGGCTGCTTGCACAGCATGCCTGTCGTGGCCATTCGCCAGCCGGCATTGACGTCGATCGCATACGGGACGCCAACCTGGGGGTCGCCGGCTCCCTCTGCCCCGCCGGAGACCGCACGAGGATCACCATGAGGAAACCACTTTTTCCGATCCGCCTCAGCCCGCGGCACCAGCCGATTGAAATTGGGCATGTCATTGTAATTGGCGATGATCCAGCCCTTGCGGGGTTCGATGGCCACACCGCCCCAGTCTGATCCGCCATTATAGCCGGGATACTGAATCCATCGCCGGTCACTGGTCGGCGGGGTGTAAGGCCCGTCATAGGCTGCCTGACGGAATCCGATGCGGCATATCATCTGATCGATCGGCGACATGCCCCACATGTCGCGCTCCCTCAGCCGAGGCTTCGCCAGTGTATGGAACAGTGAGAAAGGCTGGGTCCGGCTGCGTTCGGATGGCTCGACACCGCCCTGAGGCACCGGGCGTTCCTGCACGGGCGTGAGCGGGCGGCCGGTACGGCGATCAAGAATGTAGATGTCGCCCTGCTTGCTGGGCAGAAGGACGGCTGGCGTCGAACCCTGGGCCGATGGATAGTCGATCAGCGAAGCCTGGGAACCCAGGTCATAGTCCCAGACATCCTTGTGAACCGTCTGAAACGACCAGGCCGGGCGACCAGTGGCTACATCCAACGCGACCAGAGCCGTGGAATAGGCATTCTCGAGATCCGCGCGATCGCCGCTGTAATAGTCGGCGGCCGAGTTGCCCATCGGCAGATAGACCAGACCAAGCTCGTCGTCTCCGGTCGCTGTGGTCCACATATTGGGTGTGCCGCGGGTATAGGTCTGACCTTCTGGCGGCAGGGCAGTGATGTCCGGGCGCGTCATGTCCCAGGCCCAGCGCAGTTCGCCGGTGATGACGTCAAAGCCCTTGATCACGCCTGATGGTGCGCTCCGATACTGGCCATCGAGCACCTGGTGACCGGTCACGATCACACCGCGGACAATGGTGGGCGCAGAGGTCATGGAGACCATGCCCGGAATGACCCCACCCATTCCGGTCTTGATATCGACGGAACCGTTGTCGCCGAAATCGGCACATGGACGCCCTGTCGCCGCATCGACGGCAATCAGGCGACCGTCGAGCGTACCCTCGATGATACGAGCGGCGCAGGGTGTCGCTTCCGTACCCGCCGACTGGCCAGGGGTCCTTGCAGGCCCTGTAGTCGTGGCCGTCTCCGCTGTGGTCCGGACCACGCCGCCTGCTGCTGGCTGGCCCTGACCAGTGGTGGGCGTTTCATGATAGGCCACGCCGCGACAGGCTGCCGTATAAGGAATCCAGTCGTCGGAAACCTCGGGATCATAGCGCCAGCGCTGTCGACCGGTGCGGGCATCCAGAGCGATCAGAATGTTGCGCGCGCTGCAAAGATAGACGGTGTCGCCGACTTTCAATGGTGTGGTTTCGGCACCCCACTTTTCTTCAGGCAGGTCACCGGTGCGGAATGTCCATGCGCGTTCGAGCTGGCTTACATTGGCGCGTGTGATCTGCGTCAGCCCGGAGAACCTCTGGGCACCATGCGTGCCTCCATAGGCGGGCCAATCCGCTCCCGTCGTCTCGCCGTCGGCATTGGTCAACGGCAGCCCGCTCGTCGCTGCAGGAGACATGGGCCTGTTAGCCTGCGCCACCGCTACGCCAAACGCAGCGACGCCAAAGGTCAGCACGGCGGCTCCCAACCCTGCCATCTGCCAACCTCGTCTCGCGAGGAGGACAGGAAGGCAAAGGACGACACCGAACAGAATGACTGTGGGGGCTACAAGACGCGGCACGAGCGCCCAGCCGTTCAGCCCGACTTCCCACAATGCCCAGGCGAAGGTGGCGATGAAGACGCCAGTATAGATCCATGCGCCCATTGGCCGAAGGCGAAACAAGAGCCAGCCCGAAACGACCAGACCAGCTCCGGCAAGTAGATAGTATGCCGATCCACCAAGCCCAATCAGCCAGCCGCCCCCGACTAGAAGTGGAACTCCCAGAAGGAGTACCAGAATGCCGAATCCTCGGACCAACCACGCAGCCGCACTGGATTTCCGCGTCGCCTCGGCCATCTGAACCTCTCCCCTGCCCAGACGCTAACGAGCCGCGCTTCAGCAGGGTTCCAAATCGCCGCCAACAGGACGCTCAACCTGGATGAAAGTCTGTCTCGCAGGCCAGGAACCTATGCGCTGTCGAGGGCTTGAATAGATCGGACTGTATCAACCCTTTCGGGATGCGCTAGGTTCGGCTCGTCTTGCAGACAGGAAGGCCATGCAGCCCGGTATTCCCATTGCCTATTGTGGTCCGCCGCCCCTTCCGTCCGAGATGGTGGCGAGTTGGAACCTTGATCCCTTGGTCCTCGCGGCCTTGGGCATGCTGGCCGCTGGCGGACTGTTGGCACGCAGCATTCCGACCTATCGCCGATCTGCAATGGTCGCTGCCGCGATCGTGCTGGCGATTGCCTTCGTATCACCGCTCTGTGCCATGACGACGGCCCTGTTCTCGGCGCGAGCCGTCCATCACATCCTGCTTTACGCCGTCGCCGCACCGCTGCTAGCCATGGCTTTCCCGTTCAGACCCCGGTTTCCGACATCGGCTGCATTCCTGGGCTCCACCGTGGTCCTGTGGGCCTGGCACCTGCCGGCTCTCTACAGCGCGGCGCTCTCCAGCACAGTTGTCTACTGGGTCCTGCAGGGGCTTCTTGTGTCCACGGCCTGGCTGTTCTGGAGCCAACTCATGGATATCAAGCGCCCCGCTCTTTCCGCCTTGCCTGTCATTGCTCTAGGCGCGGGTCAGATGGGCCTGTTGGCTGCGCTGCTGACCTTCGCACCAGATCCGCTCTATGCAGAGCATCTGACGACCACTGCGGCGTTTGGATTGTCCCCGCTTGAAGATCAGCAACTGGCGGGTCTGGTTATGTGGGTTCCCGGCATGGCCGTGTTCCTTGTGCTGGCCCTTTGGCTGGGCCGGCGATCATGGTTCCAGATAAGCACAGGGCCGGCATGATCGTCGCCGTCAAAGCCCTGCACATCATCGCCCTGATCACCTGGTGCGCTGGCCTGATCGTGTTGCCGCTGCTGCTTGGCCGGCATCGCGCTTCCGAAAGTCAGTCGGCCTATGACCGGCTCCGCTACCTGACCCACTACAGCTATACGCGCCTGGTCACCCCCGCCGCCGTCGTCGCCATAGCCTCCGGCACCATCCTGATCTTCATGAGGACCGCGCTGACCCCGTGGCTGTTTGCCAAGCTGGTGGCGGTCGGCGCCCTGGTGTCACTGCACGGGCTGATCGGTCATACCGTGGTGTTGATGAGCGAAAGGCGCGGCGAGTATCAGCCCCCCTCCCCGGTCCTGATCCTGGTCGGCCTGTTTCTCTGCATGGCCACCATCCTGGTCCTGGTCCTGGCCAAACCGATGATCTCGCCAGAAGCCTTCCCGGACTTCATGACGCAGCCCCTCGGCCGTCAGCTCCCTTTCGACGAGACCCCGATTTGATATTCGAACACGAGCTTTCCGCCATGCCAGCCCGTGAACCCGGTGAACCCGAGAGCAAAGGCGGAGAGAAGCACGCCAAAAGGCAGAACCGCTGCCTCAAAGCCCATCAACCTCAGCCCCCAGTTTGCTCCCAGCAACGACAGAAGCATGACGGCAATCACGAAATGGGTCCAGCTGGCCGCCCTGGCCCTGATACCGGGTGCCCAGAGCAGTTCCACCGTTCCGGCAACGCCCGCCAGAACCCCCATCAGAAAGCCCATACCCGCGGCCCACAGACCCGCCCTTGCCCAGAACAGGTCACCCGTATACCAGTAAAGCAGATCGGCCCCGAATGTGCAGGCACACAGCGCGACCGGAAACGCCACCAGCATGGCATGGATGGGATGGCCGGCGACCGCCACCTTGGATCCCGTCCGGTGGAAAGAGGGGTCTTCCGCAATGGGATCGACCAGGCGCTTCTCGGCACTGTCTTCGGGCAAACTGGTCATGAAGCAGTTTTTGCCCGGATCGGCCGGTTGGTGCAACGCAGTCTGGTGCCGATCAGCATCCTGGGTCTGGCCGGATGCGCCGGAGAACTTTCGATTCTAGACCCCGCAGGCCCTGCCGCGGCATCGATCGCCCAACTCTGGTGGGTGATGCTGGCCGGGTCGGCCCTGCTCTGCGCTGTCGTCTTCATACCCCTCGTTCTGGCTTTCCGTAGACGACCCAAGGCTCGTGCGCGCGGTACACGGTTCTGGATCATCGGCCTTGGACTGGGCATGACCGGTGCAGTTCTGACAGCCCTCATGATCTATGCCTTCTTCGTGGGGCTGCGGACCATTCCGCTGCCGGCCCCTGATGTCGTCCGGATCTCGGCCGAGGCCGATCAGTACAACTGGACGTTCGGACATCCCGGGGCCGGTCCCGAGGACGTCATCGAGGTCGAGGGCATTCTGCACCTCCCGGCAGGCCGGCCCGTCGATCTGAGCGTCAGTGCGACGGATGTGATTCATGCCTTCTGGGCCCCGCGGCTAGCCGGAAAGATCGATGCCATTCCTGGCCATGACAACGTTCTGAGGCTCGTTGCCGATCAGCCAGGCATCTATCGCGGTCAGTGTGCCGAATACTGCGGCACCGGCCACTCAGCGCATGTCTTTTCCGTGGTGGTCCACAGTCCCGACAGTTGGGCCCGCTTCACGGGGCAGCAGCCATGACAGCACTTCAACTGCACAAGGATCTCAGCCGCATCTGGGGCAGCGACAAGGGATGGCGCGGCATCTTCACCACGGTGAACCACACCACCATCGGCAAGCGGTTCATCGTGACGGCCCTTTTCTATTTTGGGGTCGCCGGCATCCTGTCGATGCTGATCAGGGCACAGCTGGCGACGCCAGCCAGCGCCTTCGTGGGCCCCGACGTCTACAACCAGCTGTTCACGATGCACGGCAGCATCATGATGTTCCTGTTCGCTATCCCGATGTTCGAGGGGTTGGCGATGTATCTGCTGCCCAAGATGCTGGGGGCGCGCGACATGGCCTTCCCTCGCCTGTCGGCGCTGGGCTGGTGGTGTTACTTCTTCGGCGGGGCAATCCTGCTGGTCGCCCTGCTGGTTGGAGCCGCCCCGGACGGCGGCTGGTTCATGTACACGCCCCTGTCGGACAAGGTGCATACACCGGGCATCAATGCCGATGTCTGGCTGCTGGGTGTGACCTTCGTCGAAATATCGGCCATGTGCGCCGCGATCGAGATCATCACCTCGATCCTGATCCTGCGTGCGCCCGGCATGCGTCTGGATCGCATGCCCCTGTTCGCCTGGTATCTACTGGTCACCGCCGGGATGATGCTGTTCGCGTTTCCGCCACTGATCTTGGGCTCGATCCTGCTGGAGATCGAACGGGCGTTCGGCTGGCCATTCTACTCGATCGACAAGGGCGGCGATCCTCTGCTGTGGCAGCACCTGTTCTGGCTGTTCGGGCACCCCGAGGTTTACATCATCTTTCTGCCGGCCGCCGGGGCGATTTCGACCATCCTGCCGGTCATGGCCCGCACCCCCATCATCGGTTACGGCTGGATCGTCGGCGCAATCCTGTCCCTGGCCTTCCTCAGCTTCGGGCTGTGGGTGCACCACATGTTCACCACCGGCATTCCCAGTATGGCGCTGGCCTTCTTCTCGGCCGCATCAGGCCTGGTCGCCATACCCACGGGAGTACAGATTTTTGCCTGGCTGGGCACGCTCTGGGAGGGCCGACCACAGCTCAAACTGCCGATGTTGTATCTGATCGGCTTCTTCGTCGTCTTCGTCATCGGCGGTCTGACGGGCGTCATGCTGGCCATGGTTCCGTTTGACGTCCAGGCGCACGACACGGCCTTCGTTACCGCGCACCTGCACTATGTGCTCGTCGGCGGCTTTGTTTTCCCGATGCTGGCAGCGGCCTACTACTGGCTGCCCCACATCATCGGTCGCCTGGGTATTTTCCGTCTGGGCGAAGCCGCATTCTGGATGATCTTCGTCGGGTTCAACCTGACCTTCTTCCTGATGCATCTGACCGGCCTTCTGGGCATGCCGCGCAGGGTCGAGACCTACAGCTGGGAAACGGGTTGGGCCTGGCTCAACCTGATTTCATCGATAGGAGGCTTCGTCATGGCCTTCGGCTTTGCCCTGTTCGTGATCGATGTCGGGCTTCAGATTTTCCTGGGCCGCCAGGCCTCGCGCAACCCGTGGGGCGCGGGCACCCTGGAGTGGTCCATGCCGCGCGGGTCTCCGGTCTATAATTTTGCCAGCCTGCCCGACGTCCGATCCCGCGATCCGCTGCATGACGAGCCAGATCTTGCCCTGTCTCTCGCGCGCGGCGAGGGCTGGCTGGGCATGGCCCGCGCCGGTCGCCGCGAGACACTTGCGGTCGACCCTGTTTCTGGCGAGGCCCGGTCCATCGTCATACTGCCAGGCAACAGTGCGCTTCCATTTGTTATGGCCTGCTGTCTGGCCGGGTTCTTTCTGTCCATGCTTTTCAGCCTCTATCCACTGGCTCCGGTCTTTCTCGTCGGCGTGACCGTGATTGGCTGGATGTGGCTGTGGAAGGGTGGCCGAACGCGCGATCTGGGTGTGATCGAGGCTGCTGACGGCAAGACGCTCCCTGTTCACGACGAAGCCCCCCAGCCCCCGGCATGGTGGGCCACCACCCTTGCCCTCGCCGCCAGCGGCACCCTGCTGATTTCGCTTCTTTTCGGCTTCTCCTTTCTCTGGACCGTGGCCCCGGCCTGGCCACCTCAGATCCGTATGGAGGCCGCACTGGGCGAACTCATTGTCGCCGCTGCGGGTCTGGTTCTGGCTGGTCTCGGCGTGCGCATGGCCACGACCGCCGTCCGCCAGGGGGCGGGACCGCGTGCCCGGGGGCTGGCGCTGCTCATGGCGATGGCAGGCCAGGCTCTAGGCGTCACAGCCCTGATCTCGACGCTGATCTTGCGGGCACCGCCGCCATCCGGACACGCCTACGCGGCCATCCTGTGGATCCTGTTCTGCTACGCGATTTTCCATGGTGCCCTGGCGCTTCTGGGCCTGGCGTTCGTGTTCCTGCGCGGGCGGCGCGGCTACATATCGGCCCGGCGCAGCGCCGCGATACAGAGCGTCCAACTTTGGAGCGACTATGGTTCGGTCGTAACCCTGATTGCTCTTGGTGTGGGCATGATATCGGCGGTCGTCTGATGGCGGCACTGACACGCGCCTGCGGGGGGCTGCTGATCTGGGCTGTAGTCTTCAGCCTGATGTACGGTGCCCATGGCCTGGGATGCGAGCGCGGATGGGTCGGAGTTCCTGTGGCGGGAACATCCCTTCACCTGATCGTCCTTGGCGCATTATGGATTGCCGGTCTTGTGGTGCTGGCCGGCTATGGGGTCGTGCCGCGTCTGACCCGAAGCACAGAAGAAAAGCCGACGCTGATCGACCGCCTGACGACTGGCCTGGCCGCTGTGGGATTTATCTCGCTGATCTTCACAGGCGGCCCGATCCTGCTCTACCCCGCCTGTGTGTAATGGGCCTCTATGCCAACCGCCCCTTAACCAGATCGTCCACCACCGAAGGATCTGCCAGCGTGGATGTGTCGCCCAGGGCATCGGTCTCGTTGGCCGCGATCTTGCGCAGGATGCGCCGCATGATCTTGCCAGAGCGCGTCTTGGGCAGGCCTGGGGCCCAGTGAATGGCATCAGGCGCGGCTATCGGCCCGATCTCCTTGCGAACATGGGCAATCAGGGCTGACTTCAGATCATCGTGGGGATCGACGCCCGCCTTCAGCGTCACATAGGCATAGATGCCTTGGCCTTTGATATCGTGGGGGAAACCCACGACAGCGGCTTCGGCCACATGGTCGTGCAGAACCAGGGCGCTCTCGACCTCGGCTGTGCCCATGCGGTGGCCCGAGACATTGATGACGTCGTCAACCCGGCCTGTGATCCAGTAGTAGCCGTCCTCGTCACGGCGGCAGCCGTCGCCGGTGAAATACTTGCCGGGATAGGTGCTGAAATAGGTCTCGAAGAACCGCTGATGATCGCCCCAGACCGTGCGCATCTGGCCCGGCCAGCTGTCGGTGATGACCAGATTGCCCTCGGTCGCGCCTTCCAGCACGACACCTTCCGCATCGACCAGTTGTAACTCGACGCCCGGCAACGGCTTGGTCGCTGATCCAGGCTTCAGCGCCGTGGCACCGGGCAGTGGCGACACAAGAATGCCACCCGTCTCGGTCTGCCACCAGGTATCGACGATGGGACAGCGTCCCTCTCCCACCACCTCGTGATACCAGCGCCAGGCCTCGGGATTGATGGGCTCGCCCACGCTGCCCAGCAGACGCAGGGACTTGCGGCTGGTCGCCTTCACCGGGCCGTCGCCCTCGCGCATGAGGGCGCGCAGCGCGGTCGGGGCGGTATAGAAGATCTCGACCTTGTGGCGATCCACCACCTGCCAGAAGCGGCTGGCGTCAGGCCAGGACGGGATACCTTCGAACATCAGGGTCGTCGCGCCATTGGCCAGCGGACCATAGACGCAATAGCTGTGCCCCGTGACCCAGCCGACGTCAGCCGTGCACCAGAAGACTTCGCCCGGCCGATAATCGAAGACCAGTTCATGCGTGTAGCTGGCCCAGAACAGATAGCCGCCGGTCGTATGCAGTACGCCCTTCGGCTTGCCCGTCGAGCCGGAGGTATAGAGGATGAATAGCGGATCCTCGGCATTCATCGGCTCGCATGGGCAGTCGTCGGAGACGCGCTCTCGCGCCGTTTCGTAGCGGATGTCGCGGCCTTCGATGATCGGCACATCCGTGCCTGTGTGCGAGACCACAAGCACCTTTTCGACCAGACCCTGAACGCCGGCCCGTTCAAGGGCAGCATCGACATTCGCCTTCAGAGGCACGGACTTGCCACCCCTACGTCCTTCGTCAGCGGTGATGACGAAGCGCGAACCGCAATCCTCGATCCGCCCTGCGATACTGTCAGGCGAGAAGCCGCCGAAGACGACGGAATGCACCGCGCCGATGCGGGCGCAGGCCAGCATGGCCATGGCCGCCGTCGGTACCATCGGCATGTAAATGGTGACGCGGTCGCCCTTCTGGACGCCCATGCCCTTAAGGACATTGGCCATGCGGCACACCTCGGCGTGCAGCTCGCGGTAGGTCAGGCCGCCATGGCGGTTGGGGTCATCGCCTTCCCACAGGATCGCGGTCTGTTCTCCGCGCGTTTGCAGGTGCCGGTCCAGGCAGTTCCAGGCGACATTCAGCACCCCATCGGCGAACCAACGGATGTGGAAGTCGGCCTTGTCGAACGACACATCCTTGATGACGGTCGGAGCGGTCATCCAGTCGAGCCGCTGGGCCGCCCCCGCCCAGAAGGCGTCCGGTGTCTCGCGCGCCGCCAGGCGTGCGGACTCATAGACCTCGCCATTCATATGGGCACGGGCGGCCCATTCAGGCGCGACGGGATAGACTTCAGGATCAGTCGACATTCACGCTCACTTCAGAACCCATATTTGGCGAACATCGCCAGGCGGCTCATGTCACCGCTGGCACCGGACTCCAGCTCGCGCTCACCGAACATCAGCTCGCCGCCCACGTCCAGCCCGGGCAGAGGGGTCCAGATCAGATTGACCCGCGAGCTCTGCGCCGAGCGGTTCACGGCAAGACCCGTCAGACTGGCGTCATTGTCCACGTCCTGCATCGACAAGATCAGGTTGGAGCGCCAGCCGGGTGCCCAGACGTGGCGATAGGCCATGAAGCCCGCGACCACCGGAATGGCCTCCAGCTCTCCACTGGCATCCAGCACCGCATCATTGGCGAAGTTCAGCCCGACGTAGCGGCCGATCCCCTCCCCGCCTGTGACCATGAAGCGGAAATCGTCCTGGGTCCCGACCTTGATCTTGCCGGACAGGGACAGACCCCAGCCCAGGGCGTCGGTGTCGATCCCCGCCGTCGGCACTTCGTATCGCAGCTGGCGCACAAGACCCGCCAGCACCACGTCGCCCCAAGGCCGCGCATGGACATAGCGCGCCGTGAAGTCGGGGGCCGAATTGTCGTCGGCCACGATGCGCGCACCGCCGGAGAAGGGACTGACGGTGGTTTCGGGGTTCTCGATCGAGACCGAGAAGGGGCCGCGCGTGTAGCGGACCTGGGCCTGGCGGTTGAAGACGGTGCCTTCGGACGGACCCACATAATCGGCGGTTTCAGGCAGGGCCGAAACATTCTGGAAGTTGGTCCATTCCTGTCCGAACAGCCAGTTGTCGATGGTGACATAGGCGCGGCGCAGGGCGGGCGTCGCGGGGCTGGTAGTGCGCTGGTCGCCGGTGCCGGGCAGGACCTGAAAGTCCATCTCCACACGCGAGCCGACGCGGTGCCCACCAATGAGACCCTCGGTCGTGAACCAGAAGCGTGACTGCCGGGCGTTGAAGTCGGTCGCCGTCCCCTCGCTGGCACCGCCGATCGGGATCGAGCTGGGCAGATAAAACTCCCGCAAGGCATCGCCATTGGCCGGATCGCCGTCGCTGTATCGGCTGGCCATGGCGTCGAACTTCACATAGCCGCCCAGCTTGACCGTATGCGCCCCGATGCGAAACCCGTCCGCGGGGGCGACGGGAGCCGGAGCGGCGGGCGCGGCGGCGACCTGGCGGTCCAGCCGGATAATATCGTCCGTCTGGGCGGCCTGGGCGGCACGGGCTGCGGCGATGTCGCTGCGCAGGGCGTTCAACTCTGATTCCAGCAGGGCGATCCGGGCTTCCAGAGCCGCCGGATCCGATTGGGCCATACTGACACCGGGCACGGCCAGCAGGGCGACAACGGCGGTGCCGGCCAACAGATGAAGCTTCATGCGACGTCCTCCCGGGTTCGTCTGATGCGAACCTCCCTGAGGACAGCTTCAGGGATAGGGGGCGGTCGGGGCCATTAGCCATTGGTCTAGTTTCGACCAAGGTCTAGGGGTGTCACAATGCCGCTGTAAGCCGTCGCAAGAACCCGGTCACGCCAGGAAGGATGCCCATGGATCGTGTCGTCGTCGCCGACGATCATCCCCTGTTCCGCGCGGCCGTCGCCTCTGCGGTGGCTCGCGCTCTGCCGGGCGCACAGATCGACGAGTGCGACAGTCTGGCCGGTGCGCGTGAAGCCCTGAAGATGCCGGCCGACCTGGTGCTGCTGGATCTCAAGCTGTCGGACTGCGACGGGTTCTCCGGCCTGGTCGCCCTGCGCAGCGAGTTCCCCGCCACGCCTGTCGTCGTGGTCTCGGCCAGCGAAGATGTGCCGACTATTCGGCGAGCGCTGGCCTTTGGGGCGTCGGGTTTCATTCCCAAGTCCGCCTCGCTGAACGAGATGGTGGAGGCATTGACCCGCGTTCTAGCCGGCGATGTCGCCGCCCCGGTCCTGTTCGACGATGTCCCGATCGGCGATCTGGAAAAGCGGATCGCCAGCCTGACGCCCTCCCAGCTCAAGATCCTGACCGGGCTTCAGTGCGGGCGCCTGAACAAGCAGATCGCCTTCGACCTCGGCGTAACCGAGGCGACCATCAAGGCGCACCTGACGGGCGTGTTCCGCAAGCTGGGGGTCCAGAACCGGACCCAGGCCGTCATCGCCGCCCGAACTCTGGATCTCGACCCCAGCGCGGCGTGAAGCTTAAACGGCCAATCGACTGAGGAAGGCTTTCAAGGCGGCGGGCTTGACCGGCTTGGCCAGCAGCGTGGCTCCCGCATCGGCGGCACGGGCAGCCAAGGTTTCATCTGCATCGGCGGTGATCAGGGCAATGTGTGCTAGCCCTCTGCGCCGCAGGGTGTCGGCGACAACCAGCCCGTCGGGCCCATCGCCGAGATGCAGATCAACCAGAGCCACGTCGATGATGCTGTCGAGAGCCAGGGCCGCATCGGCATCCGCAGCCGTCGTCATCTCTACGCCCCACCGGGCCAGAAGCGCCGTCAGGCCCGCCAGGATCGCTGGATCGTTGTCGACGCACAGCACACGCAGACCCGATAGCCCGACGGATGCCGCCCCATGAACCACGGCTTGGGCGATGGCGGGCTCGGCGCGCGGGGCCGTTACCGCAAAGCTCGAACCCTGCCCTTCACGCGACACCACGGTCACTGTCTGACCGAGCAAGTCGGCCACCTTGCGCACGATGGCCAACCCCAGACCGGCTCCCGGTTCTTCGCCCGAGGCAGACGGCAGCCGCACGAATTCCCCGAAGATGCTCTGCTGCTGACCCGTCGGAATCCCACGCCCCGTGTCGTGAACCTCGAAGCGGACGTGATCGCCTTGCCGCCTGACACCCAGCAGCACGACCCCGCGATCCGTATAGCGGATGGCGTTGCCGACAAGGTTCTGGAGCATGGACCGCAGCAAATCCCGGTCCGAAGCCACCCACAGGCTGGACGGCAGGACCTTCAGCCGCAGCCCTCTCGCCGTGGCCAAGGGCTCGAACTCCCGCAGCAGGTCATCGAACAGGCTCTGGATCGATAGGGGCTGCACCGTCGGCTTCACACCCCCGGCTTCCAGGCGAGACAGGTTGAGCAAGGCCTTCAGCAGCCGATGGGCACTCTCGATCGATCGGTCGGCGTTGTCGGCCAGGGCATGCGGCCCGGCATCGGTCAGGCCAGGCTCTTCCTTCAACGCCGCGATGAACAACCGAGCGGCGTGGAGCGGTTGCAGCAGATCGTGGCTGGCCGCGGCCAGAAACCGGGTTTTGGAGGCCGTCGCCTCCTCGGCCATGCGCTTGGCCTCGGCCAGGCGTTCGGTACGATCGGCGACCCGCGCCTCCAGCCGCTCGTTCGCCTCTTCCAGCGCTTCGGCTGCGCGGCGCAGCTCGGTGATGTCGGTATAGCTGGTGACATAGCCGCCGCCGGCCATGGGCGTGCCGGTCGAGCGCAGAACGCGACCATTGGGCTGGATGCGCTCATAGACATGCGGCTCGCGCCGACGCAGCGCCTCCAGCCGCCGCTCGACCCAGGCCTCGATGTCCCCCGCGACCTCACCCCGCTCGGCATTCAGGCGATAGATGGAGGCGACCGGCTGGCCAACGTGGACGAAGCCGGACGGCAGGTCGAACAGGGCCACATAGCGCGCGTTCCACGCGATCAGCCGCAGGTCCGCGTCGACGACGCTGACGCCCTGATCGATATTGTCCAGGGTCGCTTGCAGAAGCTCGCGATTGAACTGAACGGCCTGCGAGGCCTCGTCCAGCATCCGCACCACGTCCTCCGGCGCGCGCCCTCCCCCCGCCAGAGCCGCCGAGATGACGCGCCGTGCCGAAGATGCACCGACCGCCCCGGCCAGCATGCGTTCGGCCGCTCGGGCAAGGCCGGCATCGGCGGGGTCCTTGTCCCTGAGAACCTGCCCCGTTTCGCGCTCGAGAGCCTGAAAGGCGCGCATGGCCCCCGCCTCGCCGACGAATCGGGCGACCAGCGTCTTCAGATCGCCGATCAGGGCACCCGCCGGAGCGGGATTGGGCTCACGCCAATCCGGGCTCAGCCTGTCGACGAAGGCGCGAGCCTGAACCCGGTCGATCAGGCGAGGCTGTACGAGTCGCGAGACACCGACATAGATCGCCGTATTGACCAGAAGACTCAGAAACACCCCCAGCGGCAGGGTGTCGGCGATCCCGAACGGCGTCGCATCCGCCAGCCCCATCGACGATCCGACCTGAGGCCAGGCCAGCAGCACGAACCAGATGACCGTGCCCGCCACAATCCCGGCGAAGGCCCCGCGCGCATGGCCATCCCTCCACAGGACCGCACCGAATAGGGCCGGGGCCAGTTGGGCCAAGGCGGCGAACGATGTCAGGCCGATGGAGGCCAGGCCGCTGGACCGGTCCATGGCCTGAAAATACAGCCAGGCCAGAAACAGCACCGCACAGATCACGACGCGCCGGACCTGAAGGATGGCCCCGGCCATGTCCGAGCCGTCCTCCCGCGCCCGCCAGCGATCGCGCGCAACCAGCGGCAGGATCAAGCTGTTGGACGCCATGGCGGACAGGGCCACGGTCTCCACGATGACCATGGCCGTCGCCGCCGAAAATCCGCCGACAAAAACAACGGCGGTGAGCAGCCCATTGCCCTGGCTGAACGGCAGGTCCAGCACGAACAGGTCCGGATTGGCGATGGCCGAGAACAGTCCGCCTGCCGCCAGCAACGGGATGACCGCCAGGCTGGTGATCAGCAGATAGAGCGGAAAGACCCATCGCGCCCGCCGGATGTCCGCCGGAGCCGCCGCCTCCACGAAGGCGACGTGGAATTGTCGGGGCAGACAGAAAATGGCCAGGGTCGCCAGAACAGTGATGGCGATGAAGCGCCCGTCCAGGTCCGGCATAGAGGCCAGACGGCCCAGGCTGGCGGTTATCTCCGCGCTGTCCGGCGCCCCCAGGATCAGCAGGACGGCAAACACGGCCACGGCCACCAGCGCCGCCAGCTTGACCACCGATTCCAGCGCGATGGCCTGGATCAGACCGCGATTGTGCTCCGTCAGGTCAGGACGCCGGGCCCCGAACAGGATGGTGAACCCCGCCAGCACGATGGCCACCCCGGTCACGGTCAGGCCTTCCGACCCCGCCACCGGCGTATCGGCCATGACCAGGGTCCAGGCCATGGCCAGCGACTTCAATTGCAGTGCGATGTAGGGCAGCGACCCCACGATGGCGACGCAGGCGACCAGCGCCCCCAGTCCCTGGCTCTTGCCATAGCGGGAGGAGATGAAGTCCGCGATGGACCCGACGTTCTCGCGCCGGGCCGTCGCCGCGATCCTGCGCCAGATCGGGAACAACAGCACGATCCCCAGGGCCGGGCCGATATAGATGGGCAGGTATTCCCACCCGTCCCGCGACGCCGTACCCACCGCGCCATAATAGGTCCAGGAGGTGCAGTAGATGGCCAGTGACAGGGCATAGGCCCACGGTCCCATGCGGCCCGGCTTGCCCCGCGCCGCGCGCCGCTCACTACGCCAGGCGACGAGGAACAGCATCGCCATATAGGCGGCCACCATCGACAGGATCACCAGGCTGAGCATCGCACTCATCTAGAGAGGCTCCCGGGCTGTGTCGCAAGGCCAAGGGGCGGGCCGACCGTTTCCGGTCGACCCGCCCCCTGTTGTCTGCACGTCATCGATATCAGGCGTTGAGATCGACGTCCTTGCCTTCCTTGACCAGCAAGAAGCCCAGCACGACCGTCGCGAGCGCGACGATGATCGGGTACCAAAGGCCGTAGAAGATGTTGCCTGTCGCCGCGACCAGCGCGAAGGCCGTGGTCGGCAGGAAGCCACCGAACCAGCCGTTGCCGATGTGATAGGGCAGCGACATCGAGGTGTAGCGGATGTTGGTCGGGAACATCTCGACCAGGGCAGCGGCGATCGGGCCGTAAACCATGGTCACATAGAAGCCGAGGATAAACAGGATCAGCACCACCATCGGCTTGTTGACCTGCGCACTGTCGGCCTTGGCCGGATAGCCGGCGGTCGTCAGGGCTTCACCCAGACCGGCTTCCCAGGTCTTCTTCTGGGCTGCGAAGTCGGCCGTGCTCAGGGCCTCGCCGCGGAAGGCCGGATAGACCACGTCGTTGCCGATGCGGACCTCTGCCACCGTCCCGGCCGGAGCCGCGACATTGGTGTAGTTCACGCCCGCCTTGGCGATGTAGGACTTGGCCAGGTCGCAGGACTGGTTGAACACCGTCTTGCCCACGGGATCGAACTGCAGATTACAGTCCGCCGGGTCCGCATAGATGGTCACCGGTGCCGATTCCGTCGCCGCGGCCAGCGCCGGGTTGGCGGCATGCGTCAGGGCCTGGAACAGCGGGAAGTAGGTAATCGCCGCGATCAGGCAGCCCGCCAGGATGATAGGCTTGCGCCCCACCTTGTCCGACAGCCAGCCCCAGAAGATGAAGAAGGGCGAGGCGGCCAGAAGCGCGATGGCCAGCAGTATGTACACCAGGGTGGCGTCCATCTTCATGACCCGTTCCAGGAAGAACAGGGCGTAGAACTGACCCGTGTACCAGATGACCGCCTGACCGGCCGTCAGACCGACCAGAGCGATGATCACTAACTTCAGGTTCGGCCATTTGCCGAAGGAGTCCTTGAGCGGCGTCTTGGAACCCTTGCCTTCGGCCTTCATCCGCTTGAACGACGGGCTTTCAGCCAGCTTCAGGCGGATCCACAGCGAAACGCCCAGCAGCAGGATCGAGACCAGGAATGGAATTCTCCAGCCCCATTCCGCAAAGGCCTCCTCACCGACCGCCAGGCGCACGCCCAGAATGACCAGCAGGCTGAGCACCAGACCGGCAGTGGCCGTGATCTGGATGAACGAGGTGTAGAAACCGCGTTTGCCCTTGGGCGCATGCTCAGCGACATAAGTCGCGGCCCCGCCATACTCGCCGCCCAGGGCCAGACCCTGAATAAGACGCATGGCGACCAGGATGATCGGCGCGGCGATGCCGATGGCCGCATAGGACGGCAACAGACCCACCACAAAGGTCGACAGCCCCATCAGCAGCATGGTGACCAGAAAGGTATTCTTGCGCCCCCACAGATCGCCCAGCCGCCCGAAGAACACCGCTCCGAACGGACGCACGGCGAACCCGGCGGCAAAGGCCATAAGCGCGAAGATATAGCCTGTGGTCTCGTTCACGCCCGAGAAGAACTGGGCCGTGATGATCGCGGCCAGCGATCCGTAGAGATAGAAGTCGTACCATTCGATCACGGTGCCGACGGACGACGCCAGAATCACCAGGCGGTCGTTCTTGTCCACCACATGTTCCGGTTCGGCCGGTGCGCCTATCGCGCTATCGGTCATAGTCTAGCCTCCCAAAGCTCGCCGTTATCGGCTGTTCTCACGCATCGCCCGAAGCGATCGTCACCGTGACAGTGACAGCCGCATTCATGAGTGCAGAGAGAGACTTTGGTCGAAGGCCAGACTGACCTTAGCGACGATGAGTGATCCTGGCCCGGACCCAGGCCCAGAGGGCTACACCGATGGTGACTCCCAGCAGGGCCGAGCCAATGACATCCCAGGCTCCATCATAGATCAACGCACCGACAAGGCCGGTCAGGCTGAGGATCATAAGCAGCAGGGGCACACCCAGTATAGCGACGAGCGGAAACGACCGACGCATCAGATCGCCTTCCGTCGCTTGCCAAGCCACAGGTACAGACCCGAGCCTAGGATGATGATTGTCACCAGGTCCAGGATGCCCCAGACGATCTTCAGCGCCAGCCCGCCATAGTCGCCGAAATGCAGCGGCTGCGACAGAGCCAGGGTCTTCACATACCAGGGCGTCGGCGCAATGGCGGCCAGTTCGCCGGTGTGTGCATCGATCAGGGCTGGCGTCGTCAGATGCGTCGTCAACGGCGTGTCGCCATGGAAGAACACGGCGTAGTGGTGGTCCGTCGAATAGGCGGTGCCGGGAAAAGCCACAAATTGCAGTGTCTTGCCCGGCAGGGCCGCTCTCGCCCGCTCTACGGCCACATCCAGGGAGGCCCGCTCGCCGACCGGGGCCGGATCGGCATAGGCCACCGTCAGTTCCTTCAGCGCCGTATCCTTCCAGTAGGCCAGGATGGGCGTCGCCAGGGTGTTGACGATGCCGGTCACCCCGACCACCAGGACCCAGCCCACCGTCACGATGCCCAGCAGGTTGTGATAGTCCAGCCACCGGGTCCGCGCGGCCTTGTCGATCCGGATCGTCCCGAACACCAGCCGCCGCATGAACGGCACATAGAGCACCACGCCCGACACCACGGCGACCACCAGCAGCAGCCCCATCGCCCCCAGAAACAGCATGCCCGGCAGACCCAGGAACATGTCGGTGTGAAGCTGCAGCAAGAACTCCATCACCGGATGACCGGCCACCAGCGGAGCCGCCTCGCCGCTGGTCTGGTCGATGGGCTGGAATGAGTACTGCCCCTCGGGCGCATCGGGCCTCCGGCTGGTGACGTTCACCACCGGCCGGTCCTCGTCGAAGCTCATGAAGGCCGGCACCTCACCGGGCTGACGCGCCAGTGCGGTCTCCAGCACCTGATCCAGCGACAGACGACGCCCGTCCGCATGGGCGGGCGCCCACGGCTCGTCCAGCAGCAGGTGATCAAGCTCATGGCTGAACACCAGCGGCAGGCCCGTGATGCACAGCATCAGCAGGAAGGCGGTCGAGACCAGGCTCGACCACTTGTGGACCCACGACCAGCCCTTGAGGGTGCGTGTCTGCATCCGCCTCAGAAGTCCGTCGACAGTGACAGCCGCAAGGTGCGCGGCGCGCCCAGCGTCAGATAGTTGGCCCCCGGAAAGCCACCGACGGCGACCCATTGATCCTCATCTGCCAGGTTCTCGACCCGGGCTCGCAGGGTGACCGGGCGATCCGCGACTTGGGTCACATAGCGCAAACCGGCGTCGAAACGGGTCCAGCTGTCGAGTTGCACAGTGTTCGCTTCATTGACCTGCTGCTCACCCGTGAAGACGGCGCGGCCTTCGAGGGTCAGACCAGCGAACTGAGGAACATCCCATTCGACATTGGCGTTGGCCTGGAAGTCAGGGACGCCGATGGCTTCGGTTGAGACGATCTCGGTATCCAACCAGCTTGCTCCGCCGATCAGACGCAGGCCGGGAACCGGCTCGCCGAATACGCTGACCTCGACACCCCGGTTTTGCTGCTCATCACCGTCGCCGTAGATGCCAAACTGATCAGCAGGCGGGGCGTCCGGATTGACGATGTAGAACGACTCCGTGGCCTGGGTTGTCTGGAAGAGGCTCAGCGTGCCGCCGAAGGTCCCTCCATCATATTTCACCCCGACTTCGCTCTGTTTCGAGCGGAACGGCGACAGCACCTCCTGCACGTTCTGGACGCGCACACCGTTGACGACCGACGGCGCGATCTTGCCGGGCTGCAGGGCCTCGGCGTAGTTCGCGTAGACGGCCACAGCGTCGCTCAGCTTGTAGACCAGAGCGAACACCGGCGTGATCGCGTCGCCTTCGACCGCCGGAGAAGGCGCGCCGGTGTTGTAGTCGTAGGTCCGCGTCTCGATCTGCTGATACCGGGCACCGACCGTGGCCAGCAGCCTGCCGTCCATGAAGGACATCATGTCGGCAACGGCGACGCTGCTGTTGTTGACGCGCTCGGTCACCAGAGGATTGTCGAGGTCGCCGCCGACCAGGGCGTCCGTTACAGGCGGACTAGCGACAACTGGCGCGTAAAGATCGCTGGCGAAACCCGCGAAGTCGGAGAAGGCATAGGCGTTGCGCGACCTGGACTGAACCTGCGACGCCGAGGCCACCAACGTATGCCCGACCGGACCGGTGGTCAGCTCGGCACGCACGCCGATATCACCGGACCAGACCGTGTCCTCGCGCGTATTGTCGAAGCGATAGGCGCTCAGCGTGCCGTCGGGCTGGGCCGCCGGGTTGGCCAGGATATTCGCCTCCTCGCCCTGACGACCACCGAAGGCGGCCCAGGCGGTGACGGTGTCGCTGAGATCGAACTCGCCGCGCACGACACCAAACAGCTGACGCTCGTCGGTATAGGTCCAGGGCTGGGCGAAATTGCTGTCCGCGTCTGGGGGCGTGGGTACGGCCCCGAGCGGCGTCACGGTCGGGCGCGGCGCGTCGATGCGGTGGTCCTGATAGCCGATGTCGGCCGAGAACCGCGCCCGCGCGCCGCGACGGTCCAGACCCAGGCCGACGGCGGTCAGTTCGCGGCTTTCGCCCTCGACACCCGCCTCCCCGTCCCGGCGGGCCACATTCAGCCTCAAGCCATAGTCGTCGGCGGCACCGAAGCGCCGGGCGATATCGGCGGCCAGATACAACTCGCTCTCGCCGTCGATCCCGGCGGTCAGCCGCGTCAGGGCTTCGTCCGGGGCCCGCTTGGGCGTCAGGTTGAAGGCCCCGCCGACGCCGCTGCCACCCGGAGCCGCCCCGTTCAGAAAGGCCGTCGCACCGTGAAAGACCTCGACCCGCTCCAGAAACTCCGCCGCCACGAACTGACGCGGCAGGATGCCGTACAGTCCGTTGTAGGTCATGTCGTCCGAATAGACCGGGAAGCCGCGGATGACGTACAGCTCCTGGAAATTGCCGAAGCCCTTGGACACGCGCACCGCCGGATCGTTCTGCAGCACGTCGCCGACGCTGCGGGCCTGCTGATTGCGGGTCAGCTCTTCGGTATAGCTGGTCGTGGCGAATGGCGTGTCCATGACGCCCAGATTGCCGAACAGCCCGACCCGTCCACCGCGCGCGACCTGGCCACCGGCATAGGGCGACGTCAGGGTCACCTGCGAGCCCGTGACGATCACGTCGTCGATCTGTGTGACCTCGGTATCCTGAGCCTGTGCCTGGGAACCCAGGATCAGGGCTGCAGTCGAGGCCAGAAGCAGGGTACGGAGCATGGGACGACGCCTTCACGATAATGAGAACGCGTCGCAGTATAGGATGAAGCCAGCTCATTCAACGTTGATCTAGCGGTCCGGGTAAAATGCGGCGATTTGCTGCGCTGATGATGCGCAAGCACGCATCAACCGCTCGTGCTGCCTGAGGCAAAGCGAAACAGCTAACCCCGGTCGGAAAAAGGCCGCCGATGATATCGGCGGCCTCAAGCAACTAGTGGAATGTCGTGGCGACTTCCGCCTCACGGCTTTCCGGCTTCTTACGCGCCGCAGCCACCGCGAAGACCGCCAGTAGGGCGTAGCCGACCAGCGGCACGAAGAAAGCCGGGTTGAAGATCTCGGTCGCATCGTCGACCAACATCCCGCCGATCAGGGGCAGGACGGCCCCACCGACGATGGCCGTGCACAGCAGGCCCGAGGTTGCCGACACCGGCGCGCTGGAACGCTCCAGCGTCAGGGTAAAGATGGTCGGGAACATGATCGAGTTGAAGAAACCCACGCCGATCGCGGCATAGGCGGCGGTCGTGCCCGAGGACTGCGTCACCACCAAGCAGAGGATCGCGGCGATCACCGTATTGACCGTCAGCAAGACGCCGGCAGGCACGCGTGTCAGCAGGATCGCACCGATCAGGCGACCGACCATCGCGCCACCCCAGTAGAAGCTGACCAGACGACCCGCATCGACCTCGGGCAGGTTAAGAATGGACGGGCTGGCCAGGAAGTTGGTCAGCAGGCCGCCGATGGTCACCTCGGATCCCACATAGACGAAGATGGCAAGGGCCCCGAACACGGCCCAGCGCGAGCTGAAGGCCTTTAGCGGTGAGGAGACGGCGTCGCCCTGAGCCCCCTCGGCTGCAGCATTGATCTTCTTGCGGGCCGTAAAGATGAAAAACGCGACTACGGCGAAGACGGAGGCCAGCCCCAGGAAGGCGAAGTCGATGCTGCGCAGCGACTCGTCGCGCGTCGCCGCCGTGACTACGGCACCGGTTGCGAACACGCCGCCCGTCAGCAGAACGCTGGAGCCCAGCAGCGGCCCCAAGGTGGTGCCCAGCGAGTTGAAGAACTGCGAGAAGTTCAGGCGCGCATGGGACCCCTTCGGCGAGCCGAGCACGGCGACCAGAGGATTGGCCGCGACCTGCAGCAGGGTTACGCCCGATGCTATGACAAACAGACCAAGCAGCACGATCTCATAGACGTCGACCAGGGTGGCCAGCGGGATGATCAAACACCCAACGACCATCACGCCGAGGGCGGAAATGATCGAGCGGCTGTACCCTAGCCGACCCAGAATCCCTGCAGCGGGGATAGACACCACAGCATAGGCGATAAACCAGGCCGAGGCGGTCAGCAGCGCCTCGGTCGTCGTCAGGTCGAATACCTTGCGCACCGCCGCGATCAGTGGGTCGATCAACGAGGTCGCAAACCCCCAGGCAAAAAACAGCGTAGTCACATAAGCGAAGGCCAGGCCTGTGCCCTTGCGTGGTGCGGTCGAAGTGTCGGTCATGTCTCTCCCCGGAGTCGTCGGCGGCATCCGCGCGACGATCATGCGCTCTAGGTTTCATCCGTGCGCGGTTGCGTCCAGCGCATTTTCGCGGGCCGTAACCAAAAGTGCCCTGCGCTGCCAGCAAAAAGAAAGGCCGCCCCGGTCTCCCGCGGCGGCCCAGTTCGACCGTTCAGGGCGGTCAGTAGCGGTAGCTCAATCCCACCAGGAACGACCGGCCATAGGTCTGATGGTCGATGACCTGGCGCTCGTCGCCATTCTGGAACGTGTAGAACGGCTCGTCGGTCAGGTTGTTGACCTGAGCGAGGAAAGATAGGCCCTCCAGGGCGCCGGATTCGAACTGGTAACCGATCTGGGCGTCCACCACGCTTTCCTCGCCGACACTGCGCAAGGTTCGGCCATTGCCGAAACCGGCGACCTCACCCAGGAAATCCGAGCGGTAACGGTTCGATGCCCGGACCTGGAAGCCTCTGTTTTCGTAGTAGATGGTCGTGTTGACCACCGTTTCCGACAGCCCAGGCAGGGCCGTTGTGTTCACGCCGTCCGGCTTTATCTCGCTGGACGTTTGCGAGGCGCTGAACTGAAGGCCGAAGCCTTCCAGTGCCGGATGGAAGACCTCGAACGGCACGGAGGCGGCAAACTCGATACCGCTGATGTAGCCACCATCGCCGTTGGCCGGGGTTGAAACGATGCCTTCATTGATGACCGGCGTAACGCCCGGTGCGTTGGTCGGGTATCCGGTGAAATCGAAGATCTGATTGCGCGTGTAAACGTAGGTTTCCAGATCCTTGTAGAAAGCTGCAACCGAGACATAGCCCCGCCGGTTCGCGAAATACTGTTCGAACGACAGGTCAACGACATTGGCGATCGTTGGCCGCAGTTCCGGATTGCCGCCACCACCGCTCCAGGGCGAGTTCAGCTCTGGCGTGGCCGTGTCATTGTTGTTGCCGACATTGAAGTTGTAGTTTTGCGACGCTCGCATGTCGTCCATGCGGGGACGAGCAAGAACTCGTGACGCGGCAAACCGCAGGAACCGGTCCTCGCCAATCTCCAGGATCAGGTTCGCGCTAGGCAGGACCTCGACGTAGTCGTCGCCACCATTGACCGCGATGGACACGGTGCTGCTGCCCGTGCCACTGGCCGAGAAGCCGCTCGATTCCTGAGATGTGTCGACGATCTGCAGACCGAGGTTGCCGGTCAGGGCGCGTCCGAACAGTTCGTGGTCAATGTTGGCCTTGACGTAGTAGGTATTGACCGTCTCGCCGACGACCCAGTTGCCACTCAGGACGTCCGCGTTCGGGTTGCGAGCCTGCGTGTAGAAGCCGGAGTTTACCAGGCCCAGTGCGTCATAGCTGATGACCGCCGGAATACCGAGATAGTCCAACCGGGTCGGTGCCAGCAGGAACTGGGTCGGGATCGGCGTCGTGTCACCCGCAGCCCCCAGGAAGAACTGGTCGTTGGCAAAGGACTTCTCGCGGTCCGACAGATTGATGCCAAAATCGATCGAGCTGAACAGACCACCATTGAAGTCACGACGCGCCGTCAGACGCACAGCCTTGATCTCATCGTCGATCGACGGCGTGTTCAGATAGCCGACCTGTCCGCCGGGAACGATATCCCCACCCCACCCCTGAGGGCTGGTCAGGAAGATGGTGTTCGGGTCGGCATAGTTCAGTGTCGTGGTCAGCACAGGCACGCCGTCGCTGCCGGTGACAAAGCTGACACTGTCAGTCGCTCCGTCGATATTGCGACCTGTACCCGAGTAAGTCTCCAGAACCACGTCCTGCCGCTCGACCTTGGAGTAGTTCAGGTCCAGCCCCAGTCTCCAGTTGTCGCTGGCCTGGAACTGCGTATTCCAGCCCAGAGACGTGATCGTGCTGTCGCGGGTGTTGACGTCGTTCCGGATCACGCCCTTGACGTTATCGAAGGTACCGGCTGTGATCAGGCCGTTTTCGACTGTTGCGCCAGGCCGCAGAACGGGTGCGGGGCGACAGCCCGCTGTTTGAGTATTGTTGCTGATCTGACAACCGCCCAGAACGGTTGAACTCCGCTCGGGATTTTCCGCCAATCCGCCCCAGTACAACGGAAACTCGATGCCGCGCAGAATCTGGGTGTTGGTGAACTCGGAATAAAAAGCGTCGATAATCGAGGTGAACCGGTCGTTCGGCCGGAACTCCAGCACGCCCATGAAGCCGTCACGCTCCAGTTCGCTGGACATGACGTAGGGCTTCATTCCGCCGATGACCAGCTGCCCGACTTCCTCCTCATAACCGGGCCGCACTGTACGTGGGCCATCTGGAATCAGCGTCTCTCCGTAGAGATCGTTGCCAATATCCACCGTCGGATAACCCCAGGCATTGAACCGCTCGGACTGGTAGGGACTCTTGATGTGGGCATAGCCCAGAGCGATACCGATCGTGTCGTCCGCAAACTGGTCGATATACGAGATAGAGTAGCGGCTGCCATGATCGGTCGTGCCGGAGTTCAGCGCCCCGATGTCGTTCCACTCATAGCGCGCGTTCACGGCGATAGCCTGGCGACCATAGGCCAGGGGCCGGATAGTCTGAAGGTCAACAGTGCCACCCAGACCCTGACCGATCAGAGCCGAGTCCGGGGTCTTGTAGACCGTTACGCCACTGAGCAATTCCGAAGGATACTGATCGAACTCCACGCCCCGGTTGTCGCCAGTCGTGACCTGTTCACGCCCGTTCAGCAGAGCCGTCGTAAAGTCGGGACCGAGCCCTCGGATGGAGATGGCCTGGCTGCGCCCGTCCAGGCGCTGCGCCGTCAGGCCGGGCAGACGAGCAAGAGATTCGGCGATGGACACATCCGGCAACTTGCCGATGTCCTCGGCGGAAATGACCTCGACGATCGAGGTGTTGCGGGCCTTGGCCGCGATCGAGTTCTGGATGGACGCGCGAATGCCGGTGACAACGATCTCATCAATCTCGGTCGCTTCATCGGGATCAGGCTGTGCTGGGACGTCTTGAGCAGCAGCGGTTCCGACGACGGCCAGCAATCCGGCAGCACCGATTGCGGCACTGGCGAGCAGACGGGCACGACGCGTGGCATGGGTTCTCATAACTCTCTCTCCCTCAGGCCGTCGCATTTCTGATGAAGCGTCCGGGCTCTGATCGCAAAGTTATGCAAACTTGTGGGAACGTTGCAAGCCTGTAATCATCCAGCCCCCGCTAATCGTGACTGAAATACGACAGGTCAGGAGCGATTATCGCAGCGCAACAGGGATAAACTCATCCGTCGTCGCAATCTCGCCCTGCAGCCGCAATGGATTGACAGGCGTCAAATCCACTGCAAAATATTGCAAAATGATCCGCTGGACCACGTCGTTCACGGACAGTGAGGGAACGACATGGCCAGACGGGCGCGACACCGCTGCAGCAATCGATTCGGCGTCAGCACCGCATTGGCGGCCGCTCTTGCGTGTGTGGCAGCACCTGCCTGGACGCAGAGCCCGGCGCTCGAAGCGCTACGCCAACGCCCCGCCCAGGACGAGATCATCTATTTCATGCTGCCGGACCGGTTCGCGAACGGCGACCCGTCCAATGACACGGGCGGCATCGCGGGTGGGCGGCTGGACCACGGATTCGATCCGACGCACGCGGGCTTCTACCACGGCGGCGATCTGGCCGGCGTGATGCAGCGGCTGGACTACATCCAAGGTCTGGGCGCGACCGCGATCTGGTTCGCCCCCATCTTCAAGAACAAGCCGGTTCAGGGGGAGCCGGGCCGCGAGTACGCCGGCAATCACGGCTACTGGATCACCGACTTCACCGCCGTGGACCCGCATTTCGGCGATGAGGCAACGATGAAGGCTCTTGTCGAGGCCGCTCACGCGCGCGGCATGAAGGTCTATCTGGACATCGTCACCAACCACACGGCCGATGTGATCCGGTACCGGGAATGCCCGGCGAACGATTGCGCCTATCGCAGCCGTGCCGACTATCCGTTCACCCGTCGCGGGGGTATCGATGGCGAACCGATCAACGACGGTTTCCTGAACGACGGGACCGCCGAGGATTTCGCGCGGCTGACCCGCCCGGACTATGCCTATACGCCCTACGTCCCGACCGGTGAGGAGACAGTCAAGGTTCCGGCCTGGCTGAACGATCCGATCTACTATCACAACCGCGGCGACTCGACCTTTCGGGGCGAGAGTTCACTGGACGGGGATTTCGCCGGGCTCGACGGGCTGATGACCGAACATCCCCGGGTCGTGGCCGGCATGATCGAGATCTTCGGCGGCTGGATCGACAAATACGGCATCGACGGCTTCCGCATCGACACCGCACGCCATGTGAATCCCGAGTTCTGGCAGGCGTTTGTCCCCGCCATGCTGGAGCGGGCCGAGGCGCAAGGCATCCCGAACTTCCACATCTTCGGCGAAGTCTATGACCACGATCCCGCCGTGCTGTCGCGCTTCACCCGCGTCGATGGCTTCCCGGCCGTGCTTGATTTCGCCTTCCAGAGCGTCGTCACGGACGTGGTGGGGCGCGGCAAGCCGACCGAGATGCTGGCCAAGCTGTACGACGCCGACGTCAACTATGAGGGCGGGACTGAGACGGCGATGCAGTTGCCGACCTTCCTGGGCAACCATGACATGGGCCGGATCGGCAACTTCATCCAGGTCGCCAACCCAGATATTTCGGATCAGGAACTTCAGGCCCGCTCGAGTTTGGCCCATGCCGTGATGATGTTCACGCGTGGTGTGCCGACCCTGTATTACGGCGACGAACAGGGCTTCGCCGGCGACGGCGGCTATGGCGGCGCGCGCCAGGACATGTTCGCCACCCAGGTCGACGACTACGCAGACGACCGCATCATCGGCGGTCGCAGCGACCCGTTCGACACCGAGGCGCCGCTGTACAAGGCCATTTCGGAGATGGCTGCCCTGCGGGCCCAGCACCCGACCCTGCGGCGCGGCCGTCAGCTGGTCCGGTTCGCGGGCGACGGCCCCGGCCTGTTCGCCGTGTCGCGCTTCGACGAACAGGGTGACGGCGAGACCCTGATCGTGTTCAACACCAGTACTGCGCCGGTCACAGCCCAGGTCGAGGTCGAGCCGAGCTCGGCCGATTGGAGCGCCGTTCGCGGGGCCTGCGCATCCGCCGCTTCGGCGCCCGCCAGTCTGGGCGTGACCGTGCCGGCCCTGGATTACATGATCTGCCGTTCGGAAGGTGCGCGTTGAACATCCAGGTCATGACATCCCCCGTCGTCGACGCCGCCGGTCAGACCGAATGGTGGCGCGGCGCGGTGCTGTATCAGGTGTATCCGCGCAGCTTCGCCGACTCGAACGACGACGGTATCGGCGACCTGCCGGGCATCACGGCGCATCTGGAGCATATCGCCTCGCTGGGCGTGGACGGGATCTGGCTCTCGCCTTTCTTCAAGTCGCCGATGAAGGACTTCGGCTATGACGTCTCGGACTATCTGGACGTCGATCCGATCTTCGGCACCCTCGCCGACTTTGACGCCCTGATCGCGCGGGCGCATGCCCTGGACCTGAAGGTCATCATCGACCAGGTCTATTCCCACACGTCGGACGAACACGACTGGTTCGTCGAGAGCCGGTCCAGCCGGACCAACGCCAAGGCCGACTGGTACGTCTGGGCCGACGCCAAGGCTGACGGCTCGCCCCCCTCCAACTGGCAGTCGGTGTTTGGCGGTCCGGCCTGGACGTGGGATGCGCGCCGCCGCCAGTACTACATGCATAATTTCCTGAAGGAGCAGCCGCAGCTGAACGTCAGGAACCCGGAGGTCCAGGCCGCGCTGATGGACGCGATGCGGTTCTGGCTGGACCGGGGCGTGGACGGGTTCCGGCTGGATGCGCTGAACTTCGCGATGCACGACCCTCGCCTGACGGACAATCCGCCGCTCAGCGACAACGGCAAGCGGACCCGGCCATTCGACTTCCAGGACAAGGTCCACAACCAGTCCCAGCCGGAAATCCCTGCCTTCCTGACCCGTCTGCGCAAGCTCGCCGACGCTTACGGTGCGCGCACGGGCCGCGACCGCTTCCTGGTGGCCGAGGTCGGCGGCGACCGGGCCAATGAGGAGATGAAGCAGTATACCGAAGGCGGCGACCGGCTGCATTCGGCCTATGGCTTTCTGTACCTGTATGCCGACCAGCTGACGTCGGAACTGGTCGATCGCGGCCCGGCCATGTGGCCCGGCACCGAGGGCGAGGGCTGGCCCAGCTGGACCTTTTCCAACCACGATGCCCCGCGCGCCATCAGCCGCTGGGCCCAGGGCCGTGACGAAAAGGCCTTCGCCGAGATGGCCATGCTGCTGCTGGTCTGTCTGCGCGGGAACGTCTTCGTCTATCAGGGCGAGGAGCTGGGCCTGCCCCAGGCCCATGTTCCTTTCGAGCGGCTGGTCGATCCCGAAGCCATCGCCAACTGGCCCGAGACCCTGGGCCGCGACGGGGCCCGAACGCCGATCCCCTGGCGGCACGACGCGCCCCAGGCCGGGTTCTCAAGCGTCGAGCCCTGGCTACCCGTCGATCCGCGCCACACAGACCTGTCGGTCGATGTTCAGGAGGTGGACACCGGATCGACCTTGCACCGCAGCCGCCGCCTGATCGGGCTGCGCAGACGCTTCCCGGTTTTGCGCACCGGATCGATGTCGATGGTCACGGCCAAGGACGGCCTGCTGGTCTTCTGGCGCGGCGAGGGCTCCCAGGGTCTGCTCTGCGTCTTCAACCTCGGCCACGATCCGATCGAATGGTCGCCGCCGATGGGCTGGCAGGTCGTCGAAGCGGTCAATGCGCCCGATCCCGCCGCCGGCACCCTGCCCCCACTGGCCGGCCTGCTGCTGGCCCAGGTGGCCGGATGACCTCAGCCGCCGCAGGTCTCGCGAACGATAAGGTCCGTCGGAATCCGTTCCGACCGGCCCGCGCGATCTCCGGTGCCGTCCAGCAGTTTGGACACCATCAGACGCCCCGCCTTGGCGGTGTCCTGGGCGATGGTCGACAGCGCCGGGCGGCTGTACCGACTGAAGGGCACATTATCGAAGCCGATAACGCTGACGTCGCCGGGCACGCTCTTGCCCGCATGCAGCAGGGCCCGCACGGCTCCGAGAGCGATCAGGTCGGACGCGCAGACGATGCCGTCGAACGGCACACCGCGCCGGATCAGGCTGTCGACCGAGGCCTCGGCCGACTCGACCTCGAAATGGGCGTCCACGATCAGGTCCGGATCGACGCCCAGTCCCGCGCTGGTAAGGGCCTCCACATACCCGCGGTGGCGCTGCATGGCCTCGGGCGGGTCCAGATCGCCCAGGAACACGATCCGCTCGCGCCCCAAACGCGCCAGATGCAGCGTCGCGCGCCGACCGCCTGCGATATTGTCCGATCCGATCGAGCAATAGGTCTGGTCCGGGAACTCTGCGCCCCAGACCACGAACCGGCCGTCGGTCTCCGCCATCCGGTTGAAGGCGGAATGCAGGGTGCTCTGGCCCAGGAAGATCACGCCGTCGGCCCGGCTGGTGGTCATGGCCGCCGACAGGTCCTCGAACGACTGGGGCGCGACATGGCTCATGACCAGATCGCAGTCCCGCTCGCGCGCCGCCTCCCCGACCCCGGCCAGCAGTTCCAAGAAGAAGGGATCGCTCAACCGCCCTTCCCGCCCCTGGGGTCGCGGGGTCACGATAGCGATCGTGCCAGACGCCCCGATCGGACCGGCGGGCATGTAGCGGCGGAACGGATAGTCGTGCTCGCGCGCCAGTTTCCAGATCAGCTGTTTGGTGCGGTCATTGACCGCCGGGCTGTCATTCAGCGCCCGCGACGCCGTCGAGATCGAGACCCCGGCCAGGCGCGCCAGGTCTTCCAGGCGGGTCGATCGCTTGGTCACCGGACAACCCCTGCAAATTTTGCTGCAAACCACGTCATTTCGCCATCTGCGCTACTTCGCGCAAGCTTGGCAAGAGGCCTCGCCTCACAGCTGTAAGGAGCGTTCACCCATGCGGATTTCACTGCTCACCCTGGCGATCATCGCCATGGCGATCCCGTCGCTGGCGCGCGCCCAGGCGGCCGATCCGGTGCGCGTCTCCTCCCCAGAGGGCGTGCTGACCGTCGAGGTCGCGACCGACAATGACGGCCGCCCGACCTATGCCGTCAGCCGGCTGGGCCGCCCGGTCGTAGCGGCCTCGCGGCTCGGCTTCATCCTGACCGATCAGCCCAAGCTGGAACGCGGCCTGGTGCCAACAGCCTCGGCCCCCACCAGCTTCGACGAGACCTGGGAGCAGCCCTGGGGTGAGCGCCGCGAAATCCGCAATCGCTATAACGAGATGCGCGTCACCTTCACCGAACGTGCCGAGCCCAATCGCCGCTTCGACGTGGTTTTCCGCCTCTACGACGACGGTCTGGGCTTCCGTTACGAGTTCCCCGAACAGGCCAGCTTGTCGACGCTGAAGATCGCCTCCGAACTGACTGAATTTAATCTGGTCGACCCGGGCGAGGCCTGGTGGATTCCGGCCTGGGAATGGAACCGCGAGGAGTATCTCTACCACCGCACGCCGATCGACGGCGTAGGCTCCGCCCAGACCCCGATGACGGTCCGCACGAACAACGGCCTGCACGTTTCCATCCATGAGGCCGCCCTGACCGACTATGCCGGGATGAACCTGCGCCGGGCCGAGGGTCAGCGCTTCGCCGCCCAATTGACACCGGGCTTCACCAACGCCGCCGTCGAACGCACAGCCCCGTTCAACACACCGTGGCGCACGCTCCAGATCACCGACACGGCGGGCGAACTGGTCGAATCCAGCCTGATCCTGAACCTGAACGAGCCCAACAAGCTGGGTGATGTCAGCTGGTTCAAACCGATGAAATACGTCGGCATCTGGTGGGACATGCATCTGGAGACGCGCAGCTGGAATTCCGGCCCCAGACACGGCGCGACCACCGAATACACCAAGCGTCATATCGACTTCGCCGCCGAGCATGGTTTCGGCGGGGTGCTGGTCGAAGGCTGGAACGTCGGCTGGGACGGCAACTGGTTCGGTAACGGCTGGGACTACAGCTTCACCGAGGCCTATCCCGACTACGACCTGAAAGAGGTTACTGACTACGCTCGCGAGAAGGGCGTGATGATCATCGGCCACAATGAGACGGGCGGAAACGCCTATCACTATGAGCGCCAGATCGACGACGCCTTCGCCCTGTACGAACAGCTGGGCATCGGGGCCATCAAGACCGGCTATGTCGCCGACGCTGGCCAGGCTCGCGTCGCAGGCCCGGACGGTCAGCCGACCTTGGCCTGGCACGAGAGCCAGGCGATCAGCCGCCACGAGCTGAACGTCGTCGAGACCGCCGCCCGCCACCGCATCGCCGTCAACGCCCATGAGCCGATGAAGGACACGGGCCTGCGCCGCACCTATCCGAACATGATCAGCCGCGAGGGCGCGCGTGGCATGGAGTTCAGCGCCTGGGGCCAGCCCGGCAATCCGCCCGAGCATGAGCTGAACCTGATCTTCACGCGCCTGCTGGCCGGACCGATGGACTATACGCCCGGCATCTTCGGCATGGAGACGCGCAGCCCGGATGGTGTCGCCACAACCTGGGCCAAACAACTTGCGCTCTATGTGACCATCTACAGCCCGGTCCAGATGGCGGCAGATATTCTGGAAAACTATGAGGCCAACCCCGCCCCGTTCCAGTTCATCAAGGATGTGGCGGTCGACTGGGACGACACCCGGGTTCTCAATGGCGAGATCGGCGACTTCGTCACCATCGCCCGCAAGGAACGCGGCACCCGCGAGTGGTTCCTGGGGTCGATCACCGACGAGAACCCGCGTTCGCTTACGGCCTCGCTCAGTTTCCTTGAGCCCGGCGTCCAGTATCGTGCCGAGATCTATCGCGACGGTCCCAACGCCGACTGGCGTGACGGTGACGGCCGCAGCCGCACCGACATCGTCATCGAGCAGAAGACCGTCACATCGGCGGACACCCTGCCCCTGAACCTCGCCCCCGGCGGCGGTCAGGCGATCCGCTTCGTGCCGCTGGGACGTGCCCGCTGATGACCGCCTTGGGAGCCGACGCCGTGAAGCCATTCGCCAGTGTTCGTCCGCGTCTGACGCGGCTCGCGATCTGGAATATGTGCGTCGGTTTTTTCGGCATCCAGATCGGCTTCGGCCTGCAGAACGCCAACACCAGCCGCATCTTTCAAACACTGGGGGCCGAGGTCGACAGTCTCGCAATCCTCTGGATCGCCGCCCCCCTGACCGGCCTCATCGTCCAGCCCATCATTGGCCATTTCAGCGACAAGACCTGGGGTCGGTTGGGCCGACGCCGGCCCTATTTCCTGTTCGGGGCCATCGCCACGACCATCGCCCTGGTCTTCATGCCCAACGCCCCCGTCCTCTGGATGGCGGCGGCGACGCTGTGGATCATGGACGCGGCGATCAATGTCACCATGGAGCCGTTCCGCGCCTTCGTCGGCGACAATCTGCCGGAGGAGCAGCGCGCCACCGGCTATGCGATGCAGAGCTTCTTCATCGGCACCGGCGCCGTCTTCGCTTCCTGCCTGCCGTGGCTGCTGACCCAGGGCGGTGTCGCCAATACCGCACCCGAGGGCATCGTCCCCGATAGCGTGCGGATCAGCTTCTACGTCGGCGCGGCCGCCATGCTGGTGGCCGTCCTCTGGACCGTCTTCTCGACAAAGGAATACAGTCCCGAACAGATCGACGCTTTCGAAGGCGCCCGCCCGTCGCCTCTGGCTGATCACGAACTTCGCCCCGCCGCCCGCTATCTGAATGGTGGCTTGATCTGGCTGGCCGTCGGCGCGCTCGCCTTCCTTGCCGTCTGGTTCGTGCGCGACCAGGCCGCGGCCCTGCCCGCCGACGTCGACGACTGGCGCAAGGCCGTCGGCAAGGAGCTGTATGTCCTGGCTGGCTTCGTCGCGGGTTTCGGCACGCTGCAACTGGTCGTCGCCGCCTTCCGCCGTGCCGCGAAATCCAACGGCCTGACCGAGATCCTGGACGACATGTTCGGCATGCCCGAGACCATGCGCGGCCTGGCCGTGGTCCAGTTCTTCAGCTGGTTCGCCCTGTTCGCCATGTGGATCTACACCACCGCCGCCGTCACCGCCGTCCATTTCGGCTCCAGCGACACGACCTCGGTGGCATATAACGAGGGCGCGGACTGGGTCGGCGTCCTGTTTGGCATCTACAACGGTGTCGCCGCCCTGGTCGCTTTCGCCCTGCCGGTGCTGGCCCGCCGGGTCGGCAAGCGCGGGGCCCATGCGGTGGCCCTCACCATGGGCGGCCTCGGCCTGATCGGCATCTTCCTGATCCGCGATCCGCAGATGCTGTGGCTGCCGATGATCGGCGTCGGCATCGCCTGGGCATCGATCGTGTCGATGCCCTACGCCATCCTGTCGAGCGCCGTGCCGGGGCGCAAGATGGGCGTCTATATGGGCGTCTTCAACATCTTCATCGTGGTGCCGCAACTGGTCGCCGCGACCCTGCTGGGGCTGATGCTGAACGCCCTGTTCCAGTCCCAGGCTATCTGGGCGCTGGTCGTCGGCGGCATCAGCTTCTTCATCGCCGCGGCCTTTGCGCTTCGGGTGCGCGAGGCCCGCCCATGAACTGTTCCACGCCCCTCCTCATTTCGCCGACCCTGTGAGCATGCCCATGACCAAGTCCCTGATCCTGGCCTCCGTCGCCACCCTGGCCCTGTGCGCCGCTCCCGCTCTGGCTCAGGACCAGGCCCGCATAGCCCCCGGCGCGCCCGGCGAGGCCCCGACCTGGGTCAATGCGGCCAAGACCGGAGCGGGCGCGTCCTATGAGGCCTATGTCGATGGTCGCTACGCCGACGGCGGCCCGACCGGTGACGTCAGCCGCGTCTGGTTCTCCCTCGCCGACGGGATCCTGACCGAAACCATGTATGGCCTGATTCACGAGGCCCAGATCAAGCAGCTACGCTTTGCCGTCGTGACCGGAACCGGCCTGTCGGTCGAAGGGACGGACACCACAAGCCGAACGGAGTATCTGCACACCGATGCGAACGGTCGTCCGCTCTCGCCTGCTTACCGAGTCATCACCACGGACAACCAAGGCCGCTACGAGATCGAAAAGCGCATCTATACCGACCCGGACCAGCAATCGCTGGTCGTGCGGACAACGATCAAGGCGATGAGCGGCGAGATCACGCCCTACCTCCTGCTTGAGCCGCACATCGCCAACACGGGCGTCGGCGATAGGGGCTCGGTGGACGGAATCGGCTTCGATCCACAAACTCAAGTTGGCGAAGATGCCCCCCTGCGCGGGGCTTTTCACGCTTTCGAGGGTAACACCAACCTTGTCCTTTTGGCTGACGCTCCTTTTCACGCGAGCAGCGTTGGGTTCGTAGGCACATCCGATGGCCTACGCGACCTCGCTGACGGTCAATTGGACCAACGCTACACTACGACCGGCGACGCGGCAGGTAACATCATGCTGACGGGGCAAATGCGAAGACTTTCGGCCGGTGAAAGCGAAGGCCGCGACTTCGTCATCGGCTTCGGACCCAACGGGCGCGCAGCCACAGACGCTGCCCACAACACCTTCCGCACCGGCCTCGACACCGTCCTGGCCAACTTCAACGGCGAGGGCGACCGCGTGGGTTGGGAAGACTACATCGCCTCCCTGACCGATCTGCCGCGCATCGCCGAACAGTCCACCGACGGCGGCAAGCTGGCCTATGCCTCGGCCCTGATGCTGAAAGTGCAGGAGGACCGCACCCATGCCGGTGCCCTGATCGCCAGCCTGTCCAACCCGTGGGGCGACACGGTCGATGCGACCAATCCCTCGACTGGCTACAAGGCCGTCTGGCCCCGCGACTTCTATCAGGTGGCCATGGCCATGCTGGCGCTGGGCGACACCGAGACGCCGCTCGCCGCCTTCCGCTACCTGCCGCAGGTCCAGGTTCGCGCCGACACGCCCGGCAATACCGGGGCCACCGGCTGGTTCCTGCAAAAGACCTGGGTCGACGGCACCGTCGAATGGGTCGCGGTCCAGCTGGACCAGACCGCCATGCCGATCATGCTGGGCTACAAGCTCTGGAAGGCCGGCCTGGTCTCAGAAGCCGAGATGGCCGACATGTACACCCGCATGATCAAGCCCGCCGCCGACTTCCTGGTCGAGGGGGGCAAGCTGGGGCTGAACTGGAACGACCGCACCGTCACCCCGCCCTGGACTCAGCAGGAGCGGTGGGAGGAGCAGGAAGGCTATTCCCCCTCCACCACCGCCGCCGTGGTCGCGGGTCTGGTCACGGCCGCCGAGATCGCGCGGGCGTCCGGCGACACCGCATCGGCTGACCGCTACCTCGCCACCGCCGACGACTATGCGGGCAAGATCGAGAGCCGCATGTTCACGACCGAGGGCTCGCTGGGCGACGGCAAATACTTCGTGCGCATCACCCGCAACGACGACCCCAACGACCGCGCGCCCATCGGCGAGGCCAATGCCCAGCAGGGCCTGCCGGAGGATCAGATCGTCGACGGCGGCTTCCTGGAACTGGTTCGCTATGGCGTGCGCCCGCCCTATGCGTCTTCAATCGTCGCCACCCTGCCCGAATATGACGACCAGACGCGCGAGGATCGGCTACGTGTCCGCTACGACCTGAACGGTGTTCCGGCCTGGCGTCGTTATGGCAACGACGGCTATGGCGAGAATGTCGAGACCGGCAACGGCTATGGCGTCGGCGGCATGACCCCCGGCCAGCGCGGACGGGTCTGGCCCTTCTTCACCGGCGAGCGCGGCCACTATGACCTGGCCGCTGTCCTGGCTGACACCTCCGGCAACGAGGGCTGGCGCGAATCCAGCCTGAACGGCATCCGCCTGCTGTATGTCCGCGGCATGGAATCCTTCGCCAACGGCGGACTGCTGCTACCGGAACAGGTCTGGGACGGCGTCGGCAATCCCACGGCCTATAACTACCAGCCCGGCCAGGGCACCAACTCGGCCACGCCGCTGGCCTGGACCCATGCGGAATACATCAAGCTGCTGCGCTCGCTCGCCGACCGCAAGGTCTGGGACATCTACGAGCCGGTGGCAGAGCGCTACAGCGCGGAGTAAATCTCCCTCCCCTTCATGGGGAGGGATGTCGGCGCGCAGCGACGACAGGGTGGGGTGTGTTCAGCCGGAGCAAGACCGTGCTGCGGCTCCCCACCCGTCTTCGCCTTCGGCTCAGCCACCCTCCCCATAAGGGGAGGGAGAAGGCCCTTAGTGACTGTCGTGGCCGTGGGTGTCGCTCTCGGTCGCCGTCGTCGACACCGCCTCGCCGTCCGCGCCCGAGAACCAGAACGGCTGACGGGGCCGCTGGCGCGGGGCGACTTCGTTCATGCCGCTGTCGTACACGCGGCCGTTGGCGATGGTGTAGGCGATGGCCGTGGTGTTGCGGATGTTGTCCAGCGGATTGGAGTTCAGCACCACCATGTCGGCCAGCTTGCCGACCTCCAACGAGCCCAGGTCGCGGTCCAGGCCCAGTCCTCTGGCCCCGTTCAGCGTGCCGGCGCGGATGACCTCCAGCGGTGCCATGCCGCCCTGGGCCAGGCTCCACATCTCCCAGTGCGCGGCCAGGCCTTCGCGCTGGCCGTGGGCCCCGATCTGGACGTTGACGCCCTCGTTGGCGAGGCGGGTCGCCTCGCGCGCGACGGAGATGTGATTCCACTCGTTATCTGGCGCGGTGACCGGGCGACGGGCCCGGGCATCCAGCTGACGACGCGGGACATATTGCGTCAGGATCGGATCGTTCCAGACCTGGCTTTCCTGATACCAGTAGTTTTCGCCATAGCTTCCGCCATAGGCCACCACGATGGTGGGGTTGTAGGAGACGTTCGTCTGACGCCACAGCTGGTGCACGTCGTCATACAGCCGGGCCAGCGGGATCGAGTGCTCGATCGTGGTGTGGCCGTCGATGATCATCGACATGTTGTGCTGATACAGCGAGCCACCTTCCGGTACGACCGACATGTTCAACTGGCGCGCCGCCTCGATGACCTGCTGGCGCTGATCGCGGCGCGGCTGGTTGTAGCTCTTGACGCTCCACGCCCCGGCCGCCTGCATGCGGCGCAGGGTGGACAGGGCGTCGTCCAGGCTGTCGATCTTGGCCGTCGCCCCGCTGGTCGCGCCATACAGGATGGTGCCGGTCGAAAAGATGCGGGGGGCCACCACGCGCCCGGCCCGGGCCAGCTCGCTATGGGCGAAGATCTCGCTGGTGTCGGCCGAGGGGTTGTGGATCGTCGTCACCCCGAAGGCCAGCGACGCATAGTTGACCCAGCTCTGCTCCGGAATGATCTCGTCCGAGCCCATCGCCCCGTGCCAGTGGCCGTCGATGATGCCGGGCATGATGGTCTTGCCCGCCATGTCCATGACCGGAACCCCCGCCGGGACAGGGGTCGAGGCCGCGGGTCCGATGGCCTCGATGCGGTTGCCGTCGACGATAACGACCCCGTTCTCGATGACCTCGGTGCCGTTCATGGTGATCAGCCGCGCCCCGGTCAGGGCCATGCGCCCTTGCGGCTTGTCGGCGTCTGCGGTGAAGCCGATGTTGATGCCGCGCTCATCCGGCTTGGGCAACTCATCCGGAGCGCCTTCGACGAAGGTGAAGGCCTGGTTCAGGTCGCGGCTGAACAGCTCCGACCCCAGCGACCATTGCAGCCGTTGTGAATCGCCCGACCAGCTCAGCCACTCGCCGGAATCGCGCGTGACCCGTGCCTGAGGCAGTGCCTTGCCATCCGTACTGACCGCGATGGGCCGTCCCGCCGCCACGAAGGGCGCAACATAGGCATTGAACCGCTCGGTCCAGCCGATCCAGCGGCCGTCCGGCGAGATGGCGAACTCATTGGCCCATTCGGATGTCAGGTGCGTGCGTTCATCGTCGCCATCCAGATCGACTGACATCAGCGTGCGCTTGTCGCCGTCGCGCCCGGTCAGGAACAGCCGGTCGCCGTCCGCGCCGAACTGTGGCCCCACGCCGTCGCCAGTCACTCGCACGGCGTCTCCGCCAGAAGCCGGTACGCGATAGATGCCCGGATCGCGGCCCCACAGGGCGCTGGTCAGACCGCCGCCATCGACCGTACGATAGACGATGGTGCGCCCGTCCGGAGAGAAGGTCGGCTCGACATAATGGCCGGGGTTCTGCGTGACGACGCGACCCTCGCCGCCATTGGCCGACACCACCCGCACCGTGCCTAGGTCCTGGTCGTCCCAGGTGGTGTAGACCACCGACCGCCCGTCGCGGGACCATGAAGGATAAAGCTCGAAATGGTCTGACTGTCGCGTCAGGCGGCGCGGCGTGCCGGTCGGCAGGTCGCGGATCCACAGATTGCCCAGCGCCTCGAACACCACGCGCGAGCCATCCGGCGACGGCTTGGCCCAGCGGATCATCTTCACGTCGAACTGGTCGGGAGCCACATCGACGACGGTGCGCACCGGTTCCTGGATGCGGCGCGTATCGGCCACGTGGAAGGGGATATCTGACACGGTGCCCGAGGCGACCTCGACCCGCTGGATCCGGCCGTCAGCCCAGAAGACGATGGAGCGGTTGTCCGGCGTCCAGCTGATCGCCGGATAAACGCCGTGAATGGCCCAGGTTTCCTGAAGATCGCGATCCAGGCCCGAGAAGACCGGCGTTTCGCGCCCGGACTCGATGTCCAGCACATAGAGGACGGACTGGTACCGGACCCGCCGGATGAAGGCCAGGGAGCGACCGTCTGGCGAGGGCGTCGGACGGATCGAGCCGCCCGGGCCGGTCACATAGGGCTCGATCTCGCCCGTCTCGCGGTCGAGGCGGCGGATGATGTAGATCTGGCCGTTGACGTCCTTGGAGTATTCGAAGGTGTTGCCCGGCGTGGCGTCGTCGCTGAAATAGACATAGCGGCCGTCGGGCGAGAAGGCGGGCTCACCCGTGTCCTTCTGGGGCGTGCGGCGCTCGGTCATCTGCACCCCGCCGCCGCCCGAGCGGTGATACATCCACAACTCGCCGGCCCCCAGCGACCGGGCCGAGGTGAAATGCTTGCGCCCGATGATGAACTCGCCGTCCGGCGACCACTCGGGCTGGTTCAGCAGGCGGAAGGTTTCCTTGGACACCTGCGTCGGGTTCGATCCGTCGGCGTCCATGATCCAGATGTTGTCGCCCCCAGCCCGGTCGGAGGTAAAGGCGATGTGGCGACCGTCCGGCGACCATTTCGGCTGCATGTCCCAGGCGATGCCGCTGGCGATAGCTCGCGCCTCCCCGCCCCCGATCGGCATCACATAGATGTCGCCCAGCATGTCGAAGACGACAGTCTGGCCGTCCGGGCTGACGTCCAGCGACATCCAGGTGCCGCGCGTCACGTCGATGGGAATGTCGCGTGAGGGTCCGGGCGGGGCCTGGACGTCCCATTTGGGTGCGTTGTCATCCTTGGCTTCGGTCGAGGCGGCTGTAGCCGGGTCCGGCGTCGGCTCGGGGGTCAGCGCGGGTTGCGGAGCCTGGCTCCACGACGGCCCGGCGAACACCAGCGAGGCCACACCGGCCAGCAACAGACGCTTCATATCGATCATCCCCATGTCGTTGCACATCGGCTGAGTGAACACGCCGTGTGCCTTGACCCGCAAAAGAGCATTCTTGCCGGAACGGAGTCCAGTCGGAACACGGATGATGATGGCGAGCTGATCGGGGCTTGCTCCCGGCGTCGCGGAATGCCTAAGTCGCGCCGCCTTAGCTTTTAGCGGAGTCGTTCGCGCGTGAAGTCCTGTCTGGGTGTCCTGCTGGCCGGTCTGATCGCAGCCCCGGCATGGGCGCAGTCTCCCCCTATCTTCAATCCCGGCGCGCCGGGCGCACCATCGCGCGTCATCAGCGCCGCAGAGGCCGTCGCGCTCAGCCGAACGACCTTCACCCCCGGCGATGCGCAGTTCATGCAGCATATGGTCGTCCACCACGGTCAGGCGGTCGAGATGGTAGAACTGCTGCGGGCCAAGGGTGCGGACCCCAAGGTCAAGCTGATGGGCGAACGCATCGCCCTGTGCCAGGAGGCCGAGATCGAGCTGATGCGCAACTGGCTGGCGGATCGAGGCCAGGCGCAGACCATGGACATGCATGCGGGCCACGCGGGCATGAGCCATGCCGGCCATGCGGGACATTCCATGCCAGCCTCAGACACGCCGATCATGCCCGGCATGCTGTCGCCCGCCCAGATGCAGACCCTGGCAGCCTCCAGCGGTACGGATTTCGACCGGCTGTTTTTGCAAGGCATGATCCAGCATCATCAAGGCGCGCTCGACATGGTCGACGACCTGTTGGCCCAGCCCGATGCCGCGCAAGACCCGATGCTGTCCGACTTCGCCTCTTCCGTGGTGGCCGACCAGTCGGCGGAAATTCTGCGGATGCAGTCCTTATTGTCCGATCTCTAGAGCCCTCTTTCGAAAGCGCCGCCAACATGACCATCCGCCGCCCATTGCTCTCGTCTGCCGCCGCCCTGTGTCTGTTGATGGGAGCCGGCGTCGCCGCTGCCCAGGCCCCGGTTGCGGCCTCGCCCCAGACCATTCAGGCCGACGCGCGTTCGGCCCTGACCGGTGGCCTGCGAGATGCGGGCGAATCAGCCTCTGGCCTGGCACTGGAACACGCCTTGGCACCGCCCCCCGGCTTCTTCGATCCCGAGGCCCTGATCCCTCTGCCTGGTAACGAAGAAGAGGCCCGCGCCTTTGCCGCCCGCATGCGCGACAATCCCCCGCGCTACGGTCTGCTCGCCTTGGCCAACAGCGACATGGCTGTGTCGGACGGCAAACTGTTCGTCGGCAATTTCAACGGCTTCAATGCCTATGATATCAGCTCGGGCGAGCCGAAGCTGGTCATGTCCGTCGTCTGCCCGGGTGGTCAGGGCGACGTCTCCGTGCATGGCAATCTGCTGTTCATGTCGGTCGAGCAGAACCGCGCCCGTCTGGACTGCGGTACGACCGAGGCTACTGGCGAGGTCAATGCGGAACGGTTTCGCGGCGTCCGCATCTTTGACATCAGCGACCTGAACGCCCCGCGTCAGATCGCGGCGGTCCAGACCTGCCGCGGGTCGCACACCCATACCCTGGTGCCGGATCCCAGCGACGCCAATGTGCTGTACATCTACAACTCGGCCACATCGGGCGTGCGCAAAACTGACGAACTGGGCATCTGCTCGGACGGCCAGCCGGACGCCAACGCGGAAACGGCCCTGTATTCCATCGACGTGATCAAGGTCCCGTTGGATGCCCCCGAAACCGCCGCCATCGTCAACCGGCCTCGTATCTTCGCGGATCGGGAGACCGGTCAGATCGCAGGCCTGTGGCAGGGCGGCAAGGCCGGTGTGTCGGGCCAGCGCACCGCCCAGACCAACCATTGCCACGATATCACCGTCTATCCGGAACAGAGCCTGGCTGCGGGCGCATGCAGCGGTAACGGCATTCTGCTGGATATCTCCGATCCCCAGAATCCGGCCCGCATCGACGACATCTTCGATGCCGATATGGCCTACTGGCACTCGGCCACCTTCAACAATGCGGGCGACAAGATCGTCTTCACCGATGAGTGGGGCGGCGGGACCAGCGCCCGTTGCCGCGCCGAGGACCCGGCCAACTGGGGAGCCAATCTGGTCGCCAATCTGAAGGACCGCCAACTGGAGGGACAGAGCTTCCACAAACTTCCGTCCGCCCAGGGTCGAACCGAGAACTGCGTGGCCCATAACGGCTCCATCATTCCGGTGCCCGGGCGCGACCTGATGGTTCAGGCCTGGTACCAGGGCGGGATCTCGATCATGGACTTCACCGACGCGGCCCGCCCCGTCGAGATCGCCTATTTCGACCGCGGTCCGATCAATCCCGAGCGTCTGGTCGTCGGCGGTTCGTGGTCGGCCTACTGGTTCAACGGCCGCATCTATTCCAGCGAGATCGCCCGCGGTCTGGACGTGCTGAAACTGGTGCCGAGCGATCAGTTGTCCGCCGCCGAGATCGCCGTCGCCGAAGCCGTTATGGCCGAGGAGATCAACCCCCAGACCCAGCGGCGCATCTCCTGGTCTGACAGCCCCGAGGTTGCGCAGGTCTATCTGGACCAGTTGTCGCGCTCTGCCGCCGTCGATGCAGCCCTGCTCACGCAGGCCCGCACAGCGGTCGATCAGTGGGCGACGGGTGGGTCGGCCGCCTCGTCGGCCGAACTGATTGCGGCTCTGAATGCCGCCGCCGAGAAGGCTGCGGCACCGGATGCGGCGCGTATGAAGGCTCTGGCAGAACTTCTGCAACGCCGCGCTTGAGCCTGCTCACGACCGGATGACGCGATTGCGTTCGAGGCGCTGGAACCGACGGTTTCAGCGCCCGTTCTCAGCGCCTGATTTCGGAGTTCAGTGCGCGTGTTTTCCTACTTCTGCATCGTCAATACCCCCGGCAAGCCAGACAGCGAAATCAGCGTCCTAGCGGCTCTTGACGACATCTCGGCCCGGGTCGAGATGACGACTTTGGCGGACAAATGGCCGGGATACGAAACCATCTGCCTGTATCAGGGGGAACGGGCTGTCGCGGTGCTCGGCAACCCTCGCATGGGACTGGCTCTCGAGAGCGTGGTCGATGCGGAACTGGAAGCCGCGCTGGCCACTGCCGCCTGAACAGGGCTGGAATTGACTGCGTGCCTGCCCTAACGACGATGATGGAACCGGGCCAAAACCCGTCGTTCAGGGCCACGAATTGACCGCATCGCCTTCCACTTCCGACCTGATCATGGGCAACCCCGTGGCCCGCGCCTTTGCGATCACGGGCGATGCATGGTCGCAACTGATCCTGCGCGAGGCCTTTTATGGCGTGCGGCGCTTCAGTGTCTGGCGCGAACGGCTGGGCATTCCACGCAGCGTGCTGACGGATCGCCTGCAACGCCTGTCGCAGGCCGGCCTTCTGGAACAACGCGAGGCTACAGGTGGGACCCGCCTCGAGTACCGCTTGACCCCCATGGGCCTGGACATGTTCGGCGTCGCCGTCATGCAGGGGCAGTGGGAGCGAATCTGGGCGCAGTCGCCGCTGCAGGAACGCTATGCCATCGCCTTCTTTGATCGGCAGACCGGCGCGAGACAGACGCCTGTCATCCTGGGGTCCCCTCACGGCCAACCTATCGACGTTCGCCATGTCACCAGCGTTCCCGGTCCCGGCCTGAAGGCCATCCCCGCTCCCACCTCGCGGAGACGCCGAACCCAGCCGATCGAGACGGACAGACCGATCATCGACCGGTCCAGCGACATCATGGGCGACTACTGGAGCTGGGCCGTGCTGGCCGCCGCCTTCTTCCGCCTGCGCCGGTTCGACGAGATGCACGATGCGCTTGGCCTGGCCACCAACATTCTGGCTGACCGGTTGGCACGCATGGTCCTGCACGGGGTGCTGGAGAAGAAGCTGTATCAGACAGCCCCGCCGCGCTTTGAATACCGCCTGACAGAGGCGGGCCTGGCGCTATACCCCATGATCCTGGCGATGCACGGCTGGAGCGAGCGGTGGCTGTGCCCTCCGGGTGAATCGCCTCTGACCCTGGTCGACAGTCGAACCGGAGAGGCTCTGCACCCCGTCGTCTGCGATGCGGCGACCGGCATCCCGCTGGATCCCCGCAATCTGCGCTGGGAAGTCGAAGCGACGAACCCCGCCTGACCTGTGTCAGACGGGGTGCGCTACGGGGTCTGATCCGCCAGATCAGAACGTTTGGGACAGGGCGACACCGAACGAACGGGGCGCGCCGAAGACGCTGAAGCCGATGCCGACGTTCTTGATGATGTGGACCTGATACTCTTCGTCCGTCAGGTTCTTGCCATAGACCGACAGCTTCAGCCCCCCCTCTGATTCCCAGGATGCAAAGGCGCTAAGCAGGCCGTAGGACGGCACCAGGACCTCGGGGTTGTTCGACGGATCGAAGTAGAAGTCGTCTGTCCACTGATAGTCGATCCGGGTGGCCAACGCCCCGCCCCAGACATCCCATTCGCCATCTGCATAGAGGGTGAACTGGCTCTCGGGCGAGCGCGGAAGGACATTGCCGTTGTAGGGTAATGTCAGAGCTCCCGCCGTCGCATCGGACGTGAACTCGGCGTCCAGGCTGGTGTAGGAACCGCCAACAGTGATGTTGTAGGTCAGGGCCAGGGCCGTCTCGATCTCGAAGCCAGACACCTCGGCCGCCGCGTTTGACGCGACCAACGTCAGGCCTAGCAGCTCATTCACCTGCAAGTCGCTGTAGTCCAGCATGAAGGCTGCAGCATTGAAGCGGATACGGTTGTCCCAGAAGGTGGTCTTGGCCCCGATTTCGTAGTTGTCCAGGATTTCGGACCGTATGGGCGTCGCTGCCTGGGCCGCGTTTTGCGCCGCACTGGGGAAGGCCCCTGCCTTGTAGCCGCGATCGTAGCTGACATAGAAGCGCACGTCCTCGACCGGCTCGACCGCCAGGGCCAGACGCCAGGTAGGCTCCTCGAATGTCTCTTCCGCGCTGACCGCGTAAGGTCCACCCGTCGGGCCCAGCGGAATTCCCGGCGGCGGTGCACCGGTCGTGTCGTTGTCCAGGGCAATCTGGCCCACCTCGCGCTTGTCGTGCGTCCAGCGCGCTCCGACCGTCAGTTCCCAGATGTCCGCAAACTCGAATGTGGCCTGGCCGAAGGCGGCATAGCTGCTGTTGGTCGCGTCCTGCAGGAAGGTGACGTCGCCGCCAAAGCTCGGCGGGGCGATCGGCAGGGCAGTCTGGGTGATGAAGGTCTCCGAGCGGTCGATCTGTTCGTTGAAATAGAACAGGCCCGCCACCCACTGGAACGGCGAACTGTCATTGGATGTCAGCCGGAACTCCTGGCTGAACTGGGAGGCCGTCTCGTCGGCCCGGTCATCGACGAACAGCGGGAAGGCAGGAAAGGTCAGCCCTCCCAGATTGTCCCGCCAGCCATAGTCGTTGTGCCGATAGGAGGTCAGGGAGATGAAGTCGAAGGCCTCGGCCTCATACTCGATCCGGCTGGTCAGGCCCCAGTTCTCGCGGTTCTGATAATTATCTGCCGAAGAGAAGCTCTGGCGCACATCCAGGCCCGCTCGCAGGCTGTTGATCAGGGCGACAAAGGCAGGCGCGGTGGCCGAGGTCGTCACCGGAATACGGGCGTGTCCGTCCTGATCGTCCTTGGAGTAATCAGCCCCCAGCAGGATGCGGACCTTGTCGAACTGATGCAGATACTGGCCACGCAGCCCGAAGGTCGAGCCGCCCTGAAGTCCACGCCCTGTCGGGACATTTTCGGCATATCCGTCGTTGGTATTGTACCGGAAGGCCAGTCGCCCGGCTGAGTTGTCGCTCAGTTGCGTATTGAAGAAGCCCTCGACACCGTATTCGTCAAAACTGCCCACGCGCGCCGTCAGCTGCGTCAACTGTTCGAAGGCCGGGGCCTTGGTATAGACGTTGATCGCCCCGCCCGAGGCATTGCGGCCGTACAGGGTGCCTTGCGGTCCACGCAGGATTTCGACCCGCTCCAGATCCAGAAACGCCAGAGAACTGGCCCCTGCACGACCGATCGGGACCTCGTCGATGGACACGCCGATAGAGGGATCGCTGGCCGCTGAGTCGTTCGTCGTACCCACCCCGCGGATGTAGATTTGAGGCTCGCCGATATTGAACTGGGTCAGGGTCACGCCCGGTGCCTTGCCGGCGATGTCGGACAGGCCAGTGGCACTGGTGCGCTCCAGCGTCTCGGCGCTGAAGGCGGTCACCGCGATCGGTACCTCCTGCAGACCCTGTTCGCGGCGCTGGGCCGTGACGACGATCTCTTCCAGAGATGTCGCTTCCTGTGCTGTCGATGCGTCCTGGGCCAGGGCCGGTTGGGCCAGGCCTGCGGCGATGGCCATCACGGCTGCCGACGCGAAATATGCGGTCTTTCTCATTGGTCGCCTCCCTCGTCGGTCCTGGCCCCGTTGATCGGTGGCTCCCCTGACGTCGAGGTAGCTTGCGCTAACGGACCAGATTTGCAAGTCTTTTTACGAAAGCGTCCGCGCCAAAATACAAATTCACATATCGGAGGTCGACATGAGCACACTTCAGGGTCAGGTCGTCGTCGTAACGGGCGCAGGACGAGGACTGGGGCGGGCCTATGCGCTCGATCTGGCCGCCCGTGGAGCCTTCGTAGTGGTCAACACCCGGGATCGTCCAGCGGGCCAGCCCGGCTCGGCACAGTCAGTGGTCGAGGATATCCGTCAGACCGGCGGTATAGCGGAGGCCGCTCCCCTTTCGGTGGAAGAGCCCGATTCCGGAGATCGGCTTCTGGACGCCGCCCTGTCCGCCTTTGGTCGCATCGACGGCCTGCTGAACAATGCCGGAGGTCCCGAGGCCAGAACCCTGCACAAACAGAGCACTGAACAGTTCCGCCAGAATTTCGAGATCAACTTTTTCGGCAGCCTGGCCCCTACCCTGCCAATCTATCGACACATGCGTGAGCAGGGCTCGGGACGCATCCTGATGTCGACCTCCACGGCCGGACTGCACGGTGTGCACGGCATGGCAGCCTATTCGGCATCCAAGGCGGCCCTGATCGGCCTGATGCGTGTCATCGCGCTGGAGGGGGCTTCGCGCGGCGTACGCTGCAACGCCATCGCGCCGTTTGCCGCCACAGGCATGACCGGCGACTATCTGGACGCCGATATGGCCGCACGCATGGCGCCCGAGCGGGTCGCTCCCGTGGCCAGTTGGCTGATGTCGCCCGACTGCTCGCTCAACGGTGAGACCCTGACGGCCGGCGCGGGTCGCGTGCGTCGTGCGGCCCGGATCGAAGGGGGCGGTCTCGAATTCCTGCCCGGTTATGGCCCCGATGACTTGGCCGCCCATGTCGATACCCTGCTGTCGCTCGACGGCTGGGCGACCTTCGATGAAGGTCAGGCAGGGTTCGATCACCTGATGGCTGCCGACCTGCCCCGGATCAAACCCGATTGACTTGCGTTAAGCGACCGAACTGCTCATAGTCCTATCGCACCACCCTGTCAGGAGTTCTCCCATGGCCGACGACGCGTCGATCGCACGCCGTATCGAGACCGGAAACCTGTCCGATCTCAACCTGTTGAACCCTTATGTTCAGGGTGCCTACGAGCCTGTCGCGCGTGAAACGACCGCTGACGACCTGCCCGTGATCGGCGAAATTCCGCTCGATCTCTACGGGGCCTTCTATCGTAACGGCCCCAATCCGGCCGCCGCGCCGCAAGGCCTGCATCACTGGTTCGATGGCGACGGCATGCTTCACGCCATCTGGTTCGAGAACGGCAAGGCGCGGTACCGCAACCGATTCATCAAGTCGCCCGACCACGTCGCAGACCTCAACGGCGGCTGTGGGGCGGGCGGCGTCCTCTACCCCTCGACCCGCGCCGACCCGACCTCCACACGGGGTGACCGGGTCTACAAGGACACCGCCAATACGGACGTCGTCCTGCACAACGGCAGCCTGATGGGTCTGTGGTACATTTCTGGACAGCCGGTCCGCGTCGATGCCCGCACCCTTGAAACCATCGGCGTGGAGAACTTCGGCGGAGCCTTGCCCCGCCACGTCTCGGCCCATTCCAAGGTCGATCCGGTGACGGGCGAGTTCGTCTTTTTCGACTATTCGCTCTACGAACCCTGGATGACGTTCGGGACGGTCAGTGCCGACAACCGGCTGACCCATTTCCAGAAGGTCGACCTGCCTGGCCCCCGCCTGCCCCACGACATGGGGCTGACGGAAAACTTCGTCATCCTGCACGACCTGCCCGTGGTCTTCAGCGAGGGTGGGCTGAAGCGGTCGATGTGGCAGATCCATTTCGCCGATCAGCCCGCCCGCTTTGGCGTCGTCCCGCGCACGGGCCGCGGTGATCAGATCCGCTGGTTCGAGACCGACAGCTGCTACATCTATCACGTCGTCAACGCCTGGGAGGATGGCGATGAGGTGGTCATGACCGCCTGCATGATGGTGCCGAACGGCTATCCGCCCAACCCCGCCTATGGCCCCTATGCCCCCATGGTAAATGTGCTGGCCCTCAATGCCGTGCCGGTCGAATGGCGCATGAACATGAAGACCGGCCAGGTGAAGAAGCGCCAGCTGGACGACCGCATCGGCGAGTTCCCGGCGATCAATCAGGACTATGCATCGCGCAAGACCCGCTGGTCCTATCACGTAGCCATGTCGAAGACAGAACTTCAGCGCTTTGCGGGCCTGTACAAGTACGACCTCGTCACCGGCGAGGCGAAAACCCATCTGTACGAACCCACGATGTTCGGCTCCGAACCCGCCTTCGCGCCGCGCATCGGGTCCAGGAGCGAGGACGATGGCTATGTCATCGCCTTCGTCACCGACGAGAACACCGGTAAGTCCGAGGTTCAGGTGATCGACGCCCAGAATTTCGAGGCGGGCCCCGTCGCGCGGGTCATGTTGCCCGCCCGCGTTCCCGCCGGTTTCCACGGGACCTGGGCGCGCGGCGATCAGATAGCAGCCTGAGTCCAGAGAGCATCCATGACCGCCTATATCCACGACGCCGTTCGTACCGCCCGCGGCAAGGCCCGGCCCGACGGGGGTCTGGCCAGCCTGAAGCCGCATGAGCTGGTCGGTGGCCTGATCGACGCGCTGGAGGCCCGAGGTCACCCTGCCCGCAACGCCAATGCCCTGATCCTGGGCTGTGTCGGTCAGGTCGGAGCGCAGGGAGCCAATGTCGCCTTGGTCACCAAACTGCATGCGGGCCTGCCTGACGACAGTCCGGCCTACAGCCTGAACAACTATTGCGTCTCGGGCCTGACAGCGATCGGTCAGGCGGCGGGTCTCGTTGAGACGGGTCAGGCTGACAGCGTCCTGGCGGGCGGGGTCGAGATGATGTCCCGTGTGGGCTTCATGGCTGACAAGGCGGATTATTATGAGGATTCCAGCTTCCCGACCCGCACCCGCTACATCCCCGTGGTCGTCGCCGCCGACCGGTTGGCCGAGGACATCGGCGTCAGTCGCGAAGAGATGGACGCCGCCGCCCTGAGCTCCCAGCAGCGCACCGCCGCAGCCGAAGGCACACCTCTCGTCGCATCACGGATCGTCGTGAACGGCCTGGACCGCGAAGAAGCAGCCCGTGCCACGACCACAGCCGAAAGCCTGGCGGCCATGCCTGCAGCCTTTGCGCCTTTGGGTGAGCAGTATGTTGAGGCCTTGGGCGGCCGAACCCTCGACCACCGTCACACCGTCGCCCACGCTCCGCCCATGTGCGACGGGGCGGGCCTGGCACTGGTCACAGGCAAGGCCGAAGGCGCACGCGCACGCATCGTCTCCTGGGCCGAATCTGGCGGCGACCCCGTCGCCTCCCTGACCGCCGGCTTTACGGCGATGGACAGGGCTCTGGAGCGGGCCAATCTGACCTTGGCGGACATGGACCGGATCGAGTTCATGGAGGCCTTTGCCGTCACCATCGTCAAATTCATGCGCGAGCGTGAGGTCGATGCGGACAAGGTCAATGTTGGCGGTGGGCATCTCGCCAAGGGCCATCCCATGGGGGCGACCGGGGCCATCCTGGTGTCCTCCCTGCTGGATGCACTGGATGCCTGTGACGGGCGCTATGGGCTGGTCGTGACGGCGGGGGCCCAGGGCGTCGGTTCGGCCATGGTGGTGGAGCGGATGTCCTGACCATGGACGGCTCCAGCCCCCTCGCCGATCGCCGTACCGCCCTCATCGCCAGACACGCGCCCCTGATCGACGCCGCCATTGCCGCCGTCGAGACACGGCAGGCCTGGTCGCCGTTCAAGGATTCGCCGTCCACGAAGATCCACGGCCCGGACAAGCCGGTGGCGGGCAAGGCAGCCTTCGAGGCCCAGCTGAACCGGCCCTTTGACCTCGATCAGCCAGGCATCAGGGGCCGTGCGGGTGAAGAAGTGTCGCCCTACACCCAGACCCCGCTGGGCATCACCTACCCGGTCAGCGATCCGCAAGCCCTGATCGACGCCGCCCACGCCGCCTGGCCAGACTGGCGCACCGCAGATCCCGAATTGCGTGTCGCCCTGTGCGCCGAGATGGCTCAGCGGCTTTATGAGACCAATTTCGAAATGGCTCATGCCGTCATGCATGTGGCCGGGCAGAGCTACACCCAGGCCTTCAGCGGTTCGGGTCCAAACGCGCTCGACCGCGGCATCGAGGCCCTGGCCTTTGCCGCCAAGTCCATGCGTGCTGTCGCCCCCCGCGCCACCTGGCACCGCGACTTCGCCGGCGAGGCGGTGGCGCTGGACAAGACCTATGTCCTGGTTCCGCGGGGCATCGGACTGGTCATCTGCTGCGCCAGCTTTCCGACCTGGAACGCCTATCCGGCCATGTTCGCCAGCCTGGCGACAGGCAACCCCGTCATCATCAAACCTCATCCCATCGCCGTCCTGCCCATGGCCATCGTGGTGCGCGAGTGTCGCCGCGTGCTGGCCGATCACGGCTTCGACCCCAACCTGGTCACCCTAGCCGTCGACACCCTGGCCGAGCCGGTTGCCCAGCTTCTGGTCGATCACCCCGCCATCCAGATCGTCGACTTCACCGGCAGCCCCCGATTCGGCGGCCATCTGGAGCGGACGGTGACAGGCAAGCTGCTTTTCACCGAGACGGCGGGCGTGAACTCCGTGGTGATCGAGTCGGTGACCGACCTGAACGCCGTCGCCCGCGCCATCGCCCGATCTTCCAGCCTGTTCTCGGCCCAGATGTGCACCAGCCCGCAGGTGCTCTACGTCGCGCCTGCCTTGGCTGATCGCTTTGGTAGGGCCTTGGTCGAACAGATCGACGCCATCGCCGCCGACCCCGCCCAGGCCGCCGGAATCATGGGCGCCATTCAGGGCAGCGTCAGCCTGAAGGCCGTCGCCGACGTGCGGGCCACTGTCGAGAACCGTACTGATGTCCAGGTGCTGCGTGAGGCCGCGCCCTATGCCCACCCGCAGTTTCCGAATGCCCGCACCCTGACGCCCCTGGTCGTCGCGGTCGAAGGCTCGGCCCCCGACCTCTACGCCGAGGAGCATTTCGGGCCGGTGTTGTTCGTCGTGACGATGGAGGGCGACGCAGCGGTGCGCGAGACTACGGACCTGGCCCGGACGCATGGAGCCATCTCGACCTACCTCTATTCGACCGACGAAGGCTTCATCGACCGGGCGACGCCACTATACGAAGCAGCCGGGGCCAATCTGTCGATCAATCTGACCGGGGCGATGTGGATCAACTTCGCCGCCGCCTATAGCGACTATCACGTCACGGGGCTGAACCCTGCGGGTAATGCGTGTCTGGCCGACGCGGCCTTCGTCGCCTCGCGGTTCCGCATCGTACAGCGACGACGGCCTGCGACCGCATGAGCCGACCTGCGTTCATTGCCGGCATTTCCATGACGGCGCTGGGCAAGCGCCCGGACGACAGCGTCAAAACCCTGACCGCCGAGGCTGTGACGGCGGCTTTGAAGGATGCAGGTGCCAGCACCGGTGACATCCAGGCGGCCTGGTTCTCGAACACGCGTCAGCCCATGCTGGAGGGACAGAACACGGTACGCGGCCAGATCGCCCTGCGCGGCCGGGGCATCACCGGCATACCCATCGTCAATGTCGAGAACGCCTGCGCCTCCGGCTCGACCGCCCTGCTTCAGGCGCTGCACTGGATCCGCGCCGGCGCGGGCGACATCGCCCTGGTGGTCGGTGCCGAAAAGATGGTCTTTCCCGACAGCCCCGATCGCGTCGCCGCTGCGTTTGCGGGCGGGACCGACATCCATGACCGCGAGGGTGTGCTGGCCTATATCCAGAGGATGGGCGGCGAAGCTCCGAGCGAGGGACGCAGCCTGTTCATGGACCTGTATGCCGCTCAGGCCCGCGCCCACATGGACCGATATGGCTCGACCCAGATCGACCTGGCCCGGATCGCCGCCAAGAACCATACCGCCGCCGCTCTGAACCCCAAATCCCAGTATCGCACGCCGATGACGGTGGATCAGGTCCTGGCAGACAAGCCTATCGTGTATCCCTTCACGCGCGCCATGTGCGCCCCCGTCAGTGACGGGGCAGCGGCCATGATCGTCTGCTCCGAGGCGGGCCTGGCGCGACTGTCGGCTCAGTCACGCGCCGTGCGCATCCGCGCCTGTGCCCTGGTCAGCGCCACTGATCGCGCGCCGGACGATTTCGCCCATCACATCGGCCGTCGCGCTGCCTTGGCCGCCTATGAGGAGGCAGGCCTGGGCCCCGAGGCCATCGACGTCGCGGAGGTCCATGACGCCACCAGCTATGCCGAGTTGCAGCAGATCGAAAACCTGGGCCTGGCCGAGCCCGGGAGCGTCGGCGCGGGCCTGATTGCCGGTGACTTTGCGCTGGGTGGCCGCTCGCCTGTAAATGTCTCCGGCGGTCTGGTCGCCAAGGGGCACCCGGTCGGCGCGACTGGCATCGGACAGTTGTACGAACTCGTCACCCAGCTCCGTGGCGAGGCCGGGTCGCGTCAGGTCGCAAGCGCCCGTATCGCCATCGCTGAAAATGGGGGCGGTTTTCTGGGCGTCGAGGAGGCGGCTACCGTCGTGACCATACTGGAGCGCTCGGCATGAACCCGGTTCATGCGCTCTATGACAATCTGCCCTCCAAGGCCGAACGCCCCGCCATCCATGACGGCGACTTCTGCCTCACACACGCCGACCTGATCGCCCATGTCGAGCAAGCGGCCAGCGACCTGATCCACCGCGGCATCGCGCCGGGTCACCGTGTAGGTCTGTGCGCCACAAACAGCTGGCGACACGTCGTCGGCTATTTGGCCATCCTGCGTGCCAATGCCGTCTGGGTGCCGCTTAATCCTCGCAATGGTGCGGGCCTGAATACCGATCTGCAGGCGCGCGCCGGACTGGCCATGACGCTGCACGACACGGCCTCCGTCGTGGCGGCGGGCCAGACGACGACCGCCCTGAATATCGACGACTGGATCGAAGCGCCCTTACCGACAAACACCCCCGCCCTGCCCCCGATCCTCGACGACCGGTATGCCACCTTCGCCATCAAGTTCACCGGCGGCTCGACCGGCACGCCCAAGGGCGTCGTCCAGAGCCAGGCCAGCGCCGCCGCTGCCATGGCGTCGCTCAACACCCTTTACGATTTTCGTGCCGACGACGTGAACCTGGCCGTGGCACCGCTGACGCATGGAGCCTCGCACTACATCCTGCCGGTCCTGGCGGCGGGCGGGGCTCACGTGCTGCTGGGCGAGCCATCGCGGGAGGCCATCCTCAACGAACTGAAAATGCGCGTCAGCATCGTCTTCATGCCGCCCACCCTGATCTATCTGCTGATGGCCGAGGCGGCGTTCGAGCCGCATGACCTGCCCCGATTGCGTCACCTGACCTATTCCGCCGCACCCATGCCGCCCGCCCGCATCGCACAGGCCATCGCCCGCTTCGGGCCGGTGCTTGGCACCCTCTACGGCCAGACCGAGGCCCCCATGACCATCGCGGCCCTGACGCCAGCGCAGATGCAGAACCCGACACTGCACGCCTCGGTCGGCCAGGCCTTCGAGAGCACACCGATGGGTGTCCTGTGCGACGATGGTCAGGTCCGCACCGCCAGTGCCGAGGGCGAGGTCGTGGTCAAGGGCGACCTGGCCTCGACCACCTATCTGGGCGATGCCACCCAGACCGCTCAGGCCCGTCATGGAGACTGGCTGAAGACCGGCGACATCGGGCGGCTGGATGCCGACGGCCACCTGTTCCTGCTCGGCCGGTCGAAGGAGATGATTATATCCGGCGGCTACAACATCTATCCCGCCGAGGTGGAAACCGCCCTGGCGGCTCATCCCAATGTGCGCGAGGCCTGCGCCTTCGGCGTCGAGGACGCGACCTGGGGCGAGCGGCTGGAGGCGGCGGTGGCCCTGCACGATCCGTCCGGCGACCTCGCAGACCTGACGGCCTTCGTGCGCGACCGCATCGGGCCGGTCCGTACCCCCAAGACCCTGCATCGCCTGGACGCCCTGCCTCGCAACCCGGTGGGCAAGGTCGTGCGTGCGGACGTGATTCAACTGGTCCACCCGGCGACAAGACCGGGAGGCCTCAGGACGGAAATACTGGAGACAGCACCATGATCGTGGTCCCTCAGGAACGCATTCAAGACTTCAAGGCCAGGGGCTGGTGGGGCAACACCACCCTGGACGATCTGTTCCTGAAGCATGTCCGCGAGCGACCTGACGACGAGGCCTGCGTCGATCCCGTCAATGCCGCCGCCATCGTCGGCGGCGTCGGCGACCGGCTGACCTGGCGCGAGACCGGCATCGCCGTGGACCGGATGGCCGCTGTCCTGCACGCCCATGGTATCGGCAAGGACGATGTGGTGGTCATTCAGCTGCCCAACATCATCGAGCTGGGGATCGCCTATCTGGCCCTGATCCGCCTGGGTGCGATCATCAGCCCGGCCCCGGTTCAATATCGCGAGCACGAGCTGGGCTATATCATCGAAAAGACGGAGGCCGTCGCGGCCATCACCGCCGACCGCATCGGCAAGCATCAGCACGGCGGCATGCTGATGGCGGTCAAGACCAGGGCCCCGACCATGCGCCACGTCTTCGTCCTGGGCGAGACCTGCCCGGCCGGGGCCATCGATCTGGAACCCCTGCTGGACGCGGTCGACGGCAAACAGCATCGCGCGGCCCAGAAGGCGTCCAAGTCCGCCCGCATCACCGCCGACGACATCGTCACCATCTGCTGGACCTCGGGCACCGAGGCCCAGCCCAAGGGTGTCCCGCGCAGCCACAATGAGTGGATCATCATGGGCGAGGGCGTGGTCGATGCCGCCGACCTGACGCCGGGCATGCGGCTGTTGAACCCGTTTCCCATGGTCAACATGGCCGGTATCTCGACCAGCTTCGTCAGCTGGCTGTTGCTGGGCGCGACCCTGGTCCAGCACCAGCCGTTCGACCTGGCCGTCTTCCTGCAGCAGATCCGTGACGAGAAGATCGACTACACCGTCGCCCCGCCCGCCATCCTGAACCTGCTGCTTCAGAACGAGGCGTTGCTGGAAGGCATCGACTTCGGGCGGTTGAAATCCATCGGCTCCGGCTCCGCCCCTCTGTCGGAATGGATGGTTCGGACGTTCCACGAGAAGTACGGCGTCCAGATCGTCAACTATTTCGGCTCCAACGAGGGGGCCTCCTTCCCCAGCGCCTGGCAAGACGTCCCCTCCCCCTCCGACCGCGCCGTTTTCTTTCCTCGACTGGGTGAAGGCCGAAAGTGGAAGGCGAAACTGCACGACCGCATCTTCACCCGCCTGGTCGATCCCGAAACCGAGCAGGAGATCACCGAGGGCGGCAAACCCGGCGAGCTGCGCGTCAAGGGTGCGACCGTGTTCTCGGGCTACTGGCAGGCACCCGACATCAACGCCCGTGCCTTCGATGCCGACGGCTGGTTCCGCACCGGTGACCTGTTCGAGCTGGCGGGTGACGAACTGCAGTTCATTCGCTTCGTCGGCCGACTGAAGGACGTGATCATCCGCGGCGGCATGAACATCTCGTCCGAGGAAATCGAGGGCCATCTGGCCGGTCACCCGGCCGTGGCCGAAGCCGCCGTCGTCGGTGCACCAGACCCCAATCTGGGCGAGCGACTGGCCGCCTTCGTCGTCTTCAAGCCGGACCAGACGGCGAGCCTGGAGGAGATCAACCGCTTCCTGACCCAGGACAAGCAGATTGCCGTCTACAAGCAGATCGAGCGACTGGAAACCATCGCCGCCCTGCCCCGCAATCCCGTCGGCAAGGTTCTGAAGCGAGAGCTGCGGGACCAGCTCGGCAGCGGCGTGTCTGCGTGAACCAGGGGACCGATCAGGCCGAGGCCACCTTCCATCTAGACCCGTCAGAGGACGGGCTGACGCTTGCGCGGCGCTGGATGGCGGCTGGCTATGCCGGCGGCTTTCCCGAACGGCTGCGTTCTCGCCCGATCGCACTGGAGCGGGGGTACATCCGGCTGGAATGCACCCTCGATCCGGGCCACGCCAACTTCGTAGGCCTGGTCCACGGCGGGGTGACGGCGTCTCTGGTCGACATGGCAGGCGGCGGGGCGGCCATGACCCTGCTGAAACCGGGCGAGACTCTCCTGTCCACCGACCTGACCCTGCGCTTCATCAACGCCGCCCCGATCAGCGGCAATGCCCTGATCGCGGAAGGCCGGGCCGTGCATCAGGACGCGCGCAAGGTCGTCGTTGATGTCACGGTCACCACACCCGAGGACCTGCTGATCGCCCACGGCACGGTCGGCGTCTCGATCCGCCGGCCGCGCGCCTGATCTAGTCCGCGACCACCACCAGCGGACCGGGCGGATCGGCGTACAGCGCTTCCAGATCACCCGGCCGATTGTCCAGCACCGCCCGGCGATTGACCGTGCCCTTGTCCGATAGCTCATGCGCATTTGGATTGGGCGGCGTCAGCAGCAAGCCAAGCCGGGCAATCCGGCTGCTGCTGCCTTTCTGGCTGGCATTGTGCGTCGTCAGGCGCGACCTCAAAGCCTCTACTAACGCCCCCGATTGAAGCGCCTCGGTCACTGGCACGCCCAGCTCCCGTGCCACCCCGTCCGGCGACGGCCAGGCCAGCAGGCCCAGATACGGCCGGTTGTCGTCGCACACCGCCACCTCGGCGATCAACGGCGACAGCGCCTTCAGCGCCGCATCCCGAACGGCTCCACCAGAGACCCATACGCCGGAATCCAGTTTGAACTCCTCGGCCGCTCGCCCGGCGAAGGCCACACCCCGTGTCGGGTCTGCGGGATCGACGAAGGTGACCAGATCGCCGGTGCGGTAGAAGCCCTCCTCATCAAAGACCTGTGCATTGCGCACCGGGTCGTCCAGATAGCCTGCTGTGACGCTGGGCCCCGCGATGCGTAGTTCATACCGATGATCGTGCGGCACCAGCTTGATCGTGGTCCCCGGCAGTGGCAGCCCCAGGCTGACCCGGTCGGTATACTCATAGCCCGCCATAATGCCGGACGTGGTCTCGGTCGCGCCGTAAGCCGAGGGCATCAGGATGCGGTGTCCCGTCTCGGCCACGGCCATGGCCTGGATGCGATCCATCACGGGCTGGGCCAGGGCGGCTCCACCGAACAGCATGATCCTCAGCTCCGAAAAGAACATCCGGCGCAGGTCCGCATCCGCCTCCAGCGCATCGGCCAGCAAGGCATAGCCCAGCGGTACATTGACGTAGTAGCGGACCGGCTGTTCCTTCAGATTGCGGATCGACAGGTCGAACAGACCCGGCATCGGCTTGCCGTCATCGATGTAGAATTCGCCGCCCGACAGCAGCGTCGCCCGCAAGACCGCCGCTCCCGCCACATGGTGCCACGGCATCCAGTTCAGCACCTTGTCCGTCCAGTTCAGCCGCGTCAGCTGTCCGCCCGACGCCGTATTGGCCGCGAGGTTCGACAGGCTGGCCGCCACGGCCTTGGGCAGGCCTGTGGAACCGGACGTCAGCATATATTGGACGATCTTCTCCGGCTTCAGCGCCTCGATACTGGCTCCGACAGCCTCGGTCGGCTCGGTCTCAAGCACACTTTTCAGGGTCACCGTCTCGCGGCTCAGCACCTCCGGCGTGCCGGTGATCACGATGGCGTCGCCCAGGTCCAGCCCGTCGATCGCCGCCGCCACCGCCCGCGCATCCTCGATGAAGACCACCGCGGGCCGGACCAGAGACAGCACATGTCGCAACCGCCCCAGATCACCACCCACCAGCGCCAGCAAGGGGCTGACCGGCGCGCTGATGGCGGGCGACGCCAGCGTCCCGAACAGAAACGCCGCCATGGCCGGGGAATTGGATCCCATCATCAGCACCGGCCCTGTCACGCCCCGGTCGATCATCCACTGGGTTACGCCATCGCACTGACGCTTCAGAGCGCCATAGGAGACCGTCTGCCAGTCGCCCGTGCCGCCTTCGCGCCGATGCAGGGCCGGGGCTTGCGGCTGACGTGCCGCCACCTCTGCAAAGGCACGCGGCATGTTGAAATCATGGTCCTTCAGCGCAGTGCGCGAGGCGATGCGATAGATGCCATCCTGAACCTGCACATCCAGATCGACAGGCAGCAGTTCCGCCTCACGCCAAGGTGCCGTCGATCCGTCCATGAACTCTCTCCCGTGACACTCTGCGATGTCTGGCGACAGCTTCACGGCATCGGCCCCTCAGGTCAATTGCGTTGACGGACCAAATCGCACCGATGGCTCACAGCGGCCCGCGAAAGATGAACCAGGCCCCGGCGATGATCAGGACAAACCCCACCGCATGGTTCATCGTCAGCTTCTCGCCCAGAAAGCTGACCGAAAAGACGGCAAACACGATCAGGGTAATCACCTCCTGCATCGTCTTCAGCTCTGCCGTCGAATAGACCGCATGACCGATCCGATTGGCCGGTACCGCCAGACAGTATTCGAACAGGGCAATGCCCCAGCTGACGATCACCACCAGCCAGAGCGGCTTTGAGCCGAACTTCAGATGGCCGTACCAGGCGAGCGTCATGAAGACGTTCGACGCGATCAGCATCAGGACAGGGGCAATGTGGGCAAATGAGATCGGCATGAAATCCCCGGCTTGCGTCAAAGCCGTTGCGCCATCATAAGGGCCGCCGCGTCAAGCGGACGCCGGCTTAGCTCAGTTGGTAGAGCGCCAGTTTTGTAAACTGGATGTCGCGGGTTCGATTCCTGCAGCCGGCACCATTTTTCAGTGCCTGAGTCTGCAAACGTTTTCAGTGCCAGACAGTCTGCTGTGATGGAATCCAGCCGCCGTCATCCGTCTTCGCCTTGCGGCGCGCTCGCTTTCCCGCACTTTCGGACTCCGGGTTGCATCACGAACGGGCCTGTCGGCAGGCAAGGTCCCGCTGATGCGGGAGGAGCAAACTCGAGGCGGCTTCAGTCAGCCGGAACCAGGCAACTGCTGCTGCTGTCGTTGCTGGTCAGCCTGATGTCAGCCAGAGAGACTTGTGCAGGACTGGCCGATGTAAGGGCGAAGGGCGTATCGACGGCCGCCACATTCGAGCGTTCACCATCGAAACAGGCCAGCCGCAAGCGGACGGCTTGCCATGTCCCCGGTGCCGCTCCGTCCAGAACCGATCCTATATCAACCCGCTGTCGCCCGAAGCCGACCTCGATGGGCCCGGAGGATGCGGCATCCAGGCGTATCGAGAATGCCAGCACCATGTCACCATTGCGCTGACGCGACAGATCGACGGGCGGCCCCGTCACGAGCGCTTCGGCTGGACCTGTGAATTTCAGCGCCATCGCGCTTTCCTGCGCTGTCCCATCAGTTGGACGAACCGTCACAGCTCCGCGCGGACTGGCTCCGGTGAGCACCGTGCCGACACGGCTTTCTCCCCCCTCGTCACGCAGCATCAACGACCACGGTGCCTGGATACGACCGTCAGCAAAATAGCCGTCCAGGTTGACGCGCGCCACGGTCACCCCCGGATCTTCAGGCAGCGTCTCCACTCTGGCTGGGGCCCCGTAGCTCAGCCCATCGCCATAGGCGAACTGGGGAGCATAGCCCGGCCCACCCACGTTCAGCATGTCCTGGCCGGCATTTCGAGGCCAGGAGAATGAAAGGCGGCCCGTAAAGTCATACGACGCACGCCCGTCGCGACCAGCCACCAGCACATCGGCCACGCCCGCGCCCTCGGTTCCCGGCAGCCAGGCGGCGACGAAGGCGTCGGAGGCGTTGATCTCGGGATTGGTCCAGAGGGGGCGTCCGCTGAGGAACACCGAGACGGTCGGAATGCCCGCCGCCTTGTATCGGCGGAGCAGCTCCAGCGGCTCTTCGGGCGCGAAGTCCAGGGTTTCGATATCGCCCTGGAACTCGGCATAGGGCGTCTCGCCGAAGACCACGATCGCGACGTCCGGACGGGTCTGGAACGATCCATCGGCGCTAAGTTCAGCCGTCCCGCCTGCCTGGGTCACCGCTGTTTCCAGACCGGCCCAGATAGAGGTGCCGCCGGGGAAGTCGGCATTGGTGGTGTCGGTGCCCTGCCAGCTGACGGTCCAGCCGCCGGACGCTTGCCCGATCGAGTCCGCCGCCTCTCCGGCGACCAGAACGCGTGCGCCCGGACGGATGGGCAGCACGCCTTCGTTCTTCAGCAGTACCAGCGACTTGCGTACCGCCTCGCGGGCCAGGGCGCGATGATCGGCGGAACCCAGAATATCGGTCCGGCCTTCCAGCGAGCGGTCGCGGTCGAAGACGCCCAGCTTGAACTTGACCCGAAGGATGCGGCGCACGGCGTCGTCGATCCTGGCGGCAGGGATTTCCCCAGACTGCGCCTGGGCCAGGGTGTTGGTGTAGAGCCCGCGCCAACTGTCGGGGGCCATGAACATATCCAGCCCGGCATTGATGGCCTCGGCACAGCTTTCGTTGCTGCAACCCGGGATCTGACCGTGGGCGTTCCAGTCACCGACGACGAAGCCCTCGAACCCCATCCGCTCCTTCAGCACATCGGTCAGCAGCGACCGGTTGCCGGTGATCTTGACCCCGTTCCAGCTGGAGAACGACGCCATGACCGTCAGCACGCCCTCATCGATGGCGGGCACATAGCCCTGGGCGTGGATGGCGATCAGCTCGGCTTCGGAGATCACAGCATCGCCCTGATCCACACCGTTGGCCGTGCCGCCGTCAGCCAGGAAATGCTTGGCTGAGCCGGCGATGCGATCGGCGGCGAGAGGTCTGCCCTCCACCAGGGCTCCTTGTAGGCCGAGGGTCATCGGTCCGGCATAGCTGGTGACGATCTCGGGATGTTCGCCATAGCCTTCATACGCCCGGCCCCAGCGGTCATTGCGGGGCACGGCCAATGTCGGTCCGAAGGTCCAGTCCGCGCCCGAGGCCGCAACCTCCCGGGCCGTGGCGGCACCGATCCGCTCGATCAGGTCCGGATCGCGGGCGGCCCCCAGGCCGATGTTATGCGGAAACAGCGTCGCACCGACGATGTTGTTGTGGCCGTGCACGGCGTCGATGCCGAACATCAGAGGCACCGCAGCGCCGGGACGGCTGGCGGCAGCTTCGCGGAAGGCCACAGACAAGGCGACCCAGTCGGCCAGCGGTGCCCGCTCGTTCGCCGCCGGGGCCGAGTTGCCGCCCGCCAGGATGGAGCCGATGGGGTAGCGGGCCAGATCGGCGGGGGTGATGGCGCCGATGTCGGCCTGGATCAGTTGGCCAACCTTCTCCTCCAGCGTCATGCGCTCCATCAGTTCAGTGATAGCGGCCTCGGTACGGGCATCGGTGATCGCTGTCGGGCTGGCAGCGACAGGCCAAGCGGACGGGTCGGCCACGGCCGTCTGCGGATCGCTGGCTTCGGCGGTCTGCGCCGTCGACACACTCCCCATCATGAGCACGGCCAGGGCTGCGGCACAGAGAAGCGCTGGACGGGACGCGGTCATGATCGGCCTCGATACTGAAAAAGAAGTGGCGGCACAGCTGGAGGGCCGCGCCGCCAAGGGTCAGGGAGACTAGAAGTTGGCGCGCAGGCGCACACCCATGGTGCGGGGCTGATTCAGGAACAGGACATTGACGACCTGGTCGGACACCAGCTGCTTCTCGACGACCGTCTCGTCGAAGACGTTGTTGACATAGCCTTCGATGCGATAGCGGCCACTCGACGGCTCCCAGCCGGCACCCAGGTTGACGGTCACATAACCTTCCTGACGGGCCCAGAAGCCGCCTTCGCGGGCATCCGTGCTGCGCAGGAATGGACTGGTCAGTGGGGCGGTAGGATTGATCGTGGTGCCTGCCAGCGAAGCCTTGAACGCATCATAGGCGGCCTGCTGTGCGGGATCGGTCGGACGTGCCGTAAACTGGATGACCGGCAGTTCGTTGTAGATGTTGAGGTAGTAGGACGACCTGTAGTTGGCCAGCAGGTGGAAGTCAGCCCGACCGCCGAAGAGATCGACCGTCTGCTGCAGATGGGCATTCAGGTTGATCTTGGACACGTTGGGCAGGTCGTTGCCGCCGATGTCAACGTTGAAGTTGGGCGTGCCGTCGCCGTAGTCGGTACCACGCGTATCGGTCAGCACCCCTTCGTCCGCCTGAGCGTCGATGTAGGAGCCGATGATGTCCAGCCGCATGCCATAGGGCAGGCTGAACCGGGTCTCGACCTCGAAGCCCTGGATGGTCGACTGCGCTACATTGATGTTCTGCTGAGAGAAGCCGGCGCTGGCCCCACCCGGGCCAGTGCCCAGCGACACCAGGGTCTGGAATACCTGATCGGAGTAGTCATAGTAAAAGACGTTGCCATTGACGTCGATCCGGCCGATGGCGGGACGGAAGGTATTCTTGGTACCCAGTTCGAACAGGGTCACCGATTCCGGCGCGAACGTCGGAGCTGTGGAAACGCCGTTCACGATCACGGTGTCATTGAAACCGCCCGACTTGTGCCCCGTCGAAACGGCTCCGTAGAACAGGTTGTCCGCGCTCAGGTCGTATTCAAAGCCGACGCGATAGTCGCTGAACGAGTCCTCATAAGAGCCGACCTGCTCCCCCGGTGCGGAAATCTGGAAGAAGCTGTGCTGGCCGTTGGCCGGGCAGGTCTGGGGGTTGCCGCCTGGCTGGGTGTCCGGACGATTGACGCAGGTGCCGTTTGGCCGCGAGCCGTCTGCAACACCTGCGATCTGGTCCAGGAATGTGTCGCGGGCACCAGGTGTGAACGCACTGGCAAAGTACCGGGCAGCTGCCGCATTGTCGCCTGGTGTCGGCGGCGCATAGCTGTCGCGGCCCGTGAAGTTGGGCCGGAAACCTTCGGTCCCCAGACGAGTGACGAAGCAGCAGTTGAACCCTTCGGATCCCAGCCCCAGCGACCAGTTGCCACCGATGCCCCGGCGAGACTTGTTCTCCTCGGTGTATCGCAAGCCGCCCTTCAGCCGCAGCTGATCGGTGAGCGGATAGGTGACGTCGGCATAGGCCGCGAATGAGTCGGACTGCACGTCCGGGAAGGTGAACTCGGTGCCGGAATAGAACTGGCCCTTGTCGACCACGGACAGGAAGCCGACCTGCTGGCTTTCCTTGAAATAGAACAGGCCCGTGGACCAGACGAACTCTGCGCCGGGTGCCGAGGTCAGCCGCAGTTCATGGATGTCGGATTCCGAAAGCGTCAGCCAGTATTGGGTGCCAAAGTTGTCGTAGTCGACGTCAGCAGCACCATAGCCGGGGCGCACGACACCCTCGTTGGCCGCATTGACCTGGTAATAATCCACGCTGCGACGGCTGGCCGTATACTCCAGCACCGCACCACCGAAGTCATACGACGCATTCAGCGCCAGGCCCCAGTTGTCGTTCTCGACCAGTCCCTGCGGACCCCGGAACAGGACGTCACGCAGTTCCAGGCCATCGGGCGTCCCGCCACCGACCAGGCCATTGCGCACATTGGTGGCCGGATAACCGGTGCCCCGCTCGGACTCGAAATCGCCCATCAGGCTCAGGCGAAAGCGGTCGTTCGGCTGATAAAGATAGGTGGCCCGCGCCGAGAACAACTGCTGCTCGCCAGTGGGGTCCAGGCTCTCATCGTTGCCGACGTTCTTGTAGGCCGTGCCGCGATCAACGCCATAGACGGCCAGACGCAATGCCTGATCGTCGCCCATCGGGATGTTGACGGCACCCTCATAGCCGAAGGTTTCGAGCGTACCGACTTCACCCTGGATGAAGCCTTCGCTCACACCGAGGCGTGGCATGTTGGGGATGATGTTCAGCGTGCCGGCAACGGCATTCCGTCCGCGCAATGTACCTTGCGGTCCCTTGGCGACTTCCACCCGTGCCAGGTCGAAGAACAGGCCGCCCAAACCGCGCGGACGTGGCAGGTAGACACCGTTCAGATGCGTTGCAGCCGACGGATCCCCCAATTCGGTGTTGTTTGCAGTGCCTACGCCACGGATATAGATCTGGACGTTGCCTTCCTGATTGGAGATCGACAGGCCAGGAATGGCGGACTGGAGATCCTCGATCTGGTCGATACCCACCGCACGCAGGTCCTCACCCGTAATGGACTGAACCACTCCGGCATAGTCCTGCAGGCTCTGCTCGCGGCGCTCGGTCGTGACGACGATTTCGTCCAGCTCGGTGGGATCCTGCTCTGCAGGTACGGGGGCGGCCGGTGCCGTCTGGGCATGCGTCATGCCGGCCGTCATCGCCAGTGCGGCGCAGCCGAGCAGAAGCGAACGTTTGAACTGGATCATGGTCTTCCTCCCCGTGGCCCCTGTTTCCCAGAGTGCCGTCGTGACGACGCACATGGCGTGCGCCTGTTTCCCGACATCAAACTGTCTTCATTTGACAGCGCTGTCAACCGACGTCTGTTCAGCCCGAAGACTGCGTCGAAAGTCGCTCGATCAGGGTGTAGTCCACCTTTTCAGCCTGGCCGGGCTGACCCCGGGTCGCGGGAAGAAGCAGGCGCGTCGCCGCCGCCGCCATCTCAGTGACGGGCTGGCGGATGGTGGTCAGCGGGGGCGTACTCAGCATGGTGCTGGGGGTGTCGTCGAAACCGCACACCGCCACATCGTCCGGAACGATCAAGCCAGACGCCGCCGCCGAGTTCAGCACGCCCAGAGCCATGTCGTCGTTGGACGCAAAGATGGCAGTGGGTCGATCCTTCGCACTCAGCAGAGTGGCTCCCGCCTGTCGCCCCGCCTCGAAGGTGAAGTCGCCCTCGGCCACCAGGGCCTTATCGACGGGAAGCCCGTGTTCGATCATCGCCGCCTGAAAGCCGTCGCGCCGGGCGCGGCTGGCGGCGTAGCTGCCGGGGCCGGAGATGAAGCCGATCCTGCGATGCCCCCCCGCGATCAGATGTGCCGTCATGTCGAAGGCCGCCTGACGGTCGTCCATAAAGACCCGCATGCCGCGATCCAGATGGGCCTCAGCCCCCAGACGCACAAATGGCGTCCCGTTGCGCTCCAGCACATCCAGCACCCTGGGATCGTCCGAGTTGGGCGGTGTCAGCAGCACGCCGTCCGGTCGCAGCGACCGCAGTAGAGACAGCAGATTGGCCTCAAGGCTCAGCGAGCCATAGTCCACCAGCTCGACCAGCAGGTGGTACCCAGCCCGGCGGCATTCGACCAAGGCGCCATATTCCAGTCGACTGAGGTAGTCGTTGCCCCGCCCGCTGCGCCAGTGCTCCAGCGTCAGTTCCGCGTCCACGAAGGCCGCTATCAGATAGGATGACGCACCGGCCAAGGTTCGCGCCGACAAGCTGGGTCGATAGTCCAGGGTTTCGACCGCCGCTCGAACCTTGGCTTCCAGCGCAGGGCTGACGTTGGGCCCGCCGTTCAGGACGCGGGATACGGACTTGATCGACACGCCGGCAAGGGCGGCGACATCGTAGATCGTCGCGGTCATCGTGGCGGTCCCCTCCCCTGACGGGCCACCGGACCGCCGTTCATCTTTGTATGCGGCGATTGGCGCAGGTCGCGCAAGATTTCGCTCGCGCCTGGAAACGAGTTTGGCCAAAGTCGTCGCCATGAAGGCTGTTCCTGACCTTGCAGCCGAACTCTTGCCGCCTGTCGGCCCGGGCTTCATCGCCACCCTGACACTGGCCTATGTCGGGGCCTTCATCGCCTTCGTGCCCCTGCTCAGCCTGCTGGTGCCCTTACAGGCCCAGGCCCTGGCCCCGATGGACAAGATCGGCCTGCTGAGCCTGGTGACCCTGCTGGGTGCCGTGGTGGCCAGTATCACCAATCTGGCTGTCGGCTGGGCCAGCGACCGAACGCGACACAGGCTGGGACGCCGCCGTCCCTGGATGGCAGGGGGGCTGATCGGTGTGATCGTCGCCTATGGCCTGATCGCCACCGCCTCTAGCCCGGCGATGCTGGTCGCGAGCATCGTCGTTTTTCAACTGGCCTTCAACACGCTGTTCGCACCATTGAATGCCGTCCTCGCAGACCGCGTCCCGGACAGACAGAAAGGCCGCGTCGCTGCCTTTCTCGGCCTGGGCGCGCCCTTGGGTGCCGCCAGCGGCGTTCTGATCACCCACCCGATCCTGGCCGATACGACGGCGCGTATGGGTGTCATGGGCCTGCTGGCCACCGCCTGCCTGATGCCGTTCCTGCTGACCTATCGGGACGCTCCGCACCTGCACTCGGTCGCACGCAGGGCGACGACAAGACTTCAACTGTCGCCCGACTTCGGGTTCGCCTGGCTATCGCGTTTCTGCCTGCAAATCGCGGCCAGCGTCGTGAACGCCTATATGCTGTTCTATCTGGCCGACCACGCGCGCTATGCCGAGCAGTTTCCAGGGACCACGGTCGAAAGCGGACTGGCCCGGTTGATCACCCTGTCCACGGTCCTGATCCTGGTGTCTGGCTTTCTGGGAGGCTTGGCATCGGACCGACTGAACCGGCGCAAGGCCTTCATCCTTCTGGCTGCCGGGCTGATGGCCTGCGGTCTGTTGATCTTCGCTGTCTGGCCAGCCTGGCCCGGCCCTCTGATCGGCTATGCGTTTTATGGTATCGGCTTCGGCCTCTATACGACCGTCGACGCTGCCCTCGTCGCGCAGGTGCTTCCGTCCAGGCAGGACACGGCCCGCGATCTCGGGATCATGAACTTGACCAACACCCTTCCGGCGGTTCTGGCCCCGGTCGTGGCGTTGATCGCCCTGGGCCCCGAGCGTCAATCCTGGCCTCAGTTGATGGCGACGTCCGCAGTCCTGGCCGTGCTGGGCGGCCTTGCGGTTCTAGGGGTGCGGCGCGTCCGCTGATACCAGACGTGTTCTCCCGGCAGGCCGCGAGCGATTGACGACAGCGCTGTCATCCTGTTGCTCTGCTGCGCTGTCGGGTCTGGAGAGGCGCTCATGTCTAGTAAAATGAAGCGGTGGCGCGGCTTGGGCGTTCTGTTCTGGATCACGGCGCTTTGGATTGCGCCCGGTACCACCGCATCAGCCTTCGAACGACCCACGGCAAGGCAGGCTGCCGAGGCCATGGGCAAGGGCTTCAACCTGGGCCAGATGTTCGACAACACCCAGCATCCAGCGACGCTGGACGTCGCCCGGCCCAAGATCGACGCCTACTATTCCCGCGGGTTTCGAACGGTTCGCATTCCAGTGACATGGACAGAAAATGTCGGCGGCACCACGCTTGCCAACCCAGAAACAGGCCAGGTTGATCGAAGGTCTGCACGCCTGGCGGAACTGGTGGCCGTGGTCGATTATGCATTGGACCAGCCCGGGCTCTACGTCGTCATCAATACCCATCACGAGAGTCGGCTGAAGGATTCAGGCGACGCCGAAGTGCTGGCCAGACTGTGGGCCGACATCAGCGACCTGCTGGGCGACCGGGACGGTCGTCTGATGTTCGAAATACTGAACGAGCCGCACCTCACCAGCAAGGAGGCTATGCTGCCAGCAACAGTGCGGGAGATGACAGGGCGTGCCTATGCCGCCATCCGGAAGGACGATCCCGGCCGCATCGTCATCATCGGCGGCAACCAGTGGTTCGGTGCTCATGAGATGGCCCTGACCTGGCCCAACCTGGATGCCGTCGGTGGCGGCCACGACCCCCATGTCATGGCGACCTTTCACCATTACAGCCCCTGGGAATTCAGCGGCGACAATCAGGGCGACTATGCCGATCCCTGGACGGACGAGGACATCGCCTCACCCATGCAGGTCATGGCCGACTGGGCATCGACGACGGGCGGCGGCATGCCCGTCTTCATCGGCGAATGGGGCGTCGGCTGGAAGAGCCGCTACCAGACGATGGATTGCAACAACATTCGCCAATGGTACGCGCGCTTTGACGCGGTCCACGCCAGGCGATTTGGCATGCCGACTGCCGTATGGGACGATGGTGGCTGGTTCCAGGTGTATGCTCACGAAACCGGCAGTTTTCCCAACAACCTCATCGACTGTATCGACGGCACTTGCCTCTGGACCGGTGGGCGCTTCGGGACGGATTGTACCTAGTCTCGATGGATTCAGCCCAATCATTAAGACGCCCCTTGCGGAAGGTCTTTCACAACGTCGTGCCGCCGACCGCTTTTGGCCGGATAAGTCGCATCATCTAGCCTCAGATTGACCAGCCATCAGACTTTCGAAAGGGCCAACTGAACCACGTCCGTGCGTCCCGTCCCGAATCCGGCCTCGCAATAGGCCAGATAGTAGCGCCACAGGCGCCGGAAACGTGCATCATAGCCTAGCGGCTCAATGCGTGGCCATGCATCGTCAAAGGCTCGAAGCCATAGCCCCAACGTCCGGCCGTAGTCCTGACCGAAACGCTGGGTGACTTCTCCGGTCAGTCCAGCCTTGCCGATCGTGGCCCACAGGGCTGGTTCGCTGGGCAACATGCCGCCGGGAAAGACGTGCAGCTGGATGAAATCCGGGCGCTTGCGGTAGCTGTCGAACAGGGCGTCGTCGATGGTGATGATCTGTAGCCCCGCCCGGCCGTCGGGTTTCAGAAGGTCATGCACACGGTCGAAATAGGTCGGCCAGTAGGCCTCGCCCACAGCCTCGAACATCTCGATGGAGGCAATGCGATCGTAGCAACCCTGGACGTCGCGATAGTCGATCAACTGGACATCCACCCGCTCGGACAATCCCTGTTCAAAGATGCGTTTTCGCGCGACCTCCGCCTGGGACGGCGACAAGGTGATGGCTGTCACCCTGGCTCCCAGCGTGCCCGCCGCATAGGCCGAGAAACCGCCCCAGCCGCAGCCGATCTCCAGCACCTCATGATCGCGCTCGATACTGATCGAACGAGCCAGTGCCTCATACTTGCGGGTCTGCGCCTCTGGCAGCGACAACGTCGGTGGATCGAACAGCGCTGCCGAATAGGTCATGCTCGGATCCAGCCACTGGGCATAGAAATCATTGCCCAGGTCGTAGTGGGACATGATGTTGCGGCGCGAGCCGGTCCGGCTGTTGCGTTGCAAGGCATGCACAATGGCGTTGACGCCTCTCAACATCGGCACGCCCGACATGATCTGATCGAGGGCGTCATAGTTCAGGGCAAAGGCCGTCAGCAGGGCCGTCAGGTCCGGCGTATCCCACTCGCCCGCCATGTAGCCCTCTGCGAAGCCGATGTCGCCGCGCGTCAGCAGTCTGAGGAAGGCCCTCCAGCGGGTCAGGGTCCACACGGCTTGGGGCCCCTCGCCTATCGCGCCGTCATCGCCGCCGATCGTCATCTGCGTGCCGTCCGGCAGGGTGACGGCCATGGTACCGTAGCGCCACAGGCTACTCAGGCGACGCAGGAAAGGCCGCGCGAACGCGGGTGCATCGGATACGTCGCTGCGCGACGCGCCCGTCATCCTGCCAAGGTGTGAAGCTGAGCCGTCCATGATGCGAGAATCCCGTCGAAACAGCGACGTGGGGGAGAAATGGTCCCGACGCAACCTGCCTGTCTAGTGTCGGGAAAGCTACGGTCGCAACCGCCGATCAGATGCGGACCGTATGCTAAACCGGCGACAGCGCTCCACTGGCCACTATCGGTCCGGTTGGGTCACCCGAAGGCGATCCGCCCAGGGGCTCCAGAGTGATCGCCAGACTGGCCGTCTCGCCGTCCGGGCCCAGCAGCTTCGCCGTATCCAGCACCAGCGCCTCGCGCCCGTTCAGCACACCCAGTGAGACCGGGGCCTGTCCCTCAGGCAGGACCCACAGCTCGAACGAGCGGTCAGCCTGAGCCTGGCCCGCCACGGTCGCGACGATCAGCCGGTCATGGGCCTTGTCCAGGGTGACCACGAACGACGTCGGCCCCGCCTCCTCTTTCAACAACGCGATGGAGGTCAGAACCGGCGCAGCGGCGGGTGCCGCATCCGGCTCGATAACCAGCCGCGGCGGCGTCAGGACCAGGGCAGCGACGGCGACGGCGGCAGCAACGCTGGCGACCGCCGCAACGCCGCGCCAGACGGCGACACTGTTCCAGACCCCCGCAGGTCTGGTCGCCGACACGCCCAGTTGAGCGGCAACGCGCATCCACACGACACGCGGCGGTGTCTCCGGCTCGATCTCGGCCAGCAGCGGCATCAGCCGTTCCTGCCAGTCGGCGACCTCGGCTGCGAAACCGGGCTCGGCGGCGATACGGCGCTCGGCCTGCGCCCGCTCTTCCGACGTCAGGACACCGACGACATATTCTGCCGCCAGTTGCTCGTCGGGGCTCAGTTCGTGATCGATCATCGGGCGAGGCAAGCCTTCAGCTTGAGCAGGGAGCGACGGATCCAGCTCTTCATCGTTCCGGTCGGGACATTGTGGCGCTCAGCCACGTCCTGATAGGTCAGCCCCTCGAAGAAGGCGCTGCGCAGGGCGGCCTGATGGGTGGCGTCAAGTTCCGACATGCAGCCCTGAAGCTGGCGCACGTCCTCGCTCCGAACCAAGGAGGCCAGGCTGGATTCGGCACCGTCCGCCACATCATGCGCATCGTCGATCGGCTTGAAGCTGCGTCGACCGATCTGGCGCTGGCGATCGATGGCGCGATTTCGAGCCAGGGCGGCCAGCCATGTGATCGGGCTGGCGCGGTCCGCGTCGAACCGGTCTGCCTTGCTCCAGACGGTGATATAGACTTCCTGCAGCACGTCCTCGGCCTCGCTTCGGTTGCCCAAGATACGCAGGCACACCCCGAATAGTTTCGCCGAGGTGGCGTCATAGACATCCTTCAGGGCGGCGCGATCCCCGGACGCCACGCGCTGAAGATTGGCGACGAGCGCCTGTCGGTTCTGGTCAGCGTCCATGCGTGGCGTTCGTCCGTGGCTTGACCCTATGGCTTACACGGCCCGGCGCGACGGGCAAGTCAGCTTGAGACGGCCCGCGAGGCATAATAGCCGGCCAATGCCGCCGCCGTGGTCACGAAGGTGCCCCAGGCCAGATCGGCCAGGGTGATCGTCGTACTCCAGGTCTTCAGCGTCGCCTGATTGGTCAGGTCATAGGTCGCATAGGCCACGAAGCCGAGCAGTGCGCCGTTGATCAGCGCCTTCTGGATCGACGCCTCCTTCAGCGCCGGGGCCGTCGCCAGGGCCGTGATGCCGAAGATGTAGATCAGATAGAAGGCCACCGCCGCGACCATATTGACCTTGGGAGCCATGATCGGCCCCAGCACGGGCTTGTACAGCCGGTTCCCCATCAGGGTCAGCCAGATGATGTCCAGCACCAGAAAGGCGACAGCCGAGCCGCCATAGGCTGCGAGATACTTCAACATGCTCAGACCCCCTTCAGTCGATAATGGCTCACGCCCCAGACCTGGCCGTCACTGTCGCCGAACAGACCGGCCGTGGCCATGAAGAATCGCCGCCAGCGCCGCATCCACAGCGCGTAGTCCGCACCATAGACCTCCTTCATCAAGCCGCGAATCTCCGTCTCGTGCCGATCAAAATTCTCGAGCCAGTGATTCGCTGTGCGCTGGTAGTGGGTGCCGCTCCAGCGCCAGTCCTGCTCGACCTCGAACAAGTCAGGGTACTGACGCATCAGGCCGTGGCTGGGCATGATGCCGCCGGTGAAGAAATGCTGGGCGATGAAGTCGGCCTTGTCGGACACCTCGAAGCGGTAGGGTGTCGTGACATGGCTGAACACATGGATGAAGACCCGACCGTCAGGCTTTAGCCAGGCCCGAACACGGCCCAGAAGTTCGCGCCAGTTGGCCATATGCTCGAACATCTCCACCGAGACGATGCGGTCAAAGCGCTGCTCCGTCTGGAACACATTCATGTCTGCGGTGACGACCGTCAGATTGGTCAGGCCTAGCCGCGCGGCCTCTGCATCGATGGCCGCCTTCTGACTGCGCGAGTTCGACACCGCCTTGATCGTCGAGGCCGGATAGTGCCGCGCCATCCACAGCGACAGCGACCCCCAGCCGCAGCCCAGTTCCAGTACGTTCTGGCCATCCTGCAAGTCCGCATGCTCGCAGGTCTGTCGCAGGGCGCTGACCTCGGCCTCGGCCAAGGTCGAGGATGGATGGTCGTAGAAGGCGCTGGAATATTTGCGGTTGGGCCCCAGGGCCAGTTCGAAGAAGCGGGCTGGCAGTTCGTAATGCTGGGCATTAGCGGCCTCAGTGTATTCCGCCACCGGGCGCGCCGCCATTTCTTCGGCGAAGGCCTTCTCGGCACCGGGCCGGACCACCGCCATCTGCTTGCGGGCATTGGCGACGAAGGCCGCAATGGCCGGGCGAGTCACGAAGTCGGGCGCAGGCGAGTCCTGCAAGCTGTTCAGGCGATCAAGCAGACTCATGTCAGGCGCGGTCCTTGGAAAACACATTCAGACGGGGCAGCAGGGCCCCGACGCGGGATTGATAGTCGCGGTAGGCGTCGCCGCGCGACTTAAGCATGACCTTTTCCAGCGGTGGCACGCCGGTCATGTAGCGAAGGATTACATACATCACGACCGGCGCGACCAGCGCGGCCCAGCCTGCGACCCAACCGCCGCTCAGATCGATCGCGATGACCGGATAGGCCAGCCAGATGACCCACTCGAACAGATAGTTGGGATGCCGAGACAGCCCCCAAAGACCGCGATCCATGACCTTGCCCTTGTTCGACGGATCGGCGCGGAACCGGCGCATCTGCTCGTCGGCCAGCGCCTCGCCGCCGATGCCGACCAGAAGGATGAGTGCGCCCAGATAGTCCGTCAGCATCAGGGCGTCGCCGGGCCTCAGCGCCGCCGCCGCGATCGAAACACACAGGAACGTCGTCGCCGGAGCCTGCACGATTGCCAGGCCGTAGAGATTGCGGGAGAAGTTGGAGCCCCACTCCTCGGTCAGGGCGACGTAGCGCGGATCGGCATGTCCCCCCGCCACGCGTCCGGCGATATAGCTGCCCAGCCTGATCGACCAGACAGCCACCAGAACTGCAACCAGCCACTGGCGCGGTCCCGGCATGCCTGCCCACGGCGTCAGACTGACCAGAACGCCCGCTATGCCGGTGCCAAACGTCCAGAAAACATCGGTCCAGCCACCGTTCCGGGTCTTCAGCACCGTCCACCAGGCCAGCGTCATCGTCAGGGCCATGAAGGCAAAGGCCAGTGCGAGGGCGATCAGCAAGACAGTCTGGTCCTTGAGAAGTTTGAGCGTCACAGTTACGCGCAGAGTCGGGCAAGGATGCATCGCATCCCGCAGGATTGCAGCACCGTATATCGAACACCCTCGCGCATCTGCGCATACCACCCGTCGGAGCCTGCCTGATGTTCGAAAGCCTGCCGCCCTCACCGTCTCAACCCACGACAAAACGACTGCGCGTGGCCGTGATCGGTGCGGGGGTTTCGGGCCTGTCCTGTGCCTGGCTGTTAGGCAAAACCCACGACGTCACGCTGTTCGAGGCGGCGGGTCGCCTGGGCGGACACGCCAATACTGTCGACTGCAACGGCGTGGCGGTGGACACCGGCTTCATCGTCTACAACGAGGTCAACTACCCCAATCTGACCGCCCTGTTTGCGCATCTGAAGGTGCCGACGAAACATGCCGACATGTCCCTGGCGGTCTCGCTGGACGACGGCGATCTGGAGTATGGCAGCCGTAGCCTGGCCTCCATCTTCGCCCAGCCCGAGGCCCTGCTCAGGCCGCGCTTCTGGTCCATGCTGGCCGACCTGAACCGCTTCTACAGAACAGCCCCCGGTCACTTGGCGACGCTGGATCCCGTGGTGTCGCTATCGGAGTATCTGCGTACCCATCGCTATGGCGTGGCGCTCAGTGAGGACCACCTGCTGCCCATGGCCGCTGCCATCTGGTCGGCCTCCGTCGAGGGGATCGGCGACCACCCCGCCGCCGCATTCATCCGCTTCTTCCAGAACCATGACCTGATGAAGTTCATCGGGCGCCGGACCTGGCGCACCGTCGATGGCGGCAGCAGGTCCTATGTCGAGGCCATCGCCGCCGACTTCGCCGGCCATGTGCATCTGAACGCCAACATCGTCGCCGTGACCCGCACCGACGGTCAGGTCCGCATCGACCACCGCGATGGATCGCACCAGATGTTCGATCAGGTCGTCTTCGCCACCCACGCCCCGACGACGTTGAGGCTCCTGGCCGACACAACAGCCCAGGAACAGCGCGTCCTGGGTGCCTTCCGCTACACGCCCAACACCGCCGTGCTGCACGGCGACCGCCGTCTGATGCCCAAGCGCAAACGCGCCTGGGCCAGCTGGAACCACATGGGCCATCGCGCCGAGCCCGGCTCCGGCGGTGTCAGCTACTGGATGAATCATCTTCAGAGCCTGAAGGACGCGCCGGACCTGTTCGTGACCCTGAATCCGCATACGCCGCCCGCGCCCGAGTTGACGTATGCCACTGACCACTATGAGCATCCCCACTTCGACGCAGGAGCGCTGAGGGCCCAGTCGGAACTGTGGTCCCTGCAGGGCCGGGGCGGGGTCTGGTTCTGCGGGGCCTATTTCGGCGCGGGCTTCCATGAAGACGGCCTGCAATCCGGATTGGCAGTGGCCGAGCAGTTGGGCGGCATGCGTCGTCCCTGGACTGTCGAGAACGAGAGCGGACGCATTCAGTTGTCGCCCACGACCGATCCCGTCCGACAGGCGGCATGACCGGGGCGTCCGCCCTCTACGTCGGCCCGGTGACGCACCGCCGGTTCAAGCCGAAGACGCATGCGCTCAGCTATCGCGTCTTCATGCTGCTGCTGGATCTGGACGATCTTCCCAGCCTGTTCAGCAGGCTGAAGCTGCTGCGTCCGGGTCAGTTCGGCCTGATGTCCTTTAGCGCGCGCGACCATGGCGACAAGGCGCATGACGATCTGAAAACCTACGTCTCAGCGCGATTGTTAGAAGCGGGCGTTGAGGGAGGCGGGCCTATCCGCCTGCTTTGCATGCCACGCGTGCTGGGCTATGGCTTCAACCCGCTCAGCGTCTATTTCTGTCACGACGCCGACGAGCGACTGACGGCCATCCTGTACGAAGTCCGCAACACCTTCGGCCAGCGCCACAGCTATCTGATCGCGACACCAGAAGATGGCCCAGACCCAGTCCAGCAGACTGCGCCCAAGCGGTTCTACGTCTCGCCCTTCATGGACATGGACCTGACCTATGTCTTCGATGTCGCCCCGCCGGGTGAAGCCGTCAGGATAACCATCCAGGTCCGCGACGACACAGGCCCGGTCCTGACCGCCGCCTTCGCGGGCCAGCGGCGCGAACTGACCGACAGCACTCTGTTCCATGCCTGGATCACCCATCCCCTGCTGACGCTCAAGGTCATGGCGGGCATTCACTGGGAGGCGGTCAAGATCGTCGCCAAGGGTTTCCGCTTCCGTGGCAAGCCACCCCTGCCCGCAGGGCCTGTCACCATCGGCACTGTACTGAAGTCCTCCCGCGAAGGAGCCTCCCATGCGTAAAGCCCTGCCCGTGCTCGCTGCCCTGATCCTGTCCGCCGCCGCCTCGACCGCCAGCGCCCAGGCCCCTCAGCCACGCCAGTCCATCGACATCGATCGCTTCATGGGCCGCTGGTACGAGATCGTGCGCACGCCGAATGATGCCCAGCGCAACTGTCATGGGGCCAACCAGACCTGGGCCCGGCGAGCCGACGGCACCTTCGACATCGCCCTGTACTGCCACCGCGACAGACCCGGCGGACGGCTGAGCACCACGCGCTCCCGCGCCCGCATCACCGACCCCCGCACCAACGCCAAGTTCGAGGCCAGCTTCTTCGGCGGCATCATCAAGCGCCAGTACTGGGTCATCGACCGGGCCGACAATTACGACTGGATGATCGCCAGCACCGCCGACGGCCAGTTCGTCTCGATCCTGACCCGTGACCCCAACGTCAGCGCCTCACGCCTGGAAACCCTGCGGAGCCGCGCCCGCCAGCTCGGCCTGCGCACGAACACTATGCAGGTGGTCGATCACTGAACGCGGGCCAGCGCCCCCTCGGCCGTCAGGGTCGCATCTGCATTCTCGACCACGTCCAGTCGCACCGCGTCGATCCCGTGACGCGACTTCAGCTCGGCCAGCCAGCCGAACAGGGCCGCGCTCGATACATTGGCGGCGGTGAAGCCGAAGGTGCCGGTCTCATCCATGCCGGTCACGATCGTCAAACCGGCCGACTGTGCGGCCTGCGTGGCCAGCGGTTCGATTGCCGGGCCCTGCGAAGCAGCCCCCGCCGACTTGGGCAGCGCCCCCGCTTGCCGCTGCACATACGCCAGATCGGTTTCAGCCTGCACGCGCCGCTCCGCTGCATCGGCCTTCCACGCCCACAGCGGCTGGATGATCAGCAGCCAGACGAGACACAGCGCCATGACCAGAACCATCACCCCCAGCATGCGCTGCTCGCGTACCGTGCGGCCATCGAACCAGGCCCGTGCTTCACTGACGATCGCGTTCATGTCGCTGCTCCGATGGTCACATCGCTGACGACACGCCCTGCGTCATCAAGTGTGCTGGTATCGCTCAGCCGCAGCCCGGCCGCCGCCACAGCTTGCTTTAGAGCGTCCAGGTCCTGATAGGCCGGATAGCTGACAGTGGCCCTCACACCGCCTTCGGGGTCCGAGACGAAGATGTCCAATTCCGCCCCCTCGACCTGTTCCACGGCTGCAAATAGGATCGCCGCTGCTGACACGATGCCGCCGGGCGGAGGAGCCGTGGAGGCGCTCTGGCGAAAGGCCGCCACGGGGTCGGGCGCACCTGCCGCATCCGGCGACGCCTGGGAGATCAGTTCCAGTGTCCGTGCCTCGGCCTGACGCGCGGCACCCGTGTCCCGCGCAGCCTGCGCCGCAGCCAGAACCAACGGCGACAGCAGCACCGCCACCGCCAGACCCGCCGCCAATCGCCAGCCGCGCCGGTCGGCAGCCTTCTCGCGAGCACCGGATTCCAGCAGATTGACCTCGGGCGACAGCGCTGCCGCAACCATCAACCGCTCGACTTCACTCTCATCCGTGACAGGACGAATGGGGCGATCGCCCGCAATAAGATCCAGCAGGTCGGGCTGGATCGTGGCCGCAAACCGGTGCCCGCGTAATGCCAGGCCGGTGCCGAAGGTGACAGCGGACAGGCCCTCCTCCGCCTCCGGTGCCTCCAGAGTCAGCATGTCGGGCAGGATCACATCGGCCTTGATCCCCAGCGCGTCCAGATAGTCGCCCCACGCCTCGACCAACGCCCGGCTGGCCACTACCACCATGCGCGGTTCGCCTGTTGGCACCGCCCGCCCGAGCGACACCGTGATCCGATCCGGCGTCGCCGCCAGATCGTCGCGCAAGGTCCACAAAGCCGCCGCCCTGACCTGGGCCGCCCCACCCACCGGCAAGTCCAGCCAGCGCACCGAAACGTCCCCGCCCGGCGCAATGGCCACGGTGCGCATCGGCGGCGGCGTCTCGCCCGCATCCAGCGCCAGGCGCCCGCGCTGCAAGACCGCCCCGCCCGCATCGAGGATCAGATAGGGAGCCGGCTCCGTGGCCAGAGCCGGGATAAGGATCAGTCGGGTTCGGCTCATTCTTCAAGGGTCCAGCGCTGGATCACGGTTCGGGCTCCACCCTCGGGCGGCGCATGCAACAGGGCGGTACGGACGGCGCGGGTGCCGCCGTAATCGACATCGACCCGCAGGTCGAAATAGCGGGTCAGGACGGTCACCTGCTCGCGCGCCTCCTGAGGTACGACCAGGCCGGTCAGGGCGGACTGACTCCAGAAGGCGGTGGTGTCGGCCCACCCCTCGGCCGGTCGCCGGGCGATCACGCCCTGCGCTGCCTCCAGCCCTAGCTTGCCGTCGGTCAGCATGACCAGAAGCGGCGCATCCTCCGGCCCCAGAGTATTCACATTGATCGGCGACAGCCTACTGACCGGTAGGGCACAGACATGCGGGCGCAGGCGGCGATACAGGTCCGCATCCACCCCCTTGATGGCTCTCAACTCGCTGACCTCGGCCAGGAAGACACCGCCCGTTCGGTAGGGTTCCGCTCGCCCCGCATAGGCTCCGTCCTCGGCACCCAGAGGAAGGGCGGTGGTGTCGGCATCTAGCCAGTCGGCCAAGGCCTCGGCAACAGGGCGCATCCGGCTTTCGCCCAGTCCCAGCGCCCGGCCCAGCGCCACGAACTGCGCCATGCCCTGCGGCCGCGCGATCAGATCCTCGCCAGACCCCTCGACCACACTGTTCAGATTGAAACAGGCCTGACCGTCACGAACGACGGCAGTGAACGTCCCCTCCTCGATCGGGAACGACAGCACCCGCCCGTTCCACTCCGGCTCCAGGGGCGTCCGCGTCGGGCTGAGCGTCAGCAGGCGGGCGACCTGGTGCCGGGCCAGCGCCTCAGCCCCATCGGCATACCACTGGGCCTGAGTCTGGGTTTCCGCATTGGTCGCGCGGCGTACCGAGAACCGCACGTCGTCCAGCACCGCCACCGCGATTACCGACATGACCGCAACCAGCAGCAGGACGGTCAGCAGCGCCATCCCCTCGCGGCGTGTCTTGACCCCTCGCCTCATCTGCCACCACCGACGAGAAAGAGCTGATCCACCGGACCATAGCCCTCGAGCGTCATCACGACCCGCACGGCCTCCGGCATCGGGCTGTCGAGACGACTGCCAAAGGCCGGTGCCTCGGTGCCATCCTTCAGAAAGGTCACGGTCAGGCCGCTGACCCCTTCGTACAGGACCTGCGGCGGACCGGGCCTTGCTCCATCCAGATAGGCCGACACGCGCCGTTCCAGTCGATCTTCGACCAGTCGGTATTCCACGCGTTGCAGGGACGGCCGTGCTTGCTCGCCGGGATTGCCCCATCCCGCTCGGGTCAGCGTCAGGGAGGCATCGCCCGCCTGTATGGCCCCGGTGATTGGCTGTGGCTGCGGGCGTCCCGTCGGCCCGCGTGTACGCCGCGCCGTGGCCTGTCCAATGTCGGCCCTGAGCAGGGCGCGGGTACGCTGCAAGTCCGCCGTCCGATCGGAAGCCGCCTTGATGGCGAACTTGTTGTCGATCGACAGGCTCAGCACCGCCGCTCCCGCCGCCGCGATCAGGGCAAAGATCAACAGCGAGATCAGCACTTCGACCAATGTAAATCCTGAGCGCTTCATCCTGCTCTCGCCCGGAACAGGGTGCGATCGGCTGCCTGGCCCTCCTCGGTCGAAACGCGGATGACGACCCTTTGAATGTCCGGATCTTCCGTCGACGCCACGGTCTGCGCCCAGCGCCAGCTTCGCCCTGCCAGCGTCGTCTGACCCGCCGTTTCGCCCTCCCCCAGGCTGGGTGCGATCGCCGCCTGAACCGCCAGATTCTCGGCCACGATGCCGCCCAGGGTGCGATCCTCGACCCGCGCCTGTGACCGTGTGTTTTCGCCTGCCAGATTGAGAAGGGCCATGGCCGCCAGGCTGAACACCGCCAGTGCGACCAGAAGTTCGATGAGGGTGAAGCCCTGGCGCGACGTCCTAGTCATCGACCGATACCTCGCCCGCGCCATCGACGGACACGGTGCTGGACTGGCCGTCACGCGACAGGGTGACAGTCGAAGGCTCGCTCGCCCCGGTGGGGTCGAAGACAACACGCAGAGTGGCACTGGGCAGGTCTGCCGACGTTTCCGTCTGCCAGACCTCGTCGCCGAAGGGGCCGTCAGTCAGCGGACTCCACTCCACGCCGTCGAACTGGCTGAAGCCATAGCCGCGCGCCGTCGCCTCCACCGCTATGGATCGATTGGTCAGCACCGCCTCTTCGCGCGCCCGCACCAGCCGCGCGGCGAACCGCTCGGCTTCAGCCCCTACGGGCGGTCGCGGATCGGGCACGGACAGCACCACCGCCCCTGCCGCCAAACCCAGGATGGCCACGACCATCAGCAGTTCAACCAGGGTGAAGCCTTGTCTTCCTAGAAGTGCGCGACGGCGCTGATCCGCGCTCAAGCAGCGAGCGACCGCGTCGCGTGAGGTAGCGCCCCCTTTACCCCTGCCAGTTGCCGAGGTCTGCATCATTGCCCTCGCCCCCCTCCTTGCCGTCCGCGCCCAGAGAGTAGACGTCGAACTGACCGCCATGCGCACTCTGGCGGCGGTACTGGTAGGGGTTACCCCACGGGTCCTCGGGCAGGCGACGGATATAGCCGCCCTGGCGATACCGCTCCGGCTGGGCCAGGCCAGCGGGCGCGGTCATCAGAGCGTTCAGGTCGTCAGGAAAGGTCAGATTGTCCAGCCGATAGGTCTCGATCGCCTGCTCCAGCACCGAGATGTCCGCCCTGGCCTTGCCGACCATGGCACGGTCCTGGCTGGGCAGGACATTGATCGCCACCACAGTCGCCAGCAGGCCGATGATCACGATCACCACCATCAGTTCAACCAGTGTGAATCCCTGGCGTTTCTGACGCTTCCGGGCATTGTTCAACTTACTCATCTCACTCACTCCTCACCCCATCGCCAGGGTATTGATCTGTAGGATCGGCAGCAAAATCGACAGCACGATCAGCGCCACCACACCGCCCATGACCACGATGATCGCCGGCTCCAGCAGGCTCAGCATCACGGCGGTGAAGGTGGCGAACTCGCGGTCCAGATAGTCGGCGGCTCGGTCCAGCATGGGTTCCAGACGCCCGCTGCTCTCGCCCGAGGCGGTCATGTAGACGAGGATCGGCGGGAAGACGTCGGCGCGGCGCATGGCGGCACTCAGCCCACCGCCCTCGCGCACGGCATCGGCCATGGTCTCGGTGGCCAGACGCAGGCGGCGGTTGGACACCGTCCGCGCCGTGATCGTCAATCCCTCCAGCACCGGCAGGCCCGAGGCGATCATGGTCGACAGCGTCCGCGCCATGGTCGCCCCGTGCAGGTCGCGGCTCAGTCGTCCGACAATAGGCAGTTTCAGCACCAGAGTGTCCGCCTTCAGCCGGGTCGCCGGGTTGCGCAGGGCCACCGCCACCCCGACCCCCGCCAGCACCAGCAGGAGAATCGCCAGCCATCCCCAGGTCTGCATCGCCTCGGACAGGCCGATCACCAGCCGCGTCAGCAGCGGCAGAGTCTGGTTCATGCTGTCGAACTGATCGACCACCTTGGGCACCACAAAGGTCATCAAGGCCCCGATGACGCCCAGGGCCACGACCGCCAGAACTGCAGGATAGACCAGGGCGGTGATCACCTTGCCGCGCACCGCCTGGTCCCGCTCCAGCCCATCGGCCAGCCGCTCCAGAATGGGCTCCAGCGCCCCCGAACTCTCGCCCGCAGACACCATGGCGCGATACAGCGGCGGAAACGCCTTGCCCTGTCGGCCCATGGCCTCGGACAGGCGATGCCCCTCCAGAACGCCTGCATGCACCCCTTCCAGCACCGCGCGCACGGCCGGGCGGTCCGCCTGTAGCGCGATGGTCCGCACCGCCTCCTCGATCGGCGCGACGGAGACGAGCGTCGCCAGCTGCCGTGTGGTCAGGGCCCGGGTGTTGGCGTTCAGACGCCCCCCGGCTTTCGCCCTGCCGTCCGCCTTGTATACCGTGCGGCGGGTGGGGGTGATCTCCAGCGGCATCAGCCGACGCCGGTCCAGCGCCTGACGCGCCGCCCCTTCGTCCGCTGCGGTCAGGGCTCCGCTGACCGTGCGGCCGGCCGCGTCCACGGCCACATAGTCGAATGCCGCCATCAGCCGACGGCCTCACGTACCGGTTCGACGACGTCGTGCGCCTCGGCCGTCTCCTGACGCGTGACCCGCACCGCTTCTTCGACCGAGGTTGTGCCGTCCAGCACCAGGGCTCGCGCTCGCCGGGTCAGCGTGCCGGACGCATCGAAGGCCACGGCATTGATCGCCTCTTCCTCGGCCTCGGCGGCAATCAGGCGGCGCACGCGATCGTCGACCTTGATCAGCTCGTACAGACCGACACGACCGACATAGCCGGTCTGGTTGCAATGGGCGCAGCCCTGGGGCCGCCACACTGTCTGACCGGCCTTAACCCCGACCAGCCGCGCCGTCGCCGCATCCGCAGGCTCTGCCCGCCGGCACTCGCCGCACAGCCTGCGCACCAGCCGCTGCGCCACGATCAGCCGCAGGGTCGAGGCCAGCAGGAAGGGCTCCACCCCCATGTCGCGCAACCGCGTGATCGCCCCGGCCGCGTCGTTGGTGTGAACGGTCGATAGCACCAGATGTCCGGTCAGCGAGGCCTGAACGGCGATACGCGCCGTCTCCACATCGCGGATTTCCCCGACCATGACCACGTCCGGGTCCTGACGCAGGATGGCCCGCAACCCCGCTGCGAAGGTCATGCCGACCTTGGTATTGACCTGGGTCTGGCCGACCCCGTCGATGGCGTATTCGACCGGGTCCTCGACCGTCAGGATGTTGCGCGTTGCATCGTTCAGCAGACTGAGACCCGCATACAGGCTGGTGGTCTTGCCCGAGCCGGTCGGCCCGGTGACCAGAATAATGCCGTTCGGCTCCTTCAGCGCGGCCTTGAAAGCCTCCAGCGCATCCGGTGCCATACCCAGCTGATCCAGGCTCAGGTCCGCCTGATCCTTGTCGAGGATACGCAGCACGACCCGCTCGCCCGCCCGCGACGGCAGGGTCGAGACCCGCACATCCAGCGTCTTGCCGCCCAGAGCCAGGGGGATGCGCCCGTCCTGAGGCACGCGCTTCTCGGCGATGTCCAGCCGCGCCATGACCTTGATGCGCGACACCAGCAATGGCGTGATCCGCGGATTGAGCGACAGCGCCTCGCGCAGCACCCCATCGACCCGCATCCGCACGGTCAGGGCGCTCTCGAATGGTTCCAGATGTATGTCGGACGCCCCGGCCCGCACCGCCTCGGCGATGATGCCGTTGATCAGGCGAATGACCGGCGCATCGTCCGCCGTATCCAGCAGGTCGGCGGCGGCGGGCATGTCGTCGATCAGACTGTCCAGGCCCGACGGCATCGACAGATCGTCGCCGTCCGTCGCCGTCAGGTGATCGCCGGCATAGACCTGTGACAGACGCCGGTCGAACTCGGCCTGGCTCAGCCGCTCGACATGCAACGGTCGCCCCAGGGCGCGGCGCGTCTCGATCAGGGCCTGAGGATCGGCACCTTCGCGCAGGCCGACCACCGCCACCTCGCCGGCATCCAGCAGGATGACGCCATGCCGCTTGGCGAAGCCATAGGGCAGTGTCGGATTGACCAGGGTGATCATGACGTCGTCACCGTATCACTGCGGTGCGACAGGATTGTCGACGGGCGGCAGCGGAGCCGCCATCACTTCATCTGGCGCGATGATCATGGTCGAGGGCGCGACCGGCGGCTGGGCCCGCATATAGTCGCGTAGCATCTCGTCCAGGCTGGGCTCGCGGTCAGGCACGGCCGTCAGCTGCTGCTGACGCATATAGCCCCAACGGTCGGCGGCGAGGGTCTGGGCGTCGGCGGCGCTGCGGATGATGGTCGGGCGGATGAAGACCATCAGATTGGTCCGGCCCCGCTGGCGGGTGGTCGAGCGGAACAGACCCCCGATCACCGGCAACTGTCCCAGACCCGGTATCGCATCGACGGCCAGACGGTCGTTTTGGTCCAGTAGGCCACCCGCCACGGCGATGTCGCCGTCGTCTACGACCAGGGTCGTTTCCAGTTCCCGCTTGTTCAGCACCAGGTCGTTCGCCCCGTCGGTCAGCACACCGTTGATGCTGGACACCTCCTGACGCAGGAACAGGGTGATGGAGCCCCCGGCATTGATCTGGGGCCGCACGATCAGCTTGACGCCGATGTCCTGACGCTGGGTCGTGCGGAACGGGTTGGAGTTTCCGTCCAGCAGGGTCTCGCCGGTCGTGATCGGCACTTCCTGGCCGACCAGGATCGTCGCCTCCTCATTGTCCAGCGTCATCAGCGACGGTGTCTGCAACAGGTTGGAGCCGCTGTCGGTCTTGGCCGCATTGATGATGAAGCCGAACAGGCCATCGCCGATCCGCCCCCCTGCCCCGCCGATGAAGCCGTTGGCCCCCAGCAGGCTATTGAGCGCCAGGTTCTGCAGCTGGGTCCGCAGGGGATCGTCCTCGTCCAGATCGGTCGCCGCCGCACCGCCGATGATGGGCAGGATTGGTGTCGCGCTGTTGGAATAGTTGGTCAGGCCGATGGGCGCGCCGTCTTCGCCCGCCAGCAGCCACTGCACACCCAGTTCCTTGACCGCAGTGTCGGACAGTTCGACCACGATGGCCTCGATCAGGACCTGCTGACGGCGCTGGTCCAGCTGGCGGATGACCTCGGACAGCATGCGCTGGGTGTCGGCCGAGCCGGAGATGACCAGGGCATTGGCTCCGGGGAAGCGCGCGATCGTGGCCCGCTGCCCCGGCAGAGGCGCGGCGGGTGCAGAGGTCGAAGCCGGCGTCACGTCGTCGGTCGTCGCTCCGGCGCGCGAGGTGCCCGGCTCACGCGGTGTGGCATTGGCGCTGGCCGCCGTCACCTGCTGGCCGACGATCTGTTGCAGCACGGGCAGCAGTTGCTCGGCATTGGCGTGTTCCAGGAACACCACCTTGACGTCGTCCGCCGACAGGGCCCGACGGTCCAGATCATCGACCAGAGGACGCACGCGCGCGATGGCCGAGGGGTCGCCCCTCAGCACGATGGAGTTGGAACTCTCGACCGGCGTCACCGACACCATGCCCGACCCCGGCTGTCCGCCCGGGGGTGCCAGAACCGATTGCAACACCGCTGCAATTTCGCGCGCCGAGGAGTTCTCCAGCGTCACGACCTCGAACCCGGTCCGGTCCACATCGATGCGGGCGATCAGGGCGCGGACGCGCGCCAGATTGTCGGCGAAATCGGCCACGACGATGCTGTTGGCACCGGGGTTGGCCAGCACCTGCCCCTGGGCTCCGACCAGCGGCCGGATGGTCTCGGCGGCCGAAGCCGCATCGATGTTGCGCAGGGCGAACACTTCGGTGGAAAACCGCTCGTTGCCGACCGTCGATGGTCCCTGCGCCGCGCCTTGGGCCGGGCTGATGCGATAGGCACCAGACGAGGTCGGGGTCACCACCAGGCCGTTGGCGCGCAAAGTCGATAGGAAGACCTCAAACAGCTGGGCCCGGCTCAGATTGCGGTCGCTGGACACGGTGACCGTGCCGGTCACGCCCGGATCGACGATGAAGGTCCGGCCCGTCGAGCGGGAGATGTCCTGGATGAAGGCGCGGATGTCGGCCCCCTGAACGTTCAGGGTCTGGCCGCCCGCCGACTGGGCATAGGCAGGCAGGGTCGCCAGCGGGGCCTGAACGGCCAGAAGCGCGGCCACGGCGGCCGTCAGCAGGGGGCGGGAACGCATCAGCGGCCTGTCCTTATGGTGGTGGTCTGCTCCACGCCGTTCCGCTCGAAGCGGATTTCAGCGCTGGTGCTGTTGGAAAGCTGGCCACGCAGGCCGGCAATGCGGGCCGGACTGTCCAGCGCCTGTCCATTGACGGCCAGAATGACGTCGCCCGAGCGAAGCCCCGCCGCCGCCAGGGCCGAGCCGTCGCCGGTACCGCTGACGGTAAAGCCGTTGATGCCGAGCCCCTGTATGCGAGGACGCAGGCCAGCCTGAGCCATCAGCCGCGCCGGATCAACATTGGGGCCCGTTGGAACATTCGCCGACGCCGGAGCCACGGCAGCACCTGCGTCCGCAGGCGCTGTACCTTGCGGCGTCACGACCTGCTGCTCGGCGGGTGGCGGAGGTGGTGCAGCCGCCCCCATAGGCAGTTCTGTGAACACCAGGCGAGTGAGAGACTCACCCCGCGCCATCACCACGTGATCGGAAGCCACCGATCGCAGGATCAGGCCCGGCTCGATCTCCTCGCCCACACCCACCGAGACCTGACGTCCGTCGGCCAGGCCGATGATGGCCGAGCCGCCTCCGGTACCGTCGGCGCGAACGCCGTAGAGCCGCATCTGGCTGCTGCCTTGGGCGGTAGCCTCGGTCAGGGCGCCCGGTGCGCCGGTTCGGAAGAAGGCGTCGAACCGCTGAAAGATGGAATAGTCAGGCGAGGCTACTTCGGGTGCCATGACCGGTCCGGCTGTGGAAACGGTCGGCGAGGCCAGGAAAACCCACACCAGCCGCGCGATCTGAATCAGCAACACGAGGGCCAGGCCGATCTCGATCCCCCGCCGCAGACGCGCCCGCCCGACGCGCGGCGCATCACCGGTCGGCCGGAGCTGACGGTTCCAGTTGCGAAAGGCGGCGATCACCATGACTTGCCCGACAGGGGCCTGAAGCGGCCCGCCGCGATACCTAGACCGATCGTCCGTATGCGGGCTTCACCGCCATGTGACGCCCGCGAGAACTTGCCGTGACGGTTAGGGGCAGTCCGGACGATATGACGCCAAATCGTCTTGAACGAAGACGAGGGATGGCTTGCTGCCACCCCTCGCCTGTCTCACATCAGAAGCGCGCGGTCAGACTGACCGATGCGCTGGATCCCAGCTCATAGTTATTGATCAGGATCTTGTTCCCCAACTCCTGGAACTCGTCATAGTCGGTGTTCAGCAGGTTCCGTAGCTCCAGCGAAAAGCCCAGATCCCGTCCCGCATATTCGAAGTCCTTGCGATAGACGAAGTCCAGGAAGACGCCCGGGTCCTGCACATAGTCGGGCTCGCGGCTGCCTGCGCTGCCTGCTCCGCGCGCCGTGATGCGCTCGCTGACATAGTTGACGATGAAGGTCGCCTGCGAGCGGGCTGTGTCGTCTTCCCAACCGAGTTGCAGGTTGGCGACATGCTCGGACTGGCCCTGAAGGCGGCTGCCGTCTTCGATGAAGAAGGTTGCGTCTTCATCCGCTCCGCCACCGCCCGGCGTACGAACGACATCGCCTGGCTCGACGTTCACCTCGGAGTCTGACCAGGTGTAGTTGGCCTGGACCAGCCAGCGCTTGTTGGCGATAAAGGACATGGCATTGTCGGGGAACTCGAAGAACTTCTTGGCCTCGATCTCGGCCCCGAAGATGGTCGCTTCCGGCGCGTTCAGGAACGACTGTTGACGCTGGTCACCCGTCAGGACGACCACCGATTCAACCGGCTTATCCAGTTGCTTGTAGAAGACACCGGCGGTCAGGAACTGCTGACGTGCAAAGAACCACTCGTAACGGGCGTCCAGGTTCAGGATTTCCGTATCGACCAAGAAGGGGTTGCCCGTGAACTCGCGGTCGCTCTCGGGGTCGATATAGGACTGCGGAGCCAGTTCACGGAACTGCGGACGCCCGATGGTCTGGGACGCGCCGACGCGAAACTGCTGGTCTTCGGCAAAATTCCAGGTCGCCGTGAAAGAGGGCAGATAGTACTGCTCTTCGATGCTGGTCGGTGCGAACGGAGCGGCACCGCCGAACAGGTCACGCGGGGTCACAGTCAGTTCGCCATCCTCGAAACGGACGCCGGCCGTGGTGCGAACCAACGGAATGATCTCGGCATCGACCTGAACATAGGCCGCAGCGACCGTCAGTTCTGCCTCATAAGCCCCGGCACCATTGGTGCCAGCGATCTGGCGCAGCTCGATCGTCGTCGGGTTTATGTTAAAGTCAGAGTACAGGAAGTCGATGCGTGATTGCCGCTGCTCGTCCGTCAGGCCGCTCACCGCCGCCAGTTGGAGGTCATAACGGGTCGCGTCGCGGCTGCTGTCTGTATAGGCGACGCCAGCCTTCAATACGATCTCGCGGAAGTCTGACAGCGGCAACGTGTAGCTGACGTCGGCCCCACCGGAGATGACATCCTCGTCCAGTTCGCTGAAGGAGATCTGGTTGGACGGATTGTGGATGAAGTTGCCGTCACCATCTACGCCGTACTGGAAGCGCGATTCATAGGGCGCATCGCGCGAGGTCTTGGCATAGGACGCGCGCCAGTCGAACTCCAGCGCACCATCCAGGAACTCATGCTCACCGGCCAGTTGGCTCGAGAACAGCTGACGCACGAAGAACTCGGTGTAATCATCACGCAGGACGCCGCCACCAACACTAAGGTCCGGGCCGACGCTGGAGCGAGCTTCCTTGGTCGTATTGCGAACGTAGAAATTCGTCCACTTCAGCTCGTGATTGTCGTTCGTCAGGGACAAGGCACCCAGGAAGTTCAGCTGGATGTCGTTCTGATTGGACTCGAACGCCTTGTCCGTGACGGGCACCAGAATGTCGCCCGAAAACTGGCCTTCCTGCTGACGGCCGCGGCGACCGCTCCAGCTGTTGTCATAACCGGCCACGGCGATCAGACCGAGAGTACCCAGGCTACTGTCACTGGACAGTCCGCCGGCGAAATCAAAACCGAAGTCGACGGGGGTCGTCTCACGCTGCAGAAGCCGCAGCGGGGCATTGACCAGGGACTGGCCCATGCGTTGCAACTCCGCCGTCGTGAAGTTGGCGCGATTGATCTGCTGACCCGACCGGAAAGCGATGGCGATGGGCGTCGGCACATCGCGGGTACCATCATCGAAGCCCGTGAAGTCAGTGCGCGATCCGTAGTAAATCAGGCCTTCCTTGTTGGTCGTCTCGGAGTTCGCCCCGATCGACGTCGACATGGTGAAGAAGGGCTCGTTTGGCGCGTCGACCGTACGCAGGTCGATCACCCCGCCCCCGAACTCGCCGGGGAAGTCGGCTGAATAGGTCTTCTGGACGGTGACGCTTTCCAGAATGCTGGCCGGGAACAGGTCCAGCGGAACGACGCGTTGCAGCGGCTCGGGGCTGGGCAGCGGGGAGCCATTCAGAAGCGCCGAGGAATAGCGCTCCCCCAAGCCACGCACATAGATGAAGCGCCCTTCCACGACAGTCAGGCCAGTGACGCGGGTCAGAGCCTGCGCTGCGCTCGAATCACCCGTACGCTGCAAATCTTCGGCCGTCAGGAAGGCAGCAACCTCGGCACTCTCGCGGTTTGGTTCGGGGATGTAGCGGCCCAGGACGACAATCTCGTCGAGCTGCGACTCCTCCTGCACCGGATCGGCCTGAACGGCAGGCGTCTGCGCCGTGGAGCTTTGCGGCGCGGTCGCTACGGGCGGCGGCGTCTGGGCATGCGCCATCCCGGGCGCGATCATCGCGCTGGTGGCCAGGAGGACCCCGCTCAGGGTCAAGGTAAGGGTCTTCATGATCTGCGCCTTGGAAGAGTTTAACAGGATACGCGAAAGCCGGAGGTGGCCCGGTTGGGCCACCTCCGCGCATCCGTCATCAGCAGGTCGCGCCGGACGTCAGACCGCAGGTCCAGCCCGTGTACCAGGTGTCGGCAGCGTTCTGGACGGCACCGATGTAGGTGGTGGCCGTGAAGAACGGATAGACCGCCGGAGCGTTTGCCGGTGTTACGGCGTTCTCGTTCGCACCGTTGATGAAGGTCAGCGTCTGGTTGGGTAGGCTGGTGCCCGACGGTGCCGTCAGGGTCGAAGTGCCAGTGGCCGTGTTGTTCGTGCCGGCGGTGAAGGCAGCCGTCGAAAGCGCGGTGTTGGACGGACGGTACGGCACGGCGCACGACATGAAGACCGAGTTGAAGGTCACACCGCTGGTGCCGGTATCGGCGTCGTTGATGGCCATACAGCCTGCGACCGAGCCGGCAACACTAGTGAACACCGAGTTGATGATCGTAGAGTCAGTACCCGTATCGAAGTGGGCTACAGTGTGAGCATCAATGGTCGCGTTGCGGCCGACCAGGGTCCAGTTGGCCATTTTCGGCTGCGAGACGTAGCGGTTGGCCAGCGGCGTCGAGGCGGGAGCAGACGAGAACTCGAAGCCGGCGCTGCGGCTGGTCGTGCCGGCCGGACGCTGGGTCACGATGCCGAACTGAGCACCACCGCGCCAGCCCGTGTCGGTGTCCATGCCATCGTCGTCGGCACCGGTAATGACGACGCGACGCAGATTGACGTTGCCGCCGAAGATTTCGATGCCGTCGTCCGAGCTGTTGTGAACCTGCACGAACTCGACCGTCGTGCCGGAGCCGACACCGGCCAGGGTCAGACCCTGAAGCTCATTGCCCGACGAGATTTCGAAGCCCGAGAACTTGATCTGAACATAGCGCACGCGGCCCGAGTTGTCGGCCGCGGTGTTGCCGCCGTAGAAGGCGCTGGTGCCCTCAACCGTACCGGTGCAGGTCACCGGCGCGGTCAGCTGGCAGTTGGCTTGCGGCGCACGGCCGGCCAATACGATACCGCCCCATTGACCCTGCGAGTTCTCGTTGGTGGTGCCCTCGACGTTCTGACGGCTGGTGAAGACGATGGGGCTGGTGGCCGTGCCTTCCGCGAACAGCTGCGAACCGCGGTTGACCAGGAGGTAGTCCGAGCCACCCGAGGCGAAGATGCGCACGCCGGCTTCAATGGTCAGGATGCCTTGCTCGCTACCGGCGGTCGGTGCTGCCGGGTCAATGCCGCGGTCCGTACCGACCGAGGTGCGGCCGGAGATGGAATAGATGGTGCCGGCGCGCAGCGGCACCGTCAGGGCACCGTTGATCTGTTGCGGCAGCTGGCAGACGCGCAGGGTGTTGTTGGCGATCAGGCCGACATTGGCGAAGCCGGTCGGGCAATCCGCAGCAGGAGTGCCGGGCGGGGGGGTGGTCGGGCCACCAGGGTTGGTACCGCCACCACCGCCACCAAAATCGCCTTCACCGGGCGAGGCGACTTCCGAAGAGCCGCAAGCTGCCAGAGCCAGGGCGCTGGCCGAGAGGGCGAGCAGTGTTGTCAGTCGAAAGCCGGTCATCGTTTTCACCGTGTCAGGTCCAAAGGATCATTCGACAGGTGGAACACAGGCCTCAGCCCGGCCCCGACGACGTATCGCCCCTCCTGCCCAGCCCTTGGCTAGACGCGGGATGTGACAGAGGGAGCGCCGAACCGTGACGGTTACGACGCGCTTGTGTGAACTTGTTTTCGCCATTCTGTGAAACTCAATCCTGATACGGCGCTATCGTCACAAATGGAGTGGGACACAGGCGACAGGACCGTTGCGCTGTCACAGGCACCGCGTTACGCCACTCCAAACCCACAGGACATCAACGCTTGTCGCCCACTCTCCTCGCGCTTGTCCTGGCCGGTCTGGGCCTCATCGCCGGAAGCTTTATCGGTCTGGTCAGCCTGCGTTTGCCGCAGGAACGCGATGTCATATTTGGACGATCTCGTTGCGGTGGCTGCGACCGGCCCCTGCCACCGCAGCGCATGATACCGGTCGCCAGCTATGTGCTGGCCAGAGGTCGATGCAGTGATTGCGGGTCGGTAATCCCTCTGCGCTACCCGCTATTTGAACTGGGCTGCGCTGCGGCGGGAGCATGGGCAGGACTCTCACAGCCGGACATCCTTGCAGCAGGGCTCACAGCCTTGCTCGGCTGGCAATTGATCCTGATCGCCGTGGTGGATGCGGAGCATTTCTGGCTGCCCGATGTCCTGACGTTGCCGCTGTTGGCTATAGGCCTGACCGCCGCCGCAGTCTTGCCGAGTGGCAATCTGGTGCATTCGGCCCTCGGAGCCTTCGTTGGCTTCGCGGGTCTGTGGCTTCTGGCCATCACCTACCGGCAACTTCGCCGAAGGGAAGGCCTGGGCGGCGGCGACCCCATACTTCTGGCAGCCGGAGGAGCCTGGGTCGCCTGGATCGGACTCCCCAGTGTTCTGTTGTGGGCATCAATTTCTGCCTTGAGTCTGGTTGCGGCCCGATGGGTTACAGGCCGCCCCGTGTCGGGCCGGGATCGTCTCCCGTTCGGCCCCTTTCTGGCCGTCGGCATCTGGCTGACATGGCTGCTCGGCCCTCTGGGGCTGTAGATGCCTACAATCAGGAAAGTTCGATCACGTCGGGATGGAACCTGCCATCATACAGGCGCGCCACATCGGCCGCCCGGCGAAGCAGGACGGCGGCACGATTGATCGAACCCTTGTCAGACAGCTCACTGTGGCCCGCGTCGGGCGGATCGGTCAGCAACATCAGACGCCGCAAACGACCGCTCTGTCCCGGGTTGTCCAGGTTGTGACGCGACAGGCCTGTCCGTACCCGTGTCTGGATCGTCACTGGATCTTCGCGGCTTGCAACCTCGGCATCGAGCCAGGCAAGCACGGTGAGTTCGGCCTGCCCTTCGCCGCAGACGACGACGTCGCGAAACAGGCCCGGACAGGCCTTGAGCACTGAATCGCGCAGCCGCCCCGCCGCCACGAATGTGCCGTTGGTCAGCTTGAACTGCTCTGCGCTACGCCCCGCGAAAAATAGCCCCTCGGAGGGATTGGCACGGTCGTGGAAGTCGGCGCGGTCTTCCATCCGCAGAAACCCCTCCTCGTCAAAGGCTTCGGCAGTGCGGGCGGGATCGCCGAGGTAGCCGGGGGTGACGCTGGGGGCCTTGACCCGAACCTCGTAGGCCCCCTCGGCGGGAACCAGTTTGAGGGACGCGCCGGGGACCGGCAGGCCGATTCCGACCTTTCGGGTCTCCCACCAGGTGTAGCTGATGGCGGAGCCGGTTTCGGTGGAACCGTAACCGGAGACAAACTGAATTCGAGTTTTGATCGTCCGGACGGCCAGAGCCTGCATGCGGTCATGCAGTGGTTGAGGCAGGCCCGCACCGCCGAACAGCATGCAGCGCAGGTCGGCGAAATAGGCATGGCGCAGGGCGTCATCAAGGTCCAGCGCGTCGGCGAGCATGGCATAGCCGGACGGCAGGGTGCCGTAGAAGCGCGGCCTGATCGCCTTCAGGTTCCGCAGCGTCTCGCCGAACAGTTCCGGCGTAGGACGGCCATCGTCGATGTAGAGGCTTCCGCCCAGGGCGGTGATGTTCGTAAGCAGGGACGAGCCAGCGATATGGCTCCAAGGCAGCCAGTCCAGACACGGTCCATCCCAGGCGAAGGCATCGCCCATGGCCTGAAAGCCGCTGGCGGTATTGGCTGTCATCATGGCCTGGGTATGGATCACGGCCTTGGGACGACCGGTGGAGCCGGAGGTCAGCAGGTAGCGGGCAGGCACGGTCGGATCGAGCGCCTGTACGCGTGCACCGATGGCCTCCACGTCCGGGCAGGCGAGGACGTCGGCCAGCGCCACGACGTCACCGGCCAGGTCCTGTGGCCGGGCAGAAACGACGATCGCGTCGGCCGGCCTCACTGCGGCCAGTGCCCGGGCAAAGGGGGCACCCTGCTCTGCGAAGATGACGGCAGGCTTCACCAGATCGACGACATGACGAAGCCGCTCGAAGTCGGTGCCGAGCAGGGAGTAGTTCACGCTGACCGAACAGATGGGCACGCCTGCCGCGATCGCGCCAAACATCCAGGCGGCGTGGGCGATGGAGTTTCCGGACAGGACGAGTACGCACCGACCCGGGGCGATCTCCTGCCGGAGCAACCAGGCAGCCACGGCGGAGACGTCGGCGCGTCCCTGAGCATAGGACAAGGGTTGCCAGTCCCGGTGCTCGCCACCTCGCCGGGCGATCCAGGTTCGGTCGGGCATTGCGTCGCCATGCGCCCAGAAGACCCGCAGAAGATTGCTGTCATGATCGACCAGGGGCGCACGAGCCGAGAGGATCAAGGTGCCATCAAGACGGGTCTCTACCTCCAGCCCGACCTGGCCGAACCGCACCGGACGGAAGGGTGCGTCCTGCTGGACTTTGATTTCGGACACCGGTTCGGACAAGGGCGCTTCCTTCTTCGTTGCAGCTTCTCAATAGACCCGACGAGACGCTTGCAAAACAGGATTTATTTTCATCAGCCCTCCAGAACTAACTTGCAGCGACGGACCAAACTCTCCTACAGCTTGTTCTCGAAAAATCGGCAATGGTGACGCCAGGAATGAGGGCGACTGCCAGCTGTCGATGATGCCATTCCGAGACGACACCGCATGACCACGCCGTTTGACACCCTGCGCCTGCCGGTCTTCGCCGCGCCCATGTTTCTGGTGAGCGGGCCAGAAATGGTGATCGCAGCCTGCAAGTCCGGCATCGGCGGAGCCTTCCCTACCCCCAACTGCCGAACGGTCGAGGACCTGGACCGCTGGATGGGCCGCATTACCGACGCACTGGTCCCCGGCGACGCCCCGTGGATCGCCAATATGATCACCCACTCGACCAACACCCGCCTGGCCGAGGACCTGCGCCTGATCGCCGAGTACAAGCCGCCCGTGGTCATCACGGCCCTGGGTTCGCCGCGTCCGGTTATGGAAACCGTAAAGGCCTACGGCGGTCTGGTCTTCGCCGACGTCATCTCGATGAAGCTGGCCAGGAAGGCCGCCGAGGCGGGTGTCGATGGGCTGGCCTGCGTCAGCGCGGGGGCCGGTGGGCATACGGGGCATCTCACACCGTTCGCCTTCATCTCGGCGGTGCGGGACTTCTTCGACGGCTATATCGCGGTCGGCGGTGGTGTCGGTGATGGCGCAGGGATCGCCGGGGCCGTCGCGGCAGGGGCCGACTTCGTCTATATGGGCACGCGCTTTCTGGCGACCGACGAAAGCATGGCCCAGCCTGCCTACAAGCAGATGGTCGTGGACGCGGGGCCGGATGATCTCGTGGTGTCCGCCGCCGTCACCGGTACCCCGGCATCATGGCTGAAGGCCAGCCTGCGGGCCGCAGGACAGGATCCCGACAATCTGGGCGGACCGGCCGAGCGGAACTATTCCAGCAACGGCGACCCCAAACGCTGGCGCGATATCTGGGCAGCCGGCCAGGGCGTGGATGCCGTACGTAAGGTCGAGCCGCTGTCGCAGGTCGTGGAGCAACTGTCGCTGGAGTACCAGGCAGCCGTGCAGGCCTTCCGCAAACGGACCGCCGGGATCGCCTAGACCCCGATCACCAGGCTGACGGTCGTGGTCGTGGACCCGCCGATGTTCAGGGTCTGGACCGTTTTCGCCCCCTCGACCTGATAATCGCCCGCCGTGTCGGTCGTCTGTTTGAACGCATCCAGAGCCATGCGGACGCCGGTGGCCCCCACGGGATGGCCACAGCCGATCAGGCCGCCGGAGGGGTTGATGGGCAGCTTGCCGCCCATTTCGATGTCGCCCGCCTCGATCGCCTTCCAGCTCTCGCCCGGCGCGGTCAGGCCCAGATGATCGATGGCCATGTACTCGGTCATCGAAAAACAGTCGTGGGTTTCCACCAGATCGATGTCGGACAGCCCGACGCCGGCGCGACTACGGGCTTCGTCGATCGCTCGCTTCACTTGCGGAAAAACGTACGGCTGGTCACGGCTGTTGTCGATCTTGGTGTTGTAGCTGATCGGGGCCGAGCGGTGGCCCCAACCCTTGATGCGGGGCAGGCTGTCCAGTGGGATGCCGCGCGCCTTGGCATACCCCGCTGCCCGCTCCGGCGAGGCCAGAACGACCGCGGCCGCCCCGTCGGTGACCTGTCCGCAGTCGGTCTTGCGCACCCGGCCCTCGATGACGGGATTGGCTTCGTCGTCGCTGGTGAAGCTCGCGTTGGAGAAGGAGTAGTTGCGCGTCTGGGCGTTGGGATTGCGCTTGGCGTTGCCGAAATTGACCTGGGCGATGTGGCGCAGGTGGGCCTCATTGATGCCGTAGCGGCTGTCGTATTCGTCGGTCAGGTTGGAAAAGGCGCGGGGCCAGACATAGGTGGCGTCGCCAAACTCATGCCCCGTCCAGGCGGCGGCCCCCAGATATTCTGCCCCCGTCTGGCCCGGCACGTTGCGCATCAACTCGATACCGACGACCAGCGCCGTGCCGTAATGCCCCGCCTGGATGTCCGACATGGCCGCCAGCAGGGCCAGACTGCCCGATGCGCAGGCCCCTTCGTGACGCGAGGTCGGCAGACCGTCGAAGGCCGGCTCGGTCTGGGCGAAGAAGCCGCCCAGCAGCCCCTGTCCCGCGAACAGATCGCCGACAAAATTGCCGACATGGCCCACATCGATGTCCGCAGGGTCCAGCGACGCCGCCGCCAGTCCGCCGTGCACGGCCTCCCCGAATCCATCGGCCATCTCAACGCCTTCGCGGGACCAGTTGCGGGCGAAGTCGGACTGCCAGCCGCCGAGGATGTAGGTCATGATCGTCGATCCTTATGCGGCGTTTGCGGCTTGCGATGCGCGGATGGTGGCCCCTTGCGACCATGTCGCATGGGTGCCGCTGGAGATGCGTTCCGGCAAAATGATCCGGGCGACCGGTCCATCCGACAGCTTGCGCGCATCATATATGACGCATTCCGAACGGTCCTCGATCATGTCCGAGACATAGGTGACCAGATAGCCGTCGTCCTCTTCGGTCGCGCCGATGCGAGGCGCGAAGCCCGGCTCCGATCCATAGCGTTCGGGGCCGAAGTCGATGGCCCAGCTGTCGCCCGTATCCATGTCGTGCTTGACCACGCCGGTGAACAGGAACCAGCCGGGCTTGCTGACCGCACTGTAGGCAGAGCGGTATTTCACGCCCGCGAACTGGTTGTTGATGACGCCGAACTCCAACACGCGGTCGTCCAGCCGCGTCTCTGTCGTGGCTCCCGTCTTCAGGTTGAAACGCCAGCGGTGCAGCTTGGGCTGGAGCATATTCTGATCCAGGAAGGTCATGATCCGCTCATAGGCGGGCCAGGCGTCGGGGCTGGTGTCCGGGACCGGATTGTCCTGGAAATAGCCGTCCATGACGATCTCGTCGCCGTCTTCCCAGGCATTGAGGAAGTGCAGGACATAGGTGGCGTTGGCCTCGAACCATTTGACCTCCTCAGCCGTGCCGAAGCGCGGAATGATGCCGAAGCGGGACTTCATGTCAGGGTGGAAGCGCGCGACGTGATAGCCCTTGGGCAGCAGATGCTCCTCCCAGAACAAGGGGAAGTCGTTCAGGATCGAATAGTTGGTCGTGAACGCCATGTCGTGCGGCAGGCGCGCTCCTGGCAGCGGCACAGGCGTCAGATGCTTCAGCTGATTGTCGGCCCCGACGACGCCGTAGTGCATGAAAGGGGCCATCTTCGAATAGTTGAAGAACAGCAGCTCGCCGGTCCTCTCATCGACCTTGGGGTGGGCCGAGATCCCTTCCGGCGGGCACCATTCGGCACTGGGCAGCTGTTCGAGCGTGAAGGGGTCAAGGCGGTAGCCCTCTCCGCACTGGTAGAAGGTCGACAGAATAGCGCCCGCATGAATGATGACGTCGGTCGAGGATGAATCCTTCAGCCCGCCATGTGCGCCCCAGCCGGGCCGCTCGGACAGCGAGGGATGTTCGGCCAGACCGGCCCAAAGCGCCCGCCCCGCCTCCTGCTCGGCCTCAAAGCCCTTGGTCCGGACGAAGCGGTTGCGATAGGCGGCCTTGCCGTCCTTCAGCGTGATGGCATGCAGCATACCGTCACCGTCGAACGGGTGGTAGCGGCCCAGCGGCTGGTGCACCGGGTTTTCGGTATTGCGCACATAGACCCCGTCGATGTCAGTCGGGATGGTGCCGATGACGACCATGTCCTCGGCCGTGTGCTCGGTGTGCTGAGGAGCCCAGGCCCCGTTCATATAGGGGTGGTCGTTCGGCTGGATCGAGGTGCGGATGGCACCCTGCTGAAAGGTCGTGCGCGCTGCGCCTGTCGGTTCGGCACCCATGAGACACTCCTGGAACTGTGCGGCAAGCCGCCAAGTAAGTTGCGTTAGAATACCATTCTTGCGGCCCTTGGCGAGAGCTTTTAGTATCAAATCGCAAGCTACACCGAAAACGGTGAGCGTATCGGGAGACGACCATGGCCGATCATCAGTTCCTTGCCCTCGATTTCGACGGCCTGCGCCCGCCCAGCCCGTTCCTGACCGCCAGCCATGACGCCTGGCGCACGCATCTGCGGACCTTCATCGACACCCATGTCGCGCCGAACTTGGACGCCTGGGATGCGGCGTCCGATTTTCCTGACGCCCTCTACAAGACCGCAGCTCTGGAGGGCGTGTCGGGCATGGGTTTTCGTGAGGACCTGGGCGGAACGGGCGAGGACATCGACCTGTGGCACCGCATCATCTTCGCCGAGGAGTTCTTTCGCATGGGCTCAGGCGTCGTGTTCGCCGACCTGGCCACCCCGTGGATCGCCCTGCCCCCCATCATCAATGGGGGCACGCCCGAGATGTTGGACCGCGTGGCCCGCCCAGTGTTGGCCGGCGACAGGAAGATTGCCTTCGCCGTGACGGAGCCCGGCGGAGGATCGGACGTCTCCGGTTTCACCACGACAGCCGAGCGCCGGGGCGATGTCTTCGTCGTCAATGGCGGCAAGACCTTGATCTCGGGCGCGATGAAGGCCGATTTTCTGCTGACCGCAGTGCGGACCGGCGGGCCGGGCATGGGTGGGCTGTCGATGCTGCTGATCGAGACGGACCGACCGGGCGTGTCGCGCGGCCCGGTGCCCGGACTGGAATGGTACAATCGCAATAACGGGTGGCTGACGTTCGACAATGTCGAAGTGCCGGTCACCAATCTGGTCGGGGTCGAAAACCGGGGCTTTGCCGGCCTGGCCAGCCAGTTCAACATCGAGCGGTTCAGCGGCATCGCCGCCACCTTGGCCATGACCCGCACCTGCGTGGCCGAGGCCATCGCCTTTGCCCGCGAGCGCCAGACCTTCGGCAAGCGGCTGATCGATCACCAGGTTATGCGGCACAAGATAGTGGACATGATCCAGCGGCTGAAGGTGTCCTATGCCCTGCTGGACATTCTGGTCTGGCGGTTCGGGCGCGGCGAGACGCCGGTGGCTGACCTGGCGCTGCTCAAGGTGCAGGCGACCACGACCCTGGAGCATTGCGCCCGCGAAAGCCTGCAGGTTCTGGGCGGCCGGGCCTATACCGGCCACAACCGCGTGGAGCGCATCTATCGCGAGGCCCGCATATTCGTGATCGGTGGGGGCTCTGAGGAAATCCTGCGAGACCTCGCAGCCAAGCAGATGGGTTTCTGAGAAAAAATGGCCCCGCCGTGTGAACGGCGGGGCCAGTCGGTTCAGGATAACGCAGACTTCGTCGAGGGGATCAGAAGTTGCGTCGCAGGGTGATCCCGTAAGTCGCGGGATCGCCTAGGAAGGCCGAGTAGGATCCCGCCTGGAAGGTGGCCGGGATCACGCGGCGATAGTATTCGGTGTCGAACAGGTTGCGGGCCCAGACATCCACCGACCAGTCTCCGGCCTCCTGCCGCAACGAGAAGCGGGCGTTGACCGTGGTGAAGGCGTCCTGCACGCGGTTAGGGTCGAAGCCGCCGGTGAAGAACTCCGAGGAGTAGCGGGCATCGGCATAGGCCACACCGACCAGACCATTGCCGATCGGGAACTCATAAGTGATCGACGAGACGTTCACCCAGTCCGGCGACTGTTCCATATCACGCCCCGAATAGGTCAGGTTACCCGGCGAGGTCGGATAGAAGGCGTCCGTGTAGCTGAGTCCGTTGGTCAGGGTCAGGCCGTCCATGGGCAGCCAGGTGATCTCCAGCTCGGCCCCTTGCGTGACGGCCTCGTCAAGGCTGCGAACCACGAAGCTGACACCCGTATATTCAATCAGCTGGAAGCCGCTGAACGTCTGGTGGAAGGCGGCGAAGTTGGCGCGCAGGGTACGGTCGAAGAACTCGCCCTTCAGGCCGATCTCATAGGCGTCGACCGTCTCTTCCACGAAGGCCAGATCGCGCGCGTTCGGCGTGGCCGGCGTGGTGAAGCCGGCGCGGTCGAAGTTGTAGCCCCCCGACTTGTAGCCCCGCGAGTAGGAGGCGTAGCTGTTGAGCTCTGGCGTGAACTGATACGCAATGTTGAATGTGCCGGTCACGGCGCTTTCGGTGCGTTCGTCGGAGTCACCGGCCGGATTCAGTCGCGTATCCCAGAAGGGAGCGCAGAAGCGGGTGATGCCGGGCGCGTCACTCGTGGCCAGTGCACTGTCGCAGGCCGGGTTGAAATTCTCGCCCCGGAAGTCGATTTCCTTCTTGTTTTCGGTGTAGCGCAGACCGCCGGTGATGCTGAGCTGGTCGGTCACCCGGAAGATATTATGGGTGAAAATCGACATGTCCTGGCCGGTCTGTTCGCCGATGCCGCGCGCACCGTCGCCGGGCGTAAAGGCGGCCAGGGTCGAGGCCTGGAACGTGGCTGCTCCGCCGTAGATCAGCGGATAGTCGGCCCCCATGCGGAAGGCAGAGTCGTTCAGCACCTCTTCGTGCGAATAGAAGGCTCCGACCAACCAATCGAGCCGATCATTGGTCCCTTGAAGGCGCAATTCCTGGGTGAAGACGTCGAAGCCCTGGTGCAATCCATCGGGCGCAAAGAAGCCCAGGTCAGCACCCGAGTGGTCGAAGTCCTGTGACCGCGAGGCCTCCCAACTGCGATAGGCGGTGATGGAGGTCAGGTTGGCAAAGCCGAGATCGAAGTCGCCTTGGGCCGAAAAGCCATAATCGACGATGTTCTCGGAGTTGACGCGGCCCGGAGTCTTTGAGGCCTCGCGGTCGAACGGGTCAGTGCTGCTGTAGCCTACCGCACCGCGCGCAGACGAGAGGCTGTTGACCAGGCCCAGGGTTGGCCCGGCGATGGCCAGGACGGCCACGCAGCAGTTCTCGTCCCGGTCGGTATAGTCGGCGCTGAATCGCCAGGTCATCGTGTCAGACGCTTCCCACAGCAGTTTGCCACGGACGAACTGGCGATCCAGATTGTCGAGCGTTTCGGTGCTGTTGGCATCTTCGTAGAAGCCGTCGCGGGTCTCGGTGCTGCCTTCCAGTCGCAGGGCGACCGTGTCCGACAGCGGAATGTTGACCGACCCTGCCAGGCGGATGTCGTCATAGTTGCCGTAGGTGCCCTCGAACCGGCCGAACGTATCGCTGGTGGTGGGCTGCTTTGTCAGCACATTGATGATGCCGGACGACGTGTTGCGCCCGAACAGCGTGCCTTGTGGACCGCGCAGAACCTCGATCCGCTCCAGATCGCCCAGTTCCGACAGGGCCACACCCGTGCGGGCGCGGATCACGCCGTCGATCACCACGCCGACGGACGATTCGAGGCCGGGGTTGGTCGAGGTCGTGCCGATGCCACGGATGCGGATGGAGGAGTCGGCCCCGCCGCCCGGCGTCTGGAACTGCACGCTGGGGGCCAGGCCAGTCAGCTCGCGGATATCGGTGACGCCCGAATTTTCAAGCTGTTGCCCGCCCACCGCAGTGACCGCGATCGGCACATCGATCAGGCGTTCCTGTCGCTGGTTGGCGGTGACGATGATGTCGTCAAGAGCAGTAGCCTCGGGCTCTTGAGCCGGAGCAGAAACGGCCTCCTGGGCGAAGGCGGGCGTAGCCCCCAACGCCGCAGCAACCAGCAAGACAGGTAAGCTGACGGAACCACTGATCTTCATGCCCAATCCTCCCATGAGCCCTCGTTTGCCGAGGTGCTTCTGGCTCCAGATGTAACTGGCAAACTGAGACTGTCAAATAACTTTTGTAATCAGACCGAGTTGATGATTGAGTGGCGTTCTAGCGACACGGCGATAGAAGTCTTGTCGATCCGATTTGCCAAACCGACCCGATACCCAGACCACAAGACCAGAAAACTGGCTTTTTATCAGGGAGTTGAGACATGCGAGTTTATTCAGATGATCACTGATCACGACCCCGCGCAGGCGCGACGCCGCCGCCTCCAATGATTGCGCCAGACCCGTTTCGACGCCATCCGGCATCGACACAAAGTCACTTTCACCTTTAGATTGACTGAGCACAGTGGGCCGATGACCATCACGATCGAATCTCCCCCTCCAGTGTCCGATAGCCCGGCACCTGCCGCTCTGGCCTGGCCCCATCCCGCTTGGGGCTGGTTCGCGGTTGCGGCCTTGATGATCGCCTATACGTCCAGCTTCATCGATCGCCAGATCCTGAGCCTGCTGGTCGAACCGATCCGGGCGGACCTGACCATATCGGACACCCAGTTCAGCCTGCTGGCCGGGATCGCCTTTTCGCTGTTCTACACGGTGATGGGCATTCCGCTGGCCAAGCTGGCAGACCGGGGTAGTCGCCGCTGGATCATACTGATCGGCATCGTGGTCTGGAGCGTGATGACCGTGGCCTGCGGCTTGGCCAACAGCTTCTGGGCTCTGTTCGCCGCGCGCATCGGGGTCGGTATAGGTGAAGCGGCGCTGTCGCCCGCCGCCTATTCGATGATCTCGGACTATTTCCCACCACGCCAGCGCGCCCGTGCCCTGGCCGTCTATTCCATGGGACCCTACATCGGCGCGGGACTGGCCCTGATGATCGGCGGCGGTGTGATCGACCTGATCGCCAGATCGGGCTCCATGACCCTGCCGCTGGTCGGCGTTCTGGCTCCGTGGCAGCAGACCTTCGTGCTGGTCGGTGCGCCCGGACTACTGATCGCGGCCCTGTTTCTGGTGGTGCGCGAGCCTGCCCGCAGGGGCGTCGTCGCCGCCGGTGTCGAGGCCGGTGTCGTGAAGTTCATGCTGACGCGCAAATCCACCTTCGTCCCCATGATCCTGGCGTTTTCGATCTTCGGCATGGCCGGCATCTCCTACCTGGCGTGGATCCCCGCTGTCCTGATCCGCCAGCATGGCTGGACCCCGGCCGAGGTCGGCTTTGCCTATGGAGCTATCCTGCTGTTCGCGGCCACGCCCGGCGTCCTGATCGGCGGATGGTTGACGGACGCCATGTCTAACCGGGGGCGCAAAGATGCCCCTCTGTACGCCGCCATACTGGCACTGGTCGCCAGCATTCCCTTTGCCATCGCCACACCTCTGCTGGGTGACGTGCGCTGGGCCCTGGCCTCGCTGGCCGCCTTCAGCTTCTTTGCCGGAGTGATGAACAGCCTGCCCGCCACAGCCCTGCAATCGGTGGCCCCCAATCAGCTCCGAGCCCAGATTACGGCCATATACTTCCTGGTCGGCAATCTGATTTCCCTTGGGCTGGGTCCGACCGTAGTGGCGGCGATAAGCGACACACTGCTCGGAGGGCCACAGTCGATCGGGCTGGCGCTGGCCATCGTCAGCGGCGTCTGCATCAGCCTGGCCTCCTTCATGCTGATCCGCACCCTGCCCTCTTTCCGCACCAGCGTGGACGAGGCCCGCGACTGGCAGGGATCGCACTGATGTCCCGCCTGGCCCTGCCCTGGTTCGACCCGACGCCGCCGACGGCTGAGCAGTGCGTCATCCCGCGCCTGATCGACCGGCACGCCGCCAACACGCCTGACAAGGTGTTCGTCCGCTTCGAGACCGGCGAGACCTGGACCTGGGCCCAGACACGCGACAGGGCCAGGGCGACAGCAGCGGCGCTTCAGGCGCGCGGAGTGGCCAAGGGCGACATCGTCGCCGCCTGGGCCCCCAACTCGGCCGCTCTGATGCAAGCCTGGTTCGGGGCCAACTACGCCGGTGCGGCGCTGGCCCCGATCAACACCAGCTTTCGCGGACGATTGCTGGAGCACGCCATCGCCAAATGCCAGGCGCGGCTGCTGATCATCCATCCTGACCTGGTCGAGCGACTGGAAGGTTTGTCGTTGGGTCAGGTCGAGCGGCTGATCCTGACGGGCGATGCCGCGACCGCCGTCGATCTGACCATTCCCGTCGAACCGGTCTCAGCCTTGACCGGCGATGCCTCGGCCTTTGTTCAGGTGGACTCGCATCCGTGGGACACCCCGGTCATCATCTTCACCTCGGGAACCACGGGCCCCTCCAAGGCGGTCGTCACCTCCTACGTCCAGGAATGGACCACCGCACGGGTCACCTATGGCTATATGAACCAGGACGACCGCATGCTGGTGAACCTGCCGATGTTCCACGTCGGCGGTATCGCGGCCATCACCTCAGCGGTGGCCTGCGGGGGCTCGGTCGCCCTGTTCGAGGCGTTCGATACGCGCCGGTTCTGGGACATCGTGCGAGAGACGGAATCGACCGTGTGCAGCGGGCTGATCGGAGCCTTGACCACCTTCCTGATGAAGGAGCCGCCACGCCCCGACGATGCCGACAATCCGCTGCGCATGGTGACGTTGTCGCCGATCAACGAGGACACGGTCGCCCTGGCTGCCCGCTTCGGCTTCGACTACATCTCCGGCTTCAACATGACCGAGGTGTCGGGGCCGCTGATCTGTGCCGTCAACGAACAGGTCATGCGCAGTTGTGGTCGTGTCCGCGAGGGCATGGAATGCCGCATCGTCGATGCCCATGACAATGAGGTCCCGCACGGCCAGCCCGGCGAGTTGATCATCCGGTCTGACAGTCCCTGGACGCTGTTCAGCGGCTATCTGGGTGATCCAGAAGCGACCGCTTCGGCCTGGCGTAACGGCTGGTTCCATACCGGCGACCTGATGCGCCGCGACGAGGAAGGATGCTTCTTCTTCATCGACCGCAAGAAGGACGCGATCCGCCGACGCGGCGAGAACATGTCGTCTCTGGAGATCGAGATCGAGGTCAATGCCCACCCCGCTGTGCGTGAGGTGGCGGCCTATGGCATCGACCTGCCCGGCGGAGAGCAAGAGGTGATGGTGGCCGTCGCCCCCATGCCCGGCGCGACCCTGGACCCCCATGCGCTGATCGAATGGCTGATCCCGCGCATGACCCATTTCATGGTGCCGCGCTATGTGCGGATCGAGGCCGAACTGCCCAAGACACCCACGAACAAGATCATGAAAACCGGCCTGCGTGCCGAGGGCGTTACGCCTGCAACCTTTGATCGGGAGAGCGCGGGTCTGCAAGTGCGCCGACAGAAGCTGACAGTCGCTTGAACTTCTGGACCTTAGACCGCTAAGACAAGCCTATGTCTTCTCGCGGTGCGCCGAAATCCCGGCTGGTTCCAAAGAGTTCAGTGAACCGGGCGCTGAACGCGCTGGGCGATCGCTGGAGCCTGCTGGTCGTGCAGGAGGCCTTTCTGGGCGCCAGCCGCTTCGAAGAGTTCCACGCCCGCCTCGGCGGCGCGCGCAGCACCTTGTCCAGCCGCCTGCAGGGGCTGGAAAGGCACGGCATTCTGGAGAAGCGCCCACACCGTGAAGACGGTGCGCGCATGGGCTATCACCTGACGCCGCGCGGCCTGGGCCTGTTCGACAGCATGCTGCTGATGTGGGGCTGGGGGGTGCGCTGGGGCGTCGGCGGCGGTCGCGCACCGATCGTGTTTACCCACCAGACCTGCGGCAAGGCCATGTTGCCCGAACTGCGCTGTGGCGACTGCGGGGAGCCGCTGACCTTGCACAGTTGCACCTTCACACCCGGGCCGGGGGAAGGCATGGAAAGCCTGCCAGTGCAGCGCATGCACCGCCGCCGCCAGCCCAGTGACGAGGCTCCCACCATCGAACTCGTCGATCTGTTAGGCGACCGCTGGACCGCCCTGGTGGTCAGCGTCCAGTATTTCGGCGTGCACCGGTTCGACGAGATGCAGAGCCTGCTGGGGATCGCCTCCAACATCCTGACAGACCGTCTGCGGACGCTGGAGCTGTCAGGCATTTTCGAGCGGCGGCTGTATGAGATCACCCCGCCCCGCTATGAGTACCGGCTGACCAAGAAGGGCATGGACCTTTATCCTCACGCACTGTCGATGATGACCTGGGCGGACACCTGGCTGAAGGACAAGGCAGGGCCGCCGGTGCGGATCAAGCACAAGTGTGGCGCGGCTCTGAACCCGGTCGTCGCGTGCAGTGCCTGCCAGGGAAAGCTGAGCATGGCCGACGTCCTGATGAAAGCCGGCAAGGTTCGAGAAAAGGCCTGAAAGTGGGCAGGATCGTCGCTTGCATCCGCAGACCATTTTGACTTGCTTAAACAGACTTATCGTCCTAGCGTTTCGTCAGGGAACAACAGGAGAGACGACATGGGCGAGCACATGAAAGCCGTCGAGGCCATGATGGCGGCGTGGAAAAAACGCGACGTCGAAGGGTTCATCGCCACCCTGGACGACGACATCGAATACCACTGGCACCCCACAAAACGCCCCGCCGTCGGCAAGGACAAGATGCGCAAATTCCTGGCCAACTACGAACAGGGTTTCGATCAGCAGGAATGGAAGATTTTGCACTCGGCGGAGGCGGGCAATGTGCTCTTTGTCGAGGGCATGGAAGTCCTCGTCGACCGCTCGACCGGCACGCGCATGGATAACCCCTTCGTCCAGGTGTTCGAACTGCGGGACGGGTTGATCACCCGGATGCGCGACTACTACGATACCTCGATGGTTCACGCGCCCGCCAGGCCGGAGGCCAAGCCCGAGGCGGCGTCGGCATGACGCCGATCGAGCGCCTGAAGGCGCTGATGGAGGTCTCTAAGACACGAGACAAGGCCGCCTTTCTGGACGCCTTCGCTGAGGACGTGGAGTACCACTACCATGTCGGGACCCGCCCTTTGATCGGGCGGGACTGGGTCGACAGGTTCATCACGAAATACTGGGCCAACCACTCGGACACAGCCTGGGTCCTGACCCACTGGGCCCAGAATGACACCATGGTCCTGACCGAAGGCCGCGAGGACTATGTCAACGCCGACGGTGTCTCTGTCTCCCATCCCTACATGGGGATCATCGAGTTCAACGACGCCGGAAAGATCGTCGCCTGGCGCGACTATTTCCAGATGAAGGACCCGGCGGCGGCGTCGGGCAAGTAGGCTCAGGCGGCAGGTGCCATCCGCGCCTGCCGCAAGGCTCCGCGCCGGACCTTGCCCGCGTCGTCACGCAGGCGTTCAGTCGTGACCTCGAATGTCCGCGGCCGTTTGTAGGGCGCGATCCGCACTGACAGGAAGGCATGCAAACCCTCTTCGTCCAGGGTGCCGTCCGCCGTTTCTACGATCGCATGCACGCGCTGGCCCATGTCGACGTCAGTCAGGCCAATGACCACACTGCACTGCACACCCGGCCAGGCATCGATCGCCGCCTCGACCTCGGCGGGATAGACATTGGCACCGCCCGTCACGATCAGGTCCACCCGTCGGTCGGCCAGATACAGAAAGCCTTCCTCGTCCAGATAACCCATGTCGCCCAAGGTCTCGAACTCGCCCTTCGCCTTGGGCTCGGCCCCGATGTAGCGGTAGGTCGCCCCCCTGCCCCGCTGCGGCAGGAAGTAGATCTCGCCCACCTGACCCGGCGCACACGGCTGGCCTGCCTCGTCCAGCACCTTCAGCTCATAGCCGGGCAGCACGCGCCCCACCGAGCCGGGATGGGCCAGCCAGTCGGTGCCGCTGATCGACGTCCCGCCAAGCGCCTCGGTGCCGGTATAGAGCTCCCACACCGTCTCGGCCCCGACCCAATCGATCCAGTTCTTCTTCAGCCAAGACGGACAGGCGGCGGCGATATGGACGACGGCATCCAGTGAGCCAACGTCATACCGACCCCTGATCTCGTCTGGCAGAACCCAGATACGATGCATCATGGTGGGCACCTGAAACAGCCAGTTGACCCTGTGCCTGTCGATCAGACGCAGCGTTTCCTCGGCGTCGAAGCGGGGCATGATGATGACGTGCAGACCCCATCCCAGGGCGAAACAGGTCATTCCGAACGGGGCGGCGTGGTACAGCGGGCCGGGATTCAACAGCACATCATCCGGCCGCATCCCCAGCAACGGCACATCGGGATCGGCCAGGGCCGGAGCCATGTCCACGATGACCTTGGGCCGCCCTGTGCTGCCCCCGCTGGCGATGGCTTTCAGATGGGTGGAGGCGATCTCCGGCAGGGGGCCGCCGTCCTGGCGGGCATCATGGGTTTGCGACGGAGTCAGAACGGGCCAGGGACCGGCTCGACCGGTGTCATCGATCACGACCAGCGCCGGCTGGACCAGATCGAGGATGTCCGCCAGTTCGCCATTGGCCAGCCGATGCGACAGCGGCACAGGCGTCGCGCCCAGCCCCCAGATCGCATAGGCGACTTCCAGAAATGCAGGACCATTGGGCAGAGCGACAACCACGAAATCGTCGGCCTTGACCCCTGCCGCCGCCATCGTCCGGGCCCGCCGGTTGACCCGCGCGGCCAGTTCCCCCCGACTGATCGTCACGCCCTCGAACGTCAGAGCCGGACGGTCCGGATCACGCGCGGCCTGGATGTTCAGCAGCGCCCCCACGGCGCGGGGCGATGGCACCGCAACGCCGGGCGTGCTGAGCGTGCGAGGGTTGGCCGGACGTCGCATCAGCCGATCCTATTTCACGTCCGACGTAGCCTTTGGCGGCCAGGGGACCAGCGAACTGGTCCGGGCGATATAATCGGCATAGCCGGGGCGGTGATAGGTCAACCGCTTCTCATAGGACGGCCCTCCACTGTACTTCAGGAACAGGACCAGCAGAACCAGCCAGCCGACGATGCTGAACAGGCCAAGGGTCGTCTCCGCCGCGATCAGGAACAGGCCGAACCAGACGCACAGGTCGCCGAAATAGTTCGGGTGCCGGGTGTAGCGCCACAGGCCACTGGACAGCACCTTGTCCTGATTGGCCGGATCAGCCTTGAACCGCACCAGCTGCCAGTCGCCCAGGCTTTCGAACAGGATGCCCAACACCGCCAACACCGCCCCGATCCAGCCCACGATGCCTATGCTCGTCGGCTGGTCCGATATCTGGCCCAGCTGTACCGGCAAGCTGACGACCCACATCAGCGGGGCCTGAAGTGCAAAGACGTTAGTCCAGGCCGCCTTGGGAAAGCTCGCGCCCTTTTCCTGCGCCCGCGCCAGCATCTTCACATAGCGCCGGTCCGGTCCGTGCGAGCGCCAGCGCCACAGGATGTAGAGCCCAAGACGCAGGCCCCAGACCACCGCCACGACCAGCATCAGTTGCTGACGCGCCTCTGCCCCGTCAGCCAGGAAAAAGGTCGTCACCGCCATAAGAGCAAGCCCGATGGCCCAGAATGCATCGACGAAGGTCACGTCCCTGATCGCGCAGGCGACACCCCACAGGGCGATGAAACAGACGACGCAGATCGCGAAGTTCGCCCCGAGAACGATGGCGATATCCTGTAGTTCAGGCATGGTCTTGTCTCCCCCGAGTGATGATGTGCGGTCTTACCGACCGGTGGATATGTCCTTGGCTTTCAGCATCCTGGCCATCTGACGCTCCAGCCCCTTGGGATCGCGGGCCATGGCGGCGCGGCTCTCGATAGCGAAGCGGTCGGTGTCGATCTCGTCAGTGCCGCGCGTGATGCCCCTCAGTGAGGCGCGGGCAATGTCTTCCGGTGCCTCCTTGGCCCCCTTCACATGCGAGGCCATGCGCGTATCGACCGAGCCGACGATCAGCGAGGTCACGGTCGTGCCCTGGTCGGCCAGTTCGGCGCGAATGCAGCTGCCCGCCGCCCGCATGGCGAACTTTGACGGGCTGTAGCCGCCCATGTTCGGGGCCGCGAGAATGCCACCCACCGACAAGACGTTCAGGATTGCGCCCCCGCCGTTCGCCCTGAGCGCGGGTGCAAAGGCCCGCGCCATGCCGACCGGACCGAAATAGTTGACCTCCATTTCCTCGCGCGCGCCGCTCATGTCCTCGGCACCGATCAGCAGGCGGTTGGTGAAGGCCCCGGCATTGTTGACCACGACCGAGACATCCGGACAGGCGGCGGCGGCGGCGGCTATCTGATCAGGCTTGGAGACGTCGAGCGCCACGGCCACGACCTTGCCGGGATAGGCCTCTTCGAGATGGCGCGCCGAGGCGGGATCGCGGGCCCCGGCATAAACCTTGGCCGCCCCTTCCTCGATCAATACCCTGACGAAGGCTTCACCGATGCCGCGATTGGCTCCGGTGACGATGGCGATACAGCCCTGAACCTCCATGATCGTCGCCTCAGGCTGCGGTGTAGATGATGTCTTCGGGCTTCTTGGCACCCCGGCGCAGCAGGCTGGCATCGTTGGTGATCGCCCCGCGCGCCCAGGTCTCGGACAGTTCGTGCTCTTCGTTCCATTCCCAGCACATGGTCCGGCGAAGGATGCGCCATTCATTGCCACGCTTTTCCATCTGATCGACGCAGCGGGCCAGGGTGCGGGTGTCGAACATCTCGCCCTTCACCTTCAGGCGCGAGGCGGTCAGAATGTAGCATTCCGCCGTCGCCGTCGTGGCGCTCTTCAGCTCGACGATCAGGTTCATGGCCAGGTGGTTCATCAACCCGGCCTTGGGCAGACGCTCCTTGATCACCGCGATCCATTCCGACGCAGGGCCGTCGAAAGTACCCCCGTGGTCCTCCCAACCGTCAGGCCAGTAGGCTTGCTCGACCAGTTCCGGATCGGCCCGGTCGCAGCCGCGCAGGAACAGGAGCAGCGTCTCCTCGATCGCCTTCTTGTCGAGCAGCGCCTGAAGTTCCGGATCGCGATCGGCCATGGTCGTTTCCTCTTCTCACGTTTTTAGTCTTTGAATGAAAGTGACATGGCTTGCGTTAGCGGGCAAGCCGGATCGGCTCACAAACGCATCAATCCGGGCGGTCCCGCGACCACCTTGGGGATGGCGTCCAGAACCATGGCCGCGACCGCGAACTGTTCCGGCTTGGTACGCACACCGTCCGGGGCCGTGTCGACAAGGTCCATGGCGATCCGGACGCCCGGCAGGCCATCGATCTCGATTTCCCAGTGCGGCTTGCCCACGAATGCCGGGTCACTCGGGTCCATGATCCAGCTTACTGAATGGGTAATCCGGCGCTGACCTCGGCTCAGTCCATGTACGCGCCAGGTGGTGGCCGAAACCGTGCCCTGCGGGATCAGCCCGGCCGCAACCTGAAGGTCACGCGACGCGAGGCCAATCTCGTGATCCGCCTCGAACCCGTCCAGTGACACATCCAGCCGCGCCGCCAATCCCGCCACGCTTTGCGAAAACATGGCCGTAAAGGTCTGCGCCAGATCGCCATTCTTCAGATCAATGGCATCGGGTGTCGCCCCGAACCCCAGCGAGCCGAACACATAGTCCGGACTGGGCACACCCGAGCAGTCAATGATCTCGCGCGTCGCGACATTGCGATGCGACAGGCACACCGCCGCCGCATGGGCCGCCATCCGCTCGGCCACCCAGCCCGGATTGACCCCCGTCCCCGCAAGGGTCGCCCCGCCCTTCAACGCGCTGGCTTCCAGCGCTGTCGCATAGTCCGCGCCCAGCGCCACCGGTTCGAAATAGTGATTGATGGAAATGACGTTCTTGCCCGACTCCAGCAGCCGTCGAACATCCGCGTCATGGCCCGTATAAGGGGCCGACAGGCGCGGGCAGTGCAGGACAACATCGGCGTCCAGGGCCAGGATGTCATCGATCGACCGGGTGGCGATCACGCCCGTCGCTTCGCGCCGGGCAATGTCGCCTGCGTCGCGTCCCACCTTGTCTTCGCCATAGACGAACAGGCCGACCAGCCGGAACCGCGCATCGTCCAGTATGGCCCGAAGACAGGCCTTGCCCATAGAGCCTGTAGCCCACTGAATCACGCGGATCGGTTCATGCATCGGGCACCTGACGTCACTTGCTTTCCAGAACTGATAACCGCTCAGTCCAGAATAACAAGTCGCTTGCCAAGCCGTCAGGCCTGATTAGTATCTTAATGAAAGCGACGGCGAGGAAACGTTCTCGCAAGGATCGGAGCGACACTCATGGCCGAACTGCCCGCCCTTCAGGCCCTGATGAAATCGGTCAATTTCTACGGCCGGTTCGCCCCGTCGTTCACCCGCGTCGGCTACATCGCGCGAGGTTTGCCGTTCCGGCCGGTGCGCGCCGACTACGGCGGCCAGACCTGGCTGATCACGGGTGCGACGGGCGGCCTGGGCAAGGCCGCGACGCTGAAGGCCGTGGCCAAGGGCGCAACCGTGCATGCCGTCGGCCGTAACCTGAAAGCCCTGGATGCGCTCGTCGCCGAAACGGCAGCGATGCCGGGCACCGTTCTGCCTGTCGTTTGCGACCTGTCATCGATGGCGGCGGTTTCGGCCCTGACCCGACGGCCGGAGATTGGTGCAGTCCAGTACGACGTTCTGGTCAACAATGTCGGCCTGCTGATGCGCGAGTTCGAGGCGACAGCAGAAGGCTTCGAGACCTCCTATGCGACCAATCTTCTGGGCCACTACATCTTGACCGAACAGCTTCAGGCGCAGGGCGGACTGAAACCCGGCGCGGCCATCATCAATGTGGTCTCGGGCGGCCTTTATAATGTGCCGTTGAACAAATCGATGCTGAATATCCCGCAGGAAAAGTTCAACGGCTTCGCAGCCTATGCCTCGCACAAGCGAGCCCAGATGGCCTTGGCTGAGCACTGGCGCGAGGCTTTCGCGGGCAAGCGCATCAAGACCTATGCCGTCCATCCGGGCTGGGCGGATACGGCAGGGGTCAAGACGTCCCTGCCCAAGTTCCGCAAGGTTCTGGCCCCCATCCTGCGCAACGACGCCGAAGGGGCCGACACCATCGACTGGCTGGCCGCGACCCGCCCAGACGAAGTGGTCGACCAGATCTGGTTTGACCGCAGGCCGCGCACGGCCCACGCCTATGCCAAGACACGCGAGACACGCACGACCGTTGCTGACATCGTCGCCTATCTGGAACGCGATCGCGCCAAGGTGCTGGGCTGACCTTTATCGACGCGGAGCGCGTGTGTAACGCGTGGCGACATAGGCAACGCCCTGGCCATATTCGATCTCGGACCAGCCATTTTCGGTGACGCCGATTTCGCGGACCTGATCACCAGTGTTGACGACGTCCAGCGGCTCACCTGCCGGATCGGCCCGCACACGCACGTCCTCTGTCGTGATCGTCCGCGTCCGGTCGGTCAGAACGATGGTTGGGCGTCGGCGATCGGACAGGGCCTCTTGCCGCACATAACCGCCATCCAGACGTCCGCCCTGTACCTGCAACCATTCCTGAGGCTGGCCTGTACGCGGCCACAGGACTGTAATGGTATCCCCCCGGTTCAGCATGCCACGTGGCGCACCGTCAGGGCCGTCCGTCACGACCGTCTGCGTCTCGGCATACCGCACCTCGGCGCGGCGTGTTGCGTCTCCGGCGCAGCGAGAGAGCAACAGGCCCGCCCCAGCCAGCACGACGATCAGGACAAGACACCCCAAACCGGCATTGTTTTTCTTCTTCGGTGGCGGCAGCGGGCGCTGCCCGGCACGCCAGGCCTCGGCGTCCGCCGCTGTCGCTGTGCGCGGGATGGTCGGCGGCTCGGGCACAGGCCAGCGCTGGGGACGGGGCTGCTGCCATACAGGCAGCTCTGGCGCCGCGTTCGGCGTCAGGTCTGGAGCAGAAGCGGACGAGGCTACCGTCGGGGCCGGCACCTCAAAAGCCGGTGTAATCACCGGCGACTGGCCAGGGGCGCTGTCGTCTACAACAGGAGGATGTTCAGACGCCTCTTCCGCCTGAAACAGTGATTTCAGCCCTTCATAGCCGGAGGCCGGGCCGCTGTAGACCTGGCCCCCGTCCTCGGCCACGACGATGCGCGTCATTGGAGTCAGGTCGCCATGCTTCACCGCCGCTCGCCACTGGTTGGGATCGCCCAGTCGAACCGTCTGGCCTTCGATCACGAAGGCGATGGAAATCGGCGAACCGGACAAGAAGACCCCCGTGAAGCAGCATGGACAGTCGCGCGAAGAGCGTAGTAAACCAAGCCCTTAATCCGCAACCGAGCGTATGGGGAGTTCGTTGCCCGTCAGCAAACTCTTTGCCTGCGCCGCCCTCGCGACCACCCTGCTTCTTGGAGCGTGCGGCGATCGTGTGATCGGGGCATTGTGCGCGCCCGACGGGGCCGCCCCGGCCCTGCGCCCCCCGGTGAGTGTTGCCAACGGTCCAATGCGGGTCTTCTGGGACGGGTCCGAAAGCATCGCTGGTTATGTCGATGGCGCGACCGATTCCGTGCGACCGCTCGGCGACCTCCAGCCATTGCTGGCCAGTCACGCTCGTGAGGCCGGGGTCCAGGCTCAGTGGCTGCGTTTCGGCGAGCGGATCAGCCCCCTGCCCTCCGGTTCCGGCCTCGCCTCGACGGCCTTTTATCGCTGCGGAAGCCTGGCGAACTGCGACAATCAGGAAAGCCGCATCGACAGCGTCCTGACCCGTATCGCCGACCGCTCCGGTCCCGGTCTGGACGTCGTCGTTACAGACCTTTGGCTATCCAACACGGCGTTTCAGGGCAGCGCCGAGATCGCCTTGGGTCAGCCGATCCGCGCCCTGCTGGCCAAGGGAAAGTCGATCGGCATCATCGGCTTGCGCTCACCCTATGCCGGTCCCGTCTATGACGTGCCGGGCGTCGGCACGCATGCCGGGGCCCGCGAGCGGCCGCTCTTTATCCTTCTGGTCGGCAGCCGATCGGAAGTGCTGTCTGCCTATCGCACCCTGTCCCGTTCCGGCAGCCCGGCCCTGAGCGCCGACCGCAGCAAGTTTGCCCTGTTCACGCCCGAGCCCGCGACCGCCTGGCTCGGGGCCAGCGCCCCGGTCCAGACCACCGGCGACATCGCCGCCCAGCGCCTGATCGACGGCGATCAGTCCGAGGCCCTGCCCCAGGTCCGCGTCAGCCTGGACCAGTTGCGCACCGGCCAGGCCAGCCTGCGCATCCCCGTCGTCGCCGATGCCCGCATCCTGCCCGGCGCGGTCTGGCGCGGGAAACTGGGCGGCCAGACCCAGGTCTGGCGTCGCGCGGGCGGCTGTGGGGCCGGAGCTTGGGAAAGCCAGCCCGCCCTGTCCGGAGCCTGGCGTCCGGACGGCCCGAACGGCGCGACCTTCACGCTGGACGGTCGATCCGCCGCCGCCCTGGTCGCGGGCAGCGACTATCTGATTCAGGGTCAGCTGACGACGAACAACTTTACTGCCGCTCCGCCCGAGACCAAGTGGATGCGTGACTGGAGCGTCTCGCCCGACCGCGCCCGCGCCGTCTCGGCCGCGTCGCCCGCCTTCTTCCCCACGCTCAATCTTGCCGCTTTCGCCGAGCAGCTTGAGGCGGGATTGCGCGAAACCACTCCGCCGCAGGGCTTGCCACTGGCCAGTCTGGCGGTTCTGGTGAGGGTCGAGCCCTGACACCTTCGATGCCTGCCCCTTTCTGGAGTTCTCGATGACCCGCAACTGGCTTCAGGCCCTCGCCGTCGTGCTCGTCACGGGCGTCATCGTTTTCGCCCTCGGCTGGGGTCTGCTGACCTGGCAAACGGCCAGCGCACGCTTTCTCGAACCCGCCCCGATGACCACCAGCGCACCAGCGACGGTCGATCAGGGCAATGCGCTGGACGCCGCCCTCAACGGAGCCCTGGATGGCGGTGGCACCGTCACCACAAACGCCTTGGGCAACCAGATGGAGACCCAGCGCAAGCGCGCCGCTGACGGCCTGGTCGACGGCTTCATGAAGCTGATGATCATCACCACCGCCGTCGCCCTGGGCTGGACCTTGCTCGCCTGGGGCCAGGTGTCGAAGGTCGGTCGCCCAGAGACTCAGCGCACCGCGCAGGGCGTCTGGTTGGTCGGCTATCTGGTCGTCACCGTCGCGGCCGCAATCCTGCTGTGGCTGACCTTCAACCGACAGGGCCCGGCTGCAGAGGCCACGGCCACGGCGACCGGCGGCTTCATCGCGGGCGGCATCATCCTGAGCTGGCTCAGCTACTATGTCTCGACCGCCCTGGCCGCACCCGCCGTGCTGCGCGCCTCGGTGCCGATGGCCACTGTGCTCATTCCGATCGGCAGGAGCCGCTGATGGCCGTCAATATCCTGATCGGGGTCGGGGGCACCGGGGCCAAGGTCGTCGAATCGACCTTGCACGCCGCCGTCGCCGGTCTGGCGGGCGACAATCTGACCGTCGGCCTGGTCGATCAGGACGGCTCCAATGGGAATGTCGGTCGCACGGCCCAGCTGCTGGCCACCATCGTCAGCGCGCGGGCCCTGTGGCGCAGCACAGGCGGCGCGCATGTGCTGGGCGGCAGTCCCCTGTTCGCCACAGACATCCAGTCGCTTTCGCCGGCCGAAGAAGTCTGGATCCCGCATCCGGACAAGGCCGCATCGCTGGCCCGCATCTTCGACCGTGAATCCATGCCGACGGGCGAGCGCCAGCTGTTCGACGGCCTGTTCGCGCAAGGTACAAGCGCCGCCGACACCGAACAGGATCTGCCGCTGGACGAGGGTTATCGCGGCCGTCCGCACATCGGTGCCGCCGCCATGGCCTCGCGCATCGAGGACGATATCGAGTTCTGGGACAAGCTGACCACGGCTCTGGATGCCGCACGCGGTGCCACAGAGGTGCGCGTCCTGCTGGTCGGCTCCGTCTTCGGCGGCACGGGCGCGGCAGGCTTTCCAACCCTGGCCCGGCTGATCCGGCGTCGCCTGCCGCAGGGGGCGTCCAACGTTCACATCGGCGGCGTGCTGATGCTGCCCTATTTCGATTTCGACCCGCCGGGCCGCGACGGCGACGCCTCACGCGACAATGTCGCCCTGTCCGAGGAACTGGTGCTCCAGTCCAAGAGCGCCCTAAAACACTATTCCGACCTGCTGCGGGACGAGCCGATCTTCGACCAACTGTATCTGGTCGGCTGGGACCGTCCGTTTGCGCTGGGCTATCACAGCCGCGGGGCCAATGGTCAGGCCAATCCGCCGCTGGCTCCGGAGCTGTTCGGAGCCCTGGCCGCCTGCCGCTTCTTCAATGCGGACCTGAAGGGTGTGTCTGGTCAGGTTCTGGCCAGCGCGCGCACCTCCGCCGACGCCCTGACCTGGTCCGACCTGCCTTCGCCCGACAATGACCCGGACGCGCCCTATCACAAGCTGGGGCAGTTGCTGCGTTTTGCCGTGGCCTGGAAGCACTGGGGCCCGCTGGTCAGCCGACCTCGCTCGGGCCTGTTCAAGGCGTTCCGTACCGATCCCTGGTATCGCCGCCAGCGCATCGACACGATCAAGTTCGACGCTACCCCTGCCGAGGCTGAGGTCGCCGCGCTGGACGCCTATTGCCGCTGGGTGCTGGGCTGGGCCGGGGGGATAGAGCTGCACGCCCGCCGTGCGCGCATCAACTTCGGCCTGTGGAACACCGACGCCTTCATCCGCCCAGGCGAGCGTCCGAACCTGCCGGTCCAGGTGCCCCGCGCCTTCGAGGGGGCCGACTACGATGACGCCTATGGCAGCATCGTCATGCCGGGCGAGACGGGCGAGGCCCCGCCGACCGCCGCCGATTTGATGGGCCGCCTGACGAACGAGACGGCTCCGGAGGTCAACCAGCGTGGCCTGGGCTGGTTCGTTTCGGCCCTGCACGCCTTTGCCGACGTTCAACCGCCCGCCGCGACGAGGACCTGAGATGCGTCACAGCGGACTGTACACCTACAACCTGCCGCCGATCATCACCGACGGCCCCCTGGCTGAGGCCAAGAAGGCCGGGGCCTGGACCCCGATCGATCATCTCGACAAGCTGGCCGACGCCCTGTTCATCGGCGAGAAACAGGCCGAACGCAGCGATGTGAAGAGCATCCCGGACCCCTGGGCCCAGATGCTGGTCTTCGACCGCGCCCTGTTCGATGCGTCCCACCCCCTGCACACGACCGTCCTGCCCCAGTGGCGCGCCCTGATCGCGACCATCGCCCTGATGCCAGAGTTCAGCGCGGCCTATACGCTGACGGCTCAACCCGTCGATCTGGAAGCCAGCCGCCGCAACAGCCTGTTCGCCCGCACCCTGCTGGACCTGGAGCCCGCACGCGTACTGGTGCCGGAACTCAGCTGGAAACGTCCCGTCGCCCTGATGATCCAGGAACGCGGCGGGGCCGGGGCCTTCGCCTTCGGGCCCGGTCGCCCGCTGGGCTTCCTGACCCCGACCAGCCTGGTCGCCGCAGGCCGCGCGTCGGAGCAGGTGCGCTGTCCCGATGTGCCGTGGCTGAAGGACGGTTTGTCCGACCCGATCGACGCGGCCCTGTCGGAGCGTCAGTTCCGCATCCTGGCCGACTACATCCGCCAGATGTGGACGCGGCTCAGCGCCCGCGACGATCTGGAACCCAGGCTGCGTGGCGGTCTGGCCCAGGCGCTGGAGGCCTTCCATCGGGCCGCCAATGCAAAGGCCGCACCAGAAGTGCGCGGCCTGAACCCGGCCACCATCGACCTGGCCTGGCCCAGCGCGCTGCATGCCCAGGTGCTGGGCTCTACGTGGCAGTTCGACGGCACCAGCGTGCCCCCGACCGAGGCCGACGCGGCCATCGAGTTGTCGCCCCCGGCTCGCAGCCTGTTCAAGGGCGCGATCCTGGTCGATCCGGACCTGGCCGAGACCCTGGGCAAGCGCCCGGAATCCATCTCGGTCTGGGGTAGGCACAGCCTGGCCGACGCCATGCGGCCCGCCACCTTCGACATCATCCGCCAGGAGGCCGAGGCCGAGGGCTGGCTGGTCATCCGCCCGTCCGACCTGTTCACCGACAGCCTGATCACCCTGGACAGCCAGACGATCAACGAGGCACACCCCGCCGCCTTCCAGTCGGCCTTGCTGCCGCTGTCGCCGCTGGCCCTGATGCTGGTGCCCGGTCAGGGCCTGGCCGAGGCGCTGGATATGTCGCCAAGTTCCGGCGACGCCGTGGTCCGCCTGCGGCTACGGCTTCAATCCGGCCGTCCGCATGCGGTACGCCGCGATCTGCCCCGCGCGGACCAGAGCAAACAGGTGCTTCAGGTCCCGGACGACCTGGCCTTCTGGCCCAACTTCCAGGCTCCCGGCTGGCGCTGGACCTTCCTGCACTTCACCGCCAGCATCAACTACTACATGCGGCCCCGGTTCGCCGTCACCGCCGAGGTGATGGCCAGTCAGGTGCGCGGGGCCTCGCTGGATATGTCCGACCGCGCGCGTCGCATCCGGCTGTGGTCGGACTCCTCCTCACTGGCGATCGACGACCTGTTCGGCTTCGTCCCGCCCGCCTCGGCGCTTCAGCCCGAGCGCATCTCAACCGTGCGCGGCACGACGGCTAATGGCCAGCAGGAGGTTCTGGTCGAACGCATCGGCTTCACCGCCACCGATCAGGGCGTGGCCGAGCTTCATCACCTCCCCGGCGGCGCGGATGCGGTCTTCTTCGCCCGCAAGACGGCAACTGGCGACTTCGTGCCCGCCGGCATGGCGCTGGTCCGGTTCGCCCAGACCCGATCCTCGGCGCTGGAGGCCAAGGTGGCCGTCGACTTCGGAACCACCAACACCGTGGTCTATACGGAGCGGAACGGCCTGCGCGAGCGGCTAGCGTTCCAGGACCGGATCGTCTTCCCGTTCGGCGTGCGCGCCAAACAGGCGCGGCGCCGCGAGGAGCTGGTCGGGCAATACCTCGGCTTCTTCCCGTTGCAGAAGCACGAGACCCCCTTCCCCACCGTGGCCAAGCTGCGCGAGTTCCGCCCGGCCCTGCCGCCGGAGCTTCAGGCCCGCGTCCGCGAGGGGCGGATGCATCAGCACGGCTTTGCCGACAATGTCTTCTTCGTGCCGAACTTCGACGGCTTCATCGCGCGACAGGCCGATCTGGGCATGTCGGACAACATCTTCCGCGAATGGACCGGCGCGGGGCTGCTGAAGTTCCGACTGAAGTGGGGTGAGACCCAGTCCGAGCGTGCCCTGGCCACCCACTTCCTGCGCCAGATCATGATGATGTCGGCCGCCGAACTGGTCGCGGAGGGCACCGATCCCTTGGCCATCGACTGGCGCTTCTCCTATCCGCAGGCCTTCAAGCCGTCGCAGCACCGCCAGCTGGAGAACGAGCTGCGCCGTAACTGGTCCGCCCTGTTCGGCCCGCCCGGCGACACCACCGCCAATGGCCGCCCGACCTTCCTGCGCAAGACCGAGGGGGCCGCGGCCGCCCATGTCTTCGTGACGCAGGGGGCCGAGAAGCTGATGCTGGTGCTCGACATCGGCGGCGGCACCACCGACATCGCCCTGTGGCGGGACGGCAAGCCATTCTGGCGCAACTCGTTCAAGGTCGCGGGCGGGGACTTCTTCACCGCCTATCTGGCCAACAATCCCGAGGTCTTGCGCAAGATCGACATGAGCGAGGTCTCGACCGGCCTCAGCGAGGGCGATCCGCTCAGCGCGGATGGTCGCCGCGATTTCGTCGAGCTGTATGTCAACAAGCCGGCCTTCGCCCAGCGATTCGCGGACAACTTCGGCCTGCTGGCGTCCGAGCCTGCAGGCCTGGGCCTGCAACAGGTCGCCTCCGTCGCTCTGGGCGGGCTGATGTACTACGTTGGCTTGGTGCTGGGTCAGCTGGTGGCCGATCCGGACTCGGGCCTGCGCCGGGCCGATCTGGACCGGCTGACCGTCGCCTTTGCCGGGCGCGGCTCGACCCTGTTCCGCCAGTTCCACACGGGCGGCTCGGACGACGAGCTGACCCAGTTGGTCCGCCTGGCCATCGCGGCGGCGGAATACAATCCGGCCGATGTCGCCATCCAGTTCCGCTTCTCCGGACCGCACGAGGCCAAGCATGAGGTCGCGCAAGGCCTGCTGGTCGACCGCCGCGAAGACCCGGCGGGCGGCGAAAGCCGCCTGGCCGTCCTGGGCGAGGATGTCGACGTCATGGTCGGGGGCGTGGAGACGCAGGCCCTGGCGACCGCCCCCCTGACGGCCCTGCAAAGCGCGACCGAGGTCGACCGCATCGAACTGGCCCACCTCAGCCGGTTCCTGATCGCCCTGCGCAAGCTGACCGACATCAACATCGACGTTGAACAACGCGGGGCCCTGAACGACATCCGCGCCAAGGTTCGACAGAGCCTGTCGGATACGCTGCACGACCTGGACGCCGACGCCTTCACCGACGAGGATGCCCAGCCGTTCGAGCCGCCCTTTATAACGGCGTTGCGCGAACTGGTATCGATCATGGCCCTGCCCCTGATCGAGCGCGACCGCCGCATCGTCGTCAGGGATATCTGACCGTGGCCGGGGACCGACTGTGGGGCTTGGGCGGCAGGAAGAAGACCGGAGCCGAACCGCAGTATGAGCCATCGGACGGTTCGACTGCCGATGCCGCTGCAACTCTTCCGAGGCGCGACCCAGGCGACACCACAGATGGCGCAGTCACGCTGGAGACTCTGCACCGGCTGTTGTCCCACCAGCAGCGCCAGATCGAGACCCTGTCCGCCGAGGTCGCCCAGTTGCGCCGGCGCATGGATGGAGCCCTCGCGCGCCCGCTGACCCACGACGATCAACCGCTCGAGCCCTTCCCCGATCAGACCGAGGCGCGGGGTCCCGGCGATCTGGCGGAAGATTTCTTCGAAAAGGCTCCGGCTCGACCAGCACGCAAACCCACGGCCCCGGTTACGGCTGCTTCACCCCCCTCACCCCGCCCATCGACCAGCCGCGCCTCCACCCTGTTCGCACCTGCGGCCACGGCCTCGACTGCCGACGCCGAGCTGATCGCCCAGCGCAGCCGTACGCCGGAGTTCAAGGCGTTGCTGGTCGCCTATCAGGGGCTTCTGGACGGCGCTGGCGGCATGGCCGAGTTCCAGCGCGCCTATGGCCCCGACTTCGTGACCACCGGCCCCGGCGAGGCACTGCGACCCACGGTTGGTGATGAGGAAGGCCCCTTCTGGTTCATCCCGCTGGACGACCGGCCGTCGCTGGGTTTGCTGCTGCCGTCGGACGGGCCGATCCAGCAATGGGGCGAACTGTATCAGTTCGGTGGCGGCACCCGCGCCCAGTCCGTCTTTGGCCGCGCCTTCGAGGTCGAGCCGGGCAATGTGCTACAGGTCATGGAGCCCGCCTGGATCCGCTTCGACGCCGACACCATCACGCTGGAAAAACGCGGGAGGTTGCGGGGGGCCTAGTCCGGCTCTCCGTCCCGAAACCGCCACTTCATTCCAAGCACCGCCGCCGCCATGACCAGGGCGCAGGCGTTGGCCACGATGATCGGCCAGGCCGTGGTCATCACCCCATAGACGGTCCACAGCACGAAACACGTCACGGTCAGGGAATAGGTTTTCAGCGACACATTCGAAGCGTCGCGCTCCTTCCAGATTTTGATCATCTGGGGTGCGAAACTGGTGATCGAACACAGGGCCGCAGCCGTGCCTACGATATTGGCGACGAGGTCGCTCATGCCTTGGTCCTGGAGCCGGTCTTGCCGACAGGAGACGCTTTGGCGGGTTGCTCGGCCTCGATGTCACTGGCCCGCTTCGCCGGCTTGCCCTTGATCGCCCGCGCTGGCTTGCCTTGATGCACAGCGATGCCGCGCGCTTCCACCTCAGCCAGGATGGCGTCCAGTTCCCGCTCGGTCAGGTGCTCGATACCGATGAAGCGGGCATCCGCCTGTTTCACCGCGAAGATCAGCTCGTCCAGCTTGGCCTGCATCGCCGCGCCATCGCGGTTCTGGGTATTCTGGATCAGGAACACCATCAGGAAGGTGACGATGGTCGTGCCGGTGTTGATCACCAGCTGCCAGGTCTCGCTGAATTTGAAGATCGGCCCGCTGATCGCCCAGATCAGCACGACGGCCAGACAGGCGATGAAGGTCCACGGCTTGCCCGCCACCTTGGCGGTCAGGGTCGCAAACCGGACGAACAGCTTTTCCATTACGGCCTAACCGCTTCGCTTGGGCGCGGTTCCGGTCAGTATGCACAAGCGCCAATCTATCCAGAGAGTACCGGACTTATCCAACCTGTCGCGGCAGGATTATCTAGACTTGTCTAAGCCCTTTATTCTGGCTGCGAGACCATTCCCGGTACCCGCCGCGCCTGGGTCTTCTGCTCGAAAGCATGGCCCAGCGACAAGATGCGGGCATCCTCCCACTTGCCGCCGATGAAGCTGATCCCCACCGGCATGCCGCGGTCGAAGCCCATGGGCACGGTCAGGTGCGGATAACCGGCGACGGCGGCCAGGCGGCTGGCCGAGCCCTGCATGTCGTCCTCGTCTTCCGGGTCGTTGGTCCACGCACGCGAGGTGGTCGGCGCGATCAGGGCGACGACGCGGTGGTCCGCCATCATCCGGTCGATGCCGTCCGGCCCGGCCGCCTGCAATGACTTCGCCCGCGCTTCGACATAGGCCGGATCGGTCAGGCCACCGGTCGCCTCGGCCCGCTCGAACAGGTCCTGACCGAACAGCACGGTCTCGCGCGGCTCGGCGGCATTGAAGGCGATGACGTCGGCCAGGGTGCGCGTCGGCACCTGCTGCGGATCGGTCGAGGCCAGATACAGGTTCAGGTCGTGCTTGAGCTCCGTCAGCAGCACGGTCAGCTCCCAGCCTCCGATCTGACGGAACTGGGCCGGGGCCTCAGTGATCTCGACGATCTCTGCGCCCGCCTCGCGCATGGCCTGCAACGACCGCTCGAACGCGGCACGGGTCTCTTCTGAATAGGACGGCAGCAGGAAGGACATGACCCCGATCCGCGCCCCGCTCAGCGACCCGGCGTCCAGGGCGGCGCGGTAGTCGACCTTGCGCGCATCGGCCTCGGCCGTGGCGGGGTCCAGGGGATCGGAACCGGCGAGGACGGTCATGATCCGTGCCGCGTCCTCGACCGTCTTGGTCATCGGACCCGCCGTGTCCTGGGAATGCGAAATCGGCACGATGTGCGTCCGGCTGACCAGCCCCACGGTCGGCTTGAAGCCCACTATGCCGTTGACCGAGGCCGGGCAGGTGATGGAGCCGTCCGTTTCGGTCCCGATCGCCGCCGGTGCCAATCCTATCGCCACCGCCACCGCACTGCCCGCCGACGAGCCGCAGGGCGTACGGGACGGGTCATAGGGGTTCAGGGTCTGGCCACCCGTGGCGCTCCAGCCGCTGATGCTCTGGGATGAGCGAATGTTGGCCCATTCGGACAGGTTGGCCTTGCCCAGCACTATGACTCCGGCTTCACGCAGCCGCGTCACCAAAGGCGCATCCCGGCCAGGGGCGTTCCTAGCCAGCGCCAGAGAGCCGGCAGTGGTGGGCATGTCGGCGGTCTCAACATTGTCCTTGAGAAGGATCCCGTAGCCCCTCAGGTCGCCTTGCAAGGGTCCGGCACCCATCGTTGCCGGATCGGCCCAGCGCAGCACGCTGCGTGTCTGCAGGTCGTCCTGGGCCGCGTTCATGATCCAAGCCCTGTTAAGCGCCAGGGGATCGGGCACGGACACGCTCGCCGTGTCCTGAGCCATTGCGCCGCCAGCTGCCATCATGACCGCCACTGTCGCCGCCGCGACTATTCCAACAGTTTTCATTCCAGCCCCCTCAAATTCACTTGCGGATTCCGACCCCGTTGCGGACCTATTCCGATGCTGACCGCGACCCGATCGTGCGGTCGAAGAAATCCAGATAGGTCCGCCATTGCTGCAACTGGCGTTCATTGCCGCGAATGCCGTGGCGCTGGCCGGGGTAGAGCATCATTTCGAACGGCACGCTCTTGGCCTGCAGCGCGTCGATCACGCGGGTGGCGTTTTCGAAGATGACATTGTCGTCCGCCATGCCGTGCAGCAGCAGCAGCCGGCCCGTCGACTGGTCCAGCTGATCGACGACGTCCGACGCCGCATAGCCTTCTGCATTGGCTTCCGGCGTCGACATGAATCGCTCGGTATAGTGGGTGTCGTACAGGCTCCAGTCGGTGACCGGGGCGCCGGAAATCGCCGACGTCAGCCCCATTTCTGGCTCTGTCAGCATGTGCAGGGTCATGAAGCCGCCGTAGCTCCAGCCCATGGCCGAGATCCGGTCAGCATCCACGAACGGCAGCGATCTCAAATAGTTGGCACCCAGAACCTGATCCTCGATCTCGGGCTGGCCCATCTTCAGATACAGCGCCTGTTTGAACGCCGTGGAGCGGTCGCCCTCGCCTCGGTTGTCCAGGCGGAAGACGATATAGCCCGCCTCGGTCAGCAGCTGGTTGGTCGCCGACTGCCAGCCGCGACGGACGCCGCCGCCTGACGGCCCGCCATAGACCTGCATAACGACCGGATAGGTCTTCGTCGGATCGAAGCCCGGCGGTGTGGTCATCTGCCAGACCAGGGTCTCGCCGTGGCTTTCCAGTTCGCCGAAGGTGACCTGACCGCGGCGGGAAACATAGGGGAAATAGGGGTGGCTCTCGTCCAGCCGGTTCTCCTCGATCCAGCGCACGAAGGTGCCGTCGGCGCGGTACAGCCCCGACTGCGCCGGCGTGTTCAGGTCGGTGTAGTTGCCGACATAGGCCGTGCCGGTCCGGTTCATGGACGCGCCCCACCAGCCGCCCTCTGGCGTTACGGCGACCGGGGTCACCGTCCGGCGCAGCGAGGCGCGGAACATCTGCTGCTCGATCGGCAGTTCGCGCCCGTCACGCATCGAGGCGGTGAAGAACACTTCACCCGTCGTCTGATTGACGCCGTTCAACCCCTTGATTGGATAGGCCCCGCGCGTGATCGCCCGCAGGCGACGGCCGTCGCGGTTGTACAGATACAGATGCCGCCAGCCGGTCTCTTCTGACGACCAGATGAAGGTGCCGTCCTCCAGCGCGCGGAAGTCGTTGGTCAGGGGCACCCAGGCGTCGGAGCGCTGGGTCACGATCACACGCGACGCCCCCGTGGCCGGATCGACGCTGAGCAGGTCCAGCCGCTTCTGGTCGCGCGACTGGCGCTGGACGTAGAGGGTCTGGCCATCCGCCGACCAGTTGACGCGCGCCAGATAGATGTCCGTGTTCTCGCCCAGATCGACCTTGGTCCGCTGGCCGCTCTGACGGTCCTGCACATACAGTTCGACCACGGCATTGGGGCGGCCCGCGCGGGGATAGCGTTGCTCGATCACGCTGGCCCCGCCGCCGGTGATGTCCAGCCGGGGCACGATGTCGACGGCGGATTCGTCGGTCCGCTGCAGGGCGATGTAGCGTTCGTCAGGGCTCCACCAGTAGCCGGTGTCGCGGTCCATCTCCTCCTGGGCGATGAATTCGGCGGTGGCCCAAGTGATCAGGCCGTCGCCGTCGGTGGTGACGGGGGCCTCCGTGCCCGCCGCCAGGTCATAGACGACCAGATCCTGATCCCGGACCCAGGAGACGAAATTGCCCTTGGGCGAGACCTTGGCGTCGATCTCGTCCGCCTCGGTTTCGGTCAGGCGACGGACGGCACCGCCGGCGCGCTCGGCCAGGAAGACGTCGCCTTCCAAGGGAGCGAGGATGTAGCGCCCCTGTTCGTCCCAGGAATATTCGACCACGCCGCGCTGGCTGATGCGCATCCGCTCGCGCCGGGCCTTCTCGGCTTCGGACAGTTCGCCGGCGTCCGGCACCAGAGCCCGCGCATCGATCAGCTTGAACGGCTCGCCCTCGCCCGTCGGGGCGGCCCACAGGTCCAGCACATCCACATCGTCCTCACGCGAGCGGAGGAAGGCGACCAGTTCGCCGTCGGGCGACAGGGACACGCCCCGCGCCACCGGCCCGGACAATGAGGGATTGGCGAACACCCGCTCGGGCGTAAGAACGGCCGGATCGGCGTTGTGGGCCAGGGCGGCAGTGAAGGGGGCCTGGGCGGCCAGAAAAAGAGCGGAGGCGAGAAGATGTTTGCGCATGGGCCGGGACGCTAAAGAGGGATTCTGCCCCCGTCACCCCCTGTGCGGCATCAATCGGCCATTCCCACGGATGATCTGCGCAGGCATCCTGTCGCCATGACCGAATCCGATGGCCGCTGCGGCTGGTGCGGCACCGACCCGCTGTATGTCGCCTACCATGACACCGAATGGGGCGTGCCGGAGTATGACGCCCGCGCCCTGTGGGAAAAGCTGGTGCTGGACGGGTTTCAGGCGGGCCTGGCCTGGATCACCATCCTGCGCAAACGCGAAGGCATCCGCGACGCCTTCGACGGTTTTGATCCGCAGATCGTGGCCCGCTACGACGAAGCCGACATCCAGCGCCTCCTGGGCGACCCGCGCATCATCCGCTCGCGCGCCAAGATCAACAGCGCGATCAAGGGGGCGCAGATCTGGCTGAAGATGCGTGACGAGGGCGAGGATTTTTCCGCCTGGCTGTGGTCCTTCGTCGACGGCCAGCCCATCCAGAATGCCTGGCCCGATTATCGCGACGGCCCCACCCAGACGCCGCAATCCGTCGCCATGACCAAGGCGTTGAAGGCACGGGGCTTCACCTTCTGCGGCCCGGTGATCGTCTATGCCTTCATGCAGGCTGTGGGCATGGTCAACGATCACCAGACCAGCTGCTTTCGCCTCGCCCAGGTTCGTGCGATGGCGCGGCCATGACTGCGGTTCGCAACATCCCTTCCCTGTCGCTGGAGACCGACCTGTCGCGCGCGGTCGGAGGTCTGGTCTGCGGCGTGGACGAGGCGGGTCGCGGTCCCTGGGCCGGGCCCGTGTCTGCGGCCGCCGTCATCCTGAACCCCGACGACCTGCCCCCCGGCATCGACGATTCCAAGGCCCTGACCGAAAAGCGACGGTTCGAGATGGAGCCGGTCATCAAGGCCCGCGCCTTGGCCTGGGGTGTCGGCCTCGCCTCGGTGGAGGAGATCGCGGAACTGAACATCCTGCATGCCACCGGCCTGGCCATGTGCCGGGCAATCGAGGCGATGTCGGTACAGCCCGTGGCGGCCTTGGTGGACGGCAACTACAGGTTCAAACTGCCTTGCGATGTGCAGACGGTGATCAAGGGAGACAGCCTGTCACTGTCGATCGCGGCCGCCTCCATACTGGCCAAGACGGCGCGCGATCGGCTGATGATCGATCTTGATACGCAATATCCCGGCTACGGCTTTGCCGGGCACAAGGGCTACAACGCCCCCATGCATTCCGAAGCTTTGCGAACCCTAGGCCCCTGCCCGGCGCATCGCCGCAGTTGGGCTCCGATCCGCGCCTTGCTGGAGGCCTAGAGCGACAGGCCGCTGCCGGCCAGAGCCCCGGCCAGCGCCGCAATCATGCCGCCCAGGGCGACGACGGCCCAGGTCTGGGCGCGGTCGTAGAGATCGGCCTGCGGATGGACTGCCGCCTTTGCGACTGGACGGCGACCAAAAGTTTGAGCCTCCCGATGGCGCATGGCGTCGAAAGCATCGGCGGGCTGGATAGAGGGGGTTAAGCGCGGCTGTTCCATGTCGGTTTAACGACAATGTGGAACGCTGGTTCCCGACATAGCGCCTCAGGCCGCGTCGGCCAGCTTCAGAGGCCGACCGCCGACCACGAACAGATACTCCACATTCCTCAGCCGTCCCACCGTCCCGACTTTCTCGCCCTTGGGATTATGGATGCCGATGCGGGCCCCGACATAGCGGGGGTGCTGGATCTCGATGACCTGCACCTCGCCCCGCGCCGACAGCATCTCGACCAGCTGATCGCGCGACAGATAGCCCTCGTCGTTGAACGACACGACCAGGTTGGGGGTCTTCACCCCGTCGATCACGGCCTTCAGCGCAGGCCCGATGCCGGGGCGGCTGTTGAAGGCGCTCTTGCGGGTGCGCACGTCGATCCGCTTGTTGGCGATGCCGTAGGTTTCAGGCTTGTCCCACAGCACCAGGCTTTCCCAGCAGTGGTAGTTGCCGAGATAGGAATGCTGGTTGTACGGCGGGTCCAGATAGACCAGATCGGCCTCGACCTCGGTGGCCAGTTCAACCGCATCCCGGTGGGTCGCCCGGCACGGCCCCGCCGCCACGCCCGGAAGAACATCGGGCATCCGCAGTTCCAGCGGTTTCAACGCCCGCGCGGCCCAGGCCTTCATATAGGCCATCTGCACCCCGGCGGTGGAATCGACCCGGTCCGCAGCCTCCATCAAACTGACCAGGGCGATCGCTTCCAGTTCGGGCTCCAGGGCCATGGACGAGATCCGGTCGCGCATGGCATCGATCCGCGCACCGTTCTCGGGCGTGAAATAGCGGGCATCCTCGCAGAAGGCGCGGGTGAACCATCCCGCCCGGGGCGTCACCGTCCGCAACTCGGCCAGCACCGTCTCGGCCTTCGTCTCCCACCGCTCGCGATCCGCCTGCACATAGGCGGTGGCCAAGACATGGGCATAGGCGTTGACGTCATTGGACCAGACGCGGAAGCCCTGCTTTTTCAGCACATGGCCGACCCGCGCCGTGCCGGAGAACAGATCGCACACCAGCCCCCCGTCGGGCAGCCGACCACTGACCGCCGTGGTGATCTGGGTCAGCAACGCCCGCTTGGAACCGATGTATTTGATCATGCCGATCCTCGTAGGATCAGGCGCGCGACTTGCCGCCCTTCGCCGGAGCATGGGCCAGTCGCAGCAGATTCGCAGCCCCCGGCGCACCGAAGGGCGTCCCGGCCAGGATCAGCACCCTCTGACCTGCTTTCGCCAACCCATAGGTCATGGCGCTCTTGACCGCATCCTCGGTGACGTCTTCCAGACTGGTCGGCTCCTTGCCGAGCCGCGTCTCCAGCCCCCAGACCAGGGCGAGACGGCGAGCCGTGTCCGGATTGGGCGTCAGGGCCAGCACCGGCAGCAACGGCCGCTCGCGAGCCATCCGCCGGGCCGTCCCGCCCAGGGTCGTGAACACCACGATACAGGCCGTCGATTGAGCCTGAGCCGCCTTGCCCGCCGCCGCGACCAGGGCGTCGGCGTCGATATCGTCCATGCCGGCGTGCTCGGCATCCATCAGGCTGGGCCACAGGGGATCACTTTCGACCCGCTCGATGATCCGGCTCATCACCGCCACCGATTCCAAGGGGTACTGGCCCGACGCGGTTTCGGCCGACAGCATCAGGGCATCGGCCCCCTCATAGGCGGCATTGGCGACATCCGAAGCCTCTGCGCGCGTCGGTGCTGGGGCCCCCGTCATGCTCTCCAGCATCTGGGTCGCCACGATCACGGGCACGCCACGCTGGCGGGCGGCGCGGATGATGCGTTTCTGGGCCACCGGCACTTCTTCCGGCTCCAGCTCGACGCCCAGGTCGCCGCGCGCGACCATAACGCCGTCGCAATAGTCCAGAATGCTGTCCAGCTGGGCCAGGGCCTGGGGCTTTTCGATCTTGGCCAGGCAGGCGGCGCGGCCTTTCACCAGCTGTTTCAGCTCTGCCATGTCCTCGGCCTTCTGGACGAAGCTGAGCGCCACCCAGTCGACCCCGATGCGCAGGGCAAAGGCCAGGTCCTCGCGGTCCTTGGGCGTCAGGGCCGAGACTGGCACAACCGCCTCGGGCACGGCCACACCCTTGCGATCCGACAGTTTGGAGCCGCTTTCGACCGTCACATCGGCCCATTCATCCGTGCGCTCGCCCACACGCAAACGCACCCGCCCGTCGTCGAGCAACAGCAGCATGCCGGTCCGCAGGGCCTTAAAGATTTCCGGATGCGGCATCTCCACCCGCGTGGCATCGCCGGGCGTCGGGTCTAGGTCGAACCGCATCTTGTGCCCCGGCTTGACGTCGATCTCGACCTCGGCAAATCGACCGAGCCGCAGCTTGGGTCCTTGCAGGTCCGCCAGCACGCCCAGAGGCCGCTTCAGCGCCATTTCCGCGCCCCGCACGGCCTTCAGCGCCGCCGCATGATCCTCATGCGTGCCGTGGCTGAAGTTCAGGCGAAACACGTCCACCCCGGCCTGGGCCAGGGCCTTGACCGTACCGGGCGCGCGGCTGGCCGGTCCCAGGGTGGCGACGATGCGGGCGCGGCGAGCTCTGATCATCGAATATCCATGCGGGCGAAAGGGATGATGCCCTCTTGTGCCCATGAAACGCGCTGCGGTTAAGGCGCGATCGCCGCGCGAAACACGAAGTTATGCGCTATGGACAGGCCAAACGGCCTTTCGGGGCCTCACACGGAGCGCCGATCATGGCCGGACTGAAGGACAAGCGCGGCTTCATCGACAAGGACCGGCTGGACCTGTCCGAGCGTCAGGCCGTCGAATACTGGATGAAGCGCTGGGGCGTGACGCGCGACCAGATCACCGCTGCCCACCGCAAGGCCGGCCGGATGGTCAAGGACATCGCCGCCGAACTGGGCAAGAAACGCTGAAAAAATCAGCCGATGGTGCGAGCGGCGGGGGTCGAACCCGCAAGACCGAAGCCGACAGATTTTAAGTCTGTTGCGTCTACCAATTTCGCCACGCTCGCAGGCGCGGACTGTCTAGCAGCGCCGGACGGCTTCGGCCATGCGGCTCGGGATCAATAGCCGCTACTGGTAGCTGCCGTGCCCATCAGCGCGCCCATGCCGACGACCCACAGGATGCAGATGATCAGGGCGATGGCCGAGGTCACGATTCCGCCGATGGCCAGACCCTTGCCCGCCGGCTTGTTGACCGCGATGACGCCCATGATCAGCCCGGCTGGTGCCAGGATCCAGGAGATGAATCCGATGAACGGTATCAGCGACAGCACCAGGGCAATGATGCCGGTGATCAGGGAACCGACGGCCAGGCCAGTGCTGGGCGGCGGGCCACCTTCATTGCGGGTGTCCTGATACCGGACGGGATCATAGTCGCTCATGGTGCCCCCATTTGATTCGAGCGGTTGAACCGAGGTTTTCAGCCTGACCTATCCGAACGGGGTTTGACGAGTCCCTAATTCGACGGCGCAGGCGCGGCCGCGGCTGCCCGGAAATCCACATCGGAGTTGGCCAGCAACCACAGGAAGGCGGCCCAGGCGGCGACGTTCTGGGTCATGGCCTCCGGATCGATCCGGTCCAGCACATCGTCGGCGGTGTGGTGGGTGTCGAAATAGTCCGTACCGTCCTGGTTCAGGCGGAAGGCGGGCACACCGAGCGCCACGGTCGGGCCTGTGTCCGGTCCGCCGCCCGTCGCCGGAGCGGGATCGAACAGAACGCCCAGCGGCGTCAGCACGCCTTGCGCCGCGCGCCGGAAATCGGTGTCGGCTGCGCCTGCGGGCAGGGCCAGGCTGTAGATCGGGCCGGCACCGAAGTCGCTTTCGGAAATGGCGACATGGTTCGCCATCTGATCGCGTCGGGTCTCGGCATAGTGACGGGCCCCGGCCAGGCCCTGGGCGGGCGGCGGCTGGCTGACCTCTTCGGATCCCCACCAGACGACGCGGATGGTGCGGCGCGGTTTGCGCGGCATATCCTCGATCAGCTTCAGGGCGGCGGCCGTGATGGCCACGCCTGCGCCGTCGTCGATGGCCCCGGTCCCCAGATCCCAGCTGTCCAGATGGCCGCCGACGACGATGACTTCGTCAGCATCCGGGCCCGAGCCGCGCACTTCGCCCACCACGTTCTGGCTGACACTGTCAGCGGTGAAACCGGCGTTGGAGAACAGGCGCATGCGCAGCGGTTCGTCGGACAGCCGCCCGATCCGGCGCAGCTGGTCTGCGTCCGGCGGGCTCATGGCGAATGCGGGGATGGTCCCCTCGCCTACCCGCGTAGCACCCGTGTGGGCAAAGCGATGGTCGTGCGTCCCCAGAGAGCGCAACACATAGCCGATAGCCCCGCGTTTTGCCGCCTCGGTCGGGCCCGCACCGCGAATGGGCGAGGTCGCGCCATAGCCGCGCCCATCCTGGGCCTGGACGGTGTCCTGCAGCACGATCGCGATCTTGCCGGTCAGCGCGCCCTCGGGCTGGTCCAACAGCTGCTGATAGGTCTCGAAGATGGCCGCTTCGCCCTCGATGCCTTCCGCCGGGGTGGCGATGGACCCGCCCAGCGAGACGATATTCAGAGGCTGGGCGAAGGGCCCGACGATCTCCACCCTCGCCTCGCCCCGTGTCCACAGGGCCAGGGGAAACTGCTCGATGGAGACGTTGTCGAAGCCCATTTCGCGGAACTTGTCCGCCCCCCAGCGTGCTGAGGCTTGTTCCGAGGCCGAGCCCGCCAGGCGCGGGCCAAACCGCGTCGTCAGTTCGGACACCAGATCGTAGGCGACATTGCTGTCCAGCGCCCGGTCACGCAGTTGCTCGGCCTCGCGGATGGTGCGCGCGTCCTGCGCCAGGGCTGGGGCGACGGACAGACCAAAAGCAAGCGCACTGGCGCAGAGTAGGCGAGCGGACAGGCGCATGACGGCTCCGGGAGACTCAAAAAGGCAGAGCGAACCGTAACGAGCGCCTCGCTTCGCGGGAAGCGCCTATCGTGACCTAGGCCTCTTCGCCCTTGACCCAGGCCTCGACCGAGCCCTGCAGCTTCACCGTCAGCGCCTTGCCGCGGCGATCGACGCGGTTGCCCACAGCCAGGCGGACCCAGCCTTCGGAGATGCAGTATTCCTCGACATTGGTCTTTTCCTCGCCCTTGAACCGGACGCCGATGCCCTTGGCCAGCAGATCGGCGTCGTGGAACGGGCTGTCGGGATCGACGGACAGGCGGTCGGGAAGGTCGGTCATGGGATTACGCTCGGGCAAGACATCAGGCTGCGGGCTTTAGCGGACGCATCCCCCATCGCCAAGGCCGGTTGAAACCTCGGCATCGCTGCCTAGTTAAACAGCTCCCCCCGCCGGAGCTGCCCTCATGACCGACCAAGCCACGATCACCGTCGATGGGAACACCATCCCCCTGCTCGGCTTCGGCACCTGGCAGCTGGAGCCGGCTGACGCGCGGCGCATGGTGGCCGAGGCCCTGAGGATCGGATACCGCCACATCGACACGGCCTGGATCTACAAGAACGAGGCGGCCGTCGGCGACGGCATCCGCGACGCGATCGCGGCGGGGCATGTCGCCCGCGAGGACATCTGGCTGACCACGAAGATCTGGGTCGAGCATTTCGACCACGCCGGTCTGCTGAAGCAGGCCGAGGAATCCGCCACCAGCCTGGGTTTCACCCCCGACCTGCTGCTGCTGCATTGGCCAAAGACGACGCCGCCGTTTGCCGAGACGATCGGGGCGCTGAACGAAGCCAAGGACAAGGGCTTCACCCGCAACATCGGCCTGTCCAACTTCCCCTCGGCCCAGTTCCGCGAAGCGCAGGCGCTATCGAAGGCACGCCTGATCACCAACCAGGTCGAATACCATCCCTACCTCAAGCTGACGCAACTGCTGGAAACGGCCCGGGAGCTGGGGTCGTCCATCACGGCTTGGTCCCCGCTGGCCCAGGGCAATGTGGCCGACGACCCGACGCTGAAGGAAATCGGCGACCATCACGGCAAGTCCGCCGCCCAGGTCACCCTGCGCTGGCTGATCCAGCAGGACGTCATCGCCATCCCGCGCACGACCAAGGTGCATAGGGCGCAAGAGAGTTTCGACATCTTCGACTTCGCCCTGACCGACGAGGACATGGACCGCATCCATGCCCTGGCCCGGCCCGACGGGCGCCTGGGCGACTGGCTGGACAAGGCCTTTGAATGGGACCACGAATGGTGATCAGGCCCGCGCAGACAGGCCGATAGGCCAAGGCAACGTCATCGCTCCACCACCTTGAATGGAGCGGCTCAAGGGAGTGGCGCATGGGTTCTGTGCATGGATTTCCAGTCGTCGATCCCGCAGACGCGGCGGTCGGTGCCCGATTGAAGCACTGGCGGGAGCGACGGGGGCTGAGCGTGGAAGACCTGGCACGGCTGATGGACATGACGCCCGAGGAGCAGCGCCGCATCGAGGCGGGCCGGGCTCATCTGAACAGCCTACGGATCGGCACGGCGATCAGCGCCCTTCGCCTGCCGCTCTGGGCGCTGACGTCGGACACGCGGGCCTACTGACCATGCCGTGGAGACGCTCTCAGGTCTGGCGAGGTTTCAAGGCTGGATGGCGCGATGGCCGGGGCGACCCGGCCGCCGTCAAGGCCGGAGCGGCACTGGGCTTCATCGCAGGGCTCGAGTTCTGCCTGGGACTAGTCCTGTCATGAAGACCCTATGGCGCGGCGTGTTCGCCCTGGTCGGCCTGTTCGCGCTCGTTGTTCAGTACGCATTAATGATCGGCGCAGACCCGGGCCGTATCGCTGCCCTCACCCTGAATTTCTTCAGCTTCTTCACCATCCTGACCAATGTTCTGGTGATGCTGGCGATGCTGCTGCCGGTAGTCGCGAGCCGCACCGGGGCTGGACGGGCGATGGCGTCACCCGGCGTGAGGGCGGCAGTGACCATGTATGCCGTAGTCGTCGGGCTGGTGTATCACTTCCTGCTGCATGCCACCTGGGCTCCGCAGGGCTGGCTGTATGTGGTCAACATACTGCTGCACTACGTCATGCCCAGCGCCATGCTGATCGACTGGCTGGCCTTCGTGCCGCGCGGACAGCTGACCTGGCGTGATCCGGCGCGGTGGTTGCTGTTTCCCCTGGCCTATGGCGGCTGGACCCTGGTTCACGGTTTTGCCTCCGACTGGTGGCCCTACTGGTTCGTAGACGTCAGTGAACTGGGCCTGGCCCGGACTGCCGCCTATTTCGGCGGACTGCTGATCTTCTTCCTGATGGTTGGCCTTGTGGTCGTGGCGATCGACCGCAGCCTACCGTCAGGTGACAGGACGCCCGTGTCCGCCTAATCCACCAGCATGGCCTATAAATCCCTGCGCGACTTCATGGCGATGCTCGAAGCCGAGGGCGAACTGGTTCGCGTCTCCGAGCCCGTCTCCACCCACCTCGAGATGACCGAGATCCAGACCCGGCTGCTGCGCAACGGCGGGCCGGCGGTGCTGTTCGAAAAGCCGGTCATGCCCGACGGCTCGATCAGTCCGATTCCTTGCTTGGCCAATCTGTTCGGCACGGTGAAGCGCGTGGCCATGGGCGTGACCATGGAGAAGAAGGTTCGCACCACCGCGGCCGAACTGCGAGAGGTCGGCGAACTGCTGGCCTTCCTGCGCAACCCGACCCCGCCGCGCGGCCTGTCGGACGCCATGGAAATGCTGCCGCTGGCCCAGACCGTCATGTCGATGCGGCCAAAGGTGGCGAAGAAGGCTCCGGTGCAGGAGGTGGTGCTGAAGGGCGATCAGATCGACCTGACCGCCCTGCCCGTCCAGGGCTGCTGGCCCGGCGAGCCCGCCCCGCTGATCACCTGGGGTCTGGTGGTCACCAAAGGACCCAGCGATGACCGCGAGGACGACTTCAACCTGGGCATCTATCGCATGCAGGTGCTGGGCAAGGACAAGGCGATCATGCGCTGGCTGGCCCATCGTGGCGGGGCCCAGCATTATGCCCGGCACAAGAAGGCCGGAAAGCGCGAACCCCTACCCTGCGCCGTCGTTCTGGGGGCCGATCCGGGCACCATACTGGCGGCGGTGACCCCGGTCCCGGACACCTTGTCGGAATATCAGTTCGCGGGCCTGCTGCGTGGACAGAAGGCCGAGCTGGTGCCCTGCAAGACCGTGCCGCTGATGGTACCTGCCAACGCCGAGATCGTGCTGGAAGGCCATGTCCTGCTGGACGAGCATGCGCCCGAGGGCCCGTACGGCGACCACACCGGCTATTACAACTCGGTCGAGACCTTCCCGGTCTTCCAGGTGACGGCCATCACCATGCGGCGCGACCCCATCTATCTGACCACCTTCACCGGTCGCCCGCCGGACGAGCCTTCTGTCCTCGGCGAGGCGCTGAACGAGGTGTTCATTCCCCTGCTGCGCGCGCAGTTCCCCGAGATCACCGACTTCTGGCTGCCGCCCGAGGGGTGCTCCTACCGCATCGCCGTGGTGTCGATGAAGAAGGCCTATCCCGGCCATGCCAAGCGGGTCATGCTGGGCGTCTGGAGCTATCTGCGCCAGTTCATGTACACCAAATGGGTCATCGTCGTGGACGACGACATCGACGCCCGCGACTGGAAGCAGGTCATGTGGGCCATCTCCACCAAGATGGACCCGGCGCGCGACATCACCCTGATCGAGAACACCCCGATCGACTATCTGGACTTCGCCAGTCCTGAGAGCGGTCTGGGGTCCAAGATCGGACTGGATGCCACTGACAAGTGGGAGCCGGAAACCAAGCGCGAGTGGGGTGAGGAGATCCGAATGGACAACGACGTCGTGGCCCGTGTGACAGAAATGTGGGGCCGTCTTGGCCTCCCCGGCGACCAATCACCGATATGGAAATGACACAGTTGCGAAATTGTGTCCGAAACCCGCTTCACATGTGACGGAAATGTAATCTAGGGTCCGGCAACGCCGTCATTCAGTTTAGGGTTACGAGATGAAATTGCTGCTTGTTGCCACGCTTGCACTGGCCACCGCCATGCCCGTCGTTACCACCGCCACAATAGCCGATGCCCAGGTAATGGTGGGTCGCGGAGCGAGTTCACGCGATCGCCCAAATCTTACGGAGCGTCGCGAAGCTTCGTTGATGGAGGCCGAGGATCGTGTTGCTGAACTCGACAGCAAGATTGCCGAACTCAAGGCCGTCGAAGAGCAAACGGGAACCCTGACAGACTCCCAGCGGCGTCAACTCGCCCAGCACGAAGGCCGAAGGGCCGCAGCCCAACGCGATGTAGATCGCCTGCTGACACTTTTGAACCGCTGATCCAGTTCCGTCTCGGCCCCTGGCCGCTCGCTCTATGCAGAGTAAAGGGCCTGGGGGCCAGATGAGCGCATTCGAGTTCTTTTTCAGCTTCTACGGCCTTCTGCTGGGCCTGTCGGTCGCCGAGCTGGTCGGGGGTCTCGCGCGCATCCTGCATGAGCGGCATCGCGTCCGCTTCGGTTGGCTGACGCCGCTTCTGGCCGTGTTCGTCGCCATCGACCTGGCAACCTTCTGGAACCAGGCCTGGGTGTTCTTTCGCGGAGCCCCCTTCAACCCGGTGCTGCTGCTGGTTGGCCTGGTCGTCGCCGCAACCTTCTACATCGCGGCCAGTGTGACCTTTCCCCGAGTCAGCGCGGAGGGGGTAAAGACGCGCATTGATCTGGACGAACATTTCTGGGCTCACAGGCAACTGGTATTCGGCTGCGTCCTGGCTGCCAACGCCATCGTCTGGATTTTGCTGGGGTTTCTGGCCTTGGCTGATCCGAGTTGGGCCGCCGTCTGGTCCATCAGACTGATCATAGGCGTGGGCATTTTTGCAGTATCCACCGGCGTCGCCGCCTTTGCCCCACAGCGAAAGGTGGTCATTGCGGCCCTTATTGTGGTCCTGGCCTATACGATGTGGAACATGACGCGAGCAGCACACATGCTGTTTGCTTCAGGCGGGTGGTCACCAGCCTTTGGTGGCTAAGTACGGCCCAGGGCAGCCACATCCTCGCTGACGAACGGGTATCCAGCGCTTGCCATCACAGCCCAATCGGAACAGGACTTCCGCCATGCGCCCTGCCATTCTTGTTGCCGCGCTTGCGGCCCTTGTAGCGAGTCCCGCCATGTCCCAGTCGCCCTCGGTTCCCAATGCCGCGCCATGGGATCAGCCGTTCCTGCCGCCAGCTCCTGATTGGAACGGAGCCAGCCGAAGCCTGCTGCGCGATACCTCCGACCCGTGGGTCACGGCCTTCGAGGCCGATGCCGGCCACGACTTCAGCCCGAACTATGCCGACACCCGCGCCTGGTTCGACCGGCTGGATGCGGCGTCCGACCTGATCCGCATCGAACAGTTCGGCACCTCGCCGGAAGGCCGACCGATCTATGCCGTCATCGCATCGAAGGACGGCGACACGCTGGATCCGTCCAAGCCCGTGCTTCTGGCCCAGGCCGGTATCCATCCGGGCGAGATCGACGGCAAGGACGCGGGCATGATGCTGCTGCGCGACATCGCCTTCTATGGCCGCGACGACCTGCTGGACCGGGTCAATCTGATCCTGATTCCTATCCTGTCGGTCGATGGGCATGAGCGAGCCTCCGCCTATTCCCGTCCGAACCAGCGCGGCCCCCGCATCCAGGGCTGGCGCAACACGGCCACCAACCAGAACCTGAACCGTGACTATCTGAAGCTGGACCAGCCCGAAATGCGGGCCGTGCGTGGTCTGATCCTGAAGTACAAGCCCGACCTCTACGTCGATATCCACGTCACCGACGGCCTGGATTACCAGTACGACGTGACCTACGGCTACAACGGCGAGAACGGCAGCTATAGCCGCTCGCCTGCCATCGCGACCTGGCTGGATCAGGCGTTCAAGCCGGCGATGAACGCGGCTCTGAAAGCACAAGGGCATATCCCCGGCGAGCTTGTCTTTGGTCAGGACGATGCCAATCCCCGCGCCGGGCTGAACGATGGCGGCCTGGGCGAACGGTTTTCCAACGGATGGGGCTCGGCCGCGCGGGTGCCGACCATCCTGATCGAGAACCACAGCCTGAAGCCGCACGAACAGCGCGTGCTGGGCACCTATGTCTTCCTCGAACAGGCCATGCGGACACTGGCCGACCGGGGCAACGACCTGCGCACCGCCATCGCCGCGGACAGCGCGCTGCGCCCTGCCGAAATTCCGGCCAACTTCGTTCAGGACGAAGCGCCGTCCTCGACGCGCCCGTTCAAGGGCATCCTGTACGACACCTATGACAGCCCCGCCTCGGGCCGCAGGGAAATCCGCTGGTCGGGCCAGCCCGATCCGGAGCTGTGGCAGATGCCCTTCTATGGCTCCCACCCCAGCCTGACCCTGCGCCGCCCCGCCGCCTATTGGGTGCCGTCATACCGCACCGACATTATCGAGCGTCTGGCGATGCACGGTATCCAGATGGAAACGGTGACAGAACCGCGAGCCGTCGATGTCGAGATGCTGCGCCTGAACGACCCACGCCTGGCCACCCGCGCCAATGAGGGTCACGTCGCCGTCGCCATTTCCGGGGTCACGCCCGAACGCAGAAACTGGTCCTTCCCGACAGGCTCCGTCCGCGTGCCGACCGACCAGCCGCTGGGCGACATCGTCGTGCTGTTGCTGGAGCCGCAGTCCAGCGAGAGCTTCTTCGCCTGGGGCTTCTTCCCCGAGGTGCTGAGCCGCGTGGAATACATCGAGGGCTATGCCATAGCTCCCCTGGCCGAGCGGATGCTGGCGGCAGACCCCGCGCTGAAGGCCGAGTTCGAGGCCAAGCTGGCCGCCGAGCCCGCCTTTGCCGCCGACGGCGACGCGCGTTTGCAGTGGTTCTATGAGCGCACGCCGTTCTATGATGACCACTACCGCCTGTATCCTGTGGGTCGCGAGGGCTGAGCCATGTCGTTCCTGACGCAGATGTCACCGGCCCAGGCCGCCGCCCTGTGGAGCGGTTTGCTGATCCTGCTGATGGTGGCGCTGTCGGTGCGGGTCGTACTGGCGCGGCGCTCTAACCGGGTTCTGCTGGGGGACGGCGGCAATGCCCAGGTCATTCTGGCCGGACGGGTGTTCGGCAATGCGTCGGAATACATACCGATCGGGATCGCGGCCTTGGCCGTCCTGACCCTGCTGGGCCTGCCCGCCTATGCGCTGCATATGGTCGGCGGGCTACTGTTCGCCGGTCGGGTGATCCATGCGCTTAGCCTGTCGGATCAGAAGCCGACGCCGGGTCGGGTCATCGGCATGGCTCTGACCTTCGTGGCCCTGATCCTGGCCGGGGCCATGCTGGTGGTGCACGCCTTCGTGGGCTGATACGCGCCCGCGCCGTTGCGATCAGCCGCCCCGTCCGCCATATCGGGCCATGCCCTCCCCACAGACTGCCGCCTCCCCCGACATTCTTCATGATCTCGTCGCCAGTGCCCTTCGCGCCGGGGCCGATGCCGCCGAGGCGGTCTCCTCCGAAAGCGCAGCCCTGTCCGTCGGCGTCCGCAACGGCGCACTGGAGGACGTCGAGCGCGAGGAGAGCCGCGACCTGGGTCTGCGGGTCTTCATTGGACGGCGTCAGGCGACGGTGTCCTCTTCCGACCTGTCCGAGCCGACCCGCGCCCGCCTGATCGAGCGCGCCGTGGCCATGGCCCGGCTGGCCCCCGAAGATCCCTATGCCGGTCTGGCTCCGAAGGATCGCCTCGCCAAGGGCCCCTTCCCCGATCTGGACCTGTTCGACCCCACCGAGCGCAGTGCCGCCGAGCTTGAGGCTGTCTCTGCCGAGGCCGAGGCTGCTGCCCTGGCCATCCCCGGTGTTGCCCGGTCCGAGGGCGGCCACGCCTCGCATTCCACCAGCCGCTGGCGTCTCGTCACCTCCGACGGTTTCGACGGGGCCTATCACGGCTCCTCCTTTTCGCTCGGCGTCGGTGTCATCGCCGAAAAGGACGGCGGGATGGAGCGTGGCAGCGAGGGGCGCAGCGCCCGCCACCTGTCCGACCTGCCGGATGCTGGCTGGATCGGCGAACGCGCCGGTCAGCGTGCCGTGGCCCGCGTCGGCCCGCGCAAGATCGCCTCGACCACCGCACCCGTCATCTTCGACAACCGCATGGCGACGCAGGTGATCTCGCCCATGCTGGGAGCCATCTCCGGGCCGTCCATCGCGCGCGGCACCTCCTTTCTGAAGGACCGGCTGAACCAGCGCATCCTGCCGGTCGGGGTGGACCTGATCGACGATCCCTTCCGACCGCGCGGCCATGGTTCCACTCCCTTCGACGACGAGGGTGTGGCGGTCGAGCGTCGCGCAATCGTCGAGGACGGCATCCTGACCACCTGGCTGCTGAACAGCGCCTCGGCCGCCCAGCTGGGCCTGGCCTCGACGGGTCATGCCTCGCGCGGATCCGCGGGGCCTCCGGGTGTCTCCACCCACAATCTGCACCTGGAGCCGGGTCAGCGCGATCAGGATGGGTTGATGAGCGACGCGGGCACGGGCCTGCTGATCACCTCCATGTTCGGTCCGTCGCTGAACGGCAATACCGGCGACTGGTCTGCCGGGGTGTCCGGCTTCTGGTTCGAGGGTGGCCAGATCGCCTATCCGGTCAGCGAGATCACCGTCGCCGGCAATCTGATCGACCTTTGGAGCCGGATGCAGCGCGGCTCGGACCTGGAGTTCCGCTCCAGCTTCAACAGCCCGTCATTGCTGTTCGACGCCGTGGCCATCGCGGGCAAATGAGCGATTACGCCACCGACCTGGCCCTGATCCGCGACGCGGCTCTGGCGGCGGGCGAACTGGCCCTCGCTGAGCGCGAAGCCGGGCTGAAGACCTGGTCCAAGCCCGGTGGGTCGCCCGTCACCTCTGCCGACATGGCCGTGGATCGTGTGCTGAAGGATGTCCTGCTGTCGGCCCGCCCCGACTATGGCTGGCTGTCGGAGGAGAGCGAGGACAGTGCCGAGCGTCTGGCCCGCCGCCGCATTTTCGTGGTCGACCCCATCGACGGCACGGTCGCATACATGAAGGGCAAGCCGTGGTGGTGCATCCCCATCGCCGTGGTCGAGGATGGCCGGCCCGTCGCCGCCGTCATCCATGCCCCCGCCCTGAACGAGACCTTCTGTGCCACCCTGGGCGGCGGGGCGACGCTGAACGGACAGCCGATCACAGCCTCGGACACCGACGATCTGGACGATGCCTCCGTTCTGGCCGACGCACGGCTGATGGAGGGTCCGCACTGGGACGAGCCCTGGCCGCCCATGCGCTATGAGAAGCGCAACGCCATCGCCTATCGCATGGCGCTGGTCGCGGCTGGGGCCTTCGATGCCGCCATCGCCCTGACGCCCAAATGGGACTGGGACATTTGCGCCGGGGCCCTGATCGCGCAGGAAGCCGGGGCCGTCGTCAGCGACCACCACGGCGAGCCCTGGCGCTTCAACCAGGCTGATCCGCGTCAGAACAGCCTGATCTGCAGCGCCCCGGCCCTTCACCCGTTGATCGTGCGACGTACAGCGCCTATTCCCCTCGCGCCCCGCTAGATTGTCAGCCTGCCCAAGGACGCCGCCATGACCACGCCCGGAACCGAAACCCCGCAACTGCTGCATCTCGTCATCGGCGGCGAGCTGCGTCACCTGGATGCGCCCGTGTTCCGTGACCTGACCAAGGTCGAGTTTGTCGGAGCGTACGGCAGCTATGACGAGGCCAAGAAGGCGTGGAAGGCCCGCGCCCAGGCCACGGTCGACAACGCCCTGATGCGCTACTTCATCCTGCACGCCCACCGCATGATCGACCCACGCGGCGACGCGCACTAGGCTAATCCGCGTCGGGGGGCGTAGGATGGACCTTGGTCCACCCAAAGCGAAAGCTCGTCCATGAATATCTTCGGTCGCACCTTCGAGACCCAGGAAATCGTCGCCCTCGTCGGCCTGCTCATGGTGCTTGTGCTGTGGGTCATGCGCTGGAAAGGCGACCGCGAGTGGGCCCACTGGTTTCGCAACTGGGAAGCCGAGCGCAAGGCCCGCCGCGACGCAGAAATCCGCGCCGAGAACGGCGAGTCCGATCCGACGCAGCCCGGCTCCGGTCCCGGGCCAAAATCCGGCCCCTGGGGCTGAACCCTACTCGCGCCGCAGCAGCTTGTCGGTCAGGATCGTCCCCCACCATCCGGCCTTGAACTCGGCCCGGATCGCCTTCGGGTCATAGGCGTCGCTATCGACCCAGTCCATGAAACTGACGCCCGTCGGCTCGACCTCGCGCAGATATTTCTCGAGCGTATAGTCCAGCACACCGGTCAGCCCCTCGCGGTGGTGCAGATATTTCTTCGACAGCTGTTCGATCGCGACGCTGATCGGCTCGCCGAGATGAAAATGGCGATAGAAGACCGCCATCATCCCCGCCCGGTCCGCGCCGGACTTGCAATGGATGAGCACTGGATATTCGATCGTCCGGAACAGCTCACGCGCCCGATGCACCCGATCCCTTTGCGGCGGATCGCGCGAATCCAGCGGCGCATCGATCAGGGTCAGCCCCAGGCGCGCGCAGGCGTCCTTCTCCAGCGCATAATAGGCCTCATCCCGCGCGCCGCGCAGGTTGATGATCGTCCTGATGCCCTGCGACTTCCAGTATGCCAGTTGCCTGGGCGACGGCTGGTTGGTCCGCACCAGATCCGGCCCCAGCCAGTGGGCGTTCATGAACCACCGCCTCAGAAAGGCATGATCCTTCCAGACATAGTCCCACCGCGCCTTGAACCGGCCGCCGGGCGTGGAAAGATCGTAGCGTGTCATACTGTGCAGATAGAGGCTCAACCGGCTCGCGTCATCCCGGCGAATGCTTGACTTCCCCGTCCAGCCGTCCGACCTCGGAGCGATGACCACGTCTGCCCCCGCCGCTCAAGAGAAGGAACGCCTGCGCCCGCTGCTGGCGCGCATCTGGCGCGACTATCTCTCACATCACCGGTCCGCGCTGATCCTGTCGATCGTCTGCGCGGCCGTGGTCGGGATCATGGCCGCAACCGTTCTGCAACTGCTGCAACCGGCCATCGACGGCCTGTTCCTGGGCAAGCCGGTCAGGGTCTGGAACGTCTTCACCATCGCGCCCGAACAGGCCTTGGTCGCTATCCCGTCGCTGATCGTCGGTCTGGCCCTGATCTGGACCGTCGCGGCTCTGGGTCAGGCGTTTCTGGTCAACCGGCTGGGCCACGGCATCGTCGGCGATATTCAGGTCAAGCTGTTCGGGGCCATGATCCGGGCCGACCTGGCCCGGCTGCGCAGCCAGCATTCCGGCGGCTTCGTCTCCAGCGTGCTGTTCGACGCCAATCTGGTGCGCGAGGCCTTCACCAACGGCGTGGTCAACTACACCCAGCACAGCCTGACCCTGATTGCGGTCATCGCCTACATGGCCTGGACGGACTGGCGGCTGACGCTGATCGTGCTGCTGGGTGCGCCCCTGATCAGTCTGGTGATCCGCCGCTTCGGCAAGCGGACGCGCAAGGCCACCACCGGAGCCATGCTGGAGACCGAAAACCTCTCCACGGCCCTGATGGAAAACCTGGACGGCGTCCGCCTGATCAAGATCGAGAACCGCGAAGCCGCCGAGGAGGGCCGCGTCGGCGAGGTCGTCTCCCGTCGCCAGCGCCATGTGATCAAGTCCGCCGACGCCCGCGCCTTTGCCGGTCCGTTCTCCAACCTCGTCGCCATGATCATCGTCGCCGCCGTCATGGCCTATGCGGGCTGGCGAGCCCAGTCCGGCGAGATGACGGTCGGGGCCTTCGCCGCCTTCATCGGCCTGCTGATGGCGGCGGGGCAGTCGCTGCGTCAGGTAACCAACCTTCAGACCGTCATGGCCGAAGGGCTGACGGCCGCGCGCCGTCTGTTTGGGGCGCTGGATATCCAGCCCGAAATCCGCGAGGCCGCCGACGCCGCGCCTCTGGAGCCCGGTCCTGCCACCATCGCCCTGAACAACGTCTCCTTCGCCTATGCCCCGGCGACGCAAGGCGGTGCACCTACCCTGTCCGATGTTTCCCTGACCGTCGCGCCGGGCGAAACCGTGGCTCTGGTCGGCCCCTCGGGCGGAGGCAAGTCGACCATCCTGTCCCTGCTGCCGCGATTCTATGACGTCACGACGGGGTCTGTGACCGTCAACGACCGCGATATTCGCGAGCTGAAACTACAGGACCTTCGCAGCCAGATCGCCTTGGTGACGCAGGAGCCCTTCCTGTTCGACGACACCCTGGCTGCCAACATCGCCTACGGACGCCCCGGCGCGACGGCAGAGGATATCGTCGCCGCCGCCCAGGCCGCGGCTGCCCATGACTTCATCACCGCCCTACCTGAGGGCTATGCCACCCGCGCAGGTGAGGCCGGCCTGCGACTGTCGGGCGGTCAGCGCCAGCGCGTCGCCATCGCCCGGGCCTTCCTGAAGGATGCTCCCATCGTCCTGCTGGACGAGGCGACCAGTGCGCTAGACACCGAGAGCGAGGCTTTGGTGCAAGCGGCGCTGGACCGGCTGATGCAGGGCCGCGCCACCCTGATGATCGCCCACCGCCTGTCCACCGTCCGCAATGCCGACCGCATCTATGTAATCGACGCCGGCCGGGTCATCGAGACCGGCACCCACGACAGCCTCGTCCGCCAGGGTGGTCTCTATGCCCGCCTGGCCCGGCAGCAGTCGCTGGACGGCGACGTCGCCACGGTCGACACCGTCGCATGAGGCCCCTGCGCAATCCGATCATTCAGGCCGTCCTCGCCTGGCTGCTGGCCCAGTGGATGCGGTTCTGCTTCGCCACCATGCGCTGGACGCATCAGAACGAGGGCGTGGCCGAGGCGGTCTGGGCGCAAGGCGGCGGCGTCCTGTGCGCCTTCTGGCATTCACGCATCGGCCTGTCGCCTGCGTGCTGGCCGCTGGACCGGGCGCAACCGGCCAAGGCCCTGATCTCGCTCAGCCCCGACGGCCAGTTCATCGCCAAGGCCGTGGCCCTGCAAGGCATTCCCGCCGTGCGCGGCTCCTCGGCCAACAAGGACAAGGCGGATCGCGCCAAGGGCGGCACCCAGGCGCTTCGTGACGGCTTGAAACAGCTGAAGATCGGGGCCCTGGCCATCACGCCCGACGGCCCGCGTGGCCCGGCGAGGCAGATGGCCGAGGGCCTGCCGCTTATGGCCAGGCTGTCCAAGGCCCCCGTCCTGTTCATCGGCATGTCGTGCAAGCCGGCCATCCGCCTGAAAAGCTGGGACAAGGCGGTTCTGCCCCTGCCCTTCGGCAAGGGGGCCATCGTCTGGGACGTCGCAGACTATCCTGACGGGTCGGAGCTGGCCGACGTCGCCTTCGCCTGGACCGAGCGGCTGAACGCCGTAGAGGCCGAAGCCGACGCCATCACCGGTCTGGAACGGGTCTGAGTGATGAGCCCGGCCCTGATCGCTTATCGCCTGCTGACCCGGCTGCTGGAGCCGCTGGCCCCGCGCTTGCTGGATGCGCGCGTCAAACAGGGCAAGGAGGACGCGGCCCGCGTCGACGAGCGACTGGGCATCACCCGCACCCCGCGTACTGACGGCGACCTGATCTGGCTGCATGGGGTCAGCGTGGGCGAGACCCTGTCGCTGCTGCCCCTGGTCCAGCGCATCCGGGCGGGCCGGCCTGACCTGACCATTCTGGTCACCTCGGGCACCATGACCTCGGCAGCGCTTCTGGCCCAGCGCCTGCCCGCCGGAGTGATCCATCAGTATGCGCCGGTGGACGGGCCGAACGTCGTCGCGGCCTTCCTCGATCACTGGCGGCCCGGCGTGGCCGTCTTCGTCGAGAGCGAGCTGTGGCCCAATCTGATCCTGGCGGCCCAGGCGCGGGGCGTGAAACTGGTGCTGGCCAGCGCGCGCATCACCGAAAAGACCGTGACCGGCTGGCGGCGGTTTCCGGGCGCGGCGAAGCGCGTGCTGTCGGCCTTCGATCGCATCCTGCCGCAGGACTGGACCTCGACCGTCAGGCTGGAAAGCCTGGGCGCGCGCATCGACGGTCAGGTCAATCTGAAGCTGTCGGGCGAGGCCCCGCCGCACGACGGTGCCGCCTTCACCCGCCTGAGCGCCGCCATCGGCGACCGGCCCGTGGTCGTCGCGGCCAGCACCCATGACGGCGAGGAGATCGCCCTGGTCCGGGCCTTGGACAATCTGGCCGATCGCCTGTGCCTGATCCTGGTGCCGCGCCACCCGGAACGCAGTGTCGCCATCGCCAGTGCCCTGACGGCCGACGGCTACCGCTTCGCCCTGCGGTCGCGCGGGGATCAACCGGATGCCGAGACGGACCTCTATGTCGCCGACACCCTGGGCGAGATGGGGCTGTTCCTGCGCCTGGCCGATGTCGTGGTCATGGGCGGCAGTTTTTCCGCCGCCCTGAACAAGCCGCCGGTCGGGGGTCATAATCCGCTGGAGCCCGCGCGTCTGGGCAAGCCCGCGGTCACTGGCCCCGACATGACGAACTGGTCAGCGGTGACCGAGGCTCTGGTCCAGTCCGGAGGCCTGGCCGTGGTCGACAGCCCGTCGGACCTGCCCGCCGTGCTTGCACCCCTGCTGGCCGACACAGAGGCCGCCCGTGTGATGGGCGAGCGCGGCCGCCGCGCCGCCGCAGAGGCCGGTTCGGGGCTGGAGCGGTTGTGGGAAATGCTGGTCGAGCTGCTGCCGCCCGCCCCTGCCAGGCCGGGTGCCCGGCGATGAAGCTGAACACGCCCCGCTGGTGGTACGACCGCGACCGGCGTCATGCGCCGGTGCAGCGGTTGATGCTGAAGCCCGTGTCGTGGATCTGGGGCGCGGTCACGGCCCGCCGCATCGCCCGCACCGTGCCGGTCGATCCCGGTGTGCCGGTCGTCTCCATCGGCAATCTGACCGTCGGCGGCTCGGGCAAGACGCCGGTGGCGCGCGAGGTGCTGCGCCTGTTGCGGGCCGCGGGCATCGATGCCCAGGCCCTGTCGCGCGGCTATGGCGGGTCGCTGGAGGGGCCGGTACGGGTCGATCTGGCGGTCCACACGGCCGCCGAGGTCGGGGACGAGCCGCTGATGCTGGCGCTGGACAGCCCGGCCTGGATCGCGCGGGACCGGGTCGCGGGGGCCAAGGCGGCCGCGACCGCAGGAGCTGAAGCCCTGGTGCTGGACGACGCGCATCAGAATCCGGCGCTGAAGAAGACGCTGAGCCTGATCGTCGTGGACGGCGAGACGCGTGACGGGGAATGGCCCTTCGGCGACGGCTCGGTCTTTCCGTCCGGCCCGATGCGCGAGCCGCTGAAGGCCGGTCTGGCGCGCGCGGACGTCGTGGTCATCCTGCTGCCCGCCGATGCGCCGGGGGTGGACCCGGAGCTGGTCGAGGTCTTCGCCCCCCTGCCCGTCTTCGTGGCCCGGCTGATGCCCGCCGCCCCGCCGCCGCCCGGCCCGCTGGTCGGTTTCGCCGGCATCGCCAAGCCGTGGAAGGTCGAGCGCGCGCTTCAGGCTGCCGGGGCCGATCTAGCCGACTTCGTGCCCTTCCCCGACCATTCGGTGTTCCAGGACCAAGACTTCCGCTTCCTTGAGGAGCGCGCGGAGCTGTTCAATGCCCGCCTGATCACCACTGAGAAAGACTGGTCCCGCCTGCCGCCGGAGTGGCGCGAGCGCGTCATCTCCTGGCCCGTCAAGGCGACGTTCGAGGACGAGGACGCGTTTGCGGCTACTGTAGTGAGCGCGCTGGGCTAGCGGACCTGGCCCTCGATCACTCGACCACGCCGGTTGATGCTGAGCTGGGTGCCACGGCCGATATTGGAGAGCTGGGTCGCAGACGACACCTGCCGGCCATTGACGGCCAGGACGATGTCGCCCCCCTGAAGGCCGATGCGGTTGGCATAGCTGCCGCGTTCCACCCGTCCGATCACGACGCCACTGGCAAAGGGATCGCCACCCAGGCTGTCAGCAAGGGCAGGGTTGAGTTCCAGCACCTGGGCCCCGCTGAGCGCGCCCGCCTGAATGACCGTCGCGCGGTCCGTATCGGCATTGCCAGGCAGCGTCTGAACCCGAGCGTCCACCGTCTGGGCTCGTCCGTCGCGCAGGATCGAGACCTGCACCGTCTGGTTGGGCTCACGCGTGCCAACGCGGAAGTTCAGGCCGCCCTGGTCGTTGATCTCGGCCCCATCGATGGCGGTGATGACGTCGCCTTCGCGCAGGCCCGCGCGGGCACCGGGACCACCCGCATAGACGTCGGTGACGATGATGCCTTGCGGACGCTCCAGGCCCAGGCTGCGGGCGATGTCGGCGCTGACGCTGTCGCCCTTGACGCCCAGCCAGGGTCGCACGACAGCCTTGGCCCCGCCGACGGCACTGTCGACCACCCGTTTGACCATGGAGGCCGGGACCGCGAAGCCGACGCCCGCCGAGGTGCCGGAGCGGCTGAAGATGGCCGTGTTGATGCCGATCAGGTCACCGTCCATGTCGACCAGGGCTCCGCCGGAGTTGCCGGGATTGATGGCGGCATCAGTCTGAATGAACGAGCCGCTATCGCTGATGCCCGTCTCGGTCCGGTTCAGGGCCGAGATGATGCCGTTGGTCACCGTCTGGCCGACACCGAAGGGGTTGCCGATGGCCAGGACCAGATCGCCGATCTGCTGTTCCTCGCGGTCGTCGATGTTGAGGACCGGCAGGCTCTCGCTGACGCCGTCCAGTTGCAGCACGGCGATGTCGGAGCGTTCGTCGGCCAGGATGAGCCGGGCCGAAAACTCGCGCCGGTCGTTCAGCACGACCTTGATCTCCTGCATGCCGTTGATGACGTGATAGTTGGTCACCACCACTCCATCGGCCCGCACGATCACGCCCGAGCCGACCGAGCCGACCTGCTGGGCACGCGGCCTCTGGCCGAACATCGACCAGAAGGGGTCCTGGACCTGCTGGACGCCACGACCCGAGACATTGACCACGGCGGGGGCGGCGGTGCGGACCACGGGCGCGAAGCTGGACTTCATGGCCATGGCGTCGCCGGGCACCACGCGGTTCTCAGCAAAAACCCCGTCCTGGGCTCTGGTGTCGTTCGGCTGGCCGCAGGCGGCGAGGGTCAGGGCGAGGGCAGCGGCGGCGGTGAAGGTCTTCATGGTCATCCGGATCAGATAGGTCGGTCAGCGCCCGGTGCAATCCAGCTATGGATTTGGGACAGGATCAAGGCGGGCTTCTGCGGCATCGTCGCGATCGGCCTGACGCCCCACCACCCAGCCGACGATGGCGGCCATCAGAAGCGCTACGGCGGCCAGATAGAAGGCCAGCCCCGGCTGGGTCATGACCCGCGTCGCCAGCGCCAGCATCTGCGCGGGGGCTCCGTCCATCGCATTCGCCAGCCAAAGCCGGGTCGCCAGCGCCCCTTCCCCGACCGAGATCGAATAGATCCAGCCGAAGAAAAGCGGCGACATGACCCCGGCGATAGAGGCGACGCTCATGTTTGCCCCCTGAAGCTGACCCTGCTCGTCCTCGCCGACACGCCGGGTCATCAGCGATTGCAACGTCGGCATGGCCAGGCCCCATAGCGCATTGGGCAACATCGCCAGGATGAAGATCAGGCCGGTGGGAGCCCAGCCCATAAGCGCGATGCCGACGGTGCCGCCCAGCAGGCCGAAAACCATGACGCCCCTGTCGCCGAACCGCTTGACCAGCGGCCCGACCAGAACGCCCTGCACAAGCATGTCCAGCAGCCCGACCAGCGCCAGCAGAAGCCCGACCTCCTTGGGACCCCAGCCATAGCGCCAGGCGGCATAGAGCACGAACACCGCCGAGAAGACGTGGTGGGCGAAGTAGAGCAGGAAATTCACGACGGCGAGGCCGCTGAGTTCGGTGTGTCGCTTCAGCAGGATCAGCGACCCGACCGGATTGGCCCGCCGCCAGCTGAAAGCCATCCGCTTCTCGACCGGCAGGCTCTCGGGCAGGACGAACAGGCCGTAAAAGAAGGCTACGCCGGACAGGCCACCCGCCACCCAGAACGGCAGGCGCGGATCGACATCGCCGAGAAAACCACCCATCACTGGTCCCAGCACGAAGCCGCCCGAGAAGGCCGCACCGATCAGGCCATAGGCGCGCGCCCGCTTCGCCGGCTCGGTGATGTCGGCCATATAGGCATAGATGGTGGTGAAGCTGGACGAGGTGATGCCCGCGATGATCCGTCCCGCCGCCAGCCACCACAGGTTCGGGGCCAGGGCCATCAGCACATAGTCCAGTGCCAGTCCGGCACAGCTGATCAGGATCACCGGCCTGCGCCCGTAGCGATCCGACAGAGATCCGATGATCGGCGAACACACGAACTGCATCGCCGCCCACAGGGCCACGAAGACGCCGTTGATTACGCCTGCCCGCGCGTTCGAGCCGACGAAATCCTCGATCAGCTGCGGCAGGACCGGGATGATGATCCCCATCGCCACGATGTCGAGCACCGCCGTCACGAAAATGAAGGCCAGCGCCGCGCGCCGCACCTTGGGATTGCTCAGGGACATGGGCGGGGCTTCTAGCCCAGCCTCAAGGCTCCGTCACCGGCAAGGTGTCGACCGGATCGCCGTCGCTCTGCGGCACCGCAATGCCCAGCAGACGGCCCAGCAGAGGCTGCACATCGACGCTGTCCAGGCCGGTCAGCCGTCGCCCCTTAACGACCCCGGAGCCGTGGGCGATGAACAGAGCCGCCATTTCCGGCGAGGCATTGTCATAGCCATGCGCCCCGCCCTCGCGCGTCACGGGCCGCGCCCGTGTTGCCAGCAGCCAGCCCGGCTCCGAGGCACAGACGATGGCCGGAACGCGAGGATGGTCCCCAAGAACGAACCGCGCGGGAATCTCACTCTTGCGCCAGCACTCCAGATGCGGACGCGAACCCAACAGCCCCGCCTCGACCTCGGCCTCGCGGCCGGGAACCGGGTTCAGGAAGGTCGCTGCACCGGAATAGACGATCCGCACCGCCTCCGGATCGATCAGGTCGTCGATATAGGTCACCCGGTCCGGGGAAGTAGCGGCCATGCCGTGGTCGGACACGATCACCAGCACCGTCCGTTGGTACAGACCCCGCGCTTGCAACCCCTCGATCAATCGCCCGATCGAGGCATCCACAGCGCGAACGGCTTCTGTGGTCGCGGCTCCATCCGGTCCGTGATTGTGCCCTGCGGTATCGACGATGTCGAAATACAACGTGGTCAAGGCAGGACGCTGGTCTTGCGGCAAATCCATCCAGCCTAGAACCCGATCCACCCGCACATTGTCCGGCATGGACTGGTCGAACTCGGTCCAGTGCGTCGGGCGTACGCCGCGGATGTCCGCCTCCGACCCCGGCCAGAACATGGTGCCGGTGACCAGTCCCGCATTTTCCGCCGTCACCCAGATCGGCTCGCCGTCATCCCACCACCGCCGGTCGGTCACGGCTTCCTTGTTGCGCAGGCTGAAGGACCCCAGCTCGGCGTCGATCATATTGTTGCCGACAATCCCGTGGTTGTCAGGATGCAGGCCCGTGACCAGCGTATAGTGGTTGGGGAAGGTCACACTGGGGAAGGACGGTCGCATCGGCCCGCTGGCCCCGTCAGCAGCCAACTGTGACAGCACCGGCGTGATGCCCTTGTTCAGATAGTCCGGCCGGAACCCGTCGATTGAGACCAGGATCACCAGCGTTCGTTCGGCCTGCGTCGGGGCCATCGGCACGCTTGCGCAGGCCCCCAGAAAAGCGGTCAGGGCCAAGACGGCAATACGGTTCAACATGCAGGCAAATCCAAAAACTGGGGTGACGAACATTGCCTAACCTTAATCCAAGACAGGCCCAAGACGGCTTGTCGCAACGTCCGGTGCCGGGCAGGTTGGCTTGCATGAACGCTGTGATCGAAACACGGGGTCTGACCAAGACCTACGGCACCGTCCACGCCCTTGCCGGGCTGGACCTGACCATTCCCAGGGGCGGCGTCTATGGCGTGCTGGGGCCGAACGGGGCGGGCAAGTCCACGCTGTTCCGCATCCTGCTGGGCCTGATCCGGCCGACGCAGGGCTCGGCCACGGTGATGGGTGGTGCCATCGGTGACATCACCTCGATGCGCCGCATGGGCTCGATGATCGAGACGCCGCGCTATCCCCCCTATCTGACCGCGCGTCAGGCGCTGAAGTGGCTGGCACTCAGCCACGGCATGGCGAACACCGTCGACATCCCGCGCTGGCTGGACCGCGTGGGCCTGAGCGAGGCGGCGGACCGGCGCGTGCGCGGTTTCTCAGTCGGCATGCTGCAGCGGCTCGGTGTCGCCGCGGCCCTGCTGAACGAACCGGAGCTGATCATCCTCGATGAGCCGACCAGCGGCATGGACCCGCCCGGCATTCAGGAGATGCGGGCCCTGATCCGCTCGCTGGCCCATGACGACGGGGTGACCGTGGTCCTGGCCAGCCACCAGCTGCTGGAGGTCCAGCGCGTCTGCGACCGAGTGGCCATCATGAACAAGGGCCGTCTGGTCCGCGAGGGCACGGTCAGCGAGCTGACCTCTGTCGGCGAACGGCTCAGCCTGTCGGTCACCCCCATCGCGCGCGCGCTGGACGTGCTGGGCACCAAGGGTAAGCACGAGGGCGACGCCGTCCTGGCCGACGTCCCGCGCAACGAGGGGCCGGCCGTCATCCGCGCCCTGGTCGAGGCCGGGATTGACATCAACGAGGCGCGCTGGGTCGGCACCGACCTGGAGAGCATCTTTTTCACCGAGACGGGCGCCGTCCAGACGCCGGAGGCCCGCTAATGATCGTCGATGCCATCCGCGCCGAAGGCTTCCGCCTGTCCAAGAGCCGCACGACCTGGTTCTGGAGCGTGTTCTTCGCCCCCATCCTGTCGCTGATCTTCGGAATCATCGGCGTGGTCTTCCTGAAGGCCAACGAAGCGCAGATCGCGGCCCAGACGGACTTGCCGCCCGAGGTCATTGCCATGATGGCCAGCACGCCGATCAATCTGGCAACTGAATTGGTCGCGGCGGCGGGCAAGCTGGACAGCATCCTGTTGTTACCGTTCGTCCTGATCGGGGCGGCGACCCTGTATGCCGCCGACTACCGCTGGGAGACGTGGCGGCTGATCAGCGCCCGCAACAGCCGGACCAACCTTCTGCTCGGCAAGCTGGCCATCGCTGCACTGCTGACCCTGATCGCCGTTTTCGTGATGCTGCTCAGCGGCGTGGCAGAAACCTTCATCCGTGCGGCTACCTTCGAGCGCCCGCTTACGTTCAATGTCACCGGCGAGGCGATCGGCGGCTTCTTCGCTCTCGGAGGCCTGTCCTTCCTGCGGGTCATGCAGTTCACGATGCTGGCCCTGCTGACGGCTGTGGTGACCCGGTCGCTGCTGGCGGCCCTGTTCGTGCCGCTGGTCGTGGCCGTGGCGCAGTTTTTCTCGCCCCAGCTGTTCCTGACCATGGGCATGCAGCCGGATGCCTGGCTGCCGGTTTTGGCGAATCCGTCTGGCGCAATCGAAGCGCTGAAGGCCATCGCCTCCGGTGCAGGCTCAACCCTGCCCGAGGGGCTGGCGCTGAAGGCCTGGCTGAGTATGGCCCTTTGGACCCTGCTGCCTATCGCTGGAGCCCTGTTCTGGTTCAAGCGGCAGGACCTGTCGAAGGAGTAGGCCCTACAGCCGCTTCTCCATGAAGACGTCGGCCCGCGCATAGGGCGTGGGCTGGGGCGGCAAGGTGACGAAGCCGAAGCTGCGGTATAGCTGCCCGGCAACCGTCAGGGCGCTGCTCGTCTCCAGATAAAGGCGTGGGGCCCCGGCGGAGCGCGCCGTCGCCTCGCAGGCCTCCAGAAGTTGCCGCGACAGCCCCTTCCCCCGTGCGGACGGCGTAACGGTCATCTTGGCGACTTCGAAGCCGCCGTCGTCCATGGCCATCAGCGCGCAGCAGCCCACAGCCTGCCCGTCCCGCTCCACCATGAAGATGTGCCCGCCCGCATCAAGGATAGACCCTTGCGGGTCACCAATGACCTTTCGATCCTTGGCCTCGATCTCGAAACCACCCTCCCGCAGCCAGGCGGTGTTCAGCGCGGCCCAGGCCTCGACGTGGTCGGGGCGGAAGGGGATGATGCGAGGCTCGGTCATGCCGTTCGCCTACCCTTGCCGTTGCGATGCGACAAGCCGCGCTCAAGCAGCGCGCCGTCGCGCGGCAAACGATTGTGCCAAACGAAAAGAGCGGCTGGATCGCTCCAGCCGCTCTCGGATCTTCGACAGGGTCGAAAAGGCTTAAGCCTCGTCGTCGCCCTGCACTTCATAGACGGGACCGGAGTCCAGACCCTTGGCGTCGGCGTCGCGATCGACAAACTCGATCACGGCCATGGCGGCGTTGTCGCCGTGGCGGAAGCCAGCCTTCATGATGCGGATATAGCCACCGCTACGGTCGGCGTAACGCGGGCCGATCGTTTCGAACAGCTTGCCGACCTGCGGCACGTCACGGACGTGGCTGATGGCCTGACGGCGAGCGTGCAGGTCGCCGCGCTTGGCGAGCGTGACCAGCTTCTCGACGAAGGGCCGCAGCTCCTTGGCCTTGGGCAGGGTCGTCTTGATCTGCTCGTGCTTGATCAGCGACGCAGCCATATTGGCGAACATGGCGGTCCGGTGGGCGCTGGTGCGTCCGAGCTTGCGATAGGCGGCGCCGTGGCGCATCGGGGTCTCTCCTACTCAACCCTGGTTTCCGCATATCACCGGCGGACCTGGGGCTTTCACATTCTAACCGCTCCGCGGTCCGGGTGGACCAAGGGCGGAGGGTTGAAACTAGATCTGGTCGTCGAACTTCTTGGCCAGGTCTTCGATGTTTTCGGGCGGCCAGTTGGGCACATCCATGCCCAGCGACAGACCCATGGTCGTCAGAACTTCCTTGATCTCGTTCAGCGACTTGCGGCCGAAGTTCGGGGTGCGAAGCATTTCGCCCTCGGTCTTCTGGATCAGGTCGCCGATGTAGACGATGTTGTCGTTCTTCAGGCAGTTGGCCGAACGGACCGACAGTTCCAGTTCGTCGACCTTCTTCAGCAGAGCCGGGTTGAACGGCAGGTCAGGCTTGCCGTCCGTGGCTTCCACGGCCTTCTTGGGCTCGTCGAAGGTGATGAAGATCTGGAGCTGGTCCTGCAGGATGCGCGAGGCATACGCCACGGCGTCCACGGGGCTGACAGCGCCGTTGGTTTCGACTTCCAGGATCAGCTTGTCATAGTCCAGCGACTGGCCCTGACGGGTCGGCTCGACGCGATAGGCGACGCGCTTGACCGGCGAATACAGGGCGTCGACGGCGATCAGGCCGATCGGAGCGTCTTCCGGACGGTTCAGCTCGGAGGCGACGTAGCCCTTGCCGTTCTGGACGGTCAGTTCCATGCGCACCGAAGCGCCGTCATCCAGCGTGCAGATCACGTGGTCGGGGTTCAGAACCTCGATATCGGCGGGCACGTCGATCTGGCCGGCCGTGACCGGACCAGGGCCGGTGGCCTTCAGCGTCATGCGCTTGGGACCCTCGGCGTGCATGCGCAGCGCCAGTTGCTTGATGTTCAGAACGATGTCGACCACGTCCTCGCGCACGCCTTCCAGCGACGAGAATTCATGGACCACGCCGTCGATCTGGATGGCGGTGACGGCGGCACCTTGCAGCGACGACAGCAGCACGCGGCGCAGGGCGTTGCCGAGCGTCACGCCGAAGCCGCGCTCGAGAGGTTCGGCCACCAGGCGGGCCTTGCGCTGGGCGTCCGAGCCGGCCTCGATCTGGGGCTTTTCGGGACGGATCAGCTCTTGCCAGTTTCGTTCGATCATGGGTGTCCCTCGGAAACGGAGTTCGCCGGTCCCTCGCTCCTCGTCAGGGGCGCCAGGACCGGCGGAGAATAGAAGTCGGTGACGGTACGCTTAGACGCGGCGGCGCTTGGGCGGACGGCAACCGTTGTGCGGCATCGGCGTGACGTCGCGGATGGTGGTGATGGTCAGGCCGACCGACTGCAGCGCGCGCAGGGCCGATTCACGACCGGAACCCGGACCCGAAACATTGACTTCCAGCGTCTTCACGCCGTGTTCCTGGGCCTTCTTGCCGGCGTCTTCGGCGGCCATCTGGGCCGCGTAAGGGGTCGACTTGCGCGAACCCTTGAAGCCCATGTGACCCGACGACGACCACGAGATCGCGTTGCCCTGGGCATCGGTGATCGTGATCATTGTGTTGTTGAACGAAGAGTTCACATGGGCGACGCCCGAGGTGATGTTCTTGCGCTCGCGCTTCTTTACGCGACCCGGTTCCTTGGCCATGTGTCTGTCTTACTTCTTCTTGCCGGCGATCGGCTTGGCGGGACCCTTGCGGGTACGAGCGTTGGTGTGCGTGCGCTGGCCGCGGACCGGAAGGCCCTTGCGGTGACGCAGGCCGCGGTAGCAGGCCAGGTCCATCAGACGCTTGATGTTCATCGACGTCTCGCGGCGCAGGTCGCCCTCAACCGTGTGATCCTTGTCGATCGTTTCGCGAATCTGCAGGACTTCGGCGTCCGTCAGCTGGTTCACACGACGCGCGGGCTCGATGCCCACCTTGGTCGTGATTTCCTTGGCGGCGTGCGGGCCGATGCCATGGATGTACTGAAGCGCGATTTCCACGCGCTTGTTGGTCGGGATATTGACGCCAGCGATACGGGCCACGAAACTCTCCAGATACGCGTTTGCGGACGCAACAAACGCTCCGGTCAACAGACCAGGAGCGCCGACGCCCTTCGCGGAAGCGGGCCTTATACAGGGGATTCAGATGTCGTCAACGCCTAAGGGCCTGATTGCGCCTCTGCAGTGAGGGATCAGGGCTCGAAACGGACCGTCACGGTCACGCCCTGATCGGCCTGGATCTGCCCATTCTCGGTCGGGGGCTGAAATCGGTAAAGCGGGGCCAGGGTCAAGGCCGCCGATCCGAAGCCGATGCCGGGCGGTGTCTCGCTCACAACGGCACAGCGGTCCAACCGGCTATCGGGCTGGATGATACAGTGCATGACCGCCGTCCCGCGCTGACGCAGCCGTGGATCGATCCGACGGTGCGCCCGACCGATGTCGTCCCGGCTGGGGCCCCTGACAAAGCGCGGCGGCGTGGAGCCTGTGCCTGGACCGGTGCCCGAGCCGATACCTGTCCCCTGCCCTGTCCCCTGGCCACCAAGACCCTGGCCTGGCTGTGGCGTGGCGACCGGCGCGACGCCCACGACCAGGTCCGGTTGCGGTGCCTGAACGGCCGGCGCGGGCAACTCCGGTGGCACGGGTCGCGGACGGGGCGGCACATGGACGCGCGAGGGGGCAGCGGGGGCCCCACCCCCGGCTTGCGGACTGGGCGGAGCTGGTGCGGGGACAATGGGCGGCGGAGGCACCGGCGGGCGGAACAGCAGGACCTCAAAGGCCGGCGGGTCCGCTTCTCTCATAACGGGCTCGGGACTGCCCAGTCCGGACAGGGCGAACAAACCCAAGTGCAGGCCGGCCACGGCCACGACGATGCCGGGCAGAAGCCGCCTGTCAGATCGCAAGGGGGATGAGCCGGTGTCCACGCCGCAACTTATGCCACGTCCCACATGAACACGGCGAGCGCAGGCGTGTCAGCCGCCATTCAGGCAACGGGTTCAGGCGGCCTTGGCCAGCGCCTTGTCGATCGCACCGGAGACGGCCTCGATAGAGCTCATGCCGTCCACCTCGGTCAGCAGGCCCTTGTCGGCATAGTAGGGCAGCAGGGGTGCGGTGTTTCGGTTGTAGGCGTCCAGACGAACCTTGAAGCTGTCGGGATTGTCGTCCGGACGGCCCTGGTCGGCAAAACGGCTGGCAACGCGGCTCAGCAGGGCCTCGTCGTCGACCTTCAGCCGGATAACGTGATCGATCTTCTTGCCCAGCTTGGCCAGCATGGCGTCCAGAGCCTCGGCCTGGGCCAGGGTGCGGGGGAAGCCGTCGAAAATGGCCCCGCCGGCATCCTCGGCCGCCTTCAGCTGGGCCTCGATCAGGGCGATGACGACCGCGTCGGGCACGAGGTCACCGCGCGACATGATCGCCTGGCACTCCTGGCCCAGTTCTGAGCCCGAGGCGATGGCCTCGCGCAGCATGTCGCCGGTCGAGAGCTGGATCATGCCCCGCGTCTCGACCAGACGCTTGGCCTGGGTGCCCTTGCCCGCCGCAGGCGGACCAAACAGGATCACATTCATCGCGGCCTCCCCCGAACGATCAGTTCTAGCGCCGGACCGGGGCGGTGGTGCCCTTGGTCCGTGTCTGGCCGCGACCCCGCAGCTTGGCCTTCTTGATCAGGCCTTCGTACTGGTGGGCCAGAAGGTGCGACTGGATCTGGGCGACAGTGTCCATCGTCACCGACACCACGATCAGGATCGATGTGCCGCCAAAGGCCAGACCGGCCCCGAAGTTGGCGATGATCATCTCGGGGATCAGGCAGACGGCGGTGATGTAGGCTGCACCGATGGTGGTCAGACGGGTCAGGACGTAGTCGAGGTACTCGGCCGTCCGCTTGCCCGGACGGATGCCCGGCAGGAAGCCGCCGTATTTGCGCAGGTTCTCGGCCGTGTCCTCGGGATTGAAGGTGATCGAGGTGTAGAAGAAGCAGAAGAAGATGATCAGCAGGCCGTACAGGATCATGAACACCGGCTGGCCATGGCTCAGCTGGCTTGTCACCGCCGGTAGCCACGACAGCCATGCGGGCAGGTTCGCGGTCGCCGTGAACTGCGCCACCGTGGTTGGCAGCATCAGCAAGGACGAGGCGAAGATGGCGGGGATGACACCCGCAGTGTTGACCTTCAGCGGCAGGAACGAGCGCTCGCCCCCGGCCATGCGGTTGCCTTCCTGGCGCTTGGGATACTGAATCAGCAACCGGCGCTGGGCCCGCTCCATGAAGACGATGAACACGACCGTTGCGACGGCAATCAGCGTGATCAGCAGCAGGATGAACACCGACAGCTGACCCTGCTGTGCCAGGCCGAACATACGGGCAATGGTGCCGGGAAGAACGGCCACGATACCGGCAAAGATGATCAGTGAGATGCCGTTGCCGACGCCGCGTGCCGTGACCTGCTCACCCAGCCACATCAGGAACATGGTCCCGCCGGTCAGGCAGGTTATGGTGGAGATGATGAAGAACAGGCCCTGATCCTCAACCAAGCCCGGCTGCGCGTTCAGACCGATAGCGATACCGGCCGACTGGAACAGCGCCAGCACGACGGTCAGATAGCGGGTGTACTGGTTCAGCTGCTTGCGGCCGCTCTCGCCACCTTCCTTGCGCAGCTTTTCCCAGGGCGGATAGACCGCGCCCATCAGCTGCACGATGATCGAAGCAGAGATATAGGGTGTGACGTTCAGGGCGAAGACCGCCATCCGTTCCACCGCGCCGCCCGAGAACATGTTGAACATGTCCAGGATGCCACGCTGCCCATCTGGGTTCTGGAAGAACTGCAGAAAGGCTTCCGAGTTGATCCCCGGGATCGGCACATAGGTCCCGATGCGATAGACCAGCAGGGCCAGGAGCGTGAACAGCAGACGCTTATGCAGCTCGGTCGCTTTCGCGAACGTGCCCATGTTCATGTTTGCTGCGAGTTGTTCGGCGGCCGAAGCCATATGTCGTCACCCCGACTGATCAGAACGCGGCGCACCTGAGACTGACTCGGGCGCCACGGTCCAGATAGGTGAAGGGCGCCCTCTTAGCGAGAGCGCCCCCCAGCTTATTTTTTGGAGGCAGTCCGCGTTGTGCGGGCCGAGATCTTGTTGGCGTCGCCACGCGGCGCCTTGGGAGCCGGAGCCTTGCCCTTGGCGGCGTTGCGCTTCTCGACGCGCGCGGCGGCCTTGGCTTCAGCGGCGATACGCTCCTGAACCACGGTCCCACCGGCAGCTTCGATGGCCTTGATCGCGCCGGCCGAAGCCGACCAGACGACCAGGTTCAGCTTGCCCTTGATCTCGCCGGTGCCCAGCAGACGGACGCCGTCCTTGACGCGACGGATCACGCCGGCGGCGACCAGAGCGTCGCCCTTGATTTCGTTCTTGATGTCAAGCTTGCCGCCGTCGATGGCGTCCTGCAGACGCCACAGGTTCACTTCGGCCAGCTTCAGAGCGTTGGGATTGTTGAAGCCACGCTTGGGCATGCGCATGTACAGCGGCATTTGGCCGCCTTCGAAGCCGCCGATGGCGACGCCGGAACGCGACTTCTGACCCTTGACGCCACGGCCAGCGGTCTTGCCCTTGCCCGAACCGGGGCCACGGCCGACGCGCATGCGCTTCTTGTGAGCGCCCTCGTTGTCGCGGATTTCATTCAGTTTCATGTGCCTGATCCTTTCGGGTTCTAGCGCTGCTCGTGTGTACACGGACAACTCGGCGGTCAAAACGAAGGGCCGCTTCTAGGCGGCCCTTGTCGGTAGTGCAATACGCCAGACGCCCTCCCCCGGTCCGGGAGAGGGCAGCAAGGCTTACTTTTCGACGATCTCGGTCAGGTGGGCGACCTTGGCGATCATCCCGCGAACCGAAGGCGTGTCTTCCAGCGTGGACTCACGACCCATGCGGTTCAGACCCAGACCCACCAGGGTGGCGCGCTGGTCGTTCTTGCGGCGGATCGGCGAACCGGTCTGCTTGACGGTGACGGTCTTGGCGTCAGTCTTTTTGGACGGGGCCATGATCAGGACTCCACAGCTTCAGGTGCCGAGGCACCGTCATTGCGACGACCCATCAGGTCCGCGACCTTCTTGCCGCGCTTGTTGGCGACCTGACGAGGCGAAGACTGGACCTTCAGAGCTTCGAAGGTCGCGCGGATCATGTTGTACGGGTTCGACGAACCGGTGGACTTGCCGACGACGTCCTGGACGCCGAGGGTTTCCAGCACGGCGCGCATCGGACCGCCCGCGATGACGCCGGTCCCGGGAGGGGCCGCACGCATCATGATCTTGCCGGCGCCCCAACGGCCGTTGCCGTCATGGTGCAGGGTGCGGTTTTCACGCAGCGGCACGTGGATCATCGTCTTCTTGGCTTCTTCGGTCGCCTTGCGGATGGCTTCCGGCACTTCGCGTGCCTTGCCGTGACCGAAGCCGACGCGACCCTTGCCGTCACCGACGACCATCAGGGCGGCGAAGCTGAAGCGACGGCCACCCTTCACAGTGGCGGCGACGCGGTTGATGTGGACCAGCTTCTCGACGATGTCCGATTCCGGACCGTCGGCCTGGGGGCCATTGCGGTTGTCACGACGATTGCGGTCGTTGCCGCCGCCGCCACGTTGGGGTGCTTGCGCCATGCGTCCCGTTCCTTAGAAATTCAGGCCGGCTTCACGCGCGGCTTCCGCCAGCGCCTTCACCCGACCGTGATAAATGTAGCTGCCGCGGTCGAAGACGACGTCCTTGACGCCCTTTTCGATCGCACGCTCGGCGACCAGCTTGCCGATACGGGCCGCTGCGTCGACGTCCGAACCCTTGGACTTCGCACCCTTGTCGCCTTCCAACGACGAGGCGGCGGCGACCGTGACGCCATTGAGGTCGTCGATGATCTGGGCCGAGATGTTCTTGTCCGAACGGTGGACCGACAGGCGCAGACGACCGCCGGAGACGGCCTTGAGGCGGCGACGGTTGCGCTCCGAGCGGCGCTTGGCTTGTTGTTGCAGAGAAAGAGCCATGACCTACTTCTTCTTGCCTTCCTTGCGCCGGACCTTTTCGCCCGTGTAGCGCACACCCTTGCCCTTGTAGGGCTCTGGCGGACGCAGCTTGCGGATGACGGCGGCGATCTGACCCACGGCCTGCTTGTCAGCACCCGAGATCTTGATTTCAGTCTGCTTGGGCACCGCAAAGGTGACGCCGGCAGGCGGTTCGATGTCCACGTCGTGCGAGAAACCGAGCTGCAGCGACAGGGCATTGCCCTTCATCGCGGCACGATAACCGACGCCGACCAGGTCCAGGCTCTTTTCAAAGCCAGTGGTGACGCCCGTGACCATGTTGTCGACCAGGGTGCGCGACAGGCCCCACATGGCGCGGCCACGCTGGGTGTCGGTACGCAGACCCAGGGTCAGACCCTCGGCGTCCTGGGACACTTCGATTTCCTCGGCGACGGTCCAGGAGCTTTCGCCCTTGGGACCCTTCACCGACACGGTCTGACCGTCGAGCGTGATAGTCACGCCCTTCGGAACAGCGATGAGACGTTTGCCGATACGGGACATATCAGTAGACCCTGCAGAGGACTTCGCCGCCCACATTGGCGTCGCGCGCCGCAGTGTCCGACATAACGCCCTTGGACGTGGAGAGGATCGAGATACCGAGGCCGTTCTTGATCGGCTTCAGATCGGTGATCGCGGAATAGACGCGACGGCCGGGCTTCGAAACGCGGGCGATCTCTGCGATCACGGGCGCGCCGTCGAAATACTTCAGCTCGATCTCGAACTGCGGGAACTCGCCCGGGTTCTGAACCAGGTTATAGCCGCGGATGTAGCCTTCGTCCTGCAGCACGTCGAGGACGCGCTGGCGCAGACGGGAAGCCGGGGTGAGCACCTTGGAACGCTTGCGTGTCGCCGCGTTCTTGATGCGAGCGATCATGTCGCTCAGGGGATCGTTGATCATCATGTCTGTCGCTCCCCTTACCAGCTGGACTTCGTCAGGCCCGGGATCTGTCCCAGGTTGCCGAGTTCACGCAGGGCGATCCGGCTCATCTTGAGCTTGCGATAGAAGGCGCGCGGACGGCCCGTCACTTCGCAGCGGTTACGAATCCGGCTGGCCGCAGAGTTGCGCGGCAGTTCCGCCAGCTTCAGGCGCGCCTCGAAGCGCTCCTCCAGCGGCAGGGATTCGTCGTTCGCGGTCGCCTTCAGGGCGGCGCGCTTGTCGGCGTATTTCGCGACGAGGGCCTTGACCATCTCGTTACGGTTTACGGCGCTTTTCTTTGCCATTGTGCTTTTCCCTTCCCGCTCAGTTCGTCACGAACGGGAACTTGAACTCGGTCAGAAGCGCGCGTGCTTCGTCATCAGTCCTGGCCGTGGTGCAGACGATGATGTCCATGCCCCACATCTGGTCGATCTGGTCGTAGTTGATTTCCGGAAACACGATGTGCTCCTTCAGGCCCATGGCGTAGTTGCCACGACCGTCGAAGGACGTCGGCTTCAGGCCACGGAAGTCTTTCACGCGCGGCAGGGCGATCGTGATCAGACGGTCCAGAAACTCGTACATCTGGTCGCCGCGCAGCGTAACCTTGCCGCCGATGACCATGCCCTCACGCAGCTTGAAGCCGGCGATTGAGTTGCGAGCCTTGGTCGGCACGGGCTTCTGACCGGCGATAGCCGCCAGATCCTTGAGCGCGGCGGTGACCTTCTTGGAGTCCGCGACCGCCTCGCCGACACCCATGTTCAGGACGATCTTGTCCAGCTTGGGCATCTGCATGGGGTTGGAATAACCGAACTTTTCGGTCATCGCAGCCTTGATACGGTCGTTGTAGTCGCTCTTCAGGCGGGGTGTGTATTTGGTGTCGGCCATTAGATGACGTCTCCCGTCGTCTTGGCGAAGCGAACCTTCTTGCCGTCTTCCATACGGAAGCCGACGCGGGCTGCCTTGCCGTTGGCGTCGGCGATCGCGACGTTCGACAGGTGAAGCGACGCTTCCTTGTTCTTGATGCCGCCCTGGGGGTCGGCCTGGGTCGGACGGGTGTGGCGCTGGACCATATTGATCCCCTGCACCAGGACGCGGTTCGTGGTCGGGAGCACTTTCGTGACCTTGCCCGTACGGCCCTTGTCCTTGCCGGTCAGGATGACGACGTTGTCGCCGGTTTTGATCTTGGCGGCCATGACTACAGGACCTCCGGAGCCAGCGAGATGATCTTCATGTGGTTCTTGGCGCGCAGTTCGCGGGGAACCGGGCCAAAGATCCGCGTGCCGACCGGCTCGTTCTGTTTGTTGACGATGACGGCGGCCGACTTGTCGAAACGGATGACAGAGCCGTCCTTGCGCATGATGTCCTTGGCCGTGCGGACGACGATGGCGCGAACCACCTCACCCTTTTTCACGCGGCCGCGCGGAATGGCTTCCTTGACGGAAGCGACGATCGTGTCGCCCACCGAGGCGTAGCGGCGCTTGGAGCCGCCCAACACCTTGATGCACATGACCCGGCGAGCACCCGAATTGTCGGCTACCTCCAGGTTAGTTTGCATCTGGATCATGGGATCCGATCCTTCTTAAGACGCGGAGGCGGTGGAGGAGTCCGACAGGACCTCCCAACGCTTCAGCTTGGACTTCGGGGCGCACTCGACGATGCGGGCCTGGTCACCGACCTTCAGGGCGTTCGCTTCGTCGTGGGCGTGATACTTCTTGGACAGGCGCACGATCTTTTTCATGACCGGGTGCAGCAGCGTGCGCTGAACGACGACAACGACAGTCTTGTCGCCCTTGTCGGACACGACCACGCCTTCGAGAATACGTTTGGGCATCGTGGTTTCCTTAACCCGCTGCGCGGTTCGCACGCAGAAGCGTGGAAATGCGAGCGATGTCTTTGCGCACTTCACCGACCCGGTGAGTTTTTTCCATCTGGCCGGTGGCCGCCTGGAAACGCAGGTTGAACTGTTCCTTCTTGAGCTTCAGCAGCTCGTCGGCCAGTTGGTCGGGCGTCTGGGCCCGCAGATCGGCGATCTTGGTCATGCGCCTACATGCTCCACATGAGCGACGCCGGCATCCAGGCGGGTGACCACCTTGGTACGGACCGGCAGCTTGGCAGCACCGAGACGCAGCGCTTCACGAGCGATGTCGTCCGGCACGCCGTCGATTTCGAACAGGATGCGACCCGGGTGGCAGCGCGCCGCCCAATGGTCCACCGCGCCCTTGCCCTTGCCCATCCGGACTTCGGCCGGCTTGCCCGTGACGGGCAGGTCGGGGAAGACGCGGATCCAGACGCGGCCCTGACGCTTCATCTGGCGGGTGATCGCGCGGCGAGCCGCTTCGATCTGACGCGCCGTGATGCGTTCCGGCTCGACCGTCTTCAGCCCGTAGGAGCCGAAGTTCAGCGAGAAGCCACCCTTGGCGGCGCCATGGATGCGGCCCTTGAAGGCCTTGCGGTACTTGGTCTTTTTAGGTTGCAGCATGACTTAGCCCTCACGCCCGCGACGTTGGCCGCGATCACCACGCGGACCACCGCGTTCGCGGCCTTCGTTGGACGACGGGCCGGAAGCTTCCTGGGCCCAACGCTTGTCCTGTGCCATCGGATCGTGTTCCAGGACTTCGCCTTTGAAGACCCAGACCTTCACGCCGATGATGCCGTAGGTCGTCTTGGCCTGGATGAAGCCATAGTCGATGTCGGCACGCAGGGTGTGCAGCGGCACGCGACCTTCGCGGTACCATTCCATCCGCGCGATTTCGGCACCGCCGAGGCGACCCGACACGTTGATGCGGACGCCCTTGGCACCCAGGCGCATGGCCGACTGCATGGCGCGCTTCATGGCGCGGCGGAAGGCGATCCGGCGTTCCAGCTGCTGCGCGATGTTCTCGGCGATCAGCTGGGCGTCCGTCTCGGGCTTGCGCACTTCGACGATGTTCAGGTGAACTTCACCCTCGGTACGGTCCGAGATGTCCTTGCGGAGCTTCTCGATGTCGGCGCCCTTCTTGCCGATCACGACGCCCGGACGGGCGGCATAGATCGTCACGCGGCACTTCTTGTGCGGACGCTCGATGATGATGCGCGAGACACCAGCAGCTTGCAGGCGCTCTTTCAGCCACGTGCGCAGCTTCAGGTCCTGGTGCAGCAGCTTGGAGTATTCGTCGCCGCGGGCGAACCAGCGGCTATCCCACGTGCGGTTGATGCCGAGACGCAGGCCAACCGGATTGATTTTCTGACCCATCAGGCGGCCTCACCAGCTTCGCGGACCACGATGGTGATCTCGGCGAAAGGTTTCAGGATGCGCGACGAACGACCACGAGCACGGCTCGCGAAACGCTTCATCACCAGGTTCTTGCCCACGAAGGCCTCGGCGACGATCAGGTTGTCGATGTCGAGGTTGTGGTTGTTTTCGGCGTTCGACACGGCCGAATACAGCACCTTGCGGACGTCGGTGGAGATGCGCTTGCGGCTGAATTCCAGCTCGTTCAGCGCCTTCTGCACCGGCAGGCCACGGATCGACTGGGCGACCAGGTTCAGCTTCTGAGGGCTGATCCGGACGTTCGTCAGCTTGGCGCGGGCTTCGGTCGGGGCGACCCGACGGGGGTTTTTGGTCTGGGCCATCAGTTACTTCCTTTTGGCCTTCTTGTCCGCCGCGTGCCCGGGGAACGACCGGGTCGGGGCGAACTCGCCGAACTTCATGCCGACCATTTCCTCGGAGACCGACACCGGCACATGCTTCATGCCGTTGTGGACGCCAAAGGTCAGGCCGACAAACTGCGGCAGGATGGTGGAGCGGCGCGACCAGGTCTTGATCACGTCCTTGCGGCCCGACGACGTAACGGCGTCGGCCTTCTTGAGCAGATACCCGTCGACAAACGGGCCTTTCCAGGAGGAGCGAGCCATCGGTTAGCGAGCCTTCTTAACGTGGCGGGTACGGATGATGTATTTGTCCGTCGCCTTGTTCTTGCGGGTACGAGTGCCCTTGGTGTCCTTGCCCCACGGCGTAACCGGGGTACGACCACCAGAGGTCCGGCCTTCACCACCACCGTGCGGGTGGTCGATCGGGTTCATGGCGACGCCGCGAACGTGCGGACGGAAGCCCATGTGACGCTTGCGACCGGCCTTGCCCAGGTTCTGGTTCATGTGGTCGGGGTTCGAAACCGCGCCCACCGTGGCCATGCAGCCGTCCAGGACCATGCGAAGCTCGCCGGAGCCGAGGCGAATCTGGGCGTAACCCTGATCGCGACCGACCAGCTGGGCATAGGCACCGGCCGAACGGGCCAGTTGAGCGCCCTTGCCAGGCTTCATCTCGATGTTGTGGATGATCGTCCCGACCGGCACCGAGCGCAGCGGCATGGCATTGCCAGGCTTCACGTCGGTCTTTTCGCCGGCCACCACCGTGTCGCCCGCCTTCAGGCGTTGCGGCGCGATGATGTAGGCCTTTTCGCCGTCCTCATAGACGATGAGGGCGATGAAGGCGGTCCGGTTCGGATCGTATTCCAGGCGTTCCACCGTCGCCGTGGCGAACTTGCGACGCTTGAAGTCGATCTTGCGGTACAGGGTCTTGGCACCACCGCCGCGGAAGCGGACGGCGATACGACCACCGGCACCACGACCGCCTGACTTGGTCAGGCCTTCGGTCAGCGACTTCTCGGGACGGCCTTTATGCAGTTCCGAGCGGTCGATCAGCACCAGGGCGCGACGGCCCGGCGATGTCGGGTTGTATGTTTTCAAGGCCATCTGATCAGAGCCCCGTCGTGACGTCGATCGACTGGCCTTCGGCCAGCGTCACGATCGCTTTTTTGATGTCGACCCGACGGCCCATGATGCCGCGGAAGCGCTTGGTCTTGCCCTTTTGAACCAGGGTGTTGACCTTCAGGACGTTGACCTTGAACAGGCTTTCGACCGCCGCAGCGATCTCGTCCTTGGTCGAGGTGCCGGAAACCCGGAACACGACCTTGTTTTGCTCCGACAGGATCGTCGCCTTCTCAGTGATGATCGGCGACAGGATGGTGTCGTAGTGTTTTGCGGTAGGAGTTGCGCCGGCCATTACGCGGCTTCCTTCTGGGCTTGCTCGCGACGCGAGGGCTTGTAGTCGGCATAGGTCGCCTCGATGGCTTCCAGAGCAGACTTCGTCAGCACCAGTTTGTCAGCGCGCAGAATGTCATAGACGTTCAGACCGGCGTTCGGCAGCACATCCACCATCGGGATGTTGCGGGCGGCCAGGGCGAAGTTGGCATCCACTTCCGGGCCAGCGATGACCAGGGTGCGGGTCCAGCCCAGCTTGCCCAGCGTTTCGCGCAGGGCCGACGTCTTGGCGTCCTTGATGGACAGGCTGTCGACGACCACCAGGCCACCCGACTTCACCTTGGACGACAGGGCGTGACGCAGGGCCAGGGCGCGGACCTTCTTGGGAAGATCAAAGCCGTGATCGCGAACGATCGGGCCGAAAGCGCGCGAACCACCGACGAACTGCGGTGCACGGCGCGAACCGTGACGAGCGCCGCCGGTGCCCTTTTGCTTGTACATCTTCTTGCCGGTACGAGAATTCTCGTTCCGGGTCTGAACCTTGTGGGTACCGGCGCGGCGCTTGGCCAGTTGCCAGTTGACGTAACGGGCCAGGATGTCGCCGCGGATGTCTTCGATGCCGAACACGGTGTCCGACAGCTCGACATCACCGGCGGCCTTGCCGTCGAGTTTGATGACAGAGAGTTTCATTACGCTTCACCGCCTTCGGTCGCTTCAACGGCCGGTGCTTCTTCAGCAGGCGTTTCGGCGGGTTGAGCAGCGCCCGACTTCGACTTGATGCCACCGGGGAACGGGGCGTCGGCCGGACGGGCCTTCTTCACGGCGTCGCGGATCTTGACCCAGGTGCCCTCGTGACCAGGGACAGCGCCCTTGATCATGATGAGGCCACGCTCGGCATCGACGCGGACGATGGTGAGGTTCTGGGTCGTGACGACTTCCTGGCCGTAGTGGCCGGCCATCTTCTTGCCCTTGAAGGTCTTGCCCGGATCCTGGCGCTGGCCGGTCGAACCGTGCGAACGGTGCGACAGCGACACACCGTGCGAAGCCCGCAGACCGCCGAAGTTCCAGCGCTTCATGGCACCGGCGAAGCCCTTGCCGATCGTCTCGGCCTGGACGTCGACCTTCTGGCCCGCGACGAAGTGGTCAGCCGACAACTCGGCTCCCACGTCCAGCAGGCTGTCCGCATCGATGCGGAACTCGGTCACATAAGCCTTGGGCTCGACTTCCAGCTTGGCGAACGCTTCGCGTTGAGCCTTGTTGGTGTTCTTGGCCTTCTTGGAGCCCGCGCCCAGCTGCAGGGCGACGTAGCCGTCCCGCTCCTGAGTCCGCTGACCCACGACCTGACAACCGTCCAGTTCGAGGACGGTGACTGGGATATGCGCGCCATCTTCAGCGAAGAGACGCGTCATTCCCAGTTTTTTGGCGATCACGCCCGTGCGCATATCGGATCCCGCCTTTGTTTCTTTAAATCTTGATCTCGACGTCCACACCGGCCGACAGGTCGAGCTTCATGAGCGCGTCCACGGTTTGCGGGGTGGGGTCGATGATGTCGAGCACGCGTTTGTGCGTGCGGATTTCAAACTGCTCGCGCGACTTCTTGTCGACGTGCGGCGAGCGGTTCACGGTGAATTTTTCGATCAGGGTCGGCAGCGGAATCGGACCGCGAACGGTCGCGCCGGTGCGCTTGGCCGTGTTGACGATCTCGCGCGTCGAAAAATCGAGGACGCGGTGATCAAAGGCCTTGAGCCTGATGCGGATGCTTTGATCCATATCGGTCGTATTTCCCAAGCAGGCGAACCTGCGTCCCTGTGAACCATTTCAAAGACCGGAGGCCTTCAGGCACGAATGCCCTCAGAGTACGCACGTCCGCAAAAACGATCGGCCGACGCAGTTACCCGCGAAGGCCGCTGAAGTCCTGGGTCACTGCAAAGAACAGGTCCGAGGTCGTTCCTGCGAGCCGCGTCTGCATCCCAAACTCAAAGCGAGATGCACAGCCGGTCCAACAAGAGTTGGCGCTTATGCCGATTGAGTCCCCGTTCGTCAAGCGGCGAAACCAAGGCAGGGCGAGTCTTTTGGCGCTATCGCCCGATGCGGATATTCCCTGAACCCACGATGCTGCGGCTGACCCGGCCGGTGACCTCGGCGATGCGGATATCGCCTGAGCCGGCGATGGCCACGCTGACGTCTCCGGCAGTGCCACCGAAGTCGATGTCGCCCGAACCGCCGATGGCGACTTCAAAGCTGGAGGCACGGCCACGCGGTATCGAGACTTCGCCCGAGCCGCCGATGGCGATGTCGACCTCTCCATCCACTGCAGCCACCCAGGCCTCGCCCGATCCGCCCAGCGACAGATCCAGATTGCCCGTCGCCCCTGCCCGGATCGTGCCCGACCCGCCCAGGGAGGCGTCCAGCGAGCGCGACGTGCCTGTCCGGATGTCGCCCGACCCGCCCAGCGACAGGTCGAGGGCCCCGTCCGTGTTGGCGACGACCCAGTCGCCGCAACCACCGTTGGACAGTTCGACCGATCGAGCCCCCCTACCGACGGCCCCGAACACCGCGCTGCCGGCTGAGACCTTCACATCGCGCGGCGATCGCACGATGATCAGCGGCGCATCGGACACATTAATGCGGCCCAGGTCGCGGACCTCGACCGAGGCTCCGTCACCAGGCTGGCGCGCATCTGCGGGCCCCGACCGGCAGTTGCGAATTGCGTCGCTCACGCGAGTTATTCCGACGCGGCGGCTGAGACCGCCGTCGATCTCGATCTCATCGCCGCGGCGTCGGACCTGTAGCGTGGGCAGTCGCGTGTTACCCTGCGTCACCTCCACGGCGACGTCAGCGCGATCCTCTACGATGACGACGACGCGCGCGACGGCGTCCTTGATCTCGACCTCGGGGCTGGCCTTGGCCTGGGCGGGGACGCTCAACACGGCGGCGGCGATGACGGCGGTGGATGCGATGGCGAACTTCATGGGTCTGTCCCTCTCCGTTGATGAGGAAAGGGTGCGACCATCGTCCGCTGAAGTCACTTTAACTCGAGGTCATGACCTCTTTGTAAGACAACTGCCCGTCAGGCCTTTAGTGCGCCCGCTCCGTCGGCCACGCCGATTTCGGGCTCAAAGTCGCGCTCATAGGTGGCGATCCGGCTCTTCATCGCCCCCATCCGCTTCAGCGCCAGCGACGCCGCCCAGCGCGCCGCCATGCCGGGCGTGGACAGGGTGTCGGTCGTGCGCGGACGCCCTCCCCGGCTGCGCATCACGGCGTGGGTATAGAGTGCGCCGTTGCGAAACCGCGTGGGCCAGGTCTGGAATTCGGTCGACAGGCTGACGCAGAACCGATCCAGGTTCTCGACCCGGTGCGGCGCGTAGAAGGGCCAGGTCAGTGCGTCGCCCGGCTCCAGATCCATCACTTGGGCATCAGCCTCGAAAGCACGGGTGTAGGGAATTTCCTCGGTCGTTTGTCGCGTGACGACCTGCTCCATATTGCGCTCGGGCAGATGCGCCTCGTCGCCGGGATAGACGAACAGGCGCTTGCGGCCGCGCATGTGGAACAGCACCACGCCTGCGGCATCGAAATGATAGGGCACCCGCGCCTTGGGCGACGACAGGATCAGCTGAGCCGAACGCGATACCGCCCGCATCCCCGGATAGGCCGCCTCGATCCTCTTGAACTCGACAGCGGCGGCGTCCCACAGCTCAGGCCAGCCACGCTCGACCTCGCGCAGATTGACCCAGAGCCGCCCCTGCTGGATCGCCGCCAGCAGTTCCGCCCCGCTCAACCGGCCGCGCGCACCGGTGCGCAGGCTGACCTGATCCTCGTCGTCATAGTCATACAGATTAATGTCGAACAGTTCGGCCGGATAGCGTTCCAGCATGGCCGCCAGCGCCTCGTCGGTCGCAAAGCCCTGATCGACCAGACCATGCGGATGCACACGGGCCTCCTTGATCGGGCCGGAATAGCGGGTGCGGGTGGCGGTCATGACTGTCTCAGGCCGAAACACGAGGGGTGGTCCTGGCCGAAAGCTTTGCAAGCGCCGCGCCTGCCGCCTGCAGGCCGCCCTTCAGGCGGTTGGCCGGCGTGACCTCGCAGGCCTCGATGGCAGCCCAACGCCGCCGCACGCTGTTGCGCAGCCGCTCGCCCCGCCCCTGCCCGGCCAGGTTCAGCGCGCTGACCGCCGCCTGGCTGACCGTCGCGCCGAGCCCGGGTTTGACGACGACTGCATCGCGGACCCAGCGTTCGCCATTGCAGAAATACTTCTTGTAGTGCTCGCCCTCGAAGCCGAAGTCGAAGCTGCGGACGCCCGTCTCCGACGCCATCCGCATGGTGTCCAGGCTCAGCAATATACCTGGCGAGCAGCGCGACAGCTCGGGGACATAGCCCGGAAACCAGAAATGGCACTGGTCGCCCGCGAACAGCGAATACTCCACCGCCGCCAGCCGATCCCCGGCCCAGAGCGCAGCCATCGAGGCCGAGAAGCCGGGCGTGTCCGCCTTCAGCAGCGCATGCAGCAGATCGGCGGTCCAGCCGCAGGCAAAGATGTCGTGCCGACTGGTCCGCCGGTACTGGTCCCGCTTCAGATCGATCAGCCAGTTCAGCATCTCCGGATCGCGCAACCGGGTCTCGACCCTCAGCGGCCCGAACTCGGTCTGCATGCTGCGGCGGCAGCGTTCCTTATCCTTGAAGAATTTGCCGAAGGTCGCCCGCCGCTCGGCGTACCAGGCGTCGAAGCCCGCACTGCCCAGCTCCGCCTGCACCGTGCGGCGCTGCTCGCCGGGCCCGTCGGCGTCGCTCTGCCTGACCCAGGCCGTGACGTTCAGCTTCGAGGTCGGCAGGGCTTCGGCCACCTCGGCCAACGATGGCACTTCGCCCGGCATGGCAATGACGCCGTGATAATCGTTCATCGGGGCTGCCAACGGCTGGATCGTGCCGCCGCGACGCTGGTGCGGGAAAAAGCCAACGATCTCGCCGTCCCGGCTCAGCACCGCCACCGCTGCGCCTGGGCAGACCTGGCCCGCGATCTGTGCGAACTCGGGTCGGAAATAGGGGCTGTTGAGCAGCGGATTGGCCGCCAACATGTCGCGCCACAGGTCCCACTGCGCCTCCGACATCGTGTCGGTCGCCATGATCTCGACGTGCAGCGGGGACATCCAGGGCTCCTGCGGCGGGGCCGGTCTGGCCTGCCGCTCTTGCCATTCATAACGCGTCCGCCGTTTCGACAGGGTGACCGGGCATGGTGAATCGTTTCTGAGCGGGAGCCGTCCACGTCTCCGAAGCGTTGCCAGACCTGCGCCCATGCGCTTTGAAGGAACCGACATGACCGATCCCCGTCCCTCGACCCGCGAAACCGAGACCGAAAACCAGCGCAAGCCCGCCCACGACGGCGAGGCCCCGCGTCCCTCGACCGAGCCCAATGGGTCGGAAGGCAGTTCCAACTCCGGCGACACCGCCACCGACCCCGCAACCGGAACGCCCAATCCTTGAAGTCAGCTGCACTCGCCGCCGTCCTCGGCACCCTGATCGCGACGCCAGCCCTGGCCCAAGGCGTGCCCTATGCCTGTCCCGTCTTGGCCAGCCATGTCGTCGCCAACGACGGTCTGACGCGCAGCCGGGCGGCGGTGAAGTCCGGGCGGATCGTCATCCTGGCCGTTGGCTCCTCCTCGATCGAGGGGGTCGGGGCGAGCAGCCGGTCTCTGGGTTTCGTGCCCCTGCTTCAGGCGGGGTTGGAACGCCGCCTGCCTGGCGTTCAGGTGACGCTGATCAACCGCGGCATCGGCGGGGAGACGGCTCGTGATACGGCGATGCGACTGGAGGCCGAGGTCACCCTGGCCCGACCCGATCTGGTCATCTGGCAACTGGGCACCAACGACATCCTGCGCGACCGCTCGACCGACGACATCCTGACCGATTTCCAGGCCGGGCGAGCGGTGCTGGACCGCGAGCGTGCCGACGTCCTGCTGATCGACCCGCAACGCCTGCCAGAGACCACGACCAATCCAGCTTTCCGGGGCCGCAACCCGGCCCTGGGCGACATTTCCACCGTCATCGACCAACAGGCTACCGCCTCCGGCTATGCTGTACTCCACCGCTTTACCGCCATGGCCGACTGGTCGGGGCTGGATCGTGGAGGCGTGGGCCCAGATGACCTGCATCTTAATGACTGGGGCTATGCCTGCTGGGCCGAGGTAACCGCCGAGGGTTTGGCGGACGCGCTGCGCTGACAGAACGTCTCTAGCGGAACAGGCGACCGAACGGCGGGTTATGGAAGCCATCGCCATCACCGGATTCCCATGACCCTTCGCCTGATCCTGCTGTCCACCGTCGTCCTGACCCTCGCCGCCTGCGACCAACCCGATAGGGCCCCTGCACCAGCCCCCGAAGTCGCCCCCCCTACGCAAGCCCCCGCTGGCATTCAGGCCGAGACTATCGAGCGCGCCATGCCGGCGGCACCCGAGGCGGCTCCGGCCCAGCCGACGAACGGCACCCCCACGCCCCCGCAGGCTGACCCCGGCTTGATCCGGCTGCAGATCCTGCTTGATCGCTCGACCTTTTCGCCCGGTATCGTTGACGGCCTCGCGGGAGAAAACACACGACAGGCCATCGTGGCCTATCGCAAGGCCAATGATCTGGGCGAAAACGATGCCCCTGACGCCGAACTGCTGCAACATCTGGCGGCTGCCGACACAGGTCCCGTCACCCGCGTCCACACCCTGACGGCAGAAGACGTCGCCGGCCCGTTCAGCGCGCCTTCGAGCAATCTGGAACAGATGGTCGACAACGGCACCCTGTTCACCACTGTGAAGGAAAAACTGGCCGAGCGCTTTCACATGACCGAAGGCCTGCTGGACGCCCTCAACCCCGGCGTTGCTCTTCAGGCCGGCCAGCGCATCCTCGTGCCCGCCATCAGCGATACCCCGATCGGCGAGGTCGCCCGCATCGTCATCGACAAGACCGAACGGTCGGCCCGCGCCTTCGACGCGTCTGGCAAGCTGCTAGCCTTCTATCCAGCCACCATCGGTTCGACCGAACGCCCGGCCCCGACCGGCACCCTGCGTGTCGTCGGCATCGCGCCGGAACCCAACTATACCTACGACCCCGACCGTGTCAGCTACGACCGCGGCGACAAGACCATCGTGGTCCCTGCCGGGCCAAACAACCCTGTCGGCTCGGTCTGGATCGGTTTGAACCGCCAGAGCTATGGCATCCACGGAACGCCAGACCCGTCCAAGATCGCCAAGACGGCCTCCAACGGCTGTATCCGCATGACCAACTGGGATGCCGAACAACTGGCCGCCTCGGTCAAGGCGGGCGTCGAGGTAGAGTTTATCTAGGAGCCACCGGTCCGAACCGCGTCGTCGCCCAGAAGTCGCACCGGCTTCGGGCGGCGAAGCCGTTGTCCATCAGGTCGCCGGTTGGCTGGAACACCCGGATCAGACCGCTGTCCGCAGCGCGGGGCCAGCCCGCCTCGAAATCTGCGTCATGCCCGAACCCGGCCCACAGGCGCATCATCCGGTCCGACAGCGCCCGCTTCTCCGGCGTGAACCGCGCCGGGTCGGCAAATATCCACTTCGTGCCGAAGACATAGGTCGCCTCGGACGCATGATAGGCCCCAAGATCATAGGACGCGTTCAGCAAGGCTGACAAAGCGAACGGTGCATCCGCGTCCGCAAACTCATAGCCCCATACCGGCACATGCCGCGCCAGCACCCGTCTCAAAGCATCGGCGGGACAGGCGAACTTCTGATCGGTGAAACTGCGCGCCATCGTCGCCCCCGGCCCCTCCGGTCCGATGGGGTAGCGGTCCAGCACACCGGGCCCGTCGTCGCCATACATCCATAGCGTCTGCGCGCGATATCGCTCGGTGTCCCGCACCTTGACCGCGAACAGCCGCCCTTCGTCGCGATTGCTGCCAACAATGACCGGCACCTTGGTGAAACGGCCCTGCACAAAGGCCAACGGTGGCGCGAGCGGCACGGTCGCATCGCCATAGATCGGCCCCCAGGACCCCGGCCCGTTCAGCCCTGACCGCGTCGAGGCCGCCCGCGCGATCCGCCCGGCCGGAGCCGCTCTCAAACAGGCCACCGCATTCGGCCCCTCGCACCCGACCGAGGCCGCGAACGTCTCGCCGCCCCCCGCCGCCTCGTCCGCCGACCACAGCGAGCCCGGCTCCACACAGGTGCCGCTCTGCAGGATGACCCGTTGGAACAGCCCCTCCGACGCCGGAGACGTCATCAAATGACATGCGCTCCACGCCCCTGCACTCTCGCCGATCAGGGTCACATCGCCAGGATCGCCGCCGAAGGCCGCAATCCGCTGATGCACCCACCGCAGCGCAGCCTGCTGGTCCATCAGGCCCCAGTTGCCGCCCACCCCCCCGCCGTCCGCCGCAAACTCCGGATGCGCCAGCCAGCCCAGCGCACCCAGCCGATAGTTGACCGTGACCACCAGCCGGTCCTGCTCGACCGCCAACCGCGACGGATCGTAGTTGGCCCCCGACCCCACGGTGAAGGCCCCGCCGGGCAGATAGACGATAACCGGACGCAGCCGCTCAGGCGCAACGGCCGGACCGTAGATGTTCAGATACAGGCAGTCCTCGGAGCCGAAGACCACCCCGCCCCCACCGCCCAGGATCGACTTCGGCCCCAGCGCCTGGGTGCAGTCCGCCCCGATCCGCGTCGCGTCGCGCGTGCCGGCCCAGGGCTGGACCGGTTGCGGTGCCCGCCAGCGCAACTCGCCCACCGGCGGGACGGCATAGGGCACGCCCAGAAACGCCCGCACCCCCGCGCCCCGCATCCCGCGCAGCTCGCCTTCGGGCGTCCGCAAGACAGGCTCGGCATAGTCGGACGCCGAACGCACAAACCCGACCTTGCCCGGATGCGTCGCGCAGGCGGAGAGCAGGACCAGAAAGATCAGGGGCAAAAGACGCATCACCGCTGTCCTAGCCGCCGAACTGGACAGCAAAAAGCCCCGCCGGATTGCTCCAGCGGGGCTGATTGTCAGACTGCGCTCAAGCAGCGCGGCTCCGCGAGCCGCGCGTTAGCGCACCACGATGTCGATTACTCGACGATCTTGGCCACGACGCCGGCGCCGACGGTGCGGCCGCCTTCGCGGATGGCGAAGCGCAGGCCCTGGTCCATGGCGATCGGGGTGATCAGCTCGACGTTCAGCTCGGCGTTGTCGCCGGGCATGATCATCTCGACACCTTCCTTCAGGTGCACGATGCCGGTCACGTCCGTCGTGCGGAAGTAGAACTGCGGACGGTAGTTGGTGAAGAACGGCGTGTGACGGCCACCCTCTTCCTTGGTCAGGATGTAGGCTTCTGCCAGGAACTTGGTGTGCGGGGTGATGGAGCCCGGCTTGCACAGCACCTGGCCGCGCTCGACGTCTTCACGCTTGGTGCCGCGCAGCAGCACGCCGACGTTGTCACCGGCTTGACCCTGGTCCAGCAGCTTGCGGAACATTTCCACGCCCGTGCAGGTCGTCTTCTGGACCGGACGGATGCCGACGATCTCGACTTCCTCACCGACCTTGACGATGCCCTTCTCGACGCGGCCCGTGACCACGGTGCCGCGGCCCGAGATCGAGAACACGTCTTCGACCGGCATCAGGAACGGCAGGTCGACCGGACGCTCAGGCTGCGGGATGTAGCTGTCGACGGTTTCCATCAGCTTCAGCACCTGCTGCTCGCCGATTTCCGGGTTCACGCCGTCGGTGGCGGCCTTGGCCGAACCGGCGGTGATCGGAATGTCGTCGCCCGGGAACTGGTACGAGCTCAGCAGCTCGCGGATTTCCATTTCCACCAGCTCCAGCAGCTCGGCGTCGTCGACCAGGTCCACCTTGTTCATGAACACGACCAGGGCCGGCACGCCGACCTGACGGGCCAGCAGGATGTGCTCGCGGGTCTGGGGCATCGGGCCGTCGGCGGCCGACACCACCAGGATCGCGCCGTCCATCTGGGCGGCACCGGTGATCATGTTCTTCACATAGTCGGCGTGGCCGGGGCAGTCGACGTGGGCATAGTGACGGTTGGCCGTCTCATATTCCACGTGCGCGGTGTTGATTGTGATGCCGCGGGCCTTTTCTTCCGGCGCAGCGTCGATGTCGGCGTAGTTCATCGCCTTGGCACCACCGGCCTTGGCCAGCGTCATCGTGATCGCCGCCGTCAGCGTCGTCTTGCCATGGTCAACGTGACCGATCGTGCCGATGTTGCAATGCGGCTTGTTACGTTCGAACTTTTCCTTGGCCATGGCCAAATCTCCTTGACCGCCAGCGGGCGGATTGGTTCGTCAAAATATTGGAGCGGGTAGACGGAATCGAACCGACATATTCAGCTTGGAAGGCTGCTGTACTACCATTGTACTATACCCGCGCGGAGACCGCCTCGGCGGTTCAGCCTCGGCAGCCGACCCGATATGGGGACCGGTTCGTCGTTTCGAAAGCGCGTGGTGGGGGAAGTAGGACTCGAACCTACGAAGCTTACGCAGGGGATTTACAGTCCCCCCCCTTTGCCACTCGGGACATTCCCCCAGCGCGTTTTCGAACCGTCGGACCGATGCGCCCTCGACCTTTCGGTCTCGGATGCAACAAAAGCTCTACGTGTCTTGCGTCGCCTGGTTTAGGAGGGGCGCCAGACCCGAAAGCCCTCAGGGCTCCAAATCGGAGGGCGTCTTATAGTGTCGAGAAATCCAGAACGCAACGACCGGAAATCGGGTAAAAAACCGACCTTCGGAAAGACCTCCGCGCCCCGTGCGGACGGACCCCGCAAGGATGCCAAGCCTCCGCGCGACGCCGGTCCGGACCGCAGCGGATGGAATCCCAACCCGACGCCCAAGCCGTTTGATTCGCGGCCGCGACCATCCAGGGCAAAGGCCGATGCCGACAATTTCGTCTGGGGCCGCCATCCCGTGCTGGCGGCCCTGGCCAATCCCGCCCGCAAGGGCATGGGCCGTCTGCTGGCCACAGAGGACCGCGCCGCCGAGCTGACCAAGGGCGACCTGACCCACGGCCACAAGATCGAGACCATCGACATCCAGGCGCTGGACCGCATGCTGCCCCCCGGTGCCGTGCATCAGGGCCTGGCCTTCAAGGTCCAGCCGCTGGAAGGCGTCGCCCTGGAAGACATCGCGGGTGAAGGCGGCGTCATCGTCATGCTGGATCAACTGACCGACCCCCAGAATGTCGGGGCCATCTTCCGCTCGGCTCTGGCGTTCGGTGCCAAGGGCATCGTCGTGCAGGATCGCCACTCCCCCGCCCTGGCCGGTGCCCTGGCCAAGGCGTCGGCCGGCGCAACCGAGCGCCTGCCCTGTGCCCGTGTCACCAACCTCAGCCGCGCGCTGGAGACCCTGGCCGACATGGGCTGGCGTGCCGTCGGTCTGGACGGCTCGGCCGAACAGACGCTGGAGGAAGCATTGGACGGGCGCCCCACCGTTCTGGTCATGGGCTCCGAAGGTGATGGCATCCGTCGCCTGGTCGCCGAACACTGCGACGTGCTGGCGAAAATCCCCATGCCCGGCGGCTTCGAGAGCCTGAACGTCTCCAATGCGGCGGCCGTGGCGCTCTACGAAGCGTCGAAGAAGCAGGCGGGATAACCACCACCGCCAATCCCCTTGGCGCGTTCGCCGCGCCCCGCTAGAGAGCGAAAATGGAATTCGCAGAACTGTTTACCCCCGAAGCCTTGGCCGCCCTGGGCCAGGTGCTGATGATCGATCTGGTCCTCGCTGGCGACAATGCCGTGGCTGTGGGCCTGGCCGCCGCCGCCCTGCCCGCCGAACAGCGCCGCAAGGCCATCCTGATCGGCCTGGCCGCTGCCGTCGTCATGCGCATCGGCTTTGCCCTGATCACGGTCCAGCTTCTGGCTATCGTCGGCCTGCTGCTGGCGGGTGGCGTCCTGCTGATGTGGGTCTGCTGGAAGATGTGGCGCGAACTGCGTGAGCAGGCCACCCACGACCAGGCCGAGGCCGAGGCCGAGCTGGAACTGGCCATGCAGATCGAGCACGGCAAAGGTCCGTCGCCCGAGGAACTGGGCATCAAGCGCAAGAGCTTCGGTGCTGCCCTGCTGCAGATCATGATCGCCGATGTAACCATGTCGCTGGACAATGTCCTGGCCGTCGCGGGTGCCGCCCACGACCACCCCTGGATCATGGTCTTCGGCCTAGTACTGTCGATCGCCCTGATGGGTGTGGCCGCAACCTTCATCGCCAAGCTGCTGACCAAGCATCGCTGGATCGGCTATGTCGGCCTCGTCATCGTCCTGTACGTCGCCCTGCACATGATCTGGGACGGAGCCCGCTCCGTAATCGTGCGGACAGACAGGATGGCCGAGTTCAACAACGCCGCCCCCGCCTGGCTGGACATCACGCCCGAGGAAGAGGCCAAACATCTGAAGGGCATCCGCAGCGAGGACAGCGCCCTGCCCGCCCCTGCGACACCGCAGCCGTCGGCGGTCCCGCCAGTGACCACCCCGGTCCCTGCCCCCGAATAAAAGAAAGGCCCGGAGCAATCCGGGCCTTTTTTTGTTGCCGTGACGGTCGGCTTCAGCTGTCGCTGCCGCCGAACCGCTCCGACCACTCAGCGACCTGGCTGTCCTCGATCTTGGTGAACAGCACGGCGGCGGCGGCCACGGCCTGACCGCGCGGCAGCTGGTCCAGCAGGGGCGCATCGGCCTCTGGCCAGCTCAGGTCCGTCGCCCCGACCGTGGCGGCGATCTTGGCCGCCGTCTCCGGCATAACCGGCGCGGCCAGGCGAGCGAACAGGGCCACAAGGTTCAGGCCTGTGCGGACCGCCACACCCGAGCGTTCGACATCGGTCTTGAAGGCGGTCCAGGGCGCTGCTTCCTGCAGGTACTCATTGCCCAGCACCCAGACGGCGCGCAGCGCCACCGCCGCCTTGCGGAACTCCATGGCCTCGAACTGGGCCGTAGCTTCCGCGATGCCGGCCCGCATGTCGGCCTCCAGCTTGATCTCCAGCGGCCCGGGTTCACCGCCGTCCGGCACTCTGCCCTCGAACTTGCTCTCGGCGAACTTGACGATCCGGTTGACGAAATTGCCCAGCACATCGGCCAGGTCCTTGTTCGTCGTCGACTGGAACTGCTCCCAGGTGAAGGCCGCGTCGGAATGCTCGGGGCCATAGGCCGTCAGGTGCCAGCGCCAGATGTCGGCGGGCAGCAGCTCCAGCGCCTGATCCATGAAGACGCCGCGCTTCTGCGACGTCGAGAACTTGCCGCCATACCAGTTCAGCCAGTTGAAGGCCTTCAGCGTATCGACCGTCTTCCACAGCTCGCCCGAGCCCAGGATGGTCGCCGGGAAGCTGACGGTGTGGAAGGCGACATTGTCCTTGCCCATGAACTGGACGTAGCGAACGTGGTCCGCCCCCTCGTCCGTCCGCCACCAGTCGCGCCAGGTCCGGCCCGTTGCATCCGCCCATTCCTCGGTCGCGCCGATGTATTCGATCGGGGCGTCAAACCAGACGTAGAAGACCTTGCCCTCCATGCCCGGACGCGGCCCGCCATCCGGTCCGACCACCGGCACGCCCCATTTCAGGTCGCGGGTGATGCCCCGGTCGATCAAGCCTTCATCCAGATGTTTGAGCGCGATGGACCTGGCAAGGGTCTGCCAGTCGGACTTGGTGGAGATCCAGTCGCGGATCGGCTGTTCCAGCTTGGTCTGCAGCAGATACAGGTGGCGGGTGTCGCGGACCTCCAGGTTCCGCGACCCGGATACCGCCGAATAGGGATCGATCAGGTCGGTCGGGTCCAGCAGACGCCCACAGTTGTCGCACTGATCACCGCGCGCCCCGACGTGGCCGCAGTGGGGGCAGGTCCCCTCGACATAGCGGTCGGGCAGGAAGCGCGCGTCGTCGACCGAATAGATCATCCGATCCACCCGCTCCTCGATCAGGCCACGCTCTTCCAGAACCTTGGCGAAATGCTGGGTCAGGCGCTGGTTGGGCGCATTCGAGGACCGGCCGAACCAGTCGTAGCTGAGGCCGAAGGCCTGGCCCGCCGCCTTCTGGATCTCGTGCTGCTCGTCGCAATAGGTGCGCACATCCTGACCGGCGGCGGCGGCGGCCAGCTCGGCCGGGGTGCCATGCTCATCGGTGGCGCAGATGTAGAGCACCTCATGACCCTGGGCCCGCTTGAAGCGCGCATAGACATCCGCCGGCAGCATGGAGCCCGCCAGATTCCCCAGATGCTTGATGCCGTTGATGTACGGCAGGGCCGAGGTGATCAGGATGCGAGCCATGGGTATCCAGTATCTTGGGGAAGGCGACGGATATAGAGGGCGCGACCACCAACGTCACCTCGCTGTCGGCGCATTAAAACACAGTCCACTGAGTCCACTCAGTCCACATGGCCTGGTCGCTCCGTTTCGACGACAGGCAACCTTGCACGACGTCTGCGTCAGAAACGGACGTGGGCGTGCCTTAGGCAAACTTGGGCAGTCGCCGCGCCACCCGGATGAAACGACCCGTCAGCAACACCGAGGACACCAGACTGGCGATGATCACGGCCCAGACCAGGCCATCGACGCCGATCTGGTGGGCCAGCACCCAGCCGACCGGCATCATGATCAGGCTGTAGGCCGCGAAGTGCATGATCGTCGGCCACCAGACGTCGCCCGCCGCCCGGTTGGCCGAGGCCGAAACCACCTGAATGCCGTCAGCCACGAAAAACAGCGTGGCCAGCACCAGCGCCGGCACGACCACCGCCAGCAGGGCCGGATCGCGGTTGTAGGCGCTGGCCACCCAGGACGCCGTCGGCCACAGCACCACGGCGACAATCGACGTCAGAACCGTCACGACCGCCAGCCCGACCAGCCCCGCCCGCATCACGCCGCGCCCGTCGCCTGCGCCGTAAGCCTTGCCCACCAGCACCGCCGTCGCCGACGACATGCCCATCGGGATCATGAAGACGATGGCCGAGACGTTCAGGACAATGGTCCAGGCCGAGGTCTCGATCGCCCCCAGCTGGCCGGCGATAAAGGTCATGGCCGCAAAGGCCCCGACCTCGATGAAATAGCTGGAGCCCGCGCCATAACCGACCTTACGCTGCTCGTGCTCGGCTTTCCGGTCACGTTTCGGCTTGTCGAAGATGCCCAGCGCCCGCGCCTCCGGCATGCGCAAAATGTAAACGATCAGAAACACCGCCAGCGAGGTCCGCGCAAAGAAGGTGGTCCACGCTGCGGCAACGGCTCCATCCAGACCCAGCCCCAGAATGTCCGGCACCAGCAGCAGGTTCAGCACCAGATTGATGCCGTTGGCCACCCACATCGCCCACATCCCCGCACGCGGCCGGTTCATGGCTTCCAGAAAGAATTGTGCCGCCACACTGACCAGATAGCCTGGCATGGACAGTGCCAGAACGATCAGTACCGGGGACGCCCCTTCGCCCAGGCCGTCGGCCAGACCCATGTTCTGCAGCGCCCACGGCCCAATCAGGATCAGTCCCAGCGTCGAAACGATGCCGATCTGCAGTGAATAGACGACGCCGCGCCGCAGCACGCCCCCGACCTCGGCCCGTCGCTCCTCGCCTATAAGCTGGGCCGTCATGACCTGTACCCCCATCATCAGGCCTACGGCGGTCGTGACGATGATGGCGGTCGGGGCCAGGGCAAGGGAGCTGTAGGCCAGCTCGATCCCCGAATAGTTGCCGACGACGATCACGTCGGTCAGCCCCATGGTCATGATGCCGATCCGCGCCATCACGACCGGCCAGGCCAGGTTGAGCAGGTCACGCAAGGTCGAACGGGTCTGTAAGCTGAGCAGGGTCATGGGACGCGGCACAGGCCACGGGGATTGAGCGGGGTCAACCAAGGAAACCGGATGAAGGCATAAGCACAGCTTTTCTCCCTCCCCCGTCGGGGGAGGGTGGTCGCGAAGCGACCGGGTGGGGAGGGCTCGACGACCCAAGCACCGGGTTTGTTTTGCCGAACCGCCCCCACCCCGTCTCGGCTTCGCCTCGACGCCCCTCCCCCCCGAGGGGGAGGGAGAACACCTCCTCACTTCCCCCGCCGCCTCAACCGCCCTAAACCCATCGCATGCCCAAGCTGACGTCCCTGATCGATCCCAACAGCGCCGCCTTCAAGGCCCTGCACGCCCACAACACCGCCCTGAATGCCGAGCTGCGCGACAAGGTCGCCAAGGCCGCCCTGGGCGGATCGCAGGCGTCTCGCGACCGCCACGTCTCGCGCGGCAAGCTGCTGCCGCGTGACCGGGTGGAGCGTCTGCTGGATCCCGGCTCGCCTTTTCTGGAGATCGGGCAGCTGGTCGCCAACGGCATGTATGGCGATGCCAAGGACCCCGACGGTGCACCCGGTGCAGGCATGATCTGCGGCATCGGCCGCGTCTCGGGCCGCGAGGTCATGATCGTGGCCAACGACCCGACGGTGAAGGGCGGGGCCTACTTCCCCCTGACGGTCAAGAAACACCTGCGGGCCCAGGAGATCGCCGAACAGAACAACCTGCCCTGCGTCTATCTGGTCGATTCGGGCGGGGCGAACCTGCCGCACCAGGCCGAGGTCTTTCCCGACCGCGACCACTTCGGCCGCATCTTCTTCAACCAGGCGCGGATGAGCGCACGGAACATCCCCCAGATCGCCTGCGTCATGGGCAGTTGCACCGCAGGCGGCGCCTATGTTCCGGCCATGTCGGACGAGACGGTCATCGTCCGCAACCAGGGCACCATCTTCCTGGCCGGCCCGCCGCTGGTGAAGGCGGCGACGGGCGAAGTCATCAGTGCCGAGGAACTGGGAGGGGCCGAGACCCACGGTCGCCGCTCCGGCGTCGTCGACTATGTGGCCGAGAACGACGAGCATGCGCTGGAGATCGTGCGCGACATCGTCGGCCATCTGAACAGCGTCAAACCCATGCCGCTGGACGTGCGCGAACCGCGCGCGCCCGCGCTTGATCCGGATGAGCTGTACGGCATCATCCCCGACGACGTCCGCGCGCCCTATGATGTGCGCGAAGTCATCGCCCGCACCGTCGACGGCTCTGAGTTCGAGGAATTCAAGGCGCTGTACGGCACCACCCTGGTCTGCGGTTTCGCCCGCATCTGGGGCTATCCGGTCGCCATCCTGGCCAACAACGGCGTGCTGTTCTCCGAGGCCGCCGTAAAGGGCGCGCACTTCATCGAACTGGCGTGCAAGCGCAAGATCCCGCTGGTCTTCCTGCAGAACATCAGTGGCTTCATGGTCGGCGGCAAGTACGAGGCGGAGGGTATCGCCAAACACGGGGCCAAGCTGGTCACGGCTGTCGCCAGTGCCGAGGTGCCCAAATTCACGGTCCTGATCGGCGGCAGCTTCGGGGCCGGCAACTACGGCATGTGCGGCCGTGCCTTCAATCCGCGCTTCCTGTTCACCTGGCCCAATGCCCGGATCAGCGTCATGGGCGGCGAACAGGCGGCATCCGTCCTCGCCACCGTCCACCGCGATGCCGATACCTGGACCAAGGATCAGGCCGAGGCCTTCAAGGCCCCGATCCGCCAGAAATACGAGGATGAGGGCAACCCCTACTACGCCACCGCCCGCCTGTGGGACGACGGCATCATCGACCCTGTCCAGACGCGGGATGTGCTGGGCCTGGCCATCAGCGCCTCCCTGAACGCCCCTATTCCGGACACCACGTTCGGCGTGTTCAGGATGTAAGCTGGAAGAAACTCTTCTTCCAATCATGGGAGAAGGATCACGATTGAAGCGTTAGGCCTCCTATGACCGACAAACCTACCCCTACCGACTCCGACATCAACGCCCTGGACATCACCGATGCCGAGGCGGCCGAGATCAACGCCATCTCCCATCCCCTGGTCGCCGACCCGGCCCCGGATGCCAACGACGACCTGATCCAGATCGATTCGACCGTGGACGGGACCGTCTTCGTCACCATCAACCGCCCGCACAAGAAGAACGCCTTCGACGCTGCCACCATCGCGGCCCTGTATGAAGCGTTCGAGACCCTGCACGGGGCGGACAATGTGCGCGTAGTCTTCATTCGCGGCGCAGGCGGCACCTTCTCCGCCGGGGCTGATCTGGGCTGGATGGCCGATGCCGCACGCTGGAGCGAGGGCGACAATCGCGACGACGCCATGGGCCTGGCGAAAATGCTCAAGGCCCTGCACGATATCCCGGCCCTAACCGTGGCCCTGGTCGAGGGCGCGGCCATGGGCGGCGGGGCTGGCATCGTCGCCGCCTGCGACATGGCCGTGGCCGTCGAGGGCACGCGCTTTGCCTTCTCCGAGGTCAAGCTGGGCCTCATCCCCGCGACCATCGCCCCCTATGTCGTCGAAGCGGTCGGTGCCCGCCGCGCGCGCCAGCTGTTCCTGACCGCCAACATCTTCGACGCCGACTATGCCGCGCATGCGGGGCTGATCGACATGGTCCTGCCCGAGGGGTCGATCGACGAGTTCATCTCCATGCTGACCGACAGCCTGACCGGAAACGCACCCGGCGCGATGGGCGACGCCAAACGCCTGGTCAACGACGTGGCCGGCCAGAAGATCGACCACGGCCTGATGGAAGAGACCGCCAAACGCATCGCCCGCGCCCGCGTCTCGCCCGAGGGCCAGGAAGGCGTCGGAGCCTTCCTGGAAAAGCGCAAGCCGAACTGGTCACAGTAGGCGTTCGCTCAAGGCCAGTGGCGCGGGGTGAATCGGCTCGCTAGAACGGGTTCATGTTCAAATCCGTCCTTGTCGCCAACCGTGGCGAGATCGCCTGTCGCGTGTTCCGGACCGCCCGCCGCATGGGTATCCGCACCATCGCCGTCTATTCCGAGGCCGATGCCCGCGCCCTTCATGTGCGGGAGGCGGACGAGGCGATCCTGATCGGCCCGGCCCCGGCGCGCGAGAGCTATCTGGACGCCGCCAAGGTTCTGGCCGCAGCCAGGGCTACAGGGGCCGAGGCCATCCACCCCGGCTATGGCTTCCTGTCCGAGAACGCCGACTTTGCCGAGGCCGTGATGGCCGCCGGGCTGGTCTGGATCGGGCCACCGCCCGCCGCCATCCGCGCCATGGGCCTGAAGGATGCGGCGAAAAAGCTGATGATCGGGGCGGGCGTGCCCGTCACCCCGGGCTATCAGGGCGAAAATCAGGACGCCGACTTCCTTGCCGCCGAGGCCGCGCGCATCGGTTTCCCCGTGCTGATCAAGGCGGTCGCCGGTGGCGGCGGCAAGGGCATGCGCAAGGTCGACCGGGCCGAAGACTTCGCCGACGCCCTGGCCAGCGCCCAGCGCGAGGGCCAGTCCTCCTTCGGCGATCCGCGCGTCCTGATCGAGAGCTACATCACCCGCCCGCGCCACATCGAGGTGCAGATCTTCGGCGACAGCCACGGCACGGTCGTCCACCTGCATGAGCGCGACTGCTCCCTGCAACGGCGCCACCAGAAGGTGATCGAGGAGGCCCCGGCCCCCGGTATGGACCAGGCGACCCGCGACGCTGTCACCGCCGCCGCCGTCCGCGCCGCCCAGGCCGTGAACTATGAGGGGGCCGGCACCATCGAATTCATCGCCGACGCCTCTGACGGGCTGAAGGCCGACCGCATCTGGTTCATGGAGATGAACACCCGGCTTCAGGTCGAACACCCGGTCACCGAGGCCATCACCGGTGTCGACCTGGTCGAATGGCAGTTTCGCGTCGCGGCGGGCGAGCCCATCCCCCTGAAACAGGCCGACATCCCCCTGAACGGCTGGGCCATGGAGGCACGGCTCTATGCGGAAGACCCCGCCAACGGCTTCCTGCCGAGCATCGGGCGGCTTTGGCACTTTGAGATGCCGGACCACATTCGGGTAGACACGGGTGTGCAGCGGCTTGGAGAAGTCAGCCAGTTTTATGACCCGATGATCGCCAAGCTTATTGTGCATGCTGAAACGCGAGACGCTGCGGCGACCCAGTTGGCTGACGCATGTGAAGACGTCGAAGTCTGGCCTGTTCGGACTAACGCAGCCTTCCTCGCCCGTTGCCTGCGTCATCCACGGTTCGGTTCGGGAGACGTCGATACGGCCTTTATAGCGTCCGAAGAAACCAGCCTTCTCGGAGAACCTACCGACCGGGAACTGGATGCTGTGGCGCTTGCTCTAGTGGCTGGCGACACCCGGTGGGACCTGCGGACTGGGAGCAGGGACGTGTTTGGCCCGTGGGATCAGGCTCATGGCGTGCGGCTCAACGCGGCTAACCGCGCTTTTTATCGCGCATCACGCAATGGAAAGGTCGTTACCGGAGACGTCCGGTATGATGCAGGCGGTGCCACCGCGCGGGTGATCATCGACGAGCATGCTTTTGACGTCACGGAACACTATGATCTGGTCACGGTGGGAGATCGTGGTCTGGCTTATCGTGAACAGAATTCCGGTCTTCATCTGATCTTTGACCGTGGCGAAGTCTGGGAGATTGAGCGCCCGCAAGCATCTGCAATAGGCAGTGGCGGAACCGGCACCGCCTCCGACGGCTCGCTCCGCGCGCCCATGCCCGGCAAGATCGTCGCGACCCCCGCCAAGGCCGGGGACACCGTGACCAAGGGTCAGCCCGTTATCGTGGTGGAGGCCATGAAGATGGAACACGCTCTGGTCGCGCCGTTCGACGGCGTCATCGGGGCCGTCAACGCCAACGTGGGTGATCAGGTAGGAGCAGATGCCGTGCTGGCTACGGTCGAGGCGTCGGCCGGGTGAGCCAACCCACCCTGCACATGATCAAGCTCTGCGTCGGCGTGGCCAAGGTCGAGACGCTGGAGCGCCGTGTCGCCAAGGGCGACTGGCTGACGGTTCACACCCGCATGACCCCCAAGCGCGCACAGGAGCTGGAGGACGGCGGCTGCCTTTATTGGGTCATGAAGGGCTCGGTCACCTGCCGCATGCCCATCGCCGACATCACCACCAAGGGCGAGGGCAAGACCAGCATGTGCCACATCCGCCTGCACCCGGAAGTCATCCGCACCGCGCCCCAGGCCCGCCGCCCCTTCCAGGGCTGGCGCTATCTGGAGCCAAAAGACGCCCCCTTGGACCTGTCGACCATGGACGCCGGTGACCTGCCCGACGATCTGGCCAAGAAGCTGAGAGAAATGGGGGCGTGGTAGGGATCAGGTTCTAGGGATTAGGTTTTAGGGGCTAGGGAAGGATTGAAGACTCGCGCCATCATGCGGTCTCATCCCGACTTTCCCTAGAACCTAACCCCTAAAACCTAGCCCTCCCAGATGCCCCTTCCCCGCTCCGACCGGCTTGAAGACGCCCTGCACCGCATCTTCGAGGGAGGGAAGAATACCCGCGCCAGCTGGTTTGCCCTGACCGGCGGCGAAATCCTGTTTGCTGAGGGGACACCCGCCGACACCCTGTACCTGCTGCGCAGCGGCCGTCTGGGCGTCTTCCGGCGCGATGCTCATCAGGACCGCCCGCCCGAGTTCGTCGGCGTCATCCGCCCCGGGGAACCCGCAGGCGAAATGGCCATGATGGCGGGCACCGAGCACACCGCCGATGTCGTCGCCCTGCGCGACTGCGAAGTCCTGGCCCTGCCCCGCGACGCCTTTTTCGAAGCTGCGCGCAAGGAACCCGACCTGATGGTCGAGTTGTCTCGCCTGATGATCCAGAGGGCACGCGACCGGCGGTCCGGTGGGGGCGAGCCCAGCGTCTTCGGCTTTGTCTCGGCCCGCCAGCGCCCCATCCGCGCCTTTGTCGAGAGGATCGCCGCAGCGATTCAGGCGAATGGCTTTACCTGTCAGGTCATCGACCACTCCGCCCTGACCTCCGCCGCCGACTGGTTCAGCCGGGTCGAGGATACGCACGACTATGTGCTCTATGTCGCGGAGCTGGACGAGCCCGCCTGGGCTGCACTCTGCGCACGCCAGGTGGACCGCGTCTTCGTCGTCGGCAACGGTCTTCTGGCTCCACCCAACCGGCCAATGCCGCATACCGGCGTGCTGGATGCCCAGCGCCGGACCGACCTGATCCTGATGCGCGATCCGCGTATGAAGCGGCCCGCCAATACCGCCGCCTGGATCGACGCCATCCAGCCCGGACGTTGGTTTCAGGCGGTGGAGGGGGCCACGGACGATGCGGAGCGCATGGCCCGCGTCCTGACCGGCAGCGCCGTGGGCGTGGTCTTCTCCGGGGGCGGAGCCCGCGCCTATGCGCACATCGGAGCGCTGCGCGCGCTGCACGAGGCGAACGTGCCAATAGACTTCGTCGGCGGCTCCTCCATGGGGGCGGTGATCGCCGCTGGCCCGGCCCTGGGCTGGACGCAGGAGGAGCTGGAGGCCCGCATCCACCGCGCATTCGTGGTCAAGAACCCGCTGTCGGACATCACCTTTCCCATGCTGGCCATGACACGGGCCGCGAAGGTGGATCAGTTGCTGATCGACGCCTATGGCGACATGGACCTGGCCGATACGGTGCGGCCCTTCTTTGCGGTCTCGACCAACCTTACCAGCGGCAAGATCGAGGTCCACCGACGCGGCATGATGCGCAAGGCGATGCGGGCGTCCATCGCCATCCCCGGCCTGCTGCCCCCCATCGTCATCGACGGACAGGTGCTGGTCGACGGCGCGGTGCTGAACAACCTGCCTACGGCGGTCATGCGCCAGATGAACAGCGGTCCCGTCATCGGTGTGGACATGTCCCAGGCGCGCGGCGTGGATCCTCAGGTCATACTGCACCCGCCATCCGTCTGGCGCTTTCTGGCCACCGGGGCCTGGCGTCGCGGCCCCCCAATTGTGTCCATCCTGATGCGTTCGGCGACCCTGACCACGGATGCCGAACTGGAGGTCTCACGCGGGGCCACCGACATCCTGGTCCAGCCCAGGCCCGAGGGTACCGAAATCCGGGACTGGAAGAGCTACGAGCCGACTGTGATGGTCGGATACCAGGCGACACTGGCGGCTCTGTCCAAAGTCGATGGCCCCATCACCGCCATGCGACAGAGAAAGACCAGACGGGGCTAAGGGTCAGCGCCAGCGTGGGCCAGGTTTTAGGGACAGCCTCGGAGCATGTGCTCTAACGAGGAATGGTACCGCCTCTCAGGCTTGAACTGAGGACCTCCGGTTCCACAAACCGGCGCTCTAACCAACTGAGCTAAGGCGGCGCATTAAGCGAGGATGGGTGTCTAGCGGCGCCGAACCTTCCGATCAAGCGACCCCGACAAAAAACCCGTTCCAATTGAAAAACCCCGGGCCGTGGCCCGGGGTTTTCCTGTTGTCGGCGTTTGTTGGCTAGTCGCCCAGCTGGAACCGGACGGTGTAGCGAACAGTCGCACCCTGAGCGGCACCGTCGACGGTACGGGGCGAAACCCGCGAACGCCGTGCTGCTGCCAGTGCGGCCTGGCCGAAGCCTGCGCCGCTAGGCGTTTCAGAAACGACCTGACAGCCGGCGAGCGAACCATTCGGCTGAACAGTGCAGCTTACCGTTACGCTACCGCTCTCAACACCACGGCTTTGCGCCCGTTCCGGGAAATCAGGCGGAACCTGACGTGCCCAGGTCGGGTTGGTGATCACGGACGGACGCGGAGGAGCGGGCACTGGAGCCGGCTCCGGCGGTGTCCGGGTGATGACCGGAGGACCGGCAACCTCGATACGATCGGCCTTCTTGACCGTCTCAATGTTCACTGCCGGAGGCGGCGGTGGCGCATTGGGGACGATGACCGGCGGACGGATCTGCAGCTTCGGCGGCGGCGGCGTGTCAGGCGGAGGCGGCGGAGGCGGCGGCGGTGGCGGCGGAGGCGGAGGGGGCGGGATCAGCTCCACGTCCACGGCGTCATCCGAATAGTCCACCACCTTCATCTCGAACTTCGTACGCTGAAGGAAGATGATCAGCGCCACGAACATGGCCAGAACCGTGCCCAGGGTGATCAGCCAGACGAGTGGCGACACCCCCATGAAGCCCTTCTTGCGAGGGGCATCATAGCGACTGCGATGATATTCGACGGGTGTATCTGTCATCGTTACCTCGCCTTGTCTTCGCCGACGAGGGCGACGCTGTAGAAGCCACTGTCCTGCAGGGCGTTCATGGCCTGCATGAAGTCGCCGTAACGGGTCGCTTCGTCGCCGCGGATGTAGATACGTTCGCGGGTGGGATCCCGACGACCAACTGCGGCCGTCAGGTCTGCGCCCAGTGATTCATAGCTGCTCTCACCATCCCCAATATAGACCCGGCCATCATCCTGAATCGAGATGTAGACGGGCTTGGGTGGGCTTTCGGTTTGAGCGGCGACGGCGATCGGCAACTTCACTTCAACCCCAGGGGTGGCGACCGCAGACGCCACCATGAAGATGATCAGAAGCACCAGCATGATATCAACGAAAGGCGTGACGTTGATCTCGGCATTCGCCTCGACGATATTCGTGCCGCCGCCCGTTCCTCCGAGTTTGGCACCCATGCGCCTTACGCTCCCTTGTCGAGTTGACGCGAGATGGCGTTCATCAGTTCAGCGTTGAAGCCGTCCGAACGGGTGCCATACGCGGCGATGCGGGTGTTGAAGTAGTTGTAGAACACCACGGCCGGGATAGCGGCGAACAGGCCGATACCGGTAGCCAGCAGGGCCTCGGCGATGCCGGGGGCAACGGCGGCCAGGTTGGTGGTGTTCGACTGCACGATACCGATGAAGGAGTTCATGATGCCGTACACGGTGCCGAACAGACCCACGAACGGGCCGGTCGAACCGGTCGAAGCCAGGAACTGCTGACCGCCCGACAGACGACCGGCAACGCCGGACTGAACGGCGGCAACGGCGTTCTGGGCACGGCCGATAGCCGAGTCGCGGTGGTCGCCGTTAACCGACAGACCGGCCTGACGCGACAGTTCGACTTCTTCGGTAGCGGCAGCGGCCATGTCGGCCAGCGGGTTGCCATCAAACTCTTCCGAAGACGACACGCGGCGCATGTCGGCGATGGTGCGAGTGGTGCGGAACTCTTCCAGGAACTGGTCCGTCTTGCGGTTCAGCTTGGAGAACTCGATCAGTTTGATGATCAGCAGGGTCCACGAGAAGATCGAGGCCAGCAGCAGACCGATCATCACGACCTGCACGACGATGGTTGCTTCCATGAACATGGAGATCGGGGTGATGTCGCCCGAATGTCCACCGGCTTCTTCGGCGGCATCAGCGGCAGGCGCTTCAGCGACCGGAGCGGCAGGGGTGGTCGCTGCGGGGGCAGTGGCTTCCGTCGTAGCCGGAGCCGGAGTGGCGGTATCCTGCGCGAGAACAGGCGAGCTGGCCATCAGGACGGCAGCGCCGGCCATGGCCAGAAGAATGTTGGATTTCTTGATGTCGAGCATAGTGCGCCAGTTCCTGCTGTTTTTTGGTCTGACTGATGAACCAGGATACGTCCGCCGAAACGACCGCCCCCCAATGAAATTCTCTATCCGCCTCTTGGAGCTTTGCAGCACCAGAGCCCGGAACGCCTCCCGACGTTAACGGTTGCCGCTCGGCGACCGTTACGACGTCGATGGGTTCAAGATTATGACAATCTCTGGCCCATCACCGCGATCTTAACGAAAGCGGCCAGTTTCTTTGAACAAGGCCTGCCATAGCGTCAAGGGCGCAATGGCGGTTTGCGAACGACAATTGTCCACAGGCTTGGACACAAACATGTCCTGAAAGTCATCATTCTGGAATGGGGCGATCGCCCTGAAAAGGGCGGTGGTGCCTGGAGGCGGATTCGAACCACCGACACGCGGATTTTCAATCCGCTGCTCTACCAGCTGAGCTATCCAGGCGAGACGTCCGCTCGCGGGAGGGCGGTCTATAGGCGAGGCCGATATGGCTGTCCAGCCGTCAGATCAGTCTTCGTCATCGTCACGCACACCGTCATCGGGCTCGGCCGGAATCGCATAGCCGCCGGTGAACCAGCGTTGCAGGTCCACATCCGCGCACCGCTTGGAACAGAAGGGCCGGTATTCCGGCGTCACAGGCTTCTTGCGGCAAATCGGACAGAGGGCGGCGGTCGTCATGTGGGGTCGATCCTGAACTGTCCGCGAGCGGATGAGGGATCGACAACCAATGCGGCTCTCGGACCCAGTGCGGCCACCAGCGGTTCGGCCACCCGCGCCGTCTCCGCATCGCAGGTTGCGACAATACGGGCCGACATCGTGTCGGACAACACGGCCTGACGCAGCGCGCGCGTCATATCGAGCGCCGCGCGCCAGACAGCCCCATCCCTCGCCAGCCGCTCTTCCACCGGCGTCCTTCGCCACGGCAGAGCCAGTTGCAGCACACCGAAGCGGTTCACCGGCCCGAACACGATGTCCCTGTCCGCACCGAACGCTGACCGCGCATCGGCCAGGATCTCTGCACCATCGTGGCCCACGCCGATCAGATCGACCGCTACCAGCCCGCCCCAACTCTTCAGGCGAATCAACCGCGCCGCCTCGGTCAGGCCCAGCCTGTTGGCGATATCCCTCGCCCGCCCCCCCTTGCCACGACCGGCACCGGGGGCAAGATCCAGGTCCACGGCGATCAGCGCCCGCGTCCGCTGCACACACAGGTCCAGCCCGACATCACCAAACAGTCCCCCATCGCGCAGCGCCTCTTCCTCGGCGTCCGACCCGGCCTGAAGCGCCGCCAAGCCTTTTACCGGTTCCTGCCCTGGCACCAGCGCCGCCAGCATCTGCTCCACCGACGGCCCGTCAGCCAGAAGCCGGGGCTCCCCCTCCCCAGTTCCCGTAAGTCGCAGGCTCGGTCCCTTGCTCTCCCGAGGTTCGGCCGACACCTCGACCTCGACCTTCTGCCCCACGGCAAGCGGGGCACCCGGTCCAAACGGCAGAAACCCCAGCGGGGGCGTGGCTCCCAGATCGACGAACGCCCCCTTCAGACCAGGCTGCACATCGACGATTCGGCCGACACAGCGCGCACCCAGTCTGTGCTGGGCCACCTCGCGCTCGCCCTGGATGATCAGATGCTCAAACCGTCCGTTGCGCATCACAATGCCCCGCGTCTCGCCGGGCGTGTCGTCCAGAAAGACCTCGGTGCCGCTCACGGCGTCCGCAGGCCGACCCCGGCCAGCAGGTTGACGGTCTCATAAAGCGGCAAACCCATCACCCCGTGATGGCTGCCCACGATCTTGCGCACGAAGGCACTGGCCGCGCCCTGGATGCCATAGGCTCCGGCCTTGCCCCGCCAGTCACCGCTGGCAACATAAGCCGCGATCTCGGCGTCCGATAAAATCTTGAAGGTCACGCGCGTCTCGTTGACCCGATGCGTCAGCTTGCCGTTTCGCGCCACCGCCACGCCGGTAAAGACCCGGTGATTGCGGCCGGACAGCAGCTTCAGGAACCGCGTCGCCTCCGCCTCGTCCGCCGCCTTCTCCAGAAACCGGCGCCCAACGGCCACAACCGTATCGGCGGCGAGGACCACCGCGTCGGGATGCCGCTGCGCCACCACCTGGGCCTTGGTCGTCGCCAGGCGCAGGGCCAGACGTGGCGGCGTCTCGTCCTTCAGCGGCATTTCATCGATATCGGCAGGGTCGATCATGTCCGGCGTGAAGCCGATCAGGGCCAGCAGTTCCACGCGCCGCGGGCTGGACGAGGCCAGCACCAGTTCGGGACGGCTCATTCCGAGCCCGCCCTTACTTGAAGCGATAGGTGATGCGACCCTTGGTCAGGTCATAGGGGGTCATTTCGACCAGCACCTTGTCTCCGGCCAGCACGCGAATGCGGTTCTTGCGCATCTTGCCGGCGGTGTGGGCGATGATCTCGTGATCATTGCCTTCGAGCAGCACACGGAACGTAGCATTCGGCAGCAGTTCGCTGACGACGCCGGGAAACTCGAGCAGTTCTTCCTTAGCCATGCGGCCTCTCGCGCCCTTGAATACGAATCAAAACCCGCGCCGGACGAAAGCGCGGATCGTAAGGAGCGGGCCTAATGCCTGAAAATCCGGCGGTAGTCGAGCCGAAGGAAGGGGCTAGGGTCTAGGGGTTAGGGATTAGGGTTGACCGCGCCACTCTGAAATAGCGTTCCCTAGAACCTAGAACCTAATCCCTGACCCCTATCTCACCCCCGCCGATACAGCGCCGTCACCAGCGTGAACAGCCGACGCGCGGTCTCATGATCGATGGTGATCTTGCCGTCCAGCCGGGCCTTCAGCAGCTCTGCCCCTTCGTTGTGCAGGCCCCGTCGGCCCATATCCACCGCTTCGATCTGGGCGGGCGACGTCCCGCGCAGGGCCTCGTAATAGCTGTCGCAGATCAGGATATAGTCGCGGATCACGCCCTTCAGCGGCGTCAGCGACAGGCCGTGCGCTCGTGCAAACTCCGGCCCCTCGATGTCGAACACCAGCTTGGTATCCAGAAGAGACAGCTTGAGGCGATAGGGTCCGCCTTCCGCCCCCACAGGCTCGAAATTGTTCTTTTCAACGAGGTCGAAGATCGCCACCCGCCGCTCGTGCTCAATCTCGGCCGTGGCCGCCGGCAGCGTGACCGCGTCCAGATCGACCGAGATCAGCCGGTGGTCGCTCATTCTGCCAGCCTCTCTTGGGTGTCGGGTTCATCCGCCGCATGGGTCGGGGCCAGTCTGGCGGGCCACCGCTCCGACAAATCAGTCAGCACCGCGTCCAGGCACTCCACATCGACCCTGAGATCGCCGCCGCCCGCAAACATCAGGATGACCCGCCCGCCTGGGGCGGCCTCGGGATCTTCGTCCGGGATGAAGTCCATGGCCAGAAGTTCCAGCGCCGCATCCGGTGACCGGTGCAGACGACGGCTCTTGACCGCGACCACATCTCCGAACTGCATGGCCGCCATCACCCGCGTGCCGCCACACTCCCAACAGAACCGGCTGAGCGCCAGGGTCAACGTCCGCGCACCCGTCTCCCAGACGATGTCCACGGGCCGCATGATCGCGTCCTGCAAGGCGGCGGAGATGATCTGAAGGTCGTCAGCATCCTCGGCCAGCAGGCGCAGGGGCTCGATCGGAGCCTTGGCCACCGGTTCCGCCTCTACGGTCGCGTTCTCGCCCTCGAGAACCTGCGCCTCAATGGTCATGCTCATCGCCCTTGACCCTGCGGATGTCGGCCCCACACGCGGTCAGCTTGTCTTCCAGTTTCTCGAACCCGCGATCCAGGTGATAGACCCGGCCCACCGTCGTCTCACCTTCGGCGACAAGCCCGGCGATCACAAGACTGACCGAAGCTCTCAGGTCCGTCGCCATGACCGGGGCTCCGCGCAAGCTCGGCACACCCGTCACCACCGCGCTGCCCGCATGCACCGAAATGTCCGCCCCCAGCCGCGCCAGTTCCGGCGCATGCATGAAGCGGTTCTCGAAGATGTTTTCCTGGATCGTGCTCTGCCCGTCCGCCGTGGTCATCAGGGCCATGAACTGCGCCTGCAGGTCGGTGGCGAAACCCGGATAGACTTCGGTCGTCAGATCGACGGCCTTCAGCCGCTGAGACGGGTCGCGCTTGACGATCACCCCGTCCTCGGTCGGCGTGATCTCGACACCCGCCGCGACCATCTTGGTGGTCAGCGCCTGCATCAGATCGGCGCGTGCCCTGGTCAGCCGCACCTCTCCCCCCGCCATGGCGGCCGCCACGGCATAGGAGCCCATCTCGATCCGGTCCGGGATCACCGACCAGGTCGCTCCACCCAGGGACGTCACACCGGTGATGGTCAGGACGTCGCTGTCGATGCCCTCGACCTTGGCCCCCATCGCCGTCAGGCAGCGGGCCAGGTCGCCGATCTCCGGCTCGCGCGCGGCGTTTCTCAACACCGTCGTGCCGTTCGCCATGACCGCCGCCAGCAGCGCATGCTCCGTCGCCCCGACCGAAACGATCGGAAACGCGATCTCCGCGCCCTGCAGCCCCTTGGGTGCCCGCGCGGTCACATAGCCCTCTTCCAGCTCGATCTCGGCCCCCAGCGCCGTCAGCGCCTGCAAATGCAGATCGACCGGCCGCGCCCCGATGGTGCAGCCGCCCGGCAGCGACACCTTGGCCTCGCCCGTCCGCGCCAGCAGCGGCCCCAGCACATTGAAGCTGGCCCGCATCTGCCGCACCAGATCATAGGGGGCGAAGGTCGAGCTGATGGTTGCGCCGTGAAACAGTGTCTCCTGCCCGTCTGCGCCGTCACGCTCCGTGACCTCCACGCCCAGTGCCTTCAGCAACCGGCCCAGAAACTTCGTATCCGCCAGACGCGGCATATTGGTCAGCAGCAGAGGCTGATCGGTCAGGATCGAGGCCGCCATCAGCTTCAGCGCCGAATTCTTGGCCCCGCTGACGGGAATCGTTCCGTTCAGGCGGTTGCCGCCCTGAATGACAATACTGTCCATGAAATCTCTGTGTCTGCCCTGAAAGCCAGGGCAACAGCCAAGGCGGACCGGCTATCTAGCGCGTTCGCCACGGGTTGCGAAAGTCCGGCGTCGGTCCGGCTTCGATGACATTCAGTTGCGCGGCTTTTCCGGACGCGCGGTGACGGCTGCCTTTCGCCGCTTCAGATTGTCCCGCAGCGCCGTGGCCAATCGCTGGGCCCGCGGTGTGGCTGTCGCCTTGCTACCCTTGGGTCGTCCGTCCGCGCGCTCGGGCGGGACCGAAGAGGCGGCGGCTGCGGACGCTGGGGAATCACGATCGGCCATGTGTCGATCAGACCCGCACCGCACCTTTTTCGCAAGCGACTGAATTCGGGGCTTCCCCCCGCCTCCCCCGTTGGCTATAGGGCCGCTTCTTCAGATTTCGCCGCCGTAGCTCAGTGGTAGAGCGCATCCTTGGTAAGGCTGAGGTCGTGGGTTCGATTCCCCCCGGCGGCACCATCTGCAGACATTGACGGGGCCCGGCTTGTGAAAGCCGGGCCCCGCTGACGTTCCGGCCTATATCTGGGTTCAGGCCTTGGCGTTGTCATTCACGGACGCGTCCGCAATCGTCGTCAGGTCCAGGTCGGTCTGCGATTCCTCTTGCAGGGTTTCGTTCAGCAGCTTGGCCGCATCCTTCAGGCCCAGCTCGTTGGCCCAGCGCTTCAGAGTGCCATAGCGGGTGATCTCATAGTGCTCGACGGCCTGGGCCGCCGCCAGCAGGCCGGCGTCCAGCGCGGGCGAGCCCTTGTACTCTTCCATGATCTCGTCGCCCTCGGCCAGAATGCCCTCGATGGCATCGCAGGTCTTGCCGCGCGGGGCCTTGTCGATGATCTCGAACACCTTTTGCAGGCGTTCGATCTGGCCTTCAGTCTGATCCTTGTGCTTCTCGAAAGCCGCCTTCAATTCGGGCGATTGAGCCGCGCGGGCCATCTTGGGCAAGGACTTCAGGATCTTGCGCTCGGCATAATAGATGTCCTTGAGCGTGTCGTGGAACAGGTCGTTCAGGGTCTTGTCGGCCATGGTATCTCTCCGTGTGGGGGGACACTCAGAACCTGCTCAAGCCCAGTCCGTTCCTATGTCCAAACATGGACATTGGCGGTCGCCATGACCGTATTCGGATCAATAAAAAAGGCCCGATCCAGAGATCGGGCCTCCTATCATTCGGGACTTGCCAACTGGGGCTGGATCAGCGGACGCAGGCCCGGAGGGCCACCCGGACGCGCCACCCGATTTTCGAACCGGATCGCATCCTCGGCACTTTGACGTCCGGGGAATGCATAGCCTGAATCATTGTAATAGCCGCCAAGGCCGTAGTCGCCGTAGCCGCGGCCATAGCTCCCGTAAGGATACCCGTAGCCATAGCCGTTCTCGACCTGGCGATAGCTCAGGTTCAGCCGTCCGTTCTCACCGATCGGCAGTGAGACTGCGGCCCCATAGCTGCGATATCCGCCGGTGCCGATGCCGACATCGACCTCGCTGTGCATCTTGCGGTCGTCCATCAGGCGCATGGAATCGCTGGAATAGGGCTTTTCGTCCGGCGAGCGGGCCGCGATCCACTGGTCGATCTGTTCGTCCGTGGTCAGGCCGTGCGCCTCCGATGCCTGCTGGGCCGCGCCCTGGGCGCTGGGGGCTGTCGGCGCTGTCGCCGCAGCATCGAGCGAAACAGAGGTTTCCGGTGCCGTGGAGATCACGCCGTCCGGCTCGTCGCCAGCGGCAGGGCTGACCACCAGGGTCGCCGCCATCATCAGGGTGGTAATCAACATCCGGCCAACTCCTGTACAAACACTACCTTAGCCTCAAATGCGGCCAAGGTCAGGCCCTCCCGTCGCCGCGCCCCAAGGGATCCGGCAAGGCGTCTCCCTCGGCGACAAACGTCAGGGCGACCGAGTTGATGCAGTAGCGCAGGCCGCTGGGGGGCGGCCCGTCAGGAAACACGTGGCCCTGATGGCTGTCGCAGCGGGCACAGCGAGTTTCGGTACGCGTCATGCCGTAGGACCGATCAGTGATCGCCTTAACGTGGGCCTCGTCGACCGGCTCGCTGAAGCTGGGCCAGCCCGTGCCACTTTCAAACTTTGTGCCCTGTCTGAACAGCGGCAGTCCGCATTCGCGGCAGCAAAAGACGCCGACCCGCTTTTCGCCCAGCAGGGTCCCACAGAACGGTGCTTCCGTCCCGTGCGCCAGCAGCACGCGGCGCTCCTCCTCGTTCAGGTCCGCTTCCAGCCGGGTGCGCTCGGCATCGTCGGGCGGGGTCAGGTCAAACCCTGACGGGGACAGGCTGGATGCGTCGGGAGCGAGGTTGGTCATGACACTCAAATAGGAAAGGCCGGGCCGAGGTTCCACCCCTGCCCGGCCTGACCTGCGCTCAAGCCGCCGACGACCGCGTCGTCGGCTTTGGCGACCCGACCTACATCAGGCGCCGAACAGCGTCCCGACCCATGCCCGCACGGCATTCTCGTCCGCCGGGTTGCCCGTATAGGCCAGCCCCTCGGCCGGGGTGTACGGCTGGTTGTTGGCCCGCGTACGACCGGTCCAGGCCTTGTGGCCATAGCTCAGCTGCGCATAGTTCGAAGGCAGACGCTCCACCGTCGGGTCGATGAAGATCGAATCCGTTGCCGTCGTCGAACCGGCGATCCGCACGTTCGGCAGCTTGCTGAGCAGGTCCAGCGTATCCAGGCAGCCGCCCGAGCAACCTGCATCCACCAGAACGATGACTGGCCCCTGCACCGGGTTTGCCGCTCCGGTGTCGGCGGCCAACTCAGGCCCGGTCAGGGTGAAGGTGGTCTGACCCGCTGCGATGGCGGCATCGAATGCAGCAACGATCTCCTGGGTCTGGGCGATCACCTGGGGTGCCTCGGCCACAAAACTGGGATCGGCCTGCATCCGCCCGACAGCGGCGGCATACCAGTCCCGGTTGCCCTGGGTAGCCCGATAGGTGATGGCACCGGCGGCTGGCTGGCGGCTGATGGTGAACTCCGGTGTCCAGATCCGGTTCGCCAGGCCGTAGCCACGGCGCGTGGAGTTGGTGATCGAGTTGCCTGCGGCGGCGCGCAGGTCGATGACCAGACCTTGTGGCCCGCGCAGGGTTTCGACCTGGGCCTCGACGGCAGCGTTGAACGCTTCCCAGCCGGCACCGTCATCAAACGAGTGAACGTTCAGCCACGGGCGACCGTTGACCGTCTCGATCGACAGGGGGGTTGCGGGCGGCATGTAGACTGTGGCGCGGTAAGCCGCTTCGAGGGCTGCGGGGGTCACAGGCGTGGGTCGCAGCTGGAACTCGCGGGACCGGCGGCTGTTGCCGATCTGGAAATTGCACTGGCTGGGCACGCCCGATGTGAAGGGGTTGTTGCGGTTCCAGAGCAGATACGGGGCCGAGGTCACGCGACCGGCCTCTGTTTCCAGATTGCCTTCCCAGCGATCCAGCTTGGCGCGGGCCAGTTCCTCGGCCGATGTGCCATTGCAGTCGACAAGCGTAGCACCCAGCGGCGGAGTACCGCGCACGCCCTCCTGGATATAGGTCACGACATATTTTCCGCCCCGCCAGCCAGTCGTGAAGCCGGGCCAGCTGGTCCCGAAATACGGCCCCAGACCTTCATAGGTCGGGCGGATCGAAATGTTGGAGTCGCGGAAACCGGCCCCATAGTAGCGCAGCAGATAGGCGTGGCTGTCGCCGCTGTTGACCCGGTCTGCCTGACCCAGGGCGTCGGAGAGGCCGGCATCGATCCAGGCGCGGAAGGTCTCGCTCTGCGCGCCCGGCAGGGCGGCGGCGGGGTGGTTGGCGGCCAGCTCGTCATGCGCAGCCTGCAGATCCTGGCGAGCCAGCGCTCTGAAGTCCTGGGCCACCGCGGGCGCGACCCCGGCGGCAAGGGTCAGGGCGGCTGTGGCGGTAAGGGTGAGCATGCGGGTCATCAGGTCTGGTCTCCGGGCCGATGGACGGGGGTTGGCTGGGTTAAAGCGTATCGGGGCCGGGCTTGCCAACCCTGGATTCCTGAACGCCGACCGTGACCCCCTTGGTTTACTCCGCGCCAAACGCGTCCTAATCGGGGCAGGTTCCCCCTCGGCCAGCCGCATGGCGGCCTGAACCCGGAAAGCTTGATGTTCTCGAAAATCCTGATCGCCAACCGTGGCGAGATCGCCGTCCGCATCATCAAGACCGCCCGCAAGATGGGCATACAGACCGCCCTGGTGCATTCCGACGCGGACACCGGATCGCTGGCGTATGAGATGGCGGACGAGACCATCCACATCGGCCCGTCGCCCGCCGCACAGTCCTATCTGATCCAGGACAGGATCGTGGATGCCGTGCGGCGTTCGGGCGCAGAGGCCGTCCACCCCGGCTTCGGCTTCCTCAGTGAAAACCCCGTCTTCGCCCGGCGTCTCGAGGCCGAGGGAATCACCTTCATCGGCCCCAATCCCCATGCCATCGAGGCCATGGGCGACAAGATCACCTCCAAGAAGTTCGCCGCCGAAGCCGGCGTCTCCACCGTTCCCGGCCACATGGGCCTGATCGAGACGACCGACCATGCCGTCGAGATCGCGCGCCAGATCGGCTATCCCGTCATGATCAAGGCCTCGGCGGGCGGCGGCGGCAAGGGCATCCGCGTGGCCCATTCCGACGCCGACATGGCCGAGGGCTTCGCCGCCGTGAAGGCCGAGGCGCTGACCGCCTTCGGCGACGACCGCGTCTTCCTGGAAAAGTTCATCGTCAATCCGCGCCACATCGAGATCCAGGTCCTGGGTGACAAGCACGGCAATATCGTCAGCCTGTTCGACCGCGAATGCAGCATCCAGCGCCGCAATCAGAAGGTCATCGAGGAGGCCCCCTCCCCCCTGCTGGACGACGCGACGCGCAAGGCCATGGGCGACCAGGCCGTCGCCCTCGCGCGTGCCGTCAACTATGACAGCGCCGGCACCGTCGAGTTCGTCGCCGGCCAGGACCGCAGCTTCTTCTTCCTGGAGATGAACACCCGGCTCCAGGTCGAACACCCGGTTACCGAACTGATCACCGGTGTCGATCTAGTCGAGCAGATGATCCGCTCGGCCGCGGGCGAGACGATGGGCTTCAAACAGGAAGACCTGTCGATCAACGGCTGGGCCATCGAGAGCCGCATCTATGCCGAAGACCCGTATCGCGGCTTTCTGCCCTCGATCGGCCGCCTGGTCCGCTACGAACAGGCCGAGGAAGGCGAACACGAAGGCCCGACCGGCCCCTATGTCGTGCGTAACGATTCCGGCGTGCGCGAGGGCGACGAGATCAGCATGTTCTACGACCCCATGATCTCCAAACTGTGCGCCTGGGCCCCCACCCGCGCCGCGGCGGTCGAGGGCATGGCCCGCGCGCTGGAGGACACCCACCTGAACGGCGTCGGCCACAACGTGCCCTTCCTGGCGGCGGTGATGGATCAGGAGCGGTTCCGCTCCGGCAATCTGTCGACCAGCTATATTGTCGACGAATTCCCCGACGGCTTCCACGGCCTGCCTGCCGGTCCGCTTCAGCGTGACATCATGGTCGCCAGCGCCGTCGCCATGCACGAAATCCTGTCCGAACAGGCGGGCGATCCGTCCGACCGCACCGACTGGGTCGTCATGATCGACCGCGACCCCATCGGCGTCAGCCTGTCCTATGACGACGACGAGGCCCTGATGCTGGAATTGGCTGACGAAGACCGCGCCTTGAGCCTGTCCCAGATCGACTGGCGTCCCGGCCAGGCCCAGTTCCGTGCAGTTCTTGATGATGCCCCCTTCACAGCCGAGGTTCGCCGCGTCGCCGACGGCTTCGAGATTCGCAGCCGCGCCACCAAGGCCCGCGTCCGCGTCCTGACCCCGCGCCTGGCCGAACTGTTCGCCCGCCTGCCGGAAAAGGTCGCCGCCGACACCTCCAAACTGGTCCTGTCCCCCATGCCCGGCCTGGTCGTTGCCATCGCCGTCTCTCCGGGTCAGGAGGTCAAGACCGGCGAAACCGTCGCCATCATCGAGGCCATGAAGATGCAGAACATCCTCAAGGCCGAACGCGACGGCGTGGTGAAGGCTGTCAGCGCCGCCGCCGGCGACCCGGTCGCGGCGGACGATGTGCTGGTCGAGTTCGAATAACCCCTACCGCGCGTTCAGCAGGTCCGACCACCGCCACGACCCGGTCCCCAGCGCCACGCGCGGGCCGCCGCGTGCGTCGCTGAAGGCGATCAGGACCATGCCCCGCATGCGTTGGCTCTTGCAGGCGGCGGGGGCAAAGGCGACTTCCAGGGCGATGGCCTGACGCACGCCGGCCAGGCCTTCCCCTTCCTCGCCCTGCGTCTGGACCCAGCGACCGTTCCAGACCAGTGGCGTGCGGCCTGCGCCCGCGATCCCCTGCGCCTGCGCCACCGCCTGGCGCACTTCCGGATCGGTGCGCAGGGCGTCCTGCAGTCGCTGGACCATGTCGCAGCCGCCGTTGCCATTGCCCTCCCCGGTGCCCGAGCCACTGCCGCCCTGCCCCCCTGACAGGCCCGAGCCTGCCCGCGTCGCTCCGGCCAATTCCGCCTCGCCCAGCGTCACCATCGCCGCGGGAGCAGGCTCTCGCGGAGCCGGAAGCGGCCTGACCTCCGGCGGCGGCGGGATTGGTGGCGGACGGCGCGGGGCGGTGGCGCGAACGCGGGTGACCGGGGCGGGCGGCGCGGGGGCCGGGGCAGAGGCGGCCGAAGACGCCTCCTTGGTCGCCGTGTCCGGAGGGGGTGGTGGCGGCGGGACCGGCACGGGCACAGGGGGCGGCTCAAGCGTGACCATCACCACCGGGGGCTCGATCCTCTCGGGCACCTTGGGCGGCAGCAGCAACATCAGCGCCAGCGGCACGGCGTGCGCCGCGACACTGGCGACCACCGCCCATGACGTCCAGGACCGCCGCCTGCTTCGCCCTTGAGTTGTGTTTGAGGAAACCGGGGCCAATGGCACTCCACGACATCGAAGATCGATGATCTGCCGAGATCACGCGCAATCAGCGCGATCCGACCTTGTGATCTCCGACAGAACATCGCCTCGCGTCAGGATCGTGGCGAACGGCATTATTCATGCACGGCGCGGCTCACCTTATGGTCAAGCTGACATGTTCTGGCCCTTTAGCGGTCATGACCACGCCCCGAGCTTCACTTCACCGTAACAAGCGCGTGATGACCAGGGATACCGCGCCCCCTATTCAGGAGTTCGAACTTGACCCGATCCACTCTCAGGACCGCAGCGATCACCGGCGTCGTACTTGCCTTTGGCGTCGCCGCCAGCGGCTGCGCCAGCCACCGCTTCGTTCGTGACCAGACTGCTGTCGTCGACCAGCGCGTCACCGCCGTCGACGGCCGCGTGACCGAGGTCGCCGGCACAGCCGGCGAGGCCCTGCGCCGCGCCACCGACGCCCAGAAATTGGCCGAGGGCAAGTTCCTCTACGAAGTCGTTCTCTCCGACGACTCGGTCAAGTTCCCCGTCAACGCCGACACCCTGTCGCCCGAAGGCGAGGCCCGTCTGGCCGAACTGGTTCAGCGTCTGCGCACCGAAAACCGCAACGTCTACCTGGAAATCCAGGGCTATACGGACGCCACCGGCGATGCCGGCCGTAACCGTGAACTCGGCACTGCCCGCGCCGAGACCGTCCGCCGCTACCTCAGCCAGAACGGCGTCGCCCTGAACCGCATGGCGACCATCTCCTATGGCGAGGAGCAGCCCGTCGCCGACAACTCGACCCGCGAAGGCCGCGCCCAGAACCGCCGGGTCGCCATCGTCGTGCTGAGCTAGGACGTCATTCCTCTGGTCGGCACCGACCAGAGGCCAGGATCACGGCCCACGGCCGTGATGGAAGGAGCGGCGCGTTTGTCCGCGTCGTGTATTGGGCCCAGTATTGTCGCCCCTTCTTCTCCTCTCGGCTAACCCCGCACGCTGTATAATCCCGACCCTGATACTGTGGTCCTTCTCGACCCTTGGGTGGAGACACTCGCTCCTTCGGCAAGCGCCGAAAGTACGGCTCGACCGACCTACGTCCGCAACTGACGTACCCGCGTGGCAGGGTGTGTCATCGCTGGCTTGGGTCTTTGAAAACTGCATCTCGACAAATCGGCTCGCTCAAGTCGGCAGCGAGACCAGGCTTTATTTCAGCCTGTCCGAGTTGGACTCTGTCTGGAAAATGTCTCCACATCATTTTCTGGAAAGCGATGGAGACACTCGACCCATCGCCCGCCATCCACAGCCTATCCCCTGTCATATCGTCGACGAGCCGGAATACGTCCCCGTCTGACGCATCGGGGCGCTAAGGGTTTGCGGATGAACGCCTTCGCTCCCGTCAGCTTCCCCTCGCCGCTCGACAATCCGTCGGTCACGGCCATGCCCCACAATCTGGAGGCCGAGCAGGCGCTGCTGGGCTCGCTGATGTTCGACAATGCCGTGTTCGAGCGACTGTCGGACCGCCTGCGCGGCACCCACTTCTTCGAGCCCTTCCACCAGCGACTGTACGACGCCATCGAGGATCACATCCGCCAGGGCATGCTGGCCGAGCCGACCATCCTGATGGAGCGGTTCAAGCAGGACCCGGCGTTTCAGGAGTTCGGCGGCCTGCGCTACCTCGCCGACCTCGTCGACCGGGCCCCGCCCGCGGCCAATGCCCCGGACTATGCCCGCGTCGTCTATGACCTGGCCCTGCGCCGCGACCTGATCCGCATCGGCGGCGAGATCATCCATCAGGCGCCCCAGCCCGAAACCGCCGCCATCGACCAGATCGAGGGGGCCGAGGCACAGCTCTATTCCCTGGCCGAAACCGGCAAGCCCTCGTCAGGCTTCGTCAGCTTTTCCAACGCCCTGTCCGGCGCGGTTCAGATGGCCGCCGAGGCCTATCAGCGCGACGGCAAGCTGGCGGGCCTCGCCACCAATCTGGACGACCTGGATGCCAAGCTGGGCGGCCTGCACCCCTCCGACCTGCTGATCCTCGCGGGCCGTCCGTCGATGGGCAAGACGGCCTTGGCCACCAATATCGCCTTCAACGTGGCGCGCAACTACCGCTGGGAGCCGACGCCGGAGGGGCGCAAGACGGTCTCGGGCGGCGTCGTCGCCTTCTATTCGCTGGAAATGAGCGCCGAACAACTGGCCATGCGGATCCTGGCCGATGCCTCGGGTGTGTCGTCCGACAAGCTGCGCAAGGGCGAGATCAACGCCTCGGACTTCGGCAAGATCAGGGACGCCGCCGTCGAGATCGGCGAAAGCCCGCTCTACATCGACGCCACCGGCGGCCTGTCGATGTCCAAGCTCGCCGCCCGCGCGCGCCGCCTGAAGCGTCAGGAACACGGCCTGGACCTGATCATCGTTGACTACCTGCAACTGGTCACCGTCGGCGAAGGCAACAACCAGAAGAACCGCGTGCAGGAAGTCTCCGAAATCACCGGCGGCCTCAAAGCCCTGGCCAAGGAGTTGTCCGTCCCCATCATCGCCCTGTCGCAGCTGTCGCGTCAGGTCGAACAGCGCGAGGACAAGCGGCCGCAACTGTCCGACCTGCGCGAATCCGGCTCGATCGAGCAGGACGCCGACTGCGTCATGTTCGTGTACCGCGAAAGCTACTACCTGGGCCGCGCCGAACCGCGCGAAGGCTCGCCCGAACACCTGCAGTGGCAGGAAGACATGGACCGGCTGGAACACCAGGCCGAGGTCGTCATCGGCAAGCAACGCCACGGCCCCATCGGCATCGTTAAACTCAGCTTCGACGCCGACACCACCAAGTTCGGCAATCTGGCCCAGGGCCAGCAGTACGACAGCTACGGCGACTGAGAACGACGGTCTTGACACCCTGCGGTGGTTTCGGAATAGGCTGACCTATTAACCGCTCCGGGGAGGGAGCGGTCCTGAGGGGGAAGTTTCCATGCGTATCGTCGTCTGCGCGCTCGCCGCGCTGTCTCTGGCCGCCTGCGCCACGGCTCCCGTGCCGAATGCACGGCCGCTGAATGACGGTCAGATCGCCGCGATCGGTCCCACCACCTTCACCGTCGTCGAGGACAACAACGGTGTCGCCAAGACCTGGTTCGCGCAGGACAGTTCCGCTGCCGGAGCCCAGTTCGGCCTGATCGGGGCGCTGGTGTCGGCGACGATGGACGCCATCATCAACTCCTTCCCGGCGCGCCGTGCGACCAAGACCGCCAATGAAATCGCCGAAGTCATGCCGGTCGATTCGCTGAACGCATCGCTGGCCGGTCACCTTCGTCGCCAGATCGACCCCACGCCACCGGCGAATGCCGTCGTCGTCTCTGACGTGACGACGGTTCAGCGGCTGGAAGTGCCGACACCGGCCAATGACGCGGTCGAGGTCACCTCGGCCTACACACTGTCCGAAGACGCCTCGACGCTGCAGATCGTCTTCACCCTGACCTACGCCAATACCGAGGTCCCCTACGTCACGCCCTACAGCTTCGAAAAATCGCCCCCCAGCAGCGAGCTGACGGGTCCGACCTACCGCAACACCTTCACCTACTTCTCTCGTCAGTTGCCTGTGCCGGAACTGACGCCCGAACTGCGCGAACGCCTGATCGCTTCGGTGCAGGAGAACTCCCGCGACGAGAACGGCGCCCTGCCCGTCGAGGGCACCGACGCCTACAAGGCCATGACCAAGGAGATGGAGCAGGCCACCGACGACAACCTGACCAAGGGCGAAATCTCGATCTTCCTCGCCCGCGAGTGGATCAAGGACAACGGTGCCCTGCTGCGGGCCGAAGTCGACAACGCCCATGCCCTGCTGGCCCGCTACGCCCTGATCGACATGAACCGCACCACCGTTCCCAGCCTGGAAGGCCAGGATGAACTGGTGGAGACCATGGCCGATGGCCGGACCATCCGCCGCGTCGGCGCAGGCGTTCCCGCCGGATCCTACATCTCGTCTCCTGCGGGCGTGACCAGCTTCACCACCTTCGGCAACACCATGAGCATCGCCAAGGTCCACTCCGAGCGGATCGAACAGATCCGCGCCGCCGCCCGAGCCGCAGCTCGCGCGCGCTGAACCGGTCATGACGTTCCGCGAGCCTGCTCGCGCCTGCGCCGCCCTCACCCTGCTGGCCTTGGGCGGCTGCGTCAGCGGAGTCGACTATGTGCCGATCAGCGACAAGTCATACTTCGGCTATAGTGACCGGCCGAACGCGGATGGGGGCCACACCGTCCGCGTCGAGCTGATGGATGGTGGTCTGGCTATGGAGTACTGGAACCGCCGGGCGTCGGAACTGTGCGACGGCAAAGTGGCCCGCAAATCCATGCACACGGCCTTGCAGCCGACGACATACTACGACCGGTACGGAGGCAGGCCGGGCCACTACATTGTCGAAGGCTACGTCTATTGCGAGGCACCAGCCGTTGCGGAGCGCGCGGCCGAACCGGCGGCCTGATCAGCGCATCTCTACCCGACGCGCTCCAGGGGGAATCGACAGTTCCGATCCATTCCACGCCGCTGCTCGACCGTCTATCCGCACACGGGCAGGCGGCGTCTCGCCCGGCGGCCACTGGATGACGAAGCCGCCCGCAGGGATGACCGCAGGGCCCAGGGTCAGCACATAGCCCGCCCCCTCCTGCTTCAGGCGATAGGTCAGTGGGCCATAGGCGGTGCGGACGCCCGCGACGCCCACCCCCTCTCCCGCCAGCCAAGCGGTCGGGATGCCCGCCGCGAGGACAAGGGCGTGGTCGCGGTCCCGCTCATAGACCAGCAGGTCCAGGGTCGAGCGGATGTAGTCCGAGCTGATCCAGGCATGAGGCATGTCGCCGATGAAGCGCGGCTCACGTTCATCGCGCCCAACCACCTCGGCCCAGCCGTTCCAGGCGGCGGGGCGCATGTCGGCGAAGTAGAAATCCAGCGCCCTGAGCGCCTCCTCGCGCCGCCCCAGCCGGACCATGGCCCCGACATTGCGCAGCTCATAGGGGGTGTAATCCTTCCACGCCTGACGGTTCTCCTGGCGGGCCGTGAAGTTATCCCACCACTTGTCGAAGGTCCCGGCCAGAAGTTCGGGCGGCAGGTCGTCGATCAGCCCTCCAGGCGACAGGCCGATGGTGGTGGAGGTGGCGTCGAAGTCGCCCCTGTCCGCCGCGCCCGCAATCCAGTCGATGCCGTGGACCTGGGCCGTTGCGCGGATCGAGGCCATGATGTCGGCTTTGAACTGGGCCTCCGAGGCCCGGATGCGCGTCGCCGCCTCGGCGTCGCCCAGGGTTTCGGCGATGAAGACGGCGTCACGGTAGCCCAGCAGGCCCCAGAAGTCGTCCCAGTAGGAATAGGCCGGACGGTCCGAATAGCCTTCGTGACTGATGGTCGGGGGCAGCAGGCCGAACAGGTGCCGCTTGTCCGCCGCCTGGAACTCGGCGGTGCGGGTCGAGGCCCGCAGGGTGTCCATATAGCCGATGGCGGCCTGAACCTGGGGCCAGACCTGACGCAGCAGGGCTTCGTCGCGGGTGTGGCGATAGGTTTCGGCGGCCAGGAAGACGAACTCGCCATGGCTGTCGTTCTCGGGCACCGGATCGGCCCCGCGGGCGTCGACGCAGCACGGCACCTTGCCGTTGTCGAAGACATAGGGGGCGTACCAGCGCAGATAATCCGCCGACAGCTCCGCATGCCCCAGCCGGTTCAGACCCTCGGCCATCATGGCACCGTCGCGGATCCAGCTACGGTTATAGCTGCGTGTACCCGGCTGCAGTATCGGCCCCTGCCGCGACATCAGCATCTGGGCCAGGGAAGAGCGCATGACGTCCTCTATGCGCTGGGCCTCGGGCGGGAGGGTGAGGTCAAAGCGGTCCATCTTCTCGCGCCAAGAGCGGGCGACACGGTCCTCGACGGTGGCGAACGTGGCCTCGACCGAACCTATCACCGGCAGCGCCGGAAGGTCGCCTGACAGCGCCGACATCCAGCCGAAGGTGCGGGTCTCGCCGGGCTGGAGAGTGACCTTGTAGAGTTGGGCTCCGGCCATCAGGCCATCGTCGTATTCCGCCCCGCCTTCACCCATAAACTCATGATGGGTCGCATCGGCCAGCAGGCTCTGCGCGTCGGAGCCAGCATCGAATCTGGATGCGAGAAAGAGGTCAGGGGCGACAAGCGATTGGACGGGGATGTGATCGTTGAGGGTCATTCGGGACCCGGTCATTTCAATCTTGTTGATCGGCCCAACACCGCCCGGCGTCGTCAGGAACTGGCGCGGCCCATTGACCTGATAGGGCCGTGCCATCAGCGCCAGCGTCAGGGTCTGTGTCCGGCTGGACGAATTGGTCAGGGCGTAGCGGCCATAAAGCTGTGCCGCTTCCGGGGTGCCGTCGGCGAAGGCCGTGGTTGTGAGGGTCCATCCGTCCGAGGTCCAGGTGACGGACGGGATCGGCAGGTCGTCATCGCGAAGGCTCTGGGTGACGTTCACATCCGCCCAGGTGACCAGCCGCCCGTTGTCCAGCACGAACGGCTCGATGGACGGACCGCCGCGACGCAGTTCGATGGCCCCGTCCTCGCCGATCAGCCCGCTCTCGCCACCACCGTCGACCCCGACCAGGGTCCAGTAGGGTTGTTCGCCATGAAAGCCGCGCGGGTAGAGGCCACGGCGGCTCTCGCCGGCCACGGCGGTGATGAAGGTGGTCGCCGTCTCGCCGAAAGACAGGGGTTCGATCTCGATCTCTGACAGGCCGTAGACGGCGATTTCGCTGACGCCGAGCCGCTGGCCCGCACCGGCCTGCCCCACCACGCTGGAGGTCGATTGCGGAGCCTTGAGGTTCAGCCGCAACCAGCGGGCCGAGGCTTCCGGCGTCCGCAGCCAGTCGGTGCCGGCGTCGCCGCCGGTCACTTGCGCCAGCGGACGCCAGTCACGCCCATCGGACGAGGCCATGACGGTATAGTCCGACGCCGCGCCGCGTTCGGCCCAGCGCAGGGTCAGGCCGCCGAACTCGCGCTCATACCCCAGGTCCAGCGTCAGGCTCTGCGCGCCCGCCGCCTCGGTCCGCCAGACGGTGGTCGGGTCGCCGTCGACGGCCAGACCGGCTAGGCTGCGCCCCGCTTCGCTCGACGCCTCGGCCAGGGGGCGTGGCGGCACCGAGGGCTCGGGCGGCAGTTCGCGCAGCTCCAGCTGATCGACCTCGATCCAGCCCTGGCCACCCTCACCTGCGGTGATGACGAACTCGATCCGCTCGGCACCCCGGAAGGTCCGGTCCGGGTTCGGGCCCCAGGCCCAGATGACCTGGCGCTTCTTGATGACATAGCGGGTCCAGTCGCCGGTCGCCTGGAACGCCCGCACCTGACGCCAGTGGACGTTCTCGCCCGAGGCATCGGTGAACTTGATCTCCAGCGTATTGGGCCGCATCTCGCCGCGCAGCCAGAAGCTGATCTCGTAGTTCTCAGGCACGGCCAGATCGATGGACCGGGCTGCGAAGGCATAGCCGGACCGGCCATTGAAATCATAGTCCAGCCGCATGGCCTGACCGTCATGACCGGGCACGGCACTGATCCGCGAGAACACGTCGGTCGAGGCGTCGGCGCTCCACGGCGTCAGGGTCTCGAAGGCGTCGAGGGTGCGGGCGGACTGGGCGTGGGCGGGCAGAGCTATGGCCAGCGCCAGAAGCACCCCCAGCATTCCTCCCCCCTTGGGGGAGGGGGACCGCGAAGCGGTGGAGGGGGCAAACTTCAAACTCAGGCGCATGCAGCGAACCGCCTCCACCATGCTGCGCATGGTCCCCCTCCCCCGATGGGGGAGGAATGCAACAAAACCGATCACCCCTTCACACTCCCCGCCAGCATGCCGCGGATGTAGTAGCGTTGCAGCGCCAGGAAGAGGATCAGAACCGGCGCGACCGTAATCACGGCTCCCGCCATCATCAGCTCGATATCCTGCACATGCTCGCGCGACAGGGCGGCCAGCGCCACAGGCAGCGTATAGTTGGACTGGTCCGTCAGAATGATCAGTGGCCACAGGAAGTCGTTCCAGCTGCCCAGGAAGACGAACAGGGCCAGGGTCACGATGATGGGCTGAAGGGTCGGCAGGACCACGCGGCGGAAGATCTGCCCCTCGGACGCGCCGTCGATGCGGGCCGCCTCCAGCATCTCGTCGGGGATGCTGAGCGCATACTGCCGCACCAGGAACAGGCCGAAGATCGACGCCAGCCACGGCACCAGTGCCCCGGCATAGGTGTTCACCAGCCCGACCGACTTCAGCATCAGGAACAGCGGCAGGGTACCGATCTGGGCCGGCACGACCAGGGCTCCGACCAGGATCTGGAACACCCGGTCTCGTCCCTTGAAGGCCAGCTTGGCGAAGGCGTAACCGGCGGGCACCGTGAAGGCCAAAGCCAGGGCCGTGGCCAGCGACGCCAAGGCAAAGCTGTTCCACAGATACCGCCCCATGCCCTGGGTCACGAACAGGTCGCGGTAGTGCTCCAACGTCCAGACCTTGGGCAGCAGCGGCGGCGGGAAGGTCGCGGCCTCTCCCGTCGACATGAAGCTGACCGACAGCATCCAGACCAGCGGGAACAGCACCAGCAACGCGATCAGCGCCACGCCGATATTCAGGATGACGGCCCTCAGGCGACGGGCGCTCATTCGTAGGCCCCCAGACGCTTTGCCACGGCCAACTGGACGAGGGTGACGGCCAGGATGCAGAGGAACAGCACGAAGGCGACGGCGCTGGCCGAGCCCAGATTCCACCATTTGAAGCCCTCTTCGTACATGAAGTACAGCACCGTCACGGTCGATTGCGCGGGGCCCCCTTGCGTCATCACATAGGGCTCGGCGAACAGCTGGAAGAAGCCCGCGACCGAGATGATCGACACCAGCAGCAGGGTCGGCGCGATGGCCGGGAGCGTCACGTGGCGGAACTGTTTCCACAGCCCGGCCCCGTCGATGCGCGCGGCCTCGTACAGGTCGTCCGGCACGGTCTGCAGCACGGCCAGGAAGATCAGCATGTTGTAGCCGAAGATCTTCCACACCACGAACATCAGGATGGCCGGGATCGAAGTCGAAGGCTGGCCCAGCCAGTCGACGGGCGGAATGCCGACCGCTCCGATGGCCCAGTTGATGACGCCGTATTTGGTGTGAAGAAGGTAGTTCCACAGGACCGCCGTGGCCACCAGAGTGGTCACGAAGGGCGCGAAGAAGGCCACCCGCCAGATCGGCCGCCACTTGATCACGCGGGCGTTCAGGATCACCGCCGCCGCCAGCGACGTGATGATCGACAAGGGCACACCGATGACCGTGAAGACGCCGGTGTTCTTCATCGCCGTCCAGAACAGCGGATTGGTAAACAGCCGCTCATAGTTCTGAAGGCCCACGAACCGCATGTTGCCGATGTCGGCCAGGGCATAGATGTCGAAGTCGGTCAGGCTGAGCAGCAGGGCCGCGAAGACCGGGACGGCGAAGAAGACGGCAATGGCGATCAGGGCCGGAGCCACGAAGCCCCATGCGGCGCGTTCGCGCGAGCGCGGCGTGCCCGGCCTGCGGGCCGCCTTGGCGTTCAGCGGCGGGATGGGCTGTGCCGTCACTTCGCCCTCCCCTGTTCGATCATCCAGCGACGCTTTTCCAGCAGACGATCGGCCCGGCGGTCGATCTCGGCCCCGGCGGTAGCGGGCGTGTATTCGCCGCGCACCATGCGCTCGGCGACGATCTGCATTTCGGTGACGATCCGCTCCCACTCCGGCACCTTGGGCACGGCTTTGGCGCGCGACAACTGGCCCTTGAAGGCCGCGATATAAGGGTCGCCCGCCACCGTCGGGGTGGCCCAGGCGCTCTCGCGCGCGGGCAGATTGCCGGTGATGCCGTTGAACCGCGCCTGCACCGCCGGATCGGACAGATAGCGCACCAGCTTCCAGGCCGCCTCCTGATGCCGCGACGACCGATAGACCACCAGCGACGACCCACCCGGAGCAGAAGCCCCCGGCCCGGTCGGTCCTGGCACGCCGGAGGTCATCCAACGCGTGGTCGGCGCCAGACGCGTCCGGAAATCGCCAATGCTCCACGGGCCGGAGAAGTAGAAGCTGAAAAACCCGCGCTCGAACTCGGTCCAGGTATTGGAAATCTGGGTCGACGACGCCAACGGGGCCAGCCCCTCGTCGAACACGCTCTTGTAGAAGGCCAAGGCCGCCACGAACGATGGACTGGAAAAGTTGCCGCGCGTGTCGCGGTCGCGCAGCAGCGGCTCGGTGCCCTGCAGCCCGAACGTCAGCAGTTGTTCGAACTCATTGACCGGCAGCAGCACCGCATAGTTCCCGGGCCCCGCCACGCGCTTGACCGCATGCATGGCCTGTTTCCAGCCCCCCCAGGTCTGGGGCACGGCGTCATAGCCGGCCCGCTCCAGCAGATCGCTGCGATAGAAGATCAGCCGGGTGTCGACATACCAAGGCGTGGCCATGGCGCGGTCGTTGATCTCGTTGGTCTCCAGCACCGCCGGGAACTGATCGGTCAGCAGGTCGTCGGCAAAGCTCGGCAGGGGGCTGATCGCGCCGATGGCCGTCATCTCCGACACCCAGGTGTTGCCGACCTGGCTGAGGTCCGGCAGCGACGAACCGGCATAGGAGGTCAGCAGCTTGGAGTGCGCCGCCGTCCACGGCAGGGCCTGCACCTCCACCGTGATGCCTGGGTTCAGCCGCTCGAACTCCGGCAGCAACTGACCGACATTGGTCGCCTCCGACCCCATGGCCCAGAAGCGCAGGCGGGTGGTGCCGTCATCGCGCGGCCCGCACCCCGTCAGCCCGGCCGCGCCCGCACCGGCCAGAAGGCCCAGCGCCGTCCTGCGATCCGGGCGGAACAGGCTCATCCGCGACCCAGCCAGGCCCCGGTGAAGCCGGCACGCTTCAGCCCCCGCGTCAGGTTCGGCTCGCCGCGCATACGGCTCCAGACGATGTCGCTGCGATGGTTCTCGATCTGGATGACGATCGGGCCTTGGTCGATGCCCAAATGGTCGTCAGCGATCCAGCCGACGTTCGGCACGATGTTTCCGTGGAGCAACGGCCCGGCCCGCTCCGTCAGGGTCGGGTTAAAGGCATCGAGGAAGCCGTACTGCGTATAGACATCTGGATACTGCGCCTTCATCGCCTTCAGGCAGGCCGTGACTTCGGCGGGCGCGAACGGCAGGGACGACATGGCGGCCGTGGGGGCAATCGTGCCGTCGTCACGGTCGCCGGGGCCGCGTGCGGAGTAGCTGAAGAACTCCCGCTCCGTGCCGTCAAAGACGACCTGTCTGAAATCGCCCGGACCGTCGCAGGCCGTCAGGCCCCAGACGTCCGCAGAATAGCCCTTCCAGCGCAGGCTGTTCTCGACCGCATAGGCGCGTTGGGCCTCGACCGCGCGGCGGCTGTTCTCGAAATAGTCGAAGCCGGGGATTTCCGCCGCCTTGTCGCGCAGCCAGGCGTCCTGGATGCCGCGGAAATCGACGAACAGATGGCTGAACTGGTGCCCGAACAGCGGCGGGAAATGCAGGTGCGGGCGGCCCCAGCGGTCCGACCAGCTGCGGTCATAGACGCTGCACCATTCGTCCCAGACGCTGGCCGGAACCGGGTGCGTCGGGCTGCCGATCGCCAGCAGCAGGACCAGCATGCCCTCGTTATAGACATTCCAGTCGGCCTCGATGAAGCCGCTCTCGGGGTGCCAGCCCATGCTGATCCTATCAGGCCGGACCACGACCCAGTCCCACTCCACCCGCTCATAGACGCGCTGCGCCAGCCGCCGGATCTCGCGCTCGTCTCGGTGCGAGCCGTCGAACCAGCGCGCGGCGAACAGCATGCCGGCGATCAGCAACGTCGTGTCCACCGTCGACAGCTCGGTCCGCCCGAAACGGTGGCCGGTGTTCATGTCCAGGAAGTGGTAGAAGAAGCCCTTGTAGCCGCCAACGCCCGTCGCCTCCGGCCCCTGCGGCAGGTCGTGGAAGAAGCGGATGGTGGTCAGGGTCCGCTCGCGCGCCTCCTCCCGGCTCATCCAGCCGCGCTCGACCCCGATAGGCCAGCAGGTCAGGGCGAAGCCGACCGCCGCGACGGATGAAAAGGACGGTGTCGGCCAGCGATCCGGCGTCAGACCGTTCGCGCGATTGGTGACATGGGTGAACCAGTCGAAGGTGCGCCGCTGAAGCTCGTCCATTGCCGGATCGACGGGATTGCTCACCAACGGTGACCTTTGCACCTGCGCCTTGGCTTGGTTGACGCCCAGCCCCAGCATCGCGGCTGACGCCACGGCCGTGCCCATCAGAAATCCGCGACGATCCATGGGCCACACCTTCTTACGCAAACAGGAAACAGTCAAAAATCGGCCGCCCCTCGGAATGCGAGGGGCGGCCGTCAGGGTCAGGAGATTAGAAGCTGTATCGCATTCCGATCTGGAACTGCCGGGTCGGGAACAGCACGCGAGAAGGCCGCTCGAAGTTCGGGTTGGGAGCCGTTGCCGATCCCGTCCCGCCATCGAACCCAGCGAAGTTGTCGAAGTTGAACACGTTGATCGCGTCAACATAGAGCGACAGTTCCTGACCGCCCCAGACCTGGAAATTCTTGGTCAGGCGCAGGTCCAGATTTCGGTAGGCGAAGGAGTTCGGAATGATGAAGTTGAACTGCTGCGGACGGCCACCATTCGGACGATAGACGAAGTTTGCACCCGTGCCGTCGAAGACATCGAACGGCACGCCCGAACCGAGTGTCAGAATGCCCGACAGCTGGAAGTCGAAGGGCAGATCGACGATGCCGTTGGCCACGATGCGGTGACGCTCGTCGTTGTCGGTCGGACGGACCGGCGAGTTTTCGATGTCGAAGCAGTCGAAGCAGAAGGCGTCACGACCGCCATTCTGCTCCGCCTCGGACCAGGTGTAGGCGATGTTCAGACCCCAGCCAGAATCACGCGTGTAGTTCTTGTCGAGCTTGACATAGAGGGCCCGGAACTCGCGGCTCTTGTTGTGGTCAGAAGCGAAATAGTTGCGGAACTCGTTAGCGCCATCGGGGCCGCAGAAGCCTCCATTATCGCCAAAACCACCACCCTGTGACGGCCGGTTGGGCTCGCGGCAGCGACCCAGATACAGCCAGGTGAACTCGTTCTCGGTCTTGCCGTAGGCGAGCGTGAACTCGCTCTGCCAGTCGCCGAAACGCTGACGAAGACCCAGGTTGAACTGATCGGTGCGCGGCGGCTCGAAGTCGTTCTTCAGCAGGAAGACTTCGCCCTTGCCCGGGATGGTCGCAAAGACCGGGTCAAGACCAGCGGCCGTGCCATAAGACGACTGCCACAGGATGGGGTCGCCCGCGTCGCCCGGCAGGTCGACGCCCGGGCCAGGATCGCGATCTTCGCCAGCGGGACGGCCCGTCGTACTGAAGAAGGCGTTCTGGCGAATGTCGAACGGCTTGACCAGTTCGTCATAAGAGAAGTTGAAGTTGACGCGGTCATAATAGCGACCCGCACCGCCGAAAATCACCGTCGAACGATCGCCGAAGACATCGTAGGAGAAGCCGAGGCGTGGCTGGAACGCCTTGGCATAGGCCTCGCGGTTGTTGCCCGTCGAAATGTAGTCCGACTGGTTGAAGAAGCTGGGCACATAGCCTGCCGGACGCCCACCGGCCGTCGAGGCAAAATACTGGTTCAGACCCGTGACGACGTTGGCCGGGGTCACATATTCCTTGTTGTTGGCATTGGTTTCATAGTCCCAGCGAATGCCCAGGTTCAGCTCAAGCTGCTCGGTAATGCGCCAGTCGTCCTGAATGTAGAGGCCAATGACAGTGTTATCGAGATCGACTTCCGGGAACGACCGACCCAGTTCGACACGGTAGGGCACAGTGCTGCTGCCGCTCAACTCCGGTCGCGCTTCAAGATCGTAGTAGAAGAAAGGGTTGCGACCGAATTGCTTTTCGACCTGATAGTTCTGGAACGACACCTTGCCGCCAACCTTGATGGTGTGGAAGCCATTCATCTCCCAGTCGTTGAACGTCAGGTCGTTGCGGACGGTCACGGCGTTATCATGAATATCCTGAGTGCTGTCGCGGCCACCGATGTTCAGGATTGTAGACCCACCGAAAGGCGAATCCACTGCTCTGCGGAAGCTCTGACCAGCATCTGAGAAATTGGCGGCACCCGGGTTGTAGTTATAATCGCGGTAGTCGATGGCGAACTCGTTCAGGAACGAGTCCGTCTGCCACTGATAACGGACGTTGCTGGTCAGGGTGGTTTGTTGCAGGTTGTTGGCCCGCTCGAAGGCATCAGCGCCGCCGAAATCCCGCAGGTCCGACTCGTCGCGATAGGTGACGCTCCAGTCGATCAGGTGACCTTCCGCTGGCTGCCAGCTCAGCTTGCCGAAATACAGGTCTTCCTCGAACGGAGCAGCGAAGGTGCCGAGGTATTCGGCAAACTGCGCCTCGTCGGCCAGCGTTGCGCGATCACCCAGATCGACGACGCGGGCCCGGCCCTCCTCCTTGCGCTCATATGTGCCGAAGAAGTGCAGCTGGTCCCTGATGATCGGCCCACCCAGAGCAAACCCGTATTGGCGCACTTCCAGATCTGGCACTTCGATGTTGTCACGCTCAGCGAAGAAGTCCTTGGAGATGAAGCTCTGATCGCGATAGGTGCCGAAGATTTCGCCCCGGAACTCATTGGTGCCGGAGCGTGTGACGGCCGTGATGATCGCTGACGACGCTTGTTCGTACTCTGCCTTGAAGTTTTGGCTTACGACGCGGAATTCCTGAATACCGGCCTGTGGGAAGGGGTTACCGCGGCTGTCATCCTGACCAATGATGCCACCGGCGATGATGTTGGACTTCAGGCTGGCACCGTCGATGAAGGCGTTGACGGACTCAGCGCGCTGCCCACCAGCAGTGATGGTCTGCTCGTTCTCGTCCAATGACAGACGAACACCGGGGGCAAGCGCTGCGAAGTTCAGGAAGTTGCGGTTGATTTGCGGCAGGGTGTTGATCTGCTGCGTCGTGACGTTGGTCGCGTTCTCGGGGGTGCGCACCTCGGCCAGCCGGCGACCGGTAACGACAACTTCGCCCAACTCTGTGGCGTTCGGATCGACGGAACCGGTTACAGCGGCACCAGATACCGACAGGTCCAGATCACCGACCTGACCAACGCCTATCGAGACCACATCCGAGCCGGTCTCTCCATCGGCGCTGGTAACCGTGATCTCGTAGTTGCCCGGACGCAGTCCCGATAGGACATAGGTGCCGTTGGCACTTGTCGTGGTGCGGCTGGTGAAGCCGCTGGCCGTGTTCCGAGCGACGACGGTCGCGCCGGCTTCGGCGACACCGTCATCGGTCACCGCGCCACGGACGGTCGAGGTCGTGACCTGCGCCGATGCCACGCCGGCACCCGCCAGAGAGATCGCCAGCGCCAGTGCCGATGCGGCACCCAGATAAGCCTTGTTGCGTGTCATTGTGGGCTCTCCCCCTCCAGGGCTGAAACAGGATGGATGGCGCGCGCGCCGGGTTGGTGATTGGGGCGGGGCTGCAAGGCAGGCCCGGTGGACGCCCGCACGACCAGTTCGGGTCGCACGGTTTCGCAGGACGTGTCGGTCAGGCCGTCGTCTGCGGTGTTGATGATCCGGACCAGACGCTCCAGAGCGCGCCGGCCCGTCTCGGCAATATTGATGCCCAGGGTGGTCAGTCCGGGGCGGACCATGTCGGCGATCGGCACGTCGTCGAAGCCGACAAGAGCCACATCCTCGGGCACCCGCAGACCTGCGTCCTGAAGCGCCAGCATCGCGCCGACGGCCATGATGTCATTGGCCGCAAAGATGGCGTCGGGCTTCAGAGCCAACTCGCTGATCCGGACGCCCGCCGCCTGGCCCGAGGCCTGGGTAAACGCACCATCGAGCACCATGGTGGGAAGGCCCGCCCTGGCCATGGCTTGCAGATAGCCCGCCAGACGCGCTTCGGACTCCAGGTTTCCCGCAGGACCCGAGATATGAACGATCCGCCGACAACCGGTTCCCAGCAGATGTTCGACCGCCCGGACCGCGCCGCCGTGGTTGTCGACGACGATCGAGGGTCGTCCGGCATCGGTCGCCCCACCGTTCATCAGCAGGACAGGCAAGCGACCGGCAAGGCTGGACGCCAGATTCGCGGCATCCAGGTGCGGCGACAGCACGATCAGCCCGTCGACCCGCCCACGCATCGAGCGGATGGCCGCCGAGGCCTCTTCTGCATCGTCATGCGAGCTGGAGACGATCAGGTGATAGCCCAGCGCCCGCGCCGCCACGTCCATGCCGCGGATCAACTCGGAAAAGAACTCGCCGTACAGGTCGGGAAGGACGACGCCGATCGTCTGGGTCTTGCTGGTCGAAAGGCTGCGTGCGCCGGAATGGGGTACGTACTGCAAGGCCTCGACCGCCTGAAGCACCTTTTCACGGGTGGCCGCCGTCACAGGGCCAGCCCCGTTCAGCACACGCGAAACGGAAGCCACGGAGACCTCCGCCCGGCGCGCCACGTCACGGATATTGGCCGGCTTCATGCCGTCACCACCGCGCAGCTTTGCTGGATGATCCTTGCGACCAACAGACGTCCTTCCCTGACCGGCGCGGCACCGGCCCGCTTTTCGCGGGTCCGTCCATCAATCCGTGTAACCGATTACATGGCACATGAAGATTGCGTCACGCAAGGCCGCATTTCGGCCATACGCAAGGCACCCGCGGCCTGTGGCGTGGGCATCAGGGCCGGGCAGATGAGAAGGCTCAGCGTGGACGGGTGTAGTAGGCTTCGATCAGGTCCAGCCTGTCCTTGAACGGTATCGGCTTGGCCGCCGGCCCGTCGTTGGTGAACTCAAGCAATCGATCCGGCTCCACCCCGAACTGCGGCCAGGCAGGACGGCCTGTTTCGTTGGGATCACCCGTCGCGGCGAATCGGCTCCAGTAATCCGCCATGGCTGCAGCCGCCCGATAGTCCCGCTCGCCCATCGGCCAGTTGGTCGTGGCCAGATTGTCGAAGACATAGGGCCGCTCCGACGCATGGGTCGCGCCTTCGTGTGGCTCTGGATTGGGGTCCGGCACGACGTCGAAGCGATAGAGAAAGGTCGGGTTGCCCGCCCGCGCATGCAGCCGCGCCAGGTGCCGCGCCGGTTCATTGAAGGCCAGATCGCTGACCACATGGGCGTTGTAGCCATCTTCACCACCATAGGCCGCCACGATCGTGGCGCGCTCTTCCGGCGTCATGGCGTCGTCGATTTCGCCATAGGGGCTGAGGTCTGACGGCTTCATCCACCAGAACTCGGCGCTGTTGGTGCCGATGATCAGGGGCACCGGGGCCTGTTTGCCGGCCGCGAACGCCGCCTCGACATCCTCCTGAACCACCGATCCGTCGATCACCAGATTGTCGCCGCCATAGAAGTTCGGGGCGGGGGTCAGGAGCGCCTCGGCGGGAATGGCGCGCAGATCCGCAGAGGTTGCCGCCGCAAGCCCGAGCCGCTGGGCGTAGGCCTGCCCGCGCGCCTGCAACGACGGCTTGCCTAGCGCGGAAACCCTGTCCAGAGGTGTGCCGGTGTCACGCCCCAGCCCGGACTGGATGACAGCGCGGTGGAACAGCGGACGCGCCTCCGGCGAAATCATGAGGCGGGTGACAGCAGCCCCCCCGGCGGATTCGCCGAAGATCGTCACCCGACCGGGATCGCCGCCGAAAGCCTCGGCATTGGCCTGCACCCATTTCAGGGCCGCAATCATGTCCATCAGGGCATAGTTGCCGCCGGGCTCGTCATGCTCGCGCTCGGCCGCCAGCGCCGGGTGATCGAAGAAGCCCAGTCGGCCCAGCCGATAGTTGATCGTGACGACCACCACGCCCCGCCGCGCCAGGGCCGTACCGTCATACAACGCCGCCGTGCCTGAACCGTTGTTGAATCCGCCGCCATGGATCCACACCATCACCGGCGCGGGACCTGCCCGATCCTTTGGCGACCAGACGTTCAGAGTCAGGCAGTCTTCGCTCATCGGCATCGGCCCGACGCCCGGGTCGCCATTGGCCGGGGGTTGCGGACACAAGGCCCCGACGTTTCCGGCGTCGCGTGGCCCATCCCATGCCTCTACCGGCTGAGGCGGCCGCCAGCGGAATGCCCCCACCGGGGGGGCCGCATACGGGATTCCCTTGAAGGCTTCGACCTGATCATTCGCCCGCCCGACCAGCGCGCCGTCAGTCGTCAACACCTCCACCACGGGATCGCTCGATGAAACCGGAGACAGCATCAGGGCCACCGCAGACAGAAAGGACACAAGGCTCATCACTCTTCCTTAAACGGGATGACGCACTGGCCTCAAATCGAGATTTGCAACAACAGCGGTTTCGGGATGAAACCAACCATCCCGGAGGACGTTGACGGGGCCAGCAGCGGGGACCGGCTTGAAAATACTTTCCAGATCAGGAGATCCGAACGTCGACCTGGGCCAGGCCTTTGACGCCTCGCCCAACCCATATGTTCTGATGACACCAGAGTTCGTGATCATGGGGGCCAACCAGGCCTATCTGGACGTCACAAACAGCGTGCGCGACGCCATCGTGGGCCGGTCGCTTTTCGCCGCCTTCAACTCGGGACCGGGCGACGAAGCGCCAGAAAATGTGCGCCAGGTCAGGGCTTCACTCGAGAAGGCCCGTGACACGCGCCAGCGTGATCACCTGGCCGTCGTCCGCTACTCCATGGCCCGCCCGACAGACGAGGGCGACGTCTTCGAGGACCGCTACTGGAGCGCTACCCACACCCCCCTTCTGAACGAAGCGGGCGAGGTGGTGATGATCCTTCAGCACACCACGGACATCACAGAACTGGAATTGCTTCGCCAACAAACCCAGGCCGCAGCAGGCATGGCTCCACTCAAGGCGCTGGATGCCATCGTCGGCGGCAATATCCTGGAACGCGCGAAACAGGTGCAGGAGGACAACCGGCGACTTTCAGTCGAGCGCAATCGTCTCGTCGACATGTTCATGCAGGCCCCCGGCTTTGTCGCCGTCCTCTCAGGCCCGGAACACGTCTTTCAGTTCCATAACGAGGCCTACCGCCGCCTGATCGGAGAGCGCGACATCCAGGGACTGCCCATCGCCCAGGCCATGCCCGAAGTGATCGCTCAGGGTTACGTCGACATGCTGGACAGCGTCTTTCAGACCGGCGAACCCGTCCACGGCAATGCGAGCCTGTTCAGCTTCCCGCGCCGGTCCGGGGCACCGCCCGTCGATACCTATGTCGATTTCAGCTACCACCCCATCCGCGAGGCCGACGGTCGTATCGTCGGCGTTCTGGTACAGGGTCACGATGTGACCGACGCCGTCGTCGCCGCCGAGCGCCAGAAGCTTATGATCGACGAACTGAACCATCGGGTGAAAAACACCTTGGCCACGGTCCAGTCCATTGCCATGCAGACGGCGCGTTCCAACTCCGACCCCAAACGGTTTGCCGAAAATTTCCAGGCGCGACTTCTTGCCCTGTCCCACACCCATGACCTGCTGACGCGCAGTCACTGGGAGGGTGCCGACCTGCGCTCCATACTGGAACACGAAACCCAGGCACACGACCAGCACCGCATCCTGCTGAATGGGCCGTCACTGGCCCTGGATTCTGCGTCCGCCCTGTCACTGGGCATGGTGTTCCACGAACTGGCGACCAATGCCGCCAAATATGGAGCCCTGACTTCCGGCGAAGGCCGCGTGCTGGTCGACTGGTCTGTTAGCAACCAGACCGCTCGCACCCTGCACCTGACATGGCGCGAGGAAGGGGGCTGCGGGGCCGTCCAACCTACCCATCGGGGTTTCGGCAGCAGACTGATCGAACGCAATGTGCGACACGACCTTGGCGGCACGGTCACACTGAACTATGCGCCCGGTGGCCTTATCGCCGCCTTCACCATTCCGCTTGACCGGGAAGACACTGCATGAACCAGCCCCTGTCCGGACGAAACATCCTGATCGTCGAGGATGAATCCCTGGTCGCCATGCTGCTGGAGACCATTCTGGAAGACATGGGCTGCACTCCGGTTGGCCCAGCCTCCAGCGTGGATGAAGGTCTTGCCCTGATCGAAAGCGGCATGACCCTTGATGGTGCTCTGCTGGACGTCAACGTCGCCGGGGTGAAGATCTTCCCGATCGCCGAAGCGCTGGCTGCGCGCGACATCCCCTTCGTCTTTTCCACCGGATATGGCGAAGGCGGTCTGCCAGACGAATGGAAGGGTCGCCCCACGCTCCAGAAACCGTTCAGCGAGGCCGCCGTGCAGGACGCTCTTATGACGGCGCTCGGCGTCGCAAGCGTCTGATCTACCGCTTCAAGTCTTTCATCACTGTCCGCGCCGCATTGTGCCCTGGTGCTCCGGTGACGCCACCGCCGGGGTGCGCGCCCGACCCACATAGATAAAGCCCGGGCACCGGCATCCGGTGATCAGCGTGGCCCAGCACGGGACGCGCGCTGAACAGCTGGTCCAGCGTCAGCCGTCCATGGAAGATGTCGCCGCCGACCAAGCCGAACCGCCGCTCCAGATCGCGCGGACCCAGCGCCAGCCTCCCCAGCACCGACGCCTTGAAACCTGGTGCATGCTGATCGACCGTCTCGATCATCAGGTCGGCCACCGTTTCCCGGTGCTCATCCGCCAGATCGGGCGAGACGTGCTGACAGAACAGGCTGGCCACATGCTGGCCGGGTGGAGCGAGGCCGTCGTCCAGCGTCGACGGGATCAGCATCTCGACAATCGGCTTCGACGACCAGCCGTTCAGCCGCGCGCTCGCATGCGCCCGGTCCATGTAGTCGAGCGACGGCGCAATGATGATCCCCGCCGTCAGGTGATCCCCCTGCCCCGGCAGGGCGGTGAAATTCGGCAGTTCCGACAGCGCCACATTCATCCGGAACGTGCCAGAGCCTGAACTGTAGTTGCCGATCCGCTCGCGGAAGTCATCAGGCACGACCGCGTCGTCCACCAACCGCTCGAACAGCAGTCGCGGATGCAGGTTCGACACCACGGCACGCGCCCGCACCACGTCCCCGGCTTCGGTCACTGCCCCGCCTGCACGGCCCTTCTCGGTCAGAACTTCAGCGACCGGTGCCTCCAGCCTCACCTCGACCCCGGCCTCGGCGCAGGCCGCCGCCATGGCCTGGGTGATCGCGCCCATGCCTCCGATGGCGTGGCCCCAGACGCCCTTCTTGCCATTCACCTCGCCGAATACATGGTGCAGCAACACATAGGCCGAGCCAGGAGTGTATGGGCTGGCGTAGTTACCCACCACACTGTCGAACCCGAACAACGCCTTGATCGGATCGCTCTCGAACCAGCCATTCAGCCAGTCTCCCGCCGACTTGGCGAAAAGGTCCAGCAGGTCGCGCCGCCCCTGGATATCCAGTCCCATCGCCTGCCGGCCCAGTGACGCCCCTTTCAGCAGTTCCGGGAGCATCGCCATCCAGCCGCCTGCGACAACATTGGGCGGTGCCCTCAGGACCCAGTCGCGCAGCACCCCTGCCACGACTTCCAGCCGCCGCTCGTACTCCGGCAGGCGTTCAGCGTCCCTCGGCGAGAATTTGGCCAGCTCGCCCTGTGTCCGGCCTTCGCCCGCGAGGAAATAGCGCCCGTCGTCGAACGGCAGGAAGTTCGACACCTTACGCTCCACCACCCGCAAACCGTGGCGGGCCAGATCCATGTCGACAATAACCTTCGGATTGAGCAGGCTGACCGTGTAGCTGGCAGTCGAGTTGCGGAACCCCGGATGGAATTCCTCCGTTACCGCCGCCCCGCCGACGACATGCCGCCGCTCGAGAACCATCACCTTCAGCCCGGCCTTCGCCAGATAGAAAGCGCAGACGAGACCGTTGTGGCCCGCGCCCAGGATGACGACGTCGGTAGTGGTTGTGGTCATATGGCCCCGCTAACTTGGCTCACATTGCCTCGGCTGCCGTTGTTCGAGAAGGACTGATCCAGCCGCCCAGGCCGCGCTCCAGCGCCTTCCTGAAGACGGTTGGCAGACCGGCCATTGCATCCGCCTCCGGCGTCCAGAGAAAGTCACCCTCGCCCGTCGCCACATGCACGACTAGCGTCAGGCTGAAATGGGTGAACACGTGCTCCACCGTTCCGGCGTCATGCCAGTCAAGGCTGACCGGAGGCGTAACGTCGGGCACCGCGTTCCAGTCCGAGGTTGGCAACCCGAGCATTCCCCCCAGCAAGCCCTTGTCAGGGCGACGTACAAGGCCGACCCGCCCTTCACCGTCGCGCAGCACCCAGGCGATGCCGTGACGGTGCGGACGTTCGCCCTTTTTCACCTTCAATGGATAGCGGCCCGAATCACCGGTGGTCAGGGCGGCACAGCCGAAGGCAACGGGGCAGCGATCACAGAGCGGCGATTTAGGGCGGCAGACCGTCGCGCCGAGGTCCATCAGGGCCTGTGGCCAGTCGGCATGCTCGGCCCCCGGCTGATCGCCGATGACAAAGCGGGTGGCCAGCGCCTTCAGCCGTGGCCGGGCGGCGGGCAGCGGCGTCTCGACAGCAAACAGACGCGCCATGACCCGCTCGACATTGCCGTCCACGACATTGGCGGGGCGGCCAAAGGCAATGGCGGCGACGGCGGCGGCGGTATAGGCCCCCACGCCGGGCAGTTTCAGCAGGTCGGCCTCGGTGCCCGGAAAGGCACCGCCATGGTCGCGGGCTACCGCCCGGGCGCAGGCCAGCAGGTTGCGGGCGCGGGCGTAGTAACCCAGCCCCGCCCAGGCCGCCATGACGTCACTGTCCGGCGCCGCCGCCAGGTCGTTCACGGTCGGCCATCGTGTCGTGAAGGCTTGGAAATAGGGCGTGGCGTGGGGCGTGGTCGTCTGTTGCAGCATCACTTCGGACAGCCACACACGATAGGGATCGGGCCGTGCCTTCGACCCGGGCGGCGTTCGCCAGACCAGTGTCCTGGCATTCTGCCCATACCAGTCCAGCAGGGCGGAGCGGATGCGAGCCACCGTCTGCTGGGAGATGTCTGCGATAGGGACGGCGACCATTCCCTGCGCTATAGACCGGAAATGCGCCGCACGCTGCCCACCGATGAAGAGGTCCGCGAAATCCTGTCGCGCCGTCGCACGCGGCCCCTGCCCCGGCCTGCGCCCCGGGCCGGGCGTGCCCTGCAAAAGCTGATCAGGGACCTGGACGACAAATTCGGGCGCGGCCCCGGTGCCCTGGAGGCCCGCTGGCGCGAGATCGTCGGCGAGCGTCTGGCCCGCGTCAGTCGTCCACAGAAACTGACCAAGGGGCGCGGCGGCGCGGCGGGCACGCTGGAACTACGCGTCGTCGGGGCCGCCGCCCTTCTGGTCCAGCACCAGTCCGAGGACATCCTGCAACGGGTAAACCTGTTCCTGGGGGCGGGGTCGGTGGACAAGCTGCGCATCGCCCAAGGGCCGGTAAAGCCATTGGACGACACCCCGAGCCAGCCGAAGCGCCGGACCGCCCCGCCGCCTCTGCCCGCGCATCAGGAGGCCGAGCTTAAGGCCTCTCTTGCCACCGCTCCCGACGGTCTGAAGGGCTCGCTTGAACGCCTGGGCCGTGCGGTACTGAGCGACCGTGACGGTGCCAGCGGTTGACAAAACTTCGCCGCTTCTGTTCTCGAAGGTGCACAACGCGCGTGGCCGAACAGAATCGCGCGATGCAGACCGATCCCTACCTGTGAGGACGACGCCATGATCTTCAAATCGAAGTATGCCCAGATGAGCCGCCGCGCGGCTATGACCGCTGCGGCCCTGGCCGGTATGGCCGCCCTGGCCGGTTGTGGCGGCGGCGGTGCGACCGGCGCGGCCGAGGGCGACATGGCCATGGGTGCGCCCGAAGGGGCCAAGGTCACGGTCGTCGAGTACGCCTCGGTCACGTGCAGCCACTGCGCCGCATGGCACAAGGAAACCTGGCCGGAGTTCAAGTCCACCTATGTCGATACCAACAAGGTGCGGTTTGTGTTCCGCGAAATGCCCACGGCCCCAACCAACGTTGCTGCGGCAGGATTCATGATCGCGCGCTGCGCCGGCCCCGACAAGTATTTTGACGTCGTGCACGAGATACTGAACAGCCAGGAAGAGATGTTCGCGTCTGGCGACCTGAGCGGTGCACGTGCTGTCCTGTTCCGTATCGGCAATGGCGCTGGCCTCAGCAACGCCGAGATCGATACCTGCATCAAGGACCCGGAGGCACAAACGGCGGTGGATGAGCGCGCCCAGGCCGCTGTTCGGGCAGGCGTGAACGGCACGCCGACCTTCCTCGTCAACGGCAATACTGTAATCACGCCCGGGTCTCAGAGCGGCGCTACCATGGCCGACCTGTCGAAAGCCATCGAAGCCGAATTGGCCAAATAGGTTATGAGCCTTATTCGGCGCACATTGATGGCCGCCTTCGCCGCTACGCTGGCATTGTCAGCAGTGGCTGCGACCCCGGCCCGGGCCCAGGTGGCCGCCGTCACGGCCCAGGATCGCGTCCTTGGCCGGGCGGATGCGCCGGTGACGGTGATCGAATACGCCTCCTTCTCCTGCAACCACTGTGCGGCTTGGCACAACGACGTCTATCCGGCCTTCAAGTCCCGCTTCGTAGATACCGGCCAGGTTCGATACGTCTTTCGCAACCTACCCACCCAGCCGCAGCAGATGTCCCTGTCCGGTGCCGCCCTGGCCCGCTGTGCAGTGACGGAGAAGTTCTTTGACGTCGCCAGCCTGCTGATGCGCAATCAGGAGGCCGCGCTTGATGGAGGTCCACTGCAGGACTGGTATCGCCCGGCAATAGCAGCCAGTGGGCGGACACAGGCCCAGATAGAAGCCTGTGTGGGCAGCACTGAAACCCAAGCCGCCATCAACGCCGACATCGAAAGCGCTGTCGCGGCAGGCGTGAATTCGACCCCTAGCTTCTTCGTCAACGGCAAGCCCGTGACCGACCGCAGCCTGACGGGCCTCGAGGCCGCCATCCGCGCCGCCCGGGCGGGGGGCTGACGCCCTAGCCGATGCAGTTCCAGCGTCTCCGCCTGGTGGGCTTCAAGTCCTTCGTGGACCCGGCGGAAGTGCATATCGAACCCGGCCTGACCGGCATCGTCGGGCCCAATGGCTGTGGCAAGTCCAACGTCCTTGAGTCCATGCGCTGGGTCATGGGTGCCAACTCGGCCAAGGCCATGCGCGGCCAGGGGATGGACGATGTCATCTTCGCCGGGGCCGCCGACCGCCCGCCGCGCAACCATGCCGAAGTCCAACTGACCATCGACAACGCCCAGCGTCGGGCCCCCCAGCCCTTTACCGATGCCCCCATGCTGGAGGTCTCGCGCCGCATCGACCGCGGCCAGGGCTCGACCTACCGCATCAACGGCAAGGAAGTTCGCGCCCGCGATGTGCAGTTGCTGTTCGCCGATGCCTCGACCGGCGCCAACAGCCCGGCCCTGGTGCGTCAGGGCCAGATCAGCGAACTGATCGCCGCCAAGCCGCAGAACCGCAGGCGCATCCTGGAAGAAGCCGGCGGCGTCGCCGGCCTGCACACCCGCCGCCATGAGGCCGAGCTGCGGCTCAAGGCGGCCGAGGCCAATCTGGAGCGGCTGGACGATATCGGGCGCGAGCTGGAAACCGCCCTGAACCGGCTGAAGCGCGAGGCGCGGCAGGCCGAACGCTACAAGAAGATCAGCGCAGAGATCCGTGCCCTGCAGGCCGCCCTCCTGTTTGTGCGCTGGAACGACGCCCGGGTCGCTGCCGAGGGAGCCGCCGCCGAACTGGCCGAGGCGGACCGCGCCGTCGCCTCGGCCACCAGCGCCGCCGCCGCCAGCCAGAGCGCCGCCCTGAAAGCCCAGGAAGCGCTGAAGCCAGCGCGGGAGGAGGACGCCGTGGCCGCCGCCCTGCTGCACCGCGCCAGCCTGGAACGCGACCGGCTGGACATGGCCGAACAGGCGGCGCGGGCCGAGGTCGAACGCCTTCAGGCCGAGAACATGCGCATCGCCGCCGATATCGAACGCGAAGGCAACATGGCCGACGACGCCGCCGCCGAACTGAGCCGCATTGCCGAAGCCCTCGCGGCCGTCGAGGCCGAGATCGCCGCCGCCCCGGCACGTGGCCCCGAACTGGAGGTCACCCTGGCCGCCACCGAGGACGCCCGCCGCGCCGCCGATGCCGAGGTCGAGCGTGTCGCCGGAGCAGTCGCCTCCGTCGAGGCCCGCCTGAACGCCGAAAACGCCCGCAAGCGCGATGCCGAGGCCCGCGTCGCGCGCGCCGAGGCCCAGCTGACCTCGGCCAGGGCCGACCGCGAGGCCTTGGGCCCGCTTAAGACGCCGGAGATCGAAGCTGCCTCGGCCGAACTGGCCAAGGCCCAGGCCGATTTGGCATCCGCCCGGGCCGCCGTCGAAGCCGCAGAAGCCGAGCGTGGCGACCGCGCGCGCGCCGAAGCCGAGGCGCGCACCGCCGTGCGCGCCGCCGAGGACCGGTTGGGACGGCTGCAGACCGAGGCCCGGGGACTGGCCCAACTGCTGACGCAAGGGCGCCGCGACCACCCGCCCGCCCTGGATCAGGTCCGCGCCGACAAGGGCTATGAGGCGGCGCTGGCCGCAGCTCTGGGCGACGATCTGGATGCCGCACTGGATGCCCGCGCGGCGACCCACTGGGCCGGGGCTGAGGTCTCGCCTGTGACATGGCCGTCGGGCGTGGTGCCTCTGGCCGATCATGTGAACGCGCCGCCCGCCCTGGCCGCCCGGCTGGCCTTCTGCGGCGTCGCGGAGCGCGCCGCTGCCCCCGCCCTGGCCCGCGACCTGCCCCCCGGTGCCCGGCTGGTGACGCGCGAGGGGGACCTCTATCGCTGGGACGGCTTCGTCCAGCGGGCCGAGGCCCCGCGCCCCGCCGCCGTCCGCCTGGCCCAGCGCACGCGCCTGGCCGAACTGGAAGCCGAGATCGATACCGGCAAGCCTGCGCTGGACGCTGCGCAAACTGCCATGAAGGCCGCGACCGAAGCCTTCCGCGCCGCCGAGGAGGCGGTGAAGGCCGCCCGCGCCGCGCCCTTCGCCCTGGACAAGGCCGTCACCGCCGCCCGCGACCGCTTCGAGGCCCTCGGCCGGGAGCAGGCCCGCAAGGAGGCGCGAGCCCAGGCTCTGGACGACACCCTCGCGCGCTTGAACACCGAACACGAGGCTGCCGTCGCCGCCCTGGCCGAAGCGCAAGGCGGAGATGCGCCCTCCGAGACGCTGGAGGGTCTGCGGGCCGAACTGGCGATGGCCCGCAGCGCCGCCGACGCCGCCCGCACCACCGCCGCCAATGCGCGTGTCGAACGCGACAGCGAAGCCAGAGAGATCGCCGGGCGCACCACCCGCCGCGACGGCCTGACCCGCGAGTGCGAGGGCTGGACCAGCCGCGCCTCGGACTCCAGGGCCCGCGTCATCGCGCTGGAAAAGGACGCGGAAAAGGTCGCGGCCCGACTGAAGGCCGCGGCCGATGCCCCCGAACATTTGGCCGCCCAGCGGTCAGCCCTGCTGGACGCCCTGACCACGGCCGAGACCCGCCGCCGCGCCGCCGCCGACGCCCTGGCTGTGGGGGAGGCCGAAGCCGGCGAGGCCGACCGCGCCAGTCGCGCCGCCGATGCCGCCGCCTCCGCCGCCCGGGAGGCGCGCGCCGGCCTCTCCGCCCGCGCCGAGGCCGCTGCGGAAAAGCTGGCCGAGGCTGAAGCGAACCTGCGCGAAACCGCCCAGATGTCGCCTGAAGAGCTGGGCCAGAAGCTGACCGACGACGCCATCGCCCGCCCGCCCGATGCCGCCGGGGCCGAAAGCCTGCTCTATGGGTTGGAGCGCGAGCGCGAGGCGCTGGGGGCCGTCAATCTGCGCGCCGAGGACGAAGCGACGGAATACGGCGACCGACTTCAGACCATGAAGGTCGAACGCTCCGACCTGACCAGCGCCATCGCCAGGCTGCGCGACGGCATTGACGAGCTGAACGCCGAGGGACGCGAACGGCTGGTCGCCGCCTTCGACGTCATCAACGACAACTTCAAGGCCCTGTTCGAGGCCCTCTTCGACGGGGGTCAGGCCGAGCTGAAGCTGGTCGAGAGCGACGATCCGCTGGAGGCCGGTCTGGAAATCTACGCCTGCCCGCCCGGCAAGCGTCTGTCGGTCATGAGCCTGATGAGCGGCGGCGAACAGGCCCTGACGGCGGCAGCGCTCATCTTCGCCGTCTTCCTGGCGAACCCGGCCCCCGTCTGTGTGCTGGACGAGGTCGATGCGCCCCTGGACGACGCCAATGTGGACCGCTTCTGCCGCATGCTGAACGAAATGCGCAACCGCACCGACACCCGTTTCATCGTCATCACCCACAATCCGGTGACCATGAGCCGGATGGATCGACTGTACGGCGTCACCATGCCGGAGCGGGGGGTCAGCCAGTTGGTCAGTGTGGATTTGAAGCAGGCCGAGGGGATGGTGGCGTGACCGATACAATCATCTGGATATGTGCGGCGATGATGGCTGTCGTCATCAGCCTGTTGATTGCTCAGACGATACGAGGCTTGTTCAGAGGCTTTGTGACTGGCCACGTTCAAATGTGGGTTGGACGCGCCGCTGACCGTCGCTCCGAACACGGCCGTTTCTGGTGGATCATCACGCAGAAGGTACTCAGCCTCGTAGTCCTTACGCCTTTGGCGACTCTTGCGATCCTCGGCGTCGTGAATGGATTACTCAGGCTCTTCTCAGCTTAGTTATCGCGACGCTCCGGCGGACGAATATTGTCCCATCAGCTCCGTCCTCACGAACCACACCAAAATCGCCGGACCCTCGATGACGTAGCGGCGGAACATGCGACGGGGCTGGCTCACCAACCGGTGCAGCCATTCCAGCGACAGACGCTGGAATACCTGCGGGGCCCGCTGCTGACGACCGGTCAGGAAGTCGACAGATGCCCCGACGCACAGGGTGACGCCCTGCACTCGCCCCGCCAGACGCAGGGCATGGGCGAACCGTTCCTGTTTGGGGAAGGAGACGCAGGCCAGGAGCACGTCCCATTCGGCCTCGGCGGCGGCGCGCACGGCGGCGTCCCATGCGGGCGTGTCGGGCACCAGCATGGGGGCATCCAGAAACACCAGTCGGGCCTGCGGATATCGCGCGACCAGATCGTCGAACGCCACCCGATCCGGGCCGAAGACCGCGATGGTCAGCTCACGGGCGGCCGCTGACCCAAGCAGGTCCGCCGTCATGTCCGAGCCCGGATAGACCGACAGCCGTCTGCCCTTCAGCCGGGCCAGATGGCTGAGGATGCGACTGTCGCAGATCTTCAGGTCCGCGCCCTGATAGACGTCGGCCCCGACCCGGCCGTCCATCAGCTTGATGACGTGATCCACATTGGGCGTGACGACATAGACATAGGGCCCACGCGCCATCTCGGTGACCCGCCCCAGCAGGACGGAACGGTCGCCGTCGGCAAAATCCAGCGTCATGAAGCGCGTCATGGACCGACCCTATCGCGCGCGGGTCAATGGGCGGTTACGATCGCGCATGATCCTGACCCTGCTGTCGCTGCTGACCTTCGCCGAGCCTGAGGGGCCGCATCGGTTTGTCTTTCTGGGCGCCGGGCGGTTTGCTCAGTATGCCGACCTGGCCAGCCTTCAGCCCGAAGGCGACGGTGGGCGCATCCGCGTGTTTCAGGTGGTGGAGCCGGATTTCCGCGCCGGCGGCACGACCTACTGGGGCGGCTGGTCCTGGTGGCGGTTTGACTGCGGGCCCCGGGGCCATGTCGACCGGCTGGATTTCGCCAGCGTGCGCGAAGGCGGTGAAGAGGGGCCATCCACGCCTGACGACGCCCCGTCCTACGAAGCGGTTCAGGGGGGCGATGCTTTCGAAATGGTCGTCGCGGCCTGCAATCCGGAGGACTACGACACCGATGCCACCACTCTGGAGGAGGCCGTGAGACAGGGCCGGGCCAATCTGGAAGCCGTCGACTAACCCTGCGGCGAGACGGGGGCCGCATTGCGATCCCACCCCAGCCGATCCCTCGGCAGCGCCTCGGGCAGTTCGTCGCGCATGTAGGCGAGCATCTTCTCGCGAACCTCGCAGCGCAGGTCGAAGGCGATGGAGGCGTTGCGGGCGCTGGTCAGGCAGCGGACCTGGACCGTGCGCTCGGTCACCTCGGTGACCTGCAACGAGACCACATCGCCGTCCCACAGCGGCGAGGCATGGGCGATCTCTTCCAGCTTCATGCGCAGCCGGTCGATGGGGGCTTCGTAGTCGACGTAGAGGAAGGCCGTGCCGATCAGGCTGGCATTGTCGCGGGTCCAGTTCTGGAACGGCTTCTGGATGAAATAGGTCAGCGGCAGGATCATCCGCCGCCAGTCCCACAGCTTGACCACCACATAGGTCGAGGTGATCTCCTCCACCCGGCCCCATTCGCCCTCGACGATGACGGCGTCGTCCAGACGGATCGGCTGGGCCGTGGCGATCTGGATGCCCGCGATCAGATTGGTCAGGAAGGGCTGCAGCGCCAGACCGGCCACAATGCCGACGACCCCTGCCGAGGCCAGCAGCGACAGCCCCCATTGCCGCACGCCCGGGATGGTCAGCAGCGCCAGTCCCAGGGTAATCAGGGCGATCAGCAGGGCCGAGACCCTTTGCAGGATGCGTGTCTGGGTCACGTGTTTGCGGGCACTGAGGTTGTCCTCGGCGTCCATGTTGAACTTCCGCAGATGGACGACGGCCCCCATGTCCACGGCCCCGGCCAGCATCCAACCGCACACCAGGATGAAGCCGAACAGCAGGGCCTGCCGGATCAGCAGCGACGGCTCCGGGTCCATGGGCGAGATGGTGACGCCCAGGGCCACCGCGACGATCATCACCGCGATCCGCACCTTCAGCCGCGCGCGACCGACGACTCCGCGCCAGAAGACGTCCTTATTGCGCACCACCCATTTCAGCAGGCTGAACACCACCTGATTGGCGGCCCAGCCGACGAAGACGAAGACGCCGACGATGACGGAGATGACCACCCATTCGGGCAGCCAGTAGAATTCGCGCCAGAGGCGGAAGACCTCGCGGGTCATGTCCTGAATGAAGATCGGCATGGCTGACGTTTAGCGCGTCACGGTGGCGAGGCGAAGGCCGCCTGCGGCTGCGACGCTCAGATCGCCGCCGCCTCGACCATGTCGGCCAAGGCCGAGGTCGCGTCTGGCAGGGCCGCTGAGCGTGCGCCTTCGCTCATGGCTGACAGGCGCGCGGGGTCCGACAGCATCGCCGCTAGCGACGCCGCCAGTCGGTCGACCGTCACCTCGTCCTCCAGCACCATTTCGGCTCCACCCGCCCGGACCAGGCTGAGGGCATTGAACCGCTGATGGTCGTCCATGGCGATCTTGAGCGGGATCAGCAGGGACGGCAGGCCCGCCACCGCCAGCTCCGAACAGGTCGAGGCCCCGGCCCGGCCGATGACCAGATGCGCCTGCGACAGACGCCGGGCCATATCGGAAAAGAAGGGCGCGATCTCGGCCTCCATGCCTGCCCGGGCATAGACGGCGAGCGCCGCCTCCAGCGTCTCGGGTCGCGACTGCTGCTGCACCCGCAGGCGTGTACGCAACGCCTCGGGCAGGGCCGCCAGTGCCTGTGGCACGGTCTCGGACAGGATGCGCGAGCCCTGGCTGCCGCCGGTGACGAGCAACTGGATCGCGCCGTCGCCGGTCGGAGCCACAAAGGCCCGTTCGCCCAGCGCCCGGATGTCGGCCCTCACTGGATTGCCGATCAGGGTGACGCGCGCCCCGACGCCGTGCGGCACCTTCTGCAGGTTCGGAAAGGATGAAGCCACGGCCCCGACATAGGGACTGAGCCAGCGATTGGTGCGGCCCAGCACGGCGTTCTGTTCGTGCAACAGGGTCGGCCGACCCTGGCTGAGCGCGGCCAGAAGGGCCGGGGCGGAAGGGTAGCCGCCGAAGCCCACGACCACCGCCGCATCCAGCCGCTTCAGCGCCGACCGCGCTTGCAGCACACCTCGCGTGATGGCCACGCCCGCCTTGGCCATGCCGATCGGCCCGCGCCCGGTGGCGGCGTCCAGCGCGATCCGCTCCTCGGCCGGGAAGTTCTGGGCATAGGCCTCGCCCCGCCGGTCCGTGGCCAGCACGATCCGCCAGCCGCGCCCGGCCAACTCGCGCGACAGGGCCTCGGCCGGGAACATATGCCCACCGGTCCCACCGGCGGCGACGACGCAGAGTCTGGAGGTCATGGATGCCTTCTAGCCCAACATCCGCCGACGCGGCAGACTGGCCCCCGGCTCATAGGCCCCCGGTCGCTTGCGGGTCAGGGCCAGGGCCAGCCCCATGGTCAGCCCCATGGCCACCATGGACGAGCCGCCATAGCTGATGAACGGCAGTGTCATCCCCTTGGTCGGGACCAGGCTCAGATTGACAGCAATGTTGATACTGGCCTGCAGCCCGATCAGGATGAACAGCCCCGCCGCCGCCGTCTGCTCGAACGGGTCGCGCAGTCGCATCGCCTTCTGCATGCCGCGCAGGACGATGAAGCCGAACAGGCCGATCATGATCAGGCTCAGCACCAGGCCGAACTCCTCGGCCCCGACGGAATAGATGAAGTCGGTATGCAGGTCGGGCACCGAGCGCTTCATCACCCCCTCGCCCACCCCGCGTCCGACCAGGCCCCCGGCCCGGATGGCCTCGGACGCGCGGTCGATCTGATAGGTCGCGCCGGCGTCGTCCGAGCCGAAACGGCTGAGGCGATCGCGCATGTGGCTGAAGCTGAAATACAGGCCGACGACACCCGCCGCTCCCGCCGCCGCCAGGGCCGCCACCCACTTCAGCGGCACGCCGGCCATGAAGAAGACGGCCATGAAGGTGGTGGTGATCAGCAGGGTCTGGCCGATGTCGGGCTGGATCAGCAGAAGCGCGACCGTCAGGCCCCAGACACCGAACGCGATGCTGACGCCGGGCACGCCCTCGCCCTTCTGGCCCTCGGCGAACATCCAGGCGGAAAAGACGATCAGGCCGGGCTTGGCAAACTCCGAGGGTTGCAGGCTGAACGGGCCCAGGTTGATCCAGCGGGCCGCGCCCTTCACCTCGTCGCCGATGAAGGGCAGCAGCATCATGGTGATGATGGCGCACAGCAGCGCCGCCAGGGCGATGCGGCGCACACCCTTGGGAGAGAAGAACGAAGTACCCAGCAGCATGACCAGACCGGCACAGCTGAACACCATCATCCGCCAGCTGTAGTGGAAGGGGTCCGTGATCGACTGGTCGGCCAGGATAGCGGCGGGGCTGGAGGCGAAACTCAGCGCCACGCCCATCCCCATCAGCGTCAGGGCCGCGGCCAGCAGGCCCCGATCCACGGTCCAGAACCAGTTGGCCACCGGTCCCTTGTCATTGCGCGAAAACGCGGGGCTGTAGGCTTCGGTCATGACGGGGCCATGGGGGTTGCACCGAGGGCCAGGACGGCGGCGCGAAACGCCTCGCCCCGCACCTCGAAGTCGGGATACTGGTCGAAACTGGCCGCCGCGGGGCTGAGCAGCACGACCTCGTCGCGTCCTGTGGCGGCGGCGGCGGCATAGGCCTGCTGCACCGCCGTGGCCATGTCGCCGCTGATCCGGTGCGGGGTGTCGCCCAGCCGGGCCGCGAACGGCCCCGCCGCCTCGCCGATCAGAAACGCCTCGACCACGCGCGGGAACAGCTCCTCCAGATCGTCGATACCGCCCTGTTTGGCCCGCCCGCCCGCGATCCAGAAACTGCGGTCATAGCTGGTCAGGGCCTGACGGGCGGCGTCGGCGTTGGTGGCCTTTGAGTCGTTGACGAAGCGGACGCGGCCGAGCGTGCCGACGGTTTCCATGCGGTGGGCCAGGCCGGGGAAGGACAGGAGGCCCTCGACGGTGGTGTCATGGCTGACGCCAAGGGCGCGGGCGCAGGCGTAGGCAAAGGCAGCGTTCTGGGCGTTGTGGCGGCCGGGGAGCGAGCGGGCGGGGCTCAGGTCGGCCAAACGCTCACCATCGACGCTGAGCCAGCCCCCGTGTGCTTCAATTCTTCCGCTCATCCCGGCGAAAGCCGGGACCCAGTTCTTTGGGTGATCGGTCGATGAATTCGGCTCGGATCGCTTGTCCTGGCGCGCCGGCGTCAAGCTGGACAGCGCTGGGTCCCGGCTTTCGCCGGGATGAGCGGAGGTGGAGATCACGGTGCCGAGACGACCCAGGCTCGCGAGATGTCCAGCAACACCACACCCCCTGGTCTCATCCACCCCGACCAGCGCCACGCCATCCGCACGTTGCGTCGCAAACAGCCGCGCCTTTGCCGCGACATACCCCTCCATCCCGCCATGCCGATCCAGATGATCCGGGCTGATGTTCGTCAGGATCGCCACGTCCGGCGCAAAGGTGGTCGTCAGGTCCAGCTGATAGCTCGACACCTCGATCACATAGACGGCCTCGGGCGTCGGCTCGGGCAGGGCCAGCACGCCAATGCCGATATTGCCGCCGACATGGACCGTCAGCCCGGCCTGTTTCAGCACCCAGCCGATCAGGGCCGTGGTCGTGGACTTGCCGTTGGTGCCGGTGATGGCGACGACGCGGGGGCGCTGTCCCTCCGGCAAGGCCGCCAAGGCCCGCGCGAACAGTTCGATGTCGCCTATGATCTCGATCCCGGCCTCATGCGCCTTATCCACCGTCCAATGCGGCTTGGGATGCGTCAGGGGGGCACCAGGCGACAGGACCAGGGCCGCGAAACCCGACCAGTCGGCGACCGTCAGGTCCTCGACCACGAACCCTTCAGCCTCGGCCTGCATGCGACTGGAGACACTGTCGTCCCACAGCACCGGCAAGGCCCCGCCCGCCTTCAGCGCCCGCGCCGCCGTCAGCCCCGACCGTCCCAGGCCGAAGACCGCGATACGCCGCCCCTCGAAGCCTGGGGCCAAAATCATGAGAGGACGATCATCTAGCGCAGCTTCAACGTCGCCAGACCGGCCAGGGCCAGCATGGCGGCGACGATCCAGAAACGGATGACGACCGTCGATTCCGGCCAGCCCATCTTTTCGAAATGGTGGTGGATCGGGGCCATCAGGAAGATGCGGCGGCCGGTCATCTTGAAATAGGCCACCTGAATCATGACCGAGGCGGCCTCGATGACGAACAGGCCGCCGACGATGCCCAGCACCAGTTCGTGCTTGGTCGCGACGGCGATGGCCCCCAGTGCGCCGCCCAGAGCCAGCGAGCCGGTGTCACCCATGAAGATCTTGGCCGGCGGCGCATTGTACCAGAGGAAGCCCGTGCCCCCGCCGATCATGGCCGCGCAAAAAATGGCCAGCTCGCCCGAGCCGGGCACATGGTGGACACCCAGATAGCCCGAAAAGATGAAGTTGCCGACCAGATAGCTGATGATGCCGAACGCCGCCGCCGCCATCATGACCGGCACGATGGCCAGGCCGTCCAGACCGTCGGTCAGGTTCACCGCATTGGAAAAGCCCACGATGGTGAAGGCCGCGAAGGCCACATAGAACCAGCCGATGTTCAGCAGCACGGCCTTGAAGAAGGGAAAGGCGATCGACGTCTCCAGCCCCGGCGAGGTCGGCGAGGCGGTCATCCACAGCACGGTCAGCACACCGGCGATCACCGAGACCACGACCTGGGCCGCCAGCTTCTGCTTGGACGTCAGGCCCGCCGAGGTCTGTTTGGTCACCTTGGCATAGTCGTCGATGAAGCCCAGGACGCCAAAGGCCGCCGTGACGAAGCTGACGATCCAGATGTAGGGATTGGTCAGGTCGCCCCACAGCAGGACCGCCACCGCGATGCCCGCCAGGATCATCAGCCCGCCCATGGTGGGCGTGCCGACCTTGGACAGGTGCGAGACCGGGCCGTCGTCGCGGATCGGCTGGCCGCGGCCCTGTTTGGCACGAATCCAGTTGATGAACCGGCTGCCCATGGCCACCGACACGATCATGGCCGTCGCCATGGCCAGCGCCACCCGCACCGTCTGGTACTGGACCAGGTTCAGCAGGGGGTAGTCCTGCGCCACATCGGAAAACTGCAGATACAGCAGATAGAACATCAGACTTCCTTTGCCCCTATCGCTCGCGTCGCGGACGCTTGCTGCTTGAGGGGCGGTTCGCTGCCCAAGGCCGCCAGGGCCTTGGCGACCATCGACGCCTTCGATCCGTTCGAGCCCTTGACCATGACCACGTCGCCGGGCCCGGCCAGGACCATGGCTTCGGCCGCCAGCTCGGCCGCCGTCTCGCGCCACAGGCCCCGACGCGAGCTGGGCAGGCTGTCGTACAGTGCCTTCATCTCCGGCCCGGCGGCATGGACCATGTCCAGCCCCGCGGCCTCGATCGCAATCCCCAGCCCCTGATGCAGCGCCCGCGACTGGTCGCCCAGCTCCAGCATGTCGGTCAGGACGACCACGCGCCGTCCGCCCGGCCCCACCGGCCTGACGCCCAGGCTGCGGAAGCCCGCCGCCATCGACAGCGGATTGGCATTGTAGCTTTCGTCGATCAGGGTGAAGGCCCCACCGGGGGCGGCCACCTGCATGGTCTGCCCCCGCCCGGCCAAGGGCGCGAACCCGGCCAGGGCCGCCAGCGCCGTCTCCAGCGGCACATCCAGCGCCTCCAGCATCAGGATGACGCACAGGCTGTTCAGGCCCCAGTGATGGCCAGACTGAGCCAGGCGATACTCCAGCGCCTTGCCGTGCAACTCGGCCCGCACGGTTGCCCCCTCGGTGTCCGGCTCGAACCCGATCAGCCGCGCTTCGTTTGCGGCCCCGGTGCCGAAGCGCAGGACCTGCGCGCCTTGCGCTCGCGCCGCCGCCTCCAGCACAGCCGCCTGGGCCACATCGCCGTTCAGAACCGCCGCGCCGCCGGGCAGCAGGCCTTCGAAGATCGACGCCTTCTCCGCCGCCACGCCGGCCTCGCCATCGGCAAAGGCCTCGATATGCACCGGGCCGACGGTGGTCACGCAGGCGGCGTGCGGCGCGACCATACGCGACAGGGGCGCGATCTCTCCCGGCGCATTCATGCCGATCTCGAACACCGCCCGGGCCGTGCCCTGCGGCATCCGCGCCAGCGTCAAAGGCACGCCGATATGGTTGTTGTAGCTCTTGATCGACCCGTGCGACGACCCCGCCAGATCCAGCCCGGCCTTGATCGCCTGGGTCACGCTGGTCTTGCCGACGCTGCCGGTGACAGCCCCGCGACGTCCGGCCCGGTCGCGGGCAGCGACACCCAGGGCTTCCAGCGCCTTCAGCGTATCGTTCGTGACGATGGACGGCCCGCCCTCTACGCCATGGTCCGTCAGCGCACCGGCGGCCCCCGCCGCAAAGGCCGAGGCGGCGAACGCGTGCCCGTCGCGCGCACCCTTCAGAGCCAGGAAAAGATCGCCGGGCACGATCTCACGGCTGTTGTAGGTCAGGCCCGTGACCTCGAAAGGCGCGCCCGACAGGCGTCCACCCGTGGCCGCTTCGATCTGTTCAGAGGTCCACAGGACAGGAGTATCAGGCATGGGCGTTCAGGGCTTCGGCGGCGACGGTCGCGTCATCGAAGGGGTGTGTCACCCCGCCGACGATCTGACCCTGCTCATGCCCTTTTCCGGCGATGACCACCACATCCCCGTCGCGCATCATGTGGATGGCCTGGTGGATGGCTTGCCGGCGGTCGCCAATCTCCTGTGCGTCCGGACAGCCTTCGCGCACGGCGCGGCGGATGGCAGCCGGATCCTCACCGCGCGGATTGTCGTCGGTTACGATGGCGACATCGGCCAGACGTCCGGCAATCTCGCCCATCAGAGGGCGTTTGGCGCGATCGCGGTCGCCGCCCGCACCGAACACGACGATCAGCCGCCCCGTCGCATGCGGCCGCAGGGCCGACAGCACCGTCTCCAGCCCGTCGGGCGTATGGGCATAGTCGACATAGACCTCGCCCTTGCCGTTACCGCCAGCGACCCGCTCGAGCCGCCCCTGCGCCCCCTCGATCTTCTCCATGGCCGCCAGAACCCGCTCGGGGCTTTCGCCGCCGGCGATGCACAGCCCCGCCGCGACGAGAGCGTTCGACGCCTGGAACGCCCCCGCCAGCGGCAGCAGCACCTCATGCAGGCTGCCACGCACATCCAGCGACAGCCGCTGGCCTTCCGGCACGGCCTTGCGGCCCAGCAGGGTCAGGTCACGCCCGCGCTCACCCACGGCCATCACGCCCAGGCCGGACATGATGCTGGCCGAGGCAAACTGGGAATAGGCGTCGGAATCGGCGTTCAGCACCGCCGTACGCCCGCGCGGCAACAGGGTCTCGAACAGCCGCAGCTTGGCGTCGCGATAGGCGGCCATGTCGCCGTGATAGTCCAGATGATCCTGCGTCAGGTTGGTGAACCCCGCCGCCTTGAGCGTGACCCCGTCCAGACGCCGCTGGTCGATGCCGTGCGACGAGGCCTCCAGCGCCAGATGGGTCACGCCGCCCTCGGCCAGATCGGCCAGCAGGCGGGCCGCATCGGCGGCGTCGGGGCTGGTCAGGCCGGGCCCCGTCAAGGCCTGATTAACGTTACCGGACTGTTTCAAAACCCCAAGAGTGCCCATGCTCGCCGAGGTCAGGCCCAGCGCCGCCCAGATTTGGCGGCAGAAGGCGGCGACGGACGTCTTGCCGTTGGTGCCGGTCACGGCGACGCAGGTGGCGGGCTGGGCTCCATAGAAGCTGCGCGCCGCGATGGCATAGGCCCGGCGCACATCGCCCGAGGTAACCAGAACAGGAGCCATTCCGGCGTCGGTATCGGACGGAGCCAGGACGGCGGCCGCCCCCTGCGACAGGGCCTGGGGGATGAAGGCGCGGCCGTCGGCGGCGCTGCCGGGCAGGGCCACGAACAGGGTGCCGGGCGCGACCTTGCGGCTGTCGGAGGTGACGCCCGTAATCATCGGGTCGCTGGCCACATCGCGGCGCAGCAGGTCGGACAGGCGGACGGGTGGCTGGACGCTCATCGCCCGTCCCCTTCAACGTCCTCATAGGTCGGCAAACGCTCGCCGGTGGCCGTGCGCCAGACGTCGGCCCGGCGTTGCACGCCCAGGAAAGGCGCGATCCGGTCGGCGATCCGGCCCACGGCCGGCGCGGCGACGAAGCCACCCGTGCGCGGATAGGTCTGGGGCTCATCCATCAGGATCAGGATCTGATACCGGCGCGCATTGACCGGGCCGTCGGCCGGGAAGACGGCGGCGAAGGTGCCCAGGGCGTGGGCGGTCGAATAGCGGCCATTGACCGACTTGTTGGCCGAGCCCGTCTTGCCCCCGACCCGCAGGCCCGGCGCATCGGCCCGGGTGCCCGAACCATTGACGACGTTGCGCCGCATCAGGTCCAGCATGGTCAGGGAGGTCTCGGGCGAAATGATTTGCCGTACCGGCGCATCAGGACGACCACCTTTGCGCAACGTCAGTGGAATGTAGCGCCCACCGTTAGTCATCGCCTGCATGGCCGCAGCCATCTGCAGCGGTGTGATGGAGATGTTGTAGCCGAACGACAGCGACGCCAGGGTCGAATCCGTCCAACCGCGCGGGGTGATCGGGGCTTCGGACGCGATTTCGAAGGGAGCCTGGTCCATCAGGCCGAAGCGCCGGAAATAGTCCTGCATGACCGCAGGCCCCATCTCGGTCGCCAGCCGCGAAGTGCCGATGTTGGACGAGTGAAGATAGACCTCCTCCAGCGACATCACCTTGTTCTGGGCGTGGAAGTCCTTGATGCGGCGGTTGCCGATCTGAAGCGCCTCGGAGGCGTCCAGCATGGTGTGCATGTCGGCCCGGCCGGTGTCGATGGCGGCGGCGACGGTGAAGGTCTTGAAGACCGACCCCATCTCATAGGTGGCACTGGCGGCCAGGTTGCGCGAGTTGGTGCCCGGCCAGCTGGCCATGCCCAGAACCTCGCCTGTCTGGACGTCGGTGATGATACCGACCGCGCCCTTGGCCTGGGTTTCCAGGGCCATGGCGGCCAGTTCGTTTTCCAGCACGCCCTGGACGCGCAGGTCGATGGAGGTCTGGAAGGTTTCGCCGCGTGCGCCCGCCGCGCGAACCTCGGCATCGAACGCCTTCTCGACGCCCGACAGGCCGACCTCGCCGCCCTCCTCGACGCTGCCGACGACGTGGCGGGCGGACTGGCCCAGCGGATAGACGCGGACATCCTCCGGCTCGAACGTCAGACCGCCCAGCGCCAGATCGTGCACGCGGGCGCGCTCGGCCGGCGTCAGACGGGCCAGCGCCAGGACACGGCGATCGCCGTTCACGGCCCGGGTCAGCCGGCTCATGCGGATGCGCGGCACGGCCTTCTTGATGGCCGCGATGGCCGCAGGCCGATCCCAGACCTCGGACGGATCGATATACAGGCCATAGTGGGTGATGTTGGCGGCCAGCAGGGCCCCGTTGCGATCCACGATATCGGCCCGCGTCGTGGCATTCGGATGCGACGCGCTACCGACCCCGACCTGTGGCCCCCACAGCGCCGCCTTGGCCGCGCCCAGAGCCAGACAGACGAAGACACCCGCGAACAGCCAGCGGATCAACAGGATGCGGACCCGCGTATCCTCTTCGGGCCGCGCATCGGTCCGCGCACGGCCAAAGGCATGCTCGACCCACCACATGGCCTCGCCCAGCCAGCGCCAGGACGGCAGTTTGCGCGACAGGGCGCTCAGGTTCGCTACGCCGGGGGCAGGACGGGTCCAGGCCTGATGATGCGGATCGTGCACGCTCATTGCGCGACCTCCGCAGGCGCTTCCGGCACCGCTGCCTGCTCTTCCGCGACGGGCGCAGGACCGGCGGGCGGAGGCGCGATGACCACGGGACGAGGATCAGGCTCCGGCGCGATCAGGGGCAGACCCTGTTCGGTGGCCTGACGATGCACATCGACGGGCCCCAGGCCCGCCTCGCGCGACAGGGCCTCAAGACGCGCGGGTTGTTCCAGACGCGCGACCTCGGCGCTCAGCAGGCGAACCCGCTCGCCGTTCGAGGCAATCTGGCGCTCCATGTCGGCGATGTCGCTGCTCTGGCGCGCCGCCGCCGCCTTGGCGACATAGACGGACAGGACCATCAGGGCGACCAGAATGACGCCGATGATCTCGACCCATCGGATGCCGCGGACCTTCCAGGCAAAGACGCGTTGGACGACGGCAGGAACGGTCATGCGGCGACCTTTCCGCCGATGGGGCCCCACGGCTGGGCGTCGGTCCGCACCGCCGCCCGCAGCTTGGCCGATCGGGCCCGCGGATTGGTCGCCAGCTCGGCCTCGCCCGCCTCACGCGCGCCCTTGAACGCCAGGGTGAAGCTGGGCTTGCGGGTGTCGATGGCCACCGGCGCATGACGCGAGCCGCCCGGCGCATTGCCGGTCCGCTCGGTCAGGAAGGCCTTGACGATCCGATCCTCCAGCGAATGGAAGGTCACGACGGCCAGACGGCCACCGGGGGCCAGCGTCGCCTCCGCCGCCTCCAGCCCGGCGCGCAGCTCGCCCAGCTCGTCATTGACCGCGATCCGCAAGGCTTGAAACACGCGAGTGGCAGGATGGATGGCGGCCCCGCGACGACCGCCCAGGGCTTTTTCGACCACGGCGGCCAGATCGAGCGTGCGATCGAACGGCTTCTCCACTCGGCGACGCAGGATGGCGGTGGCGACGCGGCCCGACTGGCGCTCGTCGCCATACAGTTTGAAGATATGGGCCATCGGCCCGTGGTCCCAGGTGTTGACGATGTCGGCGGCGGTCTCGCCCTCATCACTCATCCGCATGTCCAGCGGCCCGTCGCGCATGAAGGAAAAGCCGCGCTCTGCCTGATCCAGCTGCATGGACGAGACGCCGATATCGAACACCACCCCGTCCAGCCGCGCCTCGCCCGTCCCGGCGAAGGCCTCCGCCAGGCCGGAAAACGGCGTGCGGACCAGCTGGAACCTGCCGGGATAGTCGTTGGCCACGGCGTCGGCATGCGGCTGGACCGTCGGGTCGCGGTCCAGGGCGATCACGGTCGCGCCGGTCGCCAGAATGGCGCGGGTATAGCCACCCGCCCCGAAGGTCGCGTCGATGATCACATCGCCGGCTTGTGGCGCGAGGGCTTCGATCACTTCGTCCAGCAGGACCGGGGCGTGGGGCGCGGTCGTCATGCCCCCTCCCCCGCGGCGCGCGTCGTCTCGCCGTTCATGACCTTGCGAGCCAGGGCCCGGCTGGCGGCGCGGCGGGCGTTCCACGCCTTGCGGTCCCAGATCTGGAAACGCGGCCCCATGCCGGCGATCACCACATCCTCGCCCAGCCCGGCCTCCTGGCACAGACCTTCGGGCAGGGTGATGCGGCCACCGCTGTCATAGGACAGCGGGCGCTGGGCGGCATAGAAGGCCTCTTCCATGGCGGTGCGTTCGTCGCTGCCGAACGGCAGGGCCTCGATGCGGGCGACATATTCGGCCATCAGCCGGTCACCGCCGGCCTCCAGGCAGTCCGAGGCGATCGAGAAGAAGCAGAAGACGCCGTTCTGGGCTCCGTTGTCGGCGGTGCGGAACTCCTGCGGGATCAGCAGGCGCCGCTTTCCGTCCAACTGTTTCTCATAGGTTCCGAGAAACACGATTGCCCCAACTCGGGCCCTTCGACCCGCCCCTCTAATCCGTTGGCGCCGCTTGGCGCATGCCTCACCCCACTCAGTGCGAATGGGATAGCATGGGATTGAATGGGTCTCAATGGGATTAGTTGACGAGAGTTAACCTCAATTGCGGCCGTAACGGCAGTATGTCCGTGAACATACACGGAACGCGCAAAGTATAGACAGGCTGTGGGCTGTTATCGCGCCGCGATGCTGACACAGGCGTTAACGGCCTCACCTCCCCATTCGCGTCGCGGATGGGGAGGTGGCGCGGCGCAAATATGCGCCGTGACGGAGGGGGCGGCGCAGGCGTTCGCTTGTCGAGGCGCTAACCCCTCTCGACCGCGCCGCCCCCTCCACCACGCTACGCGCGGTCCCCCTCCCCATCGCTGCGCGACAGGGAGGTGATGCGATCAAGCAACGAGCGACCGCGTCGCGAGCGTTAGCGCTCTTCCACTTGGAAAAAAGCGCTCAAACAGCGAGGCTCCGCGAGCCGAGCGTTAGCGCCCTTCCACTTGAAAGAAAAAATGTCAGACGGCCTGTAAGCCGGGTTCTGTTCCGCACCCCAAGCCGAAACCAGAAGTGCAGCGACGATCATTCATCTGGACCGTCCATCGCTGGACGGTTCTCGCGACCTACCCGGACGTCTGGGGCGGTGAGCCCTGCGAGCAAGCCCGCGCAACGTCCCTATTCGGTCTTGCTCCAGGCGGGGCTTGCCATGCCGTCGCTGTTACCAGAGACGCGGTGGGCTCTTACCCCACCCTTTCACCCTTACCGGTCCCGCAGGTCCGGAGGTTTGCTTTCTGTGGCGCTATCCCTCGGGTCACCCCGGGCGGGCGTTACCCGCCGCCTTTTCACCGTGGAGCCCGGACTTTCCTCGACCGAGGCCGAAACCCCCGCCGCGACCGCCCGGCCGTCTGACGGCCGCTAGGTGCGCTTTTGCGGCGCGCAGGTCAACGCCGGCTCAACGGACTTCGCCAAGGTCCGCTGTGGGTGGGAAGCAGACATCGCCGCTTCGCCAAGTGAGGGGCGCTCGATCAAAGTCAGGGATTAAGAGCCGCTACCCGGGTTTCGCCAGCGCGGTTCATGAGCGCAACATGGGGTGACGACCCGAAGGTTTTTGCAATGGCAAAGCCGTAGACCTGCTCAGCGTCATGCAAACTACCGCTTGGGGCTGTGAAAACCGTACGTGTGGTCTCCCCGGTCCCGAGATCATAGCGGCCAATAGTCGGTCCTGATTGGGTTGGGTAACTGAAGTAGACCGCCCCACCATGAATGGTGACATAGCTGGCACCCGAGTTGGAGTTCGGAGCGACATCCGCACCGAAATCGGCAGCGACGAGGGTGGACGGGCTTCGGGGTCCATTGTCATCGATCCTGTAGAGAGCATTAGGTTCGGGGCGGCGAGATCGCAGGTATGCTTGTCCGGTCATCTGATCCCGCAGCGCCTCTCCGTTGAAGCTGGACAAATGGCACAGCGACCGATCTTCTGGAGCCGTGGCGACAGGCCTGAAGTCAGCATTGCCTCGCTCCAGTATGGTCCAGTTGCACGACGCTCCTTCATTGTGAAGCAACGCGATACGCCCTGATGGCAGAACGACCGCCTCGTCGGGGGCGCTTCCTGGCAGGGTGAACGTACCTTGGACTTCCCCGTCGGAGTCCAAGAAGATCGTCCTCGCTGCAGGAACTCCAAACGGCTTCACCACGATGAGGAAACCATCCTGGAGGGGGACGGCATCATAGACCCGGGCGAAGTGCGCGCCCCGCTGAACACCTCTCAACTCCAGGCGGCCGTCGGCGGCGCGAGTAGCGCAGGCCAACCCACCCCGAGGCCCCGAAAAATAGCCATTGCGAACAGCCGTGAGGCCGCAACCGAAAGGTGCCTCGCCCCCTGCGCCGAACATAGTTTCAAGAACAGGTTCGGAGTTATAGGGGAAGGCGGGCTGCGCAGAGGACAGGGCCCACGCTCCAGCCTTTCGTAGGAAGACGGTAGGTACGATGTCGGTTTCGATAAGATGTCCGCTTGGTTGTGCGCACGACTGGACGACGCACGCAGCTGCTATAGTCGCAACCAATGCCAGCTTGGCCTTAAGTCTCATGGATGCTCCTGTAGAAATCGATGGATTTCAATTGTGCGGCAACCGCTATCCAAGGCGCGATAGTGGAGCAAAAGCGAATGTCCGCAATGGGTCGAGAGCGGTCGCCGACCTCAACGCCGAAAGCGGACACTGGCCGGGTGTTTGGGAAGCAAACGTGTCGGACATCCTCTGAGGCTGGGAAGCCCACACTCTTGGCCGCCCCGCTAGTTCAGCACCCCCGTCGTGCTCTCCGCCGTCGCCAGCTGGAGCACACCCATCAGCGTCGCCCGCGTCTCGCCATCGGCCACGCCGTCCACCTGCGCCGGTCGCCAGTGGCGCTGGAAGGCCTCGACGGTCAGCCGGGTCGCCTCGTCATAGTCGCCGCCGGGGGGCAGGCCATAACCCAGGCGGTGCAGGCCGGCGCGCAGGACGATGACGCCCAGACCCTCGTCCCCGACCTTCAGCGGCACGCCCAGGGCGGCGATCCGCTCCTGCGCCGGTTGGAACCACAGGCCGTGCCCGGAACCGGCCAGCCGCTTCCACGGAAACCGCTCGCCCGGGTCCTGCTTGCGGTCGGGGGCCAGGTCGGAGTGGGCGATGATGCGGGTGTCGGGGATGGTCCAGCGGGTGCGGATGTCCGCGATCAGACTGATCACCGCATCGACCTGAACCTCCGGAAAGTCACGATAGCCGAACTCATGGCCCGGATTGACGATCTCGATGCCGATGGAGGCGGCGTTGCAGTCGGTCTCGCCCAGCCAGACGCCCCGCCCCGCATGCCACGCCCGCCGTTCCTCGGGGACCAGTTTCAGGATGGAGCCGTCCTCATCGACGACATAGTGGGCCGACACCTTGGCCTCGGGGTCACACAGCCGCGCGATCGCGGCCTCGGCGGTCTGCATACCGGTATAGTGAAGCACCAGCATGTCCGGCGGGCCGCGCCGGGCATCGAAATTCGGGGACGGGACGTCGCGGACGATCAACATGATCCTCCCTGAACGTCTCTAGCGGCCCGTCCGCTCCCAGCCATAGGCGACCCAGGCCCCGTTGACCTTGCGCGCCTCGATGACGCCGTCGTCGGCACGGCGGTTGCGCACCGTCATCCGGCGACGCGCCCTCAGGGCCAGTCCGGCGAAGAAGACCAGAACGGCGGCGAACACGGCAAACACCGCGACCGCTGCGGCGGCGAATACGGCCAACACGGCCCCGACCGCCATGGCCACCATGGTCGCGATCACGCCGCCAAGCCACAGCACCGGCGCGAACAGGTTGCCGGAGGAACGGCGGCCTTGCGGGCCGAGGGCGATGCGGTCGGACGGGCTCATGTCTTCACCTAAAATAGACGCTGCAAAGGACGTCTCGCTCGCAATGTCGGTCCATCGACATGAACCGTCAATGACCGACACATCACAGGTCGGTGCAGGGCGTCGTTTCGTCTCAGTAGGGCTGGTCGGCCAGGACCGTCGCTCCCGACGCCCGCGCCCGATCGGCCTGCACCCGGCGCACCAGGGCCTCGGCCTGCGGATCATTCATGACGCCGCCAATGCCGACCAGGACCCTGGCCGCCTCGCTGGACACGCCGAACGCATCGGATAGGGCCTCGAACGGCGACTGCGGCGTCGGATAGCGTTTGAAACGCACCGAATCGCCGGCCGGAATCTTGGACAGCTCCCGCGCCTTGGCGACCGCCTCAGTCAGGCCGCCCAGCTGATCGACCAGGCCCAACCCTTGCGCCTGAGCGCCCGTCCAGACCCGGCCGCGCGCGATCTGGCGCACCCGGTCGGGCGACAGCTTGCGGCCCGTGGCCACACGCGTGATGAACTCGTCATAGGTCCGGTCGATCTGGGCCGCGAAGGCCGTGCGCTGTTCCGGGGTGAAGGGCTCCGACGGCGAGAAGGCACTGGCATAGTCCCCGCCGACCGACAGGCCGCGCATGTCCACGCCGAACCGGCCCAGCGCATCGGCCAGAACGAACTTGCCGCCGAACACGCCGATCGAGCCGGTCAGGGTCGAGGGCTGCGCCACGATCCAGTCAGCTTCGGAACTGATCCAGTAGCCGCCGGACGCCGCATAGTCGCCCATGGACACCACCACCGGCTTGCCGGCCGCCCGGGCCGCGCGCACCGCCGCCAGGATCTGCTCCGAGGCATCGGGCGAGCCGCCGGGCGAGGAGACGCGGAAGACGATGGCCTTCACGGCGTCGTCCTCGATCGCCTGATAGATGGCCTCGGCCGTGTCGTCCGAACTGATCTGCGCGCCGCCGCCGAAGCCGCCGCTGCCCGTGCCGGTCATGATGGCACCCTCGCCGCCCACGATGGCGATGGCCGAACTACCCGAGCCCGTGCGCTCGCCCTTGGACGAGGCATAGTCGGAAAACTCCATCAGCTCCGAACCGCTACCGGCCAGACGCTTGATCTCGGCCTCGGCCTCCTCGACCTGGCCGATCTTGTCGATCAGGCGGTTCTGCAACGCCTGAGCCGAGGAATAGGGGCCGGCCTCGATCACGGTGCGCAGCGCCTGGGGCGTCTGTTTGCGATCCTGGGCCGCATTGGCCAGCGACGTCGTATAGATCGAGGTCATCCAGGCCGACATCGCCTCGCGGTGCTCGGGCGTGAAGTCGTTCTCTGTGAACTCGTTGACGGCGTTCTTGTATTCGTAGCGCTGCTCGAACTGGGCATCGACGCCATAGCGTTCGAAGGCGCGGCCCAGGAAGATGGAGTCGGCCGAAAAGCCTGCCAGCTGGAAGGCCGAGGTGTTCTGCATCCAGAGCTGGTCCGCCGATGCGCCGACCATATAGCTGCTGACCGCGGTGCCGATGGGCATGAAGCCCTGGCTGTGGGCGATGACCGTCTTGCCCTTGGCGCGGAAGCGGCGAATAGCCTGGCGCACTTCGTCGGCGGCGGCGGGCGTCATCCCCGCCTCGGGCAGGCGGATCAGCAGCCCCTTCACCTTGGCGTCGTCCCCGGCCTGGGCCAGGGTGTCGACGATCTGCAGCGTCGACAGGCCCGAGCCGCCGAAGGCCGCGAACGGATTTGTCGGCGTCTGGTCGGTCACGCCCTCGCGCAGGTCCAGCTCGATCACCGTATTGCCGGGCGTCGCCGGCTTGGACGAGGCGGAGGCGACGATGATGCTGATGAAGACGACCGGAATGACCACGAAGAACAGCAGCAGGCCGGCGAACACGCCGCCCATGGTCAGGAAGAATTGCTTCATGATGTCGTCGAAAACCTGATCCGGACCGGCACTGGCCCTTGGGCCAGCATAGGGCGGCATCCGCCTCGGTCAAATGAAGGTCCCGTAATCAAGCCGGGCAGGCGGCGCTTACGCTGCGCTGCAACACACGCATTGATGAGCCGCATCGAAACCCCTATATCAGCCGCCTGCGAGCGGGGGCCTATTGCCCCGCGTCTAATGGACCGCACGCCCATGCTGGTCACGATGATGAAGGCCAAACTGCACCGCGCGACGGTGACCCAGGCCGATCTGGACTACGAAGGCTCCATCGCCATCGACATGGAGCTGCTGGAGGCTGCCGGCATCTTTCCGCACGAACAGGTCGATGTGCTGAACATCACCAATGGCGCGCGCTTCACCACCTATGCCATCGAGGCTCCGCGCGGTTCGAAGGTCATCGGCGTCAACGGTGCCGCTGCCCGCCTGGTCCAGAAAAACGACAAGGTTATCGTGGTCACCTACGGCCAGATGCCCGAGGAAGAGGCCCGCCAGTGGAGCCCCTCCGTCGTGCTGCTGGACGACGGCAACGCAATCAAGCGCGCGGCTTGACGCCCGTGGCATGATGCCGTCCCCTGACCGTGTTCAGGGAGAGACGCATCGTGAAATCCATTGCTGTTCTGGCCGTCGCCGTATTGGCGATCATGGGCCCCCCGGCCATCGCCCAGGACGTGCCGTCTTCGGCCAGAACCATCGTCGTCTCCGGCGTCGGCCGTGCGGAGGCCGCGCCCGACACCTTCCGCGTGGAAGCCGGTTTGCTGGGTCGGGGTCCCAGTCAGGACGAAGCCATCGGCGAACTGGTGCGCCTTCAGGCCCGGGTCACCGAGGCCCTGACCGGACTGAATGGCCTGACGGCGTCCGACCTGACCACCGGCCTGCCGGACGTCAGAGCCGTCTATGCCCCTGACTGCCAGAGCGCCCGCTACAATCAGGCCAGCCCGGACTGTGCCATTGTCGGCTATGCCGCCACCTCCAGCCTGACCCTGATCGCACAGCCTGCCGTGCGCGGTGGCGATGCGGTGTCCATCGCCGCGCAGAACGGGGCTCCCAATGCCCGATTGGTCTCGGTCTATCTGGCCGACGATCAAGCCCTGCGCGAACGATCGGCCCGCGCCGCCTTCGAGGATGCCCGTCGCCAGGCGCAGGCCATCGCTGCGGCGTCCGGTCAAACGCTGGGTGCCCCGTTACGGATCACCGATCCGCAAGCTGCCGCAGGTGAGAGCACAGTGGTGGACTATCTGGCCACGGTGCCTGCTCTCAGCAACGCGCGCGTGGCCAATACCCCCATCGTGATCGTGCCGGGCCCGTCGCGCGTCGAGCGCCGCCTGACCGTCGTGTTCGGGGTGCAATGAGATGACCGACAGCAAGGGCTTCCGCGCCGCGATCCGCCTCCTGTCCACGCTGCGCTGGCCGCTGTTTGCGGTCTATGTGCTGGCGGGTGGTGCCGCGGTGATGATGGCCACGCCGATCGGACTGAGCGCCCTGGGCCTGTCGCTCGACAGCCTCAGCTTCCTGCCCGCCCGCATCCTGACCGCGCCATGGAGCTTCGTGCCGTTGCTGGCCGGCCTGGATTCCGTGACCACCCTGGCCGTCTTCATCATCGGCTATGGCTTCAACGTCGCCATGCTGATGGTGGTGGCGCGGGAGTGGACGTACGACCCCTCCCTGCCCGCGACGGACGAGGAAGGGTCGCTACTCTGACCTAGCGGGCCAGGTCGTACACGCCCGTGATGTCGATCCGGATCGACAGCTCACCCGCCGCGACCGGGGTGGAGGCTCCGGCGTCCATCGACATGGCGCGAGCCGCATACATCGGCATCGGCGGCTGGGGCGCATAGCCACCGCCTTCCGACAGCGAGCGGATGCTGCCCAGCGGCGTGCCCAGGGCGTCGGAATAAAGCGCCGCCTTGGCCTGCAGATTACGGACCGCCAGACGACGCGCCTCGTTCTCGGCAGCCGAAGGATCCTTCAGACCGAAGCTGATCCCGTCGATCTGGTTGACCCCGGCGGCGACCACGGCGTCGGCGGTGGTGCCGACGCGGTCCAGGTCATTGATGATCACCGTCACCCGGTTGTTGGCCTGATAGCCGCGCAGTTTCGGCGGCTCGTTCTGGACGTAGTCATACTGGGCCGACAGGTTCAGGCCGCTGGTCTGGACGTCGCGTTCGCTGATCCCGGCGCGGCGCAGGGCGGCCATGACCTGGGTCATGCGGGTCGCATTCTGCTGCATCGCCTCGGCGGCGGTGGCGGCTTCCGTCACCACGCCAAAGCTGATGGTGGCCATGTCCGGTACGGCCTTGACCTCGCCATAGGCCGACAGGTTCAGCGACGGGCGCTCGGTCACCGCCTGGATGGTCAGGGGCGCGCCGCCGTTCGGCTGCGACTGGGCGATGGCGGTGGTGGTCATCAGGCCCGACGCCATCATGACGCCGCCCAGAACCAGGGCGCGGGAAAAGTTTTTCATCTTGGTCTCCGTAACTCAGTGACGATCCATCCGGCGTGACCGTGTCGATCAACCGTGGACGCCACAGTGACGCTACCCGTCTGAACGCCGGGACGGCGACGGCGACAGACGCCGTTCATCTAGATGAATTCGCAGACAGGCCTGTGGTTGCAACCCGCTCTTGGCAAGGCCGCCACCGCCCTGCTAGGCCACGCACACGGCGGGCGTGTAGCTCAATGGTTAGAGCCGACCGCTCATAACGGTCTGGTTGGGGGTTCGAGTCCCTCCACGCCTACCAAATCCGCCAACGAAGCCTACATCGGGGCTGTCCACTGCCCGGAGACCCCATGTCCTACATCGCCCGTGACGACCGCCCCGCCGACAAGGCCACCCGCTATGCCGAGGTCGAGGCCGAAATCCTGGCGGTGCTCGACGGAGAGCCCAACCGCGTGGCCCGCATGGCCACAGTCGCCTCCATGCTGGCGGATGCTTTTCCGGTCTTCTTCTGGACCGGCTTCTATGTCGTCGATGAGACGAAACCGGACGAACTGGTCGTCGGACCTTATCAAGGCACACTGGGCTGTCTGCGCATCGCCTTCGGGCGCGGCGTCTGCGGGACGGCGGCCAGCACGCGCCAGACCCAGATCGTCGAGGACGTCCACGCCTTCCCCGGCCACATCGCCTGCGACGCCCGTTCGGCCAGCGAAATCGTGGTGCCGGTGGTGGATGCATCCGGCCAGTTGATCGCCGTCTTCGACGTGGACGCCACCGAAGTGGCCGCCTTCGATGCGGTGGATGCCGAAGCGCTGGAGAGACTTCTGAATAAGGTCTTCGCCGCCTGACGACCGAATTTGACGCAGCCTCATGACATAGTCTTTCGACCCTGCCACGCTGGCACCCCGGCGGCGCGGTCAAAGCGCTGACCCTACCAGGTGGACTGAGTGGACTCAGTGGACTGTATTTTTTCGGAGCGCCGACAATGAGCAACCGCGTCATCATCGTCACCGGAGGTCACGGCGATCTGGGCCGGGCCGTAGTCGAACAGGCCCTGGCGGACGGATTGAGTGTCGCCATCATCGACCACGCCATGGGCCATGCGGCTCCGGCGGGGGTTCAGGAACTGGGCGGCGTCGATCTGACGGATGCGGCGGCGGCGGACAAGGCCATCGCGGCCGTCATGACCCGCTTTGGCCGCATCGACGCCCTGCTGAATATCGCGGGCGGCTTCGTCTGGCAGACGACCGACGACGACAAGCCCGCCTGGGACCGGATGTTCGCCCTGAACCTGACCACCGCCCTGAACGCCAGCCGCGCCGCCCTGCCCCATTTGAAGGCATCGGATGAAGGCCGGATCGTCAATGTCGGGGCCAATGGCGCCCTTCGCAGCGCGGCGGGCATGGGGGCCTATGCGGCCTCCAAGGCGGCGGTGCATCGCCTGACCGAAAGCCTGGCCGAGGAGTTGAAGACCACGTCGGTCACGGTCAACGCCGTCCTGCCCTCCATCCTGGACACCGAGCGCAACCGTGCCGACATGCCCGATGCCGATCCTTCGACCTGGGTCGCGCCTGCCGATCTGGCGCGGGTCATGCTGTTCCTCGCCTCGCCCGACAGCCGCGCCATGACCGGGGCGCTGGTGCCGGTCATGGGCCGGGTGTGATGATCATTGTAAACCGCTCATCCCGGCGAAAGCCGGGATCTAGTCCTGTCCAGCTTGACGCCGATGATCCAGGACTAGGGACTGTGCGACGTACCAACGACCTTTCGGCCAAAGATCTGGGTCCCGGCTTTCGCCGGGATGAGCGGAATGAAAAGTAAGCCCGCCCGTAGCGTTCTTTACCTGCCCGCCTCTAACGCCCGGGCTATCGAAAAGGCGCGCACCCTGGCCTGCGATGTCGCCATTCTCGATCTTGAAGACGCCGTCGCCCCCGAGGCCAAGATCGAGGCCCGGGCCGCCGCCGTCGCCGCCGTCCGTTCGGGAGGTTTCGGCCCGCGCCTGGGCGTCCGCATCAATGCCCTCGACACCGAATGGGGCAGCGACGATCTGGCCGCCTTGTCCGATACGCCCATCGACCTGATCGTCGCACCCAAGGTCGAGGACGCCGACACCGTCCGCGCGCATTCCAGCCAGATTCCGTCAGGCACTGCCCTTTGGGCCATGGTCGAGACGCCGCGCGCCCTGTTTGCCCTCAATGACATCGCAGCCAGCGGTGGCCCGCTTGAGGCCCTGATGCTGGGCACCAACGATCTGGCGACCATGCTGCGCACAGGCCCTTCGCCCGACCGTGAGCCGCTGAAACCCTGGCTGGCCCTGACCGTCGCCATGGCCCGTGCCCACGGACTGATGGCCATCGACGGCGTCTTCAACCGCTTCGCCGATTCCGAAGCCTTCGCCGCCGAATGCGCCCAGGGTCGCCTGTATGGCTTCGACGGCAAGAGTCTGATCCATCCGTCCCAGATCGACGGGGCCAACGCCGCCTTCGCGCCTACCGAGGCCGAAATCACCAATGCCCGCGCCATCGTCGCCGCCTTCAACGCGCCCGATGCGGTTGGACGCGGCGCGATCCAGATCGAGGGCCAGATGGTTGAGCGCCTGCATCTGGCCGCCGCCGAACGGGTGCTGGCGCAAGCCACGACGAACCCCTGATCCCCCCTCTCGACCGCCGCATTCCGGACGCCTATCTAGAGCACAGATCCACGTACCGGACGCGCCCAGGCGACCGGCACCAACCCGAGGGCCGAGCGCCCTCAAGCAGCGAGACGCCGCGCGTCGAGTGATAGGGCCCCTTACCAACATGACACACGCCGTCATCGCCGCCACGGGGCTGTTCACGCCCGACCAGTCGATCTCCAACGAAGAACTGGTCACGGCCTATAACGCCTATGCCGACGGCTATAATGCCGAGCACGCGGCCCAGATCGTCGAGGGCGACGTCGCCCCTCTGACGCCGTCCTCGGTCGAGTTCATCGAAAAGGCCTCGGGCATCAAGTCGCGCTTCGTTCTGGATAAGGCGGGCGTTCTGGACCCCGAGCGGATGGCCCCCAACATCCCCGAGCGCGCCAATGACGAGCTGTCGATCATGGCCGAGATGGCGGTCAAGGCCGCGCAAGCTGCCATCGCCGCCTGGGGCAAGCCGGTCAGCGAGATCGGGGCGGTCCTGTGCGCCGCCTCCAACATGCCCCGCCCCTATCCGGCCCTGGCCATCGAGGTTCAGCAGGCCCTGGGCATCGAGGGCTTTGCCTTCGACATGAACGTCGCCTGTTCCAGCGCCACCTTCGGCATCAAGACGGCGGCGGACTTCATCACCGGCGGCTCGGTCAAGGCTGTGCTGATGGTCAATCCGGAGGTCTGCTCCGCCCACCTGAACTTCAAGGATCGCGACAGCCACTTCATCTTCGGCGACGTCTGCACCGCCGTAATCGTGGAATCGTCCGATACCGCAGGACCGGGCGGCTGGGACGTGCTGGGCACCCGGCTGAAGACCAGCTTCTCCAACAACATCCGCAACAATTTCGGCTTCCTGAACAACGCCGCCCCTGAAGGCATCGGCGCCCCCGACAAGCTGTTCATCCAGCAGGGGCGCAAGGTGTTCAAGGATGTGGTGCCGATGGTGTCGGACATGATCGTCGACCACGCCGGCGAACTGGGGATCGACCCGACGGCTCTGAAGCGGATGTGGCTGCACCAGGCCAACATCAACATGAACCAGTTCATCGGCCGCAAGGTCCTGGGTCGCGAGCCCGAGCCGCACGAGAACGTCATCATCCTGGACGACTATGCCAACACGTCTTCCGCCGGCTCGATCATCGCCTTCCACCTCCACCACGACGGCTTCGAGGCAGGCGACACGGGCCTGATCTGCAGCTTCGGCGCCGGCTATTCGGCCGGGACCGTCTTCGTCAGGAAGCGCTGACAGCTACTGCCGCGCGGCGTCCGTCCGCGCGCGCACCGCCCCGAACTCCGAGGCCGGCTTCCACGTCGGCCAGTCGGTGCCGTTGGCCAGGTCCAGCCCCAGGCGATACAGCAGGGTCAGGTTCTCGACCGCCGAGCTGAAATCCAGATCGGCGGACCATTCGTCGCTGGGCTTGTGATAGTCGGCATCGAACTTGGCCCGATAGGCCGGCAGGCCCACCGCCGCGCCGCCTTCGTCCAGATCGACGCCGTGCCACGGCATCAGGGCCGGCACGCCCGCACGGGCGAAGGGGAAGTGGTCGGAGCGGTAGTAATATCCCTGCTCCGGCTCGCGGTCGTCGGTGACATAGCGGCCCTCGACCTGGGCCAGGACCTCCAGCCGGTCCTCGAGGTCGTTCTGCCCCTTGCCGAAGATGGCCAAGTCGCGCGTCGGGGCCGACAGCGGCAGCATGTCGATGTTGATGTCCGCCACCGTCGTCTCCAGCGGCCAGACCGGATTGGCGGTGTAACCATAGGCCCCCAGCAGGCCCATCTCCTCGACGGCCATATGGGCGAAGACGAGGCTGCGTTTCGGACGCGGAGCCTGGCTGAATTGACGCGCGGTTTCCAGCACACCGATCGTGCCCGACGCATTGTCCCAGGCCCCGTTGAAGATGTTGTCGCCGGTCATGCCCGGATGCTGTTCCTCGCCCCCGACGTGGTCCCAGTGGGCGGAATAGACGACGGTCTCGCTCGGACGCTCGCTGCCCTCGATGCGGGCCAGCAGATTGTGGGTGACCAGGGTGTCGATGGTCTCCTCGGCGCTGACCGACAGGCTGACGCCCGGCAAGGCCACGGCTTTGAACTGACCCCCTGCCGTCGTGGGCAGCAGCGCGGTCAGATCGACACCGGCTGCCTGGGCGAGAGCCGTCGCGACCTCGACCGTCATCGCGCCCGAGAATTCGGTGTCGGCCGCACCGGGGGTCAGCGTCCGGCGACGATCATTGCCGCCCCCGACACGGGGCACCAGGGTGATCACGCCGATGGCCCCGCGCCGCCTGGCCTCATCGGCCTTGTAGGCCCCGGACTGATAGTTGGTGGCATAGGCCCCGTTGAACAGGTCGCCCTCGGGCTCACCGGCCACCACGATGACGACCTTGCCCGTCACATCGACGTCGCCGTAATCGTCCCAGTTCCGCTCCGGCGCCGAAATGCCGTAGCCGGCGAAGACCACGCCCGCGTCCTGGACATCCGTCTTGCCGTCATTGCTGACGGCGCGCAGGACGATGTCGGTGCCGACCGTCAGCGGGCGCGACTGGCCGTCCGGTCCGGCCCAGCTGGCCGTCGCCGGGCGCGCAGGCGTATAGCGTTTCAGTTCGATCGGTTGCAGCCACTGCCCGTTCGGCCCGCCGGGTTGCAGCCCCATGGCCTCATACTGGGCCTGCAACCAGGCCAGGGTCATGCGCTCGCCCTCCGTGCCCGGATAGCGGCCCTGGAAGCTGTCGTCGCTGATGGTGCGAACGCCGTCGCTGAGGCGGGCGGCCGAGAAGTCCTGGGCCTGAACCGCTCCGGCGGCGAGCAGCACGGCGGCGACGGCGACGCCGCCCATCATCTTGCGAAACATCGGAAAGCTCCGTCCGAAAAAGGTCTGGTGCGGACATACGGGCGCAGCGCCCCTCTGGCCCATTAAGTTTTCGTCATGTCGCTCTCCTTCCCCCTCGGGGAGGGATGTCGGCGCAAATCGACGACAGGGTGGGAGGGGCTCGGCGCGGCAAACACCGACGCTTGTTGCCTGCCTTGGTCCTCCCCACCCGGTCGCTGCGCGACCACCCTCCCCCGAAGGGAAGGGAAAGCTTGGCTACTGCCGCTCCGCCGCCGTCGCCTCGCGTGCGGGCGCAAACTCAGACCCCGGCTTCCAGGCGGGCCAGTCGCGGCTGTTGGCCAGGTCCAGACCGACTTCGTACAGAACCTGCAGGTCCTCGGCCTGACCGGTCAGGTCCCAGTCCGCAGACCATTCGTCTGCCGCCTGATGATAGCGGCTGCGGCCATACTCGGACCGGGTCGCCTCGCGCTGGGCGATCGGCTCGTCGCGGAAATCGCCGGTACTGCCGCCATAGGTCATGGGCACGCCGCGCTTGGCCAGGGGGAAGTGGTCGGAGCGGAAATAGCCGCCCGAGGCCGGGTTGGCGTCCGGCTGAATCTCGCGTCCTTGCGCCTCCACCTTGGCCCCGATCCGCTCGTCGAAGTCGGACTGGCCGTAGCCGGTGATGCCATAGCGGGCCGTGCGGCCGTAGACGTTCATCGCGTCGGCATTGAAGCCGCCGACGGTCTTGGCCAGCGGATAGACCGGGTTGGAGGCATAGAATTCTGAGCCCAGCAGTCCGCTCTCCTCGGCGGTGAAGCTGATCATCACGATGGAGCGCTCGGGGCGTGGCCCGGCTCCGAACGCGCGGGCGATCTCGATCAGCCCCGCTGTGCCCGTGGCATTGTCGACTGCACCATTGAAGATGGTGTCGCCCTCGGCATCGGGGGCTCCCACGCCGATGTGGTCCCAATGGGCGGTGTACAGGATCGTCTCGTCCGGATGGGTCGTGCCTTCCAGCCTGGCCAGGACGTTGCGGGTGGTGATCTGGCTGGTGGCGACGTCGAACATGCCGCTGAAGCTCGCGCCTTCCAGCTCGACCGGGCGGAAGTCGCGGCTCCGGGCCGCAACCTTCAGGGCCTCGAAATCCTGACCAGCGCGCTGGAACAGGTCCACGGCCACGTCGCGCTGGATCCAGGCCTCCATCGGCACCCGCTCGGCCGCCGCATTCTGACGCACGATGTCGAACTGCGGTCCCGACCAGCTGTTGGTCACCGTGGCCCAGCCATAGGAGGCCGGAGCCGTCTCATGCACGATGATGACGCCCGCCGCGCCCTGACGCGCCGCCTCTTCATACTTGTAGGTCCAGCGGCCGTAATAGGTCATGGCCCGACCGCCGAAGGTGTCCAGCTCGGGCTGTTCGAAGTCGGCGTCGTTGACCAGCACGACCAGGATCTTGCCGCGCACATCGACATCCTTGAAGTCGTCCCACTGACGCTCGGGCGCATCGATGCCGTAGCCGACGAAGACCAGCGGCGTGTCCATCAGCATGACGTGGTCGCCGGGCAGGCGGGTCGAGACCACAATCTGTTCGCCCGGGGTCAGGGGAATGGTGTCGTCACCGGCCTTGAGCCGGGCCTGGATGTTGGAGGCGGTGAAGCGGTTCAGGGTCACGTCCTGCGTCCACTGGCCGTTCGGGCCACCGGGCTGGAAGCCGGCGGCCGCATACTGCTCGCTCAGATACTGGACGACCATCTCCTCAGCGGGAGTGCCGATGCCGCGCCCCTGAAAGCTGTCGTCAGACAGAACTCGGGCATGTTCGGACAGCCGTGCCGTGTCGAATGTCTGGGCCTGCTGGGCCAGCACTGGCGTGGACAACATCAGGGCGGCGGCAAGCGCGGCGGCGGACACGGACAAACGCATGGACGGTGACACCTTCAAAGTCTCTGTATGTCCTGACGTTAGGGCAGGCGTCCGACGCTGTCGATGCGGCGACACAGGGCTTCCGGCACGAAAAACCCGCCGCGGCCGGAGCCGGGCGGGCTGATCGTTCGACCTGGACAGCGAGCCTTAGTGGGCCACGCCTTTCCAGATGCGGCGGTAGCTCATGTAGGTGATGCCAGCGAACAGGAACAGGAACACCATCACACCTACGCCGGCCTGCTTGCGCTGGACCTGCTTGGGATCCGAGGCCCATGCGATATAGGCGGCGACGTCCTTGGAATACTGATCCACCGTCTGGGCGGAACCGTCGTCATAGGTCACCTGACCGTCGCGCAGCGGCGCGGCCATGGCGATGAAGCCACCGTAGGGCACCGGGCCCTCGCCGGTCCAGAACGGCGTCAGGTCGCCGGCCATATAGGGGTTGTAGTTCTGGCCGGGCAGGATCTGCAGGCCCGCAGGTGCGGCCTTGTAGCCCGACAGCAGGGAGTAGATGTAGTTGGCCCCGTCGTGACGCGCCTTGGCCATGACCGACAGGTCAGGCGGGGCCGCGCCACCGTTCGCCGCCGCAGCAGCGACAGCGTTTGGATAGGGATTGGGGAAGCGGTCGGCGGCGATGCCGTCGCGCATGATCGGCTCGCCGGTTTCCGAATCGATATCCGGCACCTGAACCTCGGCGGCCAGGACCTTCACGAAGCGGTTGGCGGCGGGGTTTTCCTGATGCGAGTCGTAGAACGGACCACCCGGCTCGGCCAGGGTCCGGAAATACATCAGGTTCATGCCGTGGCAGGCGGAGCAGACCTCGCGGTAAACCTTGTAGCCGCGCTGCAGCTGGCCCTGATCGAAGGAGCCGAACGGCCCCTCGAACGAGAAACCACCCGAGCGCGGGTGCTTGGCCTCACCGGCGGCCAGGGCGGGCGAAGCCGCCAGGGCCAGCCCGGCAGCGGCGGCGATCATGACCAGGGTCTTCTTCATGGTGTTCGTCTTCAGGGTCATGGTCGCGATCAGCCCTTCTTCTCGGCCGAGGCAGGAACGGCCCCGCTCATGGCGTCGCTGGTGCCCAGGACCGGCTCGGAGATGGTCGCAGGGATCCGGCGCGGTGTTTCACGCAGACCGACAAGCGGCATGATCACCAGGAAGAAGGCGAAGTAGTAGAGCGTCAGGAAGCGGGTCAGCCACAGGTAGGAGTTCAGATCACCGTCGATCAGGGTGAAGGTGCTGAACGAACCGATGACGGGGGCGTCAGGCAGTTGCCCACCACACCAGCCCAGGCCCAGACCCACGATCACGAAGATGATGAAGAAGGTCCGCATCGTCGGGCGATAGCGCATCGACCGCACCTTGGACGTATCCAGCCAGGGCAGGACGAACAGCACGCCGATGGCCGCGAACATGGCGACCACGCCGCCGAACTTGTCCGGCACCGCCCGCAGGATGGCGTAGAAGGGCAGCATGTACCACTCGGGCACGATGTGCGCCGGCGTCACCAGCGGGTTGGCGGGGATGTAGTTGTCCGCATGGCCCAAGGCATTGGGCATGAAGAAGACGAAGAAGGCGAACAGGATCAGGAACAGGATGATCGCGAAGCCGTCCTTGACCGTATAGTACGGGTGGAAGGGCAACATGTCCTTCTTGGCGCGATCCTTGGGGATCAGGATTCCGACGGGGTTGTTCTGACCGGCGTGGTGCAGGGCCCACAGGTGCAGGACCACACAGCCCGCAATCACGAACGGCAGCAGATAGTGCAGCGAGAAGAAGCGGTTCAGCGTCGCATTGTCGATGGCCGGGCCGCCGCGCAGCCAGATCAGCACGGGCTCGCCGATGACCGGGATGGCCCCGATCAGATTGGTGATCACCTCGGCGCCCCAGAAGGACATCTGACCCCAGGGCAGGACGTAGCCCAGGAAGGCGGTCGCGATCATCAGGAAGAAGATCACGCAGCCCATGATCCAGATCATCTCGCGCGGGGCCTTGTAGGAGCCGTAGTAGAGGCCGCGCAGCATGTGGATGTAGACCGCGATGAAGAACATCGAGGCCCCGTTGGCGTGGGTGTAGCGGATCAGGTCGCCGCCGTTGACGTCGCGCATGATGCGCTCGACCGAGGCGAAGGCCATTTCGGTATTGGGCACATAGTGCATGGCCAGGAAGATGCCCGAGGCGATCTGCACGACCAGGCACAGCGCCAGGATAGCCCCGAAGGTGTACCAGTAGTTCAGGTTCTTCGGCGTCGGCAGCGACATATAGTCGGCTCCGAAGCGGATGATCGGCAGGCGGGTGTCCATCCACCGCTCGATGGCGGTCTTGGGCACATAGGTGGATTCGTGATCGCTCATGCTTCTGACCTAATCAACCGATCTGCACGCGGGTGTCGGAGACGTATTGGTACTCCGGCACGACGAGGTTCAACGGGGCGGGGCCCTTACGGATACGGCCCGAGGCGTCATAGTGCGAGCCGTGGCACGGGCAGAACCAGCCGCCGTAATCACCGGCATTGAAGGTCGGGACGCAGCCCAGGTGGGTGCAGGAGCCGATGACCACCAGATATTTCTCGTGACCAGCCTTGGTGCGCTCGACGTCGGTCTGCGCCGGGCTGCCGACGGCACCCTCGCTGACGACGCGCTGCAGTTCGGCAGGGGTGCGGAAACGGATGAATACCGGCTTGCCCTGCCATTTGATGACGACCTGCTGGCCTTCCTGAACCTTGGTCAGGTCGAACTCGATGGTCGACAGCGCCAGGGTATCGGCGGCCGGGTTCATCGAATTGATCAGCGGCCAGACGACCATGGCCCCGGCACCGACAGCCGCAGCACCGGCCGCGATGTGGATGAAGTCCCGGCGGGTGGCTTCGCCACTTTCGTTGTTCTCAGTCACGACCGATTCGGCCACGTCACACTCCTCATGCGCCGCGTGTCGCGCGTCTGAAGACGGCGTTTGTCGCGGCATGAACGCTTTAGCGAAAAACCCTTGTCCTGACCCGGTCTGGATTTGCGGCTCATCGACGCAAGTTGCTGACGCCACTTGCGAAACAGTCGCAATTAAGACCGCGACAAGCCCCCGGGCCACGCGTAAGAGGGCCTTAGAATGCGTCTCGCCCTTTTTCAACCGGCCATTCCACAGAACGTCGGCGCCAGCATCCGCTTGAGCGCCTGTTTCGGCGTGGACCTGCATGTGATCGAGCCGACAGGCTTCCACTTCGACGACCGCGCCATGAAGCGCGCGGCCCTGGATTACGGCCCGCTCAGCCACCTGACGCGCCATGCCGATTGGGACGCATTTCAGCGAGATCGCAGCCCTGGCCGCCTGATCCTGTTCACGACCAAGGGGGCCACGCCACTGAACGCCTTCGCCTTTCAGCCCGACGACACCCTGCTGTTCGGCAGCGAAACCAGCGGGGCGCCCGACCACGTCCATGCCGCCGCCGATGCCCGCGTTGTCATACCGATCCGCCCAGAGGCGCGCTCACTGAACCTGTCGGTCAGCGCCGGCATGGCGCTATGGGAGGGGTTGAGACAGACGGGCGGTCTGACGTTGCGCTGACGTGTCTCTTCCCTCCCCGTCCCGCGAGGGACTAGACACTTGGCTATGAGCGACGTGACCACCGATCCCCTTAAGCTGAAGCAGGCCGAGACCCGCGCCTGGTTCGAAGCCTTGCGCGACCGCATCCATCTGGCGTTCGAAGCACTGGAGGATCAGGCGTCGGCGGAGTTGTTCCCCGGTGAGCCCGGTCGGTTCGAGCGCACGCCGTGGCAGCGACCGGAAGGTGGCGGCGGCGTCATGGGGATGATGCACGGACGGCTGTTCGAAAAGGTCGGGGTGCATTGCTCGACCGTGCATGGCACCTTTCCCGCGGATTATGCGAAGACCGTGCCCGGTGCTGCGGAGGACCCGCGCTTCTATGCCACCGGCATCAGCCTGATCGCCCATCCGGTCAGCCCGCGCATCCCGGCGGTGCATATGAACACACGCTTCATCTCGACGACGAAAAGCTGGTTCGGCGGCGGGGCGGACCTGACGCCGGTGCTGGATGTTGATCGACATCCGGACGCCAAGGACACCTTGGGCTTCCACGCCGCCATGAAGTCGGCCTGCGATGCCCACGATCCGGCCTATCATGCGAAGTTCAAACAGTGGTGCGACGACTACTTCTGGCTGGCCCATCGTAACGAGCCTCGCGGCACCGGCGGCATCTTCTACGACCACCACGACAGCGGCGACTATGCCCGAGACTTCGCCTTCACCCGCGACGTCGGCGAGGCCTTCCTGTTCGCCTATTCCGAGATCGTCGCCCGCCGCATGGTCGAACCCTGGACGCCAGAAGAGCGTGAAGAGCAACTGGTCCGGCGCGGTCGATACGTCGAGTTCAACCTGCTCTATGATCGGGGCACCATGTTCGGCCTGAAGACCGGCGGCAATGTCGACTCGATCCTCAGTTCCATGCCGCCGGTGGTGAAGTGGCCTTAGCGAGGGTCCAAGTTCAGGCGATGACTGCGCGAACCGAGGCCAGATCGGCGTAAACCGTCTCGAACCTCTCTGGGTGCCCCTCCAGACCCCGAAGTTGCTGGGGACGTTCCGGCTCGATGCCGATGGCGGAACGTACGGCCTCGGGGAATTTGGCCGGATGGGCTGTGGCCAGGGCGACCACCGGGCCGTCGCGGCGGTTCAGTCGGCGCGCCGCAGTCAGGGCCACCGCCGTGTGGGGGCAGATGACGCGGCCTGTCTCGCGATAGGTACGGCCGATCTCCTCGGCTGTTTCGGCCTCGGTCACGGCGACCGCCGACACCTCGCGGCGCAAGGCTCCCAGCAGGTCGTCGGGGATCTGGACCCGTCCGTGCCGCGCGAAGTCCTCGAACAGGCCGCGCGTCAGGTCGGCGTCCCGGCCCGAGGCCTCGAACACCAGCCGCTCGAAGTTGGAGGGGGCTTGGACGTCCATGCTGACGCTGGCGGTCGCGGTGGCCGTGGTCCGCTCGTACACGCCGGTGTTCAGCGCGCGGACCAGGGCGTCGTTGCGATTGGTGGCCGCGACCAGGCCGTCCATAGGCACCCCCATCCGCTGCGCGCCCCAGCCCGCGAAGGCGTCGCCGAAATTGCCGGTCGGCACCACATAGGTCGCCTTCGGAGCCGCATCACCCAAGGCCCGCGCCGCCGTCACGTAATAGGGAATCTGACCCGCCAGCCGCGCCCAGTTGATGGAGTTTACGGAGCTGAGCCGCCGCCCGTCACGCAGGCCCTCGTCGGCCAGCAGAGCCTTTACCAGCCGCTGGCAGTCGTCGAAGTCACCCCGCACCGCCAGATTGCGGACATTGTCCGCGCCCGTGGTCGTCATCTGCAGGCGCTGGATGGGCGAGACGCGGTCGAGCGGATGCAGGATCACCAACTCCACCCCCTCGACGTCCGCAAAGGCGCGCGCCGCAGCCGCGCCGGTGTCGCCACTGGTCGCCGTGATCAACAGCAGCCTCTGTCCGCTCTGCTTCAGCGCCGCCTCGGCCAGCACCGCCGCCATCTGCATGGCGTAGTCCTTGAACGCCGCCGTCGGGCCGTGGAACAGCTCCAGCATGTGCAGATTGGGGCCGATCTGGACCAGGGGCGTCACCTCCGGCTCCAGGAACCCTTCAGTCAGACGCCAGGTCGCCCGCGTCAGCGCCTCGTCCGGCAGGGCATCGCCGACGAAGGGACGCAGCACGGCATGAGCCACCTCTCGCGCCGAATGGGCGGTCATCGCCTCGGGAGTCAGGGCGGGCCAGCGGCTGGGCACATACAGGCCGCCGTCGGGGGCCACGCCACGCAACAAGGCCTCGGCGAAGTCTATGGCGGGGCTCTGGCCCCGGGTACTGATGTAGATCGATGCAGCAGCGGGCATGGGCGGTCCGATGATTGGTCAGATCATCCAACAGGTCGCCATGCCGCGACGCAACAAGAACCGTGCGTCAGGCCCCGGCTTTCGCTGCCGGGCGGGCACGGCAGGCCTCCAGCCAGCGGGCCAGATGGGTGAACTCTTCCGGCGGGCGGTATTTGACCAGGCGAGCGAAATCCAGACCGACGACGGCCACGATGTCGGCGATGGTGAACCGGTCCAGGGCCATGAACTCGCGATCGGCCAGATGCCGGTCCAGCGTCTTCATGAACCGCTCGGCCGAGACCTTGTTGTAGTCCGCCACCTGCGGCAGCTGGGTCGCCTCCAGCGCGGCCAGGGCTGGATGCGAATGGCGCACGCTGAGCATGATTGGATTGGCCAGATAGAACTCGCCCCGCCGCATCCACATCTCGACGATCGCCTGTTCGCGCGCGTCCTGGCCGAACAGATTGGGCTCCGGGTACAGGGCCTCCAGGTAGCGGCCGATAGCGATAGATTCGGAGATGGTCGTGCCGTCGTCCAGGGTCAGGGACGGGACGTGGGGCACGCCGACGCGGGCGCGGTATTCCGGCGTCTTGTGCTCGCCGACCATGATGTCCAGTTCGACCAGTTCGACATCCTCGATGCCCTTTTCGGCCATGACCCAGCGAACGCGGCGCGGATTTGGAGCACGGTGGGAGGTGTAGAGCTTCATCGTCAGGGTCTCCGGTTCAACGGAATATGGCGGCAGGCATGGCACCGACAACCGCCGCCGTCATCAGGGTCGCGAGGAAGCCGGCGAACAGACCCTTCCACACCAGACCCAGGACTTCCTCGCGGCGCTCGGGCATCAGGACGGACAGGCCCGTCACCGTGATCCCGACCGAGCCGATGTTGGCGAAGCCGCACAGGGCGTAGGTCATCAGCATGCGGGTGCGCTCGGTGATCTCGCCGTCGGGAATGCCGCCCAGCCGGATGAAGGCCACGAATTCGGTCAGGGTCAGCTTGACGCCCAGAAGGCCGCCCGCCTTGCCCGCATCGGCCCATTCCACGCCGGTCAGCCAGGCCACCGGCATGAACAGCCAGCCCAGCACCCGCTCGACGGTCAGCGGCGCGTCGAACAGCACGATGCCGCCGACCATCACATTGACCAAAGCGACCAGAGCCACGAACACGATCAGCACTGCCGAGATGTTCAGCACCACCATCAGGCCATCGGCCGTGCCCCTGACGATGGCGTCGATGGCGCTGTCGTATTTCAGGGCCGAGCCATAGTCGGCAACCGCCCCGCCCTGCCCCGGCGTCTCCGGGATCATGATGCGGGCCAGCAGCACACCCGCCGGGGCCGAGACGATGGAGGCGACCAGCACATGGCCCGCCGCATTGGGCAGGACCGGGGCCAGGATCGAGGCATAGGCCACCATGGTCGAGCCCGCGACGGTCGCCAGGCCGACGACCATCATCAGAAACAGCTCAGACCGCGTGAGCTTGTCCAGATAGGCGCGGATGACGATCGGGCTCTCGATCATGCCCAGAAAGATGTTGGCCGCGACGGCCAGGGCCGACGCCCCGCCCAGTCCCATGGTCCTCTGGAATATGAAGCCGAAGCCGTGCGTGACCCACTTCAGGATCTTCCAGTGCCACAGCAGGGCCGAGAGCGCTGAGATCACCAGAATCAGCGGCAGGACCTTGAAGGCGAAGGTGAACAGCGCCAGTTCGTCTTGCACCGGATAGGGCTGGGCCCCGCCGGCCAGATAGCCGAAGACGAACTTGGTCCCCTCCTCCGTCGCCAGTTCCAGTCCCTTGACGCCGTTGTTGATGCCGTCGAGCACGACCTGCGAGCCCGGCACGGCAAAGGTGACGAAGATCAAGCCCGCCTGGACCGCGATGGCCCCCAGCGTCAGCCGCCACGGAAACACCTTGCGGTTCTCGGACAGGCCCCAGCAGGCCGCCACGATGACGACCAGACCCAGCAGGCTCTGAAGGTTCAGCAGGCTGAACATGATGCGTGATCTTCCCCACCCCGGCCACGCCGGTCCCAGATCGCTTGAACGCCGCGGATGAAGCTCTGGCAAGAGGTGAAGTGAGAGTCTGTGAGAGTGACTCTACTTTCTCTCACGTCAGGCTTCAGCGGTCGGGCCTTCGTGCGGCGCAGACTGGCACGAGGGCACCTCAGAACTGGTCGCAGGTTCGTCGCCGCCCTATCCGCCCCGATGATCCGTCACATCGGCCCCGAAGACAGCATTCTTGCGCATGGCGGGCTGGAGCAGGCCATAGATCAGGCGGGGTTCGGCGGCGCTGACGGCGTCGAGTTCGGCGCGCTGTTCGGGTGAGAGCTGGACCTGCAAGGCCGTCGCGTTGTCGGTGACCTGGCTGGCGCGGCTGACGCCCATCAGGGTGGAGGTCACGCCGGGTCGGCCGACGACCCAGGCCAGGGCCAGGCGGGCCGGGGTCTGACCCGTCTCCTCGGCCATGCGGCGCAGGACATCGACGATGCGCCAGTTGCGCTCGGTGAACAGGCTGTCGCCGAAGGGATTGGCTCCGTCCAGACGTTTGTCACCCTCGGGGCGCGCCTCCTCGGAGGTGGCGGCGTCACGGGGCAGGCCACCGGCGCGCGGGGCACCGGCCTCGACCGTCGCGCGGTCGTACTTGCCGGCCAGCAGGCCATAGGCCAGCGGGCTCCACGGCACGATGCCCAGGCCGAAATCCCGGGCCAGAGGCACATGCTCGTCCTCGATATTGCGGTTGGCCAGGGAGTAGAAATACTGCAGCGCGATCGGACCGGGCAGGCCCCGTACCGCCGCCAGCGTCGCCAGCTTGGCGACGAACCAGGCCGGGCTGTTGGACATGCCCCAGTAGCGAATCTTGCCCGACCGGACGAGGCCCGCCATCGTTTCAAGCAATTCCTCCGCCGGGGTGACGCCGTCCCAGACGTGCGCCCAGAACAGATCGACATAATCCGTGCCCAGCCGCGTCAACGACCCCTCCAGCGCGCGCGTCAGATGTTTCGCGCCATTGCCGCCTGCCAGCGGCCAGGCTCCGGTATTGAACCCCGCCTTGGTGGCCACGACCATCTGGTCGCGCAGACCCGCTCGGCGATGAAGCGGCCCACCATCTCTTCGCTGCGACCACCCGAATAGACGTCAGCGGTGTCGACGAAGTTGCCGCCTGCATCGGCGTAGGCATTGAACACGTCGCGCGACACGTCTTCGCCGGACCCCCACCGCGCGGTGCCGAAGGTCATTGTGCCGAGCGCCAGTGGACTGACGACCAGGCCGGACCGTCCCAGGGTGCGATAGTCTGTGAGGGTCATGGCTTGGTTTCCTATCGATTGATATGAAACCCTCTGCGCGTCTTGCGGTCCTGCGTCAATAGTTTCATATTGATCGTTATGGAAATGGAGTCGCACACGGAACCGCGCCGGATCGGACGCCCGCCCTCCTTTGATCGCGCGGTCGCCCTGGAACAGGCGATGCTGCTGTTCTGGAGGCACGGCTATGAAGCGACATCGCTCAGCGATCTGACCCGTGCCTTGGGGGTGACGGCACCCAGCATCTATTCCGCCTTCGGGAACAAGAAGGCGCTCTTTCTGGAGGCGGTCAGCCTGTATCTGTCCGGTGGATCGTCGCCGACCGCGATCATCGATGCGGCCCCCTCGGCGCGCGACGCCGCTCAGGTCCTGATGGAAGGCGCCGCCATCGCCTATACGGGCGAGGAGACGCCGCCGGGATGCATGCTGGCCACCTCGGCCATCAGCGTGTCCGCAGAAGCGGCGGATGTGCAGGCGCATCTCTCGGCCATTCGCAACGGCGTCGAGGCGCATCTGAGGGCGCGTATTCAGGCCGAGGTGGCCGACGGCACCCTGCCCCCGTACACGGACGCCGAAATCCTGGCGGCGCACACGACGGCCATTATCCAGGGCTCGTCGACTCTGGCGCGTGACGGTGCATCACGCGACAAGTTGCTGCGCATTGCCCGGTCCGCCATGACGGCTTGGCCTCAGAGCTGACGCCGCACCAGACGACCGTAGTCTTCCATCAGGCCCAGGCTTAGCGCGCCCGGCGTGAAGCGGTATTCGCCGATCTCGCTGACCGGTGTGACCTCTGCCGCCGTGCCCGTCAGGAAGCATTCGCTGAAGGTCGACAGTTCCTCGGGCCGGATGTGGCGCACGATGACCTCGATCCCCTTGGCCTTGGCCATTTCGATGATGGTCTGACGCGTGATGCCATCCAGGATCGCGTCGATGGGCGGGGTGTGGAGCACGCCATCCTGAACGAAGAACACATTGGCGCCGGTCGCCTCGGCGACGTAGCCGCGCCAGTCCAGCATCATGGCGTCGGAGAAGCCGCGCTTTTCAGCCGCCGTCTTGGACATGGTGCAGATCATGTACAGACCCGCCGCCTTGGCCGCCGAAGGGGCCGTGGCCGGGTCGGGGCGACGCCATTTGGCCCACTCCAGGCGGATGCCCTTGGCCTTGGTCTCCGGGTCGAAATAGGACGGCCATTCCCAGGCGGCGATGGCGACATGGGCCTTGGAGTTCTTGGCCGTGACGCTGACCTGTTCGGAGCCCAGGAAGGCCACCGGGCGCACATAACAGTCGTCCAGACCCATCTTGGCGCAGGTTTCCTTGCAGGCGGCGTCGATCTCGGCCACGCTATACGGAAGGTCGAAGTCCAGCAGGTTTGCAGAACGCTTGAGGCGTTCGCTATGCGGGGTCAGCTTGAAGATTTCGCCCGCATACATACGCTCACCCTCGAAGACCGACGAGCCATAGTGAAGGGCATGGGTCAGAACGTGCGTTTTCGCGTCCCGCCAGGGCACGAAATGCCCGTCCATCCAGATCCAGCCGTCACGATCGTCGAAAGGAACGAAGGCCATTGAATAACGTCTCCCGTAGCGATGCTGGTTTTAGACCCGTCGAAAAGCCTCAGGTCAACGCCTGTCGGCATGGCGCGGGCGTATCCGCATGAGCGATTCGCGCAGCAGCGGCCGTTCCGGCCCGATCGCAGGCCCCGGTGCGGGCCGGCATTTGCTGGTCGTCGACGACGATGACCGCATCCGCGACCTGCTCAAGGAGTTCCTGGCACGCGAGGGCTATCGCGTCACCGGGGCCGCCCACGCCGCCGCGGCCCGTCGCCTGGTCGAGCTGATCGAGTTCGACCTGATCGTGCTGGACGTCATGATGCCGGGCGAGAGCGGCTTCGACCTGACCAGCTGGATCCGGTCCCAGGCCGAGACGTCCAAGACGCCGGTCATGCTGCTGACGGCCAAGGGCGATCCCGACGACCGGATCGAAGGGCTGTCGCGCGGGGCCGACGACTATATGTCCAAGCCCTTCGACCCGCGCGAGCTGGCGTTGAGGGTGGATGCCATCCTGCGACGGACCGGGGGCAAGCCCCTGACACCGCGCGAGATCAAGCTGGGTCCGGCGGTGTTCGACATGGAACGGCTGGAACTGTCGCGCGACGGGGCTCCGTTGCGCCTGACAGAGGCCGAGGCCCAGTTGCTCAAGACCTTGGCCATTCACGCCCATGCCCCGGTCGAGCGGATGAGCCTGTCGCCCGATACCGCCGACATCACCGGCCGCGCCGTCGATGTCCAGGTCACGCGCCTGCGCCGCAAGCTGGAGGTCGATCCCAAGAACCCCCGCTATCTCCAGACCGTACGCGGCATAGGCTATATGCTGGCCCCGGATTGACGACGCATGAGGCTGCTGCCCTTTAACGTCTGGGCGCGGGTGCTCAAGCGGCGGTTGCCGACCTCGCTGTGGGGGCGGTCTCTGCTGATCATCGTCCTGCCGGTGCTGGTCATGCAGGTAGCGGTGACCTGGGCGTTCTTCGACATGCACTGGCAGACGGTGACGGCGCGCCTGTCCGACGGCCTGGCCGGCGACGTCGCCTGGGCGACGGAAAGCTATGCCGACGATCCGACGCCCCAGAACCTGGCCGTCATCGCCGACCGGGCCCAGCGATCCATGTCCCTGTCCATCGCGCTACAGGACGGGGCGACCTTGCCGGAGAACGTCCGGCGGGGCCCCGTCGGGGTCATCGACCGCACCTTAGGCAAGGCGCTGGAGAACCGGGTGGATCAGCCGGTTTGGTTCGACACGACCCGATACCCCGCCTATGTCGACATCCGCGTTCAGCAGCCGCAAGGCGTCCTGCGGATCATCGCGCCGCGCGAGCGAGCGGTGGCGACCCAAGCGCATATCTTCGTGCTGTGGCTGCTGATCGCGACTGTGCTGCTGCTGTCGATCGCGGTGCTGTTCATTCGCAACCAGGTTCGCTCGATCGAACGGCTGGCCGATGCCGCAGAGGCCTTCGGGCGGGGCGAGGCGCGTGAACGGTTCAAGCCCCACGGTGCAAAGGAAGTCCGCGCCGCCGCCACCGCCTTCATGGCCATGCGCGAGCGGATCCAGCGTCACATCGATCAGCGCACCGCCATGCTGGCCTCCGTCAGCCACGACCTGCGCACCCCGCTGACCCGTCTGCGGCTGGAACTGGCCCTGGCCCCGCCCTTCAAGCGGCAGACCGCCATGAAGGGCGACCTGGACGAGATGGAGCATATGATCGACGAGTATCTGGCGTTCGCGCGGGGCGAGGCGGGCGAGGCGACGCAGTCGATATCCGTCAACGATCTGCTGCGCGCTGCGGGTGATGACGCCCGGCGGGCCGGGGCCAAGGTCGAAATCGCGGCGCAACCTGGACTGACCGCGTCGCTTCGCCCCCTGGCCTTCAAGCGGGCCCTGACCAATCTGGCGGGCAATGCCGCCGTGCATGGCGAGCATGTCCGGCTGTCAGCCCGAGCCCTTTCCTCCGGCGGGCTGGAGATCATGGTCGAGGATGATGGCCCCGGCATTCCGGACGACATGCACGAGGAGGCCTTTCGCCCTTTTTCCCGGCTGGACGCCTCGCGCAATCAGAACAGCAAGGGTGTTGGTCTGGGGCTGGCCATCGCGCGCGACGTGGCCCGCGGACACGGCGGCGACATCACCCTGGATCGCAGTGACCTTGGGGGGCTGAAGGCGGTCATTCGACTGCCGGAATAGGTGCCGATCACATTTCGGCGCAGGGTCTGGCGAAGCGGAGCCATTGGGCGCATCTTGAGTGCACAGGGGCTTTGGAGTGTTTGAACATGCGTAAACTCGCCTTTTTTGCACCTCTGGGTGCCGTAGTCGCCCTGGCCGCCAGCCCTGCCCTGGCCGAGCCGCCCACCATCAATGTCACTCTTGGAAACGAGCTTCAGGCCAAGGTCGATGAACTGGGCGATCGTGACGTCAGCGAACAGGCCACGCGACTCGTCGGCGTTGTCCAGTCTACCCTGATCAATCGCGGTGCCCTCGACGGCGCGACCATCGACCTTGTGCTGACCGACCTCAAACCCAACCGCCCGACCTTCCAGCAGTTGGTCGATCGCCCTGGTCTGGACGGCACCCGCAGCGTCTCCATCGGTGGCGCGACGATCGAAGGGACGATCACAACGGCTGAAGGCCAGACACTGCCGGTCAGATACGACTGGTACAGCAGCAATATTGCCGACGTTCGGGGCTTTGGCACCTGGCAGGATGCGGATCGCGCCTATCGTCGTCTGGCCGTGAATCTGGCCGACGGACGCTACGTTACGCGCTGAGTTCGCCTGCGCGTGACACGGCGGCCTTGACCGCAGCCTCGGCTGCGCGATCCAGGTCGCCGCTTTCGGCCATGGCATCCAGACCCGCCTGGGTGGTTCCTCCGGGCGACGCAATGCGCGCGACCAGGTCTTCAAGAGAAGCACCTGTCGCGGCTCCAGCGCCAGCCGACCGCAGCGCGCCCGCGGCCAGCCTCGCGGCCGCATCGAGCTCAAGGCCCTGGGCCTGGCCCGCACGCGCCAGGGCCTGGGTGAAGGCATAGACAAAGGCGGGTGCCGAGCCGGCGACTGCTGTAGCCGCATTCATGCGTACCTCGGCGTCCAACTCCACGACATCCGCCAGGGGATCGAACAGGGCCTTGACCCGCGTCACGCCCTCTGGGGCGTTCGACCAGACGGCGGCGACGCCACTGGCCTGGGCCACGGCGGTCGTCGGCATGACGCGAGCGACCCGCCGGCCGGAAAGCTGTTCGATGTCCCTGCCCAGAACACCCGCCATTACAGAGATCAGAATGGTCTCAGGATGCAGATGGTCCATCAGGGGCGTCAGCGCTTCACGCCATTTGGCGGGCTTGACGGCAATGACGAGGGTCCGGGCCTGACCAATCTCGTTCAAGGGCGGATTGATCCGCGCGCCGCGATCCGCCGCGACCTGCGAAGCCGGCTTTTCGGACGGTGTCAGTATGATCAGATCGGCTGGAGCTACCGCGCCCGTCTTGAGCCAGCCTTCCAGAATAGAAGAACCCAGACGTCCACAGCCCAGAAGGATGACGCCGTTTGAGATCTGGTCAGTCGTCATGGATCAAGCCGTGCCGGCGGTCTCGAACAGACAGGCGGCGATAGCGTCCTGGGGCTTCTTGGAGCCGCGGATCATGAAGTCGAAGGCGGGGTAGTACCGATCCGCAGCCTCGACCGCCGCGTCGATCATGGAGGCGGCCTGGGCCAGGGTCGGGCGCTCGCCGAACGGCAGGGCCAGCGAGTGGCGGAAGACGATCTCGCCGTCCTCGGCCCAGACCTCGAAATGGCCCATCCAGGTGCGCTGATTGATCAGGCCGACCAGTTCGTAGGCGGCGGCGCGGCGAGACTTGGACGCCTGAAGGTCCAGGGCACAGCACAGTTGCAGGCAGTCGCCCTCGGGCCGCCAGGCGAACCACAGCTCATAGTCCTTCCAGTCGCCTGCCAGGGCGAAGGCGACATCGCCCTCGTCCGTCCTGTCGAACGGCAGGTTTTCCGCCACCAGGACGTGTTCGACGACATCCAGCGGATCGTGCGGGACATCGACTTCTTCAGGGCGGACAGCGTCCATCAAATACTCTCCGGGCGCGACTCACACCCCATGCGACGACCGTAGGCGGGTTCGCAGATTCGGCTCAACCGACTGCGTCCTCAGGGGGAACAGACGCTGTGGACGTTCCCGCGACAGGCTTCTTTGTCGGCTTTTGAACAGATTTCAGCGTCGCGATCTCTGCGCGGAGGACGGCGATCTCGGCCTTCAGCGCGTCGAACTCGTCGCGGCGGACCAGGTCCATCTCGGCGACCATGCGGTCGGTCTGGGCGCGCCAGGCGGTCTTGGCCTCTTCGCCGGCGGCCTGCGCCAGACCCATGGCACCGGTCGTCAGCTTGGCAAATTCGTCGAGGATGGGGTTACGCGTCTGCATGGAAACTCTCTCCGACTCAGCAGGACTGAGTGTGATGATGGTCGGCCCGTTATGGTAAACGAAACCTTGATGTCCATGCGCCCGATGGCATCAGTATGTCCCCATCACAGCGTTCGGCTGCAAAATCCCGCGACGGTAACGCAGCCGCTTGCTAAAGCGGGGCGACCTACAGCCTTGAAGGAGGCCGCGTGCCTTTTCCCGATTTCGACCCGGTCCTGATCAGCATCGGTCCGCTGGATCTGCGCTGGTATGCGCTGGCCTATGTGGCGGGCATCGTCCTGGGCTGGTGGTACGCCAATCGCCTGGCGAAGAACGCGGCCGTGTGGGCTCCGGGTCAGCCACCGGCGACGACGGTTCAGGTCGACGATCTGGTGCTGTGGATCACCCTGGGCATCATCCTGGGCGGACGGTTCGGCTATGCCCTCTTCTATCAGCCGCACCTGTATGGCGACCTGTTTACCGGCGCGACCTGGGGCGAGCGGCTGGGGCTGTTCCGGCTGTGGGACGGGGGCATGAGCTTCCACGGCGGACTGATCGGGGTCAGCCTGGCCATCGTCTGGTTCGCCTGGAAGAACAAGATCAGGCTGCTGAGCCTGGGCGATCTGGTGGCACCCGTGGTCCCGATCGGCCTGGGCTTCGGGCGGCTGGCCAACTTCATCAATGGCGAGCTGTATGGTCGCCCCACCGACGTGCCGTGGGGCGTCAACTTCTGCAACGACCGCATCAGGGAAATCTTCGGCCCGTCGTGCCAGTATGTGGATCCGACCGGACAGGTGTTCGGCCCCGGTGACATGGTCCGTCACGCCAGCCAGCTTTATGAGGCGGGGCTTGAGGGCATCATCCTGTTCGGGGTGCTGTGGCTCGCCGTCTACAAATGGGGGCTGTTGAAGAAGCCGGGCTATGTCTCCGGCATCTTCCTGTTTGGCTACGGTCTGATCCGGGCGTCGCTGGAAAACGTGCGCCAGCCGGATGCGGGTCTCGAGAACCTGCCGCTTGGTCTGACGATGGGCATGATGCTGTCCATCCCGATGATGCTGATCGGGGCGTGGCTGATCTGGCGTGCCTGGAGCCGTCCGCCGGTGCAGGCGGCCTGAGATCCATGGACCCGGTCCAGACCTTGGCGCAACGCCTGGCCCGCGAGATCGCCCTGACGGGTCCAATGACCATCGCGGACTATGTCACACGCTGTCTGCATGATCCGCAGGACGGCTACTATGCGACGCGGCCGTCGATCGGGGCGACCGGCGACTTCATCACGGCCCCGATGATCAGCCAGATGTTCGGCGAGCTGATCGGCCTGTGGGCGGTCGAGACGTGGGAGCGACTGGGGGCACCAGAGCGGGTTCGTCTGGTCGAGGTCGGGCCCGGCGACGGTACGTTGATGGCCGACGCGTTGCGGGCATCGCGGCTGGCTCCCGACTTCCTGCAGGCCGTCGATCTGGTCCTGATCGAGCCGAGCCCGCCTCTGCGTGCCGCCCAGGCGCGCATGCTGGCCGACAGCGACGTGCATCCCCGCTGGGTCTCTGATCTTGGCAAGGTGGAGACCGACGCGCCGGTCATCCTGATCGCCAATGAGGTGCTGGACTGCCTGCCCGCCCGCCAGTTCGTGAAGACGGAGGACGGCTGGGCCGAACGACGGGTCGGCGTCACCGACGAGGGCGGTCTGACCTTTGGACTGGTGACCATCAGCGGCGGGTTCAAACGCCCAGACTTTTCGGTCGAGCCCGGCCAGACCGTCGAGATTTCGGATCAGCAGGCGGCGTTCGGGCGTGATGTGGCGACCCTGATAAAGGCGACGTCCGGCGCGGCCCTGCTGATCGACTATGGGCGGTCGCGGCCCGAGGCCGGCGACACCCTGCAAGGTCTGCGGCGGCACCATAAGGTCGATCCCCTCGACGCACCGGGCCAGACCGACCTGACGCAATGGGCCGACTTTCCGGCCGTCCAGGACGCCGCCGTCCGCGCCGGGGCCGACGTCACGGGTTGCATGGGTCAGGGGGAGTTCCTGCAGCTGCTGGGCATCGAGGCCCGCGCCGACCGGCTGAAGAACGGCCGTCCCGAGGCCGCGCCCGTCATCGACCGCCAGCTGGCCCGCCTGACCGCTGACGACCAGATGGGCACCCTGATCAAGGTCTGCGCGATCTTCTCGCCCCGTACGCTGATCGTGCCGGGCTTCGAGGCATGACCGGCGCAGCGAACCTGTCCCCCATCACCCACCCGCTGCTGCATAAGGCAGGCATCCGCCACGGCTTCTTCACGCGACTGGGTGGCGTCTCGACCGGCCTGTATGACAGTCTGAACACCGGTGTCGGCTCATTCGACGATCCCGCCGCCGTGCAGGAGAACCGCCGCCGCATCGCCGCGCACCTGGGCGGCACCGCCGACGACCTGGCCGCCTGTTACCAGATCCATTCCGCCGTCGCCCGCGTGGCCGAGGCCGGATGGCGCGGAGACCGTCCCGAGGGTGACGCCGTCGTCACCGCCACGCCCGGCCCGATCTGCGCCGTCCTGACCGCCGACTGTGCGCCTGTGTTGTTGGCCGATGTCGAGGCAGGCATCGTCGGCGCCGCCCATGCGGGCTGGAAGGGGGCCCTGGGCGGCATCGTCCACTCAGCGGTCGCCGCCATGCAGGCGCTGGGGGCGGATCCCCGCCGTATCGTCGCCGTCGTCGGTCCCTGTATCGCGCAATCCAGCTATGAGGTCGGGGCCGACTATCAAGAACGGTTCGAGCACCACGACCCCGGCAGCGGACAGTTCTTCGCGGAGGGTGCGGCGGCGGACAAGCGTCTGTTCGACCTGCCCGGCTTCGTCCTGTGGCGGCTGGAACAGGCGGGGGTCGGAGAGGCGGCCTGGACAGGGCATGACACGCGGGCAGATGGCATGCGGTTCTTCTCCAACCGCCGGGCGCACTTGAATGAAGAGCCGGATTTCGGTCGGATGATGAGTGCGATCAGCCTGGGGTGATCACATCGCCTGCGATGCGATGAGGGCTCAGCCCGCCATCGCCATTTCAGGCACGCGCGTCACTTCGCGCCAGGCCTGTGGATTGGCCAGCAGTTCGCGGACCAGCAGGTTGTTGATGGCATGACCCGCCTTGACGCCTTCGTAGCGGCCCAGCAGGGGCGCGCCGAGGACGTACAGGTCGCCGATCGCGTCCAGCGCCTTGTGCCGGACGAACTCGCGTTCCATCCGCAGGCCGCCGGGGTTCAGGATCTGGTCGCCGTCGATGACCACGGCGTTCTCCAGGCTGCCACCGCGGGCCAGGCCGGCGCGGCGCAGGGCCTCGACCTCATGGGCGAAGCCGAAGGTGCGGGCGGCCATGATCTCGGTGCGGAAGGTGTCTTCGTCCACGACGAAATCCACAACCTGATTGCCGATGACGGGCGTGGGAAAGTCGATCTCGAACCGCATCTCGTAGCGGTCGCAGGGCAGCAGGGCGGCGGACTTGTCGCCGTCCTGAACGCGGATCGGCTCAAGGATTTCGATGTAACGCACGGGGGCCGACTGGCGGCGGAAACCGGCACGGTCCAGCAGCTGGACGAACTGAAGCGCCGAGCCATCCAGGATCGGCAGTTCGGGGCCATCGACCTCGATCACCGCATTGGAAATGCCCAAGGCTGCGAACGCCGCCATCAGATGCTCGATGGTCGACAGGCGAACGCCCGCCGCATTCTCGATCATGGTGTTCAGGCGGGCATCGACGACCGCCTCACCCGAGACCGGGATGCGGTTGTCGCGGTCGGTGATGTCGGTGCGGACGAAGACGATGCCGGTGCCCTCGGCCGCCGGGCGCACAGCCAGACGCACACGGTCACCCGTGTGCACGCCCACGCCGGCGATGATCGCGGGCGCGACGGTCGTCCTCTGGCGGTGGTCGAAACTGGCGGGCACAGACACTCTCGTTTTGCACGGCGACATGGTTAGCGGATTTCGCCTGAGGAGCGATGTACCCGGCCTTTCGCAAGAGCGAAATCAAAGTCCGGTTTCGGATTGTTTCGGTATGGGACCGTCACGCTAGACCAAAGAACTGGGGGCCCAACGAAAAACCGCCCCGGCCCTGGGGGCCGAGGCGGTCGATCAGTCTTCGCGCTGGCCTAGTTGGCCAGACGGCGCAAAAAAGACGGGATCTCCAGGTCGTCCTGGGCCTCCGGCTCCGGTGCGGGCTGGGCCGAGCTGGTCGGCCGCATCTGGGGCGCATAGTTCGATTGTTGCGGCTGCGGCTGGGGCTGGCGCTTGCCCCGACCGAACAGGCTCCAGCCGCTCTTGCGGTGGTCCCGGTCGTCATAGTCGTCGTAGGCCGGCTGCTCTTCGCGCGCCTGCGGAGCAGGCTGCTGGTAACCGCGATCCATGTAGAGATCGCCTTGCGGGGCCGGAGCCTCCGCAGCCGTGCGCGGGGCGCTTTCGTACTCTTCGACCCAGGGATCGACGATGGGATCGAGCTTGCGGTCCTCGGCGACGTGGATCACCGGCTCGCGGACGGGCTCCGGCGCGGGGGCCTGATAGGTCGGAGCCTGGTAGGCCGGAGCGGACTGGAAGCTCGGCATCACGGGCGCGGCCTCGGAACGAACAGGCTCAGAGCGGACGGGCTCGCTGCGAACCGGCTCAGAGGTGCGAGGTGCATAGGTCGGGGTCGAGCGGCGGCTGTCGATGATTGACGAGGTTGCGGCCGGCGGGGCCTTGGCCACGGCCAGGTCTTCCATGCCAGTGGCGACGACGGAGACACGGATCTTGCCGTCCAGGGCCGGGTCGAAGGCGGCACCGAAGATGATGTTGGCGTCGGAATCGACTTCGCCCGCGATGGCGTTGGCGGCTTCGTCGACTTCCAGCAGGGTCATGTCCATGCCGCCGGTGATGTTGACCAGCACGGCCTTGGCCCCCTTCAGGCTGGTCTCGTCCAGCAGAGGGTTGGCGATGGCATTCTGGGCCGCCATCAGGGCGCGGTCGTCGCCCGAGGCCTCGCCCGTGCCCATCATCGCCTTGCCCATTTCGGACATGACGGCGCGGACGTCGGCGAAGTCCAGATTGATCAGACCCGGCAGGATCATCAAGTCGGTGATCGAGCGCACACCCGAGTGCAGCACCTGGTCGGCCATGCCAAAGGCATCGGCGAAGGTCGTGCGCTCATTGGCGACGCGGAACAGGTTCTGGTTGGGAATGACGATCAGGGTGTCGACGTAGCGTTGCAGCTCGGCGATGCCCGCATCGGCCAGACGCATGCGGTGACGCCCTTCGAAGGTGAAGGGCTTGGTCACGACGCCGACGGTCAGGATGCCGCGGTCGCGGGCGCATTTGGCGATGACCGGCGCGGCACCGGTGCCGGTACCGCCGCCCATGCCGGCGGTGATGAAGACCATATGAGCCCCTTCCAGGTGCCCGTAGATTTCCTCGGCGGATTCCTCGGCGGCATTCATGCCGACTTCAGGGTGAGCGCCCGCGCCCAGGCCTTGGGTGATCGTCTCGCCCAGTTGGACCCGACGGTCGGTCTTGGCGAAGCTGAGGTGCTGGGCGTCGGTGTTGGCGACGACGAACTCGACCCCTTCGAGGCCGGCGTCGATCATGTTGTTGACGGCATTGCCGCCTGCACCACCCACGCCGAAGACGACGATCCGGGGTTTCAGATCCGCGCTTTGCGGACGTACCAGCGAGAGAGACATATTCTAAAGACCCTATCCGACCCTGCTCTGCAGTTCCGATGCGAAATCCCCGCCGATTCGCATTGGTTATGAGCGCGTTAAGGAAACGCCCAAACTGCTTAAGAGAAGGTTACCGGATAACTTGAGTCGGTCCGCATGCCACGGAAATCGTTAACCTTGGCCGCAGTTTGCCGGGGGTCATCCACAGCGAAACGAAAAAGGGCGGCTCTTGCGAGCCGCCCTTTCCGTGCTTCCTGGAAGCGATGCTTCTTAGAACACCTTGTAGTTCAGACCGACGAAGAAGCGACGGCCGTAAGGGTCGAAGGTCGATGCGAAGCCGAGGTATGCCGGCGGCTCGACGTCCGTCAGGTTGGTGACACCAGCGCGCAGCTGAAGCTGCTCGGTGACGTCGTAGCGGACGTTCACATCGTGGCGGACGAAGTTACCCGTATCGTACCAGTCGGTCGGCGACTGATCGAGGTTACCCGAGGCCACGACGTTGCGGATCTTGTTCAGATCCTGCGCCACCATGAAGTCGGCCAGCCAGCTGATGCTGAACTTGTCGTTCGGTGCCCAGGTCAGTCGCGACGTACCTTCGAAGCGCGGATAGAAGACGCCGGTCGCCAGATCGCCGAACTCGTTCGGGTTCGTCAGGCTGGTGAACTGCTTCTGTTCGATCAGCCACAGGGCACCAAGCTGGTAGCCGATCTGGCCCAGGTTCACACCGAACACTTCTTCGGTGTCGATGCTGTAGCTGGCCGTGATGTCCAGACCGCGCGTTTCAAGCTTGGCGAAGTTGAGGGTCTGCAGGGTGAAGCCACCCAGCGGATCGCCAACCGGTCCACCGATCTTGAAGACGTTGAACGGATCCGCGTCGTTGTTCGGGTTGTTGCGGCGAACCAGGCTGCAGGCCAGGTCGTCGAGTTCGGCACCGTTCACGCACTGCTCGGCGATGGCTTGGCCGCCAGGCGTGACGATGACGTCGTCGATGGTGATCTCGTAGTAGTCGAGCACCAGGCTGAAGTTCGGGATGAACCGGGGGCGCAGGACCGTCGAGAAAGTGAACGATTCCGACGTCTCGGGACGCAGATCGGGGTTGCCACCCAGGACGCTGGCGATGCCAGAGCCGTAGGTTGGGCGGTAGTCGTCATCGACCGTAGTCGTGCTGTTGTCGAAGTCGTAGGTCAGGCCCCGTTCAGCCGCCAGTGCCGTACAGTTTGCGATCCGGTTGGCGCGGATCGTGGCAGCGTTGTCACCAGCGAAGGCCGCGATGGCGCGCGAGTCGCAGGGGTCGGTGAACGGCGGGTTCACGAACGTCTGAACGTTGGGACGGAAGTTCTCGGTCAGGTTCGGGGCCCGGAAGGCCGTGTTGAAGCTGGTCTTGAACGTGATGTCCCGGATCGGACGGTAGACCAGGCTGACGCCGTAGACGTCGCCCGTACCCGAGGTGGTGTAGTCGAAGTAGCGATACGAACCGCTCAGTTCGGCAAACTCACCCAGCCAGCTGTCGCGGAACAGCGGGATGGCGACTTCACCGAAGAACTCTTCGGTTTCATATTCGACGCCCAGGAAGTCCGGACCGGTGTTCAGCTGCAGCAGACGACCGTTGGTCGAGCGGTTGCGGCCGATACCGTCGGTGTATTCACGGCGATACTCGGCACCGACGGCGAAGCCGATGGCACCCGCACCCCAGAAGTCGCCCAGTTCACCACCGAAGGTAGCGACGGCGCTTTCCTGGATGTTGGTTTCCTCGACCGTAACCGAAGCCGAGATGTAATCGATGCCGGCTTGCGACTGATTGCCTTTACCGAAGACATTCAAGGGAACGCAGCCGGCGATTTCAGGGTTGGTCGTCGGGTCGGTGTAAACCTGGGTGGCCGTACCAGGGTTCTGCTCCTGGATAGCGATGCCGCGGGCGGCCAGCAGGCGGACCCGGCAGACCACTTCGCCCGGACGACCGTTGACTTCACCACCGGTGTCGACAACCGAGTCCATCGCGTGACCGAAGCGGATCGCGTCCGGACCGGTTTCGATGTTGGTGTTGTTCATCTCGCCACGGGTGTACGACACGCCCCAGTTGGCATTGTTGATGAAGCCGATACGGTCGTAGCTGCCTTCCAGAGCTGCGACGTAGCGCTGGATTTCACGGTTGTTCTGCTGCTGGCGCGGAATACCGAAGCCGCGATGCAGGGCGATCGGCGCGGCAACCGGAGCGCCAGGCGCACCTGGCGCCGTAGCGGTCGGGTTGGCATAGGGGATGAAGGTGTTGTTCTGGATGGCCGTGACCAGGTTGGCCGGCAGGAAGGCATTGTCCAGACGCGTGGCGAACGAGCTGGTGCCGCCGATCAGGCCGGGGGTCAGGCCATTGTTGCACGTGCGGGCCGGCGAACCGAAGGGCGTGCCGCCGCAGCCCAGGCCGGCGTCGACGATGAAGATATCCCAGAAGGAGAACTGGCCTTGGTCGAAGGCGTCTTCCGTCGTGTATTTCGCTTCAAGCGTGGCGCGGATGTTGTCGTTGACCTGGAAGTTGGCACCGACCTGATAACGCTGAGCTTCCTGCTCGGGGAAACGGGTGAGGGCATCAAAGGCCGTCAGACCCGCTGCCTCGCCGTCGCCGCCGATGTTCCAGGGACGGCTGGCACCGGTGTTGCCGATGCGCTGACCGAAGTCCGCCAGACGGGCGGTCGTACCATCGAACCAGTATGTGTAGGCAGGATCGACGTTGAAGCAGTTACCCGATGTGGAGAAGCTGCGGCAGGCCGCGACCGGAATGTCGGGATCGGTCGTCGCGCTTGGGCGCTGCATGTTGGCCAGGGTCGTGGAACCCCACTGCGGGCGGTCCAGACGACGGGCGTTGTAGAACTCCGCCTGGTCGATGAAACCATCGGTCGCACGTCCGATAGCCGGGTTGGTCGGGTCGGCATCGATGCCCAGGGCGACGCGGCTGCGTGCGATCCAGTCGATCTGGTCCGAGCGGACCGAGTCGGCCTTTTCATATTCGCCGAAGGCATAGAGGTTCAGGCGATCGTCCAGCAGGTTGATACCGCCCAGCACGGAGACGCGGCGGGTCGCGGCGTCGCCACCCTGGACCAGTTCACCGTAGTTGGCGTCGATCTCGAGGCCTTCATAGTCCTTGCGCAGGGTGTAGTTGATCACGCCCGAAACGGCGTCGGCGCCGTAAACGGACGAGGCACCACCGGTGATGATCTCGATGTTCTGGATCAGCAGGCGCGGAACGGTCGACACGTCGACCGACAGAGTACCCGCCGACGAACCAACGTGACGACGACCGTCAACCAGCGTCAGCGTACGGCCTGAACCCAGCGAGCGCAGGTTGGCGAACTCGAGGCCGCCGTCGTTCAGGCCGGAGCCGGTGGTGTCGGAAGGCACCAGTGAGTTGGACAGGGCGGGAATGGTCGCCAGGTAGTCGATGACCGTGGCCTGACCCGTGTTCAGCAGGTCCGTGCCCTGGATCGTCTGGATCGGGGCGGCAACCGTGGTGGGGTCACGACGGATACGCGAACCGGTAACGACAACGTCGCCGATTTCGGTCGCTTCCGGGTCCTGCGAGACAGGAGCGGATTGAGCGAAGGCCGGAGCCATAACGGCCATGACGCCCGCGAGGATCGTCGTACCGAAGAGATACTTGCGCTTCAAAACCATGTGTAAGGCCCCACCAGATAAAAGATTCGAGACGCGGATCGCCGAACGGCACAATCCACTTGGTTTCACGCTTAACAGCATCGCCGTCCACGGCAAGCGATTGTGTCTACTTGGCGACCAATCAGGGCCATTGATGTTACAATCTGGACACAGTCTCGTCACGGATCACATATCGCCGTGTGGCAGGCGGCCGCGACTACAGGTTTTTTTGCAGCCAGCCCGCCATCCGGGCCACCAGGCCGCCCTGGTGGACGCGGGGACCATCAGCGGCGGTGATCTGGCGTGACATCAGCTTGCGGGCCGAGACGGCCTCACGCGGGCCGTAGGCCGCACGCAGGAGTACGCCTGCCGCCGAGCAGAAGGCGGGTCCGGAAGCCGCATCCGCCAAATGTGGCGCACGTTGGGGCTTGCCCAGACGCACAGGGCGATCGAACACCCGCACGGCCAATTCGCGCACGCCGTTCAGCTGGCTGGCCCCGCCGGTCAGGACAATGCCCGCACCAGGCTCCAGAACGCCCGCGGCCTTGAGTCGGTCGCGCAACAGCTCCAGCGTTTCCTCGACCCGGGGGGCGATGACGGTTTTCAGCATGGCGCGCGGCACGACGACGGAGCCGGCGGACGTGTCCTCGCCCCGCGGCGGGGCCTCCAGCATCTCACGGTCCTCATTGGCGCTGGCCATGGCCGAACCGTGCAGGGTCTTCAGACGCTCGGCACCGGCGCGGCTGGTCGACAGGCCGCGAGCGATGTCGGAGGTCACGTGGTCTCCGCCGACGTTGATCGATTCGATATGCAGCAAGGACCGGCCGGCCCACACCGCCGCCGTGGTCGAGCCGGCCCCCATGTCGATGCAGACGCAGCCCAGATCCATCTCGTCGTCTTCCAGCGCGGCGAGGGACGAGACGACGGGCGCAGACGCCACGCCCTGAAGGTCGAGATGCGCCAGCTCAAGGCAATGGCTCAGGCCGTTGAAGGCGCTCTCGGCCATGGAGACGACCAGCAGGTCGAGGCCGAGCGAGGTGCCGCGCATCGACCGCGGATCATGCACGCCCCTGGCCCCGTCGACCGACCAGTTGATCGGCAGGACGTGGATCGGACGGCGGTTCGGATAGCGGATCTGAGCCAGGGCCATGGCGATGGCGCGTGCCAGGTCGGCATCGCCGACGGGATTGCTGCCCAGGGAGACCCGGGCCTGAACCCTGTGGCTGGCCATCTGGCCGATGGCGGTCGTGACAACGACGCCGGAGACAGGCGAGCCCGCCGCCTTCTCGGCCCGTTCGACGGCGTGGCCTATGGCCTGGGCCGCCTCGTCCATATTGACGATGCCGCCACCGCGCACACCGCGCGACTGGACGTGACCGGCCCCGGCGACCCGGATGGTGCGGTCGGCGTGGCGCACGCCCTCGGGCTTCATGATGAAACAGGCGACCTTGGACTGGCCCAGGTCCAGTGCGGCCACGACGGGCGCGCGTCCGGCCGCGCCCTTTGCGCTGTTGATCGTCTTGTCGGTGGTGCGGCCAGCCATGATCGTCTCTTCTTGTTCTTGTCAGGTCGCGCTGTCGGAGCGCCGGACGGCCAGCTCCTCGGGCGTTCGCAGATCGATACGGGCAAAGCCCAGCTCCAGCAGCCGCTCGCGCTGATCCAGCGCATCCAGGCGGATCAGGGCGGCTTCCTGTTCTGTGGCCGGCAGCTGGATCAGGCCGCCATCCTTGAGCAGCAGGTTCCACCGGCGATTGTCGACGCGCACCATGGCCTCGACGCGGCTCTGCAGACGCGGACGCTCTGCGATCAGCGGCAGAATTTCAGACGCGGTCTCATTGGCTCCGGCCCCGACGACCAGCGGCAGATTCGGATAGCGACCCGCATCGGCTCCATCGATGACCTGCCCCTTGCCGTCGACCACGAAGTTGCGGCCTCCGGACTGCCATACGGCCAGACGGTCATGTTCGATCACCTGCACCACCAGCCGGTCGGGCAGCAGGCGCACGACCCGCGCTTCCTTGACCCAGCCGACCTGTTCGACCCGCTGACGGATGACATCAAGGTCGAGAGAGGTCATCGGCTGGTCGGCGGTGACGGCTATGGCCCGGCGGATGGCGGCATTGGCTTCGGGCGATGAGCCGCGAATATCGACCTGCGTCAGCTTCAGGCCCATGGCGGCGGTTGCGCCGTCCACGCCATTGGACAGGGAGTTCCCGATCCGCTCGGCTCGCGCACCGGTCGCCAGAACGCCACCCAGGACGACGACCCCGGCGACGATGGCGATGATCACGGCACGGGGCGACATGTCCATCCGGCCGAGGACGGCCATCTTGCCGGGCACGCCTGGTGCGTTTCTGGGTGCATTTTTGGGCGCACGTCCGCGACCACCCGATTTCGGGGCGGCGGCGCGTTTGGGAGGCTGGCCGGCGCTCTGTCGCCGACCGCCGCGCACTACCGCGGGCATGAGGCGTCCTCCACCATCCATCGGACCAGGGTTGGGTAGTCCATACCGACATGGGCCGCCTGCTCTGGAACCAGAGACGTGGGGGTCATGCCGGGCTGGGTATTGACCTCCAACAAGACGAGATCGTCGTTAATATCGTCATAACGAAAGTCCGATCGCGACACGCCGCGACAGCCCATGGCGACATGGGCCAGCTCCGACTGGCGCAGGGCCCGCTCGAACACGGCGGGCGGCAGCTGGGCCGGCAGCACGTGGCGCGAGCCGCCCGGCGCATATTTGGCCTCGTAGTCGTAAAAGCCCTTGGTCGGGGTGATGTCGGTGACGGTCAGGGCGCGTGGGCCGGTCGCCTCGCCGATGACGGTGACGGCCAGTTCGGCCCCGGCGATAAAGGGCTCGACCATGACCAGGTCGCCATAGGTCCAGTCGTCGGCGGCGGTGGCGGCACAGGGCCCCTCGCCTGCCCGCACCAGATAGACCCCGACGGACGAGCCCTCGGCATTGGGCTTGATGACATAGGGCGGCGGGATCACGTGACCCGCTGCCACCGCAAACCGGTCGAACAGGCCGCCGCCGGGCACGACGACGCCCGCGGCCCGCAGCACGGCCTTGGACTTGTCCTTGTCCATGGCCAGGGCCGAAGAGAGCACGCCGGAGTGGGTGTAGGGGATCTGCAGCGTCTCGAGGATACCCTGGACGCAGCCGTCCTCGCCCCATTCGCCGTGCAGGGCGTTGAAGACGACGTCGGGTTTGAGCGCGGCCAGAACCTGGGCCAGGTCGCGGCCCGCGTCGACGCGCGTGACCCTGGCCACCTGCCCTTCCAGAGCGTCAGCGCAACCCTTACCGGACGACAGCGACACCTCGCGCTCGGACGACAGTCCGCCCATCAGGACGGCGACGTGCAGATCAGCGAGGGGGCGGGTCATGGGGCAATGAACTCAGAGCGGGCGGCCGATCCTCTTGATCTCCCAATCAAGGTTTACGCCGAGTTTACTTTTCACATCCGCGCGGACTGTTTCTCCCAATCCTTCGATATCCGCAGCGGTCGCCTCGCCGGGATTGATCATGAAGTTGGAGTGCAGTTCGCTGAACATGGCCCCGCCGCCGGTGACGGCGTGGAGCTTTCCGCGCCAGCCCGCTTCGTCGACCAGTTTCCAGCTGGAATGGCCGGGCGGGTTCTTGAATGTGGAGCCGCCGGTCTTTTCGCGGATCGGCTGGGTCTGTTCGCGGCGGCTGGTGATCTCGCTGATGCGGGCGGCGACGGCCTCGGGTGCATCAGGCGTGCCGCGATAGGTGGCCTCGATCCAGATAATGTCGGCGGGTGCCTCGGAGTGGCGATAGGTGTAGCCGAAGTCAGCCAGGGTATAATCAACCCGCTCGCCCGACCGCGTCAGGCCCCAGGCCGAGACCAGGATGTCCTTGGTCTCGGAACCATAGCAGCCCGCATTCATGGTCAGGGCCCCGCCGATGGTGCCGGGGATGCCCGCATAGAACTCCAGCCCCGCAAGCCCGGCCTTGGCCGAGGCCCTGGCGACCATGGAATCGAGTGCGCCCGCGCCCGCCGTAATGGTGTCGCCCTCGGTCGTGATCCCGGCGAAAGGGCGCCCGGCCAACCGGATGACCACACCCTCAACGCCGCCGTCGCGCACGATGACGTTGGAGCCGACGCCGAGGACGGTCACGGGGACGGACGGGTCGACTGCCTTCAGGAAGTCGGCGAGGTCGTCGGGGTCTGCGGGAATGAACAGGGCGTCAGCGCTTCCGCCCACGCGGAACCAGGTGAAGGGCGCGAGGGGTTCGTCGAGCAGTAGCTTGCCGCGGACGGAGGGAAGGCTGTCTCGCCAGCTCAAGACCGCGCCTCCAACTGCCCCGGCAGGGCATAGGCCCACTGGGTGATATCGCCGGCGCCCAGCAGGACGACCAAGTCGCCCGACTTGGCCTCGTCGGCCACAACACCGGCCAGGGTTTCGACCCCCTCCAGCGGCTGCACCGAGCGGTGGCCGAAGCGGCGGATACCTTCGACGAGGGCGTGTTTGTCGATGCCGTTCAGGGGCTCCTCGCCCGCCGGATAGACGTCGGCGACGATGACGGCGTCGGCGTCGGAGAAGCAGGTCGAGAACTCCTCCATCAGGTCGCGCAGGCGGGTGTAGCGGTGCGGCTGAACCACGGCGATGACGCGGCCGTGGCCGTCTGCGTTCTGGGCCACTTGGCGGGCGGCCTTTAGGACGGCGGCGATCTCGACCGGGTGGTGGCCATAGTCATCGACGATGCGCACGCCGTTGACGACGCCGGTGGTGGTGAAGCGGCGCTTGACCCCGCCGAAGCCGGCCAGACCGGCCTTGATGGCGGCGTCGTCCACGTCCAGCTCGCGCGCGACGGCGATCGCGGCCAGCGCATTAGCGATGTTGTGCCCACCGGCCATGGGCAGGTGCAGGCCCTCGATCCGCGTTTCGTCGGCCTCTGTGCCCGCGCCCTTGAAGACGGCGTCGAAGCGACAGCCGTCCGGCCCCATCTCGATGTTGTCGGCGCGCACCATGGCCTGGGGGTTCAGTCCATAGGTGACCAGACGCCGGTTATCGATGGCGGCGACCAGACGCTGGACCTCCGGATGATCCAGGCAGACGGCGGCAAAGCCGTAGAAGGGGATGTTCTCCACGAAATCGACGAAGGCCTTTCGCACCCCGTCGAAGTCGCCGTAGTGATCCAGGTGTTCCGGGTCGATATTGGTGACGATGGCCACGGTGGATTTCAGGCGCAGGAAGCTGCCGTCGCTCTCGTCCGCCTCGACCACGATCCAGTCGCCGTCGCCGACCTTGGCGTTGGTCCCATAGGCGTTGATGATACCGCCGTTGACGATGGTGGGGTCCAGTCCACCCGCGTCCAGCAAGGCCGCGACCATGGAGGTCGTCGTCGTCTTGCCGTGGGTGCCGCCGACCGCGATGGAGAATTGCAGCCGCATCAGCTCGGCCAGCATCTCGGCCCGGCGGACCAGGGGGATGCGGCGGGCGCGCGCTTCGACCATTTCCGGATTGGTCGGCTGAACCGCCGTGGAATAGACCACCGCCGAGACACCCTCGCTGACGTGCGCGGCGTGATGGCCGATGAAGATGCGGGCACCCAACTTTTCCAGCCGCTCGGTATTGGCCGACGATTTGGCGTCCGAGCCCTGAACCGAATAGCCGATCTTGAGCATGATCTCGGCGATGCCGCTCATGCCGATGCCGCCTATGCCGACGAAATGCACGGGGCCGAGATTGAACGGGACGGGTCTAAGGCGAGCGATCATCCAAGCGGATTAGCAAACGGGGGGAGCGACGCAAGGTGATCCTTTCCCAGTCCATGGCGAATAAAGGGGGTGGCCTGATGCCTGCGTCCGCTTTTGACGTGACCGCATGCCATGATGCCATTGAAAGGAGAGTGTTGCAGATAGGTGGACCGAGTGGACTGAGTGGACTCTGTTTTGTCGTCCAACCAACGCGCCGCTTCAGCTCTGGTCCTCGGCCACGAAATCCTGAGCGAACTCGGGGCTGTCCTCGTCGCCGGGCATGAGAGGCTCGTCGTCGCCGTCGGAGGCGCGGGACGGGTCGGGGACCTCGAAGCCGACGGGAATGGACAGGTCCAGCAGGCCGGCGGCCTTCATCTCCTGCACGCCGGGCAGGTCGTAGAGATTGGACAGTCCGAAATGCTCCAGGAAGCGGTCGGCGGTGGCATAGGTCACGGGGCGACCGGGCGTGCGCCTGCGGCCCTTCAGCTTGACGAAGCCCATCTCCAGCAGCAGGTCCAAAGTCCCGCGCGACAGGGAGACGCCGCGCACGCTCTCGATCTCGGCGCGGGTGCAGGGCTGGTGGTAGGCGATGATGGCAAGGGTCTCCAGCGCGGCCTTGGACAGGCGGCGCGGCTCTTCCCGTTCTTCGGTCATCATGAACGACAGGTCGGCGGCCGTGCGGAAACGCCAGCGGTCGGCGACGCATTCCAGCTCGACCCCCCGCCCCTGATAGCGATCGCGCAGGGCCGATATGGCCCCGCCGACATCGGCACCCTCGGGCAGGCGACGTGCGATCTCGGCGGCCGACAGCGGCCCGGAGGCGGCGAACAGCAGGGCCTCCACGCGACGCTCGATCTCGGTGTCGTCAGGGGCGAACTGGATCACGGCGTCAGTTCCAGCGGCATCCCCTGCCCCCGCCGCTTCAGATAGACCTCGGCGAAGGCCGTCGCCTGTTTCACGTCCATCGCCCCCTCCTTGACCAGTTCCAGACTGGCCGAGAGGGTGGAGGCGGTAAAGCTGGCCTGGGACGGGCCGTCGGCGTCGGTGCGTTCGGGCGCGACGCGGTCCAGCGGTGTCCAGTCTTCCATCCGGGGCAGGATGTCGCGCAGCCAGTCGCGGGCGGCCTCAAGGGCAAAAGCCTCGACGCGCTGGCCAGGATTATAGCGCCGCTGCTCCTCGCGGCGCCGCTGGGTGACATAGGCGGCCATCAGTTCGTACAGGCTGGCGTCGATACGGTCGGACGGAACAATGACCGTGGCCTCCGGGTCGCCGCGCGTGAAGACGTCGCGCTTCAGCCGGGGTCGGCTGGTGATGGCCTCCACCGCGCGGCGCATGGCCTCCAGCTTCTGCAAACGGAACGCGAGGGCGGCGGCCATCTCCTCGGCGGGTGGCTCCTCGCCCTTGCCCTTTTCCGTGCGCGGCAGCAGCATGCGGGACTTCAGATAGGCCAGCCAGGACGCCATCACGAGATAGTCGGCAGCGAGCGCGAAATTCCTGCGCCGCGCCTCATGCACGAAGGCCAGATACTGTTCGGCCAGTCGGGTGATCGACAGCTTCAGCAGATCGACCTTCTGTGTTCGGGCGAGAGCCAGAAGGACATGCAGGGGGCCTTCATAGCCTTCCAGATCGACCACGAAGGCCTCGCGCGCATCGACCTGTTCGACGGCGGTGAAGTCCAGATTAGGTTGGAAGGCTTCGGTCACTTCACACTGGCCTATCGCGCGTCGCGCTACTTGAGGCCAGGAGGGGAGCCTGAGCCTCGCCAACATCCGGCCCGCGCGCTGCGTCCAGCTTGCCGTCCAGCATAGCGCCGAAACGGGCTCGGGCCTCGAACTCGTCCAGCGGCTCCGGCGTGTGGACGATGCGGGCCAGGGCGGCGTCGGCGCGGCGAGCCGACTTGCCTTTCAGCTTGCCGACCCCTTCGGCCACCTGACGCATCTCGGCCATGTCGCCGTTCCAGTGGACGACGAGGTCGCAGCCGGCCTTCAGCGAGGCCTCGGCCCGCTCGGTCAGGGTGCCCGACAGGGCGTTCATGACCAGATCGTCGGAGAGCAGCAGACCGTTGAAGCCCAGATGCTGGCGGATCAGCTTGATGGCTTTCTTCGACTGGGTCGCCGGGCGCTTTTTGTCGATGGCGGTGAAGACGACGTGCGCCGTCATTGCGATGGGCATGTCGGACAGGGCCTTGAAGGGCGCGAAATCCCAGGCGTCGAGAGTGTCCAGATCGGCGTGGACGGTCGGAAGTTCCTTGTGGCTGTCGGCAAAGGCGCGGCCGTGGCCCGGCATGTGCTTGATCACCGGCAGGACGCCGCCGGCCAGCATCCCTTCGGCCGCTGAACGGCCCAGAAGCGCCACGGTCGCGGGATCGGTCGCATAGGCGCGGTCGCCGATGATGTCGTGTGCGCCCGGCACCGGCACATCGAGCACCGGCATGCAGTCGATGGTGATGCCGACGGCCCTCAGATCATGCGCCATCAGTCGTGCGCCCAGACGGACCAGCCCGCGCGCGGCCAGCGGATCGTTGGTCGCCTTCAGATAGGCGTCACCCGGCGGATATTTGGGCCAGTGCGGCGGGCCCATGCGCTGGACCCGACCGCCCTCCTGATCGATCAGGATGGGGGCGTCCCAGCCGACGCTGTCACGCAGATCGGCGGTCAGGGCGCGAACCTGATCCGGGCTGCCGATGTTGCGGCGGAACAGGATGAAGCCCCAGGGGCGGACCTCGGCGAAGAAGGCCCGCTCCTCGTCGGTCAGGCGATGGCCGCTACAGCCATATATGGCGGCGCTGGTCACCCCGGTCAGCGCACGATGCAGTCGCCGCCGGAGGCCTTGATCGCATTGCACAGGCCGGTGGCCTGTTCGCGGCTGAGGCCCGCGACACTGGTGCGATACAGGGTCGAGCCGCTGGAGGACTGGACTTCCTGGATGCGACGCGCACCGCCCTGGGTGAAGCGGGAATAGCGACCGACGATGGCGTTGTACTGGGTCTCGGCGATGCCGGGCGTCGAGAAGGCACCGATCTGGACGCTGGCGCTGCCGCCGGTGGTGGCTGGTGTGGAGGGACGCGTTTCGGCGGGCGGCGTGGCCGGGCGGGTCGCAGGCGGGGTCGCCGGGACCGGACGGACGACGGGCGGCGCTGAGTCCAGCGGGCGCGGCTCGGGACGCGGCTGAACTTCTTCCGGCGGCGCAGTGAAGGTCGGCGGCGTGGTCGGAACACCGCCGGCATTGTCATAGACGTCGATGCCGGCGGCGGGATCGACCGGCTGGGCATCGACAGGAGGCGCAGCCTTCATCTGGCCGACGACGGTGCCGACGGCAGGCGGCGCGTCCTCTGACGGCGACAGCCCGTCCATGTTGAACATGACGACGATGCCGATGATGATAGCCAGCAGCACCAGGGCGCTGACGATCAGGGTCACGGGCGGGGCCTTGCCGCCGCCACCGCCGTGGCCGCCGCCGCGCGGACGGCGCGGGTCATAGCTCTGGCGGTCGAAGGGCAGGTCGTCGTCGGTCGGCGGCGTATAGGCCCCGCGGTCGCGGCCCGTGTTCGGACGGTAGGGATCTTCGTGTGACATCGGTCGCGCCTTCAGTGTCCGCGCGAATCGGAGGCGCGGGTGATCAGTCTAGCCGCCCCACCGTCAGGAATCACAGATCGAGGGCGAGGTCGAGGCTGAACAGCTTCTTGTGCTCCTCGATGGCATAGCGGTCGGTCATGCCGGCGATGTAATCGCAGACGGCACGGGCGCGCTTCCCCTCGTCTGCCACGCCGGCCTTGCCCGACCATTCCGGCGGCATGGTCTCGGGTTCGGCCATGAACAGCTGGAACATTTCGGCGAGTATCCGCCGGGCCTGGCTGCGGGTGCGGTTGACCCGGTAGTGGCGGTACATGCGCTGGTACAGAAACTGGCGCAGCACCCCCAGGTCGGCCAGCATCTGCGGAGAGAAGGCCACCAGTGTGCGGTCGGCGGTGCGCACGTCCTCGGTCGAGCGGATGCCGGCGGCCTCGATGCGGGCTTCGGTCTCGGCCAGCACATCCTCGACCATGGCCCCGATCATGCGGCGCACGGCCTCGATGCGGATCATCCGCTCGTCGATATCGGGCCAGTCGCGGCGGGTCTGATGCAGGATCGGACCGATCAGGGGCACCTGGGCCAGATCGTCGAGGGTGAACAGCCCCGCCTGAACCCCGTCATCCACATCATGGTTGTTGTAGGCGATGTCGTCGGCGATAGCGGCGGCCTGGGCCTCCAGCGAGGCGAAGGTGCCCAGGCGCAGGTCCCAGCGCGGGGCATAGTCTGCGACGGCCTTCCATGCGGGTTCGGCCAGCATGTGATCGACCGGGCCGTTGTGCTTGATGACGCCCTCGATGGTTTCCCAGCTGAGATTCAGGCCCTCGAACTGGGGATAGCGTTCCTCCAGCTCGGTCACGACGCGGAAGGTCTGGACGTTGTGATCGAAGCCGCCCCACGGCAGCATCTGGGCCTGCAATTCGTCTTCGCCCGCGTGGCCGAAAGGCGGATGGCCCAGGTCATGGGCCAGGGCCACGGTCTCGGCCAGATCGGTGTCCAGCCGCAGCGCGTGAGCCAGCGAGCGGGCGATCTGGGCCACCTCCAGACTGTGGGTCAGGCGGGTGCGATAATGGTCACCCTCATGCGCGACGAAGACCTGGGTCTTCTCCTTCAGGCGACGGAAGGCCGTGGCGTGGATGATGCGGTCGCGGTCACGGGCATAGGCATTGCGCGTACGGCTGATGGGCTCGTGCGTCAGACGACCACGGCTGTGTTCGGGATATTCGGCATAGGGCGCGCGGTCGAAGGACACGGATGGCGGCTCATTTGATGGGGCCGACCGTTGCGGTCGCCCGTCAGCGCCTCATATAGAGGCCTGTGAGCACCGTCCAATCTCCAGCGTCGTTCCAGATTTCCCCAGCCACCGGCGGGCACGGCCTGTCGCTGTCCGACAGCGCGGCGAAGCGCCTGGCCCAGCTGGGCGAGGTCGAGGGCCATCCGGTCATGCTGCGCGTCGCCGTCGACGGCGGTGGCTGTTCGGGGTTCCAGTACCGGCTGGATCTGGTTCAGGCCGCAGAGGCCGATGACATCCGCATCGAGAACGACGGTCAGACCGCTCTGGTGGACGCCGTCTCCCTGCCCTTCCTCAAGGGCTCGGAGATCGCCTGGGTGGACGAACTGGCGGGCGCTCAGTTCGTGATCCGCAATCCGAACGCCGCCTCCAACTGCGGCTGCGGGGTCAGTTTCTCGATCTGAGGGCGTTAAGCACGCCTGCGCTGGAACCCGTCTGCGTATCGTGGTTTTCTTTCGTCAGGGAAGGGAGAACCACCATGTTCGCACGCCGCCTTGCAGCCACATCACTCGCTTTCGCCGTCGGTCTGGCCTCGACCGCCTCGGCCCAGACGCCCCCTAGACTGTCGGACATGGTCGGGGCGCGCGCAGGACAGGCCGAGGGCGAACTTCAGCGCAGGGGCTATCAGGCCACGGACCGCAGCGAGGTGATCGGCGACGGTCGCATGACCTACTGGCGGCGCGGCGACGAATGCGTGTCGATCATGACGCGGGACGGGCGATACGATTCCATCAATCAGGCCGGGCGAAGCGAGTGTGGCGGAGGCAGCAATTCTTCGTCTGACGGGGCCGCAGCGGCGGTAGCCGGTGTGGCCCTGATCGGGCTGGTCGCGGCGCTGGCGTCCCACAACCGGCGGCACGGCGAGACGGATCGGGATCACGATCGGGAGTATGAGCGCGGCTATCAGGCGGCGCTTTACGGGGCCGACTACGACGATCGCCATGAGACGCCCGGCTATCATGACGGCTATCTGGCGGGTGAGGCCGAGGCCAGCAATCGCCGTCACTCCAACAGTCGCTGGGTCCGTGGTGCGCCGGATGCGGCGCAGGAGGCGTGTTCGCGGCGCGCGGACGAGTTCCAGAACCGCCCCTATGGCTCCAGCGTCCCGATCAGCGTGCGCGACGCCGGTGGCGGCGAGTTTGAACTGACCATGGCGACCGGGACCTATCGCTCGATCTGCCGCGTGACGGTTTCGGGCAATGTCCGCGCGATGGATCCTTACTACTGAGGCTCAGGCCAAGGTCTCCATGAACCGCACGGGCCGGCCGTGCGCCTGGCCGATCAGTTCGCCGTCCTTCATGACGACGCGACCGCGCACGATGGTGGCGACGGCCTTGCCGGTGGCCTCGAAGCCGTCGAAGGGGGTCCAGCCGCAGCGGCTGGCCATGTCCTCGTGCCGGATCTTGTGTTTCGCCTTCAGGTCGACGAGGGTCAGGTCGGCGTCATAGCCCTCGGCCATGCGGCCCTTGTTCGCGGTGCCGAAGACGCGCTGGGCACCGGCGGACGTCAGATCGATGAACCGCTCCAGCGACAGCTTTCCGTTCGCCACGTGGGTCAACATGACGGGCACCAGGGTCTGGACGCCCGGCATGCCGGAGGGCGAGGCGGGATAGGGCTTGGCCTTTTCCTCGATGGTGTGCGGGGCGTGGTCGGAACCGAGCACGTCCACTACGCCCTGCTGAATGCCGTGCCACAGGCCCGCGATGTGCGGGGCATTGCGGATCGGCGGGTTCATCTGGGCATAGCCCTTGAGCCGCTCATAAGCCTCGTCGCCGTCCAGGGTCAGGTGCTGCGGCGTGACCTCGACGGTGGCGACATCGCGATGGTGAGCCAGAAATGCGATCTCTTCCGCCGTCGAGACGTGCAGCACGTGGATGCGGCGGCCGACCTCGCGCGCCAGGCGAACCAGGCGGCGCGTGCTCATGATGGCGCTCTCGGCGTCGCGGACGTCGGTGTGGCTGGTCCAGTCGCCGGGACGGGCCAGGTCGCGGCGTTCGGCCAGCCGGTATTCGTCCTCGGAATGGAAGGTGGCGCGGCGGCTGACGTTCGACAGGACCTCGCGCACGCCATCGTCGTCGGCGATCAGCAGGTCGCCGGTCGAGGCCCCCATGAAGACCTTGACCCCGCAGCAGCCGGGCAGTCGCTCCAGCTCGCCCAGATACGCGGCATTGCCGTGGGTACCGCCGATGTAGAAGGCGTGGTCGGTCCACATCCGGTCGCGGGCGCGGGCCAGCTTGTCTTCCAGCGTCGCCGGGTCGGTGGTGTTGGGATTGGTGTTCGGCATCTCGAACACGGCGACGACGCCGCCCAGGGCCGCGGCGCGCGAACCGGTCTCCAGGTCTTCCTTCCACTCCAGGCCGGGTTCGCGGAAATGGACCTGTGTGTCGATGACGCCGGGCAGGACGGTCAGGCCGGTGGCATCGACCACCTCCCCCGCCGAAGCCTGGGACAGATCGCCGATGAAGGCGATACGGCCGTCGCGGACACCGACGTCGGCCAGGCCATGTCCGGCATGATTGGCGACTTCGCCGCCCCGGACGATCAGGTCATAAGTCTGGGTCATGGCGAAGGGTCCTGGCCGCGAACGAGGACAGCCTTATAGCGCGGCCCGGCGACCCTTGCGCAGGTTCGAACCGACTTTTTTGTGTTCAGTTCGCGGGGGCAGGTTCGGGCTCGGCCTCAGACCTGAAAGGGCTGATGCGGACACGCCCGCCGCAGGGCGTGAAGGCCTGGGACAGGGCGATGGCCGTGTCGTCGCCCGGCACGGTGGCTCGAACGCGGGTCACCGACGGACAGGTCGTCTGGCCCTGAGCCTCATTGGGCACGACGTTCCAGGCAATGTCGAAGAAGGCCTTGGCATTGGGGGCCAGATTGACGGGTGCCGGGGCCTGACCGGCCCGCAGATAGCTGCCGGGCGTGGTTTCTGACCGAATGGCGCTGAGGGTGCGGTTCTGACGGTCCTGGACCGTGACGGCGGGATAGCCGGTGAGGCTGCACGCCTGGGTGCCCGTGTTGCGCACGCCGATGATGGCGACGCGGTTGCCCGCACCCGCATCGCCGCCATCCGCCGACAGAGTCAGTTGATTGCCCTTGCAGGGAGGCGACGCAGGCAGGACGCCGCCGGGTGCGGCCTGAGGTGCCTTGGTCGTCGACGCGGTCTCAGTGATAGGCGGAGCCGTCACGACCAGCGGCAGGTTACGGCGACAGGTCTCGAGCACCTCGCCACCGGCAGAGTCCACGCGCGTGAGCACACCGGTCTCGACTCCATCGCGGGCGCTCAGCGTCCATTCCACGGCTTCGTCGATATAGCGGGCACCCGAAGGGATCGGGGCACTGCGCAGCACGCGTATCTGATCGCGCCATGTGACCTGGGCCGATTCCGGGTCGGGATAGGCCGCCCTTATGGTCAGGCCGCTGTCGCAGACATAGCGGGCGGTGACGGGTGCTGCATCAGCCACCGGGGGTACAGGTGTGACGGGCGGCGGGACCGGTTCCACACCGCGGTCACAGGCAGTCAGACCCAGGGCGAACAGGGCCGCTACACAGATTGAACGCTGACGAAACAACATGATGGCTCCCCGAAACACTCGCCCCAGAACGCCACAGTACCGTAAAGGCTCCGCTTGTCGCGCTCAGGTCGTCAGTATGCGCGGCAGTTTGAAGGTCACCGTCTCGCGCTCGCCGTCGTCCTCGATCACCGTGGCGTCGAAGCGGGCACTGACGGCCTCGACCAGTTCGCTGATCAGCCGCTCCGGCGCAGACGCTCCGGCCGTGATGCCCAGAGTCTGCACGCCATCGAACCAGGTCCAGTCCACGTGCGACGCATCGTCGACCAGCTGGGCCGCGCCCGCTCCCGCCCGCAAGGCCACCTCGACCAGTCGCACGGAATTGGACGAATTCTTCGATCCCACGACCAGCACCAAGTCACACCCCTCGCCCAGCCGCTTGACCGCCTCCTGACGGTTGGTCGTGGCGTAACAAATGTCTTCCTTGTGCGGGTCGGGCAGTTCGGGGAAACGGCGCTTCAGCGTGGCCAGAATTTCGGAGGTGTCGTCCACCGACAGCGTGGTCTGGGTCGCATAGGCCAGAGGGGCATCGCCGGGACGCTGAAATGCTTCCGCATCCTCGACCGTCTCGACCAGGCTGATGGACCCGGGCGGCAGCTGGCCCAGGGTGCCGACAACTTCAGGATGACCTGCATGGCCGATCAGGACGATGTGGCGGCCATTGGCGTGGTGGCGTTCGGCCTCGACATGGACCTTGGACACCAGCGGACAGGTGGCATCCAGGAACAGCATCTCACGCGAGCGGGCAGTGGCGGGCACCGACTTGGGCACGCCGTGCGCGGAGAAGACGACGGGCCGGTCGTCCGGGCATTCGTCCAGTTCCTTGACGAACACCGCCCCCATGGCCTTCAGCCGATCGACCACATGCTTGTTGTGCACGATCTCATGCCGGACATAGACCGGAGCCCCGAACTTCTCGAGCGCACGCTCCACAATCTGGATGGCGCGATCGACCCCGGCGCAGAAGCCGCGCGGGGTAGCCATTCGTACGGTCAGGGCGCGCTTGTCGGAGACGGGCACGACATCGGTCAGGGTCATGAGTTCAAACCTAGTCATTGCGGCCCGGCCACGCCACCTCGGTTTCACGACACGGCGCGTTTGCCGCGCCTCGCTTTAGCCGCTATCAGCGGCGAGCGTTCGCGTTGCGTCAGGCTGTCGCCGCGCGTCTCCCTGTTGACTGGAAGAAATCACCGATGCGTCGCGTCCTGAAACTGTCCCTGGCCTCGGCCATCGTCGCGGCCACCATGGTGCCACTGACTGCTCAGGCTCAATCACCGCAGCAGCGTCCCGGGCAACAAGGCGCGTCCGAAGAACCCGAGCGCAGCACCCGCGCGCCGCGCATCGCCCCATTGCGGCGCAATGCCGCCGCAGGCCCGTGCCCCTATGTGAAAATCCTCTACGACGCAGCACGCTACGTCGAAATGACCGGCGATCGTCCTGCGGCCGCCAATGTCGGCTTCACCGGCGAGATCGAGGGCCTGACTTCCAACTGCATGTACCAGGCGGACCAGCCGATCACCGTGGACACCCGCATCCTGTTCAACCTGGGTCGCGGTCCGCAGGCCCAGACGGACGGTCGTACATACCGCTACTGGATCGCCGTCACCGAACGGAACAAGGCTGTACTGGCCAAGACCTATTTTGACCTGCCCGTGGCATTCGAAGGGGCCGATCGCACGTCGATGGTCGAGACCCAGACCGTCATCATCCCCCGCGCGGACGTGACGACCAGCGGAGACAACTTCGAAATTCTGGTTGGTTTCGATGTCACGCCGGAAATGGCCCAGTTCAACCGCGACGGCAGCCGTTTCCGTATCAACGCCGGGACAGCGGCACCTGCCGCACCGACGACGCAGCCTCCAGCCCAATAATGAGTGACCTCCGGACCCAGTTGGGCGAAGCGGTCGCCGCCGCCTTCGCCGCCGAAGGCGTGGACGCCGGCCTGGCACGCGTGACGCCGTCGGACCGACCCGATCTGGCCGATTTCCAGTCGAACGGGGCCCTCGCCGCCGCCAAGGCGATGAAGGCCAATCCGCGCGAACTGGCGGGCAAGATCGCAGAACGGCTGGCCAACGATCCGCGTCTGACGTCGGTCGAGGTGGCCGGGCCGGGGTTCATCAACTTCAAACTGGCCGACGCGGCACTGGCCGAACGCGCGGCGCAGGTGGCGGGCGATACCGCCCATGCCGGAGCAGCCATCGTCGAGGCACCGCGCAAGGTCGTGATCGACTTCGCCGGACCGAATGTGGCCAAACCGATGCATGTCGGCCACCTGCGCAGCTCCATCATCGGCGAGAGCCTGAAACGGCTGTTCCGATTCCGGGGCGACACCGTCTGGGGCGACGCCCACTTCGGCGACTGGGGCTTCCAGATGGGGCTGCTGATCGTCGCCGTGGGTGACGAGGGCAAGGCGGCAGCGTTTCTGGCCGAGGGTGATGGGCCCTTCCCTGCTGATAGTCCGGTCAGCCTGGAGGATCTGGAGCGGCTGTATCCCCAGGCCGCCGGTCAGGCCAAGGAAGACCCCGCGTTCCGCGACCGCGCGCGCAAGGCGACGGCGGAGCTGCAGGGCGGACGTCCCGGCTACCGCGCCCTGTGGCAGCATTTCGTTGCGGTCAGCCGCACGGCGCTAGAGCGCGAATTCGGGGCGTTGGGCGTGACCTTCGACCTGTGGAACGGCGAGAGCGATGCCGATCCGGTCATGGCCGAGATGATCGCACATCTGGAGAGCACCGGCCTTCTGGTCGAGGACGACGGCGCCCGCGTGGTCCACGTCGCCCGGCCCGGGGAGACCCGCAAGAAGAAGCTGGCCGACGGCTCGGTGATCGAAGCTCCGTCGCCGCCGCCGCTGCTGGTCATCAGCTCGGAAGGCTCGGCCATGTACGGTACGACCGACCTGGCCACCATTCTGGATCGGCGTAAAGTGGTCGATCCGGACCTGATCCTGTATGTCGTCGACGAGCGACAGGCGGAGCATTTCGAACAGGTGTTCCGCGCGGCCTATCTGGCCGGATATGCGACCGAGGGCAGTTTGCAGCACCTCGGCTTCGGCACCATGAACGGCACGGACGGCAAGCCGTTCAAGACCCGCGCGGGCGGGGTGCTGAAGCTGCACGACCTGATCACCCAGGCCACCGACAAGGCGCGCGAGCGGCTGCGCGAGGCCAAGCTGGGCGACGACCTGGCCGAGGCCGAGTTCGAGGACACGGCGCACAAGGTGGCCATCGCGGCGCTGAAATTCGCGGACCTGTCGAACGCGCGAACCACCAGCTACGTCTTCGATCTGGACCGGTTCATGAGCTTCGAGGGCAAGACCGGGCCATATCTGCTGTACCAGGCGGTGCGGATCAAATCCCTGCTGCGCAAGGCTGGTGAACAGGGTCTGGCCCCCGGCACCATCGTCATCGGCGAGCCGGCCGAGCGCGATCTGGCCCTGACGCTGGATGCGTTTTCACAGGCCGTGACCGAGGCCTATGACAAGCGCATGCCGCATCTGATCAGCGAGCATGCCTATCGGCTGGCGCAGAGTTTTTCGAAATTCTACGCCGCCTGCCCGGTCCTGATCGCGCCGGATGAGGCGACGAAGGCGTCGCGCCTGGCGCTGTCGAAGGCGGCTCTGGATCAGCTGGAGATCGCGCTGGACCTGCTGGGCATCGCGACGCCGGAGCGGATGTAGTTCACCTCCCCACGCGGTGGGGAGGTGGCGCGCCGCGAATACGCGGCGTGACGGAGGGGGCGGCGCTGATGTCCCCTACCTGAATCGCCAATCCCTTTGATCCCGCGCCTCCCCCTCCACCACTTCGTGGTCCCCCTCCCCATTGCATAGGGAGGAAAAGTGGTAGGCTAGGTGCCAAACCCGGAGCCTCAATGTCCCTCGACACCTTCATCGCCGGCCTGCCCAAGGCCGAACTGCATCTGCATATCGAGGGCTCGCTGGAGCCCGAGTTGATGTTCGAGCTGGCGCGGCGCAACGGCGTGGCGATCCCGTATGACAGCGTCGAGGCCGTGCGGGCCGCCTATGATTTTTCGAACCTGCAGGATTTTCTCGACATCTATTATGCGGGCGCGGCGGTGCTGCTGGCGCGACAGGATTTCGAGGATCTGGCCTTTGCCTATTTTCAACGGGCGGCCGCCGACAATGTGCGCCACGCCGAAATCTTCTTCGACCCTCAGACCCATACCGACCGTGGCGTGCCGTTCGGCGTGGTGGTCGAGGGGCTGATCGCGGGGATTGATCGGGCCAGGGCGGAGCTGGGGGTTTCGAGCGGTCTCATTCTCAGCTTCCTGCGCCACCTGACCGAGGACGAGGCCTTCGCCACGCTGGAGATGGCCAAGCCTTATCTGCATCACTTCATCGGCGTGGGGCTGGATTCGTCCGAGATGGGCCACCCGCCGTCGAAGTTTCAGCGTGTGTTCGCCGCCGCCCGCGACCTGGGCCTGAAACTGTGTGCCCATGCCGGGGAGGAAGGTCCGCCCGCCTACGTGCACGAGGCCCTGGACCTGCTGAAGATCGACCGCATGGACCACGGCAACCGGTCGATGGAGGACGAGGCCCTGATCGCGCGACTGGCCGCCGAACAGATGACGCTGACGGTCTGTCCGCTGTCCAATCTGAAGCTCTGCGTCGTCGATGACCTGAAGCACCATCCGGTGCCCGAGATGCTGCGCCGGGGCCTGCACGTCACCCTCAACTCGGACGACCCGGCCTATTTCGGCGGCTATGTGAACGAGAACTATCGCCAGCTGGCCAAGGCCGTGGGCCTGTCGCGCGAACAGATCGTGCAGATGGCGCGGAACAGTTTCGAGGGGTCGTTCCTGCCAGAGGAGGCCAAGGCTGGCTATCTGGCCGAGCTGAACGCCTACGCACGCTGAATCCGACTCCTCGCCCGCATTTGTTCCTGTTATGTTCCAGCCATGGAGAAGGCCGGAACAGAGCAGGATAACAACGGTGCGAACCTGCGCTGGCTGTTCGTCGATCTGAACGCCTTCTTCGCCAGCGTCGAGCAGCAGATGAACCCCGACTGGCGCGGCAGGCCCGTCATCGTCCGCCCGGCCCCCAGCGAATATACCGGGGCCATCGCGGCTAGCTATGAGAGCCGCCCCTTCGGTATCCGCACCGGCATGCGGGTGTCGGAAGCGCGACAGCTCTGCCCGGGCCTGATCGTGGCCGAGGCCCGGCCGGACCTCTATGTCCAGGTCCACAAGCAGATCATGGCCGAGATCGACCGGCACATTCCGGTCTGGAAGGTCGGGTCGATCGACGAATGCTCCTGCGAACTGATCGGGCCGGAGCGGCAGGAGGCCAAAGCGGTGGCTCTGGCGCAACGGATTCAGGCGGGCATTCGCGCGAATGTTGGCGACTGTCTTCACTCGTCCGTGGGGATCGCCCCGTCGCGGTTCTTGGCCAAGACGGCGTGCGGAATGAAGAAGCCGGACGGGCTGACGGTCCTGAGGGCCCATGAACTGCCCGGTCCGCTGCTGGAGCTGCCTCTGTCGAAATATCCGGGGATCGGGTCGCGCATGCTGGCGCGGCTGGAGAAGGCCGGGGTGGTCGATACCGCCGGCCTGTGGGCCATGAGCGGCAAACAGGCCCGCGCCGTCTGGAACAGTATCGAAGGCGAGCGCATCTGGCGCGGCCTGCACGGGCTGGAGAGCGAGGTGCCGCCGCCCAATCCGCCCGCCTCCATCAGCCACAGCCATGTGCTGGCGCAGGACATGCGGACTCCGGTCAAGGCCAAGGCGGTGGCGCGGCGTCTGCTGGTCAAATGCGGAGCGCGGCTGCGACGGATGGGCCAGACGGGGGCCAGTGTCAGCCTGCATCTGGACATGGGCCCCAAGGGAACGCCGCGAAGCGGGCGGCGCGGCTGGCAGACGGCGGGGCTTCACTGTGCCGTCGCCCCAACCCAGGACACCTTTGCGCTTCTGACGGCCTTGGACAGCCTGTGGCGCAAGGTTGAGCCAGAACTGGAGGCAGGACGTCTGAGCTATGTCGGGGTGGCGGTCCATCACCTGAAACCCTGCGGCGCGGCGCAGACGGACCTGTTCGGCGAGGCCCCGGATCAGGGCGGCACCGCGCCATCGCTGAAACTGTCGCAGGCGCTGGATGCCCTGAACCGCCGCTATGGCAAGGACACGGTCAGCATCGGCCCAAAGGCGGGCCTGCCCGACTATATCGGGGCCAAGATCGCCTTCACCCGTATTCCCGATGTCGAGGATTTCTACGAATAGGGCCTGCGTCGATCACGATAGGGTGGATTCTCTTTCGTACGCTTGACTCAGGGCGGGTTCCGAGGCCTTTGGACCCGCTCTCGCGGGAGAGATCGGGCCCATGAGTCGGGCCCGGAGCCGAAGGCGCAACCGCCCCGGAAACGCTCAGGCAAACGGACCGCGAGGACATACGGACGCTGGAAAGTCGATCTGCGGATCGCGCCGACGGAGCAAGGTGCCATTTTTCCGGCACCGGAATCTCTCAGGCTTCACAGACAGCGGGGGCGCGAGGACGGCGGAGCTTTCCGCATCAACACGCGACCGCGAGAGTCTGAATGGCCGATACCCTGACCGAAGCGATGCTGAAGACCACGCCCCTGAACGCGGCCCACCGCGCGCTGGGAGCCCGGATGGTGGGCTTCGGCGGCTATGACATGCCGGTGCAGTATGAGGGTGTGCTGGCCGAGCACCGCTGGACGCGCGAGCATGCGGGCCTGTTCGACGTCTCTCACATGGGCCAGTGCAAGATCACCGGTGCCGACGCCATCACCCAGTTCGAGCGGTTCGTGCCCGGCGACTATGCGGTGCTGAAAGAGGGCCGCCAGAAATACAGCCTGCTGCTGGATGCCCAGGGCGGCATCCTGGACGACCTGATGGCGGGCAAGCCCGACCACGACGGCCTGTTCGTCGTCGTCAACGCGGGCAACAAGGACGCGGACTTCACCTTCCTGGACACCCATCTGGAAGGGGACGCGCATCTGACGATCCTGGCCGACCGCGCCCTGATCGCCATTCAAGGCCCGGAAGCCGCCGAGGTCATGGCTGCGCATGAGCCGCTGCTGGCCGAGATGGGCTTCATGGACTGTGCCCGACTGATGCTGTTCGGGGTCGACTGCTATGTCTCCCGCTCAGGCTATACGGGCGAGGACGGCTACGAGATTTCGGTGCCTAATACCGACGCAGAGCGGATCTGGAACACCATCCTGGGCGATGCCCGCGTCAAGCCGATCGGCCTGGGGGCACGTGACAGCCTGCGCCTGGAAGCCGGCCTGCCCCTGCACGGGCACGATATCGACGCGACGACCAGCCCCGTCGAGGCGGCCCTGACGTTCGCCCTGTCAAAGTCGCGCAAGGAGGCCGCCAACTTCAACGGGGCCGAGCGCATACTGAAGGAACTCAGCTCTGGCCCGTCGCGGGTCCGTGTCGGCCTGAGCGTCAAGGAAGGCGCGCCCGCGCGTGAGGGGGCCGAGATTGCCGATCTGGACGGCACCGTCATCGGCACGGTCACTTCGGGCGGTCCCTCCCCAACCCTGGGCCGCAACATCGCCATGGGCTATGTGCCGCCCGCCTTCGCCGAACTGGGCACCGAGCTAAAGGTCATCGTGCGCGGCAAGCCCGCCGCCGCCGAAGTGATCGCCATGCCCTTCGTGGCCCAACGCTACTATCGCAAACCCAAAGCCTGAGAGACGACCATGCATTTCACCAAGGATCACGAGTGGGTTCGCCTCGAAGGCGACGTCGCCACCGTCGGCATCACCAAACACGCTGCCGACGCCCTGGGCGACGTGGTGTTCGTCGAGACGCCCGAAGCCGGCAAGTCGGTCACCAAGGGTGACAGCTTCGCCGTCGTCGAAAGCGTCAAGGCGGCGTCCGACGTCTATGCGCCCGTGGCCGGCGAAGTGATCGAGGGCAACGCCGCGCTGGCTGGCGCGCCGGAAACCGTCAATGCCGATCCCGAAGGCGAAGGCTGGTTCGCCAAGATCAAGGTGTCGGACGCCGCTGCGACCGAAGGCCTGATGGATCGTGCGGCCTATGACGCCTATCTGACGTCGCTCTGAGCCTGATGGACCACCGCTACACAGCTGTCGTCGCCTGGAGCTCGGACGCCGAGACCCATCGTTCGGGCCGCTACTCGCGCGCCCACGAATGGCGCTTTGACGGCGGGGCGGTGGTGCCCGGATCGGCCGGGGCGTCCGTGCCCGGCGCTGACCCGTCGGCGGTGGACCCGGAGGAGGCGCTGGTGGCGGCAGTTTCGTCCTGCCACATGCTCTTCTTTCTTGCCATCGCCCGCAAGCACGGCCTGACCATCACCGCCTATGAAGACGAGGCAGACGGCGTCATGAGCCCGAACGATGCCGGCAAACTGTACGTCTCCACCATCACCCTGCGTCCCCGGATCACGTTCGAAGGTGCCACCGATCCAGCCGTCGTCGATCAGGTCCATCATCTCGCCCATACCGAATGCTACCTCGCCAACTCGATCCGCGGCGATGTGATCATTCAGCCCCGCTGACCCTCCCCAGGAAAGCCCGCCCATGCGCTACCTCCCGCTTACGCCCGACGACCGAACGGCGATGCTCGCCGCCATAGGGGCGAAATCCATAGACGATCTGTTCGTGGACGTGCCCGAACCGGCGCAGCGTGACGGCTTCGTCGACCTGCCGCGCGTGGCGGGCGAGATGGAGGTCGAGCGGGCGCTGTCGGCCATGGCGGCCAAGAATGCGACAGCGGGGACGGTGCCTTTCTTCTGCGGGGCCGGGGCCTACAAGCACCATGTGCCCGCGACCGTGGACCATGTGATCCAGCGGTCGGAGTTCCTGACCAGCTACACGCCCTATCAGCCGGAAATCGCGCAAGGCACCCTGCAGTATCTGTACGAGTTCCAGACCCAGGTCGCGAACCTGACCGGCATGCCAGTGGCCAATGCTTCGCTCTATGACGGCTCGACCGCCATGGCCGAGGGCGTTTTGATGGCCACCCGCGTGACCCGCCGCAACAAGGCGGTGATCTCGGGCGGCGTGCATCCCCACTATGTCCGGGCGACTGAAACCGTGGTCCATGCCGTGGGCGTCGAGACCGAGGCCCTGCCCGCTGCCGTCGATGCCGAGGCCGACGTGATCGCTCGTATCGGGCCGGACACGGCCTGCGTCGTCGTCCAGACCCCCAACGTCTTCGGCACCGCCACCGACGTGACCAGGATCGCCGAGGCCGCGCATGCCGCCGGAGCCCTGCTGATCGTCGTGGTCACCGAGGCGGTGTCCATGGGCCTGCTGAAATCGCCGGGCGAGATGGGGGCCGATATCGTCGCGGCCGAGGGCCAGTCGATCGGCAATGCCCTGAATTTCGGTGGACCCTACGTCGGCCTGTTCGCCACGCGCGACAAGCTGGTGCGCCAGATGCCGGGCCGCCTGTGCGGCGAGACGGTGGATGCCGATGGCGAGCGGGGCTTCGTCCTGACCCTGTCGACGCGCGAGCAGCACATCCGCCGCGACAAGGCGACCTCGAACATCTGCACCAACTCGGGCCTGTGTACGCTGGCCTTCACCATCCACATGAGCCTGCTGGGCGAGACAGGCCTGCGCAAACTGGCCCTGCTGAACCATGAGAAGGCGCTGGCGACCCGCGATGCCCTGGTCGCCATTCCGGGCGTGGAAATCCTGACCCCGCGCTTCTTCAACGAGTTCGCGGTGCGCCTGCCCAGACCGGCCGCAGAAGTTGTCGATCAGCTGGCGTCGCATCATCTGCTGGCCGGTGTGCCGTACAGCCGCCTGGCTCCGGATGCCGGCATGGACGACGTCCTGCTGGTCGCCGCGACCGAGACGACGCGCGACGTCGATATCCAGATACTGGCCAAGGCGCTGACCAAATTCCTCGCCGCCGGATCGGAGGGCTGAACCATGAGCACCATGAACACTGTCGGCCGTCCGACCACTCCGAACGCCATCACCTCGAAACCCGCCACCCTGACCGGTGGGCGGGGCCTGTTGCAGAACGAACATCTGATCTTCGAGAGCGACGGCTGGGGCAAGACCGGCGTCGATCTGCCGGAGCCGACGACGGACGGATCGGACCTGGGCGACCTGGTGCGCAAGGATCCGATCGGCCTGCCCGGCCTGTCTGAGCCCGAGACCATGCGCCACTATGTGCGCCTGTCGCAGAAGAACCACGCCATCGACCTGGCCATCTATCCGCTGGGCTCGTGCACGATGAAGCACAATCCGCGCCTGAACGAGAAGATGGCACGCCTGCCGGGTTTCTCCGACATCCATCCGCTGCAGCCGATTTCGACGGTGCAGGGCGCGCTGGAGCTGATGGATACGCTGTCGCACTGGCTGACGACCCTGACGGGCATGCCGGCCGTGGCCCTGTCGCCCAAGGCGGGCGCGCACGGCGAACTGTGCGGTCTGATGGCCATCCGTGCCGCCCACGAGGCGTCCGGCGAGCACGAGAAGCGCCGCAAGGTGCTGGTGCCGACATCCGCCCACGGCACCAATCCGGCGACGGCCGCCTTCGTGGGCTACACCGTCGTGGAAGTGGCCCAGACCGACGACGGCCGCGTCGACGTGGCCGATCTGGCGTCCAAGCTGGGCGACGACGTCGCCGCCATCATGGTGACCAACCCCAACACCTGCGGCCTGTTCGAGCGGGATATTCTCGAAATCAGCCGGCTGACGCATGAGGCGGGGGCCTATTTTTACTGCGACGGCGCGAACTTCAACGCCATCGTCGGCCGGGTGCGCCCGGGCGACCTGGGCGTCGATGCGATGCACATCAACCTGCACAAGACCTTCTCCACGCCCCACGGCGGCGGCGGTCCGGGCGCGGGTCCGGTGGTGCTGTCCGAGGCTCTTGCTCCGTTCGCACCCGCGCCTTGGGTCGTGCATGATCAGAACGGCTATCGCCTGATCGAGCGCGAAGAAGACGAGGCGGCCCAGGCCTTTGGCCGCCTGTGCGCCTTCCAGGGCCAGATGGGCATGTACACGCGCGCCCTCAGCTACATGATGAGCCACGGCGCTGACGGCCTGCGTCAGGTGGCCGAGGACGCGGTGCTGAACGCCAACTACATCAAGGCCCGCCTATCGGACGTGATGAGCGCCGCCTTCCCCGAGGGACCGTGCATGCACGAAGCCCTGTTCGACGACGAGTGGCTGAAGGGCACGGACATCACCACGCTCGACTTCGCCAAGGCGATGATCGACGAGGGCTTCCACCCCATGACCATGTATTTCCCCCTGGTCGTGCACGGAGCCATGCTGATCGAGCCGACCGAGACGGAATCGAAGCAGGAGCTGGATCGCTTCATCGAGGCGATGCGTGCCTTGGCCGGGGCCGCCAAGGCCGGTGACGTCGACCGCTTCAAGGGCGCGCCGTTCCATGCGCCGATGAAGCGGCTGGACGAAACCCGCGCCGCCCGGGCGCCCGTCCTACGCTGGACCGCACCGCAGGGATCGAACATCGCGGCGGAATAGCTTTGCCGCACTTGTGAAGACCGGAGGCCATGCCGACATGATCGACATGGCCTCTTTCACGACTGACGACATCCCCGAGCTGACCGGCAAGCGGGTTATCATCACCGGCTCGAACAGCGGGACGGGCTTCGAGACGGCCAAGGCCATGATCGCCAAAGGTGCATCGATCGTCATGGCGGTGCGCAGCCAGGAGAAAGCTGCGGCGGCGATCGACAAGCTGAAACAGCAAACGCCGGAGGCCGACGTGACCTTCGAGGTGCTGGATCTGTCGCGTCAGGCGTCTGTCGCGGACTTCGCTGAACGAATGCTGACCGATGGACGGCCTATCGATGTCCTGGTCAACAATGCCGGGGTGATGGCATTACCGAGGCGCGAGGTGACGGCCGACGGCTTCGAGATGCAGTTGGCGACCAACTATCTGGGCCACTTCGCCCTCACCGGGCGACTGCTGCCTCTGCTGAAGGCAGGCCGCGCACGTGTCGTCCAACTGTCCAGCATCGCTCATCGACAGGGCCGGATCCGGCTCGACGATCTGAACCATGAGCGGGATTACAAGCCGTGGGCGGTCTATGCACAGTCCAAACTGGCCATGCTGATGTTCGGGCTGGAGCTGGATCGACGCAGCGAAACGAATGGATGGGGCCTGACCAGTGTCGCGGCGCATCCGGGCTATGCGCGCACCGGCCTGATCGAGAACGGTCCTCTGGTGCGATCGCCGATCGCGCGGGCGGGCCTGCGCTACATCTTCCGCCCCCTGATCGAGCCGTTGGTCAGCCACTCAGCCTCTGCCGGTGCCCTGCCCATTCTGATGGCCGCAACCGATCCGACCGTTCGCGGGGGTGCCTACTTAGGCGCGACGCAGTTGAACGAACTCAAGGGCCCGCCCGGCCCAGCCAAGGCCGAACCGCAGGCCTTGGATGCAGACGTCGCTGCGCGCCTGTGGACTGCCTCTGAACAGATGACTGGCGTCACCTTCGCCTGATCTCGCAGCTGCGAAGCACGGCAATGTGATTTTCATGCCGTCAGACAGGCGTATGCTTCCCCTCGCGTTATCAAGAACCAAAACAAGCGTTGGGAGGCGCCAAGGTCATGATGTCACGCGTAAAAAAAGGAATCATTGCTGGTCTGGTGGCGACACTGGCCATCTCTGTTCTGGAGGCGATCAACATCTTCGCCTTGAATTCTATGTTCCAGCCATTTCCCGGAATGGTCGCCAGCCTGCTGGGCATGGACGGTAATCTGGCCGCAGGCTGGGCCATCCATCTGTTCTCGGGCACCTTCATCCTCGGCTCGCTGTTCGGCATCCTGTGCCCGCGGCTGCCCACCGATACCTCCGAGACCAAGGGCATCGTCTTTGCGGTCGGGGCCTGGGTGGTGATGATGCTGGGCGTCTTCTTCGTGGGAGATTCGCAGGTGCTGGGTTCCAATATGGCGACCCTGGGCTGGATGCTGGTCACCCACATCGTCTTCGGCATCGTACTGGGCAATGTCTACGCCCGGCTGGTGGAACGCGAGAAGCGAGCCCACGCCGTGGTCGGGGCCCACCCGGCCCACTGATACGAAAAGGCCCGCCGGGTGCACCGGCGGGCCTGGATCGTTCGAGGGTAGAGAACGTCCTAGTTCAGACGTGTCCCGATCTGGGCGATGGCCGCGTCCAGCAGAGGATCGCTTTTCTGGCCTGCCGCGCGGGCTGTCAGTAGTTGTTCGGCGGCCTTGATGGCCAGGTCGGCGGCGGCCTGTTTGACCTCGGCCGTGGCCTGAGCCTCGGCCTGGGCGATGCGGCGCTCGGCCAGGGCCTGACGGCGGGCCAGGGTCTCCTCCAGCTTGGCCTTGGCTTCGGCTTCCATGGTGCGGGCGTCGGATTCGGCGGCACGCATCATCTCGGCGGCCTGAGCCTCGGCCTCGGCCTTTTCGGCACGGATCTGGGCCAGCAAAGCCTCGGCCTCGGCCCGAAGACGCGCGGCCTCGTCCAACTCACCCTGAATCTTGGAGGCCTTGGCGTCCAGCTGCTGGGCTACCAGCTTGTGCACACCGGCCCACAGAAGGATGGCGAAGAACAGCAACAGGCCGATGCCGACCCACACTTCAGCGCTGTCCCAGGCCCAGACGCCCTCTTCCAGGAACATGTTCATGTCAGGCGGCTCCCTTGACGGCGGCGGCGGCCTCGGCGGCCGTCGGGGCCTTGCCGGTCAGGCGATCGACGATGGAGACCACGGTGTCGGAGGCGATGGTTCCGACGTGGACCATGGCGGCATCGCGGGTCTTGCCAATGGCGGTCTCGGCCTCGGCGATGCGGGCGTTGACGATCTCTTCTTCGGCCGCGGCACGGGCATTGGCCTCATCGGTCACGCGGGTGCGGGCAGCCAGAGCGGTGGCCCGCGACGTGGCCCGTGCCTGCTCGACCTCTGCCTTGGCGACAGCGGCCTGGTCGGCGGCCTCGGCCTGAACCTGACGCGCCGTGGCGACGGCGGATGAAATGGTGTTGGCCCGCTCGTCCATCACCTTGCGCAGACGCGGCGCGAAGACCTTGGAAATCAGGAACAGCAGGGCAAAGAACAGGATCAGCAGATAGACGATCTGACCCGCCCAGACGTCTGTCTGGAACTGAGGCAGGCCACCGCTGCCGTGGCCTTCGGCCTCGGTCGTGGCATGGGTGCCGGTGGTGTGAGCTTCTGGAGCCGCCATGGTGTCCGTTCTTGCAGAAAATCGAAAAGCGGACGGCGGCTCCGCTTGCGGAGCCGCCGTCGCTGTTCAGACCTGAACGATCAGGAGTTCAGGATCAGGATGCCCAGCACGAAAGCCAGGATGCCCAGGGCTTCGGCCAGAGCCGCGCCCACGAACAGGTTACCGACTTGCGAGCCAGCGGCCGAAGGGTTGCGCAGGGCACCGTTCAGGAAGTTGGCGAAGATGTTGCCCACGCCGATGGCCGAGCCGATCATGCCGAGCGTTGCGAGGCCAGCACCGATGTATTTTGCGGCTTCAGCTTCCATGGTGAATATCCTTGTTTCAGTCAGGGTTGGTTGGATGAGGGTGGATTAGGATTGGGCAGCCTTAGTGGGCGTCGCCCAGATTGACCACATCATTGAGATAGATGCTGGCCAGAACGGCAAAAACGAAGGCCTGAAGGAAGGCCACGAGGAATTCCAGCGCGGTCAAGGCGACGACCATGCTCATCGACAGGGCGGCGATCGGCAGGCCCCACAGACCCAGACCTTCGCCAGCGAAAGCACCGGCTCCCAGCGCCACCACGAAACCGGCGAAGATCTTCAGCGCCACGTGACCGCCTAGCATGTTGCCAAACAGACGAAGCGCCAGGGTCACCGGACGAAGCAGGAAGGACAGGAACTCGATCGCACCGACGACGGGGCGAAGTACCAACGGCGCGCTGGTCGGCCAGAACAGCTTGAAGAAGCCAAGGCCGTGCTTGGCGAAGCCGATGCCGATGACGAGCAGGATGGTCAGAGCCGCAAACGTCACGGTCACCGCCAGTTGCGACGTAGCCGTGAACGACAGGAACATGCCGAGCAGGTTCATGGCCAGGATCAGGGTGAACAGCGTGAAGACGAAGGGAAAATATTTGCGCCCCTCATGGCCGATGATTGAATCGGTCACGCCGTCGATCATGTCGAACAAGGTCTCGCCCGCCGCCTGCAGACGGCCCGGGACGATCTTGGCACCGGAGGTAACCAGCATAAGGAAGCCCACGACCATGGCGAAGGCGACGGTCATGGCCAGATGCGAGTTGGTGAACGCAATCTGCGTGGCCCCTATGATCGGAAGGGTGACCTCGCCGAAGTTCAGCCCCTCAATGGGCGTGACCTGAAACTGATGAATCGGATCGGCCAAACGCCTATCGCTCCTGGTCTTCTTCGGCTTCGTCGTCGAACGGCACAGCCTGAGCCGTGACACCTGACGCCTTGGCCTGCGCCATCAGCCGGTTGGCTGTGCGACGCGCCATGTAAATCGACAAGGCAAAGCCCAGAAGGACTCCGCCGATGATGCCCCACGGGTTGGTTCCGAAGAACCGATCCACGAGAAAACCCGCTCCCAGGCCGATGAAGACACCCCCGAGAAGCTCGGCGATAATCTTGTAGGCCTCGCTCGATACCTTCTGCCCCGCCAGCTCGGCCGAAACCTCGCGGGTGGTGCGCGTCTCTAGATCAGAAGCGCTTCGGTTGAGGCGTGCGATTGCCTCTTCGCGCGATTCTGGTGGCAGGGACATGATGGCCTCAGCACTGCGACACTGACGCCGAAAGACGGGCGTCACAGGGGGTCTGAATTCGGCGCGGAACCTATAGGCGAGACCTTGATTGGTCAAGACGGCGCGAAATTCGATATCTCGTTGAAAAGCGGGTCGTTTGTTGCGTCCCTTCGTGGCCGTGGCGAAGGGTCGCTGTGATTGTCAGCCCCAGCGGTCAATTCACCACCAGTGCGAGGGTGTCAGGCGCGTACAGCGCCTCGACCAGCCCCGACGCCCAGAGCCTGCAAGGCCGCGACTGCGATATGGTCGGCGTTCAGCCCCGCTGTCGCATACATGGCGGCGGGCGTATCCTGATCCTGGAAGATGTCAGGCAGGTGCAGGGTGCGAATCTTCAGCCCCGTATCGAGTGCCCCCTTCTCGGCCAACAGTTGCAGGACGAAGGCGCCGAAACCACCCATGGCCCCCTCCTCCACCGTAATCAGGCATTCGTGCTCGCGCGCCAAACGCAGGATCAGGTCCTCGTCCAGCGGCTTGGCGAAGCGGGCGTCGGCGACGGTGGCCGACACCCCGCGGGCGGCCAGCAGATCGGCGGCCTTGAGCGATTCCTGCAAGCGGGTGCCCAGGGACAGGATGGCCACCGAGGTGCCCTCGCGCACGATGCGCCCCTTGCCGATCTCCAGCGGGGCGGCCAGTTCAGGAATCTCCACCCCCACGCCATCGCCGCGCGGATAGCGGAAGGCCGACGGGCGGTCGTCGATCTCCAGGCTGGTGGCGATCATGGCGGCCAGATCGGCCTCGTCGGCGGCGGCCATAAGCACCATGCCGGGCAGCGCGCCCATATAGCCGATGTCGAACGAGCCGGCATGGGTCGCGCCGTCGGCCCCGACCAGACCGGCGCGGTCCATGGCGAAGCGTACGGGTAGTTTCTGGATGGCCACGTCGTGGACCACCTGGTCATAGCCGCGCTGAAGGAAGGTCGAATAGATGGCGCAGACCGGCTTCATCCCGTCGGCGGCCAGACCGGCGGCGAAGGTCACGGCATGCTGTTCGGCGATGCCGACGTCATAGGTGCGCTCGGGGAAGGCCTGACCGAACAGGTCCAGACCGGTCCCGGACGGCATGGCGGCGGTGATGGCGACGATGGACGGGTCGATCTTGGCCCGCTTGATCAGTTCGGTGCCGAACACCTTGGTGTAGCTAGGGGCGTTGGAGACGCTCTTGGACTGTTTGCCGGAGACGACGTCGAACTTGACCACGGCGTGCAGCTTGTCCGCGCTGCTCTCGGCCGGGGCATAGCCTTTGCCCTTCTGGGTCACGACATGGACGACCACCGGGCGATCGGTGATGGCGGCGGCGTTCTTAAGAATCGGGACCAGATTGTCCATGTCGTGGCCGTCGACGGGGCCGATGTAGTAGAAGCCCAGCTCCTCGAAGAAGGTGCCGCCGGTGATCATGCCGCGGGCATATTCCTCGGCCTTGCGTGCCGCATTGCGGAACGGGCGCGGCATGTGCTCAGCGACCTTTTTGCCCAGGCGGCGGAAGTTCTGATAGGCCCCGCCCGACACCTGTTTGGCCAGATAGGCGCTCATGCCGCCGACCGGAGGCGCGATGGACATGTCGTTGTCGTTCAGGATGACCATCAGCTGGCCATTGGTCGTCTCGGCGGCGTTGTTCATCGCCTCATAGGCCATGCCGGCGGACATGGAGCCGTCGCCGATGACGGCTACGACGCGGTTATGCTCGCCCTTCTGATCGCGGGCGGCGGCGAAGCCGAGCGCCGCGCTGATCGACGTCGAGGCATGGGCCGCGCCGAACGGATCGTATTCGCTCTCACTGCGCTTGGTGAAGCCCGACAGCCCGCCGGGCTGGCGCAGGGTGCGGATGCGGTCGCGACGGCCGGTCAGGATCTTGTGCGGATAGCACTGATGCCCGACGTCCCAGATCAGGATGTCCCTGGGCGTCTCGAAAACATGGTGCAGGGCGACGGTCAGTTCGACGACGCCCAGACCCGCGCCCAGATGCCCTCCGGTGACGGAGACTGCGTCGATAGTCTCGGCCCGGACCTCGTCCGCCAGCTGACGCAGCTGTGGAATATCGAACCCGCGCGTGTCAGCGGGAAAGGTAACCTGGTCGAGCAACGGGGTAACGGGCATTCAAAAACCTTGGGCGACGGCACGGACTTCAGAACCCGCGAACGGGCCGGACGTTTCCTATCAGGACCTGCGCTTTAGCACGAAGTCCACACTCGCCTTGAGGATTTCGGCATCGGAGCCGAAGACATTCAGGTGAGAACGGGCCTGATCGGCCAGATGCGCGACCCTGTGCCGCGCCGCCTCGACGCCCAGCAGGGTGACGAAATTGGTCTTGCCCTGGGCCGCATCCTTGTTGGCCGCCTTGCCCAGGATGTCCTCGTCGCCCTCGACATCCAACAGGTCGTCGATGATCTGATAGGCCAGCCCGATGTCGTGGGCGAAGCTGGTCAGGGCCTGGACATGGCTGTCGCGGGCACGGGCGATGATCAGGGGAATCTCGAAGGCATAGGTGAACAGGGCCCCGGTCTTCAGCCGCTGCATACGGGCCACCCCGCCCAGGTCGTCGCGCACGCCCAGCAGGTCGATCATCTGCCCCCCGGCCATGCCGCGCGCGCCCGAGGCCAGCGAAAGCCGCGCGGCCAGATCGCAGCGGATTTCGGCGTCCTCGTGGGTGTCGGGGTGCAGGATGATGTCGAAGGCAGCGGTCTGAAGCGCATCGCCCGCCAGGATGGCCGTGGCCTCGTCATAGGCCTTGTGCAGCGTGGGCCGACCGCGCCGCATGTCGTCATTGTCCATGGCGGGCAGGTCGTCGTGCACCAGACTGTAGGCATGGACGCATTCCAGGGCGCAGGCGGCGCGCAGGACAGGTTGTTCCTCGATATCGAACAGCGACGCCGCCTCGATGGCGAAGAAAGGCCGCAACCGCTTACCGGGCCCCAGTGCCGCATAGCGCATGGCCTCGGTCAGTCGGGATTCGGGACCATCGGCTCGGGGCAGCAACTGATCCAGGGCCACAGTAACCAGATCGGCGACCTGGGCCACACGGTCGATCACGCCCTGCTCGGGCGAGTTGGCAGCATGCAGGGCGACGGGGGGCGAGATCAAAACAGACGCCCTCCGACCACGGCGTCACGATCGACGCCGACCAGGACCACCTCGCCGTCTGCGTCGGGGAAACCCAGGGTCAGCACCTCGGACATGACCGGCCCGATCTGGCGGGGCGGGAAATTCACCACGGCGGCCACCTTGCGGCCGACCAGTTCGTCCAAGGTGTAGTGCACTGTGATCTGGGCCGAGGACCGCTTGACGCCGATGTCCGGGCCGAAGTCGATGTTCAGTTTGTAGGCGGGCTTGCGCGCCTCAGGAAAAGGCTCTGCGGCGACGACCCGTCCAATGCGGATGTCGACCTTCATGAAGTCGTCGAAGGTAATCTGGGGCGCGGGGGCGGGCATCAGCCGAACTCGGCCGGTTCGGTGCCCTTCGCCTGACCGTCGGGGCCGACCACGATCTTCTCGACCCGCAGCTGGGCCGCCTTCAGTCGCGTTTCGCAATGCGCTTTCAGCCGCGCCCCTTCTTCGTACAGGGCGATGGACTCTTCCAGCGGGGCCTGGCCGGATTCAAGCTTGGACACGATCTGCTCCAGACGCTGCAGTGCGTCTTCGAAGCTGAGGTCGGCGGAAAGAGGGGTCACGTCGGTCATCGTCGGCGACCCTAGAGGGGCCGCGCATTCGCTTCAACGGGGATTTCGGCCTCAAGCAGCCGATAGACGACAGGCCAAAAAGAACCCCTCAGCTTTTTTCGTACCGCCGCTGGGACCAGTATCTGAAGCCCTGGTTGTGAACCAGCGACCAGCCGTCGGCCTTCAGCCGCCTGCCGACCATGTGGTTGAAATAGCCGTGGGCCAGGACCAGTACGTCCTCGCCGGTTTCCGCGCGGGCGATCAGGGCGCGGGCGGCAGCCTCGGCCCGGGCCTCGGCCTGGGTCCGGGTTTCCTGACCTTCGTGGTGGTCGAACGCATGCCACCAGAAGCGGGCGACCGCGCCCCAGTATTTAGGCGGCAGCTTGAACCAGCTGGGGAAATGGGGCGGCGGCAGGGGAGCCTCGATAAATAGCACGTCCGACAACACCTCGCGCCCGGCCGAGATGGCGGAGGCCGTTTCCTGGGCCCGGCGGCGGGTCGAGGCGTATATGACGCCCGCGCCTTGGGCCGTAGCCAGCAGATCGGCGGGAGGGGTCTGCCCTTCTTTCAGCCCACCAACCTCATATTTGGCCCACCAGTCGCGATACTGGTCCGAGGTCAGCAGGCATTGGCGGGACAAGGCCGGTTCGCCGTGTCGGGCAAGCGTAATGGCACCGGGCCGCACGGGAGCGACAGCGGACACCTTCTCTATCGGAGGAGAATCAACGGCGGGGTTCGACATGAGCAACAGGCGGATAAAGCGAACACGATCCGACCCTTAGTCCTCCCCCAACGCCTGGACGTGGGCCTGGGCCGAACGGCCGAGCCCCTCTAGGTCGTAACCGCCCTCGAGCGAGGCCGCAACCTTTCCGCCGCAACGGGCGCGCGCGACCTCGATCACGGCCCGGGTGGCCCAGGCGAAATCCTCAGCTTCCAGCGACTGATGCGCCAGAGGATCGCGGCGATGGGCGTCGAACCCGGCGGAGATCAGGATCAGGTCGGGCCGAAACGCGTCCAGCGCCGGCATCAGCCCGCCGGAGAAACTGGCGCGCCAGGCCTCGCGCGCCGAATGGGGCGGGACCGGCACATTTACGATATTGCCCACGCCTGTCTCCGACGCCGCGCCGGTGCCGGGATAGAGCGGCATCTGGTGGATGGAGCCCAGGAACAGACTATCGTCGTTTTCGAACGCCGCCTGAGTGCCGTTGCCGTGGTGAACGTCGAAATCGATGACGGCGACACGGGCCATCCCCTCGCTCTGCGCCACCCGTGCAGCCACGGCGACATTGGAGAACAGGCAGAAGCCCATGGCGCGATCCGGCTCAGCGTGGTGGCCTGGCGGACGCACGGCGGCGAAGGCGCGGTTCGTCTCGCCCCGCGCGATGGCGCGCACCGCATCGACGATGGCCCCGGCGGACAGGCGGGCCGCACGGATGCTGCCCGGCGACAGGATGGTGTCGGCATCCAGTTGGGCCTGACCCGTCGCGGGCGAGGCCCCGATCAGGCGGGCGACATAATCGGCGGGATGCAGCCGCTCCAGATCCTCGACCGAGGCTTCCGTCGCCGCCCGCGTGTCTCGATCCAGCCCGGCATCGGCCAGGGCCTCCAGCACCGCCGCCAGCCGTTCCGGCCGCTCGGGGTGACCCGCTCCGGGCTGGTGGGCGATCATGTCGGGATGGGTGAACAGGGGTACGCTCATGAGCATCAGGATAGGGCCCCTCCGCGCCCTTGTCGCCTGTCTGCGCAAGCCTTATCGCCAAGGGATGACCGACGCCACGATACGCACCCCAACCCTTGATGACGCCGCCGCCCTGGGTGCGCTGGGCCGCCAGACGTTCGTCGACACCTTCGTGACCGGATTTGGTATCCCCTACCCTGCTGACGACCTGGAGGCCTTCCTCGACGAGAGCTTCAGCCCGGAGGCGACGGGCAGAAAGATGCAGGAGCCCGGCAGCGGCTGGTGGGTGGCGGAAGGCGCGGACGGCCAGTTGCTGGCTTTCGCCAACACCGGCCCCAACACCCTGCCCCACCCGGACGGCCGTGCCAGCCATGCGGAGCTGCGCCGCCTCTATGTGTCGAGGGCCGCGCAAGGCATGGGCCTGGGCACAAAGCTGCTGGCCCTCGCGCTGGCCTGGATGGAGGCTCATACCGACGGCTCTCTCTGGATCGGTGTCTGGAGCGGTAACGAGAAGGCTCAGAAGCTTTACGCGGCCTACGGCTTCGAGAAGGCGGGGGAGTATGACTATCCCGTCGGTCGCTGGACCGACCATGAGTTCATCTTGCGGCGAGGCTGAGCAGGGTCCAGTTTGCGCACATGCTCCTGCCCTTTTTCACTGCCCTGCGCGACGCCAAGGTTCCGGTTTCGACCAAGGAATGGCTGCACCTGATGGAGGCCATGGACCGGGACGTGGTCGGCGGCCGGGTCGAGGACTTCTACCATCTGTCGCGGGCAGTGCTGGTCAAGGACGAAAAACACTACGATCGTTTCGATCAGGTTTTCGGCAAGGTGTTCAAGGGCATCGAAACCGTTGGCGCGGGCGATGAGCCGAGCGTCGATGTGCCGGAGGACTGGCTGCGGCTGCTGAACGAGAAGTTTCTTAGCGACGAGGAGAAGGCCCAGATCGAGGCGCTGGGCGGCTTCGACAAGCTGATGGAGACGCTGAAACAGCGTCTGGAAGAACAGCAGAAGCGGCACGAGGGCGGCAACAAATGGGTCGGCACGGGCGGCACCAGCCCGTTCGGCCACGGCGGCTACAACCCCGAGGGCGTGCGCATCGGCGGGCCGGCCAAACAGGGGCGGGCGGTCAAGGTCTGGGAAAAGCGCGAATACCGCAATCTGGACGACAGCGTCGAACTGGGCACTCGCAATATCAAGATCGCCCTGCGCCGCCTGCGCCGGTTCGCGCGGCAGGGCGCGGCGGACGAACTGGACATCGACGGCACCATCGACGGCACGGCACGCCAGGGCTGGTTGGACATCCAGATGCGCCCCGAGCGGCGCAATACGATCAAGGTGGTGCTGTTCCTGGACATCGGCGGATCGATGGATGCCCATGTGAAGCTGTGCGAAGAGCTGTTTTCGGCGGCCAGGACCGAGTTCAAGCATCTGGAATTCTTCTACTTCCATAACTGTCTGTACGAGGGCGTGTGGAAGGACAACCGGCGTCGGCACAACGAGAAGATCCCGACCTGGGAAGTGCTGAATAAATACGGCGGCGACTGGCGAGCCATCTTCGTCGGCGATGCGACCATGAGCCCCTATGAGATCACCATGCCCGGGGGTTCGGTCGAGCACTGGAATGAGGAGGCCGGGGCCGTCTGGCTGAAACGCGCCCGCCAGCAGTGGGACAAGTCGGCCTGGCTGAACCCGTCGCCGGAGAAATACTGGAGCTATTCCGCCTCGGTGGGCCTGATCCGCGAGGTGATGGACGAGCGGATGTACCCCCTGACCATCGACGGGCTGGACAAGGCCATGCGCGCCCTGACACGGTAGATTCTGGAACGCGGCCCACGGCGTGATGTGAGGGGCCGCTATTCCGGAGCGTTCGACCATGATCGCCATCGTCTTCGCCATTCTGCTGCAACAGGCCGCGCCTGCTCCGAACGTTCAGGGCCAGGTGGTCTGGACCACGCCGATCGTCCCCCCCATCGAGGCACCGGCCGCGCCTCGCCCTCAACTACCCGAGGCGGCCAGGGCTGATCCCTATGGGTACGAACGTGCTGAATGCAGCCCCTATGTCCGCGCATCCAGCGAGACGCTCGAAGACTGTCAGTTCCGGGTGAGAACTGTGCTGGCCGCCGGTCTGGGCGATGCTTTGCCGGATGGGCTCAGGCCTGCTGCCGAAAGCGAACGGTGCCAACCAGATCCTCGCACCGGAGGTTTTGCGCTCGACTGCAGCACTGCGCGAAGCGTACCGGCAGGACCTGATCTGGCGGATCGGCGCTGCGAGACGCGGCCGACCCGCCTGCCCCAGGGCGGCGTGGCCTATACCGAGAACTGCACATCGACGCGGCCGGGCGAGAGCGAAAGCCAGGGCCTGCGGATCAAGCTGTTCGGGGACGACTGAGCGGCACAAAAGAAAACGCCGCCCGGGGGAGCGGGCGGCGTCTTCGACAATCACGAGGTAGAAGCTATCAGGACTTGAGGTCGGACTTTACGTCGCCGACTTTCTTCTGAACTGCGCCTTCGACCTGGTCGGCCTTGCCTTCAGCCTGAAGCTTTTCATTGCCCGTCAACTTGCCGAGGCCTTCCTTGACGTTGCCGCCGGCTTCTTTGGCGGCACCCTTGAATTGATCTTGATCAGCCATGAGTAACTCCTTGATTCAAAAGGACACCGTTGCGGCGTCGCGATGATCAATGAACCCGCCGGCCTGTCTCTGGTTCCGCGAAACTTGGGAAACTGGCCGGATCAGGCCCCGGCGTTTCGTCGCAGCCAGGTCGCCACGGCCCAGGCATGGGCATCATGGCGAAGTTCACTCAAGGCCGTGTGCGGGTGCAGCCAGACTAGCTCATGATCTGCCTCGACCTTGGACGCCGGGTCCAGCGAAACCTGCTCCGCGAGCCAGAAGCCGCCGACATTGTTGATGGGGGCGCCGTCGGATTTCAGGAAATACTGCGCCGCCTCACCGATCCGCGCGGAGGGGCGGACGGTCATGCCCGTCTCCTCAACGAACTCGCGCACCAGAGCCTGTTCCTCGGTTTCGTCACCATCCACGGCACCGCCCGGCAAGTCATAGTAGCTGCCTTCGCCGCGGTCGACGCGTACGCACGCCAGCTTGCCGTCATGGAACACCAGGCCGAACGCCGTGGTCCGCCATAGATGGGTAACGCCAGGCTGGGCCTGACCGAATTGCAAGGCGACGCTCATGGTCAGAGATCGAAGGCCAGACGGGCCCGTACGCCCTTGTGAGCGCCATCGAACTCCACCGCCGAGCGCAGGCCAGACGCCATGGCCGAGACGATCTTGCCACCCAAGCCGGTGCCCTTGGGTTTGCCGTCGCCCATGCCGGGGCCGTCATCCTCGACCGTCAGCAGGGCGCGCCCTTCGCCGTCGGCTTTCAGAATGATGCGGATTTCGCCGCCCTGATCGGGGCCATAGGCGTATTTCACGGCATTGGTGACAAGTTCGGTGACCACAACGCCCAGAGACACGGCTTGGTCGGTCGTGACCCGCATGGGGGCGACGTCGAGCACCAGCCGGGGTGACGTTTCGTCCGGTCCCAGCGACTTGCCCAGTTCGTCGATCAGGCCTTCCAGATATTCGTCCATGGCCACCGACGACATGTCGCCCGAGGTGTAGAGGCGGCGGTGCACATGGGCGACGGCCTCGATCCGAGCCTGGGATTCCTTCAGAGCCGCGCGTGCACCTTCATCGACCAGATGCCGCAATTGCAGCGACATGAAGCTGGAAACCAGTTGCAGCGAGTTGCCGACGCGGTGATTGACCTCGTGCAGCATGGCCTCGGCCCGGTCACGCGCCATGCGGACCTGTTCGTGCGCCTCGTCGTTCTCGCGCTGCAGACGTCGCCGGTTCAGCGCGTCCTCGACGGCATTGCGCAGCAGGGTGGTGAAATCCTCCGACACGTCCTTGATGACATAGTCGGCTGCCCCCGCCCGCAGTGCGGCCACGGCGATCCGCCCATCCTGGGCCCCGGTGACGTAGACGACCGGCGGCGGAGCCTCCAGCGCCAGGATGTCCGGCAGCACGTCCAGCCCGTCTCGGCCCGGCATGTAGTGATCCAGGGCGCAGACGTCGAAGACCTCGCCCCCGCGTAGCCGCTCCAGTCCGGCCTCACCGTCGGGAGCCCAGGTGACGACATAGCCGTGACGGCCGAACTCCTTCTCGACCAGCCGCGACAGGCCGCGGTCGTCGTCGATGTAGAGCAGGCGGATGGGAGGGGTCTCGCTCAAGGTGCGGCTACTCGATGTCCGGCGACTGCATGACCGAAAGGAACAGGCCCAGCTGACGGATGGCGTCGGCAAAGCTCTCATAGTCCACCGGCTTGGTGATGTAGACATTACAGCCCAGATCATAGCAGCGCTGGATCTCGACCTTGTCGTCGGTTGTGGTCAGCACGACCACGGGCGCGCGGCGCAGCCGGTCGTCGCCCTTGACCCGCGCCAGGATGTCCGTGCCCGACATGTCCGGCAGGTTCAGGTCCAGCAGGATCAGCATGGGGCCGTTGGCCCGCACCTCCTCGCTGAACAGATAGTCGATGGCGGCACCACCCTCGTCGAAGTGGACGATCTCGTTGGAGATGTTGGCACGGCGGATGTTTTTCTCGATCAGCCTGGCGTGGCCGTGGTCGTCTTCGACCATCACGATCTTGACTGCGCTGCTCATGACAGGTCTCCGGTTTCCGAAAGGACGAGGCGTTTGGGGAATTTCAGCACGAAAGTCGAGCCTTTGCCCAACTCCGACTCCAGATCGATGGTGCCACCCAGGCGGCGCACGCTGTTGCGGACAAAGGCCAGGCCCAGACCCTCGCCCGGGCGATCCTGTCGGCCGGACCGGCGGAACAGCTCGAAGATGCGCTCGTGGTCGCGGTCCGAGACACCGCGCCCGTTGTCGGTCACGCGATAGGTGACCTCATCACCCGAGACTTCCCCCGACACGACGATACGCCCCGGACGCGACGGCTCCAGATACTTCACGGCGTTATCGACCAGATTGCCGAAGATCTGCTCGATCGACAGCCGGTCGCTCTGGATAGTGGGAAGCTCTTCAACCACGATTTCCGCATCGGCGGCGTCGGTCTGATGATGAACGCTGTCGGCGATGGCCTGCACGATCTCTGCCATAGGCAGGACTTCGGAGACAGGACTGCGGCGACCCTCGCGCGACAGCTTCAGAATGGCATTGATCAAACGGTCCATCTTGGCGGTCGAGGCCCGGATGAAGCCGATGGCCTCGGGTACATCCTCGCGCACGGCGATCAGGGCGTCGTTCTCGACGATCTCCGGCACCTTGGTTTCGACGGCCGTCATCTGGCGATCGATGATCTTGCCAGCCTGCTCCAGCTCGGCCGTATAGCCCATGACATTGACCAGCGGGGCCCGCAGGTCGTGACTGACGATATAGGCGAAGCGCTGGATTTCATCGTTAGCGCGGGACAGGGCCGCGGTCCGGTCACGCACCTGATTCTCCAGGCCGGCGTTCAGACGGTCCATGGCCATCTGGGCGTCGCGCATGTCCAACAGATAGCGACGGACGATCCAACCCACGATGCCGCCCAGGATCAGGATCAGCAGTCCGGCAAAGACATTGACGCCCAGCGTGAAGTTGGCCGCCGCTTCCGACTCCCGCGTCAGCTGTCTGACACGACTGGCCTGCAAGGTGTCGATGGCGGCGATCTCGATCCGCATCTGGTCCATCAGGTCCTTGCCCTCGCCGCCGCGCACGACAGAGACGGCCTCGCCGATGCGTCCGGTCCGCGCCAGGGCGATGCTGCGTTCCATTACCCCAAGACGCTCATCAGAAAGCTCACGAACGCGCTCTACCCGCGGGGCCAGTTGCGGATCGGCTACTGTTAGCCCCGATAGGGTGGTCAACAGCCCTGGTAGTTCGGCAACGGCCTCGCTGTGTATAGCCAGATAGCTGGGCTGCGCTGTCAGCATGAAACCGCGCTGGCCAGTCTCCGCATCGACCAGCCGGTTCAGGACCTGCTGCGAGACCAGTCGGGCCTCTTGCGCATGGTCCACCGTTTCGTTGAAGTCCGCCGTCCGGCGGGTCATGACGAAAACCGTCAGATTGACCAGAAGCAGCAGGATCAGGGCGACCGATAAAAGGGCCACGACCGTGCGCCCCACCGATGGCGTGCGCAGGAACTGGCTCAGGGCCGAAAGTCTGGGTCGGAGCGCGGGAGCCATCGGCGCAGCTTTAGCGTGGTGCGGCGTTCTGTCCAGTCGGGTTTCCGACACAGGCTTGGCTGTTAGCGCAATTTGCTGCTCAGACGCTGCCGATCGTGCGCAGGCGGGCGCGCGGATGGACCTCGTTCTGGCTCATCACCACAGTCTGGCCGCGGAAGCGTTCGATGATGGAGCGGACATAGGGCCGGATCTGAGGCCCGGTCAGCAGGACCGCGCTCTCGCCCGACATGGCGGCGCGCTCGAACACGTCGCGGACGGCGCGGATGAAGTCTTGGAGACGGCTCGGAGCCATGGCGAGTTGCTTGTCCTCGCCCTGACCGACAAGGGCCTCGGCAAAGGCGGCTTCCCATTCCGGCGACAGGGTGACGATGGGCAAGGCCCCGTCGTCGCCCTTGTGCTGCCAGCACAGCTGACGCGCCAGGCGCCCGCGCACATGCTCGACCAGGGTGGTGACCGACGACGTGTGTGGTGCTGCCTCTGCCAGACCTTCCAGAATGGCCCCCAGATCGCGGATCGAAACCTTCTCGCGCAGCAGCGACTGCAGCACCCGTTGCAGTGTCGTCACGGTGACGACCGAGGGGATCAGCTCGTCGACCAGCTTCTTCTCTTCCGTCCCCAGCTCTTTCAGCAGCTTCTGGACCTCGGCATAGGACAGCAGGTCGGCCATATTCTCCTTAAGGATTTCGGTCAGGTGGGTCGTCAGAACGGTCGAGGGGTCGACGATGGTATAGCCCCTGAACGTCGCCTCTTCGCGCAGGCTCTCGTCGATCCAGGTGGCGGGCAGGCCGAAGGCGGGCTCGCGCGTGTGATCGCCGGGCAGTTCGACCTGACGCCCCGCCGGGTCCATGGCCATCAGCGAGCCCAGACGCACCTCGCCGGTTCCTGCCTCCATTTCCTTGATGCGGATGGCATAGGACTGGGTGCCCAGCCGCATGTTGTCGAGGATGCGTACCGACGGCATGACGAAGCCGTACTCCTGGGCCAGCGAACGGCGCAGGGCCTTGACCTGATCGGTCAGGCGACGCCCCTCCAGATCGTTGATCAGACTGAGCAGCGAATATCCCAGCTCGATCTTGACCTCGTCGATGGTCAGGGCGGTGCCGATGGGCTCCTCGACGTCTTCCCGGGGCTTGGCGGTAGCGGCGGCGATCTCGGCCTCGGTCGGCTGGGGCTTCAGCCGGTCGCGGCCCAGCTTCCACGCCATGAAGCCCGCGCCTGCGGCCAGGGCGAAGAAGGGGATGATCGGCATGCCGGGGATGACGCCGATCAGGGCCGAGGCAGCGGCCACGACACCCAGGCTGACCGGATTGGTGGCCAGTTGCTTGACCAAGGCCTTGTCCGCCGTGCCCTCGACGCCCGCCTTTGAGACCAGGAAGCCCGCCGCAATGGAGATAATGATAGCCGGAACCTGGGTCACCAGGCCGTCGCCGACGGTCAGCGAGACATAGGTATTGGCCGCCTCTCCGATCGGCAGGCCGTGCTGGATGGTGCCGATCAGAATGCCGCCGATGGCGTTGATGAAGACGATGATCAGGCCCGCGACGGCATCGCCGCGCACGAATTTGGACGCACCGTCCATGGCCCCGAAGAAGGTCGATTCCTGCTCCAGCTCCTTGCGACGCAGCTTGGCCGTCTCTTCGTCGATCAGGCCGCTGGAAAGATCGGCGTCGATGGCCATCTGCTTGCCCGGCATGGAATCCAGGGTGAAGCGGGCCGACACCTCGGCGATGCGGGTCGAGCCCTTGGTGATGACGACGAAATTCACCACCAGGATGATGGCGAAGATGATGATGCCGATGATGAAGCTGCCGCCCATCATCAGGGCCCCGAACGCCTCGATCACCTGACCGGCCGAGCCGTGCCCTTCATGCCCGTGCGTCAGCACCAGCCGCGTCGAGGCCAGGTTCAGGCCCAGCCGGAACAGGGTCGAGACCAGCAGCACTGTCGGAAAAATGGCGAAGTCCAGTGGCCGCTTCATCATCACGGCCGTCATCAGGATCAGCACGGACGAGACCAGCGAGATCGCTAGCAGCAGGTCCAGCAGCATCTTGGGCACGGGAAGGATCAGCAGCAGGATGACGCCGATGACGCCCACCGCCATGCCGACCTCGCCCCGCGCGACCCAGCCCAGCATGTCCTTGCCGGTCGGCCGGGCCATGCCGTCCTTCATCATGCCGTTGGAGGCAGGGATGTCGGTCATGCGGTGCGGCCCAGGGCGGTCAGCGCAAGACGAGTCGCCTCGGCGATCACGGCGGCGTTCTGGGCGTCGGAGGTCTCTCGCGTGGCGTGGTAGTAGGCCGCGATCACGATGGGTTTGCCGTTGGGCGGATAGATCAGGCCGATGTCATTGGTCGGACCATAGCCGCCCGTGCCCGTCTTGTGGGCCACGCGCCAGCCGGAGGGAACGCCGCCCTTCAGTCGGTCCATGCCGGTCGGAGTGTCGGTCATCCAGCGCAGAAGCCGTCTTTGCGACTCTTCTGTCAGAGGCGAGGCCGGGTCGAGGAACAGCCGCTGCATGTTCGCCACCGACTGGGCCGGCGTGATCGTGTCCTTGTCGCCGTCCAGACGGTTCATCTCGGGCTCGAACCTGTCGGCCCGCGTGCTGGTGTCGCCGAGACCGCGATAGAAGGCCTGCATGGGCTCCATGCCGCCCATGGCTTTCAGCAGAATATTGGCTGCGGGGTTGTCGCTGACCTCGACCGTCCCCTTCATCAGTTGCTCGACCGTCAGGCTGCTGCCAACAGCGGGTTCGGTGACCGGCGCATGGCTGACCATGTCGGCGGAGGTGATCGGGATGGCGCGATCCAGCCGCTCCTGACCCGCTTGCACCCGCATCAGGATGGCGGCGGCCAGATACATCTTGAATGTCGAGCAGTAGACGAACCGCTCGTCACCGCGCCAGCCCAGGCTGCGGCCCGTTCCGGTATCCAGAGCCACAAAGCCCAGGCGTCCGCCGTTGCGACGCTCCAAGGCCGACAGGTCGAAGGCCTGCATCGCCACGGCCGGGCGCGCTGGCTGATCCTGCGGCGCAGGCGGCGTCGCTGGTGCTTGCGAACAGCCCATGACGCCCAGCGCACCCAGGCTGGTCAGGACGCTTCTGCGGTCCATCGAAAAGGTCATCGGATCAGGCCGCCGCGTAGCCGCTGGCGGCGATGCCGGACTGGGGCGCGGGGATGCTGGTGCCCTCGTCGGCATATTCGTTCAGCTTGTTGCGCAGGGTGCGGATCGAGATGCCCAGAATGGTGGCGGCATGGGTGCGATTACCCAGGCAGTGCGACAGGGTGTCCAAGATCAGCGTCTTCTCCATCTGCGCCACGGTCTGGCCGACATGGGCGCGGGTGACGGTGTCGGCGACCTGGGCCGCGCGTCCGGCAAAGCCGGCATCCGGAGCCGCACCATGCGATCCGGCGCTCAACGGCTGACCGTCCGGCAGGCGGATGGCATCGACGTCGATTTCGGGCCCGACGGCCAGCAGGACCGCGCGGTGCATGGCGTTTTCCAGCTCCCGCACATTGCCGTTCCAGCGGTGCGAGACCAGGGCCCGGCGGGCGTCTGCCGAGACCGGACGGACCGGCACACCGTTGGCGGCGGCGTATTTCTTGACGAAGTGATCGGCCAGGACGGCGATATCTCCTGGACGCTCACGCAGCGCGGGCAGACGCAGATTCACGACATTCAGGCGATACAGCAGGTCTTCGCGGAACGTCCCCTCGGCCACAGATTTGGCCAGGTCGCGGTTGGAGGTAGCGATGATGCGGATGTTGACCGGCACCGGCTTGGTGCCACCGACGCGGTCGATCACCCGCTCCTGAATGGCGCGCAGCAGCTTGGCCTGAAGCCGGACGTCCATCTCCGAGATTTCGTCCAGCAGCAGGGTGCCGCCGTCGGCCTCTTCGAACTTGCCGATGCGGCGGGCCATGGCACCGGTGAAGGCCCCCTTCTCGTGCCCGAACAGCTCGGATTCCAGCAGATTGTCGGGGATGGCGGCGCAGTTGACGCTGATGAATGGCTTGTCGGCACGGCGCGAGTTGACGTGCATGTAGCGCGCCATGACTTCCTTGCCGACGCCGCTTTCGCCGGTGATCAGGATGGAGGCTTCCGACCGCGCGACCTGGTCGGCCAGTCCGATCACGGCCTTCATCGCCGGGTCGGCCGAGATCAGGGGTCGGTCGTCGTCCGCCACGGCGGACAGGACCGCAGCGATCAGGTCAGCGTCCGGCGGCAGGGGGATGAACTCCTTGGCACCGGCGCGGATGGCATTGGCGGCGTCCGTCGCATCGGCATCGACCCCGCAGGCCACGACCGGCACATGAATTCGCTCATTCTCGTTCGCCGCAATCAGGGCGGCGATGTCGACGCGATAGTCGACCATCAGCAGGTCGGCCCCCTGCCCCCGACGCAGTTGCTCGGTCGCCTGATCGCCGCGCTCGACGTGGCTGACCTTGGCCCCATGCGCCATGGCCATCTTCACTGCCGTCGCCAGCTGTCCGCTGAGCCTTCCAACCACCAGAAGCCGCATGGGTCTTCTCCTTCACATCCAACGCACGATGGCCCGTGTCAGGGGCCGGGGTTCAACGCCGTCAGGCGTTGCTGTCTTCGGTCTTGATGATTTCCGTCATGGTCACGCCCAGCCGGTCCTCGACCACGACGACCTCGCCTCGCGCGACCAGGCGGTTGTTGACGAAGATGTCGATGGCCTCGCCGACCTTGCGGTCCAGCTCCAGCACCGAGCCTCGGTTCAGCTTCAGCAGTTGCGCCACCGTCATGTGCGCCTTGCCCAGCACCGCCGAGATGTTGACCGGCACATCGAAGACGGGGGCCAGGTCGTGGGCCGTCTTGTCGGTCGCCTCGTCATTGACGGTGATCGCGGTGGAGTCGCCAAACTCCTCCAGAGCCATGGTGTCGGATGCCATTACGGCCTCCCTTCGGTGAGGTTGTGGGGTGCGAGCCTGTCGGCGTGCCCGGCGTCAGCCGCCAGGGCTGAGTTCAAGGCCTCAGTCATGCGGGCGAAGGTGGCGTCGACGTCGAACTCGGCTCGCCCGTCGGCCCATTCCAGCTGGAAGGCGGCGGGAGCCATGCCGGCCTCGTCACGGAAGGCCACGACGCCAGAGAAGCCCGCGTCCGTGCACAGTTGTTCGATCCGCGCGCGGGTCTGGTCCGTCAGATCGCCGGCGCGGATGACCAGGCGCGGAGAGGCGTCGATCTCCTGGCCCAGGGCTTCCAGCGCGGCCTGGATCGGCGCGGCCGGATAGCGGTCGAGAGCGGCGGCACACACCACACGCGCCGCCGTCATGGCCAGGGCCGCGGACTGCTCGCGGTGGGTCTGGGCGACCAGCGTCAGGGCCGGGGCCGACGCGGCCAACGCCTGGCCGATGGTCGACAGGGCCATGGCTTGCAGGCTTTCGACCTCGTCCATGGCGATCTGACGCGCCTCGGCACGGGCCTGGGCAACCAGGGCTTCCACTTCCGGGCCCGTCCAGGCGCGCTTGGCGGGACGGTAAGAGGAGGCGCGCACGACATCGCCGAGCGAGTCGAACTCGGTGTCGAAAGAAAATGGGGTGCTGAGCGGTTGGGGGGTCATGTCAGTAGATCAACTCGTCGTCGCCGCCCTGACCCACCAGCATGATGTCGCCCTTGGCCGCCAGGTCCTTGGCCACCTGAACCATGGCCATCTGGGCCTGGTCGACGTCCTTCAGACGCACAGGCCCCATGCCCTCCATGTCCTCGCGCATGATCTTGGCGGCGCGCTCGCTCATGTTGGAGAAGAACATTTCGCGAAGGGATTCCGACGCTCCCTTAAGGGCCAGGCCCAGCGAATCCTTCTCGACCGCACGCAACAGCGTCTGGACGCCGCCAGGATCCAGCTTTGAAAGATCCTCAAAGACAAACATGAGGGCGCGGATACGTTCGGCGGCCTCGCGGTTGCGCTCTTCCAGAGCCCCTATGAAGCGGGCCTCGGTCTGACGGTCGAAGCTGTTGAAGATGTCGGCCATCATCTCGTGGCTGTCGCGCTTGGACGTACGGGCCAGGTTGGACATGAACTCGGTGCGCAGCGTCTGTTCGATCTTGTCGAGTATCTCGCGTTGGACCGGCTCCATACGCAGCATCCGCTGCACGCACTCCAGGGCGAAGTCCTCGGGCAGGCTGGTCAGGACACGGGCCGCGTGCTCTGGCTTGATCTTTGACAGGACGACGGCGACCGTCTGGGGGTACTCGTTCTTCAGATAGTTGGCGAGAACCGCCTCGTTCACATTGCCCAGCTTGTCCCACATCGTCCGGCCGGCGGGACCCCGGATTTCCTCCATCAGGCCTTCGACCCGGTCGCCCGGCATGAAGGATGCCAGCAGTTTCTGGGTCTGTTCGAAGCTGCCCATCACCGAGCCGGAACCGCTCATCCCGGCGACGAATTCGATCAGCAGTTCCTCGACCACGGCGGCCGTGACGGTACCCAGACCGGCCATGGCCTGAGAGATTTCCTTGATCTCCTCGTCGTCCAGACTCTGCCACAGACGGGTGTGATCCTCGCCCAGCGACAGCAGGATGACAGCGGCCTTTTCGGGCCCCGTCAGCTTCCTGGCGTCCTCTACTGCAGGCTTCTTGTTGACCAGCCGGGCCGCCATCAGCCTTCGTGCACCCAGGAGCGGAGGATAGAGGTGGATTCCTCCGGATGTTTCTCCACGAACTCGGCGACCTTCTTGATCGACGAGGCCTTCACCTGACCCTCGATGCGGGCGATGTCGAGCCGATCGTCCATCTCCGAGCGCGGCAGGAACTGCTGGCCAGGATCAGCCGCCCCGTTGACGATCGAGGTCTGCAGGCTGGTCACCGGTACACCCCCTGCGCCGGCCAACTGCGGACTACCTCCACCCCCGCCCGTCGCCGTTTTCAGCAGAGGACGCAGCACGAAGAAAATCAGCAGCAGTCCTGTGATCAGCAAGACCAACAGTTCGACACCGCGCATGATGTCGTCCTTGGTGAAGCTGAACATCGAGGAGCCCGCCTCCTCGCCGCCGACCGCCGCCGTGTCGCGGTTGAAGCGGACGGCCGTCACCTGGACGATGTCGCCGCGCTCAGCATTGAAGCCGACCGCCGCCTTGACCAAGGCCTCGATCTTGGCCCGGTCTTCCTCGGAGACGGGCGCATAGGTCGGCTCGCCGTCGCCGCTGGCGGGGGGCGTATATTTGCCGTCGACGGCCACGGCCACGGCCAGCTTCTTGACCTCTCCAGCCTCCTTCACCGTCGTGGTGGTGGTGTTGGAGATTTCGTAGTTGGTGGTCTCGGTGTTCTGGGTGTCAGTCGAGCCGATGGGAGTGACATTGGGGGCCTGACCGCCCGGGATGTTGTTGACCGCCGTGGCCCCGCCGTCGGCCTGGCCCGTTGTGTCCTGGCTCTCGGAGCCATTGGTCGAGGTCGAGCGGACAACCTGCCCGTCGGGGTCATAGACCTGCTGCTGGGTGGTGGAGCGGCTATGGTCGATGTCGGCGGTGACCTGGACGCGGGCCGCCCCGACGCCGACGACGCCTTCAACGATATCCTTGATACGGGCCTGAAGCTGGGCCTCGGTCGAGCTCTTGGCCTCTTCGGCGGAGGCGGCGCTGAAGCCGCCTGCGTCCGCGCCTGCCGCCAGGGTGCGGTTGGAGGTGTCGGTCAGGGTGACCCGCTCGGGCTTCATATTGGTGACCGAGGAGGCCACCACATTGCGGATGGCCTGGACTTGGGCCCCTGACAGCTGGCCGCCCGTCACGCCCACGACCACCGAGGCGGTCGGCTCGGCCGTCGAGGCCTGGAACAGCTGGCGCGGCGGCAGGGCGATCATGACGCGGGCCGAGGTAATGCCGCGCAGGCTCATGATCGTGCGGGCCAGCTCGCCTTCCAGCGCGCGCTTTTCGTTGAGGTTCTGCTGGAACTCGGTCTGGCCCAGGACCGACTGGTCGTCGAAGATTTCGTAGCCGACGCTGCCAGAGGTCACCAGGCCCTTGCCGGCCACCAGCATGCGAGCCTCGCCCACCTGATCGCGGCTGACGAAGATGGTCGAGCCGTCGCCACGCGAAGAGTATTTGATCCCGGCACTGTCCAGGGCCGTGGTGATCTCCGAGGCTTCGCGCAGGTCCAGGTTGGAATACAGCAGGGCGTCAGGGGCCTGGCCCACGCGCATCATCAGATAGACCAGCGCGACCGCGACGCCGGCGCCTACGCCCAGCAGCACGGCCAGCTTGCCGACCCCGAACCTCTGCAATGCCGACGAAAAGCCGCCCACTCAAACCGCCTAAGTTAAAACGGGCCCACCCCGACGCGCGAACCGAACAGGTCGCTAGGCAGAAACTGCCGCCTACGTGGTAAACGGGGAGTTAAGTTCCGTTACGATCAGCGTTTCTTGCGCTTGTTCATCACGAAGCCGATGACCTTGGCAGCCGCCTCGAAATGCTCGCGCGGAATGGTCTCGTCAACATCCACGGCGGCGTAGAGGGCGCGGGCCAGGGGCACGTTTTCCACGATCGGCACCGCATGCTCACGCGCGACCTCGCGGATGCGCAAGGCGACGGCGTCCACGCCCTTGGCGACACAGACCGGGGCGGCGTCGCCCGCCTCGTAACGCAGGGCGACCGAGAAGTGCGTCGGGTTGGTGACGATGACCGTGGCGGTGGGCACCGCCTGCATCATGCGCTGGCGGCTGCGCTGGGCCCGAATCTGCTTCAGCTTGGCCTTGACGTGAGGGTCGCCCTCGGACTGCTTGTAGTCCTCCTTCAGCTCTTCCTTGGTCATCTTCATCCGCTCGGCGAAGCGGTATTTCTGCCAGAGGAAGTCCACGCCGGCGGTGAAGCTGAGGAAGACCAGGGCGGAGACCATCAGGCTGATCGCCAGGTCGCGCGTGAACGGCAGGATCATGGCCGGGGACATGGCCGCCATATTGGCCAGCTCGTTCGCATGCGGTTTCAGCACCAGCCAGCAGACCACCACCACGGCCAGAAGCTTGAGGAAGGTCTTGATGAACTGGACCAGGCCGTCGGGGCCGAAGATGCGTTTGAAACCCTTGAGCGGGTTCACCTTGGACCAGTCGGGCTTCAGCTTCTCGCCTGTGAACATAATGCCCGACTGGGCCAAGTTGCCGCCCACGCCGCCCAGGATGGTCGCCAGCATGACCGCGCCCAGGAAGGGGGTGATGGCCCACAGGGCGATGCCCCCGATCTCGACCCCCGCACCTGTGTTCAGCCCGCCCATCATCGTGTGGGGGGCGGCGATGAAGGGCAGGAACTGCTCGGCCATGGAGGTGGCGAACCAGCCCCCGGCCATCAGGATCACGGCGGCGGCACCGGCCAGGGATAGGGCGGAGGCGACATCCGGGGATTTGGCGACATCCCCCTTCTTGCGCGCCTCCTCGAGTTTTCGTGGGGTGGCGTCTTCCGTCTTGGACTCGGGATCGGGCGTATCAGCCACCCGCGCCTCCCGTGAACTGTCCGGCCAGGGCGCGGTAGCGATCGATGAAGATCGTGCCCACCACCCCCAGGCTCAAGGCGAAGACGGACAGCCCCAGGATGATGCTGAGCGGGGCCGCGGCGAAGAAGACCTGGAACTGGGGCATGACCCGCCCGACCAGTCCGGACGCCAGGTTGAAGATCAGGGCAAAGACCATGACGGGCGCGGCCAGTTGCACGCCCAGCAGGAAGCTCTCGCCCAGGGTCCGTACCGCCAGGGTGGCGAAGTCGCCGGTGGCCAGCGGCTGGACCGGGGCGATCAGGCGGTACGACCCGACCAGTCCGGCGATGAACAGGTGATGGGTGTTGGTGGCGAAGACCAGGGTCGTGCCCAGCAGCAGCAGAAAGGCCGAGATCGTCGTGCCCGGCTGGGCCTGCAACGGGTTGGCGGTCTGGGCGAAGCTGAGCGTGGTCTGCAGCGACACCACCTCCCCCGCCGTGGACAGGGACGTCAGGAAGATGCGCAGCATCGTCCCGATCGCCAGCCCCACCAGCGCCTCGCGCAGCATCCAGCCGACGGTGGCCCCCAGGCTGGTCGGCAGAGCTGGCAGGCTGCCCGACACCACCGGCCACAGACACAGGGTGACGACCAGGGCCAGCGACAGGCGGATGCGCGGCGGCACATAGGATTCCCCAATGCCCGGCATCATCAGCAGGACCGCGCCGATCCGTGCGAAGATCAGCGCGCCCTGCCAGACCTGATCCGATGTGGCGTAGGGCTCCACTACATCCCGGCGATGCGCACGGCGATGGTGCGCATGAAGCCGCCCAGCAGCGCCCCCATCAAAGGCAGGAACAGCAGCAGGGAGACGAAGATGGCGATGATCTTGGGGGCATAAATCAGGGTCTGTTCCTGGATCTGGGTCAGGGCCTGGAACAGGCCGATGACCACGCCGACGACCAGGCCGACCAGCAGCACAGGCGCGCACAGCTGGATCGTCAGCCACAGGGCATCGCGCCCCACATCCAGAACTTCCGCCCCGTTCATCCCACGCTCCACAAACACGCGCCCGGGGATGTCCGCCGAGAGCGGCCCCCGCACTGGGCAAGGAATGCCGGGTCCATGGTTAATGCGGCGTTAGCGATGTCGCGTAAGGGGTTCAGTGTCTCCGGTTACCGGCGGAAAAGTCGGCCGTCGGAAAACGGTCCCCAGGGCGCGACCGCCATGGGAAGTCCGGCCTCGATCCAGCGGCCGCAGCGTTGATTTCATCCTGTCAAAGACCCGGGTGGCGCTGTCAGACCGACGACGTCTCCCTCATCACATCTGGCCCGTGACGAAGGCGATGCAAGGCCGGGTTCGCACCTGATTTCAGGGTCCAGTGTCTCCACTCGGACCGCAAACGGGCGGGATGATCAGGGTCGGGAATACACTGTGGTCGCGCGGTTGACCGACGCGGCCTCCCTCAGGGACGAGCGCCAAGCTCTCGCAGCCGGAGAGCGTACTCCGATCGTGGTCCGGCCTTTTCTTCGATCACGGACAGGATCCGCCGTCCCTTCGATGGCGCATTCAGATCCAGCCCTCGAGCCGTGAGGTCGGTGAGCAGATCCTTGGTGACGAAGCTGGGGTCCAGTTCCTCATGATCATAAGTCCGGGGAAAGAACAAAGCCCAGACCGGCGGACGACCCTGATGGTCGGGCAGGTTGATGTCCCCGCCCGCCGCCACCAACAGGTCCAGAATTTGAGCGGCCCTGGCATCGGAGTCAGCCTGTTCCCCGTCGAGCGCCATAGTCCCGACGGCTTCCCAGATCGGACGACTGCGGTGGGACAGTGCATTCGGGTCAGCCCCCGCATCAAGCAGCAGTCTGACAGCCTGCGGCGTGCCGGGATATATGCCGTCAGCCAGCATGCCGAGCGGGGTTTCATATTCACCGGGACCGACGGCGTTGACATCTGCCCCCTTGGAAATCGCTAGCCGCATCAGGTCCACACGAAGCGGCTCGCGCCCGTTTATGCTCGCCTGAAACACGGCGTCCGCCACTCCAGGCGCATCGGTTTCGAGCAGGAGGCGGGCTGCCGGGAGGGACAGTCGTATCGATCGCAGGTCGTGGGGTTGGATCATCTCGTGCCGGTCCGACAGTATCTGACGGATGATGGCGATATCGCCACCGGCGAGGGCGGCTTGCAGATCCTGACGCCGCCAAGACCTGGGTTCCGGGACGCGGGCGAGCATGTCGAAAAAGACCGTCCGATGGCCGAGGACAGCCGCCCAGTAGAAGGCGGTTTCGTCTCGCTGGCCCTGAGTCCACGGACTGGCCCCGGCGTCGAGAAGCCGGTCGACGATTTCCGGCCTGTTCCGACCAACGGCCCACATGAGTGGGGTCAGGCCCAGCCCGTCACGGGCATTGATGGGCGTGTCTCGCAAAAAGCGTCGCACGTCCACTAGAGAGCCTCGCCGCGCCGCTTCATGAAGCGAGGCGACAGGGCGTGCCACCTCACGCGCCGGTTCGGACATCGGCTTCGCCCAGCCGTAGGGGAAGCTGGAGTCCCGATCATGATCCCCGGGCAAGGACGCCCGGCAAAGGTCGGCGTCGGGATAGTCAGGCCGCGCAACCATCGCCAGATTATGCAGTCGGGCCTGGTTCAACTCTGTGCGCGTCGCCTCGTCGAGAACATCTCCATGACCAATTTCCTTGAAGACGAGCGGTGCCTGCCCTCCGGGTGTGAAGCAGGTGACGCCTGAAGGAAGCCTGATAGAAAACTGACCGGCAACCACAAGACCGAAGCGCTGCGCGGCTTCGGTCTGGGCCTGAGCAAACGCTGTCTTCTTCGCGGCAATGCGGGCGGCCTCCTCAGCCGGGTCGAGCCGGTTGCAGCAGGTCAAGGCCAGAAGTCCCAATCCTGGAAGCAGAGCGCGGAAACGGTTGGACACGCGAATACTCCGTACGACACAGGGCCGTGCACCCTAGAGTGTCAGGCCCGCCTCACCAGTCGATGAGCAATCATGCTTAAGGCCCCATGGCCCGCCCCTTGCGCCGCCCCGGTCCAAGGAGGCTTCGGCCATGGCCTGGACCGCGATTTCGACCCGAAATGAGACACCGCCCATCGTGCGTGGGGGGTGGCTGGATGCGTTGCGTTTCATTGTGGCCAGCCTGATCATCCTGCATCACTTCCAGGGCGCAGGGCCTGTGCATCTGGCGGACAGCGTGCATCCGGTGTTCGAGCGGGGCGGGTTCCTGCTGACCAACTTCTTCCTGATCGACAGCGGCTATGTGCTGATGCGGGTTTACGGCGCGTCGGTCGCCAGGGGCTCGCTGTCGGCGACGGACTTCTTTCTGAAGCGGTTTCTGCGGGTCTATCCGGCGCATCTGATGATGGGGCTGGGGCTGGTCGCGCTGATCCTGATCAGCGGGGCGATGGGCATCGCGCCGCGCGCACCGGAGTGGTTCCGATGGGACCAGCTGCCGGCCCAGTTGACGCTGACCCAGGCGTTCGGCGTGCCCGGTGGCCTGGGGTGGAATGCGCCCAGCTGGTCTATCTCGGCCTTGATCGGCTGCTATCTGTGCTTTCCATGGATCCTGCGCGGCCTGACGAAACTGGGGCCGTGGAGCACGCTGGCGCTGGGGGTCGGGCTGTATCTGGTGGTCAACCAGATGACCTGGAGCCTGCTGGGCTATCCCGTCTATCAGATGCCGATGGGCTATGGCTTCATCCGCGCCCTGCCGCTGTTCTTCCTCGGTATGGCCCTGGCCTGGTTCGCGCAGAAGGTCTGGATCGCGCCGCGTCTGGCGGGATGGGTCGGGATCGTAGCCGCGCTGGCGCTGGCCTTCGTCCAGTATTTCGACAAGCACGCCCTGGTGTCGCTGGTCTGTATCTCGCTGATCATATTGGCGGCGGGGGCCATTCCGACGCCGCGTCCGTCGAAATGGGTCGAGAAGGCCGCCCAGGTCTCCTTCTCCATGTTCATCACCAATGAGGTGGTGCGCATCGCCTGGTTCGGCGTGGCCAATGTGCTGATCGCGCGGTTTGCCCTGCCGGTCGCGGTGCAGTGGGGGCTGTGGGTCGCGGGCGTGGTGGCGGCCTTCGCCTTTGCCTTCCTGTTCCACTTCGTCATCGACACGCCGATCCAGACCCGCATCCGGACATGGCTGAAGCGCCGGACCGGACGACGGCTGGAGACGCGTCAGCCGGTGGTGTCGCTGGAGGGGTAAGGCGGCAGTCTCGGTTGGCGAGCGGCCAGAATACGCCTAACGTCCGGTCGTGCCTTCCAGCCCAATCCTTGATGAAATCCAGACCGCCAGTCACGGCGGCGACGGGATAGCCAGCCACCGCCTTGCCGTCATGACTGCAAACGGTATCGGCGTCTCCCAGGACTGGCACAGTGCACTGACGCTGCTGGCCCTCTCGGCGCGGCAGGGGCATGACCTGGCCGAGGAGCAGGTTCGGCTGCTCGGGATGGGTGAAGGCCGGTTCGATCTTCAGGACTGGCTGACCCCTCCCCCTCTCCAGACGCTGTCCGAAAGTCCGGCGATGGTGCTGATGTCAGGCTTTCTGGCAGCGCCGATGTGCGACTGGCTGATATCTCGCGGACGAGGGGCGCTCAATCCGGCTTCGGTTTTCGACGCCGATGCCGGGCACGCACAGCAGTCAAAGGGACGAACGAATACCTCGGCCCAGTTCGATCTCGACACCATGGATGTGATCACTGCCCTGGTCAGGCACCGCATCGCCAATGCCGCCGGAATGCCGTTGGTCAGCCTAGAGTGGAGCCAGGTCCTGCATTATGAGGTTGGCCAGACGTTCGACTGGCATGTCGACTATCTGGATCCCGCCGTCCCCGGCTTTGCGCAGGACGTGGCCCGACGAGGGCAGAGGATTGCGACCTGTCTGATCTATCTGAACGACAATTTCGAGGGGGGCGAGACCGCCTTCGCCCATGAAGGGCACCGGCATCGTGGGCGGAAGGGAGAGGCGCTCATGTGGGCCAATACCCTGGCCGACGGAGAGATCGACCCACGCACCGTGCACGCCGGCCTGCCGCCGACCGCCGGTCAGAAATGGGTGTTTTCACAGTGGATGCGCGATCGCGCGCAGTTCTGAGCCGTCAGATCGGCATCCGCATGATTTCCTGATAGGCCTGAATCACCTGGTCGCGGACGGCCATGACGGTTTCCAGCGACGCCTCGGCGGAGGAGACGGCGGTGACGACGTCGATCAGGCTGCCCTGGCCCTGGACCGAGGCGGCCATCTGGGTTTCGGCGGCCTTTGACGTCTGGGTCATGTCGCCCATGACGCTGGTCAGCATTTCGGCAAAGCCGGATTGTGCGGGCCCCTGCACCGGGGCGGTGGGCATGGCCCCGCCCTGGATCGAGGCATAGGCCTTGGCCGCCATCATCGGATTCATGGGCTAGCCTTTAGCGCTTGAGGAGATCGAGGGTGCGGGTCTCCATCGACCGCGCCGTCTCGATGACGTTCAGATTGGCCTCATAGGCGCGCTGGGCCTCGCGCATGTCCATCGCCTCGACCAGGGTGTCGACGTTGGGACGCAGGACATAGCCCTCGCCGTTCGCCGCAGGGTGGGACGGATCGTATTCGCTGCGGAAGTCACCCATGTCGGGCCGGACCTCGGCCAGGGTCACGCCGGTCGCACCGTCGATCTCTCGTGCCTGAAAGACCGGCACCTGACGACGATAGGGCTCGCCGCCCGCGGTCGGGGCCGTGGACTGGGCGTTGGCGATATTCTCGGCGATCACGCGCATGCGCGACTGCTGGGCCTTCAGGGCGCTGGCGGCCACGGCCATGGCGCTGTTTCTGGGCGGTACGGCATCGGTCATCGATCAGTCTCCTGGCCCTAGGCCGCGCCGGGCTTGCGCGCGGCCATCCGCAGCATCTGCATGGATTTCTGGTAGAAGCCGATGGCGGCGTCATAAGCCATTCGGCTCTCGGCCATCTTGAGCATCTGCTCTTCGACCACGACCGAATTGCCATCCAGCGTGGTCTCGGAATCGGGTGCCGATTTGCTTTCGAAACGCGCGACCTGCCCTTGCGGCGCTATGTGCATGGCGCTGGTGCGGGTCATCCGAACGCCCTGTCCCCGCGCCATGGCGGCGGCGAAGTCGGTCGGCTGTTGCAGATCGCGGGCGACATAGCCGGGGGTGTCGGAGTTGGCGACATTCTGGGCGACGACCCGCTGGCGCTCGTCCAGCCAGGACAGGCGGCCCTTGATCTGGCTCAGCAGTGGCAGGTCGGTGAAGCCCACGGACATCGCTCCGGACGTGAGTCGTCCCATAGAAGATGGGCAGAAAATGCCGTGTGCATGGTTAATGGGACGTTATCTATACGGGTCATTAACCACGATGGCCGACATCTGACGGGCCGGACGACCGATTCCGGCGGGACCGGCGGCGCATGAATTTCCTCGATCTGTTGCGGGCATTATTCGCCCTGGCCTTCACCCTCGGCATCATCGGCCTGGCCGCCTGGGCCGCACGCCGCTATGCGCCGCAGTTGCTGGCCAAGCTGAGCGCCGAGCGCGGACCCCGCCGCATGCAGATCGTCGAGACCCTGGTGCTGGATCCCGCGCGGCGGCTGGTGCTGGTGCGGATCGACAATGAGGAACGCCTGCTGGTGCTGGGCGAGGGCCGCGAACTGATCGAGCCGCGGGGATCGGACCAGTGAAGCTGTCCGGCCTCTTTGTCGTCCCCACACGCGCCGAGCTGGCCAGGGCGGCCAGGCTGTCGCTTATCGCCACCCTGCTGTGCATGCTGTGGCCGCTGGGGGCGTTTGCGCAGGACGTCGCCTCGGGCGGGGCGGCGATCAATGTCGATCTGGGCACCGGAGCCGGGCTGACCGAGCGGGTGGTGCAACTGGTCGGTCTGATGACCGTGTTGTCGCTGGCCCCGTCGATCGTGATCATGACCACCAGCTTCGTGCGGATCGTCGTGGTGCTGTCGCTGCTGCGGACCGCGCTGGGCATGCAGCAGTCGCCGCCCAACGCCGTGATCGTGTCCCTGGCCCTGTTCCTGAGTGCCGTCGTCATGGCCCCGACCTGGCAGGACGCCTATGATTCGGGCATCCGTCCCCTGATGGATCAGCAGATGGAGCTACCCCAGGCCTTCGATGCGGCGGCGGAACCTGTGAAGACTTTCATGCTGTCTCAGGTCGACCCCGACGACCTGGCCCTGTTCACGCGGCTGTCGGCCGTGGAGGCCACCACGCCGCCCATCGAACTGCCCCTGCGGGTGGTCACTCCGGCCTTCATGATCAGTGAGCTGAAGACCGCCTTCACGATCGGATTTCTCCTTTTCGTTCCGTTCCTTGTGATCGATCTGGTGGTCGCCAGCGTGCTGATGTCCATGGGTATGATGATGCTGCCGCCGGTGGTGATCTCCCTGCCGTTCAAGCTGATCTTTTTCGTGCTCGTGGATGGCTGGAGACTGGTGTGCGGAAGCCTGGTCGAGAGCTTCCAGAGGGCGTCCGGCGCGGGATAAATCCCCACCCTGCGGGCACTACAGAGGCAAAGGCGCTTGCATTGTCTGTAAAAAGTCGCCCTCATCCCCTCGTCATCGCTCCTGAATCGGAGCGAGCTTTCATCGGGAAACGACCCATATGACTACTCAAGCCGAACTCATCGCCTCCGTCGCCAAGGATGCAGGCGTCAGCCAAGCTGACGCCGGCCGCGTGCTGGAAGCCATCGTCAAGAACATCCATTCGTCGCTGACCGCCGGTGGCGACGTCCGCATCTCGAACCTGGGTGTGTTCGACACGGCCGCCCGCGCCGCTCGCGAAGGCCGCAACCCTGCCACGGGCGCGACCATCAAGATCGCCGCCTCCAAGGCCGTGCGCTTCCGCGTCTCCAAGCCGCTGAAGGATGCGGTCAACAAGTAAGACTTAGGCCGCCGGTCTCGCAGAGGCCGGCGCTGCTGTCGCAGCTTGCGAACGGGCGGGGGCCGCAGGGTCCCCGCCCGTTTTCGTTCTGAGCTCGGTCTTCATGGTGGTGACCCAACCGGCGAAGGTGTCGGCAGAGGCGGCCAGTCCGGCGAAGTCGGCGGCAGAGGTCTCGCTGTCGGTTCCGTCCAGACCGTCCAGGGCGATCGACAGGGCCGACTTGTTGCGGGCCCCGGCTACATAGGGGCGATAGTTGCGCGACAGACGGCTGAGAGCCGTTCCATCCTGACCCAGGGAATAGCCGATCCCGGCGCGCAGCAGCCGCGCCTCCTCGTCCGCCGTCAGGGCCCCACCCGCCTTGTAGCGCTCGCTCAGGCCCGCTTCATACAGGGCCGCGGCCTGGGGCCACTGCTGCTGCTTCCAGAAGATTTCCGCCTTCACCGCCCGCGCCTCCGGCCCGTTGTCGGCGCCCAGGATTTCCAGCGCATGATCGTAGCGGCCCAGTTGCGTCAGGGCGCGCGCTTCCAGCGCGCGGCGCTCGGCGTTCAGGGCCGTGGGCAACAGGGTCGAGCGTGAGGACCAGAGCGCTTGCAAGGCCGGCTCGGCCTGGCGGTCCATCAGATAGACGGTGGCCAGATCGGTGGCGACCTGGGCCTTGGCCACGCCCTCCAGCCGGTTTTCGACCTGGTATTTGAGCAGTTCCGCCGCCTGGGGAAGCAAATCGACATCGACCAGACGACGGGCCAGGCGGCGGACCATCTCGTCGCCGTCGGCCCCGATCGGGGTCAGTTCGCGGAAATCGTAGAACAACCCCAGCGCCTGGATCGGCTGAAGTCCATCGGCCCCGCCCTCCAGGAACAGGGCACGGAAGGCGTTGTTCAGATCGGCCTGGATCTCGGGTGCCCCCGGCAGACGGGCCATGCGAGGCCCCGCCGCCTTCAGCGCCGTCAGCGCCTCGCGGTACAGGCCCTGCGACAGATAAAGCTGACCCAATTGCCGGATGACGGCCAGTTCGGTGGCATCCCCGCGCCAGCGCCAGCGCAGGCTCTCCAGCTGGGCGGCAGCGGCGGCGGGTGTCATCGCGCCCTTGGCCATCGACAGGCGTACGGCCCCCAGCTTGGCGGGCACCGATACGGCCTCCATCGGGGCGCGGCCGACGGCAGTATAGACGGCCAGCGCCTTGTCCGACTGTCCATCGATCTCGAACATCCTGGCCTGGACCAGACGTGCGGCCAGCTCGTCAGCAGCCGGTGCTTCCTGACTGAAGGCATAGCTCAGCAGGGCGCGGGTGGCTTCCAGATCGCCGGTCTCCAGAGCCGCGAGGGCGTGGGCCGCGCCGAAGCGAGCCCGCCACTCCGCCGGAAACTGGTCGATAGCCGAGGCACCGGCGGCAAAGGCCTGTCGGGCGCTGACATAGTCGCCCTGGGTCGAGGCGATATAGCCGCGCCAGACCGAGGACGCAGGGTCGCCCGCCACGGCGGCAGAGGCGAAGTCGCCTTGCGCCTCTTCCATGCGGCCGATGGAGGCACGAGCGGCACCGCGCAGGCCGCGCAACTCGGGCTCGCCGATCATGTTCGGCTGCTGCGCCACGATGGCATTCAGGACCCCGATGGCTTCGTAGCCAAGGCCAGAACCGACGAGGAAGCGGGCGAAGGCGAAGCGGGCCTCGGCGGGGGCGCGGGGGTCGTCGCCAGCACTCTGGGCCTCCAGCGCGGCCGTATCCTGAAGCAGCCGATACCGGGTTGAGAAGCCGTCAGTCCCGACATCGGCCCATTCGGCCATAATCAGGCCTGGATGTCTGGCGCGGGCGGGGGCGTCAGCCTGAAGCTGACCTGCCTCGAGTTCCGCGGAAGGAGGCGACAGGATCAGACCGCCAGGGCGGCTGAGGGTCACCAGATCGCCCTGGGCCAGGATCGCCAGGTCCGGTGCCGTCGTTTCGACGGCCAGGCCATGCGCCGTCGGCAGCAGGGCCAGGTCCATCGTCTTGCGGCGGGCACCAAACCCCTTGCCGGGGGCCAGGGCGGTGACGGCAGCAAAGCGGTCGCCCGCGACGGGGTCGGTCAGCCAGACCGCTTTTGTGGCCCCGGCCATGCGCGCCACCAGGGCGGCATCACCGCTGTCGTCGCGCGCGATCTGCACGCCCTCGACGGCCGTGGGCGACCCTCCGACTGTTACGCGCCATGTCGTACCGTCGGCGACGGCCGAGACGGCCAGGGCTTGCGGTGCGGCGATGCGCACGGCGACATGGTCGGCCCCCGCCGTCCACTTGGCATCGGTCACCGGTCCCAGGGCCTTGGCGCCGGCCATGTCCAGGCGGGCGCGGGTGTCGAAGACGATCCAGACGGCCTCGCCGCGCCGGAAGACGGCGGCCCCGACCGGCGTGGTCCAGCCGAAGTCCAGCGTGACGCGACCGGCCTCGGCGCGGGTCGTCACCGGCACGGTGGCGGCGGCGCTGCCGGCGGCAGGGGCCGGAGCCTCGGCCGCCTGGGCATAAAGATTCAAATAGACCGCCCCGTCCGCGCTGCCCGAGCGGGCGTCGCCAGCCTCCGTCAAGGTCAGGACCAGTTCGGTGCCGCCGGTCACGGCACGGGTTTCGACCTTTTCGACGCCAGGAGGCGGATCGACCTTCAGGCGTGAGACGTCGGGGGCAGCGGTCGTGCCGATCCGCACGATGATGTTGCGGCCCTCGCGTCGCACGCGGGAGCGCGAGCCGATGACGCCCGCAAACTCGACCCGTGTGAATTCGCTGTTGGCCCCGATGCGTATGGTGACGGGGTCGAGCGCTGCACCGCCTTCCTGAGCCAGCGGAGCCAGGGGCGAGAACGCGACTGCACCCGCCGCGGCGGCGGCCACGGTGGTGCGAAGGACGCGCTTGCTGACGGAAACCCTGGACATGTGCGCGCACGGTTACGGGTTCGGCCTTTCAACGCAGTTAACGATCAGTGACCACCGGTCGCCGCGACAAAGGTGCAGCTTGCCCTCGCGCCACCAGAGGCCGACATCAGCGCGATGACCGATCCTGTCTATCCCCCGCTCAGCACCCTTTCGACCGGCCTGCGGTGCCGCTGCCCGCGCTGCGGCAAGGGGCCTTTGCTGCGGGGCTATCTGAAGATCAGGGACGCCTGCCCGGAGTGTGGTCTGGACTACAGCTTTGCCGATCCGGCCGATGGCCCGGCCTTCTTCGGCATGACCGGTGTCGGTACGGTGGGTCTGGGCCTGTTCATGTGGTTCGAGTTCACGGTCCAGCCGCCGATCTGGGTGCATCTGGTGGTGACCATGCCACTGCTGGTCCTCGCCTGTCTGGCAGTCCTCAGGCCCATCAAGGGCTGGATGGTGTCCGAGCAATACATCCACAAGGCCGCCCCGGCGGAGTGGGCCAGCATCGGCAAGCATGGCGACGGGTCGAAGTGGAAATAGGGTAGCCTGACCAAATCTGGACAGCCGCTATCGCGGACGGTGTCTGGCCGGAACGAGCCCGTGGCGGGACATCTTGTCGTAAAGGGTCTTTCGCGGAATCTGCAGATCTGTAGTGACCCGTTTGATGTCGCCCTGGTGCCGTGTCAGCGATTCGCGGATGAGTTGGGCCTCATAGGCCTGGACGCGTTGGACCAGCCCCTCATGTGATGGACCCAGAGTTTCAGGGTGCGCGATACCGACGGCGATTTGACTGGCATAGTTCGACAACTCACGCAGATTGCCCGGCCAATCGTGCTCGATCAGGCGACGCCGGATGTCATGGTCGATCGCAGGTGCCTTGCGGCCCAGACGGCTGGCGGCACGGTCCAGAAAGCGCGCAAACAGCAGGGCCACATCCTCGCGCCGTTCACGCAAGGGCGGGGTGCGCAGGCGGATGACGTTCAGGCGATAATACAGGTCCTCGCGCAGCGTACCCGCCGCCACCGCCTCGGCCGGGTCCCCCTTTGTCGAGGCGAGGATTCGAAGATCCAGCGCATGCGGCTCCATCGCCCCGACCGGCAGGATCTCGCGTTCCTCCAGGACCCGCAGCAGCAGGCGTTGTGCCGAGGGCGGAGCCAGATCGATCTCGTCCAGAAACAGCGTGCCCTGGTGCGACTGTTCGATCTGGCCTTCACGACGACGCAGACTTCCTGTCGGCCCTGCCCCATCGCCCATCAGCAGGCTCTCCAGTCCGGTTTCCGGCAGGGCGGCGCAGGATACGGTCACAAAGGGCCTGGGCCGACGACGACCGGCATTATGGATGGCTCGCGCCACCGCCTCCTTGCCGGCTCCGGTCTCGCCTTCGATCAGCACATCGACCTGGGCGTCCGCCAGTCGCTGGATGGCACCCCGAAGCCGCTCGATGGCCGGACTGTCGCCGCTCAGCGGGATCGAGCCTTCGTCATCGGCCACGGCGGAGGCCAGTCGGCGATTGTCCAGCACCAGAGCGCGCTTCTCCAGCGCGCGTCGCAGGGTCTCGACCAGCCGCTCCGGAGCAAAGGGCTTGGCCAGAAAGTCATAGGCCCCGCGCTTCATCGCCTCGACGGCATCGGCGATGTCGCCATGCCCGGTCATCATGACGACGGGCAAATCCGGATCGAGGCCGTTCAGCCGCTCGACCAGCTGGCGACCGTCCATGCCGGGCATGCGCAGGTCCGTGACGACCACACCTTCGAACCCGTCGTTCAGGGCCTTGAGAGCGGCTTCCGCAGAAGAGAAGGCGGAAATGGTCAGGTCTTCCAGCGACAGCCGTTCAGTCAGGGCCAGGCGGAAGGCGTCGTCGTCGTCGACCAGGGCGACACGGTTGAGGGCGCGAAAACTCATCTGGCCCTGGCCAGTCGAATGGCAAAGCGGGCCCCTTGAGAGGAGGGCTCCAGCGACAGTTCACCTCCAAAAGCCGCCACGATGTCGCGGCTGATGACCAGACCCAATCCCATGCCGTCGCGCTTGCTGGTGGTGAAGGGGGTGAACAGACGCTCGCGAACATCGGCCGCAACGCCCGGGCCATTGTCCGCGACATGCAGGATCACATGGTCGTCGTCGATCCGGACCCCCAGGGTGATGCGCGGGTCCGCGATGCCCTCCAGCGCTTCGATCGCATTCTGAAGCAGGTTCAGCACCACCTGTTCCAGGCGGTTGCGTTCGGCCTTGACCGACAGTCCAGCCGGCAGAGGGGCACGTTCCAGCTCTATCCCCTTTTCGCGAAGGCGCCCGGCGACCAGCAGCAGGGCCCCGTCGATCGCCCCATCCACCGGGACGGCAACGGTCTCGGACCGGGTCTTTCGGGCAAAGGCGCGAAGTTCGTCGGTGATCACGCCGACCCGCTCGGTCAGATGATCAATATTGCCAAGGGAGCGCAGGGCTCCGGCGCTGTCGTCGCGCCGCAACAACACCGAGGCACTGTCGGCGTGGGTGCGAATGGCGGCGATAGGCTGGTTGATCTCATGCGCCACGCCCGCCGCGATCTGGCCAAGGGTGGCCAGCTTATTGGCTTGGATCAGGTCGTCCTGAAGGTCCTGGCGAATGGTTTCGAGCCGCCGCCGCTCATCGATCTCGGTGTTCAGCAGATCATTGGTCGCACGCAGTTCCGACGTCCGCAGGTCGATCTGATGCTCCAGTTCGATACGGGCCTGTTCGGCCTCGGTGGCTCGTGCCGCAGCCCGCTGGCGGCGGCGCAGCAGGATGCCGGTCAGGGCGGCCAGCAGGCCCACGCTGACGAAGGCCAGCCAGCGCGCTCCGGCGACAGCGCGGGAGACAGCCTCGCCCGCAGGGGCCAGCAGCGTCAGCCTCCAGCCCATGTCCGCTATGGCGTCAGAGGCTACGGCATACAGATCAGGCGAGACATCCGATGAGATCCGCACCATCGGGCGATCGTCCGTATCGAAGGGCAGGACGCCGGGCGTGACCGGACCTGCGGCCTGGGTCGCGGCCAGACGGCGGCGAAGGTCGGCCGATAGGGGCTCCTCGGTGCGAAACCGCCACGCAGGGACAGTTGTGACGACCACGACGCCATCAGCATCCGTGACATAGGTCGGCTCGCCCGAAGCGCGCCAGTCGGCCTCCAGGGCGTCGAACTCCACCTTGGCCACGATGACGCCCAGGGGCTGGCCCGATGCATCGTCCACCCGTCTGGACAGATAAAGGCCCGGGCGCCCGCTGACGGTGCCCAGAGCGAAGAAGGACGCCTGACCATCGCGCATGGCCCGGTAATAGTAAGGCCGGAATCGATAATCGGAGCCGACGAAGCTGGTCGGCAGTCGCCAGTTGCTGGCCGCCAGGGTGCGGCCGTTGGCGTCCAGCGCATAGATGGCTGCGGCCCGAACATCAGTGGCCAGGGTCTCGAACTTGCGGTTCAGACGATCGGCGGAGGCCGCATCGGGCGCGGCCAGCAGGCGGGCCAGATCCGGGTCCTGCGACAGGACGCGAGGCAGGGATTCGTGACGCTCCAGTTCGCTGCGAAGAACCGCGGCATGCAGGGCACTGGCGGTGATGGCCTGGCGGGTTGCGGTGGCCTGGGCATCCCGGCGCGCGAACTCGCCGCCAGCCGTCACGACCAGGACCGCCACGACCAGCCAAGCCGCCGCGAACAGTCGCCACTGGTCGGCGGGGGACGTCATGAGGCGCATGCTGCGACTATGCGGATATCCGCACAAATGTCCAATGCCGACGTGCGGAATGACGCACAAAAATCCGCCGCCACCTAATCTTCACGGGGAAAAACCAATAACTAACAACAGCCTGCTGCACCGGATCGTCCGCCTTGCCGCAGATTTTCCTTCACCGATACTGGTCGCAATCGCGCCACAGAGCGTCGTGCAGACCGGGACCCGGCACGGGACCCAAGGGAGGTCTCTTGTTGCATCCAGTTGCCGCGCCCGGCGCGCCCGTCGTTCGTCGACCCTTCTATCGCAGCCTGTACTTCATGGTCCTGCTGGCCATCGTGGCGGGTGGTGCGATCGGCCACTTCTTCCCCGAGTTCGGCGAAAGCCTGAAGCCACTGGGCGACGGCTTCATCAAGCTGGTGAAGATGATCATCGCGCCGGTGATCTTCCTGACCATCGTGACCGGTATCGCCGGCATGCGGGACCTGAAACAGATCGGGCGGGTGGCCGCCAAGGCCTTTGCCTATTTCTTCTTCTTCTCGACCCTGGCCCTGATCATCGGCCTGATCATCGCCAATGTGGTTCAGCCCGGTCGCGGCCTGAACATCGATCCGGCGACGCTGAACGCCGGGGCCGTCGCCCAGTATGCCAGTGCGGCGCATGAGACGACGATCGTCGGCTTCCTGACCAGCATCATTCCCGACACCCTGTTCAGCGCCTTCGTCGAAGGCAACATCCTGCAGGTCCTGTTCGTGTCGATCCTGTTCGGGATCGCGATGGCTATCATCGGCGACGCGGCCGCCCCCGTGCAGAGGGCGTTCGAATCGCTGAGCCAGATCGTCTTCAAACTGGTGGCCATACTGATGAAGGCGGCCCCGATCGGGGCGTTCGGAGCCTTCGCCTTCACCATCGGGGCCTATGGCCTGGGTACCATAGCCAACCTGGCAGCCCTGATCGCCACCTTCTACCTGACGTCGCTGATCTTCATCTTCGGCATCCTGGGCCTGGTCGCCTGGGCCAATGGCTTCTCGATCTTCCGACTGGTCGCCTATCTGAAGGAAGAACTGCTGCTGGTGCTCGGCACCTCGTCGTCCGAAGCGGCCCTGCCCAGCCTGATGCAGAAGATGGAGCGGGCCGGAGCTGCCAAGTCGGTGGTCGGGCTGGTCGTGCCCACGGGCTATTCCTTCAATCTGGACGGCACCAACATCTACATGACCATGGCGGCACTGTTCATCGCCCAGGCCATGAACATCGACCTGAGTTTGCAGGACCAGATCCTGCTGTTGCTGGTCGCCATGCTGAGCTCCAAAGGGGCGGCAGGCATCACCGGTGCGGGCTTCATCACCCTGGCGGCGACGCTGGCGGTCGTGCCGTCGGTGCCGATCGCGGGCATGGCCCTGATCCTGGGTATCGACCGCTTCATGAGCGAATGCCGGGCCCTGACCAACTTCATCGGCAATGCCGTGGCCACCCTGGTCGTCGCGCGCTGGGAGGGGCAACTCGACCGCGAGGCCATGAATCTGGCGCTGGGGTCGAAGCCGAAAGCATTGGCCGCACCGCCCGATCCGGCGGCGGGGCCCGGAGACAAGGACGCCATAACGATCGACTGAACGATCGAGGCATTTGGGAGGACAAGACCATGAGAAACATTCATCGCACCCTGCTGCTGGGCGGCACCGCCTCGCTGGCCCTCATCGCCTCGGCCGGAATGGCGGCGGCGCAGAGCGTGCCCGGCAACACGGTTGAGCCTGTCGCCGCGACCGGCACCGACGAGCAGGACCCGACCGCGACCGAGCTCGAAGAAGTCGTCGTCGTCGGCTCCCAGATCCGGGGAGCCTCGACCACGGCAGCCCTGCCGGTCGTCGTGTTCGACCAGGAACAGATCGACGCCATCGGGGCCTCGTCCGGCGACGACCTGATGCGCTCCATCCCCCAGATGGGCGATGTGCAGTTCGAGGAATCCAACGGACCGCAAACCAGCAACTCGGCTCGAGGCGACGTCAACTCAGTCGATCTGCGCTCGCTGGGCGTCGGCAATACCCTGGTGCTGATCAACGGTCGCCGCATGGTCCAGCACCCGACCAGCCAGGGCACGTCCGACACCGGCACGGTGCCGGTGCTGAGCTACAATTCCAACGCCATTCCCGTGTCGGGACTGGAGCGTCTGGAAGTCCTGCTGGACGGCGCGGCCGCCATCTACGGGGCCGATGCCGTAGCCGGGGTGGTGAACACCGTCCTGCAGAACGATTTCGACGGACTGCGCATGGAGGCGGAGTACAGCGGGGCCGAGGGCACGGGCCTGCGGGAGTTCGAGGCCAACATCTTTGCGGGCAAGGATTTCGACCGCGGCAATGTCTCGCTGTTCGCCAACTACAGCGATCGCTCGGCGATGATGGCCGAGGACCAGGACTTCACTTTCAGCGACGACATGCGGCCTTTCTTCGCCAACGAGCCGGGCTTCGAGACCTCGACAGTGCCGGATGGCCGTTCGTCCTACACACCCTGGGCACGGCTGAGCACGCCGGGCAGTACGACGGCTCAGCGCCCGCGCGTCAACGGCACGGTGGTGGCCACGGCGGCGGGTGCATTCCGGATTCAGCCAGAGAGCTTCGACTGTTCAGGAGCCAATCTGAACAACGGCCTGTGCCTGGTCAGTGGGGCGGGATCATACAATGGTTCGATCCGCGAACTTCGTTACGACACGCGCGCCGGCACGACGGTCAGGTCGGATCTGGAGCGGACCAACGTCTTCCTGACCGGCCATTATGACCTGACCCCGAACGTGACCCTGTTTGGCGAGATCGGCCTGTACAGCGCCGAAAGCCGCGCCATTCAGCCGCCGGTCATCAATCTGAACGACATCTGGATTCCGGCCTCCAACTACTGGAACCCCTTCGGTCCGGTGACCTTTGCCGACGGCACGGCCAATCCCAACCGCCTTCAGGGCCTGACCAATGTTCCGGCGGCAGGCTTGCCGATCCTGCTTTCTAACTATCGCTTCGTAGACACTGGCTTCCAGACCGTGACGGTCAAGAATTTCCAGTCCCGTTTCCTGGGCGGACTGCGTGGTGAATGGCGCGGCTTCGACTGGGAAGGGGCGCTGTTGTATTCCGAGGCCGAGGCCGAAGACACCTCCCCCAACATCAACATGACCGCGCTACAACAGCAGCTGTCGCTGTCCACGCCGGATGCCTACAACCCCTTCTCCGGCGGCTGTATCGCCACGACAAGCGTCGGCGACTGCTCGCCGTCCAGTCCGGCCGCGATCGACGCGATCATGTTCGACATGCGGCGTTTCTCTCGGACCACCCTGGCCCTGGCCGACTTCAAGATGTCGCGGCCTGACCTGTTCCAGCTGCCGGCCGGGCCGATGGGCGTCGCCTTCGGGGCCGAGTTCCGGCGCGAAACCCAGTTCGATGACCGGGACGAGAACGTCGACGGCACCATCACCTTTACCGACAGCGTGACGGGGGAGACCAACCCCTCGAACGTCGCGGCCGTCAGCCCCAACCCGGACACGCGCGGCAACCGCACAGTCGCCGGGGCCTTCGTCGAATTTGCCGTTCCCCTCGTGTCGCCTGACATGAACGTCCCGCTCGTCTACAGCCTGGACATGCAGGTCGCCGGACGGTTCGAGGAGTATTCGGACTTCGGCAGCGTCGCCAAGCCGAAGGTGGCCGTGGCCTGGGACATCATTGATGGTCTTCGGGTCCGGGGTTCCTACTCCGAGGGTTTCCGCGCACCGAACCTGGAACAGGTGAATGCCACCCAGTATGCCCGTCTGGCAGGCGGCACCGACTTCATTCGCTGCGAGCCTGCGCTGCGGGCCGGAACGATCGAATCGATGGCCCAGTGCGGTCAGGGGGCGAGCGCATCGCTGCTGATCGCCGGCAACCCGGACCTGCAGCCTGAGGAAAGCACCAACCAGTCAATCGGCATCGTCTTCCAGCCGCGCTTCGTGCCGGAAGGCTGGGGCGACTTCACCTTTACGGTCGACCGCTGGAAGATCGAACAGGAACAGATCGTCGGCCTGCTGGGGGCCGAGGCAGCGCTGACGCTGGACTACCTCAATCGCATCGAGGGCGGATCCAACCCGAACGTGGTGCGTGCCGCGCCGGATGCTGACGACGTCGCCCTGTTCGACGGCAGCGGACTGGCCCCGGTCGGCGAGGTGATCTCGATCAACGACCAGTTCGTCAACCTGCTGCCCCAGACGGTGGAGGGCATCGACTTCGGCTTCTCTTGGGCCAAACGTCGGACGGAGTGGGGCACCTTTATTTTCCGCCTGAACGCCTCACAGCTTCTGACCTATTCGCGTGAGCCGGGCGATATCATCGATTCCCTGTATGAGGCCCGGGAGAACGGCACGATCGATGCCCTGACGCCCCTGCCGGATTCCAGTCAGTTGATCGCCGTGAACGGCCGGCCGGAGTGGAAGGTCAGCACGACCTTTATCTGGCGCAGCGGTCCGTGGCGGGCGGGTCTGTCGACCCAGTATGTCGGCGACGTGCAGCAGACCAGCCTGCTAAGTTCGACGGGCGAACCCTGGGTCGTTCAGGACCAGTGGGTCGCCAATCTTTACGGCCAGTACACCTTCGACGGAGCGGGCTTCGCGTCTGGCACTGCGGTTCGGGTCGGGGTGCGTGATCTGGCCGACGAGGGACCGTCTCTAGCTGAGAACGGCTATCTGGGCTCGGTACAGCGTCCGTATGGCCGGTCGTGGTACGTCAATATTTCCAAGACCTTCTGATCGAGGTTAAGGAACAGACGGGAGTTCGGGACATGAAACGACTGGGCCTTATCGCAGCGGCGCTTGTCCTGAGCTCGTCGCCAGGTCAGGCGCAGCCGAACGAACCCACCGTCCGCACCCAACGGATCGACTGTCCGGCCTCGACCGGGCGCGGCACGCGCTGCGTGTCGGGCCAGGACGAAAACGGAGCCTGGTTCGTGGCGGCGGTTCCGGCCAACTGGAACCGCCGCCTGATCGTCCACTCGCATGGCGGACCTCGCACCGGCAGTCCCGAAGCAGAAGATGAGCTGGGAGACCTGGACCGGTTCTCGGTCATGGTGCGCCACGGCTATGCCTGGATCGGCTCGACCTATCGCCGAGGCGGCTATGGCGTGCGGATGGCGGCCGAGGATACGGACAATGCCCGCAAGATCTTCTGGTCGCTGTACGGTCGCCCCCAGCGCACCCTGCTGCACGGTCAGTCCTGGGGCGGAAACGTCGCAGCCAAGGCGTCAGAGCTCTATGCCGGTAATGCCGAGGACGGCTGGAACTACGACGGCGTCCTGATCACCAATGGCATCGTATCGGGCGGGACGCGGGCCTATGGCTTTCGCGCCGACCTGCGCGCCGTCTATCAGTTTTATTGCGCAAATCATCCCGAGCCGAACGAGACACAGTATCCCGTCTGGCAAGGCCTGCCGCTGGACAGCCGGATGACACGGGCCGAGCTGCGTCGCCGGATCGAGACCTGCACCGGGGTGGACAAGCCTGCTGAGCGCCGAACGCCCGAACAGGCGGCGAAACTGCGCGACATTCTGGCCGTGATCGGCATCGAAGAGGCCGAATTGGTCAGCCACATGAACTGGGCCACCTTCCTGTTTCAGGACATGGTGATGCGCCGTCTGGATGGGCGTAACCCGTTCGACAACAGCCAGACCGTCTATAGCGGCTCGTCCGGCGACGCGGCCCTGAATGCCGGGGTAGAGCGGTTTGTCGCTGACCCCGAAGGCGTGGCGATGCTGGCCCATGACGCCGACCTGACCGGCCAGATCGTGCGCCCGACCCTGACCCTGCATGCCCTGCATGACCCGACCGTCAGTTACGATGTCGAGGCGCTTTATACCGCCACGGTTGCAGCTGCGGGCCGGTCGCAGTGGCTGGTCCAGGTGGCCACCGACGAGGCCGACCACAGCAAGCTGTCAGACGCCAGCTATATGACTGCCCTGGATGCGCTGGAGGGCTGGATCGATGGTGCCGCCAAACCCGACCCCGCCGGTTTCCAGAGGCGCTGCGAGACCCTGTGGTCAAGGCAAGGCCCCTGTCTGTTCGTCACGCCCTGACGCTGAATCATCAGCGGCGGGTTACCAGACCGGCCGATTGCAAACGTGGGCGGGGCTAGCCCCCGCAACCCCGGTCGAATACAGGTTCTGGCCGCGATGACGGAGCCTAAACCTGGCCGTTCATCCACGGAGGCTCGGGCATGGAGCGGCGGGCCGCCGTCTGGGCGCGGGTCCATTGCTCATGCAGGTCGGTGAAATAGGCGTCGTCCTTGTCGATCCGGCGCTCGTCCCCGCTCAGATAATCCCGTCTCAGGGTCAGCATGTCGAAGGGCGAGCCGACCCCGACGTTGCATCGCATCGTCGTGGAGAACGAGATCAGCCCCAGCTTGATCGCGGTGGACAGGGGTGTGTCGGATGACAGGCCGCTTTGCAGAATGGGCTTGCCGTATTTCAGCTCGCCGATCTGGAGGTAGGGGGTGTCCAGGCCGCACTCGATGAAATTGCCCTGGCTGTAGATCAGATACAGCCCCATCTCGCCGCCCGCGATCTGGCCGCCCAGCAGCATGGAGGCAGAGGTGTTCAGGCTGTCGGCCTCCATGGCCGGAGCGATGGACAGGCGGGTCTCGCGCAAGGCGTGGCCCAGCAACTGCGCACAGCGGAACAGGGTGGGTGCGGTCTCCAGCGTCTCGGACGGTTCGCCGACATGCAGGTGGACACCGTCCCGCACCATGGCCAGCGCGGTCTGGGTCACCGACAGATTGCCGGCCGTGCAGACGCCCAGCACCCGTTCGCCGGGCTGATTGACGACGTGCAGCTTTCGATAGGACGAGATGTTGTCCACACCGGCATTGGTGCGGGTGTCGGCGATCATCGCCAGGCCTTCTTCGACCAGCATGCCTACGCAATAAGTCACCGGATCCCCGTCCTGCGACGCCCAAAGTCGGCTGAGCGACAGTAGCCGATTCGCGCGACCGTCATTGCCTTGTCACGCACTTGCCTATGCCTGCTGCTGACCCTGTTGCATGTCGGCATCACGCACGTTGAGCTTGACCGCCAGTCGCTCACCGCCGCCGCCATAGCTGGTGCCGCGCACCGGGGCGGCCCCCAGATAGTCCAGACCCACAGCAACCCGGACATAGCGGTCGGTCGGACAGACGCCGTTCGCAGGATCGAAGCCAACCCAGCCGAAATCCTCGATCCAGGCCTCGGCCCAGGCATGGGCGGCGTCCTGGTCGTTGCGGTCGCTACGCAGGAAGTGGCCGGAGACGTAGCGGGCGGGCACTCCCATGGAACGGGCGGCGGAGACGAAGACGTGGGCGTGGTCCTGACAGACGCCGCGACCCAGGGCCAGGACCTCGGCGGCCGTGTGGGTGGGCGTCGTCACCCCGATCTCGAAGGCGACGGAGCTGTGGATGGCGCTGGTCAGCCGGTGCATCCGCTCCAGCGGTGGATGCGCCTTGAACTCCGAGGCGAAGACCGCGATCAGCTTGTCCGGCTTGGTCAGGGGCGTCTCGCGCAGATAGACGATGGGCGACAACTGTTCGCGGCCGGCGCGGACGACCCCGGCCGTGTCCACTGTGGTCACCTCTCCGGTGACGCGTACCGTCAGGCTGTTGGTCGGCGTTTCGGTGTACAGGGCGTGGACGATGTTGCCAAAGGCGTCCTCGGATTCCCTCAGGCGGGCATCAACGTCGGTCTCGATCCGCCAGTCGCGCACGGTCTGGCCTTCAGTTGTGCGCGGCGTCAGACGCAGGGTCTGGATGATGAACCGCGCGGCGCGATCGTAGGAATAGGTGGTGGAGTGGTCGATCCGGATACGCATGGGTCTGGATCAGCTCAGATACTGGTCGGTGATGGCCTGGCCCAGCCGACCGTTCTCGTACAGGAACGACTGGATGTATTCGTGCAGGCCCGACTGGAAAATGGCGTCGATATTGGCCCCGTCGAAGGCGCGCATCCGCTCCTGGGCCAGCCGCTGGGCCGGTCCGCGACGACCATAGTCGGACGACAGCCGCTCCAGATAGCGCACGATCGAGGCCTGGCAACTGGCCAGCGACCGCGGCATCTGGCGGTTCAGCACCAGCAGGTCGGCCACCAGCCACGGCTTGACCGAGTCGCGATAGACCCAGCGATAGGCCGTCAGGGCCGAAACCTCGCGTAGCAATGTGGTCCACTGAAAATAGTCGAGCTGTCCGCCGACCCGTTCGCCCTCGGGCAGCAGCAGGTGGTATTTGACGTCCAGCAGGCGGGCGGTGTTGTCGGCCCGCTCGATCGCCGCGCCCAGCCGCAGGAAGTAGTAGGCGTCGCCGCGCAGCATGGTCCGGCTGGTAGCACCCTCGACCGACAGGGTGACGGTCTTCACCCACTCCAGGAAATGCACGAAGTCGTCGCGGCGCGTCGGCTGTCCCTGGTCGGCCAGACCGTTCCATGCCCCATTGATCGCTTCCCACAGCTCCACCGTCAGGGCTGTGCGGACGGAACGGGCATTGGTCCGCGCGCGCGTGATGCAGGAGGTGATCGAGGAGGAGTTCAGCGTCGAGAAGGCCAGATATTCACGCACCGACTTCTCCGTCGGCGACCGGCCCAGCGCCTTGGGCGCACCGGCCGAGGCCAGGGCACTGGCCCAGACGGTCTCGGCATCGCCGTCGCCGCGGGTGGGGATGGCGGCGAGGCGCAGCGTCGCCTCAAGGATGCGGGCGAGAAAGTCCGCCCGCTCGATATAGCGGCCGGTCCAGTACAGGCTGTCTGCGGTACGGCTCAGCATTATTCCTCCCCCCTCGGGGGAGGGGGACCATCCGAAGGATGGTGGAGGGGGCTGACTGCAAGCGCCGGTGTCTGGGGTATGCCCCCTCCACCGCTACGCGGTCCCCCTCCCCCGGTGGGGGAGGAATGCGGTGCCATCATCTCAAACATCCAGCACCCAGGTGTCCTTGGTTCCGCCGCCCTGGCTGGAGTTGACCACCAGCGATCCGGCCTTCAGGGCCACGCGGGTCAGGCCCCCAGGGGCCACCTTCACGCCGTCCGGGCTGGACAGGACGAAGGGGCGCAGATCGACGTGGCGGCTGGATAGCTCGCCCTTGTCCAAAGTCGGAGCCGTCGACAGCGCCAGGGTCGGCTGGGCAATGAAGTCGTCGGGGTCGTTGATCAGCTTCTTGCGGAAGGCCTCGACCTCTGCCTTGGTCGAGGCCGGGCCGACCAGCATGCCATAGCCGCCCGAACCGCCGACCTCCTTGACCACCAGCTGATCCAGATTGGACAGCACCTCTTTCAGTGCCTCCGGCTCGCGACAGCGCCAGGTGGGGACGTTCTTCAGGATCGGCGCCTCGCCCGTGAAGAAGCGGATCAGCTCGGGCATGTAGGTATAGACGGCCTTGTCGTCGGCCACGCCGGTGCCGACCGCATTGGCCAGCGCCACATTGCCTGCCTGATAGGCCGTCATCAGGCCGGGCACGCCCAGGGCGGAATCCGGGCGGAACATCAGGGGATCAAGGAAGTCGTCGTCCAGACGGCGATAGATGACATCGACCTGTTGGCGCCCCTGCGTCGTACGCATGAAGACGCGGTCGTCGTCGACGAACAGGTCACTGCCCTCGACCAGTTCCACCCCCAGCTTGTCGGCCAGGAAGGAGTGTTCGTAATAGGCCGAGTTGAACGGCCCGGGCGTCAGCACCACGATGGTCGGGTCCGACCCCGCCCCGACCGGTGCGCAGCCTCGCAAACTGGCCAGCAGCATGTCGGCATAGGTTTCGACCGGGCGCACCGGATAGTCGGCGAACAGGTCGGGGAACAACCGCATCATCATCTCGCGGTTTTCCAGCATGTAGGAGACGCCCGACGGCGTGCGGCAGTTGTCCTCCAGCACATAGAAGCCGTCCTCGCCGGTGCGAACCAGGTCCACGCCCGCGATCTGGACCCAGATGTCACGCGGCGGGCGGCGGCCCTGCATCTGCGGCACGTAGTAGGGGTTGGTCAGGACCAGTTCGGCGGGGATGACCCCCGCCTTCAGACACTCCTGCTTGCCATAGATGTCGGCGAGGAAGGCGTTGATGACATTGACCCGCTGGACCAGGCCCGCCTCCAGCCCCGACCATTCGGCCGCGCCGATGATGCGCGGCACGACGTCGAAGGGGATCAGGCGCTCGCTGCTCTCGGCCTCGCCATAGACGGCGAAGGTGATGCCCATGCGGCGAAAGAACAGCTCGGCCTGGCGCGACCGGGCCTGCAACAGACCCTCCGGCGCGTCCGCCAGCCACCGGGCGAGGCCCCGATAGCTGTCGCGGACCTCGCCGCCCATTCCGGACATTTCGTCAAACGCCAACGCGGCTCCTGCATGCTGATGCGTCCGATCAGGGTGGACCGAGACACAACAGCCTTGCAACAAGATTGTTGCAGCGCGGCGACGACGAATTCAGGGGGTACCCGAAGCCGCCCCCGCCGGAGCCGCCGCCACTTCGCGCGGGCCGGCATTCTTGACGTACTGATCCAGCCAGCGAACCGTCTCCCACAGGGTGTGACCGACGGACTCGCGCGCACGATAGCCGTGGGCCTCCAGCGGCAGGACGACGTAGCGAACCGTCGCCCCCTGCCCCTTCAGCGCGGCATAGAACCGCTCCGACTGCACCGGGAAGGTACCGGAGTTGTCGTCGGCCTCGCCATGGATCAGCAGGATCGGCTCATTGACCCGGTTGGCATAGGTGAAGGGCGACATCTCCTGATAGGTCTCGGTCGCCTCCCAGTAGGTGCGCTGTTCGGCCTGGAAGCCGAAGGGCGTCAGGGTCCGGTTATAGGCGCCCGAGCGCGCGATGCCGGTGCGGAACAGGTCGGTGTGCGCCAGCAGGTTGGCGGTCATGAAGGCCCCGTAGGAGTGACCGCCGACGGCGATCTTGTCCGGATCGGCCACGCCCAGATCGACCACTGCCTTGACGGCCGCCGCGGCGCTGGCGCTCAGCTGTTCGATATAGGTGTCGTTGGGCTCGGCCCCGTTCACGCCGATGATGGGCATGGTCGGATTGTCCAGCACGGCATAGCCCTGGGTCAGCAGGAACAGGTGGCTTGAGCCGCCGGGACGCACGAAACGGTTGTCGGTGTCGACCACCTGACCGGCCACGGCGGCGTCGGTGAATTCTGCCGGATAGGCCCACATGACCAGCGGCAGAGGGCCGTCGCGGGTCTTGTCGTAACCGGCGGGCAGATAAAGCGTACCCGACAGCTGGACGCCGTCGGCGCGGGTATAGGTGATCAGTTCACGCGACACCCCGGCCAGTTGCGGAGCCGGGTCGGGGAAGGCCGTCAGGGCCGTGGCCGGAGCCGCCGCCTGATCGTCGTCCAGGCTGCGGATGTAGAGGTTGCCCGGCATGTCCTTCGTCTCGCGCCGTGTGACCAGACGGCGACCCTCGTCGTCGAGGATACCGACCAGACTTTCGTAGGCCCCGGGGGCCGAGGTCCAGATACGCTCGGACTGGCCCGTGTTCAGGTCCATCGCCGCCAAGAAGGGATATTCGCCCTGCCGCGTGGCACCCGCGCCCGTCATGAGCACGCGCGAGCCGTCCGGCGTAAAGCGCATGACGCTGAAGCCGTTTCCGGTCGGCTGTGACACCGGAGAGCCGGGGTTGTTGTAGCGGTCCTGATAGTTGCGCTCCAGCAGGACACGGCCCTGGCCCGGGTTCGACGGATCGACCACATAGCGGGTCTCGTTGCGGGTGTTGAACCAGCGGCTCCCCACAATGGCCAGGTCGTCGCGGCCCCAGTCGACACCTCCATACCTTTCGTCCAGATCGATCAGCTTGACCGGCTGGCTGTTGAACGGTGCAGCCAGCATCAGCACGCGGTCGCGGACCTCCGAAGGAGCACGGGAATCGCCGCCGTCCTGAGCCTCGGTCCAGACCAGGGTCGCGGGGGCATCGGCGCGCCACTGGACAGAGCGCGGACCAGGGGCGACGGAATCGAACGGCGTGGGGATGTTGTCGCGCAGGGGCAGGTCGGCGACCTGATGCAGGACCCGGCCTTGCAGGTCCGTGACCGTCACCTCGGACGGGAACAGGCCGGCGGGCACCACATAGCTGTAAGGTTTCTTGACGCGGGTCTGGAGCACATGGGCCCCGTCAGGCGACACAGCCGCCCCCAGGATCACGCCGGGCTGACCGATGGGCCGCACCGTACCGTCCAGCGACACCACCGCCAGCTGGGAGGTGAAATAGTGGTCGAACAGAGCCTCGTCGCCCGCATCGGACAACAGGTCCTGATAGGTCCGGGTCGGGGCGGCACGGCCGCCGGTCTCGGAGATCGTCGGGCCGGATGGTGGGCGGGTGGTATCGGGAGCCGCCCCGCGCCCGGTGGGCACTATGCGGACCACCAGGCCGGAGTTGTCGGGCAGCCAGTCGAAACCGGCACCGGCGGCGGCATTGACGTAGCCCTCGGCAACCTTGCGCGCCGTCGCGCCAGCCACGTCGGCGACCCAGAGCTCCATGCCCTGGGGTGCATCCATCAGGAAGGCCACCGACTTGCCGTCGGGCGACCAGCTGGGCGAGGTGAACTGCGCATTGGCAGGCAGGCTGACGGGACGGATGGCCCCGCCCTCGACCTGCTGGAAACTCATGCCCGTCAGCCAGCTGATGCGGCTGTTGGCCGGGCCGTTGTTGCGGGGATTGATCCGGTAACCCCCCAGCCGCAGCATGGGCTCGGCCAGCTCGGAGATGGACGGTAGGTTCGACCGGTCGAACAGGGCCAACGTGGTGTCATCGGGGCTGAGCGACGGGGTCGGCGTCGGCTTGGTATCGAGGATCTGGGCGATCGGTGCCGGCGGCTGCTGATAGGCGACCCCGTTCTGTGCCTCCTGGGCCAGGACCGGACCGGCGATAGCGGCCAGAAGAACGAACGCGGGCAGAGCCCGGCCAAGCAGACGATGACGCATTTCAGAACAGTCCCATGACACCCCGCCAGCCCGACGGGAGCGGCACGCTAGGGGTCGGCGTGCCCTTGGGTCAACCCATCCCCTGCCGCTCATCCCGGCGAAAGTCGGGACCCAGTTCTGTCCAGCTTGGCGCGGGTGATTCAGGCCAGTGACCGCGCACGCACCGCGACACCGATCATCCAAAGCTCTGGGTCCCGGCTTTCGCCGGGATGAGCGGACTATAGATATTCAGGTCGGAGGGCGCGGTTCGGCCGGTTCCTGACCGGGGAAGCGGGCGTCCTGCCAGCTGTGCCAGATGTCGCGCATCCCCTGGCGCGGCATGTCGGTGCCGATCTGGGCCAGTTGATCGACCCAGACCTCGGATACCCGCCCGACCGTGACCGACCACCAGCCTGGCGGCTGTTCGCGCGACCAGTTCTGGGGCGAGACCGCATTGAAGGTCAGCATGAAGACCGCGACGACAAGAATGACGACATCGGTCCAGCGCCGGTCGGCGGCCGCCGTCGCCTCGGCATCCAGAGGTGGCTCGACCGGATACAGGCTGCGACCGAAGGCGCGCAGCCGCCCGCGGAAGGTGCGCAGGTCGTGAGCATCGGCATCCGGTATCCAGTCGCTGACGGGATCGGACCGGGTGGGGGTCGGTGTGCGATCGGGCTCGTGGGTCATGACGCCTCCCGCCTCAGAACTGGAAATAGATGAAGGGGGCGACGCCGTCGGGCCGGGCCGCCTCAAGGATCAGGAAGGCGGCGGACAGTAGCAGGCCAATCGTCAGGGCCGGAGCCTCCTTGAGCCGCACCGCCACGCCCTCGATGGCGCGCGGCGGCAGCCAATGCATGGCCAGGCCGCCGACCACCAGCGCCAGCAGCAGTGGCGTCAGGGCCAGCACCGGACCCGGTCGGCCCAGGCCCTGGAGCATCGCCACAGCCATGCCGAAACTCTCGGCGCGGAACAGGATCCAGCCCAGGCAGACGATGTGGAATGTGACGATGACGCCGATGACCGTCGGCATGACCTTGCGATCGCCCAGCACCGACCTGGCGAGCCTTTCGACCACCTGAACGAAGCCGTGCAGCGCGCCCCAGGCCAGGAAGGTCCAGGCCGCACCATGCCAGAGGCCGCCCAGCAGCATGGTGATGAAGACGTTGCGGCAGCTGGCCCACAGCCCCTTCTTGCCGCCGCCCAGCGGGATATACAGGTAGTCGCGCAGCCAGCTGGACAGGCTGATGTGCCAGCGCCGCCAGAAATCCTGCATCGACGAAGCCCGGTATGGCTGGTCGAAGTTGCGCGGGAAGGAATAGCCCAGCAGGGCCGCGATCCCGATGGCCATGTCCGAATAGGCCGAGAAGTCGCAATAGATCTGAACCGCATAGCCATAGACGGCGAAGGCGATGTCGATGCTGCTGTAGGCCGACGGATCGAAGAAGACCGGATCCACCAGATTGACCGAGATCTCGGTGGCGATGATCGACTTCTTGAACAGGCCCCAGACGATCAGCAGCAGGCCCCAGGTGGCGGCTTCGCGCGTCAGGCGCGGGGCCTTGTCGAACTGCGGCAGCAGGTCCGAGGCCCGCACGATGGGCCCGGCCACCAGATGCGGGAAAAAGCTCATCAGCAGCATAACGTCCAGCAGGCTCTTGGCCGGCGGGGTCTTGCCGCGATGGACGTCCACGACATAGCTGATGCCCTGGAAGGTGAAAAAGCTGATCCCCACCGGCAGCAGGATCTGAAGGATCTGGATGTCGCGCCCCCAGCCCAGCGGGGCCAGCAGGTTGGCGAACTGCTCCACGAAGAAGCCGTAGTATTTGAACGTCCCCAGGATCAGCAGATTGGCGGTGACGCCCAGAACCAGCAGCCATTTGCGACGGTCGGGGGCCCGCCGCGCGATCATCGCCGCAATGCCCCAGTTCAGCACCGCCGACAGGATCAGCAGGGCGACGAACCGTTCGTCCCACTGGGCATAGAAGAACCAGCTGGCCAGCAGCAGGAAGATCTTGCGGGACCGGTTCTCCGCCCCCAGCGCCCAGGTCGCGAAATAGACGATCAGGAAGAAGACCGCGAAGGCCAGGGTCGGGAACAGCATTCAGTCGGTCCCGGCGATCAGGCGGCAGGCTGGGTGGCGGGTTGCGGCAGGGCCAGGCCCGCATCGCGCGTCAACCGATCGACGATGCTGCCGCTGACGTGCATCACACCGGCCAGCGACAGATGCATGCCGTCGTCCTTGCGCATCAGCACGCGGCGACCGTTTGAATCCTGGCCATAGGCCTCATAGCCGCCCTGGGCGTCGGCGGTCAGGGGCACCATGTCGATGAAGGTGACATTGGCGGCCTGCATGCGGCTGCGGACCAGATCGTTGATGATCTGCATCTTGGTGTTGAAGGCATCGCTGCGCATGCGCGGATTGCCGACCCAGTAAACGGCGATGTCACGGCTTTTCAGCAGGGCGATCAGGTCGTCGACCCGCTTGCCATAGATGGACTTCCAGCCGTCGCTGCCGAAGGGATGGACGGTGCCGTCGACCTCCATGCCCTGGCCGTCGTTTGTGCCGAAAGCGATGATGGCGACATCCAGGTCGGCATTGGCCAGTTGCCCTTGCGTCTTGGCCTGAATGTCCACGAAGTCGTAGCGGGCGAGGCCGGTCGCGGGCTGGGTGAACTTGCTGACCGTCACGTTCGGATAGGCCTGCATGTCGCGGTACAGGCCGGTGTAGAGGTCCGACGCCATGGAGTCGCCAAACACGCCGATCTTCAGCGGGCCCTGCGCCAGGCGTTGGGACAGAGGGGTGACGGTGCGGGTATCGACAGCCGTCGTCGGCAAGGCCGGGCGGATGGTGTCAGCGACGGGTACGGGGGCAGGAACCTCTGGCGTCGTCGATGCTTCCGCAGTCTGACTTTTGCCCAGCATCAACGTCGGATGTCGCAGCCATTGCCGACCGTCCGGGGTCAGGGCCAGACCCGCCACGACGCCGATCAAGAAGATCAGGGTCAGGGCATTGATGACCTTGCGCACGCTCATTCCCACGGTTCCCAAAAAGCCAGATTGTCGCACCGACCTTTAGCCTTTTTCGCCGCCGTCTCCAGCCCCCCAACCCTGACAGAAGATGTCAGCCGATTACGGTTCGGCGCGGATCGCGCCTTGCGCTTGCCCGCCCGCGCGGGGAAAGCTAGAGACGACTGAAGATCAGATATTCATCAAAAGATGAAAAGAGGAAGCGATGCGGAAGATTGTCTCCGATGCGCGGGCGGCGCTGGACGGCCTGACGTTCGACGGCATGACCGTCATGTCCGGCGGGTTCGGCCTGTGCGGCATTCCCGAGAACCTGATCGCGGGCCTGCGGGACAGTGGTGTCAAGGGGCTGACGGTCATCTCCAACAACGCGGGAGTCGACGGATTTGGCCTGGGCCAGCTGCTGGAAACCCGCCAGATCGCCAAGATGATCAGCTCCTACGTGGGCGAGAACAAGGAGTTCGAGCGCCAGTATCTGGCCGGTGAGCTGGTGCTGGAGTTCAACCCGCAGGGTACTCTGGCCGAGCGCATCCGCGCGGGCGGCGCGGGCATCCCCGCCTTCTTCACAGCCACCGGCGTCGGCACCCTGGTCGCCGAGGGCAAGGAGGTGCGCAACTTCAATGGCCGCGACTATGTCATGGAGACGGGCCTCGTCGCCGACCTGGCCATCGTAAAGGCGTGGAAGGCGGATGAGCGCGGCAATCTGGTGTTCCGCAAGACGGCCCGCAATTTCAACCCGATGATGGCCACGGCCGGCAAGGTGACCCTGGTCGAGGTCGAGGAGATCGTGCCCACCGGCGCGCTGGACCCGGACCATATCCACACGCCCGGCGTCTACGTCGACCGTCTGTTCGTCGGCACGTTCGAGAAGCGGATCGAGCAGCGAACTATCCGTCAGAGGGAGGCCGTCTGATGCCCCGCACCCGCGAACAACTGGCCGAACGCGCCGCCAAGGAGCTGCAGGACGGCTTCTATGTGAACCTGGGCATCGGCATCCCGACCCTGGTGGCGAACTACATCCCCGCCGGAATGGAAGTGACCCTGCAGTCCGAGAACGGCATGCTGGGCATGGGGCCGTTTCCGTTTGCCGGAGAAGAGGACGCCGACCTGATCAACGCGGGCAAGCAGACGATCACGGAGATTCCCGAGAGCGCCTATTTCAGCAGCGCGGACAGCTTTGCCATGATCCGCGGCGGCCATATCAATCTGTCGATCCTGGGAGCCATGGAGGTCGCCGAGAACGGCGACATCGCCAACTGGATGATCCCGGGTAAGCTGGTGAAGGGCATGGGCGGTGCCATGGACCTGGTCGCAGGCGTCAAGCGGGTGGTGGTGGTCATGGATCACGCCAACAAGCACGGCCAGTCCAAGGTGCTGAAGGCCTGCACCCTGCCCCTGACCGGCACCGGCGTGGTCAGCCGCATCATCACCGACCTGGCGGTGTTCGACGTCAAGCCGGACGGCGCGGGCCTGGAGCTGATCGAACTGGCCGACGGGGTGACCCTGGACGACGTCGCGGCCAAGACCGAGGCGACCTATACGATCGCACCCGGCCTGGCCTGATCGGCGTCAGGCTGCGTTCGCTTCGGTCCAGGCCACGATCTGGGTGTTCAGATCGCGCGTGGCCAGGTCATAGGCCTCGACGATGGCCCCCACGCGGTTGGCGGCGGCGGGCTGTTCGACCGTGAAGATCCGCTCCACCTTCACCTGCCGCTCCGGCAGGGTCAGCAGGCGCACCCGGGCCGTGATGACGACCGTAGGCACAGCTTCCGGGGCGGGGTAGCGCGTCTCGAAGGCGCGGATATCGATATCCAGCGTCCGCGTGCTGCGCGCCAGTTCGCGAGGGCCGATCAGACGGACCTGTGTCGCTTGGCTGGCAAAGGCATTCTCCAGACTATCGGTCAGCAGGTCCGCAGCCGGAGATATCCAGCGGGCACCGCCGATGTAGGCGGTTTCCGTACCGGTAACGCCCAGCAGCCGGTCGCCCTCGGCCGCCTCTGGCATCTCCACCCTTCGCATCCCGACCAGAATGGGATCGGCCACCGGCGTCGCCGCCTGGCCCGAGACGCCACCGAAGCGATAGGTCTGGACAGGGTCCGGGCTGGACAACAGGGCGCAGGCCGACAGGGAGATGGCGGTCGCGCCAACGGCAGCGAGACGAAGCAGGTTGGATCGGATCACGGTTGAACCTCCAGTTCACGGGTCGGGGCACGGCCGATGAAGTCACGCGGGCTGGCGCGAACCTCATCAACGAGGCCCTCCAGCGAACGGGTGGCGTCTTCCAGGCCCTGGATCGACTGTTGCAGTTGCGGCAGGCCGGTGGCGGTGAAGTCGGTCAGCGGACCCTCCACACCCTCGGCCGTGCGGTTGATGGTGGCGATGGCACCGCGGGCCTCTTCAGCGGCGGAGTTGATGTTGGCGATGGCGGAACGACCGTCCGTCTCGACCAGACGACGCGCCTCGGCACCCAGGGCCTCATATTCGCCGATGGCCGAGTTGGCCTTGGCCAGAGCCTGTTCCAGCTGCTCGAACATGCCCTTGCGCGCTTCCAGTTCGGCGGTCAGGGATTCGACGTTCTTCAGGCTGGTCGAGAAGCTGCGCACGTTGTCGTCGGACAACACGCGGTTGATCCGGTTCAGCGCATCGACAGTCTGGGCCAGCACTGTGCCAGAGCCGCTGAGCAACTCCGCGATCGGCGACGGCTGGCTCTGGATCACCGGAATGACGTTGTCCGGATACTGGCTCTTCAGGATGGCGCTGTTGGCGTCGCCGGCGGTGATCTGAATGTAGTTCAGGCCCGTGATGCCCTGCGGTTCCAGCTGGGCGCGCGAGGAGACGCGCACGGGCGTGGTGCCATCGACGCGGATACGCGCGATGACCTGATCGCCCTTGTTGGGGTCCAGGTTCAGGTCGGTGACCTCACCCACGCGGATACCGTTGAAGTGGACTTCGCCGCCCTCGGACAGGCCGCGTACGGGGCCGTAGAAGACGATGTCATAGACGTCGTAGTCGTTGTTGAACTGAAGCCGGGCCAGCCAGATCGTGAACACCGCCAGGGCCGCCAGAAGGGCGACGGTGGCGATGCCGACGGCGGCGTAGTGTGCGTCTCTTTCCATGGGTCGGCTCTCCTCAGGCCGCTTTCGATCCGGAACCGGCGCGTCCGCGCGGCCCCAGGAAGTATTCCTTGATCCAGGCATGGTCCGAGCGTTCCAGCTCGCGGACCGGGGCCTTGGCAACGACGTGCTTGTCGGCCAGGACGGCCACCTGATCGGTGATGGCGTACAGACTGTCCAGATCGTGGGTGATCATGAAGACGGTCAGGCCCAGATCATCCGACAGCTGGCGGATCAGATCGTCGAAGGCCGCGGCCCCGATAGGGTCCAGACCGGCCGTCGGCTCGTCCAGAAAGACCAGTTCGGGATCCAGCGCCAGGGCACGGGCCAGGCCGACACGCTTCTTCATACCGCCAGACAATTCGGCCGGCTTCTGATGATGCACCTCGGGCTTCAGGCCCACCATGGCGATCTTCATCTCGGCCAGTTCGCGGATCACAGCCTTGGACAGGTTGGTATGCTCCACCAGCGGCGAGGCGACGTTGTCCAGCACGCTGAGGGAGGAAAACAGGGCCCCCTGCTGAAACAGGATGCCGGTCCGGCGCTCGATGTCGGCGGCCTGGGCCTTGGTCATATCGGCCGTTTCATGCCCGAAGATCTTGATGGAGCCGGCCTCGGGCTCCTTCAGGCCGATGATGGTGTTCAGCAGCACCGTCTTGCCGGTGCCCGAACCGCCGACCACGCCCAGAACCTCGCCCCGGACCACGTCCAGATCGAGGTTTTCATGAATGGGGGCCTGGTCGCCGAACTGGCTGACGAGACCACGCACCTCAATCAGGTTTTCCGGCCCCGTCTTGGCAGATTGGTCGCCGGCGGGCGTAACGACGGTGTCGTCCTTCACGGTATCCGTCACAGGTTCAGCTCCATGAAGATCATGGCGAAGACGGCATCCAGGAAGATAATGGCGAAAATGGCCTGGACCACGGCGGCGGTCACCCGGCGTCCCAGGCTTTCGACATCACCGGCCACGGCCATGCCCTGGCGACAGCCGATAGCCGCGACCACGATGGCGAAGATCGGGGCCTTGATCATGCCGACCATCAGGTGATTGCCCATCAAGGGGTCCTGAGACATCTGCTGGATGAAGAAGATCGGGCCGTAACCCAGCACGCCCCAGGTCACCAGCAGCCCGCCGAACAGGCCGGTGATGATGCCCACAAAGGTCAGCAGCGGCATCATGATGACCATGGCCGCCAGACGCGGAATAACCAGGGCCTGGAACGGATTGACGCCCATCACCTGCATGGCGTCGACCTCCTGCGTCATCCGCATGGAGCCGATCTCGGCGGCGAAGGACGAGGCCGAACGACCGGCCAGAAGGATGGCGGTGATCAGCACGGCCAGTTCGCGCAGAACGGCCACGGCGACCAGCTGGACCGTGAACACTCCGGCCCCTAGCTGCGACAGCAGGTTCGCTCCCAGCAGGGCGATGACGGCCCCGATGAAAAAGTTGGTCACCGCGATGATCGGCATGGCATCTAGGCCAGCGCGCTCGCCCTGGCTGAACCAGGCGGCCCAGCGGATGCGGCCGGGGTTCTTGAAGGCCGTCCCGACCGCCACGATCAACCGGCCCAGGAAGGCCATCGACAGCATGGCCTCGGTGGCGACGTCGTAGACGCCCAGGCCGATCTTTCCGAAGAACCGCACGACCGGAAGGGGGCGGCGTGGCGGTGGGGCACTCTCGCGCTCCAGCTTCTCCACCATGGCATAGGTACGCCCAGCCTCTGGCCGCTCCGACCAGGCCGATTTGGGCAGGACACAGTTGGAGGCCTGCACGATCGCCAAGGCTCCGGCGGTATCGAAACGGCCCAGATCCTTCAGGTCGACCGCGTCGATGCAGCGGTCATTCATCTGTTCATCCAGGCGACGCGAGACACGGCCCAGCTCGGTCGCCGTCCAGTCGCCGGTCAGCCGCAGGGTCAGGCCTGAGCCGCCATCGTCGATGTCAAAGTCCGCTGCGGCCATGTCGCTACTTAAATCGCCCCGTAGGCTTTGACCACGTTCCTTGAACGGCAAAGCTCATCAGCCGATGACAACGCTGCTGAACCGTATTCGTTCAGCCACAATCGCTCATGCGTTTCAAAGGGCTGTCCGGACGCGCGCCAGATCCTCGACGAAGCGCGCCCGCTCCGCCGCCCGCCCGGCCTCATCGGGAATCCGCAGCAGATAGGAAGGGTGGGCCGTGATCATCAGGGTGGCCCCGTCATCCAGGGCGATCGGCTGACCGCGCTCCTTGCCGATCGTCACCTTGCGGCCCAGCACACCAAGCGCCGCCGTCGCGCCCAAGGCCACGATCAGGCGTGGCTTCACCAGTCGCCGCTCGCTGTCCAGCCACCAGCGGCAGGCGGTGACCTCGCTGGCCACCGGGGTCTTGTGCAGGCGACGCTTGCCGCGCGGTTCGTGCTTGAAATGCTTGACCGCATTGGTGACGAAGGCCTGTTCGCGGTCGATGCCGACTTCGTCGAGCGCGGTGTTCAAGACCTGGCCGGCAGGACCGACGAAGGGCTGGCCCGACAGGTCCTCCTGATCGCCCGGCTGTTCGCCGACAATCATCAGGGGCGCTGCGGTGGTGCCCACCCCGCACACCCCTTGCGTCGCATCGCGCCACAGCGGACAGCGGCGACAGCCCTGAACGGCGCGGTTCAGGTCGTCGAGCGAAGTGGGCACATAGTCTTCGGCCACCTCACCCTTGCGGACGATCGGCGACAGCGTCTGGGCCAGGCGCGGGTTTGGCGTGGATGCGGGCGCGGCGACCATCTGCTGTTCGCGGGCCGACGCCTTGGCGATCAGTTCGGGGATCAGCGCCGCCTCGGGCAGGTTTTTCCAGTACCGTTTGGGCATCTCGCCCTGCATGGTGCCGGTCTTCAGGCGCGCCGGATTGAAGGTCGAGGCATAGTAGGTCTTCCAGAACTCCTCGATCTCGTCCTCGGTCGGGGCCATGTCGCGCGTCGCGGGCGGGCCGAAGGTCAGGGCCTGGCCGTCCCAGAAGGCGCAGCCGTCAGGCGTCAGAATGGACCACCGCATGGTCGTGAACCGACGCATGAAGAAGGGGGCCGTGCGCTCCAGCACCCGGTGCGCGGGCTCGAACCAGGCGACCCAGGCCTCGCCCTGCTCGTCCTGAACCTCGCGAAAGCGGACGAAGGCCTTCATCTTGTGACTGGCCCGGCTGACATTTTTGGCGCGCTCGAAGGCGTCGGCGACATCGATGTCGGTGACCACTTTCATCAGATCGGGCTCGTCCCGCAGTCGCCAGAGCAGGCGATACAGCAGGTCGAACCGGTCGGCCGAGCGGTGCAGGATGACCGCCTGCGCCAGATCGACGAAGGCCTTGGGAACAGCGAACTCTTGCGTCGCCGTCGCGGCAGGCAAATCCACGGGCGTCGCGTCGAACAGGCCTCCCTGATCTTCACTGCCTGCCACCAAGAACCGCGCCTGCGACGGCTCCACGCCTTCCAGCCGGAAGGCCCGCGCGGCCTTGCGCCAGCCGTCGAAATCGATCTCGCTGGCCAGGGTCGCGACCCGCATCAGAACAGGCTCAGTTGCACCGGCTTCTCGACCGGGGTCAGGCGTGCCCGCAGATCGGCGGCATCGGTCAGGCCGCCCGGCGTCCAGTCCAGGGCGGTGATGAAGGGCCGGACCTTGTCGATACCCCGGCACAGCCGCCCGATATCCTCCAGCCGCAGGGTGCGCCAGCGCCGCACCTGGACGATCCGGTTGACCGACTTCACGCCCAGACCGGGCACCCGCAGCAGCATTTCGCGCGGGGCGGTATTCACATCGACCGGGAACTGCGCCCGGCTGTTCAGCGCCCAGGCCAGCTTGGGATCGATGGCCAGATCCAGCATGCCATCCACCGTCGCCTCGCCGATCTCGGGCGGCGAAAAGCCGTAGAACCGCATCAGCCAGTCGGCCTGGTACAGCCGATGCTCGCGCATCAGCGGCGGTTTGGTCAGGGGAAGGACGCTGGACGCATCCGGTATGGGCGAAAAGGCGGAATAGTAGACGCGGCGCAGGCCGTAACCGCCATACAGCGACGCCGACCGGTCGATGATCTCCGTGTCCGGTGCCCCGTCCGCCCCGACGATCAGCTGGGTCGACTGGCCTGCGGGCGCAAATTTCGGCGGCTTGATGCGGTCCTTCTTTGACGGCTTCGCAGCTTCCACGCCCAGGCGCACCTGGCTCATCGCCTTCTTGATGACGGCGACATCCTTCTGGGGCGCAAGCCGATGAAGGGCCTCGTCGCGCGGCAGCTCTATATTGGCCGACAGCCGGTCGGCATAAAGCGCCGCCTCCTCGATCAGTCGAGGATCGGCCTCCGGGATCAGCTTCAGATGGATATAGCCGCGAAAGCCGTGGTCGATCCGCAGCCTCTTCGCCACCAGGACCAGCTGCTCCATCGTATAGTCGCCCGAACGGATGATGCCGGACGACAGGAACAACCCCTCAATGTAGTTGCGCTTGTAGAAGTTCAGCGTCAGCGACACGACCTCGTCCACATCAAACCGCGCCCGCTGCACGTTTGAGGACGCCCGGTTGATGCAATAGACGCAGTCGTAGATGCAGAAATTGGTTAGCAGGATTTTCAGCAGGGAGACGCAGCGGCCGTCCGGCGTATAGGCGTGGCAAATTCCCATGCCCTCGGTGGAGCCGATGCCCTTGCCACCGAGCGAGTCGCGCTTGGTCGTGCCGGAAGACGCGCAACTGGCATCATATTTGGCCGCATCAGCCAGGATCGACAGTTTCCGCTTGAGATCGAGCTGCGCCATCGTTCATGGTATGTTCCAATACTGCTGTGACGTCCAGCGTGGCCGTGGAACGAATTGTCGCGTCAGCTCAGATAGTTGAGCAGGGTCGACTGGCGCAGCTGGCTGATGACCTGGGCCGAGGCCTGGATGGCGACCTGCGAGAGTTGCAGATCGGTCACGGCCTTCAGCATGTCCGCATCGGTGCGATCCGCGACGAGGCCGTCCAGAGAAGCGATCTGATCCTTTTGGCTGGCGATCAGGGTGTCGACCTGATTGGCCTGGGCCCCGGTCATGGCGGTCTTTTCCGTCACGGCCTTGCCCGCCTGTTCCAGCAAGGTCAGCTGGCTGGTCAGAAAGGTCTTCTGCGGTACCGTCAGCTTGCCGCTGAGCGGACCTTGCGGCCCCTCGTGAAAGGCCTGGATGTCGCGCAGGATGGCCAGGGTGTCGGTGCCCAGGTCACTGGCCAGAACACCGGTCTCCAGCGTGGTGCCCTCGGCCACGCGGCTGGCGGTCTTCAGGCTGTCGTTGCGGAACTGGGCGGCGAGCGGACCCGTGGTCAGGTCCGACATCGTTTCGGCGGCCAGAGGCTCCACATCCACCGACGAGCCGGCGAACAGATAGTTGCCCTGATGCTTGGAGTTCAGGCCGCCGCGCACCGACTGGAACAGGCCCTCCAGCTCGGTCATCAGGCCCACACTGGTGTCGGCCGCGATGGCATTGCCCAGGGCCGAGCGGATGCCTTCGGTACCTTCGCCGACGCGGTTCATCGCCAGATCCTGCGACGTCAGGCGCGCGGCGACCGAGTTGGACGTATCGAGAAACCCCTGCAATCGCGCCGACGAGCCCTTCAGCGCCGTCAGAGTCTCCGACTGGCGTCCGAAGCCGACCAGATCGGTGGCGTTCTTCTGGGTCGACACCCGTTCCTGGGCGTCGTTGGCCTTCATCTGCGTGTTCATTAGATTCAGCAGGGCCGACTGATAGTTTCCAAAGGTGGCAACGCGGTTCATCAGACCATCCCCAGCAGCGTGTCGTACATGTCCTTGGCGGCCTGGATCATGCGGGCCGAGGCGTTAAAGGCCTGCTGATAGGTGGTCATCAGCACCAGTTCCTCGTCCAGGTTGACGCCCTCCTGCGAAATCTGCCGGGCGCTGGCTTCGTTGGCCAGGGCGTCGGCCGTCTGGGCCCGGGTCTTGGCGGCTGCGGCCTTGCCGCCGATATCGCCGGCCAGTTCCGACGCATAGCGCGACACCGACATCGACCCGCCCGCGGCCCCGCCCGCCGACTGGAAGGCACTGGTGCGCTGACCGGCGTCGGCCAGCAGCAGGGCCCCGCGTCCGTCGCCACTGGTCAGGGCCGCCGAGCCTGCGGCCGCGCCCAGGTTCAGCTGGGCCAGGGCCAGATTGGCCGGGCTGGTGCGGATGTCGGAGCGGATGGTGAAGCTGTCGGCGCGCGAGGCCCGCGTCCCCTCCCCGATCCCGAACAGGGCCGAGACCGAGACGCCCGACGGGACCTGGCTCGTCCGGTCGTCCAGGACGCTCATGCTCGGCGACGGATTGCCTGCGCCGGTATAGCTGAGCGCCCCGTCAGGCCCCAGGCTGAAGCTGCCGTAGCGACCGACGCCCGTGATCGGATCGTTCAGGGCCGTGATCAGATCGCCCACGGTGCCGCCGGCGGGGACCGCCACCTCGATGTCACGGATGCGCGCGCCGCGCTCGTCGGTGAAGCGGAAGCTCATGGTCTCGCCGGCGGTGAACCCGTGGGCCGAGGCGGCGGTCAGGCCGGTGTCATAGATGGCCGGGGAGTCGGTGGCGACCAGGTCATTCAGGCCGAAATAGTGGGAGAAGCCCCGCCCCGCCTTGTTCGAGGCGGCACCTGCCGGGTCGGCGATGGAGATGCCGTTGCCCGCCGGGGCCTGGATGCTCAGCTTGCCGTCGACGAAGCTGGCCGTCGCCCCGCCCAGCTGGCTGTTCAGCGTGGCCAGGAAGGTGGTCGGGTCCGCCGCCACGCCGTTGACCGTCATGGTCGCGCCCGAGAAGACGATGTCGGCTCGGCTCTGGATCACCCCGGCAGCGTTCACCACGGCGATGGTCGTCTGGCCCGTGAACCCCGCCAGCGCCGTTTCCAGCGACTGGCCGACGTTGCGTCCCGTCAGGCGGTTGGGCGCAGGCACGGCGGTGTTGGCATTGTGGGCGCGGTTCAGCTCGTCGGCGACGTGGCTGACCAGTTCGGCCAGCCGGGCGGCGGCGGCGGGCGCATCCACGTCGCGCAGTTCGACAAGACCCTTGATCTCGCCCGAGGTGATGCCGTCCAGCAGGGCCCGCTTCTGGCCGCTGGGCTCGGTGACATAGATTTCGTTGAAGGCGCTGGTGCTGGTGACCGTGCCGGTCGGGCTGTAGCTGATCTTGCCCACGCCCTGGCCGGCCAGCATGGCCCCGCCATTGGTGCGCACCGTCACCCCGCCGATGGGGCGCTGGGTGATCTGCACGTCCATCAGCTTGGACAGCTCGCTCAACAGGCTCGACTGGGCGCTCTGAGCACCGGAGGAATCGCCCTTGGTCGCCGAGGCGCGAGCGATTTCCAGGTTCAGCCCCTCGATCTGTTCCAGCAGGCTGTTGGCCTTTTCGACCGCGCTGAGGATGCGGGCGTCAGCGTCCTGGCGGACCGCATCGATCTGTTTGCTGATCCGCCCGGCCTCGTCGAACAGGGCCTGGGTCTTGAACAGGGCGTCCTGGCGGCTGGGCGAGGAGGTCGGGTTCTCGCCGCTGGCCGCAAAGGCCGAGAACAGGCTGTCGATCTGGGAAAAGAAGCCGTTGTCGCCACCGGGGTCGCCGAACAGCGACTGGATCCGGTCGTATAATTCATAGCGCACGGTCTGGCGGGCAGATTCAGCGCCTGCCTTCATGCTGGCCGCCTGCAGGAAGGTGTCGGTGGCCAGGCGTATGCGCGCGATCTCGACGCCCGAGCCGATGCCTGTGCCTGTCAGGGTCTTCTGATCGGCGATCTTGCGGACATAACCCGGCGTATTGACGTTGGAGACGTTGTCCGAGATCACCCGAAGCTGGGTCTGGGCCGCCGACAGGCCGCTGCTGGCCGTATTCATGATGGCGTTCAGGGTCATGCGAACGGCCCTCCGTCACGGGCGGCACCCGGCAAAGCCTGCCATGCCACATGCGCTTTTTGCCCGGCGGCGCGCGCGGGCGCTTCCGTCAAGTCACTGATATTACGCAAGATCGTGTTTCGCGCCTGGGTCATGGCTGATCAGGAGCGCAAGCGGCGGGCCAGACGGACAAGCGACGCAAATCGCCCTGCCTACCGGGCAAATACCGTCACCACGCGGCAAGTTTGATCATAGCCAGCCGGGTCACGCCGACAGCAAGGCGCAGGTTTTGTCATTAGGAAACAATGACTTGAAGTAGCGAGCGAAGTTGGCCCGCGACTTGCGGCGGAGCTGCCGAATGTCCGGCGCAGCAGGCGCCCTCGTCCTCTCGCTTCACCGCGAGCCGTCACGGTTTCATGTCAGCCTCCGCCGTCCTCAATCTGATCGCGCCCTCCGCTCCGATGCCTGTGCAGGCTGCGGGCGACGCCGATGCGTCGATCTTCGGCGGCCTGCTGTCCGATATCGGAGCGGGCGAAAGCGGCAACGACGACAGCCTACCACCGCCGCCGACCACCCAGCCGCCACGTGACACGACCAGGGCCACGAACAAGCTTATCGCCCTGGACGGCAGCACACCCGGCACCCTGATCGATCCGACAGGCCTGGGCACCATCCAGACCCTGCCGCCCGCACCGGTGGACGAGACTGTCGGCACCAAGGCAACGGACGTCGCCCTCACCTTCCCCGGCCCCGCTTTGGAAGCTGATTCATCTGCGTCCGACGTCGCCGGGAAGACGGACGATCAGCCCCCCGTGATGCCCTTGCCCGTCGGGCCCACGCCCGTCGTTGCAACGGCGTCGACAGCTGCTCCGACATCGACCGCGCCGGTTGTCCTGCCGGACGTGACCGCCGCTGACGCTGCTGAAGCCGCCTTGCTGGCCGCTGCCGCCGAGGCCACGACCGACGACGCCCAGACCCTGCCGCCCGCCGTCACCGACAAGACCGCAGCGACGACACCACCGGTTCCCCAGGTCCAGCCGCCCGCACCGGCCCCGCTGAAACCCGCGTCCGAACGTACGGGCCGCCCCCATGACGGACTGACCCGCGAAGGGAGCGAGGCCAAGGTGTCTGCCGATGGCGTGACCGTCACCACCAGCGCATCAGCCCCCTCCGCGACACCTGCACCGACGCCTGGCAAGGCCGCCGCCGACGCCTCCACCCTGCCGCCTGTGTCTGCCGCGTTGACAGGCCAGGCCGATCTTTCCGGCGACCTCGGCACCGATGGGGCTGCGGCCTCGCTCGATACCGCCAAGTCGCAGGCCGAGGCCGCCGTCAGCCATGACGCCAGCCTGTCGACCCTGTCGCGCGCCAGCATCGACGCCACGGCCCAGATCGCCGCCCAGATCATCCGCAAGCTGGATGGCAGGTCGACCCGGTTCGAAATGGCCCTGACGCCGGACGACCTGGGCCGGGTGGACGTGAAGCTGGAGATCGATGCCGAGGGCCGCCTGGCCGCGCGCATGGCCTTCGACAATCCCGCCGCCGCCGCCGATCTGCGCGGCCGGGCGGACGAACTGCGTCGCCAGTTGCAGGATGCGGGCTTCCACGTGCCCGACGACGCCTTTGAATTCGCCGAGCGCGACAGCGGCTCCAGCGCCTTTGACCGGGGCTCATCCGATCACAACGACAAACAGCGCCAGAACCGCGCCTTCTCCGCCGCCTCTCGCCTGAATGCCGAAATCGATGTGGCCCAGCCGCCCCGCTGGATGTCGCTGTCCCTCTCGCCCTCGGGCGTGGATTTGAAGGTTTAACCGATGGTCGATTCCATCAGCACCAATACCGCCACGACCCGGATCAACTCCGGCTCGACCATGCTGGCCTCGAACTTCGAGACCTTCCTGACGCTGTTGACGTCGCAGTTGAAGAATCAGGACCCGCTGTCGCCGGTCGATTCCAACCAGTTCACGGCCCAGCTGACCCAGATGGCGGGCGTGGAACAGCAGCTGCTGACCAACGATCTGCTGAAGTCCCTGGTCGCCGGTCAGGGTGGCGGCAGCCTGGCCAATGCGGCCAACTACATCGGCAAGGATGCCACCGCCGCCTGGGCCGCCACCAAGCTGACCGACGGCAAGGCGACCTGGAGCTATGAGCTGGCCAATACCGCCACCGACGCCAAGCTTCAGGTGCTGGACGCCCAGGGCAAGGTTGTCTGGGAGGGCACCGCCCCCGACAAGTCCACCGGCGTTCACGACTTCACCTGGGACGGCAAGACCACCAGCGGCGTCAACGCCACCGAGGGCGGCGTCTACACCCTGAAGATTACCGCCAACAATGCGACCGGCGGCACCGTCGACAGCCAGGTCCTGACCCGCGGCCGGATCACCGGCGTCGAGATGTACAACGGTGAGGCCTATCTGACCGTCGGCAACTCCATCCTGCCTCTCTCCACCGTGATCGCTCTGGAAGAAAACCGGACGGCCACCCCCACTCCGACACCAGCGAACGACGACAGCGAGGACGGCCTGCTGGCCTCCATCGCCTCGGCGCTGAACCCCCTCAAACTGTTTTCGTAAAGGACCCGAGCCATGTCTCTGAATAGCGCCCTGTGGGCCGGTGTTTCCGGCCTGTCCGCCAATGCCGCCGCCCTGGCTTCGATCTCGCAGAACATCGCGAACGTGAACACGGTCGGCTACAAACGCACGACCAGCGAGTTCCAGACCGTCATCAACGGCCAGTCCGCCGGCACCGGCTATTCCGCCGGCGGCGTTATCGCCAATACCCGCCACTACACCTCGCAGGGCGGTCAGCTACAGCGCACGACCTCCAGCACCGACCTTGGCATTGCCGGTCAGGGCTTCTTCGTCGTGACGGAAAAGCCCGAGAACCTGACGCCGATCGATGCGCGGCTGTTCACCCGCGCCGGGGCGTTCACGCCTGACGACTTCGGCTTTCTAAAGAACACGGCGGGCCTGTATCTGCAGGGCTGGCCGGTGGATTCCGAGGGCAACATCGCCACCGACCCGTCGGACATCAACCGCCTGCAGTCGATCAACATCGGCTCGGTCGGCGGCGCCGCCGAGGCCACCACGCGCGCCCAGCTGAACGCCAACCTGCAGTCCAGCCAGCCGATCTCGGCCGAGGCGACCGCCGCTTCCACCGTTCCGGCCGGGGCCGACGCCTACGATCCGGCCACCAACTCCATGGCGATGTACGACCCCGACACGGGCGTGGGCGTGAAGCCCGACTTCACCATGTCGATCCCGGTCTCGGACTCCAAGGGTGGCCAGCGGACGGTGGCCCTGTCCTTCCTGAAGGGCGTCAACCCGAACGAATGGTACGCCGAGATTCACGCCGTGCCGGCCTCGGACATCGAGGGCGCGCCCAATGGCCTGATCAAGAGCGGCCGCATCGTCTTCACCCAGGACGGGCGGCTGGACCCCACCGCCACCGCGGCCCTCGGTGCCAATGCCCTGTTCCCCGACCTGAACGCCGCCACCCTGAACATCGGGGCCTCGGATTCGGCGGCGGCACCCGGCGCGGTGAAATGGGCGACCGGCCTGGGCATTGCGGCCCAGCCGATCAACCTGGCGCTGAACGCCTCCGCCGGCGGCCTGACCCAGTACAGCAGCGCCTCGGCCGTCCAGTCGGTGAACACCAACGGCACCGCCTTCGGCAACCTGGCCAGCATCGAGATCGACAAGGAAGGCTTCGTCACCGCCATCTTCGACAACAGCGTGACGCGCCGCATCGCCCAGGTCGCCATCGCCACCTTCGCCAGCCCCGACAATCTGACGGTCGAGGACGGCAATGCCTACCGCGTCAGCCGCGGCTCGGGCACCTTTAACCTGAAGACCGCGGGTACGGGCGGCGCGGGCTTCATCGGTGCCTCGCAGCTGGAGGCCTCCACAGTGGACCTGTCGGCCGAGTTCACCGGCCTGATCACGACCCAGCGGGCCTATTCCGCCTCGTCCAAGATCATCACCACGGCCGACGAAATGCTGGCCGAACTGATCAACATCAAGCGCTGATAAAGGCCTGAACGGGGGGAACGGCGCATGGACCGATCGACGAAAACCAGGCGGGTGGACGGAGGGGATTTTAGGATTCCCTTCACCACGACGCTTAAACGGCCCTTAGGCGGGTCGCGCTACCTTGCCTGCTCAGTGTGGTGGTGAATGAGGCAAAAGCCCATGTTGCAAGAGCGACGTCTTAATACCCAGGGTGAACAGTATGTCGTGGGTCCCACGGGCACGCCGCTGACCCTGCGCGACCTGCCGCCGCCGCATACGGACCGTTGGGTCATCCGCCGCAAGGCCGAGGTGGTCGCCGCCGTTCGCGGTGGCCTGATCAGCCTGGAGGACGCCCTGGCCCGCTATCGCCTGACGGCCGAGGAGTTCCTGGCCTGGCAGAAGGCCATCGACAAATGGGGCATGCAGGGCCTGCGCACGACCCGCATCCAGCACTACGGCCGCGACGACTGATCATCGGCTCGATCTCTCTCCCCGACGGCCAGCGGCCGCTCCTGACAACAGGGGCGGCCGTTGTCGTTTTGACATGCGTCCACGCTCAGGCCTCGAAATCGCGCCGTTCAAGGCCTAGATAGCGGCCATGACCCTGACCGAGGACCTTTGCCCGATCCCCGACATCGCCCCCGTGTCGTCGCAGGACGACATGGATGCGGCGATTGAGGCCGCGCGCGCGGCGGTCGGCCTGCCGGTCGGTTCGCGCGTCGTGGCGGCCATGTCGGGCGGTGTGGATTCCACCGTGGTGGCGGCCCTGCTGCACAAGGCAGGCTATGACGTCGTCGGGGTGACGCTGCAGCTCTATGACCACGGTGCGGCCCTCAAGAAGAAGGGGGCCTGCTGCGCGGGTCAGGACATTCACGACGCCCGCCTCGCCGCCGAGATGCTGGGCATCCCCCACTACGTCCTCGATTATGAATCGAAGTTCCGCGACGCGGTGATCGACCAGTTCGCCGACAGCTATCTGGCCGGTCAGACGCCGGTGCCGTGCATCCGCTGCAACCAGACCGTCAAGTTCCGCGACCTTCTCGACGTCGCCCGCGACCTGGGCGCCGAGGCGATGGCGACGGGCCACTACGTCCGCCGATCCGCGGGCACGAATGGGCAATCCCAGATGAGGAAGGCGGTCGATCATTCGCGCGACCAGTCCTACTTCCTTTTCGCCACGACGCGGGATCAGCTGGACTATCTGCGCTTCCCCCTGGCCGATCTGGAAAAGCCCCAGGTGCGCGGTGTGGCGGCGGCGCTGGGCCTTCGCATCGCGGCCAAGCCGGACAGCCAGGACATCTGCTTCGTACCCAACGGCGACTATCGCACCCTGATCGACAAGCTGCGGCCCCAGGGGCGCGAGGCGGGCGAGATCGTGCACATGGACGGTCGCGTCCTGGGCAACCATGCGGGCATCACCGACTACACCATCGGCCAGCGGCGCGGTCTGAACGTCGCGGTGGGCGAGCCCCTGTTCGTGACCCGGCTGGACCCGGCGAAACGTCACGTCATCGTCGGCCCGCGCGAGGCCCTGCTGACCGCGTCCCTGACACTGGACGAGACCAACTGGCTGGGCGACGAGCCCTCCATGCAGGATGCCGCTGACGCCGGTGCGCCTGTCCTGGCCCGCGTGCGCTCGACCCGCCCGCCGTCGCCTGCCCGCCTGTCGATGACGGACGGCGTGGTAGCCGTGACCTTCGACCAGGGCGAGGAAGGCGTCGCCCCCGGCCAGGCCTGCGCCCTGTACGATCCCGCCGATCCCGATCGCCTGCTGGGCGGCGGCTTCATCAAGACCACGACCGCCGTTGTCTAACGACACAGACGACGCACTGGCGCTGGCCTCGCGCAGCGGCCTGCCGTCCGAGATGCGCTATCTGGTCGAGGGCTTTCCGCGCGATCGCTGGGTGCGCAGCGAACTGGACCAGACCGCGGCCTTCTGGCTTCAGATGCACGACGGCTTTCGTGACCATCAGCGACACATGGACGATCTGGTCGACCAGTGGCGGTCAGACGGCGACCTGATCGCCCTGCACCGCCAGCCGATCCCCGCCCTGCAAGGCTTCCTGCAGCATCTGGACGGCCATCACCGCGTCGAGAGCGGCCACTATTTTCCGGCCCTGCGTGCGATGGAGCCCCGGATCGACCGGGGCATCGACCTGCTGGATCGCGATCACGATGCCGTCCACGAAACGCTGGAGGCCATGTTCCGCGACGGCATGGCCTTCCACCAGGCTGTGGCCGGCAAGGCCCCCGACGCCGCCGACCAGGCCCATCGTCTCGGCGACCGGATCGCGGGGGCGGCCCGTCCCCTGCTGCGTCATCTGGACGACGAGGAAGACATCATCGTCCCTCTGATCCAGTTGCGCGGCGCGCCCGCGGTCTGATCGAACGCCGAAACGCTTTTTTGCCCTCGGCACGATTAGCCCCCGCGCCAAAATGGGCTAGAAGCCCGCATCCTGTTTACGCCCAGCCTTTTAGGAGCCCGCCGTGGCCCGCCTGTTCGACGCCTATATCATCGCTGACTGGACTGCCGCCGAGGGCAAGAAGCTGGGCGACAACTCCGTCTGGATCGGGGTGGCCAAGCGCGACGTGCGCTTCCGCCTGTATTCCGAGACGCACAATGTCGCCACGCGTGCCGAGGGCGAGGCCCTGCTGGCCTCGCTGCTGGCCGACCACAGGAAGCGCGGCGACCGGGTTCTGGTCGGCTTCGATTTCTCGCTGGGCTATCCGGCGGGCACGGCGGCGCGACTGGGCCTGAAGGACACGCCCGCCTGGTCCACGCTGTGGAAATTCCTGGCCGGCAACATCGTCGACAAGGCCGACAACACCAACAACCGCTATCAGGTCGCGGCCAAGATGAACCGGCTGATGACGGACGAGGCCTGGCCCTTCTGGGGCGCGCCGGCCAAGCAGGCCCAGCGCTGGCTGACCACGACCAAGCCGCCCGCAGGTGCCGGGGCCGACATCACCGAGTTCCGCGCGACCGAGAACGCGATCCGCAAGGGCCGCCTGCAACCCAAGTCGAACTGGCAGATGCACGGGGCCGGTGCTGTCGGCGGCCAGACCCTGGTCGGCATCCCGGCCGTGCGCCGTCTGCTGGAGAAGCTCGGACCATCAGGTGCCGTCTGGCCGTTCGGCACCGGCTGGCGTGCCCTGAGCACCGACGACGTCGAGCCGCTGTCGGCCCTGGTAGCCGAGGTCTATCCGTCGATGTGGGATGCGACACCGAACCCCGGCGAGTTCAAGGATCAGGCGCAGGTCCGCGTCACGGCAGAGCATTTCGCCAAGCTGGATGAAGCAGGCGATCTGGAAAAGGCCTTCGCCCCGCCGAAGGGGGCTTCCGACGACCTGATCGCCCAGGTCGAGCAGGAAGAAGGCTGGATTCTGGGGGCCTGAGGCGGCGCATCTGTGGCGCAATGAAACCGTCACGGGCCGCCCCTACCCTTACTCCATGATCCGGCTCATTCTGGCGACCGTCCTGCTGCTGATCGGGAGCCCGGCCTTGGCCCAATCGCCCCTCATCATCGCCCATCGCGGCGCATCCGGAGAGCGGCCGGAGCATACGCGCATGGCCTATGAGCGGGCCATCGAGCAGGGTGCGGCAATGATCGAGCCGGACCTGGTGATGAGCCGCGACGGCGTCCTGATCGTGCGGCACGAGAACGAGATCGGCGGCACCACCGACGTCGCCTGGCGGTCGGAATTCGCGGATCGGCGCACGACCAAGATCATCGACGGCCAGAGCGTCACCGGCTGGTTCACCGAAGACTTCACCTGGGCCGAGTTGCAGACGCTGCACGCGCGCGAACGCCTGCCGGAGCTGCGGGCCTTCAACACGGCCTTCGATGATCTGGAGCCGATTCTGAGCTTCGAACAGGTGCTGGAGATCGCGCGCGACGCCAGTGCCCGCACCGGGCGGACCATCGGCGTGGTGCCGGAGCTGAAGCATCCGTCGTATTTTGCCGGCGTCGGCCTGCCGATGGAGGACGCCTTCGTCGCCGTGCTGGAGCAGCACGGGCTGACGGGGGCGGAGGCTCCGGTCATCGTCCAGTGTTTCGAGGTGGGGACGCTGCGCCGCCTCGACGCGCGGATCGACACCCCGCTGCTGCAACTGATCGCGGCGAGCGGTGGGCCGGCGGACGATCCAACCCTCAGCTACGACGCCATGACGACGCCGCAGGGGCTGGCCGAAATCGCGACCTATGCTGACTGGATCGGGGTCGATACCGCGCTGATCGAGCCGGAGCCCGAGATGCCAACGACCCTGATCGCCGACACTCACGCGGCGGAACTGAAAGTCGCCGCCTGGACCTTCCGCGCCGAGAACGCCTTCCTGCCCACGGGCGACAGGATCGGATCAGACCCGGCGGAACATGGTCGGCTGCGCGAGCGGCTGGCGCGGTTCGCGGCCTATGGGCTGGATGCGGTGTTTATGGATCAGCCTGGTAGGTTTTAGGGGTTAGGGGTTAGGGGCTAGGTTCGAGGGACGATGACCTCAGCCACGCAGCCCTCCCCCTAATCCCTAGCCCCTGAAACCTAGAACCTTCTGCGGCCGCGTCACCAGCCAGATGCCCACACAGACCAACACCAGCGACGCCCCATAGGTCCAGCGCATCACGCTCTCGCCCAGGAACAGGCTGGACAGGGCCACGCCGAAGACGGGCACCAGAAAATTGAAGGCGGCCAGCATGCCCACGGGATTATGCTTCAGCAGCAGGCTCCAGGTCGCGAAGGCGAAGGCGGACAGAAGCGCCATGTAGAGCAGCAGCGCCCCCGAGCGGGCGTCGAACGCGCCCAGATGACCGCCGCCGATCAGGCCGATCGCCACCAGCACCGCCCCGCCCAGCGCCAGCTGCCAGCCGGTCATGACCATGGGGTCCAGACCCTGCGATATTCGCTTGCCATAGATGGACCCCGCAGCCAGCACGAAGGCCGCGCCGATGATGAAGCCCTCGCCCAGCAGGGTGACGTCCAGGCCGAACCCGCCCCGGCCCAGATTGACGACCAGCACGCCCAGAAAGCCGACGATACAGCCCCAGACCTTGCGGTGGCTCAGCCGGTCGTTGGTGTAGATGAAGTGGGCCAGCACCACGCTGAAGAAGGTGCCCGTCGCATTCAGGATCGACGCCTTGACCCCCGTCACATGCGCCAGGCCGATGTAAAAGAAGACGTATTGCAACGTGGTCTGGAACAGCCCCAGCAGCACCAGCTGGCGCGCCTGCGAGCCCGTCACCTTCAGGATCGGCTTTCGCATCGCCACGGTGACGCCCAGCAGGATCACCCCCGCCAGCAGGAACCGCCACCCCGCGAACAACAGCTGGCTGGCCATGTCCGACGGCGCGATGTCCAGCATCGCATAGCCCGCCTTCACCGCCGGATAGGCACTGCCCCACAGCAGGCAGCACAGCGTCGCCAGGGCAAAGACCGACGCGCGGCGCGTGAGCAGGGGGTGGGTCATGTGGGGGGCGGTGTTAGCCGCCCACCTGTCCGAAATCAGCCACCCGGCCCATGACGTCGCGGACCTGGCCCAGCAGCTTCAGGCGGTTGTCGCGTTCCTCGGCCACGTCGGAGTTGACCAGCACCTTGTCGAAGAAGGCGTCGACCGGGCCGCGAAGGCCCGCCAGCGCCGTCATGGCGGCGGCGAAGTCCTCGGTGTCCAGCGCCGCATCCACCGCCGTACCGGCGGCCCCGACGGCAAAGGCCAGGGCGACCTCTTCCTCGGGCTGGCCGGGCAGGCCGGTCTGGACCATGCCGGTCGGCACGTCGCCTTTCTTGGCCTCGGCCCGCAGGATGTTGGACGCCCGCTTGTAGCCCGCCAGCAGATTGGCCCCGTCGTCGGTGCTCAGGAACCCGTCCAGCGCCTCGACCCGTCGCACGATGCGGACCAGGTCGTCGTCGCCGACGCCAAATACAGCGCGTACGAGATCATGACGCTGTCCCTGATCGCGCAGCAACACAATCAGGCGATCCACAAAAAACTCCCGGACGGCCACGATAGTTTCGTCTCGGCTCGCTTTAATGCCTGTAAGATCAGAAGCTTCGCCCAACAGATTCCACCAATTGGGCCGCACTCCATTCTCCAGCACCAACCGGATCACCCCAAGCGCAGCCCGCCTCAGGGCGAACGGGTCCTTCGACCCCGTGGGCTTTTCGTCGATGGCGAAGAAGCCGACCAGGGTGTCCAGTTTGTCGGCCAGGGCGACCGCCACGGTCAGCGGCGCGGTCGGCACGGTGTCGGCGGGGCCCTGGGGCTTGTAGTGGTCGCGGATGGCGTCGGCGACGGCGTCGGGATGGCCGAAGGCGCGCGCATAATACCCGCCCATCACGCCCTGCAGTTCCGGGAACTCGCCGACCATGCCGCTGGCCAGATCGGCCTTGGCCAGACGGGCGGCGGCTTCGGCCTGATCGGGGTCCGCACCCACCAGGGGCGCGATTTCGCGGGCCAGGGCAGCGATGCGCTCGACGCGGGCGTGCAGCGTGCCCAGCTTGGCGTGGAAGGTGACGCCCTTCAGCTTGTCGTTCCAGGCGCCGAAGCCGACCTTCAGGTCCTCGTCCCAGAAGAAGCGGGCGTCGTTTAGGCGCGCGCTCAGGACCCGGCTGTTGCCGGCGGCCAGGGCCTGGCCACCATCGGACGCCTCGACATTGGCGACCACCAGGAAGTTGGGTGCCAGTTTGTGTGTGGCCGGATCGCGCACCGCGAAATACTTCTGGTGCACCTTCATCGACAGACGCACCACCTCGGGCGGCAAGTCCAGGAACTGCGGGTCCATGTCGCCCAGGATCGGCGTCGGCCATTCGGCCAGCCCCGCCACCTCGTCCAGCAAGCCGTCGTCATCGACCAGCGCCAGCCCCCGCGCGGCGCAGGCGGCCTTGGCTCCATCGAGTATGCGCAGCTTGCGGTCAGCCACGTCCAGCAGCACGAATTCGCGCTCCAGCTTGCTGCGATAGTCGGCGAAATCCTTGACCGTGAACGGCTGGCCGGAGCCGAGGAAACGGTGGCCCTCGGTGGTTTCGCCCGATGCGATTCCGTCAATCTCGAACGGCACCACCGCCCCGTCGAACAGGGCCACGATCCGCTTCAGCGGTCGCACCCAGCGCAGGGTCCCGGACCCCCAGCGCATCGACTTGGGCCAGGGGAAGCCGCGCACGATCTGGTCGACCATGTCGGGGATGATGGCCGTGGTCGCCTGGCCCGTGGACGACAGGACACCGAACCAGACGCCGTCACGCTCGGTCAGCTGATCCTTCGCCAGGCCGGTCTTGCGCAGGAAGCCGTCCAGCGCCTGATCGGGGGCCGAGGTGCGCGGGCCCTTGACCTCTTCGGACCGGTCCGGCGTCGCCGACGGCAGCCCCTCGACCACCAGCGTCAGACGCCGCGGGCCGGCATAGGTAGTCAGGGCCTCGTAAGCGAGACCCGCCGCCTTCAGCCTCTCGGCCGCCATCCGCTCCAGATCACGCGCCGCCCCCGCCTGCATGCGCGCGGGGATTTCTTCGGAGAACAGTTCTATGAGAAGTTGGGGCATCAGGCGGTTTTCCGCTCTTGGTCGACATAGGCGACGGCACAGGCCTTACACAGGTCCCGGATCCGTCCGATGTAGCTCTGGCGTTCGGCGACGGCGATGGCGCCGCGCGCGTCCATCAGGTTGAACAGGTGCGACGCCTTCAGGACCTGGTCATAGGCGGGCAGGACCAGCGCCTGATCCTGCGGACCTTTCATTGCGAGAAGGCGCGAGACCTCGGCCACCATGTCCTCGAACCGGCGCTTCAGACCGTCGACGTCATAGCCGTGGAAGTTGGCTTCCGACTGCTGGCGCTCGTTCTCCAGGAAAACTTCGCCATAGGTCAGGCCCTCCTTGGTGAACTTCAGATCATAGACGTTGTCCACGCCCTGGACGTACATGGCCAGGCGCTCCAGCCCGTAGGTGAGCTCGCCCGAGACGACGTCGACCTCGATGCCGCCGACGCCCTGGAAATAGGTGAACTGCGTCACCTCCATGCCGTCGCACCAGACCTCCCACCCCAGGCCCCAAGCCCCGACGGTCGGGTTCTCCCAGTCGTCCTCGACGAAGCGGATGTCGTGCAGTTTCGGATCGATGCCGATGGCGGCCAGCGAGCCGAGGTACAGCTCCTGAAGATTGTCAGGGTTGGGCTTCAGGATGACCTGATACTGATAATAGTGCTGCAGCCGGTTGGGGTTTTCGCCGTAGCGACCGTCGCCGGGACGGCGGCTGGGCTGGACATAGGCGGCCTTCCACGGGCGGGGGCCGAGCGCGCGCAGGACCGTCGCCGGGTGCAGAGTGCCGGCCCCGACCTCGATGTCATAGGGCTGCAGGATCGCGCAGCCCTGATCGCCCCAGTATTTGTGGAGGGTCAGGATCAAGTCCTGGAAGGCGAGAGGTTCGGTGGTCACGGGTGGCTGTTCGCAGTCGCAAAATGAGAGGCGCGGACCCTAGACGGCGGGCCTTTGCGCGGCAAGCCGAGGCCATACGCTTCCTTAAGCGAGGGCGGCTAGAACCGCATCCATGAAGGCCATCGACCAGATGCGGCGCAGGGCCGCTCGCTATCTCGATATCGACGCCGTGACCATCGCGCCGGCGAAGGGCGTCTTCTCGCTGAGTTTCGACGACATCCCCGAGACGGCCTGGACCGAGGCCGGGCCGATCCTGGCCGAGCATGGAATCAAGGCCACCTACTATGTCTGTGGCGGGCTGGAGAGTGGCTGGAACATGGAGCGGCCGCAGTTCCGCACCGAACATCTGCAGGCCCTGCACGCGGCGGGGCATGAGGTCGGGTGTCATACCTTCGGCCACACCAGCGTGCTGCGCATGGATGCCGAGGCGATGCGGCTGAGCCTTGAGGCCAATGCCGCCTGGGTGGCCGCGCGGCTGGACGGTCATCGCATGACCACCTTCGCCTATCCGTTCGGGGATGCAACGCTGGCGGCCAAGCGGATCATCCGCGACCGCTTCACCCTGGGGCGCGGGGTGCGTGACGGGGTCAATGCGGGCCGCGAGGACCGGGGCCTGATCAAGTCCATCGGCCTGGAGAGCCGCCGCCTGCCCCACTACGACCTGGAGGCGATGATGGCCGATGCTGCATCATCGAACGGCTGGCTGACCGCCTATGGCCACGACGTCTCGGACCGGCCCACGGACTATGGCTGCACGCCGGACGATCTGGATCGCGTACTGCGCGCGGCCAAGGGCGCGGGGCTGGAAATCCTGCCGATCGGCCAGGCCTGGGCGAAACTGGCGGCCTAGGCCGTGATCACCCGGGCCTCGATGCCCGCTGTGGCCAGATCGGCCAGCAGGCTATTGACCGCCAGTTCGACCGCTGCCGCGTCTCGCCCGCGGATAACCAGATTGGTCCCGATCTCTCCCACCGAGCCGTGGCCGAACGGATAGCTGCCATAGCTGAGTTCCCGATTGGCTTTTGCCGCCGCGCCCAGCATGTCCGCGATCGTCCCCTCGCCCACGCCCGACACCCGCACGGTCCGCGCATGCACGACCGCCCCGGTGCGAAGGCGCGGGGCCACATCCTCCAGCATGGCCGTCATGATCTTGGGCACCCCCGCCATGACGAAGACATTGCCGATCTGGAACCCCGGCGCATCCGTCACCGGATTGGCGATCAGGCTGCCGCCCTCCGGCACCCGCGCCATCCGCCGCCGCGCCGCATTGAACTCGCCCGGACCGTAGCGCTTCTCCAGGATGGCCACCGCGTCCGGATGCTCCGGCAGGGCCACCCCAAAGGCACTGGCCACGGCATCGGCAGTGATGTCGTCATGCGTCGGCCCAATGCCGCCGGTGGTAAAGACGTAGTCATGCGCGGTTCTGAGGGCATTCAGGCTGTCGACGATCTGCTCCGTGCGATCCCCGACCGTCCGCGCTTCCATCAGGTCGATGCCCAGCGCCCCCAGAAACCGGGCGATGGTGTTCAGATTGGTGTCCTGCGTCCGGCCGGACAGGACTTCATCGCCGATGATCAGGACGGCGGCGGTGGGGGAAGCGTTGCTCATCTGATGCAGATAGGCGCATCCGGCCCGCACGTCATCGTCTCGCCTTGAGCATCTGTGCTATGCTCCCCACCTGATCGCCGACCCCGCCTGAAAGCCTGCACGCATGTACGAGACCCCCGAACTGGACGAGGACGCCTTCGTCCGCACCCACGAGATCCGCGTCCATCAGGACGAGGAGGCCTGGGAGGGCATGCGCGCGGCCGGCAAGCTGGTCGCCCAGGCGCTGGACATGATCACCGAGTTCGCCGTGCCCGGCGTGACGACGCAGGAGATCGACGACCGCATCCGCACCTTCACCCTGGACCATGGTGCCCTGCCCGCCTGCCTGGGTTACAAGGGCTATGAGAAGACGGTCTGCACCTCGATCAACCACGTGGTCTGCCACGGCATTCCCGGCGACCGGGTGCTGAAGGACGGCGACATCGTCAACATCGACCACACCGTCATCGTCGACGGCTGGCACGGCGATTCCAGCCGCATGTATCCGATCGGCGAGATCAACGCCCGGGCACGCAAGCTGATCGACGTGACCTACGATTCGCTCGACGCCGGCCTGGCCATGATCAAGCCGGGCAACACGTTCGGCGACATCGGCTATGCGATCCAGCAGGTGGTCGAGGCCAATCGCATGTCGGTCGTGCGCGACTTCTGCGGTCATGGCATCGGGCGGCTGTTCCACGACAGCCCCAACGTCCTGCACTACGGCCGTCGTGGCGAGGGCGCGGTGCTGAAGAAGGGCATGTTCTTCACCGTCGAGCCGATGGTGAATCTGGGCAAACCGCACGTGAAGGTGCTGTCCGACGGCTGGACCGCCGTGACGCGCGACAAGTCCCTGTCGTCCCAGTGCGAGCACACCATCGGCGTGACGGACGACGGCGCCGAACTGTTCAGCGCCAGCCCGGCGGGACTGTTCAGACCGAAGTTCTGAGCCACCTTACCGGGATTTCATTTGGCGTCCCGGCGACGCGCCTGCATCGTTTCGGCGAAGTGTTTGCAGGGTGGCGTCGATGAAGCGGGTTCTGGCGACGGTCGGGATGATACTGACGCTGGCTGGGCCCGCGCTGGCCCAGGAGCCGGAGCCGGTCGCGGACAATCCGGACATGGCGGCGATCTATGCGGCGGATCAGGCCGTACGACAGGACGTCGCCGCGATCCTGGCCGGCGGACGAGAGGCGGCGCTGCGAATCTACGCTGAGGACACCGTGCGCCGCCAGCAGGTGAAGGCCCTGCTGGACGCAGGGGCATTGCGCACCGCGACGGACTTCTATTCCGCCGCCCTGGTCTATCAGCATGGCGATACGGCCGAGGACTATCTGATGGCCCACACCCTGGCTGTGGCGGCCTTGGGTGAAGGCTCGACCGAGTCGCCCTGGCTCGCGGCCGCGACGCTGGACCGTTACCTTCAGAAGATCGGCCAGCCACAGATCTATGGCACCCAGACTATGGTGAAACGGGGAGAGCAGCCGACGCACGAGCCATTCGACCACGCCCTGATCCCCGACAGCATCCGAACGGTTCTGGGCGTCTCGACCCGCGCCGCCGAAGAAGCGCGTCAGGCGCAAGAGGCAGCAGCTGAAAGTCCTGCAACGCCGGAATAGCCTCGCCGGACTTGATTGCGCTAGGGTCAAGCTCTGAGCGGTAAAAGGCCATGAGGGGCGCGTGACGGAACAGCCAGAAATCGCTGCGCATAAAGCGGCTGTGCCCCACCATGCGGGCCATCGCGAACGCCTGCGCGAGCGGGCGCGGGGGGCGGGAATCCATCACCTGCCCGACTATGAACTGCTGGAGCTGTTCCTGTTCCGCAGCCAGCCGCAGGGGGACGTCAAGCCGATCGCCAAGGCCCTGCTGGCGCGGTTTGGGTCGCTGGCGGCGGTGCTGGCCGCATCGGTCGAGGACCTGATGACGGTCAAGGCGGAGGACACAAAGGGCCGCACCAAGGGCATCGGGGCCGAGACGGCGCTGGACCTGGCCGCCCTGCACGAGGTCTCGCGCCGCGTCGCAAAGGAGGAGCCCGCCAAGCGCACGGTGATCTCGTCCTGGTCTGCGCTGCTGGCCTATGTGCGGCTGTCGCTGCAGCACGAGCCGCGCGAGCAGTTCCGGGTGCTGTATCTGGACAACCGCAACCAGCTGATCCTGGACGAAATCCAGAACCGGGGCACGGTTGACCACGCCCCCGTCTATCCGCGTGAGGTCGTGCGCCGCGCGCTGGAGCTGTCGGCCAAGGCCATGATCATCGTCCACAACCACCCCTCCGGCGACCCCACCCCATCCCGCCCCGACATCGACATGACCCGCCAGGTCATCGAAGCCGCCCGCTCGCTCAGCATCGAGGTCCACGACCACCTGATCGTCGGGCGTCAGGGCGTGGCCAGTTTCAAGCAGTTGGGGTTGATGTGACCCACCCTAATCCGCTCATCCCGGCGAAAGCCGGGACCCAGTGCTTTGGGTGATGCGTCTGCGCGAATGAGCCGGTAACGATATCCCGAGGCACAGTGCTTCGCTGGACAGAACTGGGTCCCGGCTTTCGCCGGGATGAGCGGATGGAAATGAAAACCACACGTCGATCTGTTCTGGCCGCGACGCCCCTCGCCGCAATACCTCTCGCTGCCTTGGCCACCACCGCCTCCGCCCAGTCCGCGCCCGCCGTCATGATCTCCACCTGGGACTTTGGCGCGGCGGCCAATGCGGCGGGCGTCGCGCGGCGGCAGGCGGGCGGCTCTGCGCTGGACATGGTCGAGGCGGGCGGGCGCGTGGCCGAGGCAGACGAGAGCAATTCCTCCGTCGGCCTGGGTGGCCTGCCGGACCGCGACGGTCGGGTGACGCTGGATGCCTGTATCATGGGCTGGAACGGCGACATCGGGGCGGTCTGCGCCCTGGAGGATGTGGTCCATGCCGTCTCGGTCGCCCGCGCCGTCATGGAAAAGACGCCGCACACCATGCTGGTGGGCGAAGGGGCGCGGACGTTCGCCGTCGACCAAGGCTTTCCGACGCAGAACCTTTTGACTCCACGGGCCGAGGCCGCCTGGCGTGACTGGCTGAAGACCGCCGAATATGCGCCGCGTATCAACAGCGAGAACACCGACTGGCGGTCGATGCCGGGCGGTCCGGGCAACCATGACACCATCGGCCTGATCGCCATCGGGGCGGACGGGCATATGGGCGGGGCCTGCACCACCTCGGGCATGGCCTTCAAGATGCGCGGCCGGGTCGGCGACAGCCCCCTGATCGGCGCGGGCCTCTATGTCGATGACGAGGTCGGCGGGGCCACCGCCACCGGTGTCGGCGAGGATGTGGTCCGCGTGGCCGGCAGCCATGCCGTGGTCGAGGCCATGCGCCACGGCATGGACCCCACCGCCGCCTGTCGCAGCGTAATCGAACGTCTGGCCCGGCTGCGCGGCACCAAGGTCGCAGCATCGCAGGTCGCCCTGCTGGCCCTGGACAAGCAGGGCCGCGCCGGGGCCTTCGCCCTGCAACCCGGCTTCACCTATGCCGTCACGGCCGCCGACGGCACGACCCGGATCGAGCGGGCCGGTGCCCTGTTCGCATGACTGTGCTGACCTCAGCCAGGCTGACCCTGACGCCGGTCAGCGTGGATGACTACGATGACCTGTGCACCCTGTGGGGCGACGCAGCCTTCGCCACCGCCATCCTGCCCGAAGCCATGAATACCGAGGACGTCTGGTTCCGCCTGCTGCGCGACATCGGGCAGTGGCAGGTTCGGGGCTATGGCAGTTGGTCGGTGCGGCGAACGGCCGACGGCGTCTACATCGGCAATGTCAGCGTGCTGGACCATCGTCGCCTGATGACGCCCGCCTTCGACGTGCCGGAACTGGGTTGGGGCGTAGCACCGAGGTTTCAGGGACAGGGGCTGGCGTTCGAGGCCGTGAGCGCGGCGCTGGGATGGTGCGACCGATCGCTGAACACCCCACGCACCGTCTGCATGATCGACCCCGCCAATGGCCCGTCGCACGCCCTGGCCCGGCGTGTAGGCTACGTTCCCTATGCCGAGGCTATCTACAAAGGCAGTCCGGTCGTGCTGCTGGAGCGCAGGACCACCGTAGCCAGCCATTAAGGTTTACGCGGCATAGTCACAGCCGAATTGTCGGAGATCGCCGCGCCCATGCCCATGCCTGTCGAAGAGCTTCGAGGCCACCTGGTCGAGGCCTTTCCCGATGCCGAGATCACAATCGACGATCTGGCGGGCGACGGCGACCACTATCGGGCGCGGATCGTTTCGACCGCCTTTGCCGGCCTGCCGCGCGTGCGCCAGCATCAGCTGGTCTATGCCGCGCTGAAGGGCAAGATGGGCGGCGAACTGCACGCGCTGGCGCTCGAAACCTCGACGCCGACGGAGGCCTGAGCCATGCGTTACCGTCCCTTCGGCCACAAAGGACAGGCGGTCTCGGCCGTGACCCTGGGCCTCAGCTCGCGCGACATCGCCCGGGGCCCCGAGGCGGCGCGCGCGATCATCTATGCTGCGCTGGAAGCAGGCATCAACAGCTATCGCCTGCGCGACGCCAACCCCGTGCTGGCCGAAATCCTGGGCGACAGTCTGAAGGAGGTGGATCGCCGCCTGCTGCAGATTTCGCTGACACTGGGGGCCGGAGACGGTCGCAAGGGGTCGGACCGCGACTTCTCCGCCGAGGGGATGACGGCCTGCATGGACCGCGCCCTGCACGCATCGTCGCTGGGCTGGTTCGACCAGGCTCTGCTGGATCAGCCGATGCATGACGAACTGCCCCAATCATCTCTGAATGCGCTGAAGGCCCTGCGCGCCACCGACCGCGTGCGCTTGCTGGGCGTGGCGGGTGATGGCGAGGTGATGGACGCCTATGTGTCGACCGGGGCCTTCGACGTGCTGGTCACGCCCTACCACGTCAACTCGCCCTGGCAGGTCCGGTCACGTCTGCGCGATGCCCGCGAAAAGGACATGGCCGTCTTCGCCATCGGCTATTTCCCGGAGAGCCTGGATACGGCCCAAAAGGCCGAAATGGTTCATGCGGAGCCCAAGAAAAGGGGTCTGTTCGGCTTCGGCGGCTCCGGCGGTCGGGCCAAGTCGGACCCCCTGCGCGGTGCAGGCACCTTCGCCTTCCTGCATCGCACGCCCAACTGGACGGCCGAGGAAATCTGCCTGGCCTATGTGCTGACCGATCCGTCGATCTCCAGCGCCATGATCCATGCCGAGGATGTCGATCGTCTGAACCAGCTGGCTGCCATCCCCGACCGCGACCTGCCGCCCGGCCTGGCCGCCCAGATCGAGATGGCGCGTGTGGCCGGTGCCAAGTCCGTCGCAGCCTGAACCCCTTCAACACCGCGTCATAAACAGCCCGCGCCCTTGACCCTGGCCCGCCCGGTCCCTAGCTGACGGCCTTCACGAAAGGCCCCCTTCAGTGACCGATCAAGCCGTGACTTCCGCCGACCCCATCCATACCTTCATTACCGATGCGGTGCAGACCCATCCGGTCGTTCTGTTCATGAAGGGCACGCCGGACGCGCCGCGCTGTGGCTTCTCATCCCTGGCGGTCCAGATCTTGGACCATATCGGCGCGCCCTTCGTCGGGGTAGACGTGCTTCAGGACGAGGGTCTGCGCGACGGCATCAAGAGCTTCAGCGACTGGCCGACCATCCCCCAGCTGTATGTGAAGGGCGAGTTCGTCGGCGGCTCCGATATCGTGCGCGAGATGTTCAATGCCGGTGAGCTTCAGGCCCTGATGGCCGAAAAGGGCGTGCCCATGGGTGAGGACGCCGACGCCTGATGGCCCGCCCGGTCCTGCAACCGCGCGAGGACCGCGAGATCTTCGTCGTGCCCCTGATCATCCGGCCCGAGCACATCGACGAGAACGGCCACGTCAACAATGTCGTCTATGTCGGCTGGCTTCAGGACGCAGGCACGGCCCACTGGACCGCCCGCTTCGACGAGGCGACCCGCACCAAATGGTCCTGGGTCGGTGTCCGGCACGAGATCGACTATCTGCGCCCGCTGATGCCCGACGCAACCGGCGTCGTCGCGCGCACCTGGGTCGGTGATCCGCAGGGCCCGCGCTTCAACCGCTATGTCCGCATCGAGAATGCCGAGGGCCAGGTCTGTGCCCAGGGCGTCTCCGAATGGGTACTCGTCGATGCGCAGACGATGCGGCCGCACAGAATTCCGGCAGACATGCTGCCGGCCTTTCAGGCGCGCTGACTAAAGCGTCTGCGGATTGATCAGGCGCAAGCGTGCATCCGGGGCCAGGTCCAGGGTCGCAAAACTCCACGACAGTTCGACGCCCTCGGCCACCAGGGCCTTGCACATATCCGGTGCCCGGCGGTTCAAGACCACGTCGGTATAGCCGTCCGCTGCCTCGGTCAGCTGGACCTCGAAACTGTCCAGGCTGGTGCAGCCGTTCGAGCCCACGCGCACGGTCAGACGACCGTTCTCGACGCGCGGCTCACCCACGGCTTCGAGCGAGGTCGACGCCGCATCGGACAGGCGCACCACATCGGTCTTGCCCTCGTCATTGGCATAGATGACGCAGCCCGACAGCAGGGGCGCGATCAAGGCTGAGGCCAGGAATATGCGCTTCACTGGGCCGCGTCCGAAGACTGATGCACGACCCGGGTCGTCGGCTTGTCCGTGGCGATAATGATGCAGCCACCCAGCAGTGGGGCGGTAAAGGCCGTCAGGACGGCAGCTATGGCGAGACGACGCAGCATGAGGTGTTCCATTCGAAAAGGGCGAGAGAGCAATGACGTCACCTGATGTGACGCTTGATCTTCAATCTGCCGCCTGCCCGGGCGAATGGCACGTGAACAATCCGCAAGGTGGAGCCATGACTTTGGGAAATCACGGATATGCAGCATAGTCGGCCCTGGTGGAGGGACCATGGTCAGAAAGCCGATACGACGGCGAGCGCCGGCCAGGATACGCTGGCCCGAAGTTACGTCAGAAGCCGCCGTAGCGGCCGTGGCAGTCATGCTGTCTCTGATCACGCTGACAACTTCGGCCTGGTTTGTGCTGCGTGGGTCGGTGGTCACAGCGGTGCCGCCGGAAAACATCTTCTTCTACCGCGACGCCAGCAATGATCCTTCACTAACAGCCATAGAGAATGCCGTCCTGACGGCCGGTGTGGATACGGCGCTGGTCAACACGGCCAGCGCAAATTATGGCGACGTCGTCACCCGCATCACGATGCAGATCGATGCCCCGGGCGATCGCGATGCCGTGTTCCGGTACCAGACCCTGGTGACGCCGGTGTTTAGCGAGACGGCTGCGCGTCAGGCTGCGAACTGTCCGGTCACATCACGCTGCGTCCTGAACGGCAATTTCCTGGCCATCGAGGAGCCTCGCCGGACGCTGGACGTGGCGGGCGGCTCCTCACGGTCCGAGTATATCGGCTTTGTCCTCAACAGCAGCAACTGCGCGCCTTCTGGCCACTGTGACGCCTACCGCAACTTCACCAGCGCAAGCCAGGCGCTGGACCGTGCCGAGCGCCTTGTCATACGCTTCCACTATCGTCTGCACTCAGACGGCGAAAAGACCGCGACCTGCATTGTCGACCTGCGACCGAAAGGGGCGGTGACCTATCGACCCTGGCTGGCGGGGCAGTTGAAGAACAAGGGTTGGGCCATACTCCCCTGCCAGTCCGGCCCTTCTTGACTGAACATTGTTATTGACGCGCGCGCCATCAGGGCGTTCTTGTCTGGCTTCGCCGTTGGGGAGACATCCGATGTTGAAGTCTGCTGGTCGCGTACTGACCCTGTTGACGCCGTGGGCCATTGGAACCGTTGCCCTGGTGATGGCGTCCTGCAGTCAGCAGCCACAGGATCCGCCGGTACCGCCGACGCCCGACATCCCCATGCCGCCGCCTCCCCCGCCGCCACCGCCACCGCCACCGCCACCGCCGCTTCCGACATGCCCGGGCGATCCACGGTGCACGGCATCGGACAGCAACACCGGGCAGCAGGCACCGGAGGGCTGATCAGGACATTGTCGGCCGGCGGTCAGCGTAAAGACCGGGTCTGACCGGTATCAGGTTCGCGGCAGCTGGTAGGGGTTTTCGACCGAAACCCGCGCGCCGGGTGCCAGGCCCAGTTCCTCGAAAGTCCAGGTGATCTCCAGACCGTCGGTGACGGGTCGCTGGCAGCGGTCTTCCTTGATCCGGCGCAGGGTGATGACCGCTTCGTCCCGCGTCTGGCGCACAACGGGCGTCAGATCGGCCTTGGCGGTACAGCCGTTGGAGGTGACGCGGAACAGAGCCTGGTCATGGGCGATGACGGCGGCGTGGACCGGCTCCATCTGACCGGGCATCGGACCGTGCGCCACCACATCAGCATCCGCAAAAGGGTTTGACAGGGCACAGGCCGAAAGGCTGATGGCCAGAAGGGTCGCGCCGGCCAGACTAGCGATCGATTTCATGCCCCGGCCCTCCAGACCGTCTCTGAACTTTATCATAGTGCGCCTGTTCGCGTCACAGGTGAACCCCGGTTCCGTGAAATAGAAAGGGCCCCGGATCGCTCCGGGGCCCTTTCCAGAATTTGTCTCGCTGAACCAGCGATCAACCGCCTTACGAGGAGTAGTATTCCACGATCAGGTTCGGCTCCATCTTCACCGGGAACGGCACGTCGGCCAGCTCCGGCACGCGCACGTAGCGGACCGAGAAGCCGCGGTCGCCCAGCTCGATGTAGTCGGGGATGTCGCGTTCCGACGACTGCTGCGCTTCCAGGACCAGGGCCATGTTGCGGCTCTTTTCCTTGACCTCGATGACCTGGCCCGGCTTGACGCGGTACGAGCCGATGTCGACCTTCTTGCCGTCGACAGTCACGTGGCCGTGGCTGACGAACTGACGGGCAGCCCAGACGGTCGGGACGAATTTGGCGCGGTAGACGATGGCGTCCAGGCGCGATTCCAGCAGGCCGATCAGGTTTTCGGAGCTGTTGCCCTTGCGGCGCGAGGCTTCTTCATAGGTGGCGAAGAACTGCTTTTCGGTGATGTTGCCGTAGTAGCCCTTCAGCTTCTGCTTGGCCTTCAGCTGCAGGCCGAAGTCCGAAACTTTCGACTTGCGGCGCTGGCCGTGCTGGCCGGGGCCATAGGACCGCTTGTTGACGGGAGATTTCGCGCGGCCCCACAGGTTTTCACCCATGACCCGATCGAGTTTGTACTTGGCGCTGTGGCGCTTGGACATGTGTCACTCTCTTATATGATGCGGCCCGGTCCCTCCCCAGATGGAGAGACGATCTCAACGGCGGTCCACGCATCGTCCGTAGTGTCATCGCATCGAAGGGTTGCCCCGACGACGTGAAGGCGGCGCTTATCGACGTCGCGCCTTCCGGAGTCAAGCCGCCTGGGACGCCTCCGCAGCGTCTACTGTCAGGTCGGCCTGCGCATCGGTGTTGTTTTGGCCATCGCGCGACGGGCGGCCCAACAGATAGCCCTGGACCTCGTCGCACCCCTGGGCCCGCAGGAATTCCAGCTGGGTCCGGGTTTCGACACCCTCGGCAAGGACAGGGATGTCCAGACTCTCGCCCAGGGCCAGGACGGCGCGGATGATGGCCTTGGACTGCTGGCTTCCCTCCAGTTCTGACATGAAGGACCGGTCCAGCTTGATCTTGTCGAACGGAAACGCCCGCAACGTGGACAGGGACGAATAGCCGGTACCGAAATCATCCATGGCCACAGAAACGCCCAGCAGCTTGAGCTGGCGCAGGATATGGGTCGTGCGTTCCATTTCGGCGATCATGGCCGTCTCGGTGATCTCCAGTTCCAGCCGCTCGGGCTTCAGCCCCGTCTCGATCAGGATCTGGTGCACCAGTCGGGGCAGGTCGATGTGCGACAGCTGGACCGGCGACAGATTGACCGCGATCCGGTGCGGCACCGCCCAGCTGGCGGCCTCCACACAGGCGGCCCGCAGAACCCACTCACCGATCGGCAGGATCAGGCCGGTCTCTTCAGCCAAGGGAATGAATTGATCCGGCGGAATGTAGGAGCCGTCAGGCTGCTTCCAGCGCAACAAGGCCTCGAACCCGGTCGCCTTGCCGGTCGAGAGCGAGGCCTGGACCTGATAGTGCAGCTCGAACCGGTCGTTATCCAGGGCCTCGCGCAATCCCTGCGTCAGGCGTCGACGATCGCGCACAGCCTCGTCCATCGCCTCTTCGTAGAAGCAGACGTCGGTCGCCAAGGCGGCCTTGGCCCGATACATGGCCAGATCGGCATTGTTGATCAGGACGGACGCCTCACGCGCATCGTCGGGCCACAGGGCGATGCCGATGGCGGCACCGCACTGCACATCGGCATGGTCCGCCTGCATCGGCTCCATGATGGCGCTGCGCAGACGCTCGGCCGCCTCCATGGCGTGCAGCCGGCTCGTGACAGGGGTCAGGGCCATGAATTCGTCACCGCCCAGCCGCGCAACGAAGTCGCCTTCAGTGCGGGTCGTCATCATCCGATCGGCGACATGGATCAGCAGCCGGTCGCCGACCCCGTGGCCATAGACGTCGTTGACCTCCTTGAACCGGTTCAGGTCGATGGCGAACAGGGCAAACTGCTGGCCACCCGACTGGGCGACCCGGCGCTCCATCTCCTCCAGGAACGACACGCGGTTGGGCAGTCCGGTCAGGCTGTCGTTGCGGGCCAGATGGACGATGCGACGCTCCTGCGCCAGCCGGGCCCGCAGGTCGCGGACCGCAAAGATGCGATAGTGGCCGGCCCCGTCGTCCCGCCGCGCTGCGCGCACGGCGACCTCGACCGGGATCGCCTCGCCGTCGCTGGCCGTAAGGGCTCCCTGAACCAGCATGCCGTCTGCGGACCGCGCTTCCTCGTCCAGCCAGCGTTCCAGCGGCTGTCCCACCAGATCGTCGACCGGGACGCCGCACAGGCCCGCAAAGGCCGCATTGCCGATCAGGATGACGCCTTCGCTCTCGACCAACATGCCGTCCACGCTGCCCTCGATCAGCTGATAGAGGCGGCTGTTGGAATCCCGGCTGGTCTGGTCCTCCAGCGCATGGCTGGCGATCGCGACACCCAGGATCAGGAAGCCGACCACGGCCACGCCCACGGCCAGAAGGGCGGAGGCAACATCACCCGTGACTGCGCCTTCGACCGGGGCCAGGGGCAGGATGGTCATGGCCCCCATGCCGGTGAAGTGCAACGACACGATCGCCAGAACCAGCAAGCCGGGGGCGATATAGGTCTTCAGCCCCGACACCGTGTTCCGGACCTGGGCAAAGGCCAGAGCGCCGAACACCACCGCCGCGATCAGGGATGCGGCCACATAGACCGGCGACCAGATCACCAGGGCATCGGCGGTGAAGGCCGCCATGCCGACATAGTGCATGGCCGCCACCGTCAGACCAAAGGTCACGCCGCCCGCTTCGGGCGACAGACGGTGCCGCTGCGACCCCATGGCCATGGCCAGTCCGCAGCCGACGATCGCGACCAGCAACGATATTCCTGTCAGGAAGGGCGCATAGGTGATCTCGACGCCGGGTCGATAGGCCATCATGGCCACGAAATGGGTGCACCAGATGGTGGCTCCGCCAGCCACAGCCCCCAGGAACAGCCAGGACCAGCGCATCCGCCGGCGGCTGGCCCTCACCTTGCGGTATAGTCGGGCCATGATGACGGCCCCCAATACGCAGATCACGGCCGCAAGGGCCGTCAGGTAGAGGTTGTGATCCTCCACCAGGCACGAAAACACACGCATACGAACTGCCGCAACGAACTGAAACTGCAGCAGCTCCTAATGCGGAACCTTGAGCGCAGGCCTAACGATCAGGCTTAACCGTTCCTTGCCATCACCCGGACCTATCGGGCGGCAGGCCCCGGCTCGGCCACCCATACGAAGTCGTCGGCCCGCCGCTCGATCCGGCCCAGGCCCGGATAGGGGAAGTGGACGGCGTACAGGCGCTGGTTTTCGCTAGCCGCGCGCTCCAGCAAGGCACGGCGGCTGGCCTCGGCGACATCGGCCCGCCCGTCGAACTGGATAGTCCAGTCCGGGCGCTGCACCGAGATCACGGAGTGATGCATGGTGTCGCCGATGTAGAGCAGGCCCTCGTTGCCCGAGGCGATCTGATAGCCGGTGTGGCCGGGTGTATGGCCCTGGATGTCGACCGCCGTCACCCCGGGCAGGACCTCGGCACCGGCGGCAAAGGTCTGCACCTTGGGCGTCAGGGCCGTGACCAGAGCGGCCATGGTCGGATCGGCTTTCAGGGCGTCCCACTCATCAGTCGTCATGCGGATGGTGGCGTTCGGAAACACCAGCTGACCCTCGCCATTGACCAGACCGCCAACGTGGTCGCCATGCGCGTGCGAGATCAGGATATCGGTGACCTGACCCGGCTGCACGCCCGCCGCAGTGAGCGACGTCAGCAGCTCGCCCTCGGTCCCCATCTGGCCGCCCGCGCCCGTGTCGAACAGCACGACCTTGTCGCCCATCTTGACCAGCAGCGGCTGGATGCTGAGGCCCAGCGTATCGGTCGGCAGGCCGTTGGCGGTCAGCAGCGCATCCACATCCGCCTTGGCCTCGCCGATCGCCAGCACCTCGCCATTGTTCGGCACCGACAGGCTGCCGTCCTGTAGGGCATAGGCGTCCAGCGCCCCGATCTTGAAGGCGAAGGCCTCGTTCGCGGCCTGGGTGCTGGCGGCGGGAGCCGCCCCCGGCGTTTCGGCGGCCTTTTCGGCGGCGGGCGGGGAGCATGCCGCCAAGGTCAGGGCCAGGGCGGAAACGGCGGTCAGGGTCAGGCGCATCATCGACTCCGGTTCGAAAAGAGAAACGCCCGCCGGATGGATCCGGCGGGCGTCGTCAGCGTCAGGCGGTGGCGGCGGCGAACAGTTCGTTGGCCTTGTTCCAGTTCACCACGGTCCAGAAGGCCTTGAGATAGTCGGGGCGGCGGTTCTGGTATTTCAGATAATAGGCGTGTTCCCACACGTCGGCGGCCAGGACGACAGCGCCCTTCTCGGCCACGTCGTCCATCAGGGGATTGTCCTGGTTCGGCGTGGAGGTAACCTTCAGCTTGCCGTCCTGCACAATCAGCCAGGCCCAGCCCGACCCGAACTGGCCGGCACCGGCGGCGTTGAAGTCTTCCTTGAACTTGTCCATCCCGCCCAGGTCGCGGTCGATGGCGGCGGCCAGTTCGGCCGAGGGCTCACCCGTTTCGCCGACGGGGGCCAGCAGCTCCCAGAACAGGGCGTGGTTCCAGTGACCGCCGCCGTTGTTGCGGATCGGCTTGGGCAGGGTGGAGATAACGGCCAGCAGCTCTTCCAGGCTCTTCCCCTGGGCGGCGGGCGTGGCGTCCACGAACTTGTTCAGATTGTCGACATAGGCCTGATGGTGCTTGTCGTGGTGGAAGGTCATCGTCTCCTTGTCGATGGCCGGCTCCAGCGCGTCATAGGCATAAGGCAGGGGGGCGAGGGTGAAGGCCATCGGGGAAGCTCCTGAGCTTTGCGGGTGTGAGGTACGGTATCTAGGTGCCCGCTCGCTGAACCCAAGTCCGAAACGGAGATTTCGTTGCGTCAGGGTGTGGGCAGGTTCGCCTTCAGACAGTCCCTGACCGCTCGGCGCTGATCGCCGTTGGCGGCGGTGAAGTCGGCTCCGTCCGCTTCGAACACGGCCCGCGTCGCCGCATCCAGCCCATTGGCGAGAGCCGCCCTCACCTTGGCCTCGCCCTTGGGATGCAGGCAGAAGCCGACCTCGCGGCACAGGGCGGCGAACAGGTCGTCGTAGTTGGGGGCAGTGTCGGTCATGGCTGTCGTCCTTCAGTCGCGCAGACGTTTGGCATGAAACGCCACATGATCCGCCATGAAACTGGCCATGAAGAAATAGGAATGGTCGTATCCGGGCTGCATGCGAAGGGTGACTGGCTGACCTGCCGCCTCGGCCGCGGCCTGCAGCAACTCCGGCTTGAGCTGGTCGGTCAGGAACTGATCGGCGTCCCCCTGATCGATCAGGATGTCGTCGTAGTGGCCCCGCGCCGCGCCCGCTTCGATCAGCAGAGCCGCGTCATGCCGCGCCCATTCGTCCCGGTCGTCGCCCAGATAGGCGGTGAAGGCCTTCTCGCCCCAGGGACAGCGCGTCGGCGACCCGATCGGGGCAAAGGCCGAGACCGAACGGAACAGGTCTGGATGCCGCAGCGCCAGCGTCAGCGCCCCGTGTCCGCCCATCGAATGGCCGCTGATCGACCGCGTCTTCGTCGTCGGAAACTGATCGTCGATCAGGGCGATCAGCTCGGAGGTGACATAGGTCTCCATCCGGAAATGCGGGGCCCAGGGTCCTTCAGTCGCATCGACATAGAAGCCCGCCCCCTGCCCCAGGTCATAGGCCGCATCGTCCGCCACGCCCTCGCCGTTCAGATCGGGGCCACGCGGCGAGGTGTCGGGGGCCACGACGATGATCCCATGCTCGGCCGCGGCCCGGTAAGCCTCGCCCTTGGTGGTGAAATTGTCTTCGGTGCACGTCAGTCCCGACAGCCATATCAGCACCGGAAAAGGGCCCTCCCCGGGAGGCACGAAGACCGACAGGGTCATGGGCGTGCCGGTCGTCGCGCTGTCATGCCTGAGATAACGCAGGGTGCCGCCGTGAGCGGCGTGGGTCTTGGTCACATCCATGATCTGGATTCACCCCCGCCGATGCACGGCACAGATCTTGTTCCCCGACGGGTCACGCAGATAGCCCAGCACCAGGGTTCCAAACGGGCCGTTGCGCTCGCCGGGCGGGTCCTCGATCGATGTGCCGCCGGCCGCCACGCCGGCGTCGTGGAACGCCTTCACGGCCTCGGCGTCGCGTGCGCCAAATCCGATGGTGCCGCCATTGGCATGGCAGGCGGGCTGGCCGTCCAGCGGCCTGGTGATGGCAAAGGCCCCGCGCGGCGTGCGCCACCAGACCCGGCCCCGGTCGTCATCCGTGCCCGCCGGAATGCCCAGCGCACCGAGGGCCGCATCGTAGAATTTGCGCGACGCCTCGATGTCGTTCGCGCCGATGGTGATGTGTGTGAACATTGTGAGCTCCGCCCTGCTATTCGATGACGCTACCTAGGTCCATTTCGAAACGCAACGGACCTCAGAACACCACAACGCTACGGATGCTCTCGCCCGCATGCATCAGGTCAAAGGCCTCGTTGATCCGCTCCAGCGGCAGGGTGTGGGTAATCATCGGGTCGATCTCGATCTTGCCGTCCATGTACCAGTCGACGATGCGCGGCGTGTCGGTGCGGCCGCGCGCGCCGCCGAAGGCCGAGCCCTTCCAGACCCGGCCGGTGACCAGCTGGAACGGGCGGGTCGAGATCTCCTTGCCCGCCTCGGCCACGCCGATGACGATGCTTTCGCCCCAGCCGCGGTGGCACGCCTCCAGCGCCTGGCGCATGACCACGGTGTTGCCGGTGCAGTCGAAGGTGTAGTCCGCCCCGCCGCCGGTCATCTCGACCAGATGGGCGACGACGTCGCTCACCTCCTTGGGATTGACGAAATGGGTCATGCCGAAGCGGCGACCCCATTCTTCCTTGTCGGCATTGATGTCGACGCCGACGATCATGTCGGCTCCGACCATCTTCAGACCCTGGATGACGTTCAGCCCGATGCCGCCCAGGCCGAAGACCACGGCATTGGCCCCCGGCTCGACCTTGGCGGTGTTGACCACCGCGCCGACGCCCGTCGTCACGCCGCAGCCGATGTAGCAGGCCTTATCGAAGGGCGCGTCCTTGCGGATCTTGGCCACTGCGATCTCGGGCAGGACGGTGTAGTTCGAGAAGGTCGAACAGCCCATGTAGTGGGCGATGGCCTGACCCTTGTAACTGAAACGGCTGGTGCCGTCCGGCATCAGCCCTTTCCCTTGCGTGGCCCGGATCGAGGTGCAGAGGTTGGTTTTGCGCGACAGGCACGACTTACACTGACGGCATTCCGGCGTGTACAGCGGGATCACGTGATCGCCGACGGCGAGCGAGGTCACGCCCGGCCCCACCTCGACCACCACGCCCGCGCCCTCGTGACCCAGGATGCTGGGGAAGATGCCCTCCGAGTCCAGCCCGTCCAGCGTATAGGCGTCGGTGTGACAGATGCCCGTCGCCTTGATCTCGATCAGCACTTCGCCTGCACGCGGCCCCTCCAGATCGACCTCGACGATCTCCAGCGGACGTTTGGCTTCGAACGCGACAGCGGCGCGGGTTTTCATTTAGCGTTTCCTTTGGGTGCGCAGTCATAGAACCGAGCCGAAAACTCGATTGTCTCGATTCCGACGTCAGAAGGCAAAGTATAATACGGCGCGATGTCCACCCTGCCCCGCAAGGTTTCACCCGGGGCCACAGCTATTGAATCATCGCCAATGATGCTGGCCAACGGCCCGCCATAGAGCCGGTAGCGGCCGCCCGCCCTAATCAGGAACGCGTCGCCTGCCATCTGCTTGTCTGGCCAGACAGTTCCCGATGTGCAAAGCGGCCTGTCCGAGCGGTTTGTCGCGCTGACCGCCGCAACGGTCCCTTGAACGGCGACCGTCAACTCGACGTCCACCCGCGCATTATCTGCCGCCCCCGATCTCCATAGGGCAATTCGTTCGGCGTTGCTCAGACCCGAAGATGGCTCGCCTTCACATCCCGCCATCGAAATTGCCAACAGAACGATGACGATGCAGGTGGAGTAGGTTTTCACGCGAAGAACCTCTCTGCGTTGCCGCTGCTGTATGACAGACCGCAGATGCTATGGAACCCCATGACCCACCGCAACCTCGTCATCCTGACCGGGGCCGGTATATCGGCCGAGAGTGGCGTGCCGACGTTTCGGGCGTCGGACGGGCTGTGGATGGGGCATCGGATCGAGGATGTGGCCACGCCCGAGGCCTTTGCGCGCGATCCGGCACAGGTGCAGGACTTCTACAATCAGCGGCGTCGTCTGCTGGCTACCGTCGTGCCCAATGCCGCGCACATCGCTTTGGCCGAACTTGCGGCGCGTTGGCAGGGCGAATTCCTGCTGGTCACCCAGAATGTCGACGACCTGCACGACCGGGCGCATGTGGAAGCGCCACCCGCTGCCGGTTTCGACCTGATCCACATGCATGGCGAACTGCTGAAGGCGCGCTGCACCGTGTCGGGCAGCGTCTCCGACTGGCCCGGCGCTCTGGCGACCGATCAGCCCTCGCCCCATCACCCGCGCGGCACCTTGCGCCCCCACATTGTCTGGTTCGGGGAGATCCCGCTTCAGATGGAGCGGATCGAGGCGGCGCTGGAGGCCTGCGACCTGTTCCTGTCCGTCGGGACCTCCGGCGCGGTCTGGTCCGCTGCCGGGTTCGTCGAGATCGCCCGGGCGGCGGGGGCGCAGACTGTGGAATTCGACCTGGCCCCGACCAGCGGCAGCCACCGCTTCGACCTGGGTCTGTATGGTCCCGCGACCCGGACCCTGCCGCCCTTCCTCGCACAGTTGAACTCAGACGCGATCGTGTAATCCGGACCATGATAGTCCCGCCCGATCAGGGTCAATGTGGAGACTCTGGCCCCCGCGCGACAGGGCGATTTCCGTCTGTAAAGCCCTTGAACCGGGTCACTGCCACCCCTTGTTAGAATTGTGCTCCGGATCAGTGTTTGCCCGGCCCGCACTGGTCTTTCTCATCGATAATGCAACGGGCAAGGCCGCCTTCAGGCCTTTGGCTGACGTACAGTCCCGCATCCAATTTCGCAGGGTGGGTGTCACCTAATTTCATGAGCGTGGGTGAAGACAATGGACCTCAGCGGATCACCCCGGTGTGCTCCAGCAGGATCATCGTCCCCAGACCGATCAGGGCCACGCCGCCGATCATCTCGGCGATCTTGCCGAACTTCAGACCAACCGCCCGTCCGATCAGCATGCCGATCGTGGTCATGACGAAGGTGGTGAAGCCGATCGCGGCGGCTATGATCCAGATGTTGGCCCCGATGAAGGCCAGACCCACGCCCACGGCAGCCGCATCGATGCTGGTGCCGATGGCCGTGGCGATCAGGGCCAGCACGCCGCGCCGCGCGGCCCTGCGCCCGTCGTCCGCCTCGACCGGCTGGAACGATTCCCACAGCATCTTGCCGCCGACCGCCGCCAGAAGACCGAAGGCGATCCAGTGATCGACCCGCTCGACGAACCCTGCCGCCGCCAGCCCCAGGGCCCAGCCGATCAGGGGGGTGATCGCCTCGATCAGGCCGAACACCAGACCGTTCCTGACGGCGGTGGAAAAGTTGGGACGATGCGCCGCCCCGCGCCCCACGGAGGCGGCAAAGGCGTCGGCCGACATGCTGAGCGACAGCACGGCGATGGAGATGGGGGTCATGGAAACGAGCACTCGCCGGACACACGGGACAGCGCGTTCACGGCCCCGCCGGTGGGGTCGCAAAGCACGCTGGTCTCGCCAGGCGGATATGAAATCCGCTGATCGCACCACGTCGCATGGGAACGACGAGTGTGTTGACGCGATCCCGGCTGATCCTTGCCGGCGGCTACTCCCCAACGGCGCGGTGACTACAGAAGCCCGCCGCGAGACGCAAGGGCAGCTCAGCCAGCGTCCTTCTTCTCCGCCGCCAGCCGCGCCAGCACCCGGCCCCGCCCTTTCGACAGCGCCGTGATCACGCCCCGGAACGTCGCCACCTCCTGGGCCGTAAAGGCAGCACGGCCCAGCATGACGCGCAGGTTCTGGCTCATCGAGCGGAACTTCTCGGGCGGATGAAAGAAGCCGGCGGCGTCCAGCTCCCGCTCCAGATGTTCGTACATGCCCAATGTCAGGGCACCGTCGGCGGGCGGCTCGGCCTCGCGGAAGTTGGGCGGGGGCGCGTCCAGCACGGTCGCCCGCCACTCATAGGCGTTGATCGCCACAGCCTGGGCCAGGTTCAGGCTCTGATGGCGCGGGTCGATGGGGATGGTGACGATGCCCTGGCACAGGGCGATGTCGGAGGTCTCCAGCCCCGCCCGTTCGCCCCCGAACAGCAGGCCGACGTTCAGCCCCGAGGCCCGGTCGTCATACAGGGTGCGCGCCGTCTCGCGCGGGGTGCGCACCGGCTGGCGTGTCTCGCGCGGGCGGGCGGTGGCGGCGTGGACGACCTGCAGATCGGCGATGGCCTCGGCCACCGTCTCGAACACCCCGACGCCCTCCAGCACCCAGTCCGCGCCCGAGGCGGTCGCCCAGGCCCGCTCCTGCGGCCAGCCATCACGGGGTGCGACCAGCCGCAGCTCCGACAGGCCGAAGTTGGCCATCACCCTGGCCACCGCCCCGATGTTCTCCGCCATCTGGGACTTGTCGAGGATGACGACCGGAGGCGTCAGGATCGAAGGCTCGGACAATCAGTCCTCGCCGTACATGGCCAGCCAGGGATCGGCCGTCCCGGCCTCGACCTCTGCGACCTTGACCGCCGGCCAGCCGATGGAGACCTCGGCAGAGGCTCGCCAGGCGGCGGTGTAGAAGTCGCGCAGCTCCGCCGCTGCTGCCGACAGACGGGCCACGGTGAAGGTCGCGCCGCGGGGGTCGCCGTCACGGAAGCCGCCGTCCTTCTCCAGCCGATAGAAGGGGGTCACCTCGGCCAGGGTGGTTTTCAGATAGGCCGGGACCCGTGCCTTCATGTCGAACCCGTCGACACGCGGCTGGGCCATGCCCGCCTCGACCAGATCAAGGCGCGCGACGCGAGCCGTGAAGGCCCCCTCGAACAGGCCGTGCGTCTGGCGCGAGGTGGTGAAGCCCTCGGGATTGGGCGTGTTCCGGTCCCAGCCATTGTAGTGGATGGTCGTATGGTGCGGCTGCGACCCGTCGCCGATGTAGTGGCCCAGCACGCCCATGTCGCGCAGGACCAGAGCCTCGCGCCGGATGCGGTCCTCACGATACCAGGCCCGTTTGCCCGGATCGGTCTCGCGCGCCTCGATGGCATTCAGCACGCGCCAATAGGCGAAGTCGCGCACCAGCTGCTGATAGCCGTAAATGATGGCATAGGGCAGATAGCCGGCCTCGTTCACCGAGCTGCCTGCGGCGATGAGGGCGGCATCGTACTGGTGCTTCAGCTCCGGCAGGGCGTCTATGGACGGACCGCCCGCGACCATGATGCGGCCGTCATCCAGCATGTCGACGAAGTGGGCCGTGTCGCGCTCGCGGTCGTGCGGCTGACCTGCGCCTTTCCAGCGGTCGGGTTCGCGCGCCAGTTCACCGACCTCGGTCGCGGCGGCCGCCGTGCGCAGGAAGGCGGGAAGATCGTCAGGCAGCGCGCGCACCGCCGCCACGCCGATCAGCCGGTGTCCGGTGTTGCCCCACGCCGAAACCACGACAGGCGCAGCCGCAACGGCCAGGGCACAGGCCGCAGCGGCGGCAACGACGAAACGCTTCATGGTCAGGCTCCCGGGATCGATAATCCCTGCCCTTAGACCATTTTCGTTGCAGGTCGAACCACGCCTCGGTTCCCGCTCACACAGGTCAGAGTTATCCACAGCTCCAGGCGGGGCGGACAGTCAATTGGCGACATCGGTAGTGGTGCGTTGCCAATACAAAAATCACGCACGCGAATGCAGAACAACGCCGCATCTTCGTCGAGCATATCCGTACAGCAAAATACACATAGACTGCGAATACTGCTTATCGGTGCGACCCACATAGTCAGCGGCACCCCACGCTGATCACTACGAACCTGTGGTTTTCCACGGCTGAATCGGGCGAGAGGTCGCAGCTAGCCCCGATGTCCGGTTTTTGCCACAATTAGAAACGACAAGCGCCGGGCCGGACGCGTCGGGACCGGTGATTCAATGAGTATCACCATGCTCGGCACAGCCGCTGCGTTCGCCCTTTTATGGGCGATGGCCTTCCCCGTTTCCGGAGAACCGGTGTCCTACGAAGCTGCGGTCGCTGCCGACCGCGCTGTCGTAACAACCGCCTCCACGACCGAAGGTTCCGACAGCGGCGATGCCGAGGCTGCCCTGACCGCCGACCAACTGGCCCACATGCAGGGCGATGCCCGCTGGAGCGCCTCGGCGCGCCTTTATCACGCCGGGGGTGGTGGAGCGACGGGCAACGATTCGCTCGGTTGCCGCCCGATCGCCATGCGGACCGTGGCCGTGGACCCCCGCTACATTCCCCGCCGCACCCGCCTGTTCATCCGCGAGACCGTGGGTCTGCGCATGGCCGACGGCACCATCCATGACGGCTACTGGTACGCGTCCGACATCGGCGGCGGCATCAAGGGCCAGAAGGTCGATCTCTATACCGGCCACGGTCGTGGCTCGATGCGCCAGGCGATGCACCTGAACATCCGCACCCTGACCATCGCCGACGCCGGCCGCTTTGACGGTTGCCCGCCGTCGTGGGACGCGACCCCCAGCCAGTCGACCCTGATGGCTTCGGCCTCGGGCTCCGTCGGGGCGTCCAACTAGAACTTTCGGCGCCCGCTGATCGTTTCGAAGAACATCCGCCAGTCGCCCATCAGACTCCACAGCGGGTATTTGAACGTGGCGGGCCGGTTCTTCTCGAAGAAGAAATGCCCGACCCAGGCAAAGCCATAGCCGATCACCGGCATGGCCAGCAGCCACCAGGCATTCAGCGTCACCAGCGCCAGGACCGCCACCCCGACCACCAGCGCCGACCCCACCACATGGATCCGCCGGCACGTCCGGTTGGAATGCTCGTGGATGTAATACGGGTAGAACTGGCTGAACGAGGCGAAACGTTCACCGGAAGCGGGCGTGTGAATGTGCGGCGTGCTCATGACCGAAATCCTGCCCCCGCTGATCCGGCACGGCAAGTGCGCAATCTGACAGACAAGAGGGCCGGTGCGAAACACCGGCCCTCTGCCTTACGCCAGGGATTTGTAAGTGGGAGGCTTATAGGCCCCAGGCGTCGCGACTCTCGTGCGGCGCTACAGCTGCGATGTCCGACCACTGAGCCAGCATGGGATCATACTGGACACTGTCCTGATCAGGGAACAGACCCGCCATGCCGTTTTCGCGGCCGAACAGATCGTCGTCCAGCGCCAGAGGCATGACGGACGGACCGCTGATTTCAGACTTCATAACAAAGTCATCCGTAGCGAAAGGAGCCGCCGCCACAATATCGGCCAGAGCGACCGTGGTGCCGTCGGAGAACCGAACATTTTCGACGCCTGACAGCTGATCGATACCGTCACGGTTGGCCGTATTGTCGGTCACCTGATAGCCATTGGCGGTTGCCACGATCGTGTAATCCGCCCGCACGCCCGACAGAACGGCGACGTCGGTTCCAGCACCACCGTTCAGGATGTCGTTGCCCATCCCGCCCGTCAGGGTGTCAGCCCCCGAACCGCCGGTGATGGTGTTGGCCTCGGCGTTGCCGCTCAGGAAGGCTCCGCCCTGACCGGCGTAGATCAGGTTCTCGACATTGGCGGCCAGGGTCGTGTTGTTGTCGGTGGTGCGCACAGTATCGATACCGCCGCCTGCCGCCTCGACGATGGTGTCGCCCACCGCCGTCAGGATATAGGTGTCGTCACCCGCACCGCCGTACAGCTCATTGGCCACGCCCGTACCGCCAATCAGAGTGTCGTTGCCGTCCAGACCCAGCAGGACATCGCGCCCAGTGGAGCCGGTGATGACATTGTCACCCGCATTGCCGAAGCCCACGTGGTCGATGGCCGAGGTGAAGGTCAGGTTCTCGACGTTGGTGGCCAGGGCGTTGTAGGTGCCCAGCGCCGTCAGCACCGTATCCGTACCTTCGCCTGCGAGTTCCACAATGGTGTCGCCTTCGTTTTCGACGATATAGGCATCATTGCCCAGACCACCGTAAATCTCGTTGGATCCGGCACCGCCCCGCAAGGTGTCGTTACCGTCCAGGCCGACCAGAACGTCATTGCCCGCGCCGCCTGTCAGGTCGTTGTCTGCCGTGCTGCCAATCAGGACGTCATTGAACGAACCGCCGACGGCGTTCTCAATGCCCGTCAGGGTGTCCGTGCCGCCCTGCCCGTCCGAGCTGGTGCCGCCGAATAGGCGCACCGTGGCCCCTGCGGTCGCCGGGCCGTAGTTGACAGTATCGATGCCGTCACCACCGATCATGATGTCGTCACCGCCACCGCCGATGAAGGTGTCGTTGCCGATCCCGCCGTCAAGGCTGTCGTTGCCGCCGCCGCCGACCAGGAAATCGTTGCCCGCACCGGTCGTGACCACATCGTCACCGGCGCCAGCATTGACGTAGTCGGCATTGTCCGTCCCGGCATAGGTGTCGGCCACGTTCGTGCCCAATGTAACCGTGCTGAACAGATTGCCGCGCTGCGCTCCGGAGACCAGATCACGTACGTCGAACAGGGCAGAGCCCTGAGCCACGAAGGTCACACCTTCATCATCGAACCGGCTGACTTCGCCGAACAGGCCGTCATTGTAGTCCTCAGACTGCATGCGCACAGCCAGTCCGCCGTCCTGGTTGGTCATGGTACCGCCGTCGTTGGCGTTGCCGTTGCCGACCTCGGCGCTGGTGAAGGTCACGCGAATGGCGCTTGAGCGATCGGAGTTGGCGTTGACGTCGATCTCGACGATATCGTCGCCTGTGCCCATGTCGGTCAGGTCGCTGCCGTCGCGCGAGATGTTGAAGCGGGCCAGGTCGTTGCCTGCGTCGCCGAAAATGATGTCATTGCCCAGACGGCCTTCCAGGATGTCGTCACCGTCGCCGCCGCGCAGGGTGTCTTTGCCTGAATCATTGCCGCCAAAGCGATCGACCTGATTCAGCGTACCGCCGCCACCGTTGTTGGACCGGTCGGTATAGCTCAGCACAACACCGTCACCGAGAAGCGTGTCGTTGCCGATCCCGCCGTCCAGGATGTCGTCTCCCGCACCGCCTTGCAGCAGATCGTCTCCGCCCTCGCCGAACAGGGTGTCGTTACCGGTGAAGGAGCGGTCGCCAACGGTGCGCGAAGCCCCGAACTTGCCGAAGATCGAACCATCGCCGTCCAGGACGTCATCGCCGTCTCCGCCGTAGAGCGTGTCGTCTCCGCCACCACCGACGCCGCGGTCGTTGCCGGCCCCCAGGCTGATGAAGTCGTTACCGGACACGATGGTGTCGCTGTTGCTGTCGGGACGGAAGAAGGTGCGGATGCTGTCGTCGCCCGAGCCCGTGGTCACCACCAGGGATTCGACGTTGGTGAAGCGCACGCTGTTGGTGCTGTTGCCGGCCGCATTGTCGAAACCATTGTCGGCAAAGTTGACGATGCCCGTCGTCGCCGATCCGTAGTTGACCAGCAGCCGGTCAAAATCCTCGCCGCCGTCGACTACGTCGCGACCCGTATTGACGCTGACGACGTCCAGGCCGCCAAGGCCGTTCAGGATGTCGTCACCTGCGGTATCCAGCAAGAAATCGTTGCCAGAAGTTCCGTTGAATGTAGGCATGTCCCACTCCCTAAACGGCACAAAGCGCGCCGATTTTTGACCTGAATTGGTCATTGGGGCAGGTAACGGAGTCTCGGTGACAATAGTTTCAGATTGGCACAATAAATCTTTAAGACTATGGCATAGCTTGTTATGTACAATGGCAATGCTTGCTATTCGGTTGCTTGCAACCGCATCTACGAATCGTTCGAGATGGTGGATGCAATTCATCATTCCGGTAACGGAAACGTGAGGTACAATGGCACTGAAGATCGGACGAATGGAGCGCTCGGACGCGGCCCTTGCCGCAGCAGTCATCTTCATGGCGGGGCGCAAGCCGTTCGGTGATCTGCCTTTCGGTCGGATGGTCGCCACCCTGTCGGCGGCGGTGCGTCGCGGCCACTATGTCCTGGCGTCGGAGAACGGACGCGTCGTGGGCTTCACCTTCTGGGCCGTAACATCCGCAGACGTCGCGCGTCGCTGGACTGAAGAGGGCTATGAGCCGACCTACGAAGAGGGTTCCGGCGGCGACACCATTGTTCTGACCATGGGCGGGGGCGAACATCCCACCGTAGCCTTGCAGGGCGTAAGGCACATAGCGGCCCTCTATCCCGGATATCCTTACCGCATGGTCCGCTTCGGACGCGGTGGACCGACCAAGGTCGGGCGGTTTCCTGGGCAAAAGGGCGGCTGAAGCCCGTTCACCATCCTCATCAGCACTGCGATAATCAAGGATGTGCACAATCGCGGCTCCAAGAAACGGAGCCGCGCCATGCAGGCCTTTTCAGTTGCCGCCTCGGGTATCGCCGCCGCCACCGCCCGCTTCGACGCCAGCGCCCGGCGCACGGCAGTCGCTCCGCTCGACAACCTGGCCGCGGAAAGCGTCGAACGCATCCAGGCGGAGGTGGCGCTGAAGGCCAATGCGGCAGTGCTGCGGTCGGCCAATGAAATGACCGGCACTCTGCTGGACATCCTGGCCTGACGTTCCAGCGCGGTCGAAATAATCAACCAGACGCGGCCTCTTCACCCTCCGCCGTAACCGCCAATCAACGGCAGGACTTCGCCAGTGATGTAACTCGACATCTGAGGTGAGGCCAGGAACACATAGGCAGGGGCCATCTCCTCGGGCTGGGCGGGGCGTTTCATGACGGTGTCGCCTCCGAACTGGGCGACCTTGTCAGCCTCCTGATCGGCGGGGTTCAGTGGCGTCCAGACCGGGCCGGGCGCGACCACGTTCACACGAATGCCGCGCGGAGCCAGATGGGTGCCCAGCGACCGGGCGAAGGCGTGAATGCCGCCCTTGGTCATCGAATAGTCCAGCAGATTCTTGCTGCCCATCATGCCGGTGACCGAACCGGTCATGACGATCGAACCGCCTGCCTTCATGTGCGGCACCGCCGCCTTCACCAGGTTGAAGTAGCCATAGAGGTTGGTCTTCAGCGTCCGGTCGAAATGCTCGAACGTCAGGTCCTCCAGCGCCTCGACATGCTGCTGGAAGGCGGCATTGGGAACCACGACGTCCAGCCGTCCGAAGGCGTCCAGCGTGGCCTTGACCGCGGCCTCGCAGAAGCGGGGATCGGAGACGTCGCCCTGCAGGAGGATGGCCCGGCGGCCCTCGGCCTCGACAGCGGCGCGGGCGTTCTCGGCATCCTTGTCCTCGTCGAGATGGCAGATGGCGACGTCGCAGCCTTCGCGTGCGAACAGGACGGCGACCGCGCGACCGATGCCGGAATCACCGCCTGTGATGATGGCCGCCATGCCATCGAGCTTGCCCGACCCTTTCCAGAACGGCGCATCGTACATCGGCGCGGGATCCAGAGCGGCCTCGTCTCCGGGCTTGGTCTGATGCTGCTTCGGAAAGGGCGGCTCGGGATAGCGCCGCGCCCCGGCCTGCATAGCCCCGCCATACTTGTCGTCAGAGCCGCCACTCGCTTTGGCGTCGATGCCGGACTGGATGTCGCGCTCCTGGTCGGCGATGCTTTCGGCACGGGGTTCGAAACGGTCGGTCATGGTGGGGCTCTCCTGTTGGCGCATCAGTTCGGGTCCCTTGAAAAGACCATGGAGCGACGCGCCGTTCCCGCGCATCATGCGTTCAGCCACACAGATGCGTGAGGAGTAGAGGCCATGCCGGGACTGGATCTGACAGAGGTGGGCGCGGCTGTCGGCCCGCTTCAGACCTGGGCTCTGCCCGCGCTGCTGGGGTTGGGGCTAGCCTCGGCGACGGGTCTGCGCACCTTTCTGCCCCTGCTGATGCTGGCCCTGGCGGCCAAGTTCGAGATGTTCGGCATCCGGCTGAATGACCAGATGGGCTGGCTGGGCTCGTGGCCGGCGATCTCGGCCCTGGCCGTCGCGGCGGTGGCGGAGTTTGCGGGTGACAAGGTCCCGGCGGTGGACCATGCGCTGAATGCCGTCGGCTATGTCACCCGACCTATTGCGGGAGCTGTGGCGGCGGGCAGCGTCTTCTGGGGTGTCGATCCCGCCACGGCGGCGGTCGCGGGCATCATTGTGGGGGCCCCCACGGCCCTGGCCTTCAACGCGGCGCAGACGGGGGTACGGGTCGGATCGACGGCCACCACCGGGGGGCTGGGCAATCCGATCGTGTCGCTGATCGAGGATGTCCTGGCGGTGCTGACGGTGATCGTGGCCTTCCTGGCCCCGGTGATCATCCCGCTGGTGCTGGTGATCCTGGCGATCGTGGTGTTCCGGCTGGCGAAGCGGATCCGCGATCGACCGGTACGCACAGCCGTCTAGACGCGGCTGATGATGGCCTTCAGCGTCTCGACCTTGGTCGGCAGGTCCGAGGCCATGCGCCCGGCCAGTTCGCGCGCGCCGACCGGATAGGCGTCGCCACCCTCGGCAATCTCGCGGGCCAGTTGCGACGCCTGCATCAGCAGGATTTCCAGCGCCTCGACCTGTTCGACGGCCAAGGCGCGAGCCTCCTGCTGGAGGCGTTTGACACGCTCGGAGGTGGTCTCCGGCTGGCGCATCAGATCATAGATTTCGGCCTCGCCGGGGACGATCCTGAGGGCGGCTTTCGAGTTGACAGGCGGCGTGTCTGACATGGCGTGGCTCCAGATGCAGACGTTAACGCGAACGCCTCATCCTCGCCACAATTCCTCGAAGCGTAGCCATACATCGCGCGCCGGGCGTGTCGCCCGCGCATCATTAACGGTGCGGCGGCGTCATGCGGCCTGTCGCCGTTCCTCCGCCTCGCGCACCGCGTCGGCGGCGCGGTCCAGGACTTCCAGCCCCGCATTCGGACCGAGGGCCTCGACCGTCAGGATGCGGCGGAAGGCCCGCGCTCCGGGTCGGCCATGCATCAGGCCCAGCATGTGGCGCGTCATCGACGGCAGCGACACCCCCTCCTCCAGCCGCGCGGCCAGATAGGGCTTGTAGCGTTCGATGGCGGTGAAGGCATCCACGTCCGCCGTATCGGCTCCATACAGTCGGCGATCCGCCTGACCCAGCAGACCGGGCTCGTGATAGGCGGCGCGGCCCAGCATGACGCCGTCCAGAGCCACACCGTCGGTGTCGTCCAGATGGGCCTCGGCCTCGTCCAGCGAAGCGATGCCGCCGTTGATGCTGATCGACAGATGCGGCCGCTCGCGCTTCAGCCGCCGAACCAGGGCATAGTCCAGAGGCGGGACGTCGCGGTTTTCCTTGGGCGACAGACCTTTCAGCCAGGCCTTGCGGGCATGGACGATGAAGGTGTCGATGCCGACAGCAGCGCAGGCATCGACCGTGGCGAAAAGCGATTGCTCCGGGTCCTGATCATCCACGCCGATGCGGCATTTGACGGTGGCGGGCACGGCGACCGCGCCCTTGATGGCGGCCATGCAGTCGGCGACCAGTTCCGGCTCGCGCATCAGACAGGCCCCGAACCGGCCCGACTGGACCCGGTCGGACGGGCAGCCGACGTTCAGATTGATCTCGTCATATCCGTACTGTTCCCCGATCCGCGCGGCCTGGGCCAGCTGATCCGGGTCCGACCCGCCCAGTTGCAACGCCACTGGATGCTCGACCGCGTCAAAGCCCAGCAGCCGCGCCTGATCGCCGTGGAGCACGGCGGGGGCCGTGACCATCTCCGTATAGAGCAGGGCCCGGGTCGTGAGGGTGCGATGGAACGCCCGGCAGTGCCGGTCGGTCCAGTCCATCATAGGGGCGATCGAGAGGCGGCGGTTCATCGGGGCGGCGTCTACACCATGCCGCAGCCGCTGGCGAACCTGGAGATGGTCACCCTATGTCTGACATCGGACACAGGAACGATCAGGCTGGCGAACGGTTTTGTGGTCCTGTCCCCACTTTGGAGGAATACCGATGATCAGAACCCTTCTCGCCGGCACCGCCTGCCTGGCCCTGCTGAGCGCCTGCAACTCCGAACAAGCGTCCGAACCTGTCGATGCAGCCCAGGACGCCATGTCCGCGCCCGTCGGCCAGACCTCGGCAGCCGTCATGGGGTCCAACATGCAGTCGGCCTATATCCCCAACGCCGCCATGGGCGACATGTACGAGATCCAGTCCGCCGACATCGCCCTGGAGCGGTCACAGAATGCCCAGGTCAAGGAACTGGCGCAGATGATCAAGACCGACCACACCACCGCCTCGAACGAGATGAAGGCCATGCTGCCGCAAGCTGCGCCTGACACCACGCCCCCGACCGATCTGGACGAGCGTCGCCAGGGGCTGATCGACAATCTGCGGTCGGCCTCGGCCGCGGACTTCGACCGCGTCTTCATCGATCAGCAGATCGCTGCGCACAACGAGGCCCTGACCCTGCATCGCGGTTTCGCCGATGCAGACTCGCCGCTGGCCGCCCACGCCCGCAAGGTCGTGCCCGCGATCGAAGGCCACCTGCGTATGGCCGAACAGATCAAGGCCGCGATGTAAACGCTTGCGTCAATGACCGAATGAAGGAGCCGGTGTCATCAGACACCGGCTTTTTCGCGGGCATCTTCTTCCTCCAGAGCCTCAGCCGCTTCCTCGTTGAGTGCCTGACCCTCGCGGCGGGGCTTGATGTAGGGGGCGGGCTGGGGCGTGACGGCATTGCCGCGCATCAGACCGCGTCCGGCAGCGAGGCCGCCCGCCAGTTGCAGGGTAAACCGCTCCTCGTCGCGGCGACGGACATCCTCGATGGTCTCGCTGGCCTCATCCTGGCTGAAGCCCAGGTCGATCAGCACCTGATGGCCGAAGACCAGCGCGCTCTCGAAAGTTTCGCGCAGCTGATACTCCACCCCGGCCTGAACCAGACGCATCGAATGGCCCCGGTCGAAGGCCCGCACGAACAGCTTGGTCAGGGGGAATTCGGCCTTGACCAGTTCGACGATACGGTCGGCCACTTCGGCCTTGTCGACGCAGACCAGGATGGTCTCGGCCTTGGCGGCACCCGAAGCCCGCAGCACGTCCAGCCGCGCCCCGTCGCCATAATAGACCTTGAAGCCGAAGTTCCCGGCGGCCTGGATCATCTCCACGTCGTAGTCGATGATCGACACGTCGACGTCGCGCGCCAGCAGGGGCTGGGACACGACCTGGGCGAAGCGGCCAAAGCCGATGATCAGGACCCGCTCACGCAGGCCGCTGGCGTGATCCACACCCTCGGCGTCGTCCGGCGACAGTTCCGGCGCGGGCGGCATCAGGCGGCGCACGACCAGTGTTGTCAACGGCGTCAGGGCCATGGACAGGATAACCAGGGCGGTGGCGATGGCACTGGACCGGGCATCCAGCACCCCCGCGGCCAGGGCGGCGGCATACAGGACGAAGGCGAACTCGCCGCCTTGCGCGAACATGGCGGCCCGTTCGACGGCCTCGCGATTGGAGGCCTTCAGCAGCCGCGCCACGCCATAGATGGCCGCGGCCTTGACGACCATGAACAGGGCCAGTCCGCCGACGATGATCGGCCAGTCGGCCAGGACCACAGCGAGGTTCAGCGACATGCCCACGCTGACGAAGAAGATGCCCAGCAACAGGCCCCTGAATGGCTCGACATCGGCTTCCAGCTGATGGCGGAAGCTGGAATCGGACAGCAGCACCCCGGCCAGGAAGGCCCCCATGGCCATGGACAGTCCGCCCAGGGTCATGATCAGCGCGGCCCCCACGACCACCAGCAGCGCGGCGGCGCTCATGATCTCGCGCCCGCCATGCCGGGCCAGGAAACGAAACACCGGGTTCAGCAGATAACGCCCCGCCACCACCACCGCGACGATGGCCCCCAGGCCCAGAGCGATGGTCTGCCAAAGCGGCGGACCGTCGACCGCCGTGCCCATGGTGCTGGCCAGAATGGCGACGATGGCCAGCAACGGCACGATGGCCAGGTCTTCCAGCAGCAGGATAGACACCGCCCGCTGACCCGCCGGGGTGTTCAGCTCATTGCGCTCATCGAGACCCTGCATGATGACCGCGGTGGATGACAGGACGAAGCCCATGGCGACGATGAAGGCGATATGCGCAGGCACGCCGAAGGCGATCGCCGCCAGGGTCAGCAGCAGCCCGCTGAGTCCCACTTGGGCCACGCCCAGGCCGAAAATTTCGCGTCGCAGATTCCACAGTTTCGCGGGCCGCATCTCCAGCCCGATGATGAACAGGAAGATGACCACGCCGAATTCTGCGACGTGCAGCACCGTCTCCGGCTCGGCGAACAGCTTGAATCCGAACGGGCCGATAGCCAGTCCGGCGGCCAGATAACCCAGGACCGAGCCCAGTCCCAGCTTGCGAAACAGCGGCACGGCCACGACGCCGGCCCCCAGCAAGGCCGCCACCTGGACCAGTTGAACGCCTGTGCTCGCCTCGGCCATCGTGTCCCCCTGGTCCGTCAGATTCCGATAGTGGGGGCTGTGGCCCGATTGCGCCACCCTGTGAGGGACAGGACGGGACCGCATCTCTCGTCCGGAGGCCGCCACAGTTTCGCCCAACGGCGGTCTGCCTCATCGACATCAGACGACAGGGAAGGCCCCGCCATGATCGACCGCCCAATGACCGCCGCCGTCACGGCCGTGATGGCCTTCAGCCTGACCGCGCCGGGGGCTACGTTCTCCGTCGCCGCGCAAAACCGGGACAGCTTCGATGCGAACAAGCCCGTCGATGGTGCAGTGTCGGCGGCCGCATGCCGACCCTATGGCTTCATCCTCCCGGTAGCCGGTGATGGGGATGACCGCACGCGCTATCGCCTCACACCGCCGCCGCCATCGCCCCCCATGCCCCTGTCGCCCCCGCCCGCGCCCGCGCGTCCGCGCGTTGTACAGACACTGCCCAACGGCCAGACGACGCTCGACGGTGTCGTCGTCACCGGCAGTCGTGTGCAGCGGTCGGAAGCGGCAGCAAGCGGATCTACCTATGCGCCGCCCCCGGTTCATCGCCCCCTGCCGCCCGGCATTCCGCCCCGTCCCGCCGACACAGAGCGCTATCCCGACGCTACGCCCAATCCGGTCAAGCGCGTGGCCGACGAGCCCGTTTCGACCTTCTCCATCGACGTCGACACCGCCGCCTATGCCAATGTTCGCCGCTTCGTGGACGAGGGGCGTCGTCCGCTGGTCGATGCGGTGCGGATCGAGGAGATGGTCAACTATTTCGACTATGGCTACGCCCTGCCGCGTTCGGCGTCCGAACCGTTCGCCATCACCACGGCAGTGGTCGCCTCGCCCTGGTCGCCGGGTCGCCAAATCGTCCATATCGGCCTGCAAGGTTATGAACTGCCCGAGGGCGAGCGGCGTCCGCTGAACCTGACCTTCCTCGTAGATGTGTCCGGCTCGATGAACAGCACGGACAAGCTGGCCCTGGCGCAGAAGTCGATGAACCTGATCATCGACCGCCTGCGCCCCCAGGATACGGTTGCGGTCACCTATTATGCCGAAGGGGCAGGCACGACCCTGGCACCGACGCCGGGCGACCAGAAACTGAAGCTGCGCTGCGCGGTCGCCAGCCTGTATGCCTCGGGCGGAACGGCAGGCGCGACGGGCATGACCAATGCCTATGACCAGGCCCAGGCCGGCTTTGCCCGCGACAAGGTCAACCGCATCCTGATGTTCACCGACGGCGACTTCAATGTAGGCCAGACCGACAACCAGCGGCTGGAGGACTATGTCGCCAGCAAGCGGGAAACCGGCATCTATCTGTCGGTCTATGGCTTCGGGCGCGGCAACTATCAGGACGCGCGGATGCAGGCGATCAGCCAGGCCGGCAATGGCACCGCCGCCTATGTCGACAACCTGAACGAGGCGCGTCGTCTGTTTGGCCCGGCCTTCGACAAAGGGGCCTTTCCCATCGCCGACGACGTCAAGATCCAGGTCGAGTTCAACCCCGCCCGCGTCAGCGAATACAGACTGATCGGCTATGAGACCCGGCTGCTGAACGAGGAAGATTTCAACAACGACCGCATCGATGCGGGTGAGGTCGGGTCGGGGGCATCCGTCACCGCCCTGTATGAGATCACGCCCGTGGGTGGCCCCAGCCAGATCCCGGAGCGCCGCTATGAGGCCAATCAGTCCATCGGCGTCGGCGGCGGCGATCCTGACGGCGAGGTCGGCTTCGTCCAGGTCCGGTTCAAGCTGCCAGGCGGCGACACCTCGCGCCTGATCCAGCGCGTCCTATCCAACAGCGATAATGGTGCGGGCTCGCCACCGGAGAGCACCCGCTGGGCCCTGGCCGTCGCCGCCTTCGGTCAGAAGCTGCGCGACGATCCGTGGATGGACGCGGGCTATGGCTGGGATGCGATCCTGGCACAGGCGCAGGCCGCCCGGGGCGAGGATGCCTATGGCCAGCGCGCGGAGCTCGTCCAGATGGTGCGGGCGGCGCAGGGATTGCCGGCCCAGGCGCGGCCCTGACGGCAGCATCTCGGAACCCCAGCCCACGGCAAGGGTTGTGCCTGCAATCGAAACTGCAGGAGACACCCCATGAAAGTCCGTGACGTAATGAGCAAGGACGTCCAGGTCGCCCGGCCCACCGACACCCTGCACGAAGTGGCCGTGCGCATGAAGGATGGCAATTTCGGTTTCATGCCCGTGGCCGACGGCGATCAGCTGATCGGGACGATTACCGACCGCGACATCGTCGTGCGCGGCCTGGCCTCGGGAGCGGCGGCGACCGCCACGGTGCTGGAATGCCTGTCTCGCGATCCGATGACAGCGCGGGCCGACGACGATCTGAAAACCGTGCTGGACGCCATGGCCAGCCGTCAGATCCGCCGCCTGCCGGTTCTGGACAAGGATGGGCGTCTGGTCGGCGTCGTCTCGCTGGGCGACCTGTCGACCCGTGTGAAGGAAAAATATGCGGGCGAAGCCCTGGAATCTATTTCCCGCTAGGCTGGGCCTGCACGCCCTTAACCTTTTTGCGGAACCGACTGTTCACGGCTGATTGGCACGGTGGCCTCGAAAGAGGACATCGAACATGGCGCTCGCACAGTTTCAAAAGGGTCAGACCGTCTGGGTGAAGTGCGTCGGGGCGTGGGCCGAGGTCGAGAAGGTGAAGCCGGTCTGGGCCAAAGGCTTTTCCGAACCTATCCGGGTTACCTATGAAGTTGGCCTGGGACGCGAGTTCCAGGCCAATGAACTGTTTGTCCCGACCGAGGACGCCTCCTCTGCCAACATGGGCCTGTGGCGGCTGATGCGGGTACGCAACAAGTGGCAGCAACCTGAAGACTGCGCCCATCATCCCTTCCCCGGCACCTATCCCGTCGTGGTCACCGACCGCATGGACTGGGGTGGCTGGCGTGTGCCGGGCGCAGAGTATGACCGTGACCCTGACCATATCGAGTTTCAGGCCCGGCTGATTGCAGCGGCTCCCAAGCTGATGGTCATCGCCTCCCAACTGGTGGAATCGGTCGATCAGGACCCCGATGACGCCCCCCCGGAAATGGTACAACTGGCCCGGCAGGCCCGCAGTCTGTTGCAGACCATCACCGACGTTCTGGCCCGGCCAAAGACCAAATCCACAAGGCGAGAGTCTTCCGAGTCACACGCCGCCTGAAAGCGTTGACGATCGGTAAACCAGTCCTCGACACGAATCCGCGACGCAGCCTAGATTCTGCCTCTACTGATTTGGGTTGGGGGATGATCGCTTGCGGAGCACCGAGCGCCGCATAACTGCCGAGGGGCGTCGCGCGACCGACCGTCGCCAGGGCGCGCCCGCTTGGCTGAGGGTCGGCATCCTGGCCTTGACCCTGGTTATTGCCTTGGGCGTGATGCTGTTCGCGCGTGAAATGGCCCGGCCCGATCTGGAGCAGGACGGGCTGCGCATGGAGGCGGTCGACCGCGAGGCACGGCTGCTCGCGCTGGACACGGCACGGAAAATTGCGCCGGCCCAGGCTGCTGGCCGCGCCGCTGTAGCAGCCTCCGGCAATGCATCGCAGATGGTAGCCGTAGCCCGGGCCGCTGCACCTGAAAGCGCCTTCGCCGTCATAGACGCATCGGGCGACGTCCTGGCCAGCGCGGGCGCACAGCCTGATGCTTTTGAAGCCATGACCAACCGGCCCGACCTGTCTCGCGACGGCGAGGCCTTGCTGATCCGGCGCAGCTTTGACGGTGGGTCGAACCTGATCGCCCGTGTCAGCTTGCCGGCGCTGGAGCCTCGCAAGGGTGCTGAACTCTGGCTTATGTCAGGCACCTCTGCGGTGCTGGCCAGTTCCTCGCGCGATGGGCGCTCTCTGGGTTTGACCATCCGCCCGATCCGGGCTGACGGCCAAGCCGATGAGCTCAGAATTGGCGAGGGGCTGGTTCGTCGAACAGCCATACCAATCGGCGACTCGAGCCTGATCGCGGTTGCCACATCGGCCAAGGGTACCGGACCGGCCGGGCTGCTGAGCAATATCTGGATCTTCATCATACCCGCCGGCCTTGGCATCGCGGTGATTGCGCTCGTTCTGATGGTCGAGCGACGTCAGCAAGGTATCAGCAAGGCCTGGGCCGCTTCGGAGCAACGGTTTCGCGGGGCCGTCGAGGCATCTCGCTGTGGCGTCTGGGAATGGGATACGGAGGCCGAGATCATCACCGTCTCGGACTTCATGGCAGGTCTTCTTGGACTGGAAGAAGGCGGGTCCCTGCCCGTGAAGACCGTGCTGGCCCAGATCCACCACAGCTATCACGCCGCAGTCCTGCACGCCCTGCAACAGGCCCAGATGTTCGGCACCTTCGATGTCAGCTTTCCGGTACCGGACGCCAAGGGGAAGGCGCGGTGGATCGATGCGAGGGGCCAGGCGCGCGGAGACCGCGGCGAGCAGGGCTTCACCAATGTTCTGGGAATCGCATTGGACACCACAGAGGCCCGCCGGGCAAAGGCGCAGGCCCAGGCTGCCGAGGGGCGCCTGCGCGACGGCATTGAAAGCGTATCCGACGCCTTCGTCCTGTTCGACAAGGGCGGACGCTTGATCCTGTGGAACCAGGCATTCCAGGACACCTTCGACTTCGGAGAAGGCGTTCTGCGCCGCGGTGCCTTCAAGCAGGATCTGAACCAGATCGCCGCACTGGCCATCAAATCCGATCAGCCGGCCACAAGTGGCCGGGCCGGCGCGCGCGAGATCGAGCTGAACGATGGCCGCTGGCTGCAGATGATCGAGCGCTACACCTCCGACGGCGGCTCGGTCGTCACCGCCGCCGACATCACGGCCATCAAGAACAAGGAGGCCGAGCGGCAGCGCGTCACCGACACCCTGCACTCCACCATCACCGAACTGGAGGACCGCGAGGACAAGCTGCGCCTGCTGGCTCGCAAATACGAAGTGGCCATGACCCGCGCCGAGGCCGCCAACCAGGCCAAGTCAGAGTTCCTGGCCAATATGAGCCACGAACTGCGCACACCGCTGAACGCCATCAACGGCTTCTCGGAGATCATGTTCAACGAGATGTTCGGGCCGCTGGGGCATGAAAAATACAAGGGCTATGCCGCAGACATCCTGAAATCAGGCCAGCATTTGCTCAGCCTGATCAATGACATTCTGGACATGGCCAAGATCGAGGCAGGCAAGGTCACCCTGCACTATGAACGGGTATCGCTGAAGGAGGTGGCCACCGATGCCGCCCTGCTGATGCGCGGCAAGATCGAGGAGTCGGGTCTGAAGCTGATCATCGACGCCCCCGATCTGCCCGACATTGAGGCGGATCAGCGCGGGCTGAAACAGGTCATGCTGAACCTGATCTCCAACGCCGTGAAGTTCACGCCAGAGGGCGGCGACATCGTTGTGGCCCTGTCCCAGCTGGATGACGAACGCCTGCGCGTCGCGGTCACCGACACCGGCATCGGCATCGCCGCCAAGAATCTGGCGCGTCTGGCCCAACCGTTCGAACAGGTCGAAGGCCAGCATTCCAAGACGACCCAAGGCACCGGCCTGGGCTTGGCCTTAACGAAGTCTCTGATCGAACTGCACGGCGGCAAACTGCTGCTGGAGAGCGAGCCGGGTCGGGGTACGACAGTCAGCTTCGACATTCCGATCGTGCGGCCAGGTGCAGCACAACCCGCCACCGCTCCGGCACAGGCCCGCGCGGCCTGAGACCTAGTTGGTTCCGGGCTGTGAGGGCGCACTCCTTCCATTGCTGGAAGAACGGTTGCGCTCACGGCGCTTTTTGAGAATTTCCGCCAGGACGACGCGGTCCTGGCCCTCGACCGTTGCCAGAAGGGCGACTGTGTCGCGCTCCATGCGCGCACGACCCCGCTGGTCCGCCTCGCGCGAATCCGCCAGCAAGGCCGTCAGGCGGTCCTGATCGAAGTCCTCGGTAGCCGCCATGGCGATCGCCTCCCGACGCCGCTCGCGGGCCATCTCGAAATCAGGACGGGCGGCCAGGGCCGAAGCGCGCATCGCAGCGCGGATGCGCGGCCGCTCTTCGGCAGAAAGGCGGTCAAACAGGCGCTGCGGCGAGCCTTCGCGCTGGGGCCGGGTCTGGGCCTCCACCTGTTGTGCGATCCGTGCCTGCGACAGATAAAGGGTCGTCCCGGCCCCTACGGCGAACAGGTTCAGCGCCACCGACAGGCCTAGCGCGATCTTCAGGCCACGCGACGTCATCCCAGAACCTCGGTGTCGTCCACCCCGACCAGGGTCGATTGATACAGCACGGCATCCGCCTGGGCATTGGCGGTGAACTGATCGGTCATGACCACGCCCGCCACCACGCCCGCACAGGCCGCCGCCGCCCAACCCGCGCCCATGGCAAGGCCCAAACGGCTCAGCCAGCTCTTGCGCGGAGCACGAACGATAGCCGCCGCGATCACGCGATCACGCAGGGCCGCCGATGGCTGTGGAGGACGCGAGGCGAACAACAAAGCGTCCAGACTATCAGCGTCGGCCAGAATCTGCCCGGCCATATCAGGATGCTGGACCGCGAAGGCATCGGCCGTCGCGCGCTCGGCCTCGGGCCAGCGTCGGCGGTCCGCACCGTAAGCCTCTGTCAGGGCGATGAATCGCGCCGGGGTCATGGTCGTCATGCTCCTTCGGCTCCGGGCCGGATATCGGCCAGGGCCAGTCTCAATGCCCGCCGTCCGCGTGACAACAGGCTTTCGAGTGCGTCCACGCTGATCTTCATCAATGCAGCAGCCTCGATATTGGTCAGTTCCTGATAGTGGCACAGCACGATGGCCTCGCGCTGGCGATCCGGCAACCGGGCCAGGGACGCCTCCACCCGTGCGCCGGTGTCCGCCGCCATCAGTCCGCGATCGGGGGCCGGGCCGTCGTCAGCACGATCAGGCAGGCTGTCAGTGGCGATCTCGCGCCGCTTGCGCAGCCGGTCGTAGCAGAGGTTCAACCCGACCCGGTGCAGCCAGGTGTCGAACTTGGCAGTCCCCGGCGTCCAGCGCGGGGCCTGTTTCCAAGCCCTCAACATCGCCTCTTGGGCCACGTCCTCGGCTTCAGTGGCGTCGTTCAACATGCGGTGGGCAAGCGCCAGCATGCGCGGCAGCTTGCGCGCCACCATCGCCTGAATGGCCGCCGGATCACCCTGACCCACGCGGCGCACCAGATCTTCATCAGGGTCGGCGGTCAGCGCCAATCCGGCCTCATCGGTTCGCTCCCGCCAGAGCGCTGTTCTGGACCAGAATCCTGATCCGGGTCGAGCCGAAACACGCGCCGGGGCGGCGAGTTGCATCACAGCGCTGATCGCCGCCCCGGACATGGGCTACTCCGCCATCGGCGCAGGCGCGGCCTGACGCTCAGCACGGCGCTCGCTCATGCGGGCCCGGCGTTCGCCACGCACAGCCTGACGCTCGGCGGCGGTGACGGTGCCGTCGCTGTCGGTGTCCATGCGGGCAAAGGCCTGCTCGGCCTTGGCACGAGCATCGGCGATCACTACCGGGCCATGATCCGCCATGCGAGCGGCGCGATCGCCACCGCGACCGCCACGTGGGCCACGCATGCCTGCGCGCTCGGCACGCGGTCCACGCCCGGCACGAGCTTCACGCGACGCGTCGAACTCGGCCCGGCTGATGGAGCCGTCACCGTTGCTGTCCATGCGGGCAAAGCGGGCCTCGGAGCGCTCGGCATGCTTCGCCTGACGAGCGGCTTGGTGTTCCTCGGCGGTCACGGTGCCATCGTTGTTGGCATCTGCGGCCGTCAGACGGGCCACGCGGGCGTCGACGAATGCGGCCTGGGTCATCTCGGCCTCGGCGCGCGCCGGGCGATTGGCCTGCTGCGCCATGACGCCGCCAGCCAGGGCGGCAAAGGTCACGGCGACCATGCCACCGATCACGATAGTCTTCTTCATTCCGGTTGTCTCCTGAAACCGCCGCAGCGGTCGGGTCGCCCTGTCAGGAGATCAAACGCGACAGTGTCGTCATTCCGTCGCGAGTGGTGGGAGCGCCCGATCGAACGCCTCGCGCGCCTGTCGCTGGACCTGTGCCAACCGATCGGTCAGCGCCTCGAAATCCGGGCATCCCGCCGCCTCGGCCAGACGGCGGCGCAGCCCGGCAGGCTCCTGTGACGGGTCCGGGCGCTCGTCGAAGGCGGCGCTCAGCAGCTGGCTCAGGGCCTGCTGCAAGCGCCAGGCGTCGGACAGGGCCGGGTCCTCAGCAAGAGCCTTCAGCGTCGAGACGGTCAGCGCCCCGCCCTTCGCCGCGGCCGTCAGTTGCCGCACCTGGGCCACGAACTCGGCATCGACCTGACCGCCGGGGGCCAGTTTCAGGTCCCACGCCCCTTGCCCCGGCCGCTCGCGGCTCATCAGGTCGCGCATGCGTCTTGCGTCTGCGACGACATCGATGCCCGGACGGGGGCGTCGCAGGATGTCGGCCAAAGCCTGCGTCACCCGCTCTCCAAACGCAGCATCGCTGGCCCAGACGACGCGGGCGCGGGTCAAGGCCATGAACTCCCAGGTGTCCGCCTCGCCGGCATAGTAGTCGATCAGGGCCGACAGCCGCAGGGACACCGGCCCCTTGGCCGCGCCGGGCCGCAGCCGCATGTCGACCTCATACAGGCCGCCCTCTGCCGTATGCGCCGACAAGGCCGCGATCAGTCGCTGGGTGAATCGGGCCTGGAAGACCCCGGCCGCCCAGCCCTTGGCGTCGGACACGACCTCGTCCGGCGCGTCATAGACCGTCATCAGGTCCAGGTCGGAGCTGGCCGTCATCTCGCGCGACCCGGCCTTGCCCAGGGCGACAACGGCGACGACGCCGCCGGGCAGGTGCCCGCCCTGACGCTCCGTCTCGGTCATGGCGACGGGGGCCAGGGCTGTGATGACCGCATCGGCCAGGGCGGCATGGGCGCGGCCCGCCTCCTCGGGATCGATCCGGCCAGTCAGGACCTGCACCCCGATGCGGAACATCTGGTCGCGGTGCAAACGGCGCACGGCGTTCATCGCCTCCTCGAAATCGGGGGCGGCGCGGGCTTCGGAAGCCATCTGGTCGAACAGGCCGGTGTTGACGCCCAGCGTGGTCTGAAACCGCGCATCCAGCATGCTGTCCAGCGCTGCCGGATAGCGCCCCAGCGTCCGCGCCAGCCGGGGCGCAAAGGCGAGAAGTCCCAGCACCAGATCGAACAGTTTCGGCTGGGCCAGGAAAAGCGCCTGGACCTGAACGCCGCTGTTCAGGCCCGAGAAGAAGACGGCGAAGCGGCGGAAGGCGGGATCCACCGCGCCGGGATCATCCTGAAACAGATCGGCCAGCTGGGTCAGCAAGCGCGGGGCCAGACGGGTGAACAGTTCCCGCCCGCGGGCACTGCGGGTCGCGGGGATCCGGCCGTGATGCCAGCTGCGGATGGTGTCGGCGACGGAGGCCGGCTCGGCAAACCCCATCCGGCCGAGAGTGGCCAGCGTCTCCGGATCGTTCTCCACCCCGGTGAAGACCAGCGAGCCATAGGAGGACGACAATTCCTCCTCGCCCTCGAACAGCTCGCCATAGCGGGTGTTGACCCGGACCAGCAGGGTCTCGACGTCGGCGTCGAAGGCGGCCAGATCGCCCTTTCCGGCCAGGGCCGCGACCATGGCCCGGCGTACCGGGTCGACCGGCAGGCTGTGGGTCTGTTCGTCATCCAGCATCTGGACACGGTGTTCCAGCCCGCGCAGGCGCACATAGGCGGCGGTCAGCTCGGCGCAGACCTCGGCGCTCACATGACCGGCATCGCGCAGCCGGGCCAGGGCATCGACGGTCCGTGGACTGCGCAGGACCGGATCGCGCCCGCCCAGGATCAGTTGCTGGGTCTGGGCGAAGAATTCGATCTCGCGGATCCCGCCACGCCCCAGCTTCAAGTTTGCCCCCGCCGCCTCCAGGCCCTCGCCGGTCTTGTGGACGTGGATCTGTCGCTTGATCGACTGGATGTCGAGGATGGCGGGATAGTCGAGACTGCGACGCCAGATGAAAGGCTTCAGCGCCTTCAGAAAAGACTGCCCTGCGCCGATGTCGCCCAGCATGGCGCGCGACTTGATGAAGGCCGCCCGCTCCCAGTTCTGGCCGACCCCTTCGTAATAGGACAGGGCGAAGGGTACGGCGACGACTGGCGGGGTCGAGGACGGATCGGGCCGCAGCCGCAGATCGACGCGGAACACATAGCCGTCGCCCGTCCGCTCCTGCATCAGGGTCGACAGGGCCTGAGCCATGCGGTCGACGAACCGCTGGGGCTCCACCCCCTCGGCCAGGGCGGGGATCAGGGCGTCGGGCTCCCAGAACAGGCTGATGTCGATGTCGGAGGAGTAGTTCAGCTCGAACGCGCCATGCTTGCCCATGGCCAGGCCGAACAGGCCGGGCACAGGTCCGCGCGGATCATCGGGCGGCGAGACCAGCTTGCCCCGCTCGCGCTGGTCCTGGGCCACGGCGCGCAGGGCCGCCTGGGTCGAAGCATCGGCGAACCGGCTGAGTGCGCCCGTCACCTGATCCAGGTTCCAGACCCCGCCAAGATCGCACAGGGCGGTCAGCAGATGCAGTTCGGCCTTGAGGCGACGCAGAGGCGCACGGATATCGTCCGCCCCGCCGGTCAGGGCGTCGGTGCGGGCCAGAAGGGCGTCGAGCGCCTGATCGGGATCGCTCTCCAGCAAAGCCCGCAAGGTGTCCGGCCACCGACGCGCCAGACCGAAAAGATAGGGAGCGGCGGCAAAGACCGGAGCCAGACCAGACCAGGCGGCCTCCAGCGTCGTGGCCCACCCGCCGTCGTTCGCCGCCTCGGTCAGCCGCTCGTGCGCACGGTCGGCGGCTCCGGCACTGACCACAGGCCCGCAGGGGCGCAGACTGTCCGCCAGCCTCATCCGCCCGCCGCCGGAACCACCAGGGCCACGCGCAGGCCGGGGCCGAAGCCGTTGTAGACGCCGGGCCCTTCGTCCAGCTGGATACGCCCGCCGTGGGCCTCCATCACCGCCGCGACCAATGACAGGCCCAGACCCGACCCCGCCTCGGTGCGGCTGTTGTCCAGGCGCACGAACCGCTCGGTGACGCGCGCACGGTCGTCTTCGGGAACGCCCGGGCCGGTGTCGGTGACCGAAAACTCGATCTCGCCGGATGAACGACGTCGTGCTCTCAGCATCACGGCCCCGCCGGTCGGGGTGTATTTGATGGCATTGTCGATGATGTTGGCCAGGGCCTGGGCCAGGAAGGGCTGGTTGGCCTCGATCATCAGGCCGCGCTCGATCTCGGCCGAGAACTCCAGCCCCTTGTCCTCGCTGGCGGGCTCGTACAGCTCGGCCATGTCGGCGGCCAGATCGGCGGCGTCGAACAGTTTGGGGTCCGGCGTATGGCCCGCCGCCGCCTGCAACCGGGCGATGGCCAGCACGGTGTTGAAGGTCTTCAGCAGGCTGTCCGCCTCATCAAGCGCCAGCTGGACCGCATCGACGCCGTCGATCTTGCCGTCCTCGGCATCCATCAGCGCGACCTCGAGCTTGGCCCGCATGCGGGTCAGGGGCGAGCGCAGGTCGTGGGCGATGGCGTCGCCTGCATGCCTGATGGAGGCCATCGACCCCTCCAGCCGGTCCAGCATGGTGTTCAACCCCTGACCCAGCTCGTCCAGTTCGTCGCCGTTCTGGCGCACGGCGGCACGCACCTTCAGATCACCCTCCTGCACACCGGTGACCACCGTCTGCAGTCGACGCATCGACCGCTCGAGATTGCGGCTGATCAGCAGACCGCCCGCCAGACCCAGCAGCAGGACGATCCCCATCGCCCCCCACAACGCCTGGGTCAGCCGCGCCAGATACGCCTCGGTGTCGCCCATCGACTGGCCGACGAACAGGATTTCGCCGCCCGCCAGCCGGACCTGGACCCCCAGCGATTCCGGCCGCGTCACCCGCCCGCTGGCGTCATTGTCGGTATAGCGAAAGGTATCCCACGTCGGCGTCGCCCCGCTGTCGGCCGTGCCTTGCGGCACGATGTCGATGGGCGTCTCGGTCAGGCTGCCCGTGATCAGCGCCCCTTGCGGGTCCATCAGCATATAGAGGTAGGAACCGCCCGTGATGGTGCGATCCACCACGGCGGCGTTCAGCGCATCCAGCCCCCGCAGCCGATAGATATCGGTCAGCACCGTCAGCTCGCTGGTCACCTCGGCCTGGGTCCGCGCCCGCGCCTCGGACGCCGAGGCGACATAGACATAGGCCAGGATCGCCGCCGCCGCCGCCGCGAACAGGGCGAGGAACAGCAGAGTCAGCCGGAAGGGCGTGCGGCGAAGGAGAGAGGGAAGACGCATCTGAAGCTGTGGGGCCTAGGCCTCCAACCTGTAACCCGCCCCACGCACGGTCTGCAGCATGGCGTGGTCGAAGCCCTTGTCGATCTTGGCGCGCAGGCGGCTGATGTGGACGTCGATGACATTGGTCTGGGGGTCGAAATGGTATTCCCAGACCTTCTCCAGCAGCATGGTGCGGGTCACCGACTGGCCTGCGTGGCGCATCAAAAACTCCAGAAGCTGAAACTCGCGCGGCTGCAGGTCGATCTCGCGGCCGGCGCGATGCACGTCGCGGCTGATCAGGTTCATCTCCAGATCGCCGACCTTCAGCATGGTGGCCACGCTGCCGGTCTCGCGGCGGCGCGACAGGGCCTCAACCCGGGCGATCAGTTCGGAAAAGGCATAGGGTTTGACCAGATAGTCGTCGGCCCCGGCCTTCAGGCCCGCGACGCGGTCGTCGACCTCGCCCAAGGCCGACAGGAACAGGACCGGGGTCTGGTCGCCATCCTTGCGCAAGGTCTCGACCATGCCGATGCCGTCCAGGCGCGGCATCATACGGTCCACGACATAGACGTCATAGCCGCCCTTCTGAGCCTCCAGAAGGCCGAAGGCCCCGTCCACGGCGTGGGTCGGCTCGTGCCCCGCCTCGGTCAGACCCCGGACCATGGCGGTCGCGGCCTCGGCATCGTCCTCGACGACCAGAATGCGCATGTTCAGCCCCTCCCAGATACAGATTCGCCGCCGATGTTAGCGCATCGGCGGCGAACCCGTGAGTTAAGGGTTGGACAGACTTCGGACGATCAGTCGTCCGCGAGCGGAAGGACGATAGGCACTCCGCCTTGTGGCGTCCGGATGAATAGCAGCACACCGGGGCGACCCGACGCGCGGACGGCCTCAATGGCCGCTTCTGCCTCGGCGGGAGTGTTGACTATCTTATTATCGACCCTCGTGATGACCAGGCCGGCTTGCAGACGCTCACCGGCTGCTGCTGAGCCCCGCGCAACGTCCGTGATGACGACGCCCGTGACAGCATCGGGAATCTCGTATCGCTGGCGCAAAGCGGGCGTGATGGCCGACAATGTCAAACCCTCGACGACCTGACCCGGGGTTGCGGGTGGTTGAGCCGGAGCCGTTGACCCGCCCGGCCCCGAGTTGAGCGCAGCCAGTTCAGCTTCTGAAGGTCGTGTTCCCGATCGCACGTTCAGTGTCTGACGACGGCCGTCACGTATGATTTCCAGGCGAATGTTCTCACCCGGACTGACGCGAGCGACCTCGCGGGTTGCTTCAGTGCTTCCATCAACCACCGTGCCGTTGACGCTCACCATGTAATCGCCTTGACGCAGGCCAGCCTCTGCGGCGGGAGCTCCCGGAGTCACGTCAGCGACATAGGCTCCCTTGAAATCGTCCGGCAGACCCAAGGCGCGCCATTGTGGCCGAGACAACGATTGTAGCGTCGCGCCCAGATAGCCTCGCGCGATGGTCTCGCCACGCATCAGCCGGTCCGTCGTGGGCTTGGCGACCGAAGCCGGAATGGCAAAGCCGATGCCGACCGATCCTCCATTCATGCCTGGCGAGATGATTGCAGAGTTCACCCCGATCACGCGGCCATAGATGTCGAAGGTCGGACCGCCGGAGTTGCCGGTGTTGATGGCCGCGTCGATCTGGATGTAGTCCGTGTAAGGTGTGCGGCTGTCCAGGCTGCCGCGACCCAGGGCCGAGACAATACCGGCCGTGGCCGTGCCACCCAGGCCGAAGGGATTGCCGACGGCGACGACCCAGTCACCCACACGCGGCTGGGCCGACTCCTCGAAGCTGACAAAGGGATAGTCAGAGCCATCGACCTTGATGACGGCCAGATCGGTCGCCTCGTCGCGGCCGACGACCGTCGCCTCGATCTCACGTCCGTCCGCCAGCTTGACCGTGATCTCCGTCGCATCTTCGACCACGTGGTTGTTGGTGACGATGAAGCCGTCAGCGGAGATGAAGAAGCCGGAGCCGGCCCCGCGACCGCGCACGCCGCCGTCCTCGTCCTGCTGGCCCTGATTTGGATTGGGGATGGCGAAGGGCAGGCCCGGAATCTGGATCAGGCTGTCCTGAGGACCAGCCTCGCGCCGCGTCTCGACCTCGATCTGGACGACCGCTGGCGAGACTTGGGCAAAGATGTCGGCGAAGCTGAGGGGAGCCCCCTGCGGCGGGGCGAAGGCGACGCCATTGGCCCCGGCACTGGCATTGACCCGGCCCGAGACGCCCGCGACGGGCCCGGCCTCAGCGGTCGGCCAGTCGATCACCCCGCCCGCCGTGGCGGCGGCGGCAAAGAAGAGACCCGCGACGGCCCCCAGCATGAACTCCTTACGCTTCATCATCGACAGCCTTGTCTTCCCTTGGCGAACGCGAATGCATCCGCTCAGTCATCAGTCAGAAGCGACAGCCTAACGCACTGTCCCCGTGGGGCAATCCTGCCGCCGCGAAACGCTAGTCGTTGGACGGCTTTGCGTCAGGATCGCGGCGAACCGCCTCCTGCTTCAAAATATCGCTGAGGCGCGCGTCCTCTTCCGGCGTCAGGGGCGCGACCTCGACCGGACGACGCCGTCCGCGCAGCAGGATCAGTGCCCCCGCCGCCAGCATCAGGATCAGCGGCCCGAACCACAGCAGCCAGGTCCCGCCCCGCACCGGCGGCTTAAACAGGACGAAATCGCCGTAGCGCCGGACCAGATCGGTGCGGATCTGCTGGTCGCTGGCTCCATCGGCGATCTGGTCCCGCACCAGGCCGCGCATGTCGCCTGCGATCCCTGCCGGACTGTCGGCAATGGCCTCATGCTGACAGACCACGCAGCGGATGTCGTCGAACAGGGCCTGGGCGCGGGCTTCCTGGGCGGCATCGGGCAAGGGCCGGTCGGGCGCGGCGGGCGGCTCTTGGGCCAAGGCGGGCGTGCCCAATGCGAAGCACGTCGCGGCGATGAGCAAAATCCGCTTCACGCCTTCACCGCCTTAGCCGAAGTCCGTCGCCTGCCCACCCCAACCCTCAGCCGCCGGTCGAACAGCGACAGCGCCCCGCCCAGGGCCATGATCGTCGGCCCCAGGAAGATCAGCCGCGCCCAGGGATTGAACCACACACGCACATTCCAGGCGGCGGCTCCGTCGGACGCCCGCGCCCGCTCGCCCAGCACCACATAGACATCGTCCAGACCCCGGAAATCCAGCCCCACCTCGGTCGTCGTCTGGCCACCCGCCGGGAAGAAGCGCCGTTCGGCGGTGACGGTCGAGGGCGAACGGCCGTCGGCGCGGTCCACCGTCAGACGCCCCTGCTCCGCCAGATAGTTGGGGCCCTCGACGACCTGCACCGCATCCAGACGCACGATCCAGGGCCCAGCCTCGATGGACTGGCCGATGGCCAAGGGGCGCGCAGCCTCCAGCCGGTATCCCGTCTCGACCACCGCCCCCAGGACGAAGACGCCCAGGCCCGCATGCGCCAGGGTCATGCCCCAGGCTCCCAGCGGCAGGCCACGCGCGCGCCGCCAGGTCTCGGCCACCGGCACCCGGAAGAGCCGCACCCGTTCAGCCCATTCCGCCAGACTGCCCAGGATCAACCAGCCGCCCAGGCCGATGCCCAGAGCCGACAGCGCCTTCTTCGGCTCGAACGCCATCCAGCCCAACAGCGCGACCAGAAGCGCCAGCCCCGCCGCCACGATCAGACGCTGGCTCACGCCTCTCAGATCGCCCCGCTTCCACGCCAGTAGGGGCCCGGCGGGCAGGATCAGGAAGGCCACGGCCATCAGGGGCGTGAAGGTCAGGGCGAAATAGGGCGGGCCGACCGAGATGGTCGCGCCGGACGTCGCCTCAAGGAGCAGGGGATACAGGGTGCCCAGCAGCACCGTCGCCGCGGCCGCCGTCAGGAACAGGTTGTTCAGGACCAGAGCGCCTTCACGACTGACCGGGGCGAACAGGCCGCCACCCTTAAGCCTGGGCGCGCGCCAGGCGAACAGGGCAAAGGCCAGCCCCGCCGTCACGCCCAGAATGGCCAGCAGCATCAGGCCGCGCTGAGGATCGACCGCAAACGCATGCACGCTGGTCAGGACGCCGGACCGCACAAGAAACGCCCCCAGCATGGAGAAGGTGAAGGCCAGCAGTGCCAGGAAGGTCGTCCATCCGGCCAGGGCTCCACGCCGCTCGGTCACCACGGCGCTGTGCAGCAGGGCCGCAGCCACCAGCCACGGCATGAAGCTGGCATTCTCGACCGGGTCCCAGAACCACCAGCCGCCCCAGCCCAGTTCATAATAGGCCCAGAAGCTGCCCAGCCCGATGCCGACGGTCAGAAAGGCCCAGCTGGCCAGGGCCCAGGGCCGCACCCACCGTCCCCAGGCAGGCCAGAAGCTGGAGTTGGGCCGGCCCTCGATCAGGGCGGCCACCGCCAGCGAGAAACAGACCGACAGCCCGACATAGCCCGCATAGAGCAGCGGCGGATGGAAGGCCAAGGCCGGGTCCTGCAGCAGGGGGTTCAGCGATGCGCCCTGGAAGGGGGCCGGGTTCAGCCGCGCAAACGGATTGGAGGTGAAGACGGCAAAGGCGATGAACATCACCCCCAGAGCGCCTTGCGTGGCGACGGCGCAGGCCTTTAGCCCGAACGGCAGGCCGCGCGCCCGCGCCAGCACCGCCCCGAACCCGGTCAGGACCAGGCACCACAGCACCAGCGAGCCTTCGTGGCTGCCCCAGGCCCCGGCGACCTTGTAGAGCATCGGCTTGTCGGTGTGGCTGTTGGCCGCGACATTGGAGACCGAGAAGTCCGAGATCACGAAGGCGAAGATCAGGACGGCGAAGGCCAGAGCCACCGCCAGCGCACTCGCCAGAGCCGCGCCCTCGGCCGCACCGGCAAGAACCGGACTGCGCCGCAGCCGCCCGGCTACGGCGAAACCCGTCTGCAGCACTGACAGCACGAGCGCCAGGATGAGGGCGAAGGCCCCAAGCTCTATAATCACGGCTGGCTCGCCTCAGCCGGTCGCCATTCGCCGGTTTCCTTCAGGCGGTCGGAAACCTCGCGCGGCATGTAGTTCTCGTCGTGCTTGGCCAGGACCTGGGTGGCGCGGAAGGTGCGGTCGGGCAGGAAGGCTCCCTGCGCCACGATCCCCTGCCCCTCGCGGAACAGGTCGGGCAGGTCGCCGCGATAGACGACGCGCGTCGTGGCGACATTGTCGGTGACAGCAAAGGCGACCTCGCCGGAGCCGGGATTGGACACGCTGCCCGCCTCGACCAGCCCGCCCAACCGAACCACGCGACCCGCCGGAGCCTTTTCTACCGTGGCTTCTGAGGGCGAGAAGAAGAAGGTGACGCTGTCGCGCATGGCATACAGCGACAGGCCGACGGCCAGGGCCAGGATCGGCGCGACGGCCGCCACGACCCACAGCCTGCGCCGCGCCTTGGGCGATTTTGGCAGCCAGCTCATCGTGCGGCCCCCTCGGGCGGCAGGCGACGCTCCAGATCGGTTCGGCGAGGATCGGCAGGGTCAAGCGCCGCGATCAGCGGCAACCACATCTGGCGTACTACGGTCGTCTCGACCCGCGTCAGCGCCGCCTCGCCCAGGAAGTAACGGGCACCCAGCTGATCGGCGTCGCGGCTCAGCGATTCCCGGAACGCCGCCTCCGCATCCGCGCCGACGATGCCGCCATTGGCCCGCACCAGGCTTTCGCCCAACCGCGCCCAAGCCTGCGGATCCTCCGCATCCAGCTCCAGTGCCCGGCGGAAGGCCGAGGCCGCTGCCAGCGGATCATTGGCTTCGAACCGCGCGGCCCCCAGCATCAGCAGTGCCTGGCGATCGTCCGGTCGGTCGCGCACGACGCGGGCCACGACGGCCGCGATCTGAGGGGCTTCCAGCGTCTCGGGCGAGGTGGCCCAGTCGTCGACACGGCTCTCGAAGCCTTGATCGGGCAGACCCGGGGTGGCGATCAGGAAATACAGCCCCAGCGTCGCCGCCACCGCCAGACCGATCCCGCCCAGCACCCAGGTCCGGTCCTGTCGTCCCGCCATCACGGGTGCCGCCTGACGTTCCGCCGACAGGATGCGCCGTCCGGCCTCGGCCCGCGCGGCGGTCCAACCCGCCTCGTCCAGCAGCCCCCGATCCTTCAGCCGATCCAGTTCGGACAGTTCGACGGCGGCCGCCACCGTCTCGGCCTCGCCCGCCGCATCGGACCCGCGCCGCGCCGCACTGAGCACCAGCAGGCCGGCCAGGGCCGCAACCAGGGCTGTCATGATCCAGAAAACCGTCATTGTGCGCCGTTTAGCCGATCAGGCGGCGTCGGACGAGGCCTTGTCGGCAGGTGCGACGCCGTCGGCCACCGCGACCCGCCGTCGCACGGACCGGGCCGCATCCCTGGCCTCGATCAGAGCCAGCCAGGTCGCGGCCCGCTTGATCTGTTTCAGGGCCCCTGGCTTGTCCGCGACGTCGCCATTGTTGACGAGCGTCAGGGCCTCGTCGGCATAGTCGCTCAAGCGAATGGTGAGCGCCTCCACCAGTCTCTGGCGCTCGGCCTCGCAACCGAACACCGGGGCGGTCTTTCGCAAACCGGCAACGAACTTCAACAGAGGCCCTGCCGCATCGGGTCCCGGCGTCGTCTCGGCATACAGCCGCGGCGTGCGCCGGGTCATCCGCCCGGCCAGCGGCGTGCGTGTCATCGGCAGGCCAGCCTCGACCGCCGAGCCACTGGCCGCGATCAGATTGGACAGCGTGCCCCCCACCGACTGACGGGTCTTGCGCATGACCTGGCCCCATGCGCTGTGAGGTTCGGGATCCAGGACCACGTCCATCTCGGCCAGGACGGTGGCGCACCAGTCCAGATCGTCCATGACGGCCTCCAGGCCGGCCATGTTTCGACCTGGCCGGAAGGTATTGATCCGGCCGGCCCGCATCTGCATCGCGGCCACAAGGCGGTCGACGAAAACACCGAACTCCGAGCCGCTCATCAGCGAGACCGAGGCTGCCGCTCCCGACAAGTGCGGCAGCAGACGCAGGACAAGCACCGCATCGTCCATGTGGGCGAACAGGATGTCGAGAAGGGCGCGCGGCCCTTCGGGACTGATCGCCTCCGCATCGCGCAGTACCAAACGCAGGGCCGCAAGTTGCTCCTCGTCGGGGCGTTTCAGCCAACCCTCCAGACCCGCCGCCGCCCGCCGCGCCACGGCTAGCAGGTCCAGACACAGGATCAAGTTTTCCAACGCCTCCACATAGGCGTCCGGCCAGATGTCGTCGGGCCTGTCCCGCACCGCGTTCGCTGCCGCGATTCCCAACCGCTCGGCCACCAACGCCGCCTCGGCCTCACCTCCGTCCAGGCGGGTCAGCAGTTCGGGCTCCGCCGTCCGCGCGGCAGCCCAAAGCCGATCCAGTACAACGGGTGGAAACGTCAGCGCCTGCACGTCGTCTCGCCGGGCACGAAACATGGGCAACAGAGGCCTTAGTACCCTGAGCTTGCGCTTTCGCTCGCGCAGTTCGACGCCGATCATCACCTGCAGGGCCTCCGCAGTTTCGCCCGGCATGGCTCGAACAGCCGTGGCGACCTTGCCCAGGCGCACGTCATTCAGCCCCGACATCAGGGCACGCAAGCCTTCGCGCTGGGCGTTCGTCAGCCCGGACATACTGTAATCCCGAGAGCCAGGGTCGATGCGACCTTGGCCGTTCTGATCATGCCGGAGTTAAAATTCGCTGTCGAAACGCATCAAAGCTCGGCGCTGGGCAGCTCCAGCAGCACCTTCAGCCCACCCATGTCGCTGTCGCCCAGGGTGATCCGCCCGCCGTAGGCCCGGGTCAGCTCGACCACGATCGACAGACCCAGGCCCGAACCCGGCGTCGTCTCGTCCATGCGCGCCCCGCGCTCCAGCGCCGCCTCGCGCTGATCGGCGGGCAGGCCAGGGCCGTCGTCTTCGACGACCACCACCATCTGGCCGAGACCGGTCGGGCCGGCGGAGATGCGTACCCGGCGCTTCGACCATTTCGAGGCATTCTCCATCAGATTGCCCAGGATTTCCTGCAGGTCCTGCCGCTCTCCGCGGAAGGCCAGGTCGTCCGGTGCCCGCCAGTCAATCTCGACGCCCTTCTCTTCGAACACCCGCTCCAGCATCACCGCCATCTCGTCCAGCACGTCGCCGATGGGGGTGCGTTCGCCCAGGCTCTGGGCCCGGGCGGCGGCGCGGGCGCGGCGCAGGTGATGCTCGACCTGGGCCTTCATGATCTCGGACTGTTTGCGTACCAGATCGGGCAGTTGGCCCGACTGATTTCCCGCCTCGGCCAGCATGACCGACAGAGGCGTCTTCAGCGCATGGGCCAGGTTGCCGACGTGGGTGCGCTGGCGCTCCACCGTATCCTGATTGGCATCCAGCAGGCGATTGACCTGCTCAGCCAGCGGCTGGATCTCGATCGGATAGTGCTGAACCACCCGGGCCGCCCGGCCCTTGCGGACATCGGCGATCTCGTTGCGCAGCCCGAACAGGGGGCGCAGGCCGATCTGGACCTGAATGAACACGGCCGCGACCAGACCCAGGCCCAGGATCAGCAGGGCGATCCAGGTGACGCGCGCAAACTGGCGCGTATCGGCATCCACATCGGAGCGATCGATGGCAGCGATGAAGATGACCGGCGGCGTCCGTCCCGGCAGTTGCTTCATGCTGGCGGCGACCCGAAGGGGCTCGTCCTTGGGGCCGATGTCATTATAGCTGATGACCTGCCCCTTGGCCTCAGCGAGACGCGCGGGCAGTTCGGCAGGCACGGTCAGCTCCCCGCCCGGCAGAGAGGCCGAACGCGACAGGAAATGCACCGCCCCACTCGGCCGGACCTCGGCCACGACCCAGTATTTTCCGGACAGCAGTCGCTGCGTCCGCGCATCTCCTATGGGACGGGTCACGACGCTGAACTCGGTGGCGTTGGTCGCCACCACCGTCTCGTCGATGGTGTCCAGCAAGGTGGTGCCCAGCCGGCGCAGAGCCGATTCCTGGAACTGGGATGTCAGAACATAGCCGGTCAGCACCAGCGCCACGATGATCCAGGCCGAAGCCAACCAGATCAGACGCCGCGTCAGCGACCGCCCTGGCCGTCCGAAATAGCGACCCCAGGACCGGGGCGCGGCGACCGGCTCCGACGTCGGTTCATCCCCCTGATCGCTGGCTGGGCTCACGCCGCTTCGGACTCACCCGCCAGCGGCGTCAGGCGATAGCCCAGGCCACGCACCGTCTCGATCCGGTCGGAGCCGATCTTCTTGCGCAGGCGGCCGACGAAGACCTCGATGGTGTTGGAATCGCGGTCGAAATCCTGATCGTACAGATGTTCGACCAGCTCGGTCCGGCTGATGACCCGGCCTTGATGCATCATCATGTAATGCAGCAGGCGGTACTCCAGCGACGTCAGACGCAGGGGCTCGCCGTTGACCGTGGCGCGGGCCGCGCGGGGATCCAGCCGCAGGCCGCCGCACGACAGGGTCGCCGAGGCGATCCCCGCTGAGCGGCGCAGCAGGGCGCGCAGGCGGGCCAGCAGCTCCTCCGTATGGAAGGGCTTGGTCAGATAGTCGTCGGCCCCGGCATCGAAGCCCGACACCTTGTCCGACCATGCTCCGCGCGCCGTCAGGATCAGCACCGGCGTCGTCTTGCCGTCGCGCCGCCAGCGTTCCAGAACGGACACGCCGTCGATCTTGGGCAGGCCCAGGTCCAGCACCACCACGTCATAGGGTTCGGTGTCGCCCAGGAAATGCGCCTCTTCGCCATCGGCGGCGTGGTCGACGGCATAGCCGGCGTCGCCCAGGGCGGTCTTCAACTGACGCGACAGATCGACGTCGTCTTCTACCAGCAGAACACGCATTCAGCCTCCTCCCGCGCGGCCCGTGCGGGCGTCGACGGTAATATCGAAAATCCGGCCCTCGGGGCTCTCGAAGCGAAACACATAGGTCCCGCCTCCGGATGCCATGGTGCCGACGAAACGTGCGCCGCGCGCACGGCTTCGCGCAATGGACAAAGCCTCACCCGCACTGATGGACGGCCGCTCCCGCTGCGGCTCACGCGATTGCTCGCGCTCAGGGCCTCGCCCACGCGCCCCGCGATCCTGCGCAGCCGCCTCTGACAGAGGGGCCCAAGCCATCAGGGCGGCAGCAGCAATGACTAAAATCCGTGACATGACGGTGTGATTAGGCCCCAGGCTCTGAACGATGGCTGAACGAACAGTCTAGACAGATTTCACCGTTCGCGCCGGTCTTTTGCGATGGACAGCTCAGGGATGCAGCCTGGCATTCTCCCTGGCCGAATGCAGACGCACGGATGACCGGCAGTCTGTTTGTCGGCTTCATCATTCTGAGCGTCCTAAATCCCCGCCGCCGCCTCCGGGTCGGCGACGGCGTCGCGGCCTTCCACGATGCGGGCGGCGGTCAGGTCGGCGGTGACGTTGCCGACGGTGCGGAAGATGTCGGGGATGACCTCGACCGCCAGCAACAGGGGCAGTAGTTCGAGCGGCACGCCCATGGCAAGCGCAATGGGGGCGACGCTGGCGAAGAAGGAAATCTGGCCCGGCAGGCCGACGGTGCCGACGCTGATGGCCATGGCGGTCAGGCCGCCTGCGACCATGACCGGCAGGGTGATCTGAACCCCGAACAGGTGGGCGCAATAGATGACGACGGCTAGGTTGGCGACGGGCGAGGTGATGCGGAAGACGGCGACGGCCAGCGGCAGGACCAGTCCCGCCGTCGCGCCCGATACGCCCAGGCGACCGACCGCCCGCTCGACCATGATCGGCAGGCTGGCCAGCGACGACTGGGTCGAGAAGGCCACGACCTGTGCCGGGGCGATGCCCTGCGCGAACCGGCCCAGGCCGATCCGGCCCCAGAGCGTGGCCACTGCGTAGAGGATCAGGATCAGGCCGATGATGGCCAGGCTGACGATGGCGATATAGTGGGCCAGCACCCCCGCCGCCCCGATACCGGCCCGCAGGCCCACGCCCATGGCCAGGGCAAAGACCCCGACCGGCGCGGCCCACAGCACCCATTGCACGATCACGATCATGGCCTGGGCCACGGCCTCGAAGAAGATGGCTATGGGCTGGCGCAACCGGCCCGGCAGGCGGGTGGTGGCGAACCCAAACGCAATGGCGAAGACCACGATGGCCAGGATGGCGTCGTCCGCCGCAGCCTTGATCGGGTTGGACGGGGCCAGTCCCGCGACAAAGGCCCCGAAGCCGCCGGACTTTGCCCCCTCGGCGACGGCGGCGGCCTGATCCGGGGAAATGCCACCCAGCAAGGCCTGGGCCTCGGCGATATTGATTGGCCAGATCGCGTGCAGCCCCATGGAGGCGGCGAAGGCATAGACGGTGGCGAAGACCAGCAGGACGGCAAAGACGATCAGCGCCTTGACCGCCAGCCGCCCCGTAGAGGTCGCATCCGCGATCGAGGCGATGCCGGTGACCAGAAGGGCAAAGACCAGCGGAATGATCGTCATCCTCAGGGCATTCAGCCAAAGCTGGCCGAGAGCGTCGATGGCCGCCACACTGGCGGTGCCGCCGGGAATGCCCCAGGCCTGGGCCGCCGCTCCTGCGGCCAGGCCGGCGATCAGGGCGACCAGCACCCGGAGCGACAGGGACGACATGACGGCAGCGGTGCGGGATTGGGCCATGCGGTGACGCTAGCGCGTGAATCGGCCTCTGCGAAGCGATGTCGCAGGGGAGCGCCGCAATGAACGGCCAAGGCTGTGGCGCGTTAGGTCGCCGAAGGAGACTTGATCCATGCCTATTCCGAAGATTTCGCCCAGCCTGGTGACCCTGGTCGGCGGCCTGCTGTTCAGCAAGGGCGGACGCCGCGTGGCCGGACGGCATGCGGGCAAGCTGGCGCTGGCGACCTTGGCGTTCCAGCTGTGGGAGGCGCGCCGGGATCGCCGCGCAGCAAACCCGTCGCAGACGCAATCCCAGCGCCCCGGCACCAAATCCAAAGCGCATCCGCGTCAGCGCTGGAGCGGCCGCCGCGCCTGATCGCGAAAGGGCTGGACGGACGCAGCGTCAACATGCGTGAGTGGCCGCCCAGCCTGAAGGCTTTCGGAGCGTCCTCATGATCACCGTCCACCACCTCGCCGATTCCCGCTCGCAGCGCGTGCTGTGGTTGCTGGAAGAGATGGGACGGCCCTATGAGGTCAAACGCTACGAGCGCAATCCGGCCACCATGCTGGCCCCGCCAGAGCTGAAGGCCATCCACCCCCTAGGCAAGTCGCCGGTCGTCGATGACGGGGCGGTACGCGTGGCCGAGACAGGGGCCATCGTTGAATATCTGCTGGAGGGCCCGAACGGTGCGGCGCTGCGTCCGGCCACCGGCTCCGAGGCCGGGCGGCGCTATACCTACTGGCTGCACTATGCCGAGGGGTCGGCCATGACGCCCCTGTTGCTGAAACTGATCTTCGGCCAGCTTCCCAAACGCTCGCCCGGCCTCGTGCGGCCGCTGGTCAAGGCCATCAGCGGCAAGGCCCAGGACAGTTTCATCGATCCGCAGATCGCGTCCCACACGGCCTATTGGGAGGCCGAACTGGGCAAGTCGGAATGGTTCGCGGGCGACGATTTCAGCGCGGCCGACATCATGATGAGCTTCCCCATCGAGGCCGGTGCCAGCCGGGCACCCTATGCCGACAAGCCGCGTCTGACAGCGTTCCTGAAGAAGATTCACGCCCGCCCCGCCTATCAGCGGGCGCTGGAGCGGGGTGGGCCCTACAGCTACGCCTGACGGGAGCGCCCGAAGCGGCAAACAGGACACAGTCACAGGCTGTTGAGCTGGACGGCAGCAACCGCGGGATCGATCGCACGTTAACGGCTTCATGCGCCTGAAAACCATTCAAATCGTCGCCGCCCTGGCCGCCGCCCTGTCCTTCGTGCTCGCCTTCATTGCGGCCGGCATCTTCATCGTGTCCGTGGCTTTCATGGCCATCGGCATGGCTATCCTCGGCTGGCTGGCCTGGAGCCTGATGAAACACATCCGGGCTCTGTCTCGTCGCCGGGTTGCCGGAACACGGGTCGCCAATCGGCCATAGGGTCTTGAACGTTTTGACGGGGTGCCCTACCCTCTTTGGCCGGTCGCAAGCGCCCTGCGATCACAAGTGCCGGTCAATTTGTCAGTCGGGCGATAGCTAAGAAACTCACGACATATGGAAAAAGTGCCGATGACGGCCGAGGGCTACCGTGTCCTCGACGATCAGCTGAAGCAATTGAAGTCCGTGGAGCGGCCGAGCGTAATCTCGGCCATCTCGGAAGCGCGCGAGCATGGCGATCTCTCGGAGAACGCCGAATATCACGCCGCCAAGGAGCGACAGGGCTGGATCGAAGGCCAGATTGCCGACATCGAGGACAAGATCAGCCGCGCCCAGGTGATCGATGTGTCCAAGCTGAGCGGAAACCAGGTCAAGTTCGGCGCCACGGTCACCGTGGTGGACGAAGACACTGAGGAAGAAGGCCGCTACCAGATCGTCGGCGAGCATGAAGCCGACGTGAAGCAGGGCAAGATCTCTGTCGCCTCGCCGATCGCCCGCGCCATGATCTCCAAGGAGGTCGGCGACGTGGTCGAGGTGAACACTCCCGGCGGCGTCAAGGCCTACGAAATCCTCAAGGTCGAGTGGAAGTAGCGACCGACAGGTCGCCGCTTTCGCTCTGGGTCGTCTCGGACGGCCGGGCCGGTATGGAAAATCAGGCGCTGGGGTTGGCGGAAGCCCTCCAGCGCCTTTTGCCGTCGGTCATCACCGTGAAGCGGGTGCGCTGGCGTAAGGGCTTCGACAAACTGCCGTCAGCGCTTAAGGCTAAGTGGATGCTGGATGCGGCGTCCGACGATCCCATTCCGTACGCCAGTGAGCCGTGGCCGGACGTCTGGATCGCGACGGGGCGGGCCACCCTGCCGCTGTCGATCGAGGCCAAACGGCGCTCGGGCGGGAAGACCTTCGTGGTCCAGACGCAGGATCCGCGTTGGCGGACGGGGGACTATGATCTGGTCGTCGCGCCCCGGCATGATGGGATCGAGGGTCCCAACATCCTGTCCATCACCGGATCGCCGCATCGCATCTCGCCCGCCCGTCTGGCAGAGGGCGCATCAGCGTTCGCAGAAATGCTGGAGCCCCTGCCCCACCCCCGTGTCGCGGTCCTGATCGGTGGCAAGTCCCGTGCCCACGATCTGCCCGACGCCCAGGCCATCGAACTGGCCGATCGCATCGCGACGACGATTGAAGCGGCGGGCGGCTCGTTGATGTTGACCTATTCCCGGCGCACGCCCGAGGAGGCCAAGGCGGCGATGACGGCCCGGCTGGCGCATCTGCCCGGCCTGATTTGGAACGGCGAAGGTCCGAACCCCTATTTCGCCTTCTTGCAGTTCGCCGACCACATCCTGGTCACGGAGGATAGCGCTAACATGGCCGCCGAGGCCGCCTCGACCGGCACACCGGTCCACATCCTGCCGATGGTGGCGACCAAGCCGGCCGACAAGTTCTCGCGGCTGCATCAGGACCTGCACGACCGCGGGGCGGCGCGAGCCTTCGACGGGCGGCTGGAAAGCTGGAGCTATGAGCCGCTGAACGAGACCGAGCGTGCGGCGCGGATCATCGCAGAGCGATTGGAGGCCTAATCGCCGCCCCCGCCGCCGCCGTCTCCACCACCATCGGAGCCGTCGCTGGTATCAACCGTCTTGTCGCGGCCCCCGCCGTCACTGAATCCAGAACCGTCGCCGCCCTTGTCAGCCTTGTGCGCCTTGGCCCTCCGCTGATCGAAGGCGACGCCTATGCCGACGCCGATAGCGATACCCAGCGAGAGCCACAGGGCCACATTGTCCAGAGCCACGCCAAGGGCCGTCCCGATACAGACGCCCAGCGCGACGCCGATCCCGATCGAACTGCGACCTTCCATGTGAATACCCTGCCCTGCCTGTGAAGAACCGTCAGCCTAGCATCGCACAAAGCGGAATCACCGCCTAAATAGGTGTCATGAGCACCCCCCGTACCCTCCGCGTCGCCATCATCGGTTCCGGCCCCGCCGGCTGGACCGCCGCCATCTATGCCGCGCGCGCCCTGTTGCAGCCCGTGGTGATCGCGGGGCTCCAGCCCGGCGGTCAGCTGACCATCACCACCGATGTCGAGAACTATCCCGGCTTCGCCGACGTCATTCAGGGTCCTTGGCTGATGGAGCAGATGCGGGCCCAGGCCGAACATGTCGGCACAGAGATCATCGAGGACATCGTGGTCAAGGCCGACCTGAGCCAGCGCCCATTCCGCCTGACGCTCGACAGCGGAACGGAGCTGCTGGCCGAGACGGTGATCATCTCCACTGGAGCCCAGGCGAAATGGCTGGGGCTGGAGAGCGAGGCGAAATACCAGGGCTTTGGCGTTTCCGCCTGCGCCACCTGCGACGGCTTCTTCTACCGCGGCAAGGACGTGATCGTGGTCGGCGGCGGCAATACGGCGGTGGAAGAGGCGCTGTTCCTGACCAATTTTGCGTCCAAGGTCACCGTCGTGCACCGCCGCGACGAGTTCCGGGCCGAGAAGATCCTTCAGGAACGCCTGCTGTCCAATCCCAAGGTCGAGGTCATCTGGGACAGCGCCATCGACGAAATCCTGGGTGAGACCAACGACTTCGGCGGGGTCAATGTCACGGGTGCCCGCATCAAGAACGTTAAGACCGGACAGACGCACGGACTGACCGCCGACGGCGTCTTCATCGCCATCGGCCATGCGCCGTCGTCAGAGCTCTTCGCAGGCCAGTTGGAGACCAAGCAGGGCGGCTATCTGGTGGTGAAGCCCGGCACGGCCGCCACAGCCATTGAGGGCGTCTGGGCTGCGGGCGACGTGACCGACGATATCTATCGCCAGGCGGTCACCGCAGCCGGCATGGGCTGTATGGCGGCGTTGGAGGCGGTACGGTTCCTGGCGGAAGAGGATCACGCCAAGGCCAACAATCCGATCAGCCACAAGGAAGCGGAAAAGATCGGCGTCTGGTAAGTAAATCAGGCGGACGGCGACTGGTCCGACTTGGTCTCCCGCGCTTCCGGTGTTGGGTCGTAACCGTATTCGGTAAGAGCGCTGGCCTGCCGATGGACCGCTTCCGCCAGCAGATCGACATAGGCGTCGAGATCCGTAGGCGTCTGGGGCAGCAGTGCGTTCAGGCGATCGATCTGGGCGCGGGCGAGCCGCGGACTGACCATATCCCAGCCCCGAAAATCGCGGTGAACAATCGGGCGACGCGCCAGAATTCTGAGATCTCGGTGGCGGTGATCCACGACCAACCGGGCGAGCAGGTCTTCCAGCTGATCCGGATGCCCTTCCAGAACCTGAATGAACTGGCCACCCGTAAAGGTCAGCACGCCCGTGATGTCATCACGCGCATTATTGCGACGAGCCTCGGCCAGAATGTCAGCGGCGCGTAGAGGGTTGGTGACAGCGCGCGTATCCGTGCTGACATAGATCAACTGTTCAAGCTCACCGTGGCTTGTTCTCAGCGAGGTGACCACTCGCGTCAGGCGAAGAGCTGCAGGCCCGGCGGGGCGTATTCGATGGGCCGACCCTGGCGACGGCGCAGAGCATATTCTACGGCTGTTTCGACCGCACGTTCATCGGTAGGTTTGGTCAGAACCCCAAGCGTTCCAATCACACCGCCACGCACCATGCCGGGATTGGCCGTCATGAACAGGACGGTGACGCCCTTTTCCTGGCCCAGCTCGCGGCCCAGTTCCACACCGGTAGGACCGTCGGAGAGGTGAATGTCCACCAAGGCCAGATCTATGTCTTCCTCACGCACGATCTCACGCGCCGTGCGCGCTTCCGCAGCGGTGCCGACGACCTGATAGCCCAGGTCCTCGAGGACGAAGCGAAGTTCCATCGCAACGATGGCCTCGTCTTCGATGATGAGGATACGCGCAGACATAGTCGTTACCTTAGTGCTCCGAAGCTGAATGAACCGTGTGTCGGCTATCCATCACAACGCGGACGATGATGCGCGGTTTCCAGAAACCGGCGTCATGCGGCATTTTGTGCCGCACGGCGGCGGGACAAGGCTGTTGCAGGCAGGCTGGCCACCACCTTGAGACCCTCGCTGTGCCATTCGCGCACCAGTGTGCCGCCCAACTGGCCTTCTACGGACAAGGAAGCCAGCGAAGACCCGAAGCCTTGGCGCTTCGGCTCTCCTTCCACGGGCGGCCCACCTTGCTCGACCCACTCCAGGATGAAGCGGTCGCCATCCTGCCGTGTCGTCAGGGTGACCAGACCGTCCTGTGCGGACAATGCGCCGTATTTGTAGGCATTGGTCGCCAGTTCATGAAACAGCAGGGCGACCGAGGTCGCGGCCTGGTCGTCAAAGACGGCATTATCGCCCGCCACGATCACACGGGGCGTGCCGTCCAGTCGCGCATAGGGACTGAACAGGGCGTTCAGAAAGGCATGCAGCGTCGTGTCGCCCATCGAAGGCGCGGAGGCGTCGCTGTGCGGGCGCACGAACTCATGCGCCTGGGCCAGGGCATTGATGCGGGTGCGTACGGCAGCAGCAAAGCCCTTGGCCTCCGGATACTGCCGGGCCGACAGGGCGATCAGGGCCGAGACCACGGCGAAGATATTCTTGATCCGGTGGCTGAGTTCCTGGCTGACCAGTTCCTTGGTCTGCTCGGCCCGCTTGAGATCGTCGATGTCAGTGCAGGTACCGAACCAGCGGGTGATGCGGCCTTCGTTATCGCGGATCGGGTTCGCCCGTCCCAAGGTCCAGCGATAGACACCGTCGTGGCGACGCAGGCGGTATTCGATCTCATAGGGCTCGCCAGTTTGCAGCGAATAGGTCCAGCGCTGGCGGGCCCGTTCCTGATCGTCGGCATGGAACATGCCGTTCCAGCCCTCACCGTCCGTCGATCCGGCCGGGACGCCCGTAAACTCATACCAGCGAGCATTATAGTAGTCGTGGAAACCGTCCGGCAGGGTGGACCATACCATCTGGGGCATGGAGTCGGCGATGGCCTGAAATCGTGCCTCGCTGTCGGCCAGTTGCACGCCTGTCGCCTGGCCCGTGATCAGGGCCTTGCGCAGCTCCAGCTGAGTCAGGACCTGTTTCGCCAGAACACTCAGGGCGTGGGCCTGGAGGTCCGTCAGACCCTGGGGGCGCGGATGGCTGTCGATGACACACAGCGACCCCAAAGGCTGCCCATCGCTGCTGACCAGGGGGGCACCAGCATAGAAGCGGATATGCGGTTCGCCCGTCACCAGCGCATTGTCAGCAAAGCGGGGATCGAGGGTCGCATCGGGCACGACCATGATGTCGTCGCCGTGCATCGCATGATCGCAGAACGAGACATCGCGTGGCGTAGAACAGGCGTCCAGCCCGACGCGAGCCTTGAACCACTGCTCGTGCTCGCCCACCAGGCTGATCAGAGCCGTAGGCGCTTCACACAACCGCGCCGCCAATCCGACGATGTCATCGAAGGCCGCCTCCGGTGCCGTGTACAGGACGCCATAGGCCTTCAGGGCAGACAGGCGCGCCGTCTCATCGGTTTCAATCGAGGTCGAGGACACACAGGAGCCTGGCTGCGGCGATTTATCGCCAAGGGATTTGTTGGGAAATGCACATGAAACGGAGCCGTTGCAAAGCGGAGCCGTAATAATGACGGTTCAGCGCACGGGGCGTCCGACCTCCTCGACCGGCATGACCGTGACGCCCGCCGGTGCAGGAGCCGTGGGCGCAGGCTCTGCGGGTCGCTCATAGTCCGCCAAGCGCTTGTTGATGGCGGCGATCTCTTCCGGCGTCGGCTGACGGCGACCGCCCAGGGACACGACACCGACGACACGCGTCTGGCCGTTGATCTCGACCGTGCGCGGGCCGGTCGTCTCTCCGTTGACGACCGCCTCGGCCAGGGCGGCCTCGTCCGTAGCGACGAGCTGGAGTCGAGGCCGCGACAGTCGGGCCTCGTCGATCACAGGTTCCCGACCCGAATAGGCCTGACGAAAAGCCGATGTCTCTCCGCTCATGCCCTTCCAGCGATAGAAGATGTGCGCCCCGATCTGCGTCAGCTTGTTCAGGGTCGTGGCCCACCAAGGGTGAACGTAATCAGCATGATAGTGGGTCGCGGTGCCGACCTTGGTCGCCACATGGCCGGACAGCATGCGTTCGGCCACGGTCTGTGACCGCTTCCACGCCCATCCGACCGGGGCCTGAGCCAAGGCCCCCATGCAGGTAAAGCTGAACTGACAGCCGGTGGTACGATCGGCCCCCTCGAACACCACGCCGCAGATGCTGTTGGGATAGTTCAGATCGCGGACGCGGTTCAGGATCACCTGGGCCACCGCCTCCTGGCCCTCAGTCGGCTCCAGGGCGGCTTCGTAATAGATGCCTTGCGTCAGGCAGCGCAGGGCGCGCTGGCGGTCGGCCGCACTGGCCGGGCGGAAGACGAAGGGCCGGGCCGGACGCAGCAGGCCGCTGGCGGGCGTGGCCGCATTGATCCGCTGCGCCTCCAGACCCGACTGGCCGAAATCCAGTGTCGGCTTGCCGCCAAGCGACAGGGTCTCCCAGCCGGGCGTCAGGTCATAGAAGGCGGCGCGGCGCAGGTTCGGGTCATGGCGAATTGCCAGCGCCAGCTGGGATGTGTCCATCCCGGCGCGGATGGCGGCCAGCCCTTCGGGACCCAGATCCCCCTGCGCGAGCCGGCGCACGGCCTCGGTCCGGGCGTCGCTTTCCAGGGGCTGGGCCGAACCGGCAGCCAGACTCGCGCCGAGGATGGCCGCCCCCAGGACGGCCACCACCCCGTGCGGCCGCGCCGCGCGTTTCATCGCTGTCCAGACCTTGTTCAAACCGAACTCCAAACCCGCCCGGGCGCAAGCAGCCGCGCTTGATGATCGAAAAGCGCGGCGGTTTTCAGGCCGGGAACCGCGGTTCGGTTACCGTCCGCCTAGGGTCGAGCGCAGCATCCAGGCAAACTTCTCGTGCGCGGCCAGGCGCTGGGTCATCAGATCGGCCGAGGCTTCGTCACCGGCGTCCGAAGCGATATCCACAGCCTTGCGGGTCGTGGCGATCAGGGTCTCGTGGTCCTGCATCAGTTCCTTGAGCATGTCGGTGGCCTCCTTTTCAGGATCGCCGTCCTTGATCGAGGTCAGATTGCCGAAGGCCGAATAGCTCTGTGGGGCCAACACACCCAGGGCACGGATGCGCTCGGCGATGTCGTCCAGCGCGTTCCACATGTCGGTGTACTGCTGCTCCAGCAGATTGTGGAAGCTGAAAAACTCGGGGCCACGGACGTTCCAGTGATAGCCGTGCGTCTTCAGATAGACGGCAAAGCTGTCGGCCAGCACCTTGGTCAGTTCCTCGGCCACATCGCCGCGTTCGGCCTTGGTCAATCCGGTATGAATGGTGGCGGTCATGGTCGATCCTTCGATGAATATGTAGCTTGGCAGTTGGGGATTGGGCATACGGTCCGCAACCGCCGCGCTTGCAGGAACGCGATCCGGTCCAATACGTTGCGACGCTGTCTCTCCAGGAGGCATCCAGGGGGATAATGGCCAACAGCAAGCCTTTCGGTCGCGCATTCGATATCGACGCCGGCGTGACCCGCCTGGCGCGACTTCCGGCGCTGGCCTGGTGGCAATCCGCACTCATCGGCTTGGTCTGCGCGGCAGTGATGCTGGCGGTCAGACAGACGCTGTCGATGATCTATGGCGACATTCCCGGTTTCATGATCCTGCTTCCCGGCGTGATCGTGGCCAGCCTGGCGGCGGGTCGAATAGCTGGACTGACAGCCGTCTTTGCCAGTTTGGTCGGTGGCTGGCTGATGCTGGACGTCGCCCTGTTCGGTCAGGCCGTTGTGGACCAACTGGCTCGTGTGACCACGATCAACTTCATCATCGTCGGCCTGTTCGCCGCTATCGTCGCGGCCGCCCTGCGCAAGATCGTCAAACGGCTGGACGCGTCGGTCGTCGAATTGAAAGCCAGTGAGAACAGGGCCACGGAGACGGAAACCCAGCTCCACGCCATGGTCGATCAGGCCGCAGCGGGGATCGCCCGCGTCGGACTGGACGGCCGGGTCGTGTCGGGAAATGCCCGGTTTGCCCAGATCATCGGTCGGACGCCGGAAACCCTGGTTGGCGTCAAAACCAGCGACGTCACCCACCCCGAAGACATCGCGCCGACGCAGGAGGCCCTTCAGGCCGCGCTGGCCGGCGGTGAGGGCCATGTCGAGAAGCGCTATATCCGGCCTGACGGCACGGTTGTTTGGGCCGTGACAAGCCTGAGAGCGCTGGAGGCGGCGTCAGGTGAAGTGATCGGCTTCGTAGCCGTGCTGGTCGATATCACCGCTGCCAAATGCGCCGAGGCGGCCCTGCGCGAGAGCGAAAGCCGGTTCCGCGACATCGCCGATACCGCTCCCGTCCTGATCTGGGTGACCCAGCAGGATCGGACACGCGCCTTCGTCAACCAGGCCTATGTCGCCTATCACGGTGGCAGCTATGAGGACGCGCGAACCGGCGACTGGCGCGACATGATCCATCCGGAGGATCAGGAACTGATCCTGCAGCAGTCGATCGAGGGCGAAGCGACGGGACGCCCGTTCGCCATGGAGGCCCGATATCGCCGGGCGGACGGCGTCTATCGCTGGCTGCGATCCTTTTCGCGACCGCGCCTGAGCTCGGGCGGCGAGGTCATCGGCTTCGTCGGTGTGGCCTTCGACATCACGGAGGCGCGCCGGGCCGAAGACGATCTGAAGCGGATCAACGAACTGCTGGAAGACCGGGTCAATCAGGCGCTGGCAGAAAAGGCGCGGGCCGAGGCCGACCTGATGCATGCCCAGCGCATGGAGGCGATTGGTCGGCTGACCGGCGGGGTGGCGCACGATTTCAACAATCTGCTGACCGTCGTCATCGGGGCGCTGGATATCATCCTGAGGTCGCCCAATGACGCAGCCAAGCGCCAGAAGCTGGGCGAGGCCGCCCTGGCTGCCGCCCGCCGGGGCGAGGGCCTGACGCACCAACTACTGGCCTTCTCGCGCCGTCAGACCCTGCGGCCCCAGCCCGTAGATCTGAACGCCCATATTCAGGAAGGCGAGCCTTTGTTGAAGCGCGCCGTGGGCGAGGCGGTCGAACTGAGGCTGCGGCTGCGCCGTGGCGGGGCGCCTGTGAACGTCGATGTCGCCCAGTTCGAGGCGGCCCTGCTCAATCTGGTGGTCAATGCCCGCCACGCCGTGAAGGACGGTGGCCGCATCGGCATCCAGACCCAGAGCTGCGAGGTCCATACCGGCGATGTCGTCGACTTGCCGGCGGGTCAGTATGTCTGCGTGACCGTGTCGGACAATGGCTCGGGCATGGATGCCGAAGTCATGGCACGGGTGTTCGAGCCCTTCTTCACCACCAAGTCTGTTGGCAAAGGCACCGGTCTGGGCCTCAGCCAGGTCTACGGTTTCGCTCGCCAGAGCGGCGGTGCGGCAAGAGTAAGGTCCAGGCCCGGGCGGGGGACCCAGATCAAGCTATACCTGCCGCCGCTTCCTGACGGTGTGACGGTACCGGAGCCAGAAGTCGCAGCGCGCCCCGCCAGCGTGTCCAATCGCCGCCTGCTGCTCGTCGAGGATGACGTCAGCGTCGCGGCTGTGGCGCTGGAGCTGTTGCAGGAAACCGGGTTTGAAGTCAGGACAGCCGAAACCGCGCCCAGGGCCCTGGAACTGCTGGCGGGCGAGACGTTCGATGTCATGCTGAGTGATATCGTCATGCCCGGCGGCATGACCGGTATAGAGCTGGCGCAAAAAGTGGCGCACGACTACCCGGCTATGCGGGTCGTACTGACGTCCGGCTATGCAGGCGATGATGTGGATGCGGCACTGAAGGAAGCGCCTTGGCCGTTCCTGCGAAAACCCTATTCGGGCGAGGAACTGGCCCGGATTCTGGGTGGGTCCGACGACACCACCCAGACCTAGTAAAGCCTAGCGACGAGCTTTGCGGGCAGCGTAGCGGGCATCGCGAGCAGCCTTTTGCTCTTCCTTGGTGAGTTGCTTGCGCTCCTTGCGTGCAGCGCGCTTCTCGGCATCGACGGCTTCCTGGGCCTCCAGTTCGGCAGCCATGCGGGCAGCCTCCTTGTCGGCCTTGATGCGGCGGGCCTCGGCCTTTTCGAGTTCGTGCTGCTGGCGAATGGCTTCTTTTTCGGCCTCACGCTTGGCTTGCAGCTTGTCGAACTCGGGGTCCGGCACCGCAGGCTTGGGCTTGAAGCGGGCCAGCAACGCCTTCTTGGCCTCCTGCTGAGCCGTGATGCGGTCGTTGAAGCCGGTTTGTTTCAAATCTCTCATGCGTGGAGTCGTCGATATCCCTGATCGTATCCGGATGCGCGTTGCGCAACAGGCGAGCGGCGCTCAGCCCAGCGGGTGGCCTAAAGACCATATGACCGCAAAAATCAAGGTCAGGCGCGCCGGCAACCGGGCGCGCCTGACCCCGACATTGAAATCAGCGCGGCCGTTCGGCCTGGCCGACAGCGGCTCCGGCGGCACCACCAACGGCTGCGCCTACGGGACCGCCCACGACGGCTCCAGCGACGGCTCCGGTCGCAGCCTTCTGTTCGATGGTCGAGCCGCAGGCGGCGGCACCGACGGCGAGAGTGGCAAGGGCGAGTGTCAGGGCAAGGCGTTTCATCACGTATCCTCCAGCAATATGGTCAAGCCAGAACGTCAGCCACGAGGCTGGGTTCCGCCCGAATGTGGCGGGCCAGAGATGACAGTAAATCGGCTTCGCACCTGGTGACCGAAAACAATAGTCGCTCATGCGCTTCAATCGGCATCGCTTGGCCAGGCCACTTCCTGTGTAGTTTCCATGTCTTTGAATACAGTATTTGGCATGACCACTCTGGACGCCGTCACAGTCGCGTCGGGGCATGACACGGCGTTGCCCAAAGCCGGCACCGCGATGTTGCGCCGCACACAAATCTTGCGAATCAAACACATTGAGGCCATAAACGGCTGGCTTAAGGCGCGTCCTCGACGGAACGGGCATTTCACCGACCGTCGATATGGTTGCAGCTGCTGCGGCGCACACCCTGTTCGGGTCCTGCGGATCGCACGGCGGCGAGACTACCCGGGGGCGGCATAGCGCCCTGCCGTACAGGACTGAGCCTTTGTCGAACCCGTCGCCCCTGCGCGTGATGTCACCTGCCGACCGTAAAGCCAGGATTCGGCCCGGTACGGCAGTGGCGACTTTCGGCGCATTGGTGGGTCTGGCGATCGGCGGAGCCTATTTTGCAGGGTCGACCGCAAAGGCGACGACCGTTCGGGCACAAGCCGAGCGGATTCAGGGAGCAACGGCTGCCGGCTTCACCGAAGAGGCTCTCGCAGCCGCCGCGGGCCTGGACGAAAGTGCCCTGTCCATCGCCCGCCGTCATGACCCCTATCTGGTCGCCGGTTCGGATCAACGAGACCGTCAAGCCGAGCTTCTCACTGCCCGCCTGGAACAACTGCGTGCCACCCAGGCCGGATCGGGCCTGCGCCGTGTCAGCCTGACCGACGGCACCACACCCGCTCAACCCTTCCGCCTCGGCGGTGCGCTGGAGGCCTCGCGCGATCTCGATTGCCTGACCGAAGCCGTCTATTACGAAGCGCGCGGCGAGGGCCGCGAGGGTATGCGTGCCGTGGCCCAGGTCGTGCTGAACCGCGTGCGGCACCCGGCCTATCCCAAGAGCGTCTGCGGTGTAGTCTATCAGGGCTCGAACCGCAACTCGGGCTGCCAGTTCAGCTTTACCTGTAACCGCCACGTTCTGGGCCGCCGCAACGCTGCCGCCTGGGACCGGGCCCGCACCATCGCCTCGGGTGCCCTGTCCGGTCAGGTGTTCGGCACCGTCGGCAATGCTACCCACTTCCACACGACCGCGGTAAACCCCAACTGGCGCCATTCGCTGGTGCGCGTGGCCCAGGTCGGTGATCATCTGTTCTATCGCTTCAGCGGACGCGCAGGCTCGCGTGCGGCCTTCGCCTATGCCGGTCGCCCTTACACCGCATCGGACAGCACCCCTCGCGTGGTTCAGGCCAGCCTGAATACCGCACAGGATGTCTCCAAAGGTCCTGTCGCCTATACGGACGTCGTCGCTACCGAGGCGGCACCTGCGCCTACCCGCGATGCGCAGCGCGTATCCACGGCGTCGCCAGCGTCGGCGGAAACCGTCTCGGTCGTGGTCTCGCCGACCGCCTGATAGACCTCAGGACGCGATACGGGCGTCCAGACCAATATCCAGCGATGGCGCGGAATGAGTCAGGGCCCCGACCGAGATCACGTCCACGCCCATCTCGGCGATGCCGCGCACTGTTTGCAGATTCACGCCGCCCGACGCCTCCAGCGTCACCCGTCCGGCGGCGCGCGCTACCGCCTCTCGCAGCATGGGCAGGTCGAAGTTGTCCAGCATGATCACATCCGGCCCGACGCCCTGATCGATCAGGGGAAGCAGCTGATCCAGCTGATCCAGCCCGTCCACCTCGATCTCGACCTTCATCAGGTGTCCGACAGAGGCGCGCGCCGCCTGTACGGCTGGCACGACGCCGCCACAGACGACGACGTGGTTGTCCTTGATCAGGATGGCGTCATCCAGACCAAAGCGATGGTTGACCCCGCCGCCGCACAGCACCGCATGCTTCTCCAGCGCGCGCAGGCCGGGCGTGGTCTTGCGGGTATCGGCGATGCGGGCCCTGGTCCCGGCTACCGCCGCGACATAGCGGCTCGTCAGAGTGGCGATGCCGCACAGACGGCCTAGCAGGTTCAGCGCCGTCCGCTCGGCCGACAGGAAGGCGCGGGCATCGGCCTCGACCTCGGCCAGAACGGCACCGGCCTCAAAGGCACCGCCGTCCCATAGTTTCAAGGTGATCGTCGCCTTGGGGTCCATGGCGAGGACGGCCAAGCGGACGCAGGCCAGACCCGCCACCACGCCCGGCTTTCGCGCCACGAAGTCGGCCCGCATGCGCGCGCCTACGGGAATACAGGCCATGGCCGTGACGTCGCCAGCCCGCCCCAGATCCTCGGCCAGGGCCATGCGGACGATGGGCTCGATCAACAGGTCGGGAAGGGTCCGGATCATGGTCATTCAGCCGCCATCGGCACCTCGGCCGGTTTGATCAGCCGGGTGTGCACGGGTTCGGGAAGGGTTTCTGGGTAGTCCGCACGATAGTGACCGCCCCGGCTTTCGTGCCGGGCCAAGGCCGAGGCCGCAATCAAGCGGGCCGTCAGCAGCGGCAGGGCGTCAGGTGTCTTGGTCTCGAGCTCGGCCATGGCGGCAAGGGCACGGGTCAGGCCGGTCGCATCGCGCACCACGCCGACATCGTCGCTCATGACCCCACGAAGACGGGCCAAGGCGTCTGCTGACAGGTCAGCTGGGGCGGCAGGTACGGTCACGGGACCGTCGCGCAGGGTTTCGGCCGCCGCCGCACGTCCGGTTCTGCGCCCGAACGAAGCGGCTTCCAGCAAGGAGTTGGACGCCAGCCGATTGGCCCCGTGAACCCCGGTCGAAGCGCACTCGCCGACCGCATAAAGACCCGGCAGTGTCGTATGACCATCCGGCCCCGCCGCGATCCCGCCCATGTGGTAATGCGCTGCCGGGGCGACCGGGATGGGGCTCTCACGCGGGTCGATACCGGCCCGCATGCAGGCGGCAAAAACGGCAGGGAAGGCCGTCGGGAAATGCTCGCCGATGGCGGCGCGGGCATCCAGAAACGCGCCGCGGCCCTCGCTCACAGCCAGATGGACGGCGCGGGCGACGATATCCCGGGGCTTCAGGTCGGCATCAGGCTCGGGACCCAGAAGATAGTCGCCATGTCGATCAATCAGGCGCGCGCCCTCACCGCGCAGCGCTTCGGTGGCCAGCGGCATGGGGTCCAGGCCGACATCCATGGCGGTGGGGTGAAACTGGACGAACTCCGGATCGACGATCTCGGCGCCCGCGCGCCAGGTCAGGGCCAGACCTTCGCCCAGCAGGGCGACAGGCGTGGTGGTGCGGGCGAACAAGCCCCCTGCCCCACCCGTGGCCAGGACCACGGCAGGAGCCAGAACCTCGACCAGTCGCCCTCCCGCGCGTTCGATCAGGGCCCCGCGCACACGGCCGGTGGCATCCTGAATCAGACCGCGCAGTCGGGCGTCCTCCCAGACGGTGACATGCGGCGCGGCGCGAACGGAGGTTACCAGGGCCGACAGAATGGCGCGCCCGGCACCATCGCCGCCGACGCGGGCGACACGGGCCTTGGAGTGCGCTGCTTCCAGACTGACGGCGAAGTCTCCGTTGGCGTCGCGGTCGAAGGGGGCCCCCAGGGCGGCCAGCCATTCGACGGTGGCGCGGCCGTCCTCGGTCAGCAGGCGCACGGCCTCGGGCTCGACCAGACCGGCCCCGGCCACATGGGTGTCGGCGGCATGCAAGACGGGGGTATCGCTGAACGACAGGGCTGCTGCCATCCCGCCCTGGGCCCAGGCCGAGGACGAGGCCTGAAGCAGAGGCGCGGGCGTGATGACCAGAACCGGTCGCGGCCCGGCCTCCAGCGCGACGGACAGACCGGCCAGCCCCCCGCCGATGATTAGAGGCCCGTCGTGGTGGATGCGGCTCAACTGCGGATGCCCAGATAGGCCCCGGCGATGCGCAGGGCCTCAGATAGCGAACCCTCAGCCAGAGGCATAAGCGCCGCGACCCCCACAGCGGCACAGGCCACGCCGGTGGCGAGGAAGAGGCCCACGCTCATGACGGCCTCCTTGACCGTCAGCTGACGGCCCTCCGGACGCCAGGCTCCGCGACGCAGGTGGCCGTACAGGGCGATGGCGAGGAAGGCGGCCAGGATCCAGCGACCCGTCACGAAGCCCCAATAGACGACCAGAGCGCCCACCGCGATCATCGCCACCCGCTCCAGCATCGGGTGAATACGCGCCAGCACGGGACCGATGGCCTTGGACCCATCCAGTGGGGGCGCTGGCGCGAGATTGACGAGGTTGATCGCCGCGATCACCACCGCCGCCAGCAGCCACTCGCCGCCACCGACGGTCAGATACAGCGCAAAGAACGGGATGGCCGCCAGCAAACCAAAGGCTGGCCCCGCCAGAGAAACCAGCACGCCGTGCCACTCACTGACCGGCATACGCTGACCCTTGGCCAGTCCTCCGAGAAAAGGGATGATGTAGATGCGGGCCGGCCCCATACCGACGGCGTTCATGGCCAGCACATGCCCGTATTCGTGGACGAACAAGCCGAAGATCGCCGCCATGGCCACGACCCAGCTGCCGCTGACCCACCATATGAAACCACCCAGCAGCAGGGTCGAGATCAGCGCCCAGGCCGGATGCTGACCCTTGTCGAGCGGGGTTTCCACGGCGTTGCGCGCTGCGGGAGCAGGCGTCTCGACGGCTTTCGGCTCGTCAGGACGCGGGTCCCAGGGGCCGCGCGGGCGGGGGGTATTGGTGTCGGTCATGCCTGCGAACTGGCCTTTCCACGGCGAGACCACAAGCCACCCCTGACGATCGGCCTCACCCGCCGCATCAGATCAGCTCCACCGCCACATGGTGACGCGCCTTGAACAGGTCGTAGCGGGCGGGCACCAGCGGCGGCGGCAGATCGACCATCCTTTGCACCGCCAGGCGCGCGCGCTCGGCCATGTCCTCAGGCACCGTCACCTCGAACTGCAGATGCAGCAGCGCATCGCGGATGTTGGTCAGGGTGATCCTCTGCATATAGGGGCACAGGTTGCACGGGCCGATGAAGTCCACGCCGGGCACGTCACCCTTGATGTTCGATGCCATGGAGCATTCGGTGATCAGCACGACCTGCTTCGGCTGGCGCTGCATGACATAGTCGGTCATGGCGGCGGTCGATCCGGCGAAGTCGGCGGCCGACAGCACCTCTTCAGGGCATTCCGGGTGGGCCAGGATTTCGGCATTGGGATAGGCGGCGCGCATCTCCGCGATGTCGTCGGCTGTGAACCGCTCGTGAACCTCGCAGCGCCCCTGCCAGGCGATGATGCCGACGGTGGTCTGGGCCGCCACATTGCGCGCCAGGAACTCGTCCGGGATCAGGATGACGCGGTCGACGCCCCATTCCTTCGCCGCCCATTCGACCACCTGAACGGCATTGGCACTGGTGCAGCAGATATCGGTCTCGGCTTTCACATCGGCGGTGGTGTTCACATAGGTGACGACCGGCAGGCCGGGATAGCGCTGCTTGATCAGCCGCACATCCGCCCCGGTGATCGACGCCGCCAGCGAACAGCCGGCCTTAAGGTCGGGGATCAGCACCATCTTTTCGGGCGACAGGATCTTGGAGGTCTCGGCCATGAAGTGCACGCCGGCCTGGACGATGATCTTGGCCGTCGAACGCGCCGCCTCCTTGGCCAGGCCCAGGCTGTCGCCGACATAGTCGCCGACACCATGAAAAATCTCCGGCGTCATATAATTGTGGGCCAGGATGACGGCGTCCCGCTCGCGCTTCAGCTGGTTGATCTCATGGATCAACGCGGCCTGGGCGGGCCACTCCATCGGCGTGACATGGTCCTTGACCTTGGCCCAGACGGGCGCGGTCTCGCGCGCCAGTTCGTCCGACAACCCAAACATTCCGTCCGCCATATCCGCCTCCTTGCGGGCTTATGCTCACTTTTAGCATAAGTGGCGATAATCTAGGCGCATGTGAAAGAAATGCAAGCCTCCGGGGTGGATCAGCGGGACCGTACCTTGATGTAGTCGACGACCGTGATCGTCCGTGCCCCACCTGCGTAGAAGACGGCTCCTTCGTGAGCTGCAGCGTCGGAGGCAAATATGTTGCGCCCCTCCAGTGCCTCCACGATCCGCTCGCTCGCCCGGGTTTCCACCAGGCGCGCGTGGTCGGGTCTGCAATCCGACAGTCGCCGCTCGCGCACCACGCAACTGATCTGGGTTTCTGCAGGTGCAACGACGGGCGTGTCGGATGGCGATGGCCCCCGAGCGCGTGGCGCACCACGTCGGCTTGCCGAGGACAGCCTGCTGGGGCGCTGCGATGCTGGATCGACCAGAGAGACATCGACACTGGCACGCGTCAGTTGATCACGGTCGTCGGTCAGTGCCCAGCCACATTCGCTAAGCACGCGATCCAGGTTGGCGGACTGGGTCGGCAGGTCGAAGTCGGCCCTGACCCCTGACCCGTCCTCGTCGGCTCCGCGCAGGGAATACAGGCCTCCTCCACGCATGAAGCGAATGTCCCTGGCCGGTATTTCACTACGCAAGACGCCCGGCCCGCCGCCCGGTGCCCAGACCTGCGTGTCGCTTCTGCCATCGGCCCGTGTAGCTGACAGCACCAGCCGCTTATCGACCTGGCCCAGACCCGCGACGACCGCAGTCAGGGCACCGGCGCGGCACTGCACGACCAGTGCAGCGCCCCCGTCGTACCTTACCGCCGCGACCATCCGGTCGTCGGCTGCATTCTGGTCAAACTCCCAGTCATCGACGTCTTGCGATGATGACATTGACGCCTGCGCCACTAACGACGTGGCGACGACCGCGAACAGTAGCCGATTCATTTCAAGTGCTCCCCAGCATCCCGGAGGCAGATCACCCCGTGTGCGGATGAACTGTCAAGGCTTCTTGCCCGACTGAGCAGCCTCATGCGCCAACAGCCAACGCTTGCGCTCCACTCCCCCCGCATAGCCGGTCAGAGTACCATCTGCCCCGATGACGCGGTGGCATGGGACGATCAGGGCAATGGGGTTCTGACCATTGGCCATGCCGGCGGCACGCACGGCGCGGGGGGAACCCGCCGCTTCGGCGATCTGGGCATAGGTGCGGGTTTGACCCGCCGGAATCACCCGCAAGGCCGCCCAGACCGCGCGCTGGAAGTCGGTGCCGCCGGTTTGGGTCATCACGTCACCAAGCGCCGTCCGGTCACCGTCGAAATAAGCCCTGACTGCGTCTTTCACCCGGGCCGGAGCCTCGCCGGGCAGCAGCTCGAAAGGCCCGCAATGCCGTGCCAGTAATCGCATCATGCGTGCCTCGTAGTCGTGAAAGTCCAGCGCCCGGACGGCTCCAGCTGCGTCGGTGATCAACAAAACCTGCCCCACGGGCGTGTCGATGCGGTCCAGCGTCAGGGGCAAGGGTTCAGGCCGCGTTCTTGACATCACTCTCCTCCAGATCGGCGGCGGTGAGGCCCGCCAGGTTCACATACAGCACGCCATAGGCACGCCAGGGCCGCCAGGCCTCCGCGCGAGGTGCCAGAGTTGCGACTTCGAGCCGGTCGCTGGGTGCCGTCGGATCGGGGTCGATCCATAAGCCCGCCAGTCGCAGTCCCGGCCGGGACCGGATCAAGGGTGCCAGAGCCGGATCGGCCGACAGATCGCGCCCAATAGCCTCCGGATCGGCGGCCAGATCGAAGACGCGGCGAACGCGAGACAGCACGCCGGGCACAGCGCGCAGGTCGTCGACCTCCACACACACATCGACGCGACCAGCGGCTCCTGGCAGGACCGAGACCAAGCCTTCGGCTCCATCGATCGCATCCTTCAGCGAACGCGACCAGCGCAGACCCTCGACCGTGTCTCCGCGTGCGGACAGGGCCACCAGCATCGCGTCCCAGTCATAGGGCGGGCGGTAAGGCAGGCTGAGCCGCACTCCGCCGTCGCCCATCCGCTCGCCACGGCGACGCAGCGCCGACGGCGGGCGGTCATACAGCGCCTGAAACGTCTCGTTGAAACGCCGGACACTGCCAAAGCCCGAAGCCAGGGCCACCTGGGCCATGGTCAGGTCGGTCTGATGGATCAGCGCCTTGGCCAGCAGCACGCGCCGCGTCTGGGCGACGCTGATCGGGGCGGCCCCCAGATGCTGGCGGAACAGTCGGCGCAGGTGGCGCTCTCCGACGCCGAGCCGCTCGGCCAGTTGCTCCAGACTGCCCTCGTCCAGCGCCCCCGCCTCGATCAGGGCCAGGGCCCGGCTGACCGTATTCGACGTCCCGCGCCAGGCGCCCATGTCCGGGGCGGTCTCGGGGCGGCAGCGTAGACAGGCGCGAAACCCCGCCTCTTCTGCCGCCGCTGCGCTGAGGACAAAAGTCATGTTCTCGCGCCGGGGCGTGCGGGCCGGGCAGACCGGACGGCAGTAGATGCCGGTGGTCTTCACGCAGCCGAAGAATCGTCCGTCGAACCGCGCATCCCGCGTCAGCACGGCGCGATAGCAGGCCTCCTGATCCAGAATGTCGGCGGGCGTTTCCATGAGCGAAGAATGCGCCGGGCCACGCCCCATGTCTCGCGGTTTTCGGACATGGCGGTGATGGGACCTAGCCGCGTATCGCGCTCCAGGCATGGCGGGCCATCGAGAAGACCAGAGAGATCATCACCGCCACCATGACCCAGGTCAGGATCAGCGACAGGGTGCTGCCGGCACCGATCAGATCACGCGATCCCTCGCCTACGGCGTGTAACCGGTCGAAATCCAGCAGCACCCAGTCCCCGGCAATCCGGACCGAGGACCCGTTGTCACTGAGAGTGAACCAGTGGCCCCACTGAAAGATGGTCCACGCGATGGCCAGGCCGACGCCGGAGGCAACCACCTGAAGCGCAGCCCGGAAACGCACCCATTGCGGCCGGAACAGGCGGAGGATCTCGATCCACATCTGACCAATGGCCAGCAGAAGAATCGGCACGAAGTTCGCCTGCCAGATCGAGGATGGAACGACCTCGGCCCGACCACCGGAAATCGCGATGTTGTCCAGGTCCGAAATCGACCACACCCCCGTCCACCAGGAAATGAAGACCAGCAGGGCGACGATACCGAACACAGCCTCTCCGCCCGGCCAGCGACCTTGCACGGCCTGGGACCGCCACACTCCGCTCGACGATCTTGCAGGCCTGGCCGTTCGTCCCTGACCTGATCGACCTTGGCCCGATCGCCCTTGCAGGGTCTCGCTCCACCGGTCCGGATCGGACAGATTGAACATCGGCAGGTCCTTCACCCGCCAATGGGTCATGAAGTCGGGCCTGTAGCCGTTGTGCTCGAACAGGGCCCCGGCCACGGTAGCCAGACCGATGATGAACAGGCCGGATTCGAACGCGCCGCTGAACGCATTGCCGATAGCCTCCCCCACATCGCTGGTGCCTGTCGCCACATGGACCACCGCTACAACCACCTGAATGGCGATCATCACCAGCAGCCCGGCCTTGACCGCGAACAGCCACCACGGAAACAGCTCAGGTCCGATCAAGGACTGCGGCCCCTTGCGATAGCGCCCGGCCACGGTCAGCGGATGACCGATTTCGCGCAGGATGGCCTCCCTTTCCTCATCGGTCAGCTCGCGGCCCAGCGCCTCCTCCTTCGCCTCGAAACGGCTCAGGATCAGGTCGCGCAGTTCGGCGATGATGTCGTCGCGCTCGGCCTGCGGCAGTTGGGCGGCGACGGCGTTCAGATAGTGGTCGATCAGGTCCATCTCGGGTCCCCTCCAGATCAGAAATGTCAGAGAATCTTGTCGAGCGAGGCATTGATGCCCCGCCATTCATCAGTCAGGGCGGCCAGCAGGGTCACGCCCTGCGGGGACAGGCGATAGAAACGCTTCTTGCGCTTCTCCTCCTCGCGCCACTCGCTATCCAACAAACCCTGGCTCTCCAGTCGGCGCAGCAGCGGATAGAGGGTGCTTTCCTCCATCTCCAGCCCGTCGGCGGCCAGGGCCTGACGCAGGCTGTAGCCGTAGCGTTCGGTACGCAGACAGGCCAGCACGGCCAGGACCAATGACCCGCGCCGCAGCTCCAGCCGCATGGTCTCGAAGATGTCGGTGCCCTCGGGCATCAGCAAGCTCGCATTGAAGATGTCACATAGTGTGTGACACACAGTGTGTGCTACATACTGTGTGAGGGTGTCAAGCTGGCGTTTGAAAAGGGCGATGCATCCCGGACCGGGTTCGCGCCGTTCCTGAAAGGCCTCCGGCTATCCGTGATCGCGGTAACGCGCTAAAATATCTGCTCAATCGCAAGGACTGTGTCCGCCTTCGTGTTCAAGAACCTGCTTCCCAGTAAACCGGGCACGGAGCCCCTGGCCGAGGCGCTGAAGGCGTGCAGGACCCATTTCGTCTGGGCGGCGGTGTTCTCCGCCCTGGTCAATCTGCTGTACCTGACACCGACCCTCTACATGATGCAGGTCTATGACCGGGTCGTGCCGACCGGTGGTCTGACGACGCTGGTTCTGATCACGGTGGTGGCCCTGTTCGCCCTGGCCGCCTTGTCCGGGCTGGACTGGCTGCGCGGTCGATTGATGCTGCGCGCCGGACTTCGTCTGGACCGGATGCTGTCTGGCAAGGTCCTGTCGCGGGTCATGGATTTGCAGAGCAAGTCCCCCAACACCCATGCCCTGCGCGAGTTCGACAATGTGCGCGGGGCCATCGGCGGCCAAGGGATGCTGGCCCTGTTCGATGCGCCGTGGACACCGATCTACCTGGCCTGCTGCTTTCTGCTCCATCCGCTGATCGGGGTGCTGACCCTCGTCGGCGGAATGATTCTTTTCGCGCTGGCCTGGCTGAACGAGCGGGACACCCGTCCCCGCCTGAACAAGGCGATCCAGTCCCAGAACCACGCCTATTCTGCCCAGGAAAGCATTGCCGGCCAGTCTGAAGTCGTCCGCGCCCTGGGCATGCGTCAGTCGTCGATCGCGCGCCAGATCGACCAGCGTCAGCACGCGACCGCCGCCCAGGCCGACGCGCAGTTGGCAGGAGGGCGCTATTCCGGCGCGATCAAATTCCTGCGGCTGGTGATGCAGTCAGCGGCACTGGGGCTGGCGGCCTACCTGGCCGTCAAGGGCGACATCACGCCGGGCTCGATCATCGCCGCCTCCGTCCTGCTCAGCCGCGCGGTCGCGCCCATCGAACTTCTGGTCGGCGTCTGGCCCAGCCTGGTCCAGGCCGTCGCCAGCTGGAAGACACTGACCGATCTGTTTGCAGGCACCGCTGGCGTAGAGCGTGAACGAACGGCCCTTCCCGCCCCGCGCGGACGGCTTCAGGTCGAGGGCATTACGGTCAAATTCCCCGATACCGAGACGCCACAGTTGCGCGGCGTCGCCTTCGCCCTGCAACCCGGCCAGACCCTGGGCATCGTCGGGGCCAGCGGCTCGGGCAAGACCACCCTGGCCCGCGTTATCGCCGGAGCGTTCAAGCCCCAGGCCGGGGCCATCCGACTGGACGGGGCCGAATACGATGCTCGCGACGGCGACGAACTGGCTCGATACATCGGCTACCTGCCCCAGGTGCCCAGCCTGTTCGCCGGTTCGATCAAGGACAACATCTCGCGATTTGCCACCGCCACCGGCGTAACCCAGGACGTCGCGGACGCCGGTGCCGTCAAGGCGGCAATGGCGGCGGGTGCCCATGAGCTGATCCTTCGGCTTCCCAAGGGTTACGACACCATCCTGGGGCCCTTCGGCCAGGGCCTGTCGGCAGGTCAGGCCCAGCGTGTTGCCTTGGCGCGGGCCTTGTATGGCGAACCCGTCCTGCTGGTCCTGGACGAGCCGAACTCCAACCTCGATCAGGAAGGAGAGGCCGCTCTGATGCAGGCCATCCTGGGCGCGGCCGCGCGTGGAGCCGCCGTGGTCGTGATCGCGCACCGGGCCGGGGTTCTGGCCCGCGTCGATCGCCTTCTGGTCATGCGAGACGGCATGGTTCAGCAGGAAGGTCCACGCGAAGAGGTACTGGAGAAGATGCGCGCCACGGCCGGGCGCCCGACCCCGCCGGCCAGCCAGCCGCAACAGCCGTCCCAGGCTCAGAGCCAATCCCAAAGCCAGGCTCAGCAACTTCAGAATCAGCCGCGCGGTCCGCGACCCGCATCATGACGCACGCTGCCCCCCAAGCCGCTGAACCCACGGCCCCCCAGCCACCCGAACCCACCGTCGTCACCGACGCCCCGCGCCGCGAGCTGATGATCGGCGGAACCATCATCGTGGCCTTCTTCGTGATATTCCTCGGCTGGGCCGCCTTTGCCCCCCTGGATCAAGGGGCCTACGCCCAGGGCTCGGTTGCCGTGTCCGGCAATCGCCAGGCGGTCCAGCACCGGGACGGAGGCGTAGTCAGTGCCCTGCTGGTCGAGGAGGGTGACACAGTCCGTCAGGGCCAGGTCCTGTTGCGTGTTGGCACCGGCGAGCTGACTGCGACAGAGCGCGGCGTGGCCGGTCAGGTCTATGCCCTGCTGGCCCAGCGGGCACGACTGGTCGCGGAGCGCGATCGCCTGGCCAGTATTCCAACCCCTGCGGAATTCGCCAGCCTCGACGCCGACGACGCCGCCCTGGCCCAGGAATCTCTGCGTATCCAGCAAGCCCAGTTCAACGCCCGCCGGACCGGCCGCTCGACCGAAACCGGCGTACTGGGCCAGCGCGTTAACCAGCTGAACGAGCAGATCGTCGGCTACCAGGGTCAGATCGCCGCCAATGTCGAACAGCAGCGCCTGATACAGGAAGAGCTGACCGGCATGCGCAGTCTTGCGGCGCAAGGCTATGCCCCGCAGACGCGGGTCAGGGCGCTTGAACGCGCCGCTGCCCAGCTGGATGGCGAACAGGGCGCGCTGCGGTCACAGATCGCCCAGTCCCGGGAAGCGATCGGCCAGGCCAGGCTAGAAATGTCCGGCGTCTCGACGAAACTGGGCGAGGACGTGGCCGAACAGTTCCGGCTGATCGATGTCCAGCTGAACGAACTTCGTCCGCGCCTGGCCGAACTGCGCGCCCAGATCGCGCGCAGCGAGGTCCGCGCCCCCGCTACGGGCCAGGTGGTGGGCCTGACCATCTTCACCCAGGGCGGCGTCATTCAGGCCGGCCAGACGCTGATGGAGGTGGTGCCCAGCGAAGCCTCCCAGGTCATCGTCGCCCAGATCAGCCCCAACGATGTCGACAATCTGGAGCCCGGGCAGCAGACCGAGGTGAAGTTTCCTGGCCTGCGCGAGAGCAATCCACCCATCATCCACGGCAGGGTGACGCGTATCTCGGCCGACAGCTTTACCGTCGAACAGACCGGCGCGACCTTCTTCCGGGTCGAGATCGTGGTACCGGCCGAGGAACTGGCGAAGCTGGGCCGGTCGGCCGACACCATCCGTCCGGGTGCCCCTGTCGAGGTCGTCGTCCTGCTGCGCAAGCGCACGGCGCTGGCCTATCTGATCGAGCCGCTGACCAACAACCTGTGGCGATCCGGCAGCGAGTAGTCAGCCCGCCGCCTTCGTCTTGAGCCTGTAGGCGTGCAGCAGCGGCTCGGTATAACCGTTCGGCTGATCAATACCCTCGAACACCAGCGCCCGCGCCGCCTGAAACGCCAGGCTGGCCTCGGGATCGCGGGCCATCGGCTGGTAAAGCGGGTCGCCCGCGTTCTGGGCATCGACCTTGGCTGCCATACGCAAAAGCGCCGCCTCGACCTGCTCGCGTGTGCAGACGCCGTGCAGCAGCCAGTTGGCCATGTGCTGGGACGAGATCCGCAGGGTCGCGCGGTCTTCCATCAGGCCGATGTCGTGGATGTCCGGCACCTTTGAACAGCCGACGCCCTGATCGATCCACCGCACGACATAGCCCAGCAAGCCTTGCGCGTTGTTGTCCAGTTCCTCGGCCACCTCGGCATCTGACCAATTGCGCCCTTCCGCCAGCGGCGGGGTCAGCAGCAGGTCCAGATCGGGCGTCGCTGTGCCAGCGATCGCGTCTCGCAGCGCGAACACGTCGGTCTGATGATAGTGCAGGGCATGCAGGGTCGCGGCCGTGGGTGACGGCACCCAGGCGGTGTTGGCACCCGTCTTCGGATGCGCCGCCTTCTGGTCCAGCATGTCGGCCATGCGGTCGGGCGCAGCCCACATGCCCTTGCCGATCTGGGCGCGACCGGACAGGCCGTGCTTCAGGCCGATGGCGACGTTGCGCGCCTCATAGGCGGCGATCCAGGCGGCGGACTTGATGTCGCCCTTTCGGACCACCGGGCCGTACTGCATGACGGTGTGGATCTCGTCGCCGGTGCGGTCCAGAAAGCCGGTGTTGATGAAGACGATCCGGTCCTTCACCGCCTGGATACAGGCGGCCAGATTGACCGAGGTGCGGCGCTCTTCGTCCATCACCCCGACCTTGATCGTGCGGCGCGGAGCACCGATCATATCCTCGACCGCGTCGAACAGGCGGTTGGTGAAGGAGGCCTCGTCGGGCCCGTGCATCTTGGGTTTGACGATATAGATTGAACCCGCCCGGCTGTTTCGGAACGCCCCCTGCCCCTTCACATCGTGCATGGCGATCAGGCTGGTGACGATGGCATCCAGCACGCCTTCCGGAGCCTCGGTGCCGTCGGCCAGACGCATCGCCGGGGTCGTCATCAGATGCCCGACATTGCGCACGAACAGCAGGGCCCGGCCCGGCAGGGTGACGGTCGTCCCGTCCGGGTCGGTGAACATCCGGTCAGGGTTGAGCGCCCGCGTCATCGACCGCCCGCCCTTGTCGAAGGTCTCGACCAGATCGCCCTTCATCAGGCCCAGCCAGTTGCGGTAGGCCGCGATCTTGTCCGCCGCATCGACGGCTGCGACGGAATCCTCCAGATCCACGATGGTCGACAGGGCGGATTCCAGGATGACATCAGCGATGCCCGCCGGATCGGTCGCGCCGATCGGATGGGTTGGATCGAACACCACCTCGATATGCAGGCCGTTGTGTCGAAATAAGCGCGAACTGTCGCTGTGTCCGACATACTGTTCGGGGTGACGCAGAGCGATGCCGGCCAGCGGGGCGGCCAGGTCGGCCCAACTGCCCTCGGCCAGCGGCACGGCTTCGTCCAGAAACGCCTTGGCGCGCGCTACGACCCGCACCCCCCGTGCCGCATCAAAGGGTCCGGCGGGCGGCAGGTCGCCCAGCGCATCCGTGCCATAAAGCGCATCGTACAGGCTTCCCCACCGGGCATTGGCGGCGTTCAACACAAAGCGCGCGTTCAGGATCGGAACCACCAGCTGCGGCCCCGCCAGGGTCGCAACCTCGGCATCGACATTGCGCGGATCGACGGTGAAGGACGCGGGTGCCTCAACCAGATAGCCGATGTGGGTCAGAAAGGCGCGCGAGGCCGCCACGTCATAGGGCTGGCCCCTCCGTTCGCGGTTCCAGCCGTCGATGCGGTCCTGAAGATCGTCCCGGATGGCCAGCAAGCGCCGGTTCTCAGGCGCAGCCCAGCCAAAAATGTCGGCCACGCCATTCCAGAAACTCGCCGCCTCGAGCCCTAGCCCCGGCAGCGCCTCCGTTTCGATGAAGCTCGCCAATGCCTCATCGACCTGAAATCCGGCGCGCGATGTCATGGGCATTGGGCAATATCTCCAGATCCACCAGTCTGTAACATTCCGTGATGACCTGACGGAAGTCGAGCATATTTTCAGATGCGGGGCCCTTCGAACGCCGCACAGAGCCAGACCATACACACGACCGAATCAACATGTTTGCATTTCAAACTTGTCTTATGTATTGCATGGTCAGACCGAGAGGGGAATCCCATGCCGTCCACCACACCACACGCCGAACGCCTCCATGGACTCGACGCCCTGCGCGGCATCGCCCTGATACTCGGCGTCGTCCTGCACGCCAGCCTGTCCTATCTGCCGACGCCAATCTGGCTGTTTCCGGACGACCAGACCTCGACCGGTGTAAGCGTGCTGTTTTTCGCCATCCACCTGTTCCGGATGACGACCTTCTTCCTCATCGCAGGCCTGTTCGCCCATCTGTTGCTGAGGCGTCGCGGTGTCTGGGGCTTCGTCAAGGACCGGGCCGGCCGCATCGCCAACCCCATGTTTGGCATGTGGTGGGTCGTCTTTCCGGCCGTCATCGCCGTCATCGTCTGGAAGGCGGCCATCGACAACGGCGGCGCCATCCCGACCGACGGCCCGCCACCCCCACCCCTGACGCTGGAGACCTTCCCCCTGCTGCACCTGTGGTTCCTGTGGGTGCTGCTGCTCTTCTACGGCGTCTTCCTCGCCGTCCGCCTGATCAGCCAGCGTATCGACCGCGACGGAAGCCTCGTCAGGAATCTGGATCGTCTGACCAACATCCTGATCGGTCCGTGGACACCCGCCGTCCTGGCCGCACCCCTGGCCTTGGCCCTGTGGCTGACGCCGGACTGGATCGCCTTCTTCGGCATTCCGACGCCCGACAAGGGCTTCGTGCCCAATCCCGCCGCCGTCGTCGCCTTCGGCCTGGCGTTCACGCTCGGCATCCTGCTGGATCGCCGCCGCGACCTGCTGCCCCGGATCGAGCGGCTGTGGCCCCTGTTCAGCCTCGTGGCCGTCGGCACGGGCACCGGAGCCCTGATGATTTCCGGCGGGCCCGTCCCATCGCTGATGCCGATATCCGATCCGTCGACGAAGGCCTTCGCCGCCGCCGTCTATGCCTTCGCCGTCTTCACCGCGACCTTCGCCGCGATCAGCCTGTCTCTCCGGTTCTTGAGCGGCTACAGCGTCGTGCGGCGCTATCTGGCCGACGCCTCCTACTGGATCTATCTGATCCATCTGCCGCTGGTCATGGCCGGACAGGTGCTGATTCTGGAGGTCGCCCTGCCCTGGTGGGGCAAGTTGGGAAGCATCGTCCTCGGCGTCCTGGCCGTCTCGCTGATCAGCTACGAACTGCTGGTGCGCCACACCTTCGTCGGCAAGGCGCTGAACGGCCGCCGCGTCCCGTGGCGCAAGGCTCCAGTTCCTCACGCCGTGCCCGCCGAATAGCTTGCCAACAGGAACCGGCTCGTTCACCTCAGGGACGAGCCGGTTGCCGGAGACCTCGCCATGCCCACCCCCCCCCGCCTGCATTCCGCCGAAGACGACCTGGCCTTCATGCGCGCCATCGTCGAGGGCGGCGGCAAGCCGCAACTGACCCTGGCCGTCGCCTATCTGGCAGGCGGGCTTCTGTACGGGCTACAGTGCCTCTTCCACATCGGTCAGGCGACAGGCGTCATCCGTTGGCCAGACCTGGCCAATCTGGCCTTCGTCATTGGCATCAGCGTCGCCTTCCTGAGCGTCCTCGTCTGGGCCATCCAGAAGGACAAGGCCGACGGCGTCGGCGGCACGCGCGGCCCCCTGGCGACCCGCATCCTGAACGCCGCCTTCAGCAGCGCAGGCATGGCCAATGTCGCCGTCATCATCATCTTCGGTGTCGGAGCCATGCGGGACCAGGACTTCGCCGTCTGGCTCTACTATCCCGCCGTGGTCTTCTGTCTTCAGGGGTCGGCCTGGCTGCTGGTCTATACCCTGAAGCGCAAGCCCTGGATGCTGGCGACGTCCATCGGCGGCTGGGTCACGGCCGTGGCCCTGGGCCTTCTGGTCCGTCAGGTCGACTGTTATCTGGGCGTCTGCGCCGCCGCCCTGTTCCTGCTCTTCGCCCTGCCCGGCTGGATCATGCTGCGCGACGCGCGTGCGGCAAATCGGGCCTGACGCATGGGCCTGGCCGACCTCGGACGCATAGACGACGTCATCCACGGCCGCCTGCGGCTGGGGATCATGGTCTATCTGGTCGATGCAGACACCGCCGACTTCACCGAGCTGAAGAACGCGCTGGAGGCGACCCAGGGCAATCTGTCGGTCCATCTGAAGAAGCTTGAAGAGGCCGGCTATGTCGCCATCGCCAAGAGCTTCAAGGACAACAAGCCCCTGACCCGCGTCACCATCACGGCAGCGGGCCGCAAGGCCTTCGGCACCTATCTGGACGCCATCGCCGGTCTGATCGGCGGCAAGAGCTGATGGCCCACTCCCGTCCCCCGTCCCGCCCGCGCGTCATGGGCATCGTCAACGTCACGCCCGACAGCTTCTCGGACGGTGGCCAGTACGACACCGTCCAGGCCGCCATCGCTCACGGCCTGAAGCTGGCCGAACAGGGCGCGGACATCCTCGACATCGGCGGCGAGAGCACCCGGCCCGGCGCGACGCCCGTGGACGTCGACACCGAGATCGCCCGCACCGCCCCCGTCATCGCCGGGCTGCGCGACGCCGGATGGTCGGGGGCCATCAGCATCGACACCATGAAGCCCCCGGTCGCCCGCATCGCCGTCGCCGCCGGGGCCAATATCTGGAATGACGTCACCGCCCTGAGCTTTGCGCCAGACAGCGTCGCCACCGCCATCGCGCTGCAATGCGACGTCGTGCTGATGCATATGCAGGGCCAGCCGCAGACCATGCAGGACGCCCCGCAGTACGACGACGTGGTCGCCGAGGTCGCCGACTGGCTGGCCGCGCGGGCCGGAGAGGTCATGGCCGCAGGCCTCGCGCCCGACCGCATCTGGCTGGACCCCGGCATCGGCTTCGGCAAGACCGCCGCTCACAATCTGGCCCTGACCCGGCATCTGCACCGCCTCACCGCCACCGGCCTGCCCATCCTCTACGGAGCCAGCCGCAAGCGCACGATCCAGTCCATCGACCCGACCGCCACGAATGCTACCGACCGGCTGGGCGGCTCACTGGCGCTTGCCCTGGAGGCCGCCCGAAACGGTGCCGCCGTCATCCGGGTGCATGACGTGCGCGAGACGGTCCAGGCGCTGAAGGTGCAGGCGGCGCTGTCGGCCATCGACCGCTTGCCCTGATCGCCTCCTTCGGCCATCTCAGAAACATGCCCGCCCACACCCAACCGCCCCCCGCCGACCTCGGCCGCGTCCTGATCATCGCCGGGTCCGATTCCGGCGGCGGCGCGGGCATTCAGGGGGACATCAAGGCCATCACGATGCTGGGCGGGTTCGCCGCCACCGCGATCACCGCCATCACCGTCCAGAACACCCTGGGCGTCCACGGCGTGCATCCCCTCCCGCTGGACCTGATCGAGGAACAGGCCCGCGCCGTGCTGGACGACATCGGCACCGATGCCGTCAAGACCGGCATGCTGGGCTCCATCGCCGTGATCGAGCGCGTCGCCGCCCTTCTGGACACCACCCCGGCCCCCGCCGTCGTCGATCCCGTCATGATCGCCAAGGGCGGCCACCCCCTGCTGGACGCCGACGCCGTCGCCGCCGTCCGCAGCCTGATGATCCCGCGCGCGGCCCTGCTGACCCCCAATGCGCCCGAGGCCGAGGCCCTGACAGGTCTCACCATCACCGACCTGGACGGTCAGCGTCGGGCGGGTGCCTTCCTGCTGGGCATGGGTGCACAGGCCGTGCTGATGAAGGGCGGCCATGTGCCGGGCGAGACCGTGATCGACGTCCTGATCTCCTCGACCGGCGAGACCCTGCTGGAGGGGCCGCGCATCGAGACGCGGCACACCCATGGCACCGGCTGCACCCTGGCCAGCGCCTGCGCCGCCGGTCTGGCACGCGGCCTGCCGCTGGAGACCGCCGTCGCCAACGCCTGGGCCTATGTCTCGGAAGCCATCCGCCGCGCGCCGGGCCTGGGCGGCGGCCACGGGCCGCTGGATCACGCCTGGCCCGTGCGCGACCTCTGAGAATGGACGATCTGGAGACCCGCCTCATCGCCATCGTCCGCGCTCAACCCGAGTTGATGCAGGTCCTGACAACCGTCCGCGTCCTCGGCCTGCCCGACTGGCGCGTCTTCTCCGGCGCGGTCTATCAGGCTGTCTGGAACGCCCGGACCGGCCGCGCGATCGGCTATGGCATCAAGGACTACGACCTGGGCTATTTCGATCCCGACACCTCATACGATGCCGAGGACGTCGTCATCCGGCGCGCCGCCGCCGCGTTTGAACCGCCCCTGAGCGACCTCGTCGAGGTGCGCAATCAGGCCCGCGTCCACCTGTGGTTCCACGACCGCTTCGGCGAGCCCTATGAGCCATTGTGCGACACCGATGAGGCCCTGTCCCGCTTCGTCGCCCCGGCCTTTGCCGTCGGCATCCGGCTGGAGGCGGACGACCGCATCACCGTCGCCGCCCCCTTCGGCCTGGACGACCTGTTCGCCATGACCCTGCGCCCTAATCCGAACCGCCCACGCGCCAAGGGCTGGGACAAGGCCGTGGCCAGCGCCCGCGCCCGCTGGCCCGAGCTGACCGTCATAGACGACCGTGGCTGAGGTCTACGAATTCTTCGCCGGCGGCGGCATGGTCCGCGCCGGTCTGGACCCTGACTGGACCTGCCGATTCGCCAACGACATCGATGCGAAGAAGGCCGCCGCCTACCGCGCCAATTGGGGAAACGATGCGCTCCACCTCGGCGACGTCGCCGACATCACGCCTCATCAACTGCCCGGTCAGGCCGACCTGGCCTGGGCCTCCTTCCCCTGCCAGGACCTGTCGCTGGCCGGAGCCGGGCGAGGCTTGGCAGGCCACCGTTCCGGAGCCTTCCACGGCTTCTGGCGCGTGATCGAGGGGCTGGCCGCCGACAACCGCGCGCCCGCCATCGTCGCCATCGAGAATGTCTGCGGCACCCTGACGTCGCGCGGCGGGGCCGACTTCGCCGTGCTGATGCGCACCCTGTCCGAGGGCGGCTATCGCCCCGGGGCCCTGGTCATCGACGCCGAACGGTTCCTGCCCCAGTCCCGGCCCCGTCTGTTCGTCATCGGCGCGCACGACCGCGTCGCCCTGCGCGATCGGCTGCACAGCCCCGACCCGCAAGGCCCCTTCCACCCGCCAGCCGTCATTCGCGCCGTCCACGCCCTGCCGCCCGACGTCGCCGCCCGCACCCTGTGGTGGACCCTGCCCGAGCCCCCGCCGCGCACCCTCACCCTGACGGACCTGATCGAACCCGACGGCCCCGACACCCCCTGGCACACCCCGGACCAGACCGCCCGTCTGCTGTCCCAGATGAGCCCGCTGAACCTGCAGAAGCTGGCCGCCGCCCGCCGCAACGGAACCCTGACCCACGGCACGGCCTACCGCCGCACCCGCCAGGAGAACGGCCACCGCATCCAGCGGGCCGAGGTCCGTTTCGACGGCATCGCCGGCTGTCTGCGCACCCCCGGCGGCGGCTCCAGCCGCCAGATCGTGCTGGAAGTCACCGGCGACCGCCTCCGCTCGCGGCTGATGTCCCCGCGCGAGACCGCCCGCCTGATGGGACTGCCCGACCGCTATCGGCTGCCTACGGGCCAAGGCGACGCGCTGCACCTGACGGGCGATGGCGTGGTCGTGCCCGTGGTTCGCCACCTGGCCCGCCACCTGTTTAAGCCAATCCTCGGCTCCGTCAGGCCCTCAGCACCCGCTCCCTACTCCGCGTAGATCATCTTGCGGGTCATCCCGCCGTCGACGCTCAGCACCTGACCCGTCACGAACCCCGCCCCGGCCAGATAGAGCACCGCCTGCGCGATATCCTCGGGCCGCCCCACCCGGCCGGCCGGATGCTGCTGATGGTCGACCGGCCTCAGGTCGTCGTCATCGGTGATCCAGCCCGGCGCGATGGCATTGACCCGCACCTGCGGCCCCAGGCTGATCGCCATGGCATGCGTCAGGGCGACCAGCGCCCCCTTGGAGGCGGCATAGGCCTCGGTGTTCGGCTCGGACATGAAGGCCCGCGTAGAGACCATGTTGATGATGGCCCCCGTCCCAGTCCCCGCCTCCCCCAGCAGCGGTATCGCCGCCCGGCTCATCAGGAACGCCCCGGTCAGGTGGCTGTCCGTCACCTTGCGCCACTCGGCCAGCGACAGCTCGGCCATCGGCCCCCGATCCGGCTGGGCGATCCCCGCATTGTTGACCAGCAGGTCCAGCGCCTCCCACCCCAGCTCGCCAAACGCCGCCTTCACCGACGCCTCGTCCCCGACATCACAGATCACCGACCGCGTCCCTTGCGGCCCCGGCTTCAGATCGAACGCCGCGACGGTCCAGCCCTCCGCGATCAGGGCCTGACATATCCCCCGGCCGATCAGGCCTGCGGCTCCGGTGACGATGGCTGTTTTCATGGGTGCTCAAATGGTGAGGAGAGGATCGGGTTCCGGGCCGCTGTGCCGGGAGCCTGTGCAGAGGCTGGCATTCACGCCTGACGCCTTCGATACACCCTGCCCGCATAGAACCGGTAGATCGCCGCCCCTTCCGCGCCCGGCTCCGGGTCCGCTTCCGGCTCCAGCCCCAGCTCGGCCCTCAGCTCGGCCCGGCCTTCGCGATATCCCTCGGTCTTCAACTCCACCTGCGCCTCCTCGCGGACTTCGCGGGTCTGCTGCAGCAGCTCCCAATACAGGCTCTTGTCGGGGTCCGGCGGTCCATCGGGGTCAATCCCCATCACCTCGACGCAGTATGCGTCATCGAAGACAACCCGCACCATGTCGTTCAGGGTAAAGTTGCCTCGCCCCGGCCCCTCCCCCAGCCGCCCCAGCGACACGGCCAGTTGCGCCAGCTTGCGCGCCTCGTCCAGACGGCTCTGCTTCATTGCCCGCGCCACGCCGGCCAAGGCCTCGCGCGACAGGGCACCCGGATCGGCAGGCCCATCGACAGACCCCGCACCCCCGTCGACCTCAGGCGTCAGCGGTCCCAGCGCGGGCGGCGGCACCGGCTCGACCCGGTCCTGCTTGGTCCAGCCCTTTTTCCACGCGCGGCGCCATATGGCCCATTCCGTCACGTCGTAACGCGCCGCCAGCTGCCGCGCCGACGCCCCCGCCAGATAGCTCTCGCGGATCAGCGCCCAGGTCTCCGGCCCCCGGATCTTGTACGGCCGCCGCTCCCGCCCACGCCGCGGATCGGTCCTCGCCATCGCCGGTGCATCGGCCACGTTTTCCGTCATCTGTTTCGCCTGTGTCATGCCCACGAGCCTAGCCCCGCCGCGACCTATGGCGGGCAAAGTGCACAGATCGCCCCGCAAACGCCCATGTCACCAACAAATCCAGTGGGCGATATCCAATCGTATCCATCCGGAACCGACGCCGCCTTCCGCCCTGGCATTCCCCGCCAAGCCGTCTAGCCTGGCCTCAGGGAGACACCGTGGCCGATACTTCGAAAACCGGAACCGACTGGCAGGACGAAGAGCTCGACGCCATCGTCGCGGACTATTTCGCCATGCTCGCCCTCGACGCCGCCGGTCAGCCCTTCGTCAAGGCCCACCGCGCCCGCGCCCTGATGGAACGCACCGGACGCAGCCACCGCTCGGTCGAGTTCAAACACATGAACATCTCGGCCGTCGCCGCCGAACTGGGTCTGCCCATCGTGCGCGGCTACCGCCCCCTGACCAACTACCAATCCGCCATCTTCGACGCCATCGACCGCCACCTCGACAGCCACCCCGAAGTCCTCACCGACGACGCATTCCTCCCCCATCGGGGGAGGGGGACCGCCGAAGGCGGTGGAGGGGGCCCGGCCCCACGTGCAGCCTTTTCGAGGTTTCCATGAGGACGGTTCGACCTACGACAGCACCGCCCCAGCCATCCGCCCCCTCACCCTCACCGAAACCCCTCCCCCCGGCCAGCCCCGCACCCCGCGCCCAGAGGGCCTCGCCCGCCTGGTCCGTAAATACGACCCCGCCGCCCGCGACCACCGCAACCGCGCCCTCGGCCTGCTGGGCGAGGAACACGTCCTGCACCACGAACGCGCCCGCCTGATCGCCGCCGACCGTCCCGATCTCGCCCGCCGCATCGAATGGACCAGCCAGGAACGCGGCGACGGCGCGGGCTATGACATTCGCAGCTTCGAGCCCACCGGCACCGAGCGCCTGATCGAGGTCAAGGCCACCCGAGGCGGCCCGACAACCCCCTTCTGGCTGACCCGCACCGAGCGCGAGGTCTCCATGGAACGCCCCGCCGACTGGCGGCTCTATCGCCTGCACGACCTGTCGGCGACACCCGGCCTGTTCATCCTGCCCCCGCCTCTGGAGGCCTCGGTCACGCTGGAGGCTGAGGCTTGGAAGGCGCGCTTCTGAAAAGCCGAGTCTCGAAGCGGATCAAGTCGTACTTTTCTGCAAACCACGCGACGAATGCCGCCGGATCGTCGCCGGTCAACCAGTAGCGCCTGAGATCATTCTCATCGAGTCCTGCATCCGCCACGCTTATGCACCAGTCCCGCCTCATCTGGCGGTCTACAGCTTTGATCCAAAGAAGTTCATCCACTGGTCTCGACTCCCACTCCGATCATCGTCTTGTGCGACCATAAGCGCGGGCAGCAGGATGCATAGAGCAAGAGCACGAAGGCGCGCCCACAGTCGTTACGATGAGCCAAATTCTAGCGCGACCATGCAAGTTAGAGACGGTCAAAACTGCCTCCTCGCCATCACACGAAGGATCTCTGCGTAGATCAGCGCGAACCAATGGGCCGCTTCTGACACCAACATCTGGCAAATTCGTTCGGAGCCGCCGAGAGCACCTAAGTTGAAGTTTGACTGTCCTACCCGGTAGTGAAACATCCGATTTCGAAACTGAACAAGTAGATTGGGCATTGAGTTGAACGGCACATGAAACAGGATGTCGGTGTCAGACTCGAACTCAAAGCCACCTGTATTGCTTATACCGCAGCGCTCGATTTGTGCCTTTAGAAGCCTGACCCACGCCGCATCTGATCCAGCTATCGAGAAATCAAACGTGACAGCGGTAAGATTGGCTTGGCGGGCGATCACCGGCACCGCGGTCGCTAATACTTTAAGATCACCATCTTTCTCGTTTGATAGGAGCGAGCGAAGGAAATCATGCGATCGACTAAAGTCTGACTGCGTCGTCGCATACAGTAGAGGGAACACTACAGCAATCATCTCCAGCAGACGATAAAAGTATAGGAATGATTCTGTAAACCTTCCTGCTTTCTTTGCATGCAGGGCGAGCGTTAGTTCCTGTCGAAGACTCTCAAAGAATGTCCCATTTCGTTGAGAAAGACTTGTTACAAAATTTGCGTACTCTTCGAGTGTAATGTCGCCGTCGAAGAGAAAAAGGGATATTTTGTCGGGCCTGCACATCCTCCGTGTGGCCTGACGAAATTCATTGGTGGCGAGAGCCGCTGTTCGACCAGTTGAGGCACTGACACAGTTTGAAATTCAGGCCCCTCCGCCGCTGGGCCAGCCGTAGCAAGAGTCTTGCGCCCGACATGACGGAGGCAACACCGCCTCTGTCTTCGGAGCACGGCAATGACAGGCCAAGACTACAAGATCGTCGTTCATAAGGGCGAGCGCACCATCACGATCGTCGTCGATCCCGATGTCGCGAACGACCGCTTCATCGGCCTCGTCGATGGTGTCGAGGTCGCCATCGCAGAAGACCCGTCCAAGGTCATGGCGATGCTGCTGTCGGAGTGGGGCTGACCATAAACGGCGCGTCGGTGACGACGCGCCGTTCGTCTGCCGCCGCTAGTGCTTCAGGTTGCTGCCGCCCTTGCCGCGTCCAGTGTCGAGGCGGTGATACGCGCCAAGGCAGATTTTGCAGACATCCACGTCGTCGGGCATGAAGTCGTAGGCGAGGTTCTGAGCGGCGTCGAAGGTTTCGCACTGGAATTTGTGAGAGTCGCCCCTCTTGCTCTGCCGGCCAGGGGTGTCGCGCAGATGCACGCAGGCGGTCAGGTGAATCTTGGCGTATTTCTGGTGCAGGTTGACCATGACGGTGTATTCGCCCGCCTGCTCGTCGCGGGGGGCTTTCAGGCGGATGATGTTCTCGTCATCAACGTGGCGGCCGGCCTCCAACTGACCGGCACGCCGGGCTGCCTTTTGAGCCGCCGCCCTTTCATCGACGAGGTCCATAAAGTTCTCCCAGGTCCACCGGTCGTCATCGATGCCGGCCTCCATCGCCGGCGTCGTCTTGATCGTCATGTGGATGCGCTGAAAGTTGTAGTGATAGATGTAGAGCGCGAGCGCCCGCTTGAGATTGATCAGCGTTTTCGAGTGGAGCGCCGACTTCCGCGCGAACCGCCCCAGGTTCTGGCGCAGCTTCTGGAAGAAGCTTTCGATGTGATTGGTTGTGATCCAGTCCTCATCCGGGGCTCCGCTGCGAACGACGGGCGGGTGCATTTCACGCTTGGGACGCTTCTTCGGCCGGTAAGGCATTTTCACGCCGGTGTATTCCTCAACGACCAGTTGCTGCTCGTTGTCGTCCTGCTTTTTCACCGTCGCATAATCGATGTCGTCGCCGAACTCCGACCCGACCGCCTCGAAGTAGGCGCGGTGCGAGTCGGTCGTCAGTTGGATGCGGTCAGCGCACCGCGCCTTCAGGTCGGCGATGAAAATTTTTGCGTCCGCGTTCCCTCGACCGCCGACATGCCAGGCGACGATCAGCTTACTGATGGGGTCGATGGCCATCCAAATCCAGAAGACGCCCTGCCCCTTGGGTGCGCGCATCTGGTTCTTCAACAGGGTCAAGCCCCGGATGCCGACAAAGGCGAACATCTCGTCGGCCTCGACATACCTGACGGGGAGATCACGCATCTTTTGGTCGAGGAAGTCGATGGCGGTATCGCCCGCGTCAGCAAGCAGCTTCAGGACCGTCACCTGGCTCGGGCGGCCAGACTGCCCCGTGTTCCCCTCTTTGGTCCGCGCCAGCGCGTTGATGCCCTGGCGTTCCATCATATCCCGGAGGATCGCGGACCTCTTGCTGGTGCTGAGTTGGTTGACCATCGACAAGCGTATGCGTCATGAGCCAAAAGCAGGTCAACGCTTGTCGATACGATAATACGCGAAATCTCGTAATATGTTGCTTTGGGGCAACGCCGTTATTCCTGTGTGTATCGATCAAAGTCGGCCATAGGCTTCGTTCGGATAACCTACGGAAAATAATTAGGACTTCGAGGTTCCAGTCCTCCCGTGTCAAGATTCCTGACATGCTGTGTCAGTAATCGCGACGTATAGACCTCAGCGGTGTCAACCATCGTGACATCATATTTGTTGAGATAGCGACAATCCGCCACATGAACAAACCGGAAACGACGGAAAGTTGCTCGAACTGATCTTTAACCCACCCCACCGATTGCGACAATTGGTGGGGGCTTGACCAATACGGCTATTCGACTAGGTTCAAAATATGGAAACGAGGATTGCGGTCGAGTCTCTTTCGGCACTGGGTCACGAGCCCAGGCTGGAGGTCTTTAAAATGCTGATCGACGCGGAGCCCGACGGGATGAAGCCGACCGCAATGCTGGAGAAGCTGAACCGTTCGACGCCGAACGCCAAGCTGCCGGCGAGCAGCCTGTCGTCGCATTTGTCGGTCCTCAAGAAGGCGCACCTGATAACAAGCGACCGGATCAGCCGTGAAATTCTCTACCGAGCCAACATGCCTCATGTGCAGGACCTGCTTCTGTTCCTAGTCGCCGACTGCTGTCGCGGCCAGCGGGACGTCTATGAACCCATGATCGCCAAGCTTTTCTCCAAGCCACTGCCTTAGAAGACGAGATCATGGCTACCGGACGCTGGCCGCCTTAGCTTCGGCCCGCCGGAAGAAGATGGACCTAGCGGAACACAAGTCGGGAACGTTCGACAAACGCTGTTCGAACAAATCCCAGCCGAAGCTCAAGGAGGTTCCGTGAACTCCTGATGGGGGTTCAGGAGATCAAGCCAGGTCGCGTCTCATAATTGCACGATCATTGGCGCAGAGGCTCTCATCCGATGAACGTCAAAGAGACCCCTCACTACCTGCACTTCTGACGAAGAAGCACGGATGAAACGCCTCACACCCTCCGCGCGGGTCGCCGTCGACACGGTGACGCCGCCCTCGGAAATTCTGCAACCCTGGCCCCCCTCAGCCTCCGACACCGTCAGGTGGAGACGTTCGGACGCGTGCGCCCGCACCCCTTTCACCCGGATCACCAAGTGTTTCAGGCGGCCAGGGGCCGCAGCTTGTCACCTCCGAGGCGGCGGACTTCGTCCAGATGGTTCTGGGCCGAGAGGCTGGCTGCCTGGGCATGAGACTTCAGACGTGGATCGTCGGCGTGAAGCGAGAAGGTGGTGTGCAGCAGAGAGGAGTCGAGCAGCACGGTGATTTGCTGCGTCAACCAGAGCCGATCACGCTCCCGCGGAGCGGCGGCTTCGAGATCGGCGACATAGGCGGCATGCCGGGCCGACAGGCGCGAGGGGGCTGCTGCCCCGCCGAGATCCGCCAGAAAGGTTGACTGAATCGCCAGCAACTGGACGTGTCGTGTCTCCAGACGGGTGGCCAGAGCCCTGATCTCTGGGTCCGGGGATCGGGCCTTGATCGCCTTCGCCGCCGCGAGGATATACAGGTCGTCATAGCAGGCGGCGACAAGATATCCCTCGGGCGAATTGACGTCGCTGATCTCCGGGTCATCGGTGGCCGCCATTGGCGCCTCCAGAGGAACCGCTTCGACCGGTTCCGGAGCCCCTTCCTTCTGTCCGCAGGACCCGACGCCCACCATAGCGCAAGCCATCAGCATTGAAATCTTCCGCACAGACGAGCCCGCCACAAAACGCCTTCAAGACGAAGACCCGAAATGGAACGCTCGGGTACCCAAATGAGTTTCGTCAATGCCCTTGTCTGGGTGTCCTTCCTCCCGGCGCAGCGCGGTCCTCGGCCGCGCTGCGCTTCCCCTGCCGCGTCAGTCGTCTGGTTGAGGACCATCATGCTGCGAAAATCCATAGCGTTTCTCCTGCTCGTCGCCCCGCTGGCGGCATGCAATGGCGGCATGTCCCTTCACCGGGGGACGCAGACGTTCAGGGCGGGTGTCGCCGACGCCGCAGCGACACCGCTCGAAGATCTGAATGTGCGCCGCGACGCGATTCCCGCCGTTCTGACCGAAGCAGTCGTCCATCCCTATGAGCTTGCAGGCCTCAGCGGGTGCAGATTGATATCGGCCGAGGTCGCACGCCTGGACGAGGCGCTGGGACCCGATCTTGACGATCCTGAACGGGCGAGCGTCGAACGAACGGAAGACATCGCCGCCGGTGCCGCGCTGGACGTCGTTCGAGACACGGTGACGGACTTCATTCCCATGCGCAGCTGGGTCCGCCGTCTGTCCGGCGCGGAACAGCACAGCCGCCGGGTTCAGCAATCAATTCAGGCGGGTTTGGTGCGCCGATCATTCCTCAAGGGCGTCGGCCTGCAAAGAAACTGCCGCCCGCCGGCCGCGCCGCTGGGCGTTCGCCCCCTGCGCTAAGGCTGGCGTTCCACCCGACGGTCGTTGGAGTCCAACCGTGAAGAGGGACTATGTTTCCTCGCGCCCGCACCCATCAGCCGTAGAAATCGGTCAGCAGCGGTGCGGGCCTCTTTTGAGGGGTCGCCGATCTCGGCGGCGTCGAACAAGCCCGCGAGCATGCGCAGTTGGGTCCGCGTCAGCGTCATGGCGCGAAACTCAGCGGCGGCCTCGTCCGGATCCGCGCCCTCCAGGCGTCCTGCTCTCATCTCCCGCTCAAGGAAGTCTTTGAGGCTCGACGTGCACGCTTCCGAGATTTCAGCGCAGATCGCATTCGCCAGGGTCTTGTCGTCGGGCAGGACCCGGCCGACGGCGCGGATCGCGCGCTGGTACCGGGCGGTGCGCATATGCCTCAAGGCGGATTCCGCATAGGCGGCCAAGGTGGTTCGGGTGTCCGATTGGGTGGGAAAATTCTGAAACGGTTCCCGGAGCGCTGCCTCGCACCAGATGAGAACCGCACGCCTCAGGCCCTGCGCGTCGCCGAACTGATTGTAAACGGTCTGGCGAGATACCCCCGCCCTGCTGGCGACCGCGGCCAGGGAGGGCCTTGCGCCGCCCGCAACATCGATCGCAGCCTCAAGAATGGCGTTCTGCTTGTCCCGGTCGATCGCTCCGCTTTGTCGACTCAACCTGCGGCCTCCGCCGATCAACCGGCCTCCCGAAGGTCGAGGACGCTCCGCGAGACCGCGCTCGCGCGCCAAAGGCGAGGATAACCGAAGCGCTGAGTTGACGCCCCTCTTCCGTCTCCGTCAACTCAGGCGGGCGAAAGTCGTGAATGCGGGGAACCGCCATGGCGGATTGGATCCTCCTGGCGGGCATCCCCGTCCGTCAGCGAAACCGGTAGGTCATCACCAGGCCGGCGGTGTCGATGCCCTGATTGCGTCCATCTCCCAGGATCTGTCCATGGGACAGATGCACCCATTGCACCCCGATGCTGACGTCCGCTGAGACTTCCCAGTCAAGGCCCAGGGCGGTGCGGAAGAGGTCTCGCGAGCCCAGCAGAAGCCGGGACCGCGCCTCCACGGGATCGTCCGTGTCCAGCACCCCGTCATGTACGGCATAACCGAACTGAAACTCCCCGCTGACCCGGTCCGAGACGGCGCGGCGCCAGGACAACCCGATCGAAGCGAAATTCGTGTCGCCGTCGCTGTTCAGCGAGCCGCTCAGATAGGCCCGGGGCCGGCCGACCGCGTCGAGGGCGGTGATGGGACGGCTCAGCAGCGCCACCTCCAGATTGGCTCCACCTTCGCGATCGGCGGACCCGGGGTGAAGAACGTCGTGCTGCATGACGGCGACCCGGACTTCGCGGGTGTCTTCCTGGGCGCTGGCCGCGGTTGAGAGGGCCATCACGGCCAGGCAAGCGACCGCGGCCTCCGACGGAACCCGTCGGGGAGTTCTTCTCGTCTCTGTCATTTTGTGCCGGGGGTTACTGGTGTTCGGAAGCCGGTTCGGCGGGGCGGGCGACGTCCGGCGGGGAGGGGGGCTCCACCAGTTCGATGTCCAACGGGGCCCAGGCGGCGCCGCTCGCCGCGCGGCGGCGACCCTCTTCGAAGAGGGTCATCATGGCGTTCTGATCGAAATCGAGGGCAGACGCTTCGACCTCCGGCGGAATGGCGGCCACGCTCACGCGCATGCCGTTCCGGCGCGCGAAAGCTCCCTGGGCGGCGAGACTGGTGCGCAACGACGCTCGGCTCATGCTGTTGTACGAACGGGCAAGGACCGCCGGCAGACTTCCCCGTGTCTCGCGGGATTCCTGTGCCAACTTGCCGTTGACGATGATGAACAGCTCGCTGCCACGCCAGCCGGGCAGCGTTTCCGCGCTCAGGATCATGCCTTCCGGAACTCCCAGGAAGGGCGTGTTCACGCCCCCGTCGACGTGCATTTCCTGACGCACCGTCCCGCCCTCGGTCACCCCCGCGATCAGCACCGGAGGGAAGACGCCCGGAATGCTCGCCGACGCGAGCAGAACCTGGCGGAACAGGCGCAGAGCGTTTTCGTCGCCCGCCTCCGCCATGAGTCCCATGTCCCAGATGACCGTCTCGCCTGAATCCAGATTGGTGGTGGCGACAAAGAGCCTTCGCCCCTCCCGGTTCTCCCGGGCGATTTCCGCCAGCAAGGCCGGCGTCACGTGCTCTTCGACGAGGGCTTCCAGCGTTCGGGGACTGAAAAGCCCCGGGGAGAGAAAGGCGGCGAAGCTGCGCCAGCTCAACAGCCCCTCGGTCTTGCCTTCGGAATAGGCCGCCGCCAGCTCGTCGTCCCAGTCCGGCCCCAGGAAGGCGTAGGGCGCCGCAAGCGCGCCGGTGCTCACGCCCGTCACGATGTCGAACTCGGGCCGGTCGCCCCGCTGGGTCCAGCCGACCACAAGGCCTGCGCCGTACGCTCCGTTTGCACCCCCTCCCGACAGGGCGAGGATGGATCGGCGATGATCGCTGCCCGCGAGCCGCCTCCGGAAGTCCTCGGCGATTCGCTCCAGCCGGGCTTCATCGCCAGGGGCGATTCTCGGATCCTGGGTGGCGATCAGGCCCCGCTCCAGCTCCGCAAGCGACATTTCCGGCGCGCGATCCACGGTCGCGCAGGCGCCCAAGGTCAACCCAAGAAATGCAATCAGCGCGGCACGAAGGTTCTGCATGGGCTCGTCCATTAACAAGGGTAATACGCCGTACCGTTACCGCGTAGGAACTCGCTCATTTGGGCCGAGTTCCCTACAACGTGGAAATGCCTCCGAACGCCTCCGCTTTTGACAAGTCGACCGCGCGTGCTCCCAAGGTCGGACGTCCGCCACACGACAAGGCTGAGCTCATAGAGCCGGACCTGCTGGCCGCGACGTGGCGGATCTTCGTCGACCAAGGGTATTCCCGCACCACCATCGAAGCGGTGGCGCGTCATGCGCGCATGAGCAAACGGACGATCTATCAACGGTATAACTCCAAGGACCAGCTCATCGAGGCCGCCATCCGGGACGCGCTGGAGCGTTGGCGCTCGCATGTTCGGGCATCCCTGACGGACGCCGGCCAAGGGGAAGACTGGTTGGAGGAGTTCGTGCGTCGGTGTCTTGAGATCCTGGTCGCGCCGGAAGGGTGTGCCCTCATGGGATTCCTGCTCACCGAGGACGAGACCTTTCACACCGTCCGGGAAACGGTCGCGACGTCGGTGGGGCAAAGCGTGGGCGTATTTTCCGCGCTGCTGGCGCAGCGGACCCCCGGCTTGCCGGCCGAGCTCGCCGAGGACATCGCTCTCGCCGTGCTCGATCTGATGATCGGCTTCGCCACGCGACTCAACGCCTTGCAGCCGCACCTCGCGCGCGAGCAAATCCGGGCGCGCGGCCCCCGGTTCACCGCCGTCGTGCGCACATTGGTGGACATTCAGTCCTCATCCATTCGCCCGGAAAACGAGTGAAGCTCTTCGCGACGTCGTCATGCCGCGCCGCGCTTTGCCTGGGGACCGGGATCATCCGCCAGGACCGGTTCGAGCGCGAACCCGGCTTCGATGTCACCCTCGGCCTCCAGCGCCGTCGGCGGTGCGGCGGAAGGCTTGCGGTTGGATTGCAGGGCGCGATGAAGAATGTAGGTGGGCAGGAGGGCCCCCGCGAAGACGACCGCCGTGATCAGAAAACCGTCGCGATAAGCGGCCGCCGCGGCCTGATAGACGACCGTCTGGCCCAGCAGCCAACCGGAGGCGGCGGCCTGGTCCAGCCCGCTGACGCCGAGTTCGCCGATCACCCGGCCGGCGCCCTGAACATAGGCCGAGGTGGCGACGTTGTCCGGCGTCTGGGTGGCGGCGATGAGATCGCCGTGGAAGGCGGTGCGCCGTTCCACGATGACCGCAAGCAGGCCGGTGCCCAGGGCGCCGCCGAGTTGTCGGGTGAAATTCATCGCGCCTGACCCCTGGCTGAGGAGCTGTGGCGGCAGGACGGTCAGCGAACCGGCGCTCAGCGACGGAAAGACGAACCCCATGCCGACCCGGCTGATCACCGTCCACCAAGCCAACGTCCAGAAGGCGGTATCGACGCTGACATGCGAGAGCAACCAGGAGGCATAGGCGAAAATGGCCATGCCGAGACCGATGAGCACGCCCGGAGGGGCGAGATCGCTGAGTTTGCCGGCGAGTGGAAATACGAAGACGAGGGCGAACCCGGCCGGCATCAGCAGCAGCCCGGCCTGGGTTGGCGTCAGATTCTGGATCTGCTGGACAAAGATGGGCAGGAGATAGGTCGAGCCGAACAGTCCGGCCCCAAGGACAAAGCTGACGACACAGGCTGCGGCGAAGGGCGCGTTTGCGAACAGCCTGAGATCGAGCATCGGATGCGGGGTTCGGTGTTCATGCCAGAGGAAGGCGCCGCCGGCCGCGACGGCCAGTGCGATTTCACCGAGCACGGTGTTGGAGTCCCACCCCAGGCGCTGGCCGCTCGAGATGGCCTGAAGCACGGACAACAGAAATACGGAAAGATAGACGATCGCCGGCCAGTCGAGCCGTTGCCGGTCAAGGTCCGGGTTCCGCGACGGCAAGAACAGGTTGGCGAGGACGATACCGACGACTCCGAACGGAATCCCCAGATAGAAGAGGAAGCGCCAATCGAAATTGTCCATCAGAACCCCGCCCACCCAAGGACCGAGGGCCGGCGCCAGCACGACCCCGATGCCGAAAATGCCCATCGCCGCCCCTCGCTGCTGCGGTGGGAAGACCTGGAACATCACCACCATGGCCAGCGGCTGGACGAGGCCGGCGGCCAAGCCCTGAAGGATGCGTGAAATCACCAGCACCGTCTGATCCGGCGCGACGCCGCCGATAACGGAGCCGAACAGGAACAGCGCCAGCGCGCCGATCATCGTCATCCGCTGGCCGAACGCGCGTTCGCACCATGCCGTCATCAGCATGGTCACCGTCATGGCCGCCAGAAAACCGGTCGACAGCCACTGGGCCTGGATCGAGTCGATGCCGAACTGACCCATGATCGCCGGGATCGCGACATTGACGATCGTCGAAGACAGCACCACCGCGATCGCGGCGACCATCGCGGTCAGGGTGGCCAGCCACCGGTAACCGGGGCCGAAGCGGACGAAAAAGGCGTCAGTCGACGACATCTATCGTCACCTCGACCATCATGCCAGGACGCAACCGCCCTTCCTGCTGGGCGACCTCCAGTCGGACCGGGATACGCTGGGTAACCTTGGTGAAATTCCCGCTGGGGTTGGGATTGGGAAGCAGGGCGAACTGACTGGTCGCTGCCCCGCCCACCTGAGAGACCCGAGCCTCGAAAGTCTGGCCGGGATAGGCGTCGATCTTCACCCGCGCAGGGGCCCCGATGGTGATCTTGCGGACCTCGGTCTCCCTCACGTTAGCATCGATCCAGATCTCAGACGGGTTGTGATACATCAGCAGCCGCGTGCCGGCGGCGACGAACTCTCCCGGATCGACGAAGGTCTGATCGACCACGCCGTCGAACGCGGCGCGAATTTCCCGACGGCCGAGATCCAGATTCTGCTGACCGCGTTGAGCCAGCAACCCTTGCTTCTGAGCCTCAAGGGCGGCGACCTGCGCCTCCAGCACCTCGACCTCGCTGGAGCCTTCGCGGGTGACGCCGACCTGGGCCCGCGACCCCGCGATTTGAGCCTGGGCGCGCGCCGCATTTTGTTCGGCCGCGCGAAGACGGGCCTGATCCTCGTCAAAACGGCTCTGGGCCACCAGGCCCCGCTCGAACAGGGTCCTTGACCGCTCGAAGGCGCTGCGCGCCGCAGCGACTTCCGCCTGGCGGGCCAGAGCCTCCGCCTGGGCTGCTGACACTCCGGCCGCCGACACGCCCATCTGCTCTCCGACGCGCCTCACCACCGCCGCCTGTTGCGCCCGGAGCTGGCTCTGCTGGGCCTCGATCCGCGCGATCTCCGCATCGATCCGTTCGAGGGCCAGTCGAGAGTCCGCGGGATCAATTCGCGCCAGGAGCTGCCCGGCGCGGACCCGTTGGCCCGCGCGGACCTGAAGATCAACCACCCGTCCCGAGACCTCGCTGCTGACGGCGACGACGTGAGCGGCGATGCGCGCGTCGTTGGTCGACACACTTCCCGCCCGCAGGTGAATCCAGCCGAAAACGAGTGCGACGACGGCTACGACGACGCCGACGAGGATGATCAGCCTGCGCCGCCCTCGTTTGGACTTTTCCTTCGGGGCGGCGGGGGGAGGCGAGGGAGCGTCGCTCATTTGTCGTCTAGTCTTTCGTTGATGTGCGCAATGACCCGGGTGGCGGTGGTCAGGTCGTCCCTGGACAATCCCCCGGTGATCTCGCGCCGGACCTGTTCGGCGATCTCCAGAATCGCATCCAGAACGGGCCCGGCGGCCTCTGTCAGGTAGACAGCGTTGGTCCTTCGGTCTCCTTCGATCGCCTCGCGGCGAACAAGTCCGCGTCGTTCCAGGTCGTCCAGCTGACGGACGAGCGTGGGAGGCTCGATGCCGATGCGCGCCGCCAGATCTTTCTGGCTCAACATCCTGTCCGCTTTTTTGAGTTCAAGCAGAACATGCCAACGGGCCTGCGTCAGGTTGAGGTGCCTGAGGCGCTCGTCCAGACGCAGACGCCATTTGCGGCTTGCCAAGCCGATCGCGCGGCCGAGCGGGATGTCGGTGGTGGTCATTCCCGCCATATAGGTTGCAAATAAATAGCAGGCAAATCATATTGTCGACATGCATTCTAGGCCCGCTGCGAACGATGTCCTGGTCGCCGAAGACCTTGCATTCGTGCAGTGGTTTGGTGTGTCCGCAGGCCGCGCGCGGGTGCTTTCCATGCTCTGGCGGGCCCAAGGCGAGATCGTCAGCGCCAGTTGTTTTGGGCTCAGCCGCCGTAGCGTTTATGTTTATGTTTCTGAGTTGCGCACGGCGCTTGATCCTGGCGCCATCCGCACACGGTCAAAATCCGGATACGCCTTGACCCCATCGGGCCTGAATGAATGCCGGACCGCGCTTGGGGCGATGCATCGCTGGTGGTCGTCAGAGGCCGCGGAATCGAGAAGCATCGCCGCTTAGGCGGCCAAACGGGGTGCTTGACGCGATATCAGTCGAGAGTGGTCCGGTAGCGCATGATCGCGAGGGCCGTGACGACGACGACGAAGGCGGCCAGCGCCATCACGCTTGGCCAGGCGTCGGCCAGACCGACGCCCTTCAGCAGGGCGCCGCGGACGATCCTCAGGAAATGGGTGACCGGGATCAATGAGCCCAGGGCCTGGGCCCAGTCCGGCATGCCGCGGAAGGGGAACAGGAATCCGGAGAGCAGCATGGACGGCAGGATGTAGAAGATGGACATCTGCATGGCCTGCATCTGGGTCTGGGCGAGGGTGGACAGGAAGAAGCCGAGGGCCAACGATCCCACGATGAAGAGCATGACGCCGACAACAAGGGCGTCCCAGCCGCCGACCATGGGGACGTCGAACAGGAGCCGAGCCATCACCAGGAAGAGGGTCACCTGGACAACGCCCACACCGACATAGGGGGCGAGCTTGCCGATCATGACTTCGAGCGGCCGCACAGGCGTCGCCAGCAGGCTTTCCAGCGTACCGCGCTCCCGCTCGCGCGCCATGGCCAGCGACGTCATCATGACCAGGGTCATCGACAGAATGACCCCGAGCAGGCCGGGAACGATGTTGAAGGCGGTGATGCCCTCCGGATTGTAACGCCTGTGAACGATGACCTCGAACGGGGCGCCCTGGGTCGACCGGACCAGCGGGCCGGTCAGGTCGCGAGCCAGCGCTTGGCCCGGAAGGCCGGCGAGCGCGGCCAGAGCTCCGCCCGTCGCCGAAGGATCCGCGGCGTCGGCTTCGATCAGGATCGTGGGATTTTCCCCGCGGACAACCCGACGCGTGAAATCCTGCGGGATCACCACGGCGAACTGGACCTCGCCGCGAGCCAGGGACCTGTCCAGCTCGGCCTGGCTGTTCGCCGACTGCGTTATGCGAAAATAACCGCTGTTCGTCAGGGCGCTCAGAAACGAGCGCGAAAAGCTTCCGTGGTCCTGCACATAGACGGCGGTCGGCAGGTTTCGCGGATCGTCATTGATCGCATAGCCGAACAGCACCAGCTGGAGGATCGGCATGATGAGAATCATGGCGTAGGCGAGGTGATCGCGCGTGAGCTGGATGAATTCCTTGGCCATCACAGCCCAGATGCGGGTCGCAGAGAGCATCAGTCCGACTCTCGCTGAAGGTCGGCCGTCAACTGGATGAACACGTCCTCCAGGGTGGGCCGCGTCTCCTTCCAGACGACTTGCGGGCCGCGGAAGGGCGCGATGGCGTCTTCGAGCGCCGGGCGATCCCGGCCGGAGACGTGCAAGGTCGTGCCGAACACCGTCGCCATCTCGACGCCGGCCTGGTTCCGGAGGCGTGCAATGAGCCGCCCGACGTTCGGTCCTTCCGCGAGGAATGTGGTCAGGCCGGACTCATCGATGACCTGGTCGGCCGTACCCCGGGCCAGCGTTCGACCTCCGGCGATATAGGCGATCTCGTGACACCGTTCCGCCTCGTCCATGTAATGCGTGGACACCAGAACGGTCATGCCCTCGTCGGAGAGCGCATGGATTTCGTCCCAGAAGGTCCGCCGGGCTTCGGGATCGACGCCGGCGGTCGGCTCGTCGAGCAGGAGCAACTCGGGTTCGTGCAGCGTCGCGGCGGCCAGCGCCAGACGTTGCTTCCAGCCGCCGGAGAGGGTGCCTGCCAACTGTCGCCGCCGCTTGACCAGCCCCAAACGTTCGAGTGCGGCCTCGACCCGGGCGGCCCGGCGGTCCAGTTCGTGAACCCGGCTGGTGAAGATCAGGTTCTGCTCGATGGACAGGTCGTCATAGAGCGAGAATTTCTGGGTCATGTAGCCGACCCGGCGTTTGATCAGCTCGGACTGGCTCATGACATTGTAGCCAAGAACCTCACCCTGGCCGCTGTCTGGCGTCAGCAGACCGCACAAGAGACGAAGCGTGGTCGTCTTCCCGGCCCCGTTCGGACCGAGAAATCCGCATATTCGTCCCCGCTCGACGGTGATGCCAAAGTCCTGAACCGCGTGGAGGGCTCCGAACGACTTGTTAAGGCCCCGCACATCGATAACCGGACTTGCAACAGTCATCTTGTGCCTCGCAACCGCTGAACATCGACCGGCAAACCCGGCTGGAGCGAGCGTGGATTTTCCGGCGCCGCCTCGATCATAAAGACCAGCCGATCCCGGCTCCCCTGACTGTAGAGGATAGGCGGAGTGAACTCGGGTCGCGGGCTGATCCAGGTGATCCGGGCCTTGCGCGGCGCACCGCAGCCATCACAGCTGAACCTGACCACGGCCCCGGGTCGATAGTGGATCAACTCGCGCTCCGGCACGAAGAACCGCAACTTGACCTCTGCGTCGGGCAGCAGCGCGAGGACGGGTTGATTGGCGGGGACGAATTCGCCTTGGCGGAAGAATATTTCCTCGACACGGGCTTCCACCGGCGCCCGGGGAGAGAGGGTGCGCAGGCGAACCTCGGCTTCGTTCAGGCCGCCCTCGGCCTGGCGGATCTGTTGTTCGGCGGCGCGCAGCGCGTCTTCCCGCGCACCGAGCGTGGCCACCTCCCGGCGACGGCGGACGGCCTCGACCTGCGCCCTCGCCGTGTCCCGGTTCGCTCGCTCCTGGTCGAGCCTGGCCGGCGCGTAGATGCCCCGGCGCACCAGGGGTTCGATCCGGGCATAGCTGGCTTCGGCTTCCCGGAGCTGCGCCTGGGCGGCGGCGAGTTCGGTGTCGAACACCTCGAGTTCCTGCGCCCTCTGTCCCGTGCGGAGATCGTCCGCGCGGGCTCGGGCGGCCTCGACGGACGCCGCCGCGCCGCGCTCCTGGGCCTGCTGCACGCCGGGGTCGATCTGGAAGGTCACCGCGCCGGTCTGGACGCGGTCGCCTTCCCGTACATACAGGGCTTCGAGCGCGCCGGAGGCGGGCGCCGCGAGATAGACCGACTCGCCTTCGACGTAGCCGGAAAGGGGCCGGTTCGTCTGGTCGGTCTGTAGAAACGACCAGACCGCGGCCCCCGTCGCGACGACACCGACAACGGCGGCGATCCTGTAGATGAGCCGGCGCCTCACGCCTTCATTCCCTTGAGGACCGTGTCCAGGTGCTGGGATGCGAGCGCCTCAAGCGGCAACGGGTCGGCCCCGATGGGTTCGAAGGTTTCCCGCCACAGCAGCCCCAGTACGAGTGGACCCAACAGCCCCATGGCGAACAATTCGGGGTCGCCGGACCGGACGTCGCCGGACCGTTGACCGCGACGGATGATGTCTGAGATCAGAGAAAGCAGCGGCGTTATCACGGTTTGATGCCAGATCAGGGCCAGTTCGGGCAGGTTCCGGCTTTCCGCGACAATCAGCTTCAACACTCCGCCGATGCGGGGATTCGACTGGATCGCGGAGACGAGAACGCCGACGCCCAGCCGCGCGGCTTCGTCGAAGGGGATTTCGGTCCCGGCGCCGGTTCGAATCTTCAGCAGTCTCGGTTCGATGGCGTCCTGGACCACGGCCTTGAACAGATCCTGTTTCGTTTCGAAATACAGGTAGAGCGCGCCTTTCGAGACCCCTGCCGCCCTGGCGATGTCGTCCAGCCGGGCTCGGGTGAAGCCGTGCTCGGAAAAGACCTCAAGCGCGGCCGAGATGATCTCTTTGGGCCGGTCAGCCGCGCGGCGGCGCCATTTGGGTTCACCGGGAGGCAACATTGAGGGTCGTCCTAATAACTGATCAGTCGGTTATTAGCGTGCCCGCAATCCTTCAGCAAGGGGCCGTGGCGTCTGGCCCTTACCGCCTCGGGCCGGTCCGGACTGATCTCAGGCCGTAGTCACCCCGATTGATCTGCCGTCTCGCGAGCATCGACCGGAGCGGCCACCCGCCCTCGCGTTGGCCAAGAACGCCGTTCGACGAAGCAGCGCCCTTGCTTTGGCACAATCTCTCAGGGCTTGGACTTTGCCATCGCGAACGCCGCCCCGGGGCCAGATTGAGTCGCCAGGGAATCAAGCCGCCGTCTTGATCCTCCGGGATGGTCCGGCGCCAATCCGGGCGTTTGATCCTGATCACGGGCTACTTCTCCTCCGTGCGGCGATAGGGTTCCAACGAACGGTTCCTGTCCGCCCGGCTTGACCTGCGGGCCGAGGAAGTGCTGGCGAAGACCGTGGCCCAGCGGGAGATACGTCATGTGACGCGCGCCTCGCTGCCAGGCCGGGTTAGTTCTTGACCCGGTCAGTCGGCGGCTTGCGCGCCATACGCTCGGCGAGCGCCTTGATCTTCTCGCGAGAGGGTTGGGAGAACCGGGACAACACCTTCGGATCGGTGATTTCCCCGTCGTCGATGAACGGGCTGCCGTCCGGGTTGATCTGGCCGGTGGTGCGTTTCAATTCCTGAAGGAGAGCGGCGCGTTCTGCCTTGTTCATCAACTGCCTCCTGCGCCTCAGGCGACTCTTACCAAAATAGTGCCGAGCGACCAAATCCAACCACTCGATAGACTCGTCTTGCGCAGATCGAGTCCAAAAACGCCGTCATGAGTCCGCTTTTCGCGTTCAGCGTTCCCACATCGTTAACGTGGAGTCCAGCCTAATTATTGATAGCGCTCGTTACACTATATCCGAACAGATTGACTCGGCCCTAAGCCGAACAAAGTTCCTTCCGCTGTGGCCGTTACTATAACTTTGACCTAATGGACAGCGACGTGACAGGCACGACGCAGCAAAGACTGGACCGCACCTTCGAAAGTGGGAGAGTGAACACAGTCGCGGCCATCGATAGCGCCGACGAACTGGACGGAGCCGTCCACACAGCGGCGGCGGACAGCCAGGTTGGCGAAGGGGATCGAGACAAAATCAGTTCTGTGCCGCATTGGGACATCTCCAGAGTTGGTCTGGAGGTCGTGTCTCGGGGTGGCACACCCCTCAACGGCTAAATTCAAACTGTGTCAGTGCCCCAGTTGAACTCTCCGTGACATTTACGCTCCCAAGGAGCAGACGAAGAATTTCGTGCGGAGGCACTCCATCAGAATGCAGGCCGAAGGGCGCGGCAGGCTGGTACCCTCCGTGTCCCGGCTCATTGAGAGTGAGGATGCCGGCCACGTCAGTCCACCAAAGTGGCCTCATGGAAGGCCTCGGTCACTTCGTCGACATCCCGCGCCGCGAACTGGTCAACCTTCTCAATGAAGTCACGGGAAAGCTCCCGGCGCGTTTTCCCTACATTCACCTTCGAAACGTTGATTGCCTCAAACGCCTCTTCGAAAAGTTCGGTAAGGCTGCCGAAACGCTCAGAATCGAACTTGGAAAGCGTTCCGTAACTCCGCTTCGCTCCAACTGTAAAGCCAATCAGATTATTGCCTAGCCGGAGCCAATCCCGCCCCTTAACGTCTGCGGCGAACTTCGCAACGAGACCGAGAATGTCATGGAATGAGATTTCGGATTCAGTGATGTCGCTGTCCATCACTTTGCCGACAAGAATTTCGTCTAACTTCGACTCAATAATCCGGGCGTTCTGGTTGTGGACACTGTCTGTTAGGAACGCCGTGTAGGCTTCCGCAATGTCGCTCCTTCGGAAGGATCCAGGCGGAGGCTTTGCGGTTTCCGTCTCTTTCTCAGAGAAAACGTTTATGCCAATATCACCGATGTCGAGCATACCTTTCGTCAACATCTCGATTTGGTGTCGAGCGGTCATCGGCTTCTGACCGTTATTTAACGTAATCATGCGGTACAGAAGCAGGTCGTACCGTTCGGCGATGATTACATTGACAGGAAGCTTTAGTTGGTCGTCGAAATCGTTCTCGATCGAGGCGTCGCTCAGCGTGTTGAGCCTTTGCATGCCGTCGAGTACATAACCCTGCGAGATATTGTTATTGATAAAATCCGAAAGGGCTTTGGAGTCGAGCGAAGACGCCATCGCCTCATCGACGAAAGCTAGTGTAATCGGCGGCATCTGACATCCCTTCAGGATGTCGCCTCTTAGTCTTTCATAGAATTTCTTGCGCTGAACCTTGCGCTGTTCTTGGAATTTGTCAATCAGTGGAAATATTCTATCAAGAGCAAATCTGTAGTTAGTGCTCGCCTGACCGACGGCGCTTTTGATGACCGCGTCGTGGCTCACGCCGTAGAGTTCAATCATTGCCCGCCCCTATTGTCTGACTCGTAATGAACCTGTCAGGAGCCGCCGACGCGCGCAAGCTGATCGGCTAACGGCACTTGGCATAGCCCCCTCAATCCTCATCCATCTTCAGCGCGGCGATGAACGCCTCCTGCGGGATCTCCACCTTGCCGAACTGGCGCATGCGCTTCTTGCCGGCCTTCTGCTTCTCCAGCAGCTTCTTCTTGCGGGTGGCGTCGCCGCCGTAGCATTTGGACGTCACATCCTTGCGCAGGGCGCGGACGGTTTCGCGGGCGATGATCTTGCCGCCGATGGCCGCCTGGATCGGGATGACGAACATGTGGGGCGGGATCAGCTCCTTCATCTTCTCGACCATGCCGCGTCCGCGCGTTTCGGCCCGGCCGCGGTGGACCAGCATGGACAGGGCGTCGACCGGCTCGGCATTGACCAGGATGCTCATCTTGACCAGGTCGCCGACCTTGTAGTCCGTGATCTCGTAGTCGAACGAGGCATAGCCCTTGGAGATGGATTTCAGCCGGTCGTAGAAGTCGAAGACCACTTCGTTCAGCGGCAGCTCATAGACCACCAGGGCGCGGGTGCCGACGTAGGACAGTTCGATCTGGCTGCCGCGGCGGTCCTGACACAGCTTGATGACGCCGCCCAGATATTCGTCGGGGGTCAGGATGGTGGCCTTGATCCAGGGCTCGCTGATCGTCTCGATCTGCATCACATCGGGCAGGTCGGCGGGGTTGTGCAGGTCGATCTCGGTGCCGTCGCGCTTCTGGATCTTGTAGACGACCGAGGGGGCCGTCGCGATCAGGTCCAGATTGAACTCGCGGCTGAGGCGCTCCTGGATGATCTCCAGATGCAGCAGGCCCAGGAAGCCGCAGCGGAAGCCGAAGCCCAGGGCGGCCGAGCTTTCCATCTCATAGGTGAAGCTGGCGTCGTTCAGGCGCAGGCGGCCGATGGCGGCGCGCAGGTCCTCGAAATCGGCGGCATCGACCGGGAACAGGCCGCAGAAGACGACGGACTGGACTTCCTTGAACCCCTTCAACGGCTCGGCCGTGGGTTTCTTCTCATCGGTAATGGTGTCGCCGACGGCGGCGTGGGCGACCTCCTTGATCTGGGCGGTGATGAAGCCGACCTCGCCCGGCCCCAGGCTCTCGACCGGGGTGTTCTTGGGCAGGAAGACCCCGACCCGGTCGATCAGGTGGGTCGAGCCGTTCTGCATCATCTTGACGCGCTGGCCCGCCTTCAGCGTGCCGTCGAACACGCGCACCAGCACGACCACGCCCAGATAGGCGTCGTACCAGGCGTCGACCAGCAGGGCCTTCAGCGGCGCATTGGGGTCGCCCTTGGGGGCCGGCAGGCGGGTGACGATGGCCTCCAGCACATCCTCGATGCCGATGCCGGACTTGGCGCTGCACATGACGGCGTCACTGGCGTCGATGCCGATGACGTCCTCGATCTGCTGGCGGACGCGCTCGGGCTCTGCCGCCGGCAGGTCGATCTTGTTCAGGACCGGCACGATCTCATGGTTGTTGTCGATGGCCTGATAGACATTGGCCAGGGTCTGCGCCTCGACCCCCTGCGACGCATCGACCACCAGCAGACTGCCCTCGCACGCCGCCAGCGACCGGCTCACCTCATAGGCAAAGTCCACATGCCCCGGCGTGTCCATCAGGTTCAGGACGTAGTCCAGCCCATCCTGGGCCCGATAGTTCAGGCGCACCGTCTGCGCCTTGATCGTGATCCCCCGCTCCTTCTCGATGTCCATGTTATCAAGGACTTGCGACGACATCTCGCGCGCCGTCAGGCCTCCGGTCACCTGGATCAGGCGGTCGGACAGGGTCGATTTGCCGTGGTCGATATGGGCCACCACGGAGAAGTTGCGGATTCGGTCGATAGGAGGTGTCGTCATGCTGGGGCGCGGTTAGCACGGCCTGTGCCGTTCGCCAAAGCGGCACGGCGTCCGCCGCCATCCCGCCTTGCGGATTACTTCGCTGTAAGAGTGTGCGTCAGCGTTTGAGATCGGCCCATGAACAGGGTAATCAACGCTTGATGACTTAAGCCATCTGTTTCTACACGGGCTGCGGGCTCCCAATGCCGCATCTCAGGGGATTTCTCGTGCGCTCAACCCAAACCCTCCGCGCCCTGGGCCTTGTCGTAGCCCTCGGACTGACTGTCGCCGCCTGCGGCGGACATGGCGAGGCCGAAAAGAAGGACGGGGCCGGCGCGTCCAGCCAGACCGTGACCGTCGCCACCGCCACCGAAACCGCCTTGCCTCGCGTCGTGACCGCGTCGGGCAGCGTTTCGGCCTGGGAAGAAGTGCCGATCGGGGCCGAGACCGGCGGACTGGTCGCCACGGCCGTCCTGGTCGATGAAGGCAGCTATGTGCGCCAGGGCCAGCCCCTGGTGCAGTTGAATACCGCGCTCCTTTCGGCTGCCGTGCGCCAGCAGCAGGCTGCTCTCCAGACGGCCCAGGCCAATGCCGCCCGTGACGACGCGGCCCTGGATCGCGCCCAGCAGTTGGAGGACCGCGGCTTCCTCAGCCAGGCCTCGCTGGACACGGCCCTGGCCAACCAGCGCAGCTCACAGGCCGGAGTGGCCCAGGCCCGCGCCACCCTGGCGCAATCCCAGACCCAGCTCAGCCAGGCGACCATCCGCGCGCCCGTCTCAGGCCTGATCATCAGCCGCAGCGTGACCCGCGGCCAGATCGTCGCCGCGGGCACCGAGCTGTTCCGCATGGTCCGCGACGGACGTCTGGAGCTGGATGCCCAGGTGCCGGAGACCGACCTGCCCCTGATCCGGGCCGGTATGACGGCCGCAATTACATCTGATCAGGCCGGCGAAACCAGCGGGACGGTCCGCATCGTGACGTCCGAAGTCAATCCCGAGACCCGGTTGGGCATCGCCCGCATCGCCCTGGCGTCCAACAGCGGGCTCAAGCCCGGCATGTTTGCGAGCGCCCGGATCGACGTCGGCTCCCAACCCGGCGTGACCGTGCCCACCGCCTCGGTGCTGTACCGCGACAACCGCGCAGGCGTGTTCATCCTGCAGACCAATAACACGGTCCGCTTCATTCCCGTGACGGTCGTCAATCGTTCCGCAGATCGAACTGCCGTGGCCAATGTCCAGCCGGGCGCGCGTATCGTTGTGTCAGGCGCGGGCTTCCTGAATGAAGGGGACCGTGTGACCGTCCAGGCCGCCCAACGTCCTGCCGCCCCGGCTCAACAGACGACCGCGCCTGCTCGGAAGTGACGTCATGAACAACATTTCGTCCTGGTCGATCAAGAACCCCATCCCGATCATCCTGATGTTCATCCTGCTGACCGTCGGCGGGATCGTCGGCTTTATGGGGATGCGGATCAACAACAACCCAGACATCGCCTTCCCGCTGGTCTCGATCACAGCCGCACGCCCCGGCGCAGCCCCGGCCGAGATGGAAACACAAGTCACCCGCCTGATCGAGGACGCCCTGGCCGGCCAATCGGGCGTGCGCCAGATCAGCTCCCAGATCCTGGACGGCGTCTCGATCACCACGGTCCAGTTCGAGCTGGAAACCGACGTCGAGCGCGCGACCAACGATACCCGAAACGCCGTCAGCCAACTGCGCGCCGACCTGCCTCAGGACATGCAGGAGCCGACGGTCGCGCGTATCGACATCACCGGCGACGCCCTGATCACCTATGTCGTCCGCTCGGGTTCCATGAGCCCGGAGCAGATCAGCTGGTTCATCGACAATACGGCTGCTCGAGAGCTTCTGGCTATTCCCGGCGTCGGAGAGGTCAATCGCTCCGGGGGCGTGGATCGGGAGATCAGGGTCGAACTCGATCCCAGCCGTCTTGGTGCCTACGGCGTCACGGCGGCCCAGGTCAGTCAGGCCCTGACGGCCGTCAACAACAACCTGCCGGGCGGCCGTGTGACCGTGGCGGGCTCCGAGCGGGCCATTCGCACCCTGGGCTCGGCCGGTTCGGTGGACCAGCTGGCCGGGACGCTGATTCCCCTGTCGGGTGGCCGAACCATCCGCCTGGATCAGCTGGGCACCGTCAGCGACAGCTGGACCGAGCCACGCCGTCTGGCGCGTTTCAACGGTCAGGAGGCCGTCACCTTCAGCTTCCTGCGGTCGCGTGAGGCGTCGGAGGTTCAGGTCGCCGAGCGCGTGCGCGAACGCGTCGCCGAACTGGACGAGGCCAACCCCCAGCTGGAGATCGAACAGGTCACGGCCAGCGTGGAGTATATCGAGGAGAGCTACCTCGCCTCGCTGGAGGCCCTGCTGCTGGGTGCGGCCCTGGCCGTGGTCGTGGTCTTCATCTTCCTACGGGACTGGCGGGCGACCCTGATCGCGGCCACGGCCATGCCGCTGTCGCTGATCCCCACCTTCCTGATCCTGGAGCCACTGAACCAGTCTCTGAACGTGGTCACTCTGCTGGCCCTGTCGCTGACCATTGGCATTCTGGTCGATGACGCCATCGTGGAGATCGAGAACATCGTCCGGCACATGCGCGACGGCAAATCGCCCTATGACGCCTCGATGGAGGCAGCTGACGAGATCGGTCTGGCGGTCGTGGCCACCACGGCCACCATCATCGCGGTCTTCGCTCCGGTCGGCTTCATGCCGGGCATCATCGGCCAGTTCTTCAAGGCCTTTGCTCTGGCCGCCTGTATCTCGGTCGCCTTCTCGCTGGTGGTGGCGCGGACCCTGACGCCACTGATGGCGGCCTATCTGCTGCGTCACACCAACCACGAAGACCGCGACCCGTCGTGGATGCCGCGCTATCTCAAGATGCTGAAGTGGTGCCTAGGGAACCGCTGGAAGGTGTTCGCCATGGGCATCGGACTGTTCCTGTTTTCAGGCTTCATCGCCACGCGGGTGCCGTTTGAGTTCCAGCCCTCCGGCGATCAAGGCCGTGCGGCCTTCTCGATCGAGACCCCACCCGGATCGACCCTGCGTGAAACGGACGCTATCGTTCAGCGCCTGACCCACGATCTTCAGGCCCGCGACGAGGTGGTGTCCGTCTATGCCGCGATCGGCGGCCAGGACGTCAATCAGGCCACCGTCTATGCCGACATGGTGGGCAAGGGCGATCGTGACCTCAGCCAGCAGGCCTTCGCCCGCGAAATGGTTGACGGCTGGAAGTCCATTCCAGGGGCCCGCATCGGGGCCGGCGTCGTCATCGCGGGCGGTGGGCCCAGCGACGGCACCACCTATACCTTCGCCCTCCTGGGCGACGACCCGGAGACACTGGCCAATGCTGCCCGAGCGGTTGAAACCGAGATGCGCGGCGTGCCCGGCCTGGCCAACGTCATCAATACAGCTGCCATCGCCCGACCCGAGATCGTGGTCACACCCCGACCCGATCAGGCGGCATTGGCGGGTGTCTCGGCCCAGGCGATCAGCCAGGCCGTGCGCGTCGCTACTCTCGGCGACGTTGACCAGGCCCTGGCCAAATTCAATCTCGGCGATCGTCAGATTCCAATCCGGATTCTTCTCAGCCCGGAGGCACGAGAGGACCTGTCGGTTATTGAGAACCTTCGCGTTCCCACCGCTTCAGGCGCGACAGTTCCCCTCAGTGCGGTAGCGGACATTCAATTCGGCTCCGGACCGTCACAGGTCCTGCGCCAGGATCGCTCACGTATCGCCTCAATCACTGCAGAACTGAACGGCATACGGTCTGGCGAGGCCTCGGCTGCGGTCCTGGAACTGCCGTCCGTACAGAATCTGCCCGAGGGCGTTCGTCAGGTCGCCGCCGGCGACGAAGAGTTCATTCAGGAGATGGTCTCCGGCTTTTCCATCGCCTTCCTGACCGGCATTCTGCTCATGTATGCCGTTCTGGTCCTGCTGTTCAAAAGCTTCGCCTATCCGATTACCATCATGGCGGCCCTTCCACTCGCCATCGGAGGGGCCTTCCTGGCCCTGCTGCTGGGCGGGTCCAGTTTCTCGATCTCCTCGCTGATCGGGGTGCTGATGCTGATGGGAATCGCAGCCAAGAACTCCATCCTGCTGGTCGACTATGTGATCATCGCCGAGAAGGATGGCATGACCCGTCATGAGGCCATCCTGGATGCCGCACACAAGCGGGCACGCCCCATCCTGATGACCACCTTCGCCATGGGCGCGGGCATGCTGCCTGTCGCCATCGGCTGGGGTGCTGATGTCGAGTTTCGCCAGCCCATGGCCATAGCCGTGGTCGGCGGGTTGATCTCCTCGACCTTCCTTTCGCTGCTCTATATCCCGGCCATCTTCACCATCGTGGATGACGTCGCTGGTTGGGGCCGTAGACGCCTGGGCCGGATGTTCGCGGGCCAGCGCAAGGTCAGTACTGGCGCGCCGACCGCACAGCCGGCCGAATAGGCCAAGAGCGTTCCGGACCAAGAACTGCAAGGCCCGCCGGTCAGACCGGCGGGCCTTTCTCTGGTGGGATGCGGCCTTCAAAGACCAATAATGGCGGCCTAGGCGCTCAGGTGCCTCCGGTGCGCTGCGTCATCCGCGAAGCAAAAAGGGCCGACCGGTTTCCCGATCGGCCCAGCTTGTTCCTCGTAATCCGGCGGGATCAGTATTTGAAGCGCAAGGTCGCGCCGTAGGTCCGCGGTGCACCCAGGAACGCATCATAGGTCTGGGTGTCCAGCGCCGGGTTATAGAAGGTCCCGTTAGGCTGGATCGTGGTCTGGAATGCCGAGCCTTGCAGCGGAGCGTTGTACGCGACCTGGACATACTCTTCGTCGGTCAGGTTCTGGACCCAGAACTCGGCCGTCCAACGCTCGTCCTCGGTGCCCAGCATGATGCGACCATTGACGGTAGCAAAGCCATCTTGCTGCTTGTAGGGCAGAAGATCGGAGCCGGTGTTGTAGTCGGTCACATACTTGCCGGCCAGGCTGAACCCGCCGCGCAGGCCATTGCCCAGGTTCCGATCGTAATTGATCGACAGAGTACCTGACCATTCCGGAGCGAACGAAGCGCGCGCGCCCGGGAGCAGCGACAGTTGCGGGAAGTTACCCGGAGCAGTCAGATCTGCGGCGGTGAAGTTGCCGTACTTGGCGTCTGTGTAGGTGACACCACCCTGGAAGCTCAAACCTTCGACCGGCGAGAACCACACGAAATCGGCATCGACGCCGCGCGAGGTCAGCTCAGGAATGGATTCCACCACGTAGGCGGTACCCAGGAAGGTGTTGAGCTGGAAGTTCTCGAACGTCTGGTCGAAGTAGGTGGCGTTCAGCAGCAGGGTACGATCCAGCAGCGTCATCTTCACGCCAGCTTCGTAGCTGTCCACGACTTCGGAATCGAAGAGCAGCGAAGCGGAGGGGGTGATGCCCGACTGCACGCGATCTAGGTTATAGCCAAAGCTCTTGTAGCCACGAGCATAGGATACATAGGCCAGAACTGAGTCATTCAGGCGATAGGCTGCCTTGATGGTACCGCTCAATTCGGTATCGTCGAAGCTCTCCGAAATGTTGCGGTTATTGTAGGCCGAATTGGCCCAAGGCAGGCAGATGTTGCCAATGATCGTCGGTGCGCTCGCTCCCAGAACGGCACCGATCGATGCTGCGTTGGCCAGAGTGGCATTACAGGTGTTGCCGTTTCCGTTCACATTGCGCTGCTGCGCGTCGAGGCTCTTGTCATCCATGGTGTACCGAAGGCCCAGGGTGATGTCGAAGGCGTCGGTGACGTGCCAGCTGTTGTTGGTGAACAGTGCGATCGAGGTCGATTCCTGATCGTAGTTGTCCTCGACGCCCTGGCCGGTGATGAAGCCGATGCCACCACCGCCGGCCGCTCCGCCCGTAGCCAGGCAGCCGCCCAGACCAGCGGGCGTCTGACCCACAGCGGTGAAGCAGCCAATGTCATTGGGGCTGACCGGCAGCGCGGGGTTGGCACGGTTTAAGGCCGCGCTGAGAATAAACGAGAGGTAGGGGGTATAGTCCGAGCCAAAGTAGTAGCTGTCGGTACGACCGATGTCCTCCTTGGTGGCAAACACGCCGACCAGCCAGTCGAATCGATCGGTCTGGCCGGCGAGACGGAACTCCTGGGTGAGGTTCCCGACGGAATAACCATAATCGCCATCCTGTACGCGGTACAGCAGGTCAGCGCCCGTGTAGTCTACATCCTGACCCAGCGACGACGTCCATTTACGCCACGACGTAACCGACGTCAGGGTGGCACCGCCGAACAGCGACGGCATGTCGAAGTTGGCTTCAAGCGACACGCCCTTGTCCTCGACTTCCTGGCCGCTGGAGCGGTTTGCGTAGCCGGTACGCGAGAACGGCAGGGGTCCAAAGCCCGTCGCGGGCGGACGCTGGCCCGTGCCGTTCGAAAGACCATCGACGAACGGATAGGTTGGACCGGTCCGGATCTGGGTGCCTACGCAGCAATACTCGTCGCGGCTGGAGTAGTCGGCAATCAGGCGGAAGGAGGTGTTATCGTTTGGCAGCCAGAGCAGTTGGCCGCGGACAGTCGAAAAATCCTGGTTGTTGTCGTCAGTCTCGGGACGCGGTCCGTCACCTACGTCGATATTCATAAAGCCATCACGAACACGACGACCTGCATACACGCGGAAGGCCAGCTGATCGCTGATAGGGCCGGTCACCGAACCCGAGGCATTCATCGCTCCATAGTTGCCGACGCCGATTTCGGCGTTGAAGCCCGGCGTGAAGGAGGGAGCTTCCGAGATGATGTTGATGACGCCGGCCGAGGTGTTCTTGCCGAACAGGGTGCCTTGCGGTCCCTTCAGAACCTCGATGCGGCTCAGCTCGCCCAGATCACCGAAGCCGACCGAGTTGCGCGAGCGATAGACGCCGTCGATGACCACGCCGACCGAGCTTTCGAGGCCAGGGTTGTCACCCACCGTGCCGACGCCGCGGATACGCGCCGTGGTCGAGGCTTCCGACGAGGTCGAGGTGACGGTTAGGCCCGGCGTCAGGATCTGCAGGTCCTTGATGTCGCGCACACCCGCGTCTTGCAGGGTTTCGGCTGACAGGCTGGTGACCACGATCGGCACGTCCTGAAGGTTCTGTTCGCGCTTCTGGGCGGTGACGATGATGTCGTCGATGGTGGTAGGGCCGTCCTGCGGCACGGACTGGGCCGAAGCGACACCGGCGAAGCCGAAGGCCACGGCACCGACGACGGCGACCGAGGCTGTGGAACGAAGCAGATTGGTAAGGCGCATATGGCTTCCCCGACGTTATGCCGGGGCCCCGCATTGAGCGGTCACCGCGGCGTTTCCTGATCCCTTGGACCGCCCTCTTCTGATGGAGCGCGGAAAGTCCAACCTTTTGGGTAAGGCAAGCCAGAGTCAGCGACAAGGAGCCGCACAACATCACGACACATTTCAACCGTCCGAGACGCCAAACTGTGACGCAAAAGCGACAAAAAACGATGACCTTAGGTCAATATTCGCCTGACTGACCTCAGTATCCGCATCTGCGACGACCACTTTCTTGCGTCGCCGGGGATCCCGGCGTGATCGCGCCCGCAGCAGTAGCGTCCGCCCGATCTGGAACTGCATCGACACCAAGCAGACGCACCCGCAGCACAGGTTCGGGTACGAACCGGGCCACGGACGGTTGCGCAGGACGGATACAGGTCGCATCTGCGCCCGATGCCCGTTTCGTCCGCCTATCGCCCTGATCCACAATTCTTTGCCCTAGGCGATGGGTTTGGCGATGCCGTGAAGCCGGCGGATTTTCCGCAAACTATTCTGCGTATTCGCAACGACCGGGCCGCTGCGACGGTCGGGCTGGACACACTGACCGATGCCGAATGGATCACCCTTTTCGGGCGGTTCGAGCCCCTGCCCGGCCAGCCCGGCCCCATCGCCATGCGCTATCATGGCCACCAGTTCCGTCACTACAATGCCGACCTTGGCGACGGACGCGGGTTCCTGGCGGCCCAGATGCGCGAAACATCCTACACTCAAGCAGAGAGCGATCGCGTCGCGAACGATAGCGCCCCAGAACAGAGATTGCTCGACCTCGGCACCAAAGGCTCGGGCATTACGCCCTGGTCGCGAGGCGGTGATGGGCGACTGACGCTGAAGGGCGGCATGCGCGAGGTACTGGCCGCCGCCATGCTGGAGGCGCAAGGCGTGCCCACCAGTCGCGCCCTGTCTCTGATCGAAACGGGCGAGGCGCTGGAGCGCGGCGACGAGCCGTCACCGACCCGGTCCGCCGTCCTGGTGCGACTGTCGCACAGCCACATCCGGTTCGGCACCTTCCAGCGAGCGGCCTATCTGAACCGGCCGGACCTGGTCGAGACCCTGGTCGAGCATGCGCGCGCTCTCTACCATCCCGGCGTCACGGCGGGAGACACCCCGGCCTTCTATGCTGCCGTCGTTCAGGCCTCGGCCCGGCTGGCGGCGCGGTGGGTGGCGGCAGGCTTCGTTCACGGCGTCCTGAACACCGACAATCTGAACGTCACGGGCGAAAGCTTCGACTACGGCCCGTGGCGCTTCCTGCCCTCATACCAGCCCGAGTTCACCGCCGCCTATTTCGACCAGACCGGCCTGTATGCCTTCGCCCGCCAGCCCGAAGCCGTGTTCTGGGCTCTGACCCAGTTGGGCGGCGCGCTGAAACTGGTCGCCGAGGCCGAACCCCTGACCGACGCCCTTAATGGCTTTGGTCCCGCCTATATCCGCGAACTGCGCGCGGCCTTCCTGTCCCGCCTCGGCGTGCTCAGCCTCGGCGAGGCGGCGGACCAGCGGCTACTGGACGCGACCCTGGCCCTGCTCAAGGAGGGCGGCGAGGCCCTGCGCTGGGAGCCACTGTTCCACGACTGGTTCGCCGGCTTCGCCTCTTCGGCCCGGGCGCTCGGCGGGCCGCGCGGCAAGCTGTACCAGGGCGAAGCCTTTGACGCCTTCCGCTTTGCCCTGTTCGAACACACGCCGGACCGACCCGAACGTCTAGAACACCCCGTTTTCGCCCAGCCCGAGCCGGAAGAGATGCTGATCGACGAGGTCGAGACGATTTGGGCCGACATCGCCGATCGTGACGACTGGTCAGCTCTGTACGCCAAGCTGGATCGGATCGAACAGGCCCGCCAGTCACGCCTCTGACCGCCAGGTCCGTGTGGCATTTCCGCCGCCCGAAACAATAAGTCATCAGCTGATGTCATCTGTTGATGACAAATCGCACAAGCGCGGCTATAAGACCCTTGCGAACCGGCGGGCTCAATCCGATATCGCGACTGTTACCAATCAAGAAGCGAGCGCCCTCCCCGGCGTATAATCATATGACCTCTCAGGTTCTGACCCCCGCACGTTCGCGCCTGTTCGCGAGCTACCGCAACCTCACCCTGTGGACGCTGCAGGGCTGGCTGGCGATGTTCTTCGCCGCCGCCGGCTATGCCAAGCTGACCGAGCCGATGACCAATCTGGTCCAGCTGATGAGCTGGCCCGCGCTGATGCCCGCCAACATGGTGCGCGGCCTGGGTGTCGCCGAGATCGTGCTGGCCATCCTGCTGCTGGCCCCGGTCGTGTCCTGGAAGCACGGCCGTCCGCTGATGCTGACCGCCGCCGCAGGCCTGCTGGCGCTGGAAACCATCATGCTGGTTGTCCATGCCTTGGGTCTGGAAGCCGGACCGGCCATCACCAATGCCATCCTGATCGCCATGACCTTGCCGGTGCTGTGGTTCCGGGGCCGCGAGGTCCGCTAGGCCTTCGGCTTCGACGCCCGGCACCGGTCCGAGCAGACCTTCACCTGATCCCAGTCGCGCGCCCATTTGCGCCGCCAGCTAAACGGCAGGCCGCAGACCGCGCATACCTTGCTGGGCAGATCGCGCTTGGCGGTACCGGCATCGTTGACGTGTTTGCGGGCCATTGTCGCATCCCTACCATCCTGAGTGCGCCAAGGCTTCCCTTTACGTGCACGTCAAGTTATGACGTTGCCCATGGCGACCGCCGACGATCATCGCACCTACTCCATCCGCCAGTTGTGCCGAGAGTTCGGCGCGACGGCCAGGGCCCTGCGTTTCTACGAAGACAAGGGCCTGCTTACCCCTGCGCGCAAGGGCCAGACCCGCGTCTATGACGCCCGCGACCGCGCCCGGCTGAAGCTGATCCTGCGCGGACGCCGCATCGGCTTTTCCCTGGTCGAGATCCAGCAGATGCTCGATCTCTACGATCACGACGATCACAACACCCATCAGATGGCCGTGGCGCTGCGTCGACACCGCGCCCAGATCGCCGCCCTGAAACAGCAGCGCGAAGACCTGGATGCCGCCATCGAGACCGCCGAGGAGGCCTGCGCTGTCATGGAGCGCAAGCTGGGCGAATACCGCCCCGACCTGCTGCCCGGTGCCGAAGAATATGCCAGCCTGCTTCAGGCCCGCATGAACCCCGACCACACCTTTCACCCCTTCAAAGCGAGAGCCTGACCCATGGCTTACAAGGCCCCCGTCCGCGACCTGACCTTCATCCTCAATGAGGTTCTGGAGATTGATCGCTACGCCAACCAGCCCGGCTTTGCCGACGTCTCGTCCGATCTGGTCGGTCAGATCCTGGAAGAAGGGGCCAAATTCGCCGAGGAAGTCATCGCCCCGATCAACCACTCGGGCGACAAGGAAGGCTGCCATTGGGACAATGGCGTGGTCACCGGGCCCAAGGGCTGGAAGGAGGCCTACAAGGCCATGGTCGAGGCGGGCTGGCCGGCGCTGGCGGCCGATCCGGCCTATGGCGGACAGGGCATGCCCGCCGTGGTGTCGATGGCCTTCGGCCAGTTCACCGCCGCCGCCTCCGCCGCCTTCTCGATGTATCCGGGTCTGACCGCCGGGGCCTATGCCGGCATCCATGCCAACGCCTCGGAAGAGCTTAAGGCCAAATACCTGCCCAAGATGGCGACCGGCGAGTGGGGTGGCACGATGAACCTGACCGAGCCCCAGTGCGGCACGGATCTGGGCATGGTGCGGACCAAGGCGGTCCCGCAGGGCGACGGCACCTACAAGATCACCGGCCAGAAGATCTGGATCTCGGCCGGCGAGCACGACTTCACCGACAACATCATCCACACCGTCCTGGCCCGCGTCGAAGGTGCGCCCGCCGGGATCAAGGGCCTGTCGCTGTTCCTGGTGCCCAAGGTCATGGTCAACGACGACGGCAGCCTGGGTGAGCGCAACAGCCTGATGTGCGCGGGCCTGGAGCACAAGATGGGCATCCACGGCAACGCCACGGCCGTCATGCAATATGACGAGGCCACCGGCTGGCTGATCGGCGAGGAAGGCCGGGGCATGAACAACATGTTCGTGGTCATGAACGAGGCCCGCCTGGGCACCGGCCTGCAAGGCCTGGCCATCGGCGACGCCGCCTATCAGGCCGCCGTCGAGTTCGCCAAGGACCGCCTGCAGGGCCGCAGCCTGACCGGACCCAAGAACCCCGACGGCCCCGCCGACAGCATCATGGTCCACCCCGACGTGCGCCGCATGCTGATGGAGGCCAAGGCCTTCGTCGAAGGGGGCCAGGCCTTCATCCTGTGGACCGCGCTCCAGGCCGACCTGCAACGCTCCGAAGACGCCGCCGAAGCGCAGAAGGCCAATGACTACATGGGCCTGATCACCCCGGTGCTGAAGGCCTATCTGACCGACAAGGGCTTCCACGTCGCCAGCCTGGCCATGCAGGTCCACGGCGGGTCCGGCTATACCGAGCATTTCCAGGCCTCGCAGTATCTGCGCGATGCGCGGATCACCATGATCTACGAAGGCACCAACGGCATTCAGGCGCTGGACCTTGTCGGTCGCAAGCTGCCGTCGCAGGGCGGCCGTGCCATCATGAGCTGGTTCGCCGACATCGACGCCTTCGTGGCTGAAAATGGCGGCGAAGGTCCTATCCAGCCCTTCGTCGAGGGTCTGGCCGATGCCAAGAAGAAGCTGCAGGAGGCGACCATGTGGCTGATGCAGAACGGCATGGCCAATCCCGACAATGCCGGTGCCGCTTCGACCGATTACCTGAACCTGTTCGGCATCACGGCCCTGGCCTACCTCTGGGCCCAGATGGCCAAGGCCGCGCAGGCAAAGATCGACGCAGGTTCCGACGATCCCTTCTATGCCAACAAGATCGCCACCGGCCGCTATTTCGTCGAACGCATCCTGCCCGACGCCCACGCCCACCTGGCCAAGCTGAAGACCGGTGCTGACGTTCTGATGGCGCTTCCAGCGGAGGCGTTCTGATCCTGAGGGTTGCTGCCCTCGCTGTTGCTGCTGCGCTCGGTGGCATCGCAGGTTGGGCGACCACCAAGCCCACCTTTGACCCGGACATGTGGGCCAAGGCAGATTATTGGAGCGGCGGCAGGAATCCGATGGCTGATGACCTCGTCAGAACCGGCGTTCTGATCGGTAAGTCACAAGCAGAGGTCATCGACTTGTTGGGTCCGCCACCTCTCACCGGCTATTTTTCGGAGTGGGACGTTGTTTACCGTCTTGGTCCGGAAAGAAGCTGGCTGTCCCTGGACTCCGAGTGGCTCGTGCTTCGTATGAAGGACGGCCACGTGACTGACGCTCGCCTCGTTCGCGATTAGACCTGATTTGGAGTTACGCCGCTCATGAACATCCTCAACAGCCCCGACCCCGACTTCATGCAGGATGAGGAGATCACCCTCTTCTCCGACAGCGTAGGAAAATGGATCGACGAGCACGCACCGCCCGAGAAGTTCGCGCAGTGGATCGCCGACAGCTCGGTGCCGCGCCAGCTCTGGAATGATGCGGGCGATGCGGGCCTGCTGGGGATTTCCATGCCCGAGGAAGACGGCGGCATGGGCGGCGACTATCGCCACGAGGTCGTGCTGATGCGTCAGCTGGGCTGGAAGGGGGCCGACCACTTCGGCATCAGCCTGCACAATGCGATCGTCATGCCCTACATCTGGCACTACGGCACCGAGGAGCAGAAGCAGCGCTGGCTGCCGAAGCTGGTCTCGGGCGAGCTGGTCGGGGCCATCGCCATGACCGAGCCGGGCGCGGGCTCGGACCTGCAGGGCATCAAGACCACCGCGGTCAAGTCGGGCAACGGCTACGTCCTGAACGGCTCCAAGACCTTCATCACCAACGGCCAGCTGGCCAACTTCATCATCGTGGTGGCCAAGACCGATCCGGCCGAGGGTGCCAAGGGCACATCGCTGATCGTCGTCGAGACCGACGGTGCAGAAGGGTTCGAACGCGGCCGGAACCTGCACAAGATCGGCATGGAGGCCAACGATACCTCCGAGCTGTTCTTCAATGACGTCAAGATCCCCGCCGAAAACGTCATCGGCGGCAACGAGGGCCAGGGCTTCGTCCAGCTGATGCAGCAGCTGCCGCAGGAGCGGCTGAACATCGCCGTCCAGGGCGTCGCCGCCGCCGAGCGTGGCCTGTCCGAGACCATCGCCTATGTGAAAGAGCGCAAGGCCTTCGGCAAACGCATCCTCGACTTCCAGAACACCCAGTTCAAACTGGCCGAGGTCAAGACCAAGCTGACCGTCGCCAAGGTCTTCACCGACCACTGCATCGGCCTGCATCTGAAGGGGCAGCTCGACGCCGCCACCGCCTCCATGGCCAAATACTGGGTCACCGACATCCAGGGCGAGACCATCGACGAGATGCTCCAGCTGCACGGCGGCTATGGCTATATGAACGAATACCCGATCGCCCAGCTGTACAAGGACGCCCGCGTCCAGCGCATCTATGGCGGCACCAACGAGATCATGAAGCTCTTGATCGCACGGACGCTCTGACGGCACAGAGCCGGACATGATCCGCCTCCACGTCCCCCAGCCTCTGTCTGCCGGTGCCGCAGTCGCGCCGACGCTCGACCAGTCGCGCTACCTGACCCAGGTGATGCGGCTGAAGACAGGTGACGACCTGCTGGTCTTCAATGGCCAGGACGGCGAGTGGCGCTGCGTGGTCGCCGAGGTGCTCAAGAAGGGCGTCATCCTGAAGGCGCAGGAACTTGTGCGGCCCCAGACCTTCGGCCCCGACCTCGACCTGATCGTGGCCGTGGTCAAGAAGGCGCGGGTCGAAACCATCGTCGAGAAGGCCGCCGAACTGGGCGCCCGCCGGGTTCGCCTGACCCTGACCCAGCGCACCAATACCGACCGCATCCGCCTGGACCGTCTGGACGCCATCGCCGAAGAGGCCGCCGAACAGACGGGGCGTCTGGACGTGCCAGTCATCGACAACCCGGTGAAATTGTCGGACATTCTCGACGGCTGGGAGGACGGCCGCCGCCTGATGTTCTGCGACGAAACGGGCGGCGCGCCGGCACTGGCGGCTCTTAACGACGCCCCCAAGGGTCCCTGGGCGATCCTGATCGGTCCGGAAGGTGGCTTCTCGCCCGAAGAGCGCGAGCGGCTGCGCGCCCTGCCCTTCACCACCGCCGTCTCGCTGGGTCCGCGCATCCTGCGGGCCGACACTGCCGCGATCGCCGCCATGACCCTGTGGCAGGCGGCAGCCGGCGACTGGGAAAGATAAGCTGCAAGCCGACAGCCTCTTGAGTAGTGCTGCTTTTCCCACCATCTAGCCGCGACAGCAGGGGTTACAGATGGCCGATCACGCGCCGCTTTCCAGAGATGATCTGATCGGGGCCATGTCGAAGGGCATCAAGCCCCGCGACCAGTGGCGTATCGGGGCCGAGCACGAGAAGTTCGGTTTTGACCGCACCACCCTGCGGCGCCCGACCTATGAGGGCGACAGCGGCATCCTGGCCATGCTGACCGGCCTGCAGCGCTTCGGCTGGACCCCCGTCGAGGAGGCTGGCCACGTCATCGCCCTGGAGCGCAAGAATTCAGAGGGCATGACCGCCTCCATCAGCCTGGAGCCCGGCGGGCAGTTCGAACTGTCCGGTGCCCCGCTGAAGGATGTGCACGAAATCTGCGATGAGACCGGCCGCCACCTGATGGAGGTCAAACAGGTCGCCGACCAGCTGAACCTCGGTTTCCTGGGCGCAGGCTTCGACCCGATGTGGCGGCGCGAGGACGTGCCCATCATGCCCAAGGGCCGCTATGGCATCATGCGCGCCTATATGCCCAAGAAGGGCACGCTGGGCCTGGACATGATGTTGCGCACCTGCACCATTCAGTCGAACCTGGACTTCGACAGCGAAGCCGACATGGTGGCCAAGTTCCGCACCTCCCTGGCGCTGCAGCCGATCGCCACCGCCCTGTTCGCGTGTTCGCCCTTTACCGAAGGCAAGCCGAACGGCTTCCTCAGCGCCCGCGCCAATGTCTGGACCGACACCGATCCAGACCGCACCGGCATGCTGGACTTCGTCTTCCAGGACGGCTTCGGCTTCGAACGCTACGCCGACTACGCGCTAGACGTGCCGATGTATTTCGCCAAGCGCGGCGAGACCTATGTCGACCTGTCCGGCCAGTCGTTCCGGTCGTTCATGACTGACGGTCTGCCCGCCCTGCCGGGCGAGCGCGCGACGCTGAAGGACTGGAACGACCACCTGACCACTCTTTTTCCCGAGGTCCGGCTGAAGGCCTATCTGGAGATGCGCGGGGCCGACGGCGGTCCGTGGAGTCGGATCTGCGCGCTGCAGGCGCTGTGGGCCGGCATCCTTTATGATGCGCCATCGCTGGCTGCCGCCTGGGATCTGGTCAAGGACTGGGACATCGCCGACCACGAACGCCTGCGCCGCGACGTTACCCGCCTGGGCCTCAAGGCCGAAGTCGCGGGCCGCAGTGTGCGCGACATCGCCGTCGACCTGGTCAATATCGCCAAACAGGGCCTCAAGAACCGCGCCCGCTTCAGCGGCGGCATGGTCGACGAGCGCGGCTATCTGTCCGAACTGGAAGACATCGCCGACAGCGGCATCACCCCGGCGGAACGCCTGCTGGAGCTGTATCACGGCGACTGGCAGGGCGACGTCGAGCGAATCTACCGTGATTTCGCCTACTGATCTGTCACCGCAAAGGTGACCTTAACCCCTCGCAGGTAGATGAGTGGTGTTCCCAGCAGGAAGCGTTGCCGATGACCTGTCTGACCCTCGCCACCTCGCCCGACGTCGTCGGTACCGGTGACGTTGCGCGGGTCGATCTGGACACCTTCTTTGACGTCTCGCTCGACCTGCTGGTCGTTCGCGATCTGGACGGTCTGGTGGTCAAGGCCAGCGCGTCCTGGTTCACCGTCCTGGGTTACCACCCGCATGAGATCGAGGGTCGGCGCCTGCTGGACCTGCTCAATCCCGAGGACGAGGCGGGCACCCTGGACAGCGTCGTCGAGGTGGAAAACCGCCGACCAGGCGACCCCGTCGTCGGTCACGTGAACCGCTATCGCCACAGGGACGGCCACGACGTCACCCTTGAATGGCGCGCCCACCGTTTTGGCGACCGCATCTATGGCGTGGCCCGCGATGTCACCGAGAAGGTCGCTGCCGAACGCGCCCTGATCGAGGCCAAGACCGCCGCCGAAACAGCCAACCGCGCCAAGTCCGACTTCCTGGCCAATATGAGCCACGAGATTCGCACGCCCCTGAACGGCGTCATCGGCATCGTCGACGCACTGTCCCGCACCGCCCTCAGCCCCGAACAGGCCGAGATGGTCTCGCTGATCTCGGCCTCCGGCGGCACACTTGAGCGGCTGGTCTCCGACATCCTGGACGTCTCCAAGATCGAGGCCGGACAGCTGGACATCGAGGCCCGCGCCTTCGATCTGGACGAAGCCATCGCCGCACCCCTCGATCTGATGCGACTGCGCGCCGAAGATCGCGAGTTGGCCTTCATCGTCGAGCGCCCGGCCGATGCTCACGGCACCTTCATCGGCGACAGCACCCGTATCCGCCAGGTGCTGGGTAATCTGCTGTCCAATGCCGTCAAGTTTACCGCGACCGGCTCGGTCACTGTCCGCTTCGCCGTCTCAGATGACGAGGACGGCCACGCTCTGCTGCGCTTTGAAGTCGAGGATACCGGGGTGGGCTTCGGTCCGGATCACGCCCGACGCCTGTTCGACCGTTTCAGCCAGGCCGACAGCAGCATCACCCGGCGGTTCGGCGGCTCGGGTCTGGGACTGTCGATCTGCCTGGCCCTGGTGGAGCTGATGGGCGGGCACATCTCGGCGACCTCCACCCCCGGTGTCGGGAGCCGGTTCATAGTCGAGCTGCCGCTCGTGCGCCTGGAGACTGGCCTTGCCAGGGCCGAACCTCGCCAGCCCGAGGTCGCGGATGTCCCCCTGCCCGCCCTACGCGTCCTGCTGGCCGAGGACCATCCCACCAATCAGCGTGTGGTCCAGCTCATCCTCGGCACACACGGGGCGGAGGTAGTCACCGTGGACGACGGTGCGCAGGCCCTGGCGGCATTCCAGCGCGGCCTGTTCGACATCGTCCTGATGGACATGCAGATGCCGGTGATGGACGGCCTGACCGCCACGCGCGCGATCCGCGATCTCGAAGCCGGCAGCCCTGCCCGCCCGCGTACGCCCGTCGTCATGCTCAGCGCCAACGCCATGGCCGAACATCGGGATCAAGCCTTCGCCGCCGGTGCCGATCACCACGTCCCCAAACCCATCACCGCGGCCAGCCTGTTGGCCGGGATGCAGGCGGCGATCGCGGGCTGAGAAACCACACCGCTATCCGCTGGCGTGTGCCATCGACGATGCGTAATCTGTCTCCTGGACAAGAGGCGGGACATGAGCGGTCAGATTTACGCAGGCATCGGCGGCTGGACCTATGAGCCGTGGCGAGGCGTCTTCTATCCGTCCGATCTGGTCCAGAAGCGCGAGCTGGAGTTCGCCAGCCGGGCGCTGACGAGCATCGAGATCAACGGCACCTACTATTCCACCTTCAAGCCCGACAGCTGGATGAAATGGCGAGACGAGACGCCCGAAGGGTTCGTCTTCTCGGTCAAGGCCAGCCGCTACTGCACCAATCGCAAGGTGCTGAGCGACGGCAAGGAGAGTTTCGACCGGTTTCTGGACCAGGGGCTGACGGCGCTGGGCGACAAGCTGGGGCCGATCAACTGGCAGTTCATGGCCACCAAAAAGTTCGATGCCGAGGACTTCGAGGGCTTCCTGAAACTATTGCCGACCGAGAAGGACGGCCTGCGTCTGCGCCACGCTTTGGAGGTCCGCAGCCCGACGTTCGACACGCAGCAGTTCTACGACTTAGCCGCAAAATACGGTGCAGCCATCGTCTATGCCGTCGATGACGAAGCGCCCGAATGGCCCCGGATCGACCAGCCGACAGCCGACTTCACCTATGCCCGGCTGATGTCCAGCCGCGAGGATGAGCCCACGGGCATGACCTCGGACGAACTGGATGCGGTGGCGAAACAAACGAAGGCCTGGGCGAAACGCGGTGACGTCTTCGCCTATTTCATCTCGGGCGCAAAGGTGCGCAACCCGGCGGCGGCGCAGGCGCTGATAAAGAAACTGGGCTGATGGCGTTGCGAAGCGGGTCCGCCAGCCACACCTGAACCCCTGATCACGGAGACCAGCCCATGCCCATCGCCACCCGCGCCTTTGCCGCCACCGCTTCCGACAAGCCACTGGCACCTTACAGCTTCGAGCGGCGCGATCCGGGTCCGGATGATGTGGCCATCGCGATCAAGTTCGCGGGCGTCTGCCACTCCGACCTGCACATCGTGAAGAACGACCTGGGCAATACCCGCTATCCCATCGTGCCAGGTCACGAGATCGCCGGCATCGTCACTGCGGTCGGGGCCAATGTCACCCGCTTCAAGAAAGGTGACCGGGTCGGCGTTGGCTGCATGGTCGATAGCTGCCGGCAGTGCGCACCCTGCAAGGAAGGCGAGGAGCAGTACTGCGTCCCCGGCATGACCCAGACCTATGGCTCGCCCGATCCCAAGGGCAGCGAGGTGGGCCAGACGATTACCCAAGGCGGCTATTCCGACGCCATCGTGGTGGATCAGAACTATGTGCTGAACATCCCCGACAGCATTCCGCTGGACGCCGCCGCACCGTTGCTGTGCGCGGGCATCACGACCTATTCACCCTTGAAGACCTGGAATGTCGGACCGGGCTCGAAGGTCGCCGTCGTCGGCCTGGGCGGTCTGGGCCATATGGCGGTCAAACAGGCGGCTGCCATGGGGGCCGAGGTCACAGTGCTGTCCACCTCCGACCGCAAGAAGGCCGATGCCGAGCGGATGGGGGCCAAGCATTTCCTCATCAACTCCGACAAGGATGCGATGAAGGCGGCGGCCGAGAAGTTCGACCTGATCATCAACACCGTTTCGGCCACGCACGAGATCGCGGGCCATCTGAACCTGCTGGCCAAGGACGGCACCATGGTCATGCTGGGCCTGTCGACGGAGGGGATGCCGGTGTGCGCCATGCCGCTGTTGTGGCGTCGTCGGCGCGTGGCCGGGTCGCTGATCGGCGGCATCCGCGAGACGCAGGAGATGCTGGATTTCTGCGCCGCCAACAACATTGCCTGCGACATCGAACTGATCGCGCCCGACCGCATCAACGAGGCCTATGAGCGGATGGAGAAGTCCGACGTCCGCTATCGCTTCGTCCTGGATATCGAAAAGCTGGCGGCCTGATCCCGATCGGCTTTTTGCCCCGCTGCGGTTGATGCCTGCGACGAGGCCGGTCTAGGGTTGTCCAACGGCAGGGGGCCCGCTTCAGAGGCCCCCGCCCGAGGACAGGAAATGCATATGGCACGAGTGGCTCTGGTCACGGGTGGAACCCGCGGCATCGGCAAGGCGATCGTTCAGCGATTGAAGGAAGACGGCATGTCCGTCGCCGCCGGCTATTCCGGCAATGCGGAAGCCGCCGAGGCCACAGCGCGCGAGCTCGGCGTCATGGTCGTCAAGGGTAATGTCGGCAGCTTCGACGACTGTGCCCGGGCCGTCGCTGACGTAGAGGCCGAACTGGGCCCCGTCGACGTCCTGATCAACAATGCCGGCATCACCCGCGACGGCTTCTTTCACAAGATGAGCCATGACCAGTGGTCCGACGTGATCCGCGTCAACATGGACAGCGTCTTCAATATGACTCGCCAGGTGATCACCGGCATGCGCGATAGGGGCTTTGGCCGGATCGTCAACATCTCCTCGATCAACGGCCAGAAGGGTCAGATCGGCCAGACCAACTATTCCGCCGCCAAGGCCGGAATGATCGGTTTCACCAAGGCCCTTGCCCTGGAGAACGCGCGCAAGGGCGTCACCGTCAACTGTATCGCGCCCGGCTATATCGACACTGAAATGGTGGGGGCCATGGATGAAAAGGTCCTGGCTGGAATCATCGCCCAGATCCCGGTTGGAAGGCTCGGAAAAGGCGAGGAAATCGCCGATATGGTGTCCTGGCTGTCCGGCGAGCGTGCTGGATATGTCACAGGCTGCACCTTGTCGCTGAACGGCGGTCAGTATCTGGTCGGCTGACTCCGTACCTGCCCAAAATCCGCCGCGGGGGGGTTTCACCAATCGCGTCATGAACTCGGCGAGTGTCAGAAGGGCGCGAAGGCCGCTTCCGACCACGATGGCGCTCGCCATCGTGGCGGGGGCCCTGTCCCTGCTGGCCATAGTCGAGCCCGCGTCTGCCCAGACCCGCAGCAATGCCCAGGCCGAACAGAGCGCCCGCCTGCGCAATCAGGGCGCGCCTTCTCCGACGCTTCCCCCCAGCGGCCGCTATGTGTCGGAGTCCGGCGAAGGCTTCATGATCGACCGGTCGGGATCGCGCCCCCTGCTGCGGTTTGACCGGCGCGAGGAGACCTGGGTTCTGCGCCCCATGGCGGCTCCGAGAGGCGACGTCATCTATCGCAACGACGCGGGTGAACAGGTGCTGCGCGTGACTCAGGGGGGAGCCATCACCGTCTTTACTCCCCGATCGCCCGGCGGCTCGCCTGCCTCCTATACCGGCGCGGGACAGAGCCTGGCTCCACCGTCGCTGGGTCCCGTGCGACTGTTCGATCTGATGGCACGTCGCAGCGTCATGCTCAGCCAGGCCCTGGGTCGGCTGGTCGAGATCAATCTCGACGGCGACGAATCGGAGGCGCTATGCGTCGAAGCTCTGATCGTGACCACCGACGCCGTGGCCCGCATCGCCCGCTCGCCCAGTGCGCGGTCCAGACTGAATGACCTGCGCAGCATCACCATCAACGAGGGCGTACGCTCCAATGTGAGCTATAGCCGGGGCCGCTTGGTCGTCACCGTCGACCCGCGCCAGGGTCAGGCAGGCCGACCGTCCTCGTCGCGGGTCATCCGCGCCCTGCTGCCTGAACCCCGCGTCGCTAGCCGCTGAAGCTGTCCTTGGCTGCCCTGAGTACGGCAAACTCGGCAGCACTTGTCACTCTCAGGAATGGATTGAAGGCTTTCTCGCTGGCCAGCGTCGTCGGCACAGTGGGCTGACCCGCCATCCGCGCCGCAAAGAGGCTGGCTGCGTGATCGGACATCTGAGTCCGCTTATCCACACTCATCGCAAACCGGGCATTGGCCGCCGTATACTCGTGCGCCGACCATATTACCGTCTCGTCTGGCCAGGCCGCCAGGACCTGCAAACTGGCCCACATCTGCTCGGGCGTGCCTTCGAACAACCGCCCGCAGCCCAGCGGAAACAGCACGTCACCGACGAACGCCTGTCCCTCATCCGCAGCACGATAGACGATGTGGCCCAGGGTGTGGCCCGGCGCATCCGATACCTCCAGAAATACCTCGCCCAGCATGACCGTATCGCCGCCCCTGATCACGCGATCCAGCGGTGCCACCTTGCGCACCTCCTCCGGTCCCACGATCTCGCAGCCCGTCTCGGACTTCAGTCGCGCGTTTCCTTGCGTGTGATCGGGATGCCAGTGAGTGTTCAGGATCATATCCAGCCGCCCCCAGCCCGAGGCCTCCAGATCTGCCAGAATGGCCTCCGCATCAGGCGTGTCGATCGTGGCTATAACTCCGGTCTGCGGGTCTCTTACCAGCAGGCCATAGTTGTCGGTCAGGCAAGGAAACAGGCGCACATCCAGGGTCATGTCTCATCCTAGCAGCGCCATCCGGTCCAGCCTATGGTGTGGTCATGCGGCGCAGTATCGAAGAGCTCCGAACCTTCTACGGCGAGCCAGCCGGGGCGCTTGTCCGTCGCCTGTTGGCGCGTCGGCTCGACGACGCCTGGGGCGAGGCGGTCAACAGCGATGTATTGGGTATAGGCTATGCCACACCCTGGCTGGATGCCTTCGTTGGCGCACGCCGACTGGTCGCGGCCATGCCGGGGGGGCAAGGTGTCGAACATTGGCCTTCGGTCGGAAAGAACCGTACCGTCCTGATCGACGACCGCGCCCTGCCCTTCGCGGCGGGATCGTTCGACCGCATTCTGATGGTCCATGCCCTTGAAGAGGCCGACGATGCGCAGGCGCTGATGGCAGAGGCCGTACGCGCGCTCGCCCCAGCCGGGCGCGTCATTCTGGTGACCGCTGCGCGGGGCGGTCTATGGGCTCGAGCGGAGAGCACACCCTTTGGTCACGGTCGCCCATTCACGCGTCGGCAACTGGAGGGCCTGGTGCGTGGAGCCGGACTGGAGCCCACCGCCTGGTCACAGACCCTTTATGTCCCGCCCTGGGGACCGCTCCTGCCGCTGGCCGATGGGCTGGAGCAGGTCGGTCGCCACGTCATGCCCAATGCCGCTGGCGTGATCCTGCTGGAGGCTACACGACAAGCCTATGCACGCGCGCGGCCAGGCGGGGCCGTGGCCACCGTGCCGATCCAGACACCGTCGCTTCAACCCCAACCCGTCTCGCGGTCACGGCGCGATCTGGCGGTACCGCCCGAACGCCCTTAAAGGGCTGTCCATGCAAAGACTGATCCTGATGCGCCATGCCGAGGCCCAGCGTGCCGCCGCCTCGGGCGCCGACCGCGACCGCGCCCTTTCCGCACGGGGCCAGACGGATGCCGTAGCGATGGGCCGAGAACTGGCATCCAAAGGCTTGCGGCCCGATCTGGCCCTGGTCTCGGCCTCTATTCGCACCCGCCAGACTTGGGTGCTGGCGCACGACGCATTCGGCGACGTCGACGTGCGCGAACAGGACGCGCTATACAATGCCGGTGCCGACACCTTGCGCCAGGCCGTCGAGTCGGTCGAAGACGAGGCCGGCTGCCTGCTGCTGCTGGCGCACAATCCCGGCGTGCACCAGCTGGCAGTCGAGTATCTGATCGAAAGCGCGGCCTCTCCCGCCATTCTTGACCGGATGAGCGGAGGCTTTCCGCCCGGTGCCGCCGCCATCTTTACCGTGGATGTGGCCGGGCGCTGCACGTTCGAGGGCTTCATCCAGCCCCGCGATCTGGGCGGCTTATGACCCCGATCGCCTACAAGCTGGTCGATGGCCGGGAATGGCAGGCGGCCCGTGCCGAAGGGGTCTACTGCGGCTCTGTCCTGGATCGCGCCGACGGCTTCATTCACCTGTCTACGGCAGAGCAACTGCCAGGCACCGCAAACAGACACTATGCGGGGCGCAGTGACCTGCGGCTGGTCGCGGTCGATCTTGCCGCCCTTGGTGACAGCGTCCGCTGGGAGCCGTCGCGTGGCGGCGATCTGTTCCCGCACATCTATGGTGACCTGCCCCTGACGGCCGCTGGGCCCGTGCGCGGACTGGCGGTCGACGATAAGGGCCAGCCTCGATTCGCTGATGGCTCGACCGACTGGCCCAGTGGGGAAACTGCGCGATGAGCCTGTCCGACATGGGGGCCGCCGCCCTTCGCCTGATTGATCCTGAAACCGCCCATGGCCTGGCCATCCGGGCGCTGAAGACACTGCCCTTACTTGCTCCTGGTGCGGACGATCCCGTTCTGCGTACTCGGCTGGCCGGCCTCAACCTGTCCAATCCGGTCGGGCTGGCGGCTGGCCTCGACAAGAATGGCGAGGCCTTGCGGGGCCTGTCGCGTCTGGGTTTCGGCTTCGTGGAATGCGGTTCCGTAACGCCGCGGGCCCAACCCGGAAACCCCCGGCCACGCCTGTTCCGCCTGACCGAGGATCAGGCCATCATCAACCGCATGGGCTTCAACAATGCCGGGCTGGAGGTGTTCGCCAAGCACCTGAAGACCCGGCCGGCCGGCACCGTCGTCGGGGCCAATCTGGGGGCCAACAAGGATACCGAGGACAAGGCGGCGGACTATGTCGCCGGCCTGAAACGGCTCAGGGGCCTGGCCGACTATGTCACCGTCAATGTCTCCTCACCCAATACGCCGGGCCTGCGCGCGCTCCAGGGCCGCGCCGCCCTGGACGATCTGCTGGGACGTCTGGCCGAGGCGCGGAGTGGCGACCGCACGCCGGTCTTCCTGAAGATCGCACCCGACCTGACACCGGACGAGATCGCCCTGATCGTCGAGGCGTCGCTCGACCACGGGATCGACGCCCTGATCGTGTCCAACACCACGCTTGATCGCCCCGACACCCTGCGGTCACGCGACCGAGAGGAGGCGGGCGGTCTATCGGGTCGCCCCTTGCAGGTCCGCGCCCGTGCGGCTGTGACCGCCGCCGCCGCAGCGTCGACGGGTCGACTGCCCCTCATCGCCGTCGGGGGCATCGATTCAGGGGCAGAGGCCTATGCTCGTATCCGGGCCGGGGCCTGCGCGGTTCAGCTGTATTCCGCGCTGATTTACGGTGGTCCCGGATTGGTCGGGCGCATCAAGCGCGATCTGACCGAACGGCTCCGAGCCGATGGCTTCACATGCGTCAACGAGGCCGTGGGAACCGCCCGTTGACGGAGCGTTAGGGCAGGTCTGCCATTGTTCGGGTGATGGGCGACATTGCCTGAACCGGGACTTCGAATGGCGCTCGCCACGGCCAAAAAATCCTCTGCGCCGACCCACGGATGGACCGCCGCGATCCGCCAGCGCCGCAAGGCGTTGACGCAGCGGCTCAGCATCGCTGCCGTCACCGCCATGGTGTTCAGCCCTATCCTTGGTGGCACCTTCAGTCTTGCCTGGCTGCTGGGCTACTTTGCGATCCAGGGCCTGGACCTCTGGACCTTTCGTCCCGTCCTGAAGGAAGAAGCTCCTCACCTCGCCGGTGCGCGCCGCGCCCTCGGCTGGCTGACCCTGACGATCAATTCTAGCTACTACGGCAGCCTGACAATCCCCTTATGGCTGGTCGGCGGCCCCATGGGCGGTATCTGTGCGGTCATCATGCTGACCGGAGCGGCGACATATTCGATCATCAATTCCCCGCGCTCTATCGCTGTCCTGACACTGACGATGGTTCCCCAATCGATCTATATGATCCTGACGCCGGTGTTCATGTACGTCTACGGGGCATCATCAGCCCTGGTTGCAGCCGCCGCCATCTCTGTCGCGGTCTTCATGGGCTTCGCCTTTTCCGTCTGGACCCGGTTGAACGCCGCCCAGACTTCCGAGAGCCGTGCACGCATCGAGGCCGAGGAAAAACGCCTTCAGGCCGAACGCATCATGGAAGGCCGCAGCGCCTTCCTGGCCGCCATCGGCCATGACCTGCGCACGCCCATCAGCGCGATCCTGACCGGCGCATCGCAACTGGAACAAGGCGCGCCGGATGGCACGGCACGCGGCCAGGCGCGGCTGATCAGCGATGCCGGCTACATGATGAAGGCGCTGCTGGACGATTTGCTGGACCACGCCAAGCTGGATGCGGGCCACATGACCGTGGAGGCGGTCGACTTCAACCTGCGTGACCTTCTGACCCAAACCGTCCGTCTGTGGGACGGGCCCGTTCGCGCCGAGGGCCTGCGGTTGAGGGTCGAAGGTGCAGCGACAGTTCCGGCCATGGTGCGCGGCGACCCGATGCGCCTGCGCCAGATCCTGAACAACCTCGTCTCCAACGCGATGAAGTTCACCCAGACCGGCGCGATCACGTTTCGTCTCAATGCCTGGGCCGAGGAGCCCAGCGGCCATGCGATCCTGATCGAGATTGCCGACACTGGACCAGGCATGACGGTGGACCAGCTATCGCGCCTGTTCACCCCTTTCGATCAGACCATCGACGGCATCAGTGCGACGCACGGCGGCACCGGGCTCGGCCTGGCTATCAGCCGTCAACTGGCCGATCTGATGGGCGGCCGACTGACGGCACGCAGTCGGCCCGGCCAGGGCGCAGCCTTCACGCTCGCCTTGCATCTGGAGGCGGCCGAAACCGCGCAGGCCATTTCAGCCGTACTGGATCAGGCCAGCCGCGACGTCATCGCCCAGGGACTGGCTGACAGGACCCAGCCGGCATTCTCGGCACCGGCGACCGCCTCATGCGCTCCCGAGCCGGTGCCTGCCGCGCCTGAAACTGAAACTACCTCGTCCGAACCCTCTCCTGTCGAAGAGGAAGAGGGCCGCCCTATGCGGGTGCTGGTCGTGGACGACCACGACATCAACCGCCGTGCTATCCAGCTGATCCTGCAACCGCTGGGCTGCGATATCGATACGGCTGCCGACGGCATGGCTGCACTGAACATCTGCCGGACCAGCCCCTTCGACCTCATCTTCATGGATGTGAGGATGCCGGAACTCGACGGGCGCGAGACCACGCGACGCATCCGGGCGGGCAACGGCCCCAATGCCCGTACTCCGATCATCGCGGTCACCGCCGACACCTCGCCGCGCGACATTCAGGACTGCACTGACGCCGGCATGACCTATTTCGTGCCCAAGCCGATCACGCCGCCCATGCTGATCGGGGCCATCACCCATGTGATGACGATGGAGCAGGCGACGCTGGAAACCAGCGCCGCCGCCTGATCAGGACTAGAGCTGGCCCAGCAGGTGCTCGGCCGACGACACCTTGAACTCGCCGCCCTGCTCGACATTCAACTGCTCGACGACGCCGTCCTTGACGATCATCGAATAGCGTTGCGACCGCTCGCCCATGCCAAAGCCCTTGGCGTCCATGGACAGGCCGATCTGGCGGGTGAAGTCGCCATTGCCATCACCCAGCATAAGGATGTCATCCTTGCCGATGCCCTGGCTGTCGGCCCAGGCGCCCATGACGAAACCGTCGTTGACCGACAGGCAGGCGATGGTGTCCACGCCCTTCGCCGACAGGTCGCCGCGATGGTCCTTGAAGCCCGGCAGGTGACGCGCCGAGCACGTCGGGGTGAAGGCCCCTGGCACCGCAAACAGGGCGACCGTCTTGCCGCCGAACAGCTCGTCGGTCGAAATCGGCTTGGGGCCGTCGTCCGTGGCACGGGTCAGGGTCGCCGAGGGGATGCGATCGCCGATCTGGATGGTCATGGGCAGGCTCCGATGTAGGGGTGAGAGAGGTCTCAACGCCCAGATAGGCCCGCAGGGTCCACACGCCAAGCGGCCACGCTTGCGAATGCTGCGGCGGCACACCTTGCGCCTTCGCGCCGTGCCCCCGATGATAAGCAGATGGACGATTTCCAATCCCTTGTCGGACGGCTGCTGGTGGCCATGCCCGGCATAAGCGACCCGCGGTTCGAGCACGCCGTCATCCTGGTCTGTGCGCACGAGCCCGACCATGCCATGGGCCTGCGGCTGGATCGTCCCGCGCCGGGGATCGACCTGAAGGAAGTGCTGACCAAGCTGAAGACTGACGCGCCCGACGCCAGCGCCCAACGCGCCGTCCTGATTGGTGGCCCCGTCGAGCGCGAGCGCGGCTTCGTGCTGCATACGGACGACTGGCTGATCGACGACGCCTCGCTGGCGTTCGGCCAAGGCTTGGCCATGACCGGCACGCGAGAGGCCCTGATCGCCATGACCGACCCGATCACAGGTCCGCGCCGGTCTGTTCTTCTGCTGGGCTATGCCGGCTGGGGCGAGGGTCAACTGGACGATGAACTCGGCGAGAATGTCTGGATCACGACCGAGGCCGACGCTGATCTCATCTTCGACACCGACTACGACGCCAAATGGTCCAAGGCTTTAGGCACTCTCGGCATCGACCCGGCTCGTCTGTCAGGACAGAGCGGGCGGGCCTAGGTCAGTCGGCGACATTCCGCGAGAAGCCAAAGTTCGCGTTTGTCCAGCCGGGCTTCCCATTCTTCTGCCAGTTCCAGAACTTCCGCTCTCTGTGACCGTCGGCCCTTGTACACCACGGCAGCGACCCTTCCGTTCTCGCGTCCGCGAACATTGCCGCACCACAGTCGCTGCCTGCGGGGGACGGTGCCATCGCTCTCACGGAACGAACCTGTATTTTCGAGATCGATCGTATGCCGTGACAGGGTCGGATCGCTTTCGATCAGCGCCGTCCTGACAGAGCCCGGCTGCCTCTGACTACTCGCGTATGAAACACCAACCGCAATCAGAATAGTGAGTGCGGCATAGACCCAGTGAATGCTTCTGTGTGGCAGCGGCGGCAGAACCGGCTTCAAGCCGACCGCGCCTTGATCGGCGCTGAGCCATCAGCCAGCGACTCGTTCAGATAGACCTCGGCCTCCTGAGCCGGCAGGGCCGGTGCGTAACCGAAGCCCTGACCATAGTGGCATTGCGCATCCAGCAGCAGAGCGGCCAGGCCGGCGTTCTCAACCCCCTCGGCCACGACCTCCAGCGACAGGTCGCGGCCCAGGTTGACGACCGACTTGACGATCTTGGCCGAGCCCTCGTCCTTGTCCATCGTCAGAACGAAATAGCGGTCGATCTTCAGCGTATCGAACGGCAGCTTGGCCAACCAGGTCAGAGACGAAAACCCTGTACCGAAATCGTCCAGCGCCAGCGATGCACCGGCATCCTTCAGCTGCTGCAACACCTCGGCGGCGCGGCTGGTGTCGCGCATGATGTCGCCCTCGGTGACCTCCAGCTTCAGCGCGCCGGCCGGCAGCTTGGCCTCGGCGATGATGCGCGTCACATCCTCGACCAGACGCGGCCGCTCGATCTCTCCAACCGACAGGTTGACGCTGCAGAACAGCTTGCCCGCCGACGGATGCCGCGCCAGCCATTCGGCCAGTCGCCGCGACGCCTGCGTCATCATCAGCAGTCCCAGGTCGTTCATCAGCCCCATCTCGGCAGCCAGCCCCAGGAAGGCGTCCGGCGGCACCAGGCCCCGCGTCGGGTGCCGCCAGCGGCACAGCGCCTCGAACCCGGCGACGGCCCCGGTCTGAAGGTTCACGACAGGCTGATAAAAGGGCTCGATCTCGCCGCGCAGGAAGGCGTTGCGCAGGTCGGATTCCAGCGCCAGCCGCGACAGGCTGTCGGTCTCCAGCGCGCGGCCATAGGCGGCAATACCGCCGCGTCCCACGCTCTTGGCCTGTTCGACGGCCAGTTCGACCCGGCGCAGCAGTTCGGACGGATCGGCCGCATCAGGCCCACCCTCGGCCGCCGCTGCCCCGATCGACACAGTCGGATAGATGTCGAAGCCCGCGATGCGCAGCGGCTGCTCCATCGCCTCGCGCATCCGCTCCGAGGCACTGCCGTTGCCGCGCGGCACGACGACGGCGAACTCGTCCTCGCCGATGCGGGCACAGTGCGCATTCTGGACGAAGGCGGCGGCCAGGCGTGAGCCCAGAGCCGCCAGCACCATGTCGGCACGGTCATGGCCCAGCGCCTCGTTCAGCCGGCGAAGGCGATCCACATCCGCCACCACGATCTCGTACTCGCCGTTCTGCGTCAGGGTTTCGCCCAGCCGCGCGATGAACGCCCTGCGGTCCAGCAAGCCGGTCAGGACATCCCGCTCCGACGCAGCGAACTTCGTTTCCAGCGCCACGACGCCCGCCGCCCGCAGGCCATCCTCCAGCCAGACGCCGCGCCAGATACAGGTCTGGGCATCGCGCATGCGCAGCCGGACGGCGACTTCGGTGCCTTCCTCCTGCGGTTTGAGGATCCGCTCGGCCAGGGTCCGGTCCTGAGGCATGGCCACCGCACAGAAGGCCGCGCCGGTGCAATCCGGAGCCAGCGGCCCCAGACCCAGCGCCCGCGTCGCTCCGGTGAAGCGCATCTGGTCATCGGAGGGCGTCCAGATCCACAGCGCCGTATCGGCGGCAGCCAGCGCCTCGATCGCCGTCGTCGCATCCCAGGCCAGACTTCTGGAACGAGTGTTCAACGCAAAATCCGGTCCTGACTGGGCAGCCGGGAATCAGCCGCCGCGTTTGGTGCCGTCATTCACGACGCCGAACAGGAGATGATCTGCCCAATCGCCGTTAATTTTCAAATAAGCCTTCGCACGTCCCTCAAGCCCAAACCCCGCCTTTTCCAGCGCACGGCGCGAGGCGTGGTTATGCGGAACACAGGCCGCCTCGACCCGATGCAGCCGCAAACCGTCGAAGGCATAGTCGACGGCGGCGCGCACGGCCGCGGTGCCGAAGCCCCGACCCGCATGCCGCTGGCCGATCCAGTAACCCAGCGTCGCCATCTCGGCCACGCCGCGGCGGACATTGGACAGGGTGATGGCCCCCAGCAACTGGCGATCCCGCTCGTCGAAGACAAAAAACGGCCAGGCGTTCCCGGCCTCCATCTCGCGCTGATAGACCGACATCCGTCGCCGGTAAGCCCCGCGCGTCAGGTCGTCATCGGGCCACAAGGGCTCCCACGGCTGGAGATAGGCCTGGGATGCGTGACGCAGTTCGGCCCAGGACTCATAGTCCGAGCCCCGCGGCATGCGCAGGATGACCCCCTGCCCCTTGACCACAGGCCCGCTCGCTTCGGTGATCCAGTCCAGCAGGGCCATGAGGAAAGACTAACCTGCGAACGATCAGGCGAAAAGGGCGTCCCGGAATGCCCGGCCCGCTGGAGCCGCCGCCTTCGGCCCCAGCACGGCCGTCGCGGCCAGGCCGGCACTCAGTGTTGTGGCTGCCGCCATCCGCACGTCCTCGACGGTCTGGGCCAGGGTCCGGTCGGCCATGGTCTGGGACGCAATGGGCTGGCCGAAGATCAGAACCTGGGCCGCCAGCCGTCCCGCGCGCGACGCCGGGCTCTCGTCCGACATCCACAGCCCCGCGTTCAGCACCGCCTTGGCCCGCGACAGCTCGACGGCCGTCGGCCCCTCTGTTGCCAGCATCCTCAACTCGGCGGCACACACCTGGGCCAGTTCGACGGCGCGGTCGGCGGAGGCTCCGGAATAGATCCCCAGAATGCCTGCGTCCTCATACGGCTCGTGATAAGCGTCGATGGCGTAGGCCAGCCCGCGTTGCTCGCGCGCGCTCTGGAACAGACGAGACGCCATGCCGCCGCCCAGGATTTCGGTCATCAGGCGTGCGGCCGTATAGGTCGCATCCCGCGCCGAGGGGGCGGGCAGCTGAAACACGATATTGGCCTGCTCGATCCGCCGGGTCAGGGCCGCGTCGCCGCCGACGAAGCGCGGCGCGTCGGGCGTCGCAGCGTGCGTCGCGACCTGATCGCCGAACCAGCGCTCGGCCAGGGCCAGCAGCTCGGTCTCGTCCACCGCCCCCGACACCACCACCACCATGCGGTCGGGCGAATACAGTTGGGCTCGCCAGTGGCCGATGCTGTCGCGATCCAGCGGCTTTAGGCTTTCGACCGACCCCAGGATCGGCCGGCCCAGTGGCTGACCGGCCCAGGCCCGCGTCTGGGCCATTTCGAAGACATGGTCGTCGGGCGTGTCGAAGGCCTCGGCGATCTCCTGGGCGACCACATCCTTTTCGCGTTCGATCTCGGCAGGATCCAGCGTCGGGCGGAACACCAGGTCGGACAGGACCTGCATGGCCAGAGGCAGGGACCCGTCCAGCGCCCGGATGTCGAAACTGGTCCGCTCATAGCCGGTCGAGGCGTTGATGGAGCCGCCCTCGGCCTCGACCCGCTCGACGATGTCGCGCGCCCCCATATCGCCCGCGCCCTTGAACACCAGATGCTCCAGGCAATGGGACCAGCCCGACCGCGCCTCGTCCTCCCACCGCGCCCCGCCGCGCACGGCGACGGTCAGGGCCAGGGTACGCAGGCCCGGCATGGGATCGCAGACGACGCGGACGCCGTTGGACAGGGTGTGTAAGGTGGTCAGATGGAACTCTCTTCGGTGTCTTTGGCAGGGGGGCCAGTACGCAGTCTGCGCCTCAGCAGCACGATGTAGAAAGCGATCACCGCCAGCGCCAGGCCGAACCAGGTCAGGGCATAGCCCAGGTGGTTGTTCGAAAAGGCGGCTGGGGGAGCAGAAGGCTCGATGGCCTGCCATTGCGGCCAGGCCGAGCCGGTAGCGAACAGGACATAGGGCGGTACCGCCCCCTGCACGCCAAGGACCCGGCTCATGGCGGCGGTGTCTCGGGCATAGAAGCGGTTGCCTTCGGGCGGCGGAGCGAAGCCATTGGGAGCCTCTACCCGGCGCGCCTCCGCGACGATGGCAGGGATGGCGGCGGGCTGACGGACAGGACGTGTACTGACCGTATCGGCCACGAAGCCCAGATCGACCAGCCAACCCTCGCAGGCAGAGATCAGACGCACCCCGGCCTGGCCGTCATGAATGGACTGAAGCTCGACGAAGGGCTGGTTCTGAAAGTCGCACGTCAGGACAGCCTTGCGGAACTCCGGGTCCGGCAGCTGCGCCAGCGCCTCTATCGATACAGGCGGCAATGTCGTCGCCGCCTCCGACCGCGCGATCAGTCCCTGTTTCCACTGCAACCGCTGAACCTGCCAACTGCCCAGGCTGATCAGCAGGCCTAAGGCCACGACGCAGACGATGGTCAGCCCCCAAGGGAAACGTCGCCGCATCTATTCCTCCCCCGTCGGGGGAGGGGGACCGCCCGAAGGGTGGTGGAGGGGGCTGACCGCAGATGTCAGAGCTTGGGGCTTGCCGCCTCCCCCGTTGGGGGAGGAATGGTTCATCTGCAGGGCCACCATCAACCCTTTGCCCGGCCGCATCAGGCCCAGCGACAGTCCCGCCACCAGCGGCAGGGCGACGATCAGCATGGCCCAGATCGGCGGATCATAGGCGATCTGAACGAACAGGGCCCCGAACACCACGATCCCGCCTGCGATCTGCATGATGAAGATGGCCGCGCCATCGCCGGTATTCAGACGGGTAAAGTCGAACCCGCAGACCGAGCACCTGTCGACGACCTTCAGGAACCCCGCGAACAGCGGCCCCTTGGTGCAATGGGGACAGCGGCAAAGCAGTCCGGCCCGGATCGCATCGATCCGGGCCGGCGCTGGCGTCACAGACTGTGGGTCTGGGTTCAACCGAAGACCACGTAGACGAAGGCGAACAGGAACAGCCACACCACGTCCACGAAATGCCAGTACCAGGCGGCGGCCTCGAAGCCGAAATGCTTCTCCGGACTCATCTGCCCGGCCAGAAGACGCAGCAGGCAGACGATCAGGAAGATGGTGCCCAGCAGCACGTGGAAGCCGTGGAAGCCCGTCGCCATGAAGAAGATCGAACCGTACAGGCCCGAGTTGGCGGCGGCATCGTTGAAGAACAGGTTCTCGTGGATGATGTGCTCGTATTCATAGACCTGCACGCCGGTGAACAGGATGCCCAGGGCCACGGTGATGGCCAGGCCGATCTTGGTGGCGTTGCGGTCGCCCTGTTGCAGCGCATGGTGCGCCCAGGTGACGGTCGTGCCGCTGAGCAGCAGGATGACGGTGTTCAGCAGCGGCAACTGCCAGGCGTCCAGGGTCTCGATGCCCTGCGGCGGCCAGGTCGACCAGGCGGCGGCGGTATCGGCCCAGTTGCCGATTTCCGGCACGTTCTCGCGCGCCGCATTGAACAGCGACATCTCGAAGAAAATCCAGAAGAAGGCCGCAAAGAACATCACCTCCGAAGCGATGAACAGCACCATGCCGTAGCGAAGGCCCAGTGACACGACCGGGGTGTGGTCGCCCTGACGGCTTTCCTTGATCACATCGGCCCACCAGGCAAAGGCGGCGACCAGAACGCCGGCCAGACCGGCAAAGAACAGCGCCATCTCGCCCTTGCCGAACAGGGCCCCGGCCAGGGTGATCTCTGCGTCGGGGGCCACGGTGACCAGGCCCTTCATCCAGACCACAGCCCCGATCATCATGACCACGGTGGCCATGGACGAGACCAGCGGCCACGGGCTGGGGTTTACCAGGTGGTAGTCGTGATGCGGAGCGGCGTGGGCGTCGGCCATCTAGGGTCTCTTGTACGGTCGAAATCGTAAGGGTGGGCTATAGCGCCCGCTATCCGGCTGCGCCAGAGGCAGAAGGCGTCACGGCCGCCACTTCGGCACCCTTGGTCGGATAGAAGGTGTAGCTGAGGGTGATTTCGCTGATCCCCCTGCTCTCGGCATCGGTCGCGATCTCGGGCGCGACGAAATAGTTGACCGGGAATTTCATCGTCTGCCCCGGCTGGATCGTCTGGCTGTCGAAACAGAAGCACTGCAGCTTCTGGAAATAGGGCCCGGCGGTTTCGGGCACGACGTTATAGGATGCGGTCGCCTGAATCGGCTGGTCAGAGGTGTTGGTCACGTCGAAGAAGGCCATGCCCGTCTCGCCGATGCGCACCCGCTGGCTGACCTGTTCGGCCCGGAACGTCATCGGCAGACCGCGCACATTGGTGTCGAAGCGAATCAGGACCGTGTCGTCCAGCACCTGGTCGGCGTCAGGGGCCTTGTCCGCCTTCTTTACCGTGCCGTCGAAGCCGGTGACCTGACAGAACATCTGATACAGGGGCACGGCCGCAAAGGCCGCCCCGGTCATGAACATGACGCCGCCCGCACAGGCGATGGCAATGAGGTTCTTGCGTTCCATCGCCCTAGCCCGCGTAGCCGACGGGCTGGCCGGCCGCGATGGCCTCCTTGCGCGCGTCGATGTTGCGCTTGAGGTTCAGCACCGTCACTCCGAACACCAGGATGATGAAGCCGACCAGCACGCCGGCGATGGCCAGGTTGCGCTTCTTGCGGGCGCTCATCTCTTCGGGGGTCAGACGCAGGGTCATCATCTCACAGGCTCACGAAGGTGGTCAGGCGCTCGACCAGAAGGGCGGCGAACAGCGCCATCAGATACAGGATCGAAAAGGCGAACAGGTTGCGTGCCGGTTTGGCCTCTGCGCGCACGTCATACAATGCGGCCTCTCGCCCCACGGCCTCGGCCTTGTCGGGCGCATCCCCTGCGCGAGACTTCCACAGGCGGAAAGCCAGAAGCAAAAAGCCCAGCCCGCCCAGGTTGGACACCGCCAGATAGACGGGGCCGCCCAGACCGGTGAAGCCCGGCGCGATCGCCACGGGCACGAAGATCAGCGAATAGATCAGGATCTGCAGTCGGGTCGATTTCGCACCGCGCGCCACCGGCATCATCGGAATGCCCGCCTTGGCGTAATCGCCCGCCGAATAAAGCGCCAGCGCCCAGCTGTGCGGCGGCGTCCACAGGAAGATGATGGCGAACAGCAGCCAAGCCTGCCAAGGCATCTGACCCGTCGCCGCCGCCCAGCCGATCACGGGCGGGAAGGCCCCGGCAGCCCCGCCGATGACGATATTCTGAGGCGTCCGCCGCTTCAGCAGCAGGGTGTAGAAGCCCGCATAATAGACGATGGTCATGGCCAGCAGACCGCTCGCCAGCCAGTTGGTCGTCATCCCCAGCAACATGACCGAGAAGATCGACAGGACGACGCCGAAGGTCATGGCGTCGTTCTTGTTGACCCGGCCCGCTGCGACCGGTCGCCCGCGCGTGCGCCGCATCAGGGCGTCGGTCTCGCCCTCCAGCGCCATGTTCAGTGCCCCCGCTGCCCCGGCCCCCACTGCGATACACAGAATGGCGATGGCCGCCGAAATCCAGTCGATATCCCCACCCGCGACCACCAGACCTACGAAGGCGGTGAAGATCACCACCGACATCACGCGCGGCTTCAGCAACTGGAAGAAATCTTCCGGCTGGGCTGTCGACAGGGCGGGTGTGGAGGTTTCAGTCATGAGGCTTTCTCGCGCTCCATAGCGCGAACGTGTGTGGCGCACCAACCGCGCTCAAGTAGCGCGAAGCGCGGTAGCGCACCAAAAAGATCAGAGGCCGCCCCTTCATTCGAAAGAGCGGCCCCTGTTTAGCTCAGGTTCGCAGGAACCAGTTAGTGGTCGTCACCCTTGACCACCGGCAGTTCGTTGAACTGGTGGTGCGGTGGCGGCGAGGACAGGGTCCATTCCAGGGTGGTGGCGCCTTCGCCCCACGGATTGGCCACACCCGGACGACGCCGGATGGCAGCCTCCAGCAGCATGATCAGGAAGACGGCGACGCCGACGATCGTGATCAGATAGCCCATGGTCGAAACGTGGTTCCACATCTCATAGGCGTCCGGATAGTCGATGTAGCGACGCGGCATGCCCTGCAGGCCCAGGAAGTGCTGCGGGAAGAAGATCAGGTTCACGCCGACGAACATGATCCAGAAGTGCGCGCACCCCAGAAACTCGTTGTACTTCACGCCGAACATCTTCTCGAACCAGTAGTAAAAGCCCGCGAAGATCGCGAACACCGCGCCCAGCGACAGGACGTAGTGGAAGTGGGCGACCACGTAATAGGTGTCGTGCAGGCTGTAATCGATGCCCGCATTGGACAGGACCACGCCGGTCACGCCGCCGACGGTGAACAGGAAGATGAAGCCGATGGCCCACAGCATGGGCGTCTTGAAGCTGAGCGAACCGCCCCACATCGTCGCGATCCAGCTGAAGATCTTCACGCCCGTGGGCACGGCGATGATCATGGTGGCGGCGATGAAATAGGCGCGCAGGTTCACGCTCATGCCGACCGTGTACATGTGGTGCGCCCACACGATGAAGCCGACGAAGCCGATGGCGACCATGGCATAGGCCATCGCCAGATAACCGAAGATCGGCTTTTTGGAGAAGGTCGAGACGATGTGGCTGATGATGCCGAAGCCCGGCAGGATCAGGATGTACACCTCCGGGTGACCGAAGAACCAGAACAGGTGCTGGAACATGACGGGGTCGCCGCCGCCGGCCGGGTCGAAGAAGCTGGTGCCGAAGTTACGGTCGGCCAGCAGCATGGTGATGGCACCGGCCAGGACGGGCAGCGACAGCAGCAGCAGGAAGGCGGTGATCAGCACCGACCAGGCGAACAGCGGCATCCGGTGCAGGGTCATGCCCGGCGCGCGCATGTTGAAGATGGTGGTGATGAAGTTGATCGCGCCCAGGATGGAACTGGCACCCGCGACGTGCAGCGAGAAGATCGCCAGGTCCATGGCCGGCCCGGTATGGCCCGTGGTCGAGAGCGGCGGATAGATGGTCCAGCCCCCGCCGAAGCCCTTGCCGGGTCCGCCGTCGACGAACAGCGACACGATCAGCAGGATCCAGGCCGCGACCAGCAGCCAGAACGAGATGTTGTTCATGCGCGGGAAGGCCATGTCCGGTGCGCCGATCATGATGGGCACGAACCAGTTGCCGAAGCCGCCGATCATGGCGGGCATGACCATGAAGAAGATCATAATCAGGGCATGGCCGGTGACGACAACGTTATAGCCGTGCTTGGACTGCTCCACGAGGCCCAGCAGATTGACGACCGAGCCGTCCTTGAAAATCTGGATACCCGGCTCGGCCAGTTCCCAGCGGATCAGGCCCGACAGCGCCCCGCCCACGATGCCCGCCATGATGGCGAACAGCAGGTACAGGGTGCCGATGTCCTTGTGGTTGGTCGACAGGAACCAGCGGGTAAAGAAGCCCGGCTTGTGGTCGTGATGCCCGTCGTGGTCGTGGGCTAGGTTTTCGGCTGCGGTGGCCATGTGTTCTGGGCTCTCGCGTATCGTTACTGGGCGGCCGGGGCGGCGGCGGGAGCCGTCGCGGGGGCAGCGGTGGTGGCGGGGGCAGCCGGCGTCGTCGCCGTCTGGGCCGTCGGGATGGCCGCAGGCGCGGCCGCGTCGGTGGTGGTCGCGGCACCGGTCGTACCGGCAGCGACCTGGGCGGTGGTGCCGCCCGGCGCTTCTTCAGCCGTCCGGGGCGTCATCGAGCCGCCCTTGGACACGACCCAGGCCTCGAACTCGGCCTGCGTCACCACATTGATCTGGATCGGCATGAAGGCGTGGTCGACGCCGCACAGCTCCGAGCACTGGCCGTAGAAGGTGCCGACGCGGTCGGCCTTGAACCAGGTTTCGTTGACCCGGCCGGGAATGGCGTCGGTCTTCAGACCGAAGGCCGGCAGGGCGAAGGCGTGGATGACGTCGGCGGCGGTGACCAGAACCCGGACCGTCTTGCCGACCGGCACCACGATCGGCTCGTCGGCGGCCAGACGGTACAGGCCGTGATCCATGCCGCGGGCCGCGATCTCGTCTTCCGGCAGCATGTTAGAGATGTATTCGGCGATGCCCTGGTCGGGATATTCATAGGACCAGTTCCACTGGTTGCCCGTGGCCTTCACCGTCAGGTCCGGCGTCGGCATGTTGTGATACGAGAACAGCAGCCGGAACGAGAACAGGGCGATGAACACCAGGATCAGGACCGGCACGACCGTCCAGATCACCTCGATCAGGGTGTTGTGGCTCCAGCGCGCAGGGGTCGGGTTCGACTTCTTGTTGTAGCGGACGACGATCCAGATGATCAGACCCAGAACGAACAGGGTGATGATCGTGATGATCGGCATCAGGATGACATCATGGAAGAAGTGCGCCTCGGCCTTCAACGGCGAGGCGGACGGCTGCAGGCCGATGCCACCCGGCGTCGGTTGACCCATCAGCTCCTGCGCCCATGCCGGCGCAGCGGCAAAGATGGCCAGGCAAAGACCCGCGACACCGCCGCCGATCAGACCCCGGGCCCGCGTGCCCATCCCCATACGAGACTTCCTCATAAAAACCGTTCTGCCGCAAGCGTTTGCGAGTGAATCGCAAACAGTCGCCACAGGCGCAAAGCCCGCAGCGGTCGTTGCGCGGTCCATATCGCCCTGTCCCCCGCTTGCCAAGCGTCTGGACGCCGCATGCGAAATCCATGCGTCGATTAAATCGCTGTCATGTTTCGCCAGCTACCTTGTGATGCCAGATACCTTGCGATACACCTTCGACATCACAGGAGGACGCCAAGGTGCCCGAAACCATAGAGATACAGCTGAAGAAGGGGGTGCTGACGCTGTGCGTCCTGGCCCTGCTGAACCGGCGCGAAAGCTACGCCTACGAGATTGCCGCCACCTTGTCCGACGCCATCGATATGGGCGAGGGCACCATCTATCCGCTGATGCGGCGCATGCAGTCCGAGGGCCAGGTCGAGACCTATCTGGTCGAATCGCCGTCCGGTCCGTCGCGCAAATACTATCGCCTGACCGAAGCGGGGCGCGCCGCGCTCGAACAACAGACCCGCGAATGGCACGCCTTCGTCCGGGCCGTGGAAGGCGTCATGAACGCCCCCGCCGCCACCGAAGCCACGCCCGTCGCCACCACCGATCAAGGGGAGCCGAAACAATGACACGCGAGGAATTCATGGGCCGTCTGCGGCGCGGACTGGTGGGCCTGCCCATCGCCGCCGCCCAGGACATCGTCTCGGACTATGACAGCCATTTCCGCGACGGCGTCGCCGCCGGCCGATCCGAGGCCGAGGTGGCGGCCGCCCTGGGCGATCCCGATCGTCTGGCTCGCGAGCTGCGCGCCGAATCGACCGCCCAGCGCTGGACCCAGGAACAGAACCCCTCGGCTGCGGTCGGGGCTATCTTCGGCCTGATCGGTCTGGGGGCGCTGGACATCCTGATCCTGCTGCCGATCGTCCTGCCGGTCTTCGGCACCGTCCTGACTGTGCTGCTGATGGGCGTCTTCGTCTTCATCGGCGGGGCCGTCGCCCTGGTGGTCGGACCCTTCCTGGGTGGACCGGGTGGGGCCTTCGCCGCCGTCCTGCTGGGCATCGGCATCATGGGGATCGGCATGTTCATGACGGGCCTCGGCGCACTCCTGACCAAGTGGCTGGTCGATGCCACCGTCTGGTACGCCCGCCTGCACTACCGCGTCCTGAAACCTGCGTTGGGGACTTCGGCCCCCACGACCTATCAAGTCTGAGGAGAGACCTTCATGATCCGCAATCTTCTCATCATCACGGGCGTTGGCTTTATCCTCGCCGTAGTCGGCATCGGCGGGGCAGCAGCCCTCGGCGGTCGTGACCTCGCTGGCCCCGGCTGGACCTGGGTCGTCACCGACGACGAGGCGGGGGACGAAAGCTTCCGCATCGAGCGCGGCGAGGTCTCACCCCAGACGACCCGCACCATCGAATGGACGGGGTCGGATACCCTCGCCATCGACCTGCCTGCCGACGTGACCTACGTCCAGGGCTCCGAGGCCGGCATTTCGATCACCGGCCCCAGCACGGTCGTGGATCGCGTTCGCTTCACCGACGGGCGTCTGACCCTTCTGAACGGCGAAGACGGTGATCGCGCCTACATCCGCTGGAGCCGTACCGGCATCCAGGGCTGGAGCGAGACCGAAGCGCTGAAGATCACTGTCACCGCCCCCTCGGTCACCACCTTCGACGTGGCCGGATCCAGCGAACTGAGCGTGCGGGCCTATGATCAGCCCGCGCTCAACCTGACCCTGTCCGGCTCGTCCGACGTCGACGTCCAGGGGCGGACCCAGTCCGTCACCCTCGACATCTCCGGCGACGGCGATGCGGATCTGGAGGCGGTCGCCATGACCGACGCCACCGTCACCGTCAGTGGCAACGGCGACGCCCACCTTGGCCCCACCGGCCAGGCCACGGTCGATCTGTCCGGAAATGGCGACGTCACCCTGACCCGCCGTCCGGCCCGTCTGGCACAGACCATCAGCGGCAACGGCTCGCTGAACCAGGACTGACCTGACCGCCATCAGGCAACGAGGCCCCTGCCCGCACGGGTGGGGGCCTTTTGTCTGTCCGGGGTGACGCCGCAATCGCGACACCCTATCTAGCCTGCATGACCCTGCATGTTTCTCCGCCCGCCCTCCTCGACAGCGTTGACGTCGGTGCCGACGAGGCCCTGTCGATTCTCCAGGGAGCCCTGGCCGGAGCCGACGACGGGGAGCTTTATCTCGAACGGTCCGAGAGCGAATCGCTGGTCTTCGACGACGGGCGGCTGAAGTCGGCCGCCTATGACGCCTCGGAAGGGTTCGGTCTGAGGGTCGTGGCGGGCGAGACCGCCGGCTATGCCCATGCCAATGAGATCACCGGCCCTGCCCTGCGCCGCGCCGCCGACAGCGCGGCCCTCGCCAAGGCCGGCCATGCCGCCACAGTCGGTGAAGGTCCCCGCGCCACCAATCAGAAGCTTTATGACGCGGTCGACCCCCTCGCCTCGCCCGCCTTTTCCGACAAGATTGCCCTGCTGGCCGAGATCGATGCCTGGGCCCGCGCCCGCGATCCACGCGTCGTCCAGGTCTCGGCCAGCCTGACGGGCGAGCGCCGCCAGATCGAGATCCTGCGCGGCGATGGCCTGCGCATGCAGGATCTTCGCCCGCTCGTGCGGCTGAACGTATCCGTCACCGTCGAGCGTGATGGCCGCCGCGAAAGCGCCTCCTCGGGCGCAGGCGGCCGTGCCGGGTTCGAGACCTGGATCGCGCCCGATCGCTGGCAAGGACAGGTCGATGAGGCCTTGCGGCAGGCCCTGATCAACCTGGACGCCGTCGACTGTCCAGCCGGAGAGATGGACGTCGTCCTGGGCGCAGGCTGGCCCGGTGTTCTGCTGCACGAAGCGATCGGCCACGGCTTCGAGGGCGACTTTCACCGCAAGGGCTCCTCCGTCTTTTCCGGCAAGATGGGCCAGCGGGTGGCGGCACCGGGCGTGACCGTGGTCGACGACGGCTCCATTTCCGGCCGTCGCGGCTCCCTGACCATCGACGACGAGGGCACCCCGACCTCGCGCACGGTCCTGATCGAGGACGGCATCATGGTCGGCTTGATGCACGACCGGCTGTCGGCCCGTCAGCTGGGGGCCAAGGCGACAGGCAACGGTCGTCGCCAGTCCTTCGCCCACATGCCCATGCCGCGCATGACCAATACCTTCATGGAAGGGGGCAAGGATTCGAAGGCCGACATGATCGCCTCGACCAAACGCGGTCTCTACGCCGCCAACTTCGGCGGCGGCCAGGTGGACATCACCAACGGCAAGTTCGTCTTCCAGTGCACCGAGGCCTATCTGATCGAGGACGGCAAGATCACCGCCCCCGTACGCGGGGCGACCCTGATCGGCGACGGCGCGACGGCCCTGACCCACATCCAGATGATCGGCGACGACTTCGCCTTCGATCCCGGTGTCGGCGTCTGCGGCAAGGCCGGCCAGGGCGTCCCCGTCGGCATCGGCCAGCCGTCGCTCAAAATGGGCGGCCTGACGGTGGGCGGCACGGCGGTCTGACACGTCCGGAACTGACGCAGGCCGACGCTATCAAGGCCTCATGCGCCCCCATGATCACCACCGCCCTATCGAGCAACACCGGGATACAGGTGGACTGAGTGGACTGAGTGGACTGTCTTTTTTGTCCCCGTCATTTCCACGCCGGGCCGACCACCTCAAAGCCACGTGCCTCCAGCCCGTCCAGCACGCCGCCGTCTTCGGCCAGCAGGCGGATCGGCGCGACACCCATGGTCACCCCCGGCGCGATCATCGCCGTCTCGATGGCCGCTGCCCATTGCTGATGCAATTGCGAGCCGATTTCCGGGTCGGCCCAGGGCCAGCAGACGCTCAACGCCCGGTCGATGGGCGAGGCCACGACATCGGCGACCCGCAGCGCGCGCCAGTCCTCGGCCCGGTCGCGGCCGGCAGTCGGGCCATACTCGGCCGCCGCGATGGCGGCCTCGGCACACGGCAGGTGCGTCGGCTGGGGTGCGGTGATCAGGCTGTCGACGATCTCGTCGCCGCGCACCGTTCCGACCGGCCGCGTCTCGATACGCGCCCGCCGAGCCGCTCGGCGTATGACGTCGACCGCGTCTTCGCCCTCGCGCCCTTGGCCATATCCAGCCTTGTCCTTCATCAGGTCGAAGCTGAGAAACAGCAGGCTCTTGGTGCGCCAGCCCTGATTGCGCTCGCCCGCCATGATGGTTTCCAGCCGCGCCTGATCGGCGGGGCTGAGGTAGGTCGCCGTCGTCGTACCCCGCGGCATCTGGCCGATGGTGCGGGCCCGCCAGATGACCCGCAGGATATCGCTGACCGACGCCTGCCCGACCTGGGGCGTCAGGATCAGGTTCGACCGCGCCGCCGCCGCCTCCAGATCGTCAGGTCGCCAGGTCACATCGCGCGGAATACGCCCGATGGCTCCCACCAGGATCAGGGTGCTGTCTCCCCGCGTCACCGTCCACATCGGCGCGCCCGACCGCCGGGCCAGAACGACGATGTCATCCAGGGTGGTGGCCTCCTCCTGAACGGCGTCCACGGCGGCTTCCTGCGCCAGAACCGGTGCATGACAAAGCGAGAGAGCGGCGAAAGCAGCAAAGCCAGCCAGTGTGTGTTTCATGCCAATATTCCAAAAGAATAAAGTAAAGGCCCAACAAGACTGTCTTTACAAGAACACAAAGATGACAGCCATGTAATGATGTCGTCGATTTAATCCACCTTGCCGTCTTGTAACTGGAGACCGCCGCGACATCCAGCCACACCTCTCGCCAACAGACGAGGGGAAAACCTGCAATGACCAGAACCATCCTGATGGCCACCACGGCCGTCCTCCTGACCACCGGGACCGCATTGGCCCAGACGCCTGAACAGGCCCCGCCGGTCGCCGAGGCGGGTCAGCAGGGCGTCCTGGTTTTCCAGCCCGCCTTCTTCGCCGAGGCCCGCCCCAACACCGCCCTGGACATGGTCGAGCGGGTGCCCGGATTCTCCACCGACGACGGCTCCGGCAGCCGGGGCTTCGAAGGGTCGGTCGGGAACATCCTGATCAATGGCGAGCGTCCCGCCTCCAAGAACGACACCGGCTCCAACGTCCTGTCTCGCACTACCGCCAGCCAGGTCGAACGGATCGAGCTGATCCGCGGCGGTGCCCCCGGTATCGACATGCAGGGCTATTCCGTCGTCGTGAACGTCATCCTGAAGACGGAAAGCAGCCGGGAATCCGTTCTGACAGCCAATGCCGTCCTCTTCGAAGGCGGCCAGGACGTTTACGGCGGCTCCTACCAGTTCACGGCACGCGAGGGCGAGCGGACCTGGGGCGTGACGCTCAGCGACGGCATCTCGACCAGTGATTCGAACGGCTCAGGCCGCGTCCTGCGCACGGACGCGCTGGGCAATGTCCTGCGCGACGAAGACTATTACAACGACGGCTACGGCGGCGGAAACTCGATCCGGGGCAACTATTCGACCCCCTTGTTCGGCGGCAAGATCGACCTGACGGCGCGTTATGGCGTCAACGACTGGCACAGCATCAATCTGCAAACCGCGCCGACAGTCCGCCGCGAGAGCCTGGGCGAACAGGACAGCTCAAGTGGAGAGTTCGGGGTCGTCTACACGCGCCCGCTGAGCTCTTCCCTGAAGATGGAAAGCCGCTTCATCCATCAGTTCGAGGATTTCGAGAACCTGTCCACGTCGCGCACGCGTCTGGGCAATGTGGACGGACCAGAGCAGGCATTTGCCGCCGACGGCTCATCGTCTGAAACCATCCTGCGTGGGCTCGTTCGGTATGAACGTTCGCCAGCCCTGACCTTCGAAACGGGTGCCGAGGTGGCCTACAACATGTTGGATGTCGAGCAGCGCTACACCGAGGGCGGTGTGAACATCCCCCTGCCCTCCGCCTCTGTGGTGGTGGAAGAGACGCGCGGCGAACTGTTCGGCAAGGCGACCTGGCGCGCGCGCTCGGACCTGACACTGGAAAGCGGCCTGCGGCTGGAGGCCTCGACCATCAGCCAGTCAGGCGATGCCGAGCAGGAGAAATCCTTCTTCTTCGCCAAGCCGCGCGCCCTGGCTACCTGGACGCCCTGGGCCGGCCACCAGTTCCGCCTGCGTGTCGAGCGCGAGGTCGGTCAGTTGAACTTCGGCGACTTCGCTGCTTCGGCCGATCTGGAAGACGAGAACGTCTTCGGCGGCAATGTCGATCTGGAGCCCGAGCAGCGGTGGATCAGCGAGCTGACCTATGAGCGTCGTTTCTGGGGCGACGGCATCGTCACCCTGGGCCTGCGTCACGACGAAATCACCGATGTGATCGACGCCATTCCTCTGGCCGATGGTTTGTCGGCAGTCGGCAACATCGGCGACGGGACGCTGGATCAACTGTCGCTGCGAATCACCCTGCCGACCACAAAGCTGGGCATTCCAGGCGGACGTTTCGGTTTCCGCAACGACTGGAACCGGACCGAGGTGACCGATCCGACCACGGGGCGCACCCGCCCAATTTCCAACGTGCGCCCGACCCAGGCCGTGATCAGCTTTGAGCAGGACGTCACACGCTACAAGACCCAGTGGGGCCTCGCCTGGATTCCGCTGCTGGGCCAGGCCTCCTTCGATCCCGACCGTGACTTCAGCTGGCGCGGCCACAACTATTTCGAGTTCTTCGTCGAGTATAAACCGACCGCGACCCTGTCGCTGCGGGCCCAGCTGAACATCTGGGAGGACTTCGATTCCGAACGGATCGAATATGCCGACCGCACCATCCGCAACGTCGCCTTCATCGAACGCCGCGAAGTCGACCCGCGCGCCTTCTGGCAACTGCGTCTGCGGAAAACGTTCTGATCAGCGGCAAAGAAAAAGCCCCGGTGGAATGATCCACCGAGGCTTCATTCTTTTGGTCAGCGGACGATCAACGGACCCCCGCCATACCCTTCTTCAGAACGGGTGAGAGCAGCAAGAGCAGGACGCCCACGCCGACGCCCGTCCAGCCAATGGTCCCGAAGATGGAGCTGTAGGTGTCCAACGCCAGTTGCGGGTTGGTCACCACCCCGGCCACCGTATCGGTCGCCGTGGCCTGGGCGATGATGCCAGCCACGATGTGGGCCACGGAGCTGGACAGGAACCAGACCCCCATCATCATGCCCACCAGACGATCGACCGACAGCTTGGTGATCATCGACAGGCCCACGGGCGACAGACACAGCTCGCCCATGGTGTGGAAGAAGTAGGTCAGGAACAGGAAGAACAGCGGCACGCGGAAATCGACACCCGCCTGCGTCACGGCCGCCCAGGACAGAACCAGGAAGCCAAGGCCCACGAACATCAGGCCGAAGGAGAATTTGACCGGGGTCGAAGGCTCCTTGTTGCGCTTGGCCAGCCAGACCCAAAGGGCCGCGAAGATCGGCCCGAAGATCACGATGATGCCCGGGTTGAACATCTGGGTGTAGCCCGCATTGAACCAAGACGGCATGGCCGTGGACTGGTCCGCGAACAGGGTCAGGGACGAACCAGCCTGTTCGAACAGGGCCCAGAACAGGACCGAGAAGAAGATCAGGACCTGGGCGACCAGCATGCGAGCGCGCTCTGCCCCCTGCAGCTTGATCACCGTATAGCCGACGACCAGCGCGAAGATGATGCCGGCCAGCCAGGGCAAGGCGGTCGAAATGATCTCGTGACGCTGCATCAGCAACCAGACCGGGAAGACCGCAATCAGACCCAGGATCCAGAAGGTCGCTTCCAGCGGAATGCCCAGCACCTTGGTGCCGGCCAGCTTCTCGGGGTTAGGCGGCCCGCCGCGGCCTTCCAGCCAGGACTGACCCAGCAGGAAGGTCGCCAGACCCAGCAACATGCCGAAGCCCGCCAGACCGAAGCCATAGGCCCAGCCATAGGTGAAGCCGAGATAGGAGCATAGGCCGGTGGCCAACACTGAACCCAGGTTGATGCCGACATAGAACAGGGTGAACCCCCCGTCCCGACGTGGATCATTCTCTTCGTACAGATGGCCCACGACGGTCGAGATATTCGCCTTCAGGAAACCCACGCCGACAATGATCAGCGAAAGAGCCAGGAACAGGGTCATCTCACCCGACGGATCGCGATCGATGCGGGTCGTATAACCGTCCGCCGCGATAGTCGCCGGGAAGGCGGCCGCTGTCGCCAACTGGGCTCCGGAACCCGCAGGTTGTCCGGCCACGTCTACGACGCTGACACCTTCAGGTGCGATCGAAATCGGCACGCGGCCAACATCGGTCACGGCATAAAGCTGACGGTCGGTGTTCCGCCCCTCGACCTGAATGGCATATTCGGTGCCACCGACGGTGATGAACTCACGCCCGCCCGAGCCCTCGAAGGCCATGGTGAAGTGACCGGCGACCAGCAGGACCGCGCCGATGATGACGGCTTTTCTGGATCCAAGATATTTGTCGGCGATCAGGCCGCCGACGACGGGCAGCAGATAGACCAGTGCGCCATAGGCGGCATAGATGCCTTGCGCCTCGACCGGTCCGAACAGGAAGTGCTGGATCAGATACAGAGTCAGCATGGCCCGCATGCCGTAGAAGGAGAACCTTTCCCACATCTCCGTGAAGAACAGGACGACCAGCCCCCGCGGGTGTCCCAGAAACGTCTTGCGAGGATCGCCGATAAGCGCCCCCCCTGCGTCCGTCGTACTCAACGGCTCACTCCCTATGATGCTGCGCCCCACCTGACGCGCGAAGGGCGCATAACCAGCACACGGACCAAGCCCGAACAAGGGTTAAGGGTAAATTCGCTACTGTCTGGCATCGGCGGGGGTGAAGCGGCACTATGATCACGACCCGAACGGACAAGCGGACGGCATGACGACGACACGGCGATCAGCTCTGGTTGGACTGGGTACGCTGGGCGGCATGGGGGCCCTGGCCGGGTGTTCCGCACAGCCGCAGATCGCCGTGCGCGGCGACGTGGTGGCGGCGGGTCAGCCTGCGGCGCTGCTGATCTGGGCGGTGGCGCGCGAGCGACTGGCGGGCTGGCCCCGACGCCCCGCCGCAGACTGCCTGGCGACCCTGCCAGAAATGGCCTCCAGGCTGCCGGAGTTGGGCAGTCTTTCAGGCGTCGGACAGGCCGCAAACCTGGAAACCATTGCGGCCTTGTCGCCGAGCCGGATCATCGACTATGGCGATCTGGACCCCAAATATCAGGCCGTGTCCGAACAGTTCAAGGCGCGCCTCGGCGTCGACTGGACCCTGATCGACGGGGCTCTGCGTCATATCCCCGAGGCCCTGCGCCAGGCGGCACGCCTGCTGGGTACCGAATCGGCAGTGCAGCCTTTGGCCGATCAGGCTGCGGGTATTTTGGTCGCATGGGCCAGGGCCCCGGCGGGCCCCAGTTTCTACTATGCGCGCGGCAATGACGGACTGGAAACGGGCTTTCGCGGAGCCTTGGCGACAGAGGTTCTGGAAGGGTCGGGCTGGTCCAACGTGGCCGTCGGCGGCAACGACATCGGTCGGGTGACGCGCGAACAGGTCGCAGCCTGGGACCCGGAAGCGATCGTGACGCTGAGCACCGGATTCGCGGCCACCATGCGCGGCGACGACGTCTGGGGCTGGCGGCGTGACGGCACGCCCCGACGTCTGCTTCTGATGCCCGACGTGCCCTTCGGCTGGGTTGATCGCCCACCGTCGGTGAACCGCCTTCTGGGTTGCACATGGCTGGCCGATCCGGAAGGCAGTGCCTTGGCGATCGGCTCGTTGACCCGCCGACTGTATGGTATGGCACCCGTCGAGATTGCCCGCCCGCGCTGGATCAAGTGAAGCGTGCAGGCGCATCACGGACCACAGCGCTTCTTGTCGCGCTGATAGTCGCCTTGGGATTTCTGGTCATGGCAACCGGGCCACTGGGGGTTTCTCCTGCGGCACTGCTTAAAGCCGTCGCAGGTTCGGGCTCCTCGCAAGCCGAACTGGCCCTGTCCCTCCGGGTGCCTCGTCTTCTGGCGGCGCTGGCATGTGGGGCAGCACTGGCCGGGGCCGGAGCTGCATTCCAGATATTGTTTCGCAATCCGCTGGCCTCCCCGGATTTGTTGGGCGTGACTTCCGGTGCGGGGCTAGGCGCGGCGACGGCCCTGCTGCTGGGAGCCGGAGCCTGGATTGTCCAGAGCGCGGCCTTCGCAGGTGGTCTGGCCACCGGGGCTCTGGCCCTGGTGTGCGCCGGTCTGGCGAGCGGCGGCGCACGCAGCAATGACGGACGGCTCTCCCTTATCCTGTGCGGAATCGTAGCCGGCGCTCTGGCCACGGCAGGACTGGGCCTCGTCGTCATCGCGGCTGAGCCCTATTCGCAATTGCCGTCCATCACCTATTGGCTGCTCGGCTCTTTCACGCGGTCGGATCTGGGCGAAGCCTTGTCGGCCTTGGTGCCGATGACGGCGGGCGCACTGGTCCTGCTCTGGCTCGGATTTCGGCTCGACGTGCTGTCTCTGGGTCAGGAGCAGGCGAGATCGCTGGGGCTGCCCGCCGGTCCCCTGCGCGTGATCGCCTTGGCGGCGGCGGCGCTGATGACCTCCGCCGCTGTGGCCGTCGCAGGCGTGGTCGGCTGGATCGGCCTTCTGGCCCCGCATGCGGCGCGACGTCTGGTCGGCGAGCAGGCCAGCCAGCTCATTCCTGCCTCCATGGCTATCGGCGCTCTTGCTGCGCTGGCCATCGACCGGCTGGCCACCGCCTTCGGTCCAGCGGAACTGCCCGTCGGCCTGCTGGCGGCGCTGGTCGGCGCGCCCGCCTTTCTGGCCCTGTTCATTGCCACGGCGCGGCGGGCATGAGCGGCCTCACCCTGCACTGGATGGTGGCCGGACGCGCAGGGTTTCGCCTGCCGGCGCTGGATCAGACCGTGGCACCCGGTCAGGTCATCGCCCTGATCGGCCCGAATGGCGCGGGCAAGACGACGCTGCTGAAGACCCTGGCCGGCCTGCTGCCGCCGCTGGACGGCACAGTCTCGCGCGATGGTCCTGCCGCCTGGTTGCCCCCGCCAGGAGAAGTCGACGCGGGGTTCTCGGCATTGCATCTGGTGGCCCTGGGTCGCGCAGGACGCCGTCGCTGGGCCGCTGGTCTGGCCCCTGCCGATCTGGCGGCTGGAGAGGCCGCCCTTGACCGGCTGGGCATCGGTGATCTGGCCGTCCGCCCCTTCGATCGTCTGTCCAGCGGCCAGCAGCAACTGGTCCTGCTGGCCCGCCTGTTCGTTCAGGATGCCGCCCTCTGTCTGCTGGACGAGCCCCTGGCCATGCTAGACCTCGCGCATGCCCAGGCCGTCGAGGCGGCGATCCGCAGCCTGGCCGCCGAGGGCCGCACCGTCATCGCCTCGACCCACCACCTGCCCTTTGCTGCACGGGCCGATCAGGTGATGGCCCTGGGTCCTGACTGGGTCGAGACGGGGACACCAGAGCGGATGCTGGCACCCGCCGCCCTGACCGCCCTGTTCGGCATCGCCCACGCCGTCTGCCCCTGTTGCGGTCAGGCGATCACGACCTGAGGCTTGAGTTCGGCGACGCGATCACCGACGCTGCTCTCCATGACCCTCACCCGCCTGATCCCCGCCGCCTTCGCCCTGGCCCTGATGGCCACGCCCGCCGTCGCCCAGACCGCCCAGACCGAGGCCCCGCGCTGGTCCTTCGCCATCCACGGCGGAGCAGGTGTCATTGAGCGCGACAGCCTTTCGCCCGAGCAGGACGCGGCTTACCGCGCCGCCCTGACCCGCGCGCTGGAGGCGGGTCAGGCCATCCTGTCGCGCGGCGGCACGGCCATGGATGCGGTTCAGGCGGCGATCCAGATCATGGAGGACGACCCCCTGTTCAACGCCGGGCGCGGCGCGGTCTTCACCGCCGCTGGCCGCAACGAACTGGACGCCGCCGTCATGGATGGCTCGAACCTGACCGCCGGCTCGGTCGCGGGCCTGACCACCACCCGTCATCCCATTGCCGCCGCCCGCGCCGTGATGGATCAGAGCCCGCATGTGATGCTGATCGGCCCGGGGGCCGACGCCTTCGCCGCCTCGGTTGGGCTGGAGCAGGTCGAGCCGTCCTTCTTCTTCACCGAGCGCCGCTGGCAGGGGCTTGAGACGGCGCTGCGGGCGCGAAACCTGCCCATCCCCTCCCGGCCCGCCGGTGCGCCCGGTCCGCAGGCTGCGATCGACGAAGGCCAGAGTCCGCCCCTGAACGAGCGCAAGTTCGGCACCGTTGGCGCGGTCGCGCTGGACCAGTCCGGCAACCTGGCCGCCGGCACCTCGACCGGCGGCATGACGGCCAAACGCTGGGGCCGCGTCGGCGATGTGCCGGTGATCGGCGCGGGCACCTATGCCTCCAATGCCGACGGCTGCGCCGTCTCGGCCACGGGCGATGGCGAGTATTTCATCCGGGCGACGGTGGCGCGGGACATCTGTGCCGGCATCGCGGCCGAGACGGCAGTGTCTCCAGAAGCCCGGGCCCGCCAACGACAAGCTTCAGCCTGCCCAGCCGATGAAATCTGCCTGTCGCACCCTCGCAATCCGGACTTCGTCGTCATCGACCGAGAACTAGCCCAGGTGGAGGCTTTGGGCGGGAGCGGCGGGGTGATCGTGATGACCCGCAGCGGCGATGCCTGGCTGCACATGAACACCTCGGGCATGTATCGCGGCGCGGTGTCCTCGACCGAGCCCGCCCGTGTCGGCATCTATGCCAATGAGCCGCCGCGATGAGCGACGACGAGCTTTCCGCCATGGCCATCGAGGAACTGGACGCGGCCTGCGCCCTGCCGTGGCCCGATCTGAAGGCGGTGACGCCCTGGGGTGACATCTTCACCGGCTTTGCTCCCTCGGGCCGCGAGGTCGAGGTGGAGCGGCGCTATCTGTGGGCGCATCAGCCCGAGGGGGCCGTCGCTGTCGAGGTCGAGGTGCGCGACATGGGCGCTCGCACAGGGGCCGAGGCCAAGGCCCTGATCACCCCGCCCGTCTGATCGACCACAGACACCCGCTTCCCTTTGCGGAAAAACCGTTTAGGCCTTGAGGCATGAAACTCGCCTCGCTCAAGCACGGCCGCGACGGTCGCCTCGTCCTCGTCTCCAGTGATCTGAACTGGTTCACAGACGCCTTCCTGATCGCGCCGACCTTGCAGGCCGCGCTGGACAATTGGGACCGGCTGGAGCCCGATCTGCGCGCTCTGGCGGAAAGTCTGGAACACGGAGGTGTGCCGCGTGGCCGCTTCCATGAACGCGACGCCGCCGCCCCCCTGCCCCGCGCCTATCAGTGGGCCGACGGCTCGGCCTATGTGAACCACGTCGAACTGGTGCGGAAGGCGCGCGGGGCCGAAATGCCCGACAGCTTCTGGACCGATCCGCTGATGTATCAGGGCGGCTCCGACGGCTTCCTGGCCCCGCGTGATCCCATCCCGCTGGCCGACGAGGCCTGGGGCTGCGATCTGGAGGCCGAGGTCGTGGTCGTGACCGGCGACGTGCCGCAGGGCGCGACGCGGGATCAGGCGCTGGCGGCCATCCGCCTGGTCGGCCTGGTCAACGACGTATCCCTGCGCAACCTGATCCCCGCCGAACTGGGCAAGGGCTTCGGCTTCGTCCAGTCCAAGCCGGCCAGCGCCCTGTCGCCCGTCTTCGTCACGCCCGACGCGCTGGGCGACCGCTGGAAGGACGGCAAGCTGCACGGCACATTGTCCGTCCAGTTGAATGGTCAGGACTTCGGTCAGGCCGACGCCGGCACCGACATGACCTTCGACTTCGGCACCCTGATCGCGCACCTGGCCAAGACGCGCAGCCTGGGGGCCGGCACCATCATCGGCTCGGGCACCGTCTCCAACCGCGACGCCGACGGCGGCCCCGGCAAGCCCGTCAGCGAAGGTGGCCTGGGCTATTCCTGCATCGCCGAGGTGCGCACGGTCGAGACCCTCCTGCGTGGCAAGCCCGAGACACCGTTCCTGAAACCCGGCGACACCGTCCGCATCGAAATGCTGGACGACCACCACCACACCCTGTTCGGCGCTATCGAACAGACGGTTGAGGGGGTAAGTGCGTCTGACGAAAACTGATCGAGCTGCTGCAACGCTTGCGTTCAGGGGTTGCAGTATCCACGGTCGACCTGAAATCGAATAACTTGAGTATACCCATGCGTCGCGCCGTTTTGCTCATGGCCTCGGTGGCCTTTGCTCCATCCGCCTCTGCCCAGGACGCTGCCCGAGATTGGGACCTGCATGGCGATGCCAGCACTCGCACGACTATGGCTTATACAGAGTTCTCAAATGGCCTGGGCCTTGGGTTCAGATGCCGGAATGGAGATTTCTCGGCCGTCGTCAGCGGGCTACCGGCCAGCCCCACCGAGCGCCGGACGCTTCGGCTGAAGTTCGGCGACGAGGATGCGTATGAGACCGGCTGGAACTCGACGACCGAACCCACGGTGGCCGTAGCCGATATCCCTGCCCCCCTGGCTCGCACCTTTCGCAAGGGTGGATCGCTCAGACTGACCGTGCCCGGCGCTGCTGCGAATGGACGCGATATTACCTATGTCGTCGACCTTCCGTCGTCGTCCTCTGCCATCGATGAAACACTAACTCGCTGCGAAAAGCCCCTTACGGATCCTCGCGACGCGGAACTGGATGCCTTGCCAGACAACGGGCTGCCGAGCGGCTTGAGTTGGCAGACCCGCCCCCGCATTCGCTATCCCGAAACCCGGTATGCCCGAGGTCACGTCGTGCTCAGTTGTATTGCAGATCAGTCGGGCCGGGCCCGTGACTGTGTCATCGAAAGTGAGCACCCTCATGACGGTCGTTTCGGTCGCGCGACGCTCGATGCCATGGACGGAGCGCGTCTGAGCAACTCAGCCCAGCCTGGTGCCCCCCTTCGTCCTGTGCGCTTTGTTTTCCGCGCGCATTTCACTATGGATCAACAGGGTACACCTAGCGCAGCCTCGGGGCTGATCAGGCGTTGACAGCATCGAGGCCAGCCGGAGATTACTCCTGCTGAAAGGGCGCAAGCCTTACACCCTGCGACCACAGCGGATGTGGGTTCGAACTGTTCATCCGCGCTCGCCGTATTTAGCACGGCCAATCCGACGCGCATGTCGAGCTAATCACGTCGGGGCAGACCCCGGCCTCAGCCAGATCAGCCGTTGATCACCTGGGCCGCAAACCGCTCCATCTCTTCTTCCTGGGGCGACATCTGTAGCAGGACCAGGTCCAGCCCGGCGGCTTCGAATTCGGCGACCCGCTCGCGCACCGTCTCGGGCGTGCCGACGAAGCCGGGCCGCAGACCGCGATTGGAGACGCTGTATTCGCGGATCTTCAGCTCGCGCTCCAGCTCGGTGCCCGACAGCCACTGATCGAAGTTGGCGAAGCCGGCGGGTGGATTGCCCTCGGCCAGGCCGGGGATGGCCGTGATCCGCTCCAGCTCGCGGTCTGCCTCGGCCTGAGTGTCGCGGACGACGGCGTAACCCGCCATGCCGAACGACATGGGCGGCAGGCCGAAGCTCTCGCGCCGGGCCTTCATATCCGCGACCTTGGCGGCGATATGCTCCGGCTCGTCGCCGTGCATGACATAGGCGTCGCAGTGCCGCGCGATCAGGGTCTTGGCCGCCTCGCTCTCGCCGCCCGCATAGATAACGGGGCGAGGCCGCGCAGGCGTTGAGGTCGGCTTGGGTTCCACGATGGCGTCCTTCAGCGTGTAGAACTGGCCCTCGAAATCCGTGCGCTTCTGCGTCCACAACCGGTCCACGACCTGCAGCCATTCGGTGGTGCGGGCATAGCGGTCGTCGTGCTGGTCGAACTGCAGGCCATAGCTTTCCGCTTCCTTGGCCCACCAGGACGAAACGACGTTCAGCGCCAGTCGCCCGCCCGAAATCTGGTCGATATTGGCTGCCGCCTTGGCGAACAGGGCGGGCTGGTGAAAGTTCGGCCGTACGGCCACCATCAGCTCGATCGTCTTCGTCACCGCCGCCAGGGCCGCCGCGCTGGACCAGGCATCCAGCGCCGGGGCCTCGATGCCCTTGATGTCGTTCAGATTCAGCTCGGCGATCAAGGTCAGGTCCCAGCCGATCTCCTCGGAGCGACGGACCAGCCGTGACAGGTTTTCCCACGACGCCTCGCGCTCGTCGTCGACATTCCTCAGCCAGCCGCCGAAGACCGGGGCCCAGTAACCGTACCTCATGCCGCGGCCTTTCTCTTTTCGTCTTCAATGATGCAGGCCAGCCAGGCCACCAGGTTGTCATGCGGATCGAAGCCCAAAACCTCGACCGGATTGGCCACGAAGTTCGACAGGCCATTAATGTCGTAAAACAGCACCGAACCGTCCCGGTCGTCGATCAGATATTCGACACCCCCGACCTCGATCTCGCTCGCCACGGCCAAACGTTCGACCGCCGCGATGATCTCGTCCGGCGGCGTGGCCTTCGTCATGGTCAGGGTCGGCGCACCGGGCCGCACCAGACAGGCATCGGCGGGGCACAGGTCGAAGGCATCGCCGGGGCTCTCGATGTCGATGGCGTACAGGTATTTGCCGTTCAGCGTCTCGACCCGGGTGATCTTGCCGCCCCGGCGCGGCGCATATTCCTGGATCAGGGAGATGCCGTTCACCCCGACCGGACACCATTTCTCGCCCGCCGCCTCGGCAAGGCTTTCGGGACTTTCATAACGGGTGATGCCGGCACCGGCCCCGCCGATGTCGGCCTTGACCAGGACCGGGAACCGCAGCCCCTCGGCCGCCGCCGGAATGTCCGCCTGCCGGTGAGCGACCCGGGTCGCGGGGCCCTGAAGCCCCAGCCGCGCGATCAGCGACATCTGCCGCGCCTTGGAGGTGTCGATGGTCAGGGCCGATGCATTGACCACCCGCGTACCCTGCCCCTGCCAGTGGTCGAACAGGCTCTGGGCATAGAAGATCGGGTGCTCCGGATCGCGCAGGAAGGAGGACATCGCCACGCGGCTGAACACGACCTTTGCCGGTGCAGGCGACGCCGCCGGATCGAACCCATGCCCGGCCAGCGGCACCTTCACATGGCGGACGCCATGCCGGTCCAGCGCCGCGAACAGCGGCTCGAACCATTCCGGATGTTCATAGACGACGGCGAGGTCGGGCAGGTCTGAAGCGCTCATGCGATGCCAGATGCGTTACACCATGATGAAACGCAAGAGGGGCGGTTGCAGAATTCATGGCGTCGCTCCTGCTCTTCGTCACGGCCTATTGGCACAAGACGCCCAGTCCGGCTAAAGGACGCTCGCGGGCCCCGGTGGTGGAACTGGTAGACGCGCCGGACTCAAAATCCGGTTCCGAAAGGAGTGTCGGTTCGAGTCCGACCCGGGGCACCATCTCTTCAGATTAGCGCGCGGCCCGAGATCGCCTTCAGCGTGTCGGCACGGGCCGGCAAATCGGTCGCAAGGCGCAAGGCCGCTTCGCGCACACCGACAGGATAGGCGTCGCCGCCGTCGGCTATGTCGCTGGCCGCCTCCGCGACCTGGGCCATCAGCCGCACCAGGGCCTGGATGTCATCCAGAGCCAGGGCGCGGGCCTCGCGTTGCAGGCGGGCGATCCGGTCACCCCGGCTCTCGGGCGTGCTCATCAGGGCACGAATTTCGGCGGTGGAAGAGGCGATATTCAGGGCGGCGCTGGCCATTGGGACATCCTCCGGGCTTCGGGGTCTCGCCCCGTTCCGATCGGCCAGTTCTGGCAGGCCAGACCTGAACACCGCGACAGCCTGGCGGTCAGCTTTCGTTCATATGGTGAAGCTGTGGCCCTGGGGGTCGCGGCTCTCGCATGCAGCCTGACGGAACGCAGTCCTTTGACGAACATTAATGGGTCAGGAGGCTCGACCCATGATTGCCCTGTTGTTCGCCATCGCCCTGACCGCCGGACCCACGCAGACGTATGCGCAGCTCGACGAGGCCGAGTTCGACATCAAGCCTGTGGTCATGACGACCGAAGACGCGGCTCCTGTTCTGGCAGGCGTAGCCGTGACGGTCGAGTGTACGGCCCGCTCGGATGGCAATGTCGAAGGCTGCATCGTCCTGGGCGAGACCCATCCGGGTCTGGGTTTCGGAGAGGCGGCCGTGGCATTGGTGCAGGACAGCCGCGTCGAACCTGGGCAAGGCGACATCCAGTTCGCCCGCACCATTCAGTTCACGCCCTAGAACTGGCCTATCCGCCTTCGCAGTTGCGAAATGTCATCCAGACAAGGTTGCGATGCGAGACTGTCGGGCGCATCTGACCGGGCATGACAAGAGCCGGCACTGAAATTCCCCTCAAAGGCCCCGGCTTTCCCGAGTTCGTCGCCCTGATCGCGATGATGATGGCGCTGAATGCGCTGGCGATCGATTCCATGCTGCCCGCCCTGCCCGCCATCGGCGAGGCGCTGGGCGTGGCCAATGAAAACAGTCGCCAGTGGGTCGTAACGGCCTATCTGCTGGGGTTCGGCGTCACCCAGATCATCTATGGCCCGCTGGCTGACCGATACGGCCGCAAGCCTGTGCTGATGTTCGGGCTCGGCGTCTATGTCGTGTTCAGTGCCCTGGCCGCCTTTGCACCGACATTCGAGCTCTTGATCGCCGCCCGCGTCGGCACGGGTATCGGCGCGGCAGCCCTGCGGGTCTTGGCCGTCTCCATCGTGCGGGACCGTTACTCCGGGCGGACCATGGCACGGGTGATGTCGCTCAGCTTCCTGGTCTTTCTGGGCATTCCGATCCTGGCCCCAACGCTTGGCCAGTTGATCCTGACGGTCGCGCCCTGGCCGTGGATCTTCGGCGTCTTGGCCCTGGCCGGCAGCGCCTACATGATCTGGACGGCCATCCGCCTGCCTGAAACCCTGCACCCAGACGACCGCATGCCCATCCAGGTCGGACGCATCGCCGGGGCATTTCGCCAGGCCCTGACCGAGCGCCAGTCCATCGGCTACACCCTGGCCATGACCTGCATCACCGGCGCGCTGTTCGGCTTCATCAACTCCAGCCAGCAGATCTTCTTCGATGTGTTCCAGGCCCCGCATCTGTTCACCACCGTGTTCGGCCTGGTCGCGGGCGGCATCGCCGTGGCGTCCCTGTTGAATGCACGACTGGTCGAGAAACTGGGCTCTCGCCTGATCTCGCACACCGCCCTGATCGGCTTCATCGTCATGGCCTCCATCCATTCGGTGGTGAACCTGATGGGGCTGGAGACCATCTGGACCTTCGCCGTCCTGCAAGGCCTGACCATGTTCTGCTTCGGCTTCATCGCGGGTAATTTCGGCTCCATGGCCATGGAGAAGATGGGTCATATCGCGGGCACGGCTTCCTCGGCCCAGGGATTTATCTCCACGACCCTTGGGGCGACCTTCGGCTTCCTGATCGGTCAGCAGTTCAACGGCAGCGCCACGCCCATGACCCTGGGCTTCGTCGGCCTGGGTCTGCTGGCCATGACCTTCGTGCTGTTGGCCGAGAAAGGTCGACTGTTCACCGGACGAAACACGACTGCCGCCGCATCCGCCCCTTGATCTTTTCGCCTCCAGGAGGCGTTGTCCCCCGCGACAACGGTTTCTAGGAGATGCGTGATGGTCCGCCCACTGATGATGGTTTCGATGATGGCACTGACGACGGCCCTAGGGGCGTGTCAGACGACAGGCGGGTCTGTGACCGATCCCGGTGCCATCGCAGCCGTCGCAGCGTCCGAGGCGATGACGCCCATCCCGCAGGACATTCACACCTATGCCCAGCCCAATATCGCGCGGGTTACCCACGTCGATCTGAACCTGACTGCAGACTTCGACAGCAAGAGCCTGTCGGGTACAGCCACACTCGACATCGCCGCCCAGCCGGGTGCGACCGAGATCGTGCTCGACGCCCGCAATCTGGACATCCGGTCGATCACCGACGCCGAGGGCCGCCCCCTGGGCTTTGCCGAGGGGCAGGACGACCCCATCCTGGGTCACGCCCTGACGGTGCAGATCGGTGACGCCCGCAAGATCGTCATCACCTATGCGACGCGCCCCGATGCGGCCGCCCTGCAATGGCTGACACCCGCCCAGACCGCAGGCGGCCAGCAGCCCTATATGTTCAGCCAGGGCCAGGCGATCCTGACCCGGACCTGGGTGCCGACCCAGGACAGCCCCGGCATCCGCCAGACCTGGGACGCCCGCATCACCGCGCCACGCGATCTGAAGGTGGTCATGAGCGGCAGGGCTTCGGGCCGCGCTCCCATCGGGCCTGATCTGATTTCCTGGCGCTATGTCGAGACCAATCCGGTGCCGCCCTATCTGATCGCCATCGGCGTGGGCGATGTCGATTTCCAGGCCATCGATGAGCGGACCGGCGTCTGGACGGAGCCATCGCGCCTCGAGGCCGCCCATGACGAACTGGTTCCGACCGCCGCCATGGTCGATGCGGCCGAGGCGCTGTACGGCCCCTATCGCTGGGGCCGGTACGACCTGCTGGTCCTGCCGCCCTCCTTCCCGTTCGGCGGGATGGAAAACCCGCGCCTGACCTTCGCCACCCCGACCATCATCGCCGGCGACCGCTCGCTGGTCAGTCTGGTGGCGCATGAGCTGGCGCACAGCTGGTCCGGCAATCTGGTGACCAATGCGACCTGGGCCGACTTCTGGCTGAACGAGGGCTTCACCGTCTATTTCGAGAACCGCATCATGGAGGCAACGGAGGGACGCGACCGCGCCCTGATGCTGCAGTCCCTCGGTTGGGGCGATCTTCAGGACACCCTGGCCAGCCTGCCGCCCGCCGATACCCGGCTGAAGCTGGACCTGGCCGGACGCGACCCGGACGAGGGCCTGACCGATGTCGCCTATGAGAAGGGGGCCGCCTTCCTGCGCACCATCGAGCGCATCGTGGGTCGTGAGAAATTCGACGCCTGGCTGACCGGCTATTTCGAGCGGAATGCCTTCCGCCCCATGACGACCGAGCTGTTCCTGGAGGACATCCGCGCCCATCTGGTCACGACGCGCGCGCTGGAGGACCAGCTGATGATGGATGCCTGGATCTATCAGCCTGGCATGCCGTCGAACTGGCAGCCGCCGGTGTCGGACGCCTTCGCCCCTGTCGATGCGGCGGCCCTGGCCTTTGCGGACGGCGGACCGGCCTCGGCCATTCCGTGGGCCAACTGGTCGACACAGGAGCGCCAGCGCTTCCTGGCCTGGCGCCCGCCGGTTCCGCCCGCCTCGGGCCGCTGGTTCAGCGATGCCCAACTGGCCGATCTGGAGACGACCCTGAACCTGCGTCAGGAAGGCAATGCCGAACTGGTCTTTGCGTGGCTGGATATCGCGGTGCAGCATCGTTACCAGCCCGCCGTGCCGACTCTGGAGCGGTTCCTGACCACGCAAGGTCGTCGCAAATTCGTCCTGCCGCTGTTCACCACCCTTTGGGGTCAGGGCGACTGGGGCCGCCCGATCGCCACCCGCCTCTATGGCGAGGCGCGGCCCGGCTATCACCCGGTGACGACGAACTCGGTTGATGCCGTGGTGGGTCGCCCGCAGTAGGGGCGAACGCGCGGATCTAGGGGGCCACCTCGTCAACGTTGTCGATGGCTTCCGGCAGTGGGGCCATCGACACCTGCTCTGGCACGGAGAGCGGCCGGAATGGTGCGTCGGGGTTCAGCGCCGCTGTCTCCTCGAAGAACCGGCCCGGGCTCATCGACGGCTCGCGCCCCGTCGCCAGCCCCGCCATCCGGATCAAGTCGGCGATGAAGGTAATGCAGTTTCGGCGGCGCAGGTCGTAGGTCCACCCCTCCGGCCCGTTCCACCAGTCCGCTCGTGCACGGATGGCGGCATAGACTTCGTCGCTGACAGTCACGGTCAGATAGCCCTTGCCCTCGTCGATGTACCGGGCGTCCGGGCTGGCCACCACGCCGCGTCCGGAGACGAACAGCAGCTGCGGCCCGGGGCTGCGGGCGGTGAACCCGGCGGCCCAGTCCACCGGCTCGCCCGTCGCCTCCAGTGTGCCGGTCGCCTGCACATAGGCATGCGGAAACAACAGATAGCCGCCCCGCACTCGAGCCCCGGGATGGGCATAGAAAGACAGGGTGACCTCGGCCAGGGCCGGTCCGGCCACACTCAGAAAGGCCAGGGCCAGCAACAGCAATCGCATCCGACACTCCTGATCCACGTCAGGTGTCAGCGTTCGGCAACTCCCATTCGTTCCGAACCGATGCGTCCTCATCGTCCGCGTGATGCAAGGCCAGCAGGGCAAAGGCCTCCGGTGCCAGCAGCCGCGACAGGGCCCACACGGCAGAGCCTCGAACCACTGGTGCCGGGTCCACCAGCAGCGGCTCGATCACCGACACCAGGGCCGGGTCACCGCTGTTGCCGATAGCGTACAGCACATTGCGAACAAACCGATCCCGCCCGATCCGCTTGACCGGGCTCTTGGAGAACAGCGCCCGAAAAGCCGCGTCGTCCAGTGTCGCCAGATCGGCCAGACGCGGTGACACCAGCGCCTCTCGCGCCTTCACCCGCCCCTCATGGGCTTCGGACGCGAATTTGTTCCACGGACAAACGGCCAGACAGTCGTCGCAGCCGTAGATCCGGCTGCCGGTCGCCGTGCGGAACTCCACCGGCCAGGGACCGGCGAACTCGATGGTCAGATAGGACAGGCACCGCCGGGCATCCAGCTGGAATGGCGCTGGGAAAGCCTGCGTCGGGCAGGCATCCAGACAGGCGGTGCAGGAGCCGCAATGCTCTGTCTCCGGTGCGTCCGGCGCGATCTCGGCGGCGCTCAGGATCACGCCCAGGAACAGCCAGTTGCCGTGGTCACGGCTCAGCAGATTGGTGTGCTTTCCCTGCCAGCCCAGGCCCGCCCGCTGGGCCAGCGGCTTCTCCATCAACGGCGCGGTATCGACGAAGACTTTCACGTCCTGCCCCGTCCGCGCCGCCACCTGACCAGCCAGGGTCTTCAGCCGCCCCTTGATGACCTCGTGATAGTCGTCGCCCCGCGCATAGACCGATATGTATCCTGCTCCGGGGTCGGCCATCTCCGGCAAGGGATCATGCCCCGGCCCGTAGTTGAGGCCCAGAACTATGGCCGTCCTCGCCCCGTCCCACATGGCGGTGGGGTGGGCGCGCCGCTCCAGCGTCGTTTCCATCCAGCCCATGTCGCCATGCCGCCCCGCCTCGACGAAATGCGCCAGCCGCTCGCCCGCACTCCACGGCTCCGACGCCGAGGCGAAACGGCAGACATCGAAACCCAGAGCGCTGGCGGCGGTGCGGATGGTGTCGCGGAAGTCGCCGGTCATCCCTGCTCTCTCACACACCGCTCATCCCGGCGAAAGCCGGGACCCAGTGCTTTGGATGAACAACATTGAAGATGACCAACATCGCCTATCCGGAAACGCCGCCATCACACTGGACAGGACTGGGTCCCGGCTTTCGCCGGGATGAGCGGAAGGGGGAGATTAAAAATCGAGGTCCACATAGTGGGGCGACGGGGCCACGCCCGGAAAGCGATCCGCCAGCAGCGGCCGGAACGATGGCCGTGACTTCAGCTTCATGTACCAGGTCTTCAGGCCCGGATAGGCCGCCCAGGCGATCTCGCCGAAGTAATCCAGCACCGAGATATGGGCGGCCGCGACCAAGTCCGCTTGGCCGATCCGGCGTCCGGCCAGGGCGTCGCGCTGGGACAGCAACTCTTCCAGCAGGGTCAGGTGGGTGCGGAGCGACTCGCGACCAGCGCGCAGGGCGCGGGCCTCGGGCGGTCCGAGACGCAGCAAGGGTTTTTCCATCCGCTCGTGCAGCAAGACGGCATTGACGTCGTCGGTGAACCGGCGGTCGAACCAGCCGATCAGGCGGCGGGTCTCGGCCCGCTCGGCGGCATCCGTAGGCATTAGGAAGTCGCCCTTGGCGCGATCCTCCAGCCAACCCAGAATGGCGGCGGGTTCGCATAGGGTCAGGGGACGGCCATGCTCGCTGACTTGCAGGACAGGCGGCATGCCGGACGGGTTCAGCGGACCGACCGGGCAATCGTCTTCCCACGGACGAACGGCCGTTTCGACCACCGCCACCTTGGCCTCGCCCAGCGCCAGGCGCACGCTTCGCGAGGCGGGGTCGAAGGCAAAATGATACAGGACGGGGTCCGACATCCGGCCCTTATGCGACCGGGGATGTTAAGCCCGCGTTAGCTATGCCGTTGTCCGGGCGCGAACGTCAGGCCCACGGACCCGTGCTGGCCGGTGCCATCGCCGCCGTATCGTCAGGCCGCGTGCGGCCGCGCGGATCGGCATGGATCAGGATGTCGGCTCCGGCGAAGGCGGCGCGCAGCCGATCCTCGGCCTCGACGACGATGTCATGGGCCGCGACCAGGGTCAGGCCGGGATCCAGATCGACATGCATCTGGATCATCAGCACGGTTCCAGCCATCCGGGTCCGCAACTGATGCAGGCCCGAGATGCGCGGATCGGCCAGGACGGCGGCGACGATGGCCTTGCGCTGATCCTCCGGCGCGGCACGGTCCAGCAGATGATCGGACGCGTTTCTCAGAATGCCGATCGCGCCCCAGAACAGCCAGACCGACACCACCAGCCCCGCCGCCGCATCCAGCCCCGGTGCCGACAGGAAAGTGCCGGAAATCACCCCGATCAAGACCACGCCATTGGCCGCCAGATCGCTGGCGTAGTGGGCGCGGTCAGCCGCGACGGCCAGCGACCCGCTGCGCCGCATGGCCCGCGACTGCATCCAGATCAGCCAGCCTGTCAAACCGATCGAGATCAGCATGACCACCACGCCCGCCACACCGGATGTAACCGGCTGCGGGTCGAACATGCGCTGGACGGCCTCGAAGCCGATGAAGACCGCCGAGGCGAACACCAGGCCCGACTGAACCAGAGCCGCCAGGGCCTCGCCCTTGCCGTGCCCATAGCGGTGATCGTCATCGGCGGGCGCGGCGGCCCAGCGCACGGCAAAGAAGGTCGCCAGAGATGCCACCAGATCCAGCGTCGAATCGGCCAGCGACGCCAGGATGGACACCGACCCCGACGCACCCAGGGCGAAGGCCTTCAATACGATCAGGACCACGGCCACGCCCACCGCCAGGCGGGTAATTTCACGGGTGACGATCTGTGCCTCGGACGAAGGGGTGGAAGTCATCGCTGCCTTGTCGCGGAAAGCAGACGCGCTGCCAAGGTGACGTGGTGCCACGAGGTGCAATCGACGGCTCGCCTATCCGGTGCAGTCTGGCTAAAGGCTGGGCGGCGGCGCACGTGCCGCGACAAGAGGCTGACGGCATCATGGCGGACTGGATCGCGGCGATCATCCTGGGCATCGTCGAGGGGCTGACCGAGTTCATCCCCGTCTCCTCGACTGGCCACCTGCTGCTGCTGGGCCACTTCCTGGGCTTCGAGAGCGAGGGCAAGACCTTCGAGATCGTGATCCAGCTGGGGGCCATTCTGGCGATCGTGACGGTCTATTTCCAGCGCCTCTGGGCCCTGGCCACGCGCTGGCCGCACGATCCGAAGGCGCGGCATTTCATCCTCGGCGTCCTGCTGGCCTTTCTGCCGGCAGCCTTCGCCGGGGTGTTTCTGTACGATTTCATCAAGGCGGTCCTGTTCGAGACGCCGACGGTCGTCTGCATCGCCCTGATCGTCGGGGGTGTCCTGCTGCTGCTGCTGGACCGGATGAAGAAGGTCCCGACCTATCTGGATGTGAACACCTATCCGATGCGGGTCTACGGCCTGATCGGACTGTTCCAGTGTCTGGCCCTTGTTCCCGGCGTTTCGCGCTCGGGTGCGACCATCGCGGGCGGCCTTCTGCTGGGCACAGACAAGCGATCGGCGGCCGAGTTCACCTTCTTCCTGGCCTTGCCGACCATGGGCGGGGCCGTCGCCTATGACCTGTTCAAGAGCTGGAGCGACCTGGACTTCAGCGACTTCGGCCTGATCGGCCTGGGCTTCGTCGTCGCCTTCGTGACGGCCCTGTTCGTGGTGCGATTCCTGCTGGACTTCGTCAGCCGGCACGGCTTTGCGCCCTTCGCCTGGTGGCGGATCGTGGTCGGGGTGATCGGCCTGGGCCTGATCTGGGGTGGAGTGGGCTGACCCTAGACCGGCGTGGTCTTCACCGGGGCCGAGGCGAACTGGCCTCCATCGCGATAGCGCCACAGATAGGAGGCGGCGATCGCCTCTACGCCCGTCGGCTCGATACCCAGGGCCGACAGACCCTCGGCGCTGTCGGCGACGACATTGTCGGTCTCCAGCAGAACGACCTGATCGCGGGTCAGCACCGGCGGGATGCCGACCATGGTGCTGAGCTGGGCCATACCGCCGATCATCTTGGCGATCGGGAACGGCAGAGGGATCAGACCGCGCGACGGACGATAGGTCTCGCGCAGGACCAGTTTGAGCAGATCCTCGAACGTCATGACCGCAGGTCCGCCCAGTTCGAAGGTGCGGCCCGCCGCTTCGCGCAACGAGACGGCACGCGCCACGGCCTCGGCCACGTCGCCGACATAGACCGGCTGGAACTTCGTCTGGCCGCCACCGATCAGGGGCAGTGCCGGGGCGAACTGGGCCATGCGGGCGAACTGGTTCAGGAAGTTGTCGCCGGCCCCGAAGACGATGGAGGGGCGCACCACGACCGCATCGGGTTTGGCCACGCGCACGGCCATCTCGGCCTGCGCCTTCGTCCGGGCATAGTCGGACGCGCCTTCCGGATTGGCTCCGATGGCCGACATCTGAACAAGGCGATCGACCCCGGCGGCTGCACAGGCCTCGGCGATGACGCGCGAGGTGTCGACGTGCATGACCTCGAAGCTGCGCTTGCCGCTCTCGTACAGGATGCCGATCAGATTGACGGCGGCATCGGCGCCTTTCAGCGCGGCGGCAACATCGTCGGGACGCGTCGCGTCGCAGCGGACGGCAACGATCTGCCCTACATCGCCCTGGGGCTTCAGATCATAGGCGCGGTCGGGGCGGCGCACGGCCACTCGCACCCGCCAGCCACGACGGGCCAGCGCACGGACCACCTGACTGCCGACGAAGCCGGAGCCGCCGAAGACGGTGACCAGGCCGGGGGTGACTTCGTTCATGGCGAACTGCTCCGAGGACGACGCGAAACCGGGCGGACATATCTGGCCGAACCCTTGCTGCGCCGGGGATTAGACGATGCGCCCGCCGCTCGCAACGCAATCGGATGAAAACCCTGTTGACCCGCCCCGGACCCTGCCTTAAGGGTCCGCGCCTTCCAGATGGAAACGCGCCCCGGCGCGGCGACATCCGGGCCCAGGTGGCGGAATTGGTAGACGCGCTGGCTTCAGGTGCCAGTGATAGAAATGTCGTGGAGGTTCGAGTCCTCTCCTGGGCACCAATCATTCGAACGGCGTCGCATCGAAAGGTGCGGCGCCGTTTTCGTTTTCGGCCTTCACTGACGACATCTCTGCCTATCGCCTCAAAGCCCCGGCTGGTTTACGGGAAGGTATGACCGTCTATCTGCATCAGGGCGACCTGCCCGACGACCTGGACCTGGGCCCCGAGGTCGCGATCGATTCCGAGACTATGGGCCTGCGCTTTCGCCGCGACCCGCTGTGCGTGGTCCAGCTGTCGTCCGGCGATGGCGACGCGCACGTCGTGCGCCTGAACCGCCCCGCCTATGACTGTCCAAACCTGAAGCGGGTGCTGACCGATCCGGCAGTGACCAAGATCTTCCACTTCGGGCGCTTCGACATCGGCATGTTCCAGCTGCATCTGGGAGTCGAGACCCGGCCCGTCTACTGCACCAAGATCGCCTCCAAGCTGGCCCGTACCTATACGGACCGGCATGGTCTGAAGGATGTCGTGCGTGAGATGGTCGGCGTCGATCTGTCCAAGGCCCAGCAGTCCAGCGACTGGGGCAATGCCGAGCTGACGCAGGCCCAACTCGATTACGCCGCCTCTGATGTCCTTTATCTGCATGCTGCCAAGACGCGGCTGGACATGATGCTGGAGCGTGAGGGACGCACCGAGCTGGCCCGCAAATGCTTCGATTTCCTGCCGACACGGTCCGCGCTGGATCTGGCCGGCTGGGACGAGATGGACATCTTCGCGCACACCTGATGACCCCCTCCGACGACATTCGAGATCAGGATGACGAGGCCCGCGTCGCCGCGACGGCTGCGGCCTTTCGCGCGCGCTCGCGCCGGGTTCGTCTGCTGCGCCGGGTGCTGCCGGTCGTCATTCTGGTGCTGGCGGGCGGCACCATCAGCTGGATCGTCCTGCGCACAGTCATGTCGGACGTCGAACGCCAGGCCGGGGCCAGCAACGAGGTCCGCCTGGACAACCCGATGTTCCACGGTCAGGACGCGGAGGGTCGCAGCTTCGTCATCGGGGCCAAGGGCGCGATCCGCGATCCAGCGACGGGCCGTTTCCGCCTTGTCGGTCCTGCGCTGAGGCTGAACCTGGGCGGCCGAAAGGTCACCGAACTGACCGCTGACGGCGGCACCTACGACCAGGTGGCCAAGACCGTCACCATCGGCCCCAATGTGCGCATTGCCGACGGCGGCTCGGGCTTCACAATGATCACGCCAGAGGCTGTGGTCGACACCTCGACCGGCATCGTGACAGGCAACAAGGGCGTTCAGGGCACAGGCCCCCTTGGAACCATCAACGCTTCGTCCTATGCCATTTATGAACAGGGTGACCGGGTCGTGTTCAGCGGCACGGGCGATAACAAGGTGCGCGGGACCTTCAACCCGTCGCGTTCGGATCCATGAGCATGACCAGACCCCTCACCGCCGCAGCCATCGTCTTGCTGGCCGCCCTAGGCGTCCCGACCCTGGGCGATGCCCAGACAGCACCGAACAACGCCGATGCACCGATCGCCTGGTCGTCCGACGACGTCCAGTATGAGGGCGACACCCTGACCTTGATCGGGCGGGCCGAACTGATCCAGGGCCAGAATCGACTGCGCGCCGACCGGCTGGCCGGCTTCAGCCAGACCAGCGACAGCCGTATGGAAGCGACCGGCAACGTCTATTTCGTCACGCCGGACCAGACGATCCGTGGCGACCGCGCCGTCTATACAACTGGCAACGACACCATCGTGGTCACGGGCGACGTCATCCTGACGCAAGGGCAGAACGTCGCCACCGGGTCGCGCCTGACCTACAATACCCGCACGGAATCGGCGCGGCTGGAAGGCGGCTCCAACGGTCGCGTTCAGGGCGTCTTCTACCCCAGCAGCACGGGGAACTGAGCCTAGCGGCTCGGCTTGACGCATGGCGCGCAAGGAACTGTCTGCCCTGAATGTGCTGGAGACGCCGCAGGCGGCGGACGAAGCGCCTGCGCCCGAAGCGACAAAAGGGCTGCGCGTCCGGAATATCGCTCGTGCCTTCGGCCAGCGTAAGGTCGTGCAGGACGTGTCGCTGGATGTTCAGCGCGGTCAGGTCGTCGGCCTGCTGGGGCCCAATGGTGCGGGCAAGACCACCTGTTTCTACATGATCACCGGCCTGATCCCGCCGGACAGCGGGTCCATCTGGCTGGATGGCGAGGATGTGACCGCCCAGCCAATGTATCAGCGCGCGCGCATGGGCCTTGGCTATCTGGCGCAGGAAGCCTCCATCTTCCGCGGCATGACGGTCGAGCAGAACGTCCGCGCCGTTGTCGAACTGCATCACACCGGCAGCAAGGCCATCGCCGACGAGACCAGCCGACTGTTGAACGAGCTACGCATCGACCACCTGCGCCATGCCCCCGCGTCCGGCCTGTCCGGCGGGGAGCGGCGCCGTTGCGAGATCGCGCGGGCGCTGGCGGGCAAACCCAGCTTCATGCTGCTGGACGAACCCTTTGCCGGCATCGACCCCCTGGCCATCGCCGACATCCGTCAGGTCATCCGCTATCTGGCGGGCCAGGGCATCGGCGTGCTGATCACCGACCACAATGTACGCGAGACCCTGGAAATCATCGACCACGCCTCGATCATCTCGGGCGGCTCGGTCCTGTTCGAAGGCAAGGCCGAAGACGTGATCCGCGACCCCGAAGTGCGCCGGGTCTATCTGGGCGACATGTACGGCTGACGGCCTGTTTTGCTATCGGGCCCTTCACCACGCCGTGACTCCACATTCGCCGAACGCCGTGTCATCCTCGCCACATCAGGGAGGCGACAATGGCCGTCAGAAATACCCTTTTGAAAAGCCAGGCCGGGGTCCGGCTGGAATTGCTGGAGCGCATCAACGCGCATGGCGCGGTGCTGAAGGCTGAGTATCGGCTGCGCTCCCTGCGTCCCGTCCGCCTGCCTAGGCTGACCAGTCTGGAAGCGGCAGAGGACGCCTATGATCTGGAAGTTGTCGGCTGCCTGATGGACCCGGTGGTGCAGGACATGATCCAGCGGGGCGCGGCAGAGTTTGGCTGAGGCGGTAGCCGCTCGTTAACCGGTCTGGCCACAAGGTGGCCACAGCAAGTTTCGGGCCACGTCGGTCACGGACGGCGGGGGACAGGTTTCAGGTGCTCGGACAAAGGCTGGATATTCGGCAGGGCCAGGGTCTGGTCATCACGCCCCAGCTGCAGCAGGCCATCAAGCTTCTGCAGTTGTCCAACCTGGAGCTGGACGCCTTCGTCGAGGCCGAGCTGGAAAAGAACCCCCTGCTTCAGCGCGAGGACGGCGAGCCCGGCGGTGAGACCGAGGTGCCTTCCGAAAGGGCGGGCGATCGTGACACCGCTGAGATGACCTTCGACGAGGGTCGGGTCCAGGACGCAGACCGCACCCTGGATGCCCGCTCGGACGACGTCTACGGCGACGCCAGTCCCGGAGAGCGCACCGGCGATCGAATGGAGGACGTGGGCACTGGCGAAGCCCAGCCCGGCCTGAACGACTGGTCCCGCGCCGGATCGGGCGGCGGCCTGCCCGACGGCGAAGGCCGCGAACAGCCCGACACCCGCGAAGCGACCCTGTGGGAACATCTGCAGATGCAGGCGTCCCAGGCGGGGTTCTCCGCCTCAGATCACGCCATCGCCCTGACGCTGATCGATGCGGTGGACGAGGGCGGCTATCTTCGTGGCGAGCTGGCCGAGATTTCAGATCGTCTGGGTGTATCGCTGGATCGGATCGAGGCCGTTCTGGCGACCTGTCACGGGTTCGAGCCAACCGGGATCATGGCGCGGTCGGTGCCCGAGTGTCTGAAGCTGCAACTGATCGAGCGCAACCGGTTCGACCCGGCGATGGATTGCCTGCTGGAAAATCTCGATCTGCTGGCCCGGCGCGATCTGACGGCGCTGAAGAAGGCCTGCGGTGTCGATGCCGAGGACATGGCCGAGATGATCGCCGAGCTGAAGGCCCTGACGCCGCGGCCTGGCGCAGGCTTCGGCGGCGAACCGGCCCAGACCGTCATTCCCGACGTCCATGTGCGCGCCGATCCTGCGGGCGGCTGGAAGGTCGAGCTGAACGCCGACACCCTTCCCCGGCTGATCATGGACAAGCGCTATCACGGCGTCGTCCAGGCGGGCGCGCGGTCCGATACCGAAAAGACCTTCGTCGCCGAATGCGCGGCCCAGGCAAGCTGGCTGGTCAAGTCGCTGGATCAGCGGGCCAAGACGATCCTGAAGGTATCATCCGAGATCGTACGCCAGCAGGATGCCTTCCTGGCCTTCGGCGTCGAGTTCCTGCGGCCGCTGAACCTCAAGACCGTCGCCGACGCCATCGGCATGCATGAAAGCACCGTCAGCCGCGTCACCTCGAACAAATATGTCTCCACCCCGCGCGGGGTGTTCGAGCTGAAATTCTTCTTCACGGCCTCCATCCAGTCGTCCGACGGCGGGGCCACGCACTCGGCCGAAGCCGTCCGTCATCGGATCAAGGCCATGATCGACAACGAGACGCGTGACGGCGACATCCTGTCGGACGATCGGATCGTCGAGATCCTGAACGAAACCGGGATCGACATCGCCCGCCGCACCGTAGCCAAATACCGGGAAGCCTTGAGGATTCCGTCCTCGGTCGAGCGCAAGCGGATGGGCCGAACCGGCTAGTTGATCGCGTAAGCGTGACCGTGAAATCGTCGTTCGGCGTTGACACCAAAATCAGTCGGGCGCGTTCTGTCGGGTATGCAAATCCAGGTAAGCGGAAAGCGTGTGGATGTCGGCGAAGCGTTAGGCTCGCGCATCTCCCAGGAACTCGAAGACGGGATCGGCAAGTATTTCGAACGAGGGGCACAAGACGCTGAAGTCGTCGTCTCCAAGGACGGGTACGGCTTCAAGGTCGATTGCTGGGTCCGCCTGGCGTCGGGCGAGGCCATCGTCACCAGTGGCAGCGGTGGGGATGCGCACGCGGCATTTTCTGACTCGCTCGAGAAGCTCGAGAAGCGTGTCCGTCGCTACAAGCGCCGCCTGAAGGATCACCACATCGGACCCAAGGGGCTCTCGCCCGAGAAGACCGAAAATGCCGCCCGTGACGTGGCGCGTAGCATCGTCCTTCGCAATCCTGACGAGGTCGAGGACGATGCCTTTGGTGAGGCCGGACGCCCGGACGAGCCTCCCCCCATTGGCATGGTCATTGCCGAAACACAGGCCGAAATCCGCACCATCACCGTGGGCCGGGCCGTTCTCGAACTGGACATGACCGGCTATCCGCTGGTCCTCTTCCGCAATGCGGCACACGGCGGACTTTCGGTCGTGTATCGGCGCCCGGACGGCAACGTCGGATGGATCGACCCCGAGCGCACCGTGGCTTTGAATGGTCACGGGAAGACAGCCGCAACGGGCGAAGCAAGCGCCTAAGCTTTCAAATCGGCGGTGGGTGGTCTAAGGGCCGCCCACCGCCCTTCTGTTCGTGGTCGAGTTTCGGGACGTCGCGTCTAATGGATATCGCACAACTGCTGGCGACCGATGGTGTCGTCCTGCGTTCGGGCGCATCGTCCAAGCGGCAAGCCCTGCATACAGTGGCCGACACAGCCGCCCGGGCGTTGGGCCTGAACGAAAACCGTGTTCTTGAGTCCCTGCTCGAACGCGAGGCTTTGGGATCAACGGGTCTGGGTTCCGGCGTTGCCGTTCCCCACGCACGCGTAGAGGGTCTGGAGCGGATCGTCGCCGTCTTTGTCCGTCTGGACACGCCTGTGGCCTATGATGCGGTGGACGACCGTCCTGTCGACCTGATCTTTGCCCTGTTCGCCCCACCAAGCGATGGTGCCGAACATCTGAGGGCTCTGGCCGCCGCCTCGCGTGCCCTGCGCTCGTCAGAGATGCGCCAGCAGCTTCGTCAGGCCCACACCGCAGATGCCATCCGGGCCCTGTTCGTCAGGGACACAGCTCCCGCCACAGCGGCCTGACCACTCCCACGGATTCTAGTGAACGGACACCGGCTCCAGTTCGTGGGCCACGGCAGCGGCAAAAGCCGTCTCTCGATCGATCATGACGGCCAGACGTTCGCCGTCCGCACCGTGAACGGCGTACAAGGTGGATTCCGGATCGATGCTCACATCGTCCACCACATTGACGCGGGCATCGGCCAGCAGGTCGGCGGCGCTGATCTCGCGCACATACACCAGGTCGGGCGCACCCAGGCCGGCGAAATCTTCCTTGGTCATTCTCATGGGCGTCATCTGACCGCCTCCTCAACGCTACAATGCCCCAGAAGGGCGAAAGGTTCGGCCCCACTGTCGGCGACCGGACATGAACGACGGCTGTCAGCCCGTCGTGATGGGAATTTGTCGCACCGCATGGGTGCCCTCGGGGCGGCTCATGTCGACATGCAACAGGCCGTGCTCCAACCGCGCCTCATCGATCTCCAGCCCGTCAGCCAGGACGAAGCTGCGAACAAAGCCACGCCCGGCGATGCCCCGGTGCAGGAAGGCCTGATCCGCCTGCGCAGAGGCTTCGCGCTTGCCCGCAATGGTCAGCTGTCGACCTTCGACGGTGACGGTCAGATCGTCCGGGCCGAATCCAGCCACGGCCAGGGTAATGCGCACCGCCCGCTCACCCCGCTGTTCGACGTTGTAGGGCGGATAGCTGTCGGCGGCGGCACGCGCGGCGCGGTCGATCTGGGCCCGGGTATGATCGAAGCCCAGCAGAAACGGGCTGTCGAACAATATGGTGCGTGTCGTCATCCTGATCCGGTCCTTGCGAAAGCGACCCAGCCGTAACGGTCCCCCGAACCCGGCGAGACCTTCGACTGCGCCTTACAGATGGGATGTCGGGTGCTGTTCATCAAGCGCCTGATCGCCGGCACAATGGCACATATGGAAAAGGCCGCTTCCTTGAGGGAAGCGGCCTTTATGGTGGAGCTTAGCGGAGTCGAACCGCTGACCTCTTGCATGCCATGCAAGCGCTCTACCAGCTGAGCTAAAGCCCCGATCTGAAGCCAATGGCTTTTCGAAAGGACCGTCGCAGAAGCAAGATGCCCTGCGGCGAGGCGGCGGAACCTATGTCAGGGCCTGATTGCGATCAAGCCCGTATTCCGCATTTATTTTCAGGGTCGCCGGACGGTCGCGAAACCGTCCGGCAGCCGCCGAAAAATCAGTCTTCGTCCTTGCTTGGCGGACGGATCTCGTCTTCGAAATTGTCGTCGTCCTCGTCCTCGATGAAGGGGACGGAGTCGTCGTCGTCATCGTCGTCGGCCAGAACATCGTCGTCGTCGCTGGCTTCGCCCATGCCGGACTCTTCGGTGGGATCGACCGGCGTTTCGTCGTCGTCATCGTCGGGCGTCAGGATCGGCTCGTGGCCTTCCTGGTCGATTTCGGGTGTTGCGACGGTTTCGTCTTCCTCGTCGTCCTCGTCACCGTCGACCTTCTTGTCCTTGACCTGATCCTCGGCTTCGTCGTCGGCGGGATAGCCGGCCGGGCGACCGCGACGGTTGCGCAGTTTCAGCGCTTCCTCGGGATCGAATTCGGTCGCGCATTTGGGGCAATGAGCCGGGCGACGGCCCAGATCATAGAATTTGGCTTGGCAGTTCGGGCAGACCTGCTTTTGGCCCAGTTCGGGATTGGCCACGGGAATAGACCTTTGGCGGGAGTGGGAAATCGGGCGGCTCCCTTGCCACCCCTTGGCCCCACTGTCAAAAGCCATCTCCGCGCGCCCGCGCCGCAAAGCCTGTCACGGAGACCGCCGGGTGACGACAACCTTCCATCTGACCGTCCGTCCCGGCCCTTCCCTGAACGGGTCCGTGCGGGCTCCGGGCGACAAGTCCATTTCGCACCGGTCGCTGATCCTGGGGGCGATGGCGACCGGTACGACCGAGATCGAAGGCCTGCTTGAAGGCGAAGACATCCTGGCCACCGCCCGCGCGGTCGAGGCTTTCGGCGCGACGGTCACACGATTGGGAGCGGGTCGTTGGCGGGTCGAAGGCCGAGGCGGCTTCGTGACACCGGATCAGATCATCGACTGCGGCAATGCCGGGACGGGTGTGCGGCTGCTGATGGGGGCGGCGGCGGGCTATCCGATCACGGTGACCTTCGACGGCGATGCGAGCTTGCGGAAACGGCCAATGAAGCGGGTCACAGGGCCGCTGGCCGAGATGGGTGCGTATCTGGACTGGCAGGCCGAGGAAGACCGGTTGCCCGTCACCCTGTCGGGCGGGTCATTGAACGCCATCGACTATGAGCAGACCGTCGCCTCGGCTCAGATCAAGTCCGCCATCCTGCTGGCCGGACTGAATGCGTCGGGCACGACCACCGTGACAGAACCGGAAAAGAGCCGCGATCACAGCGAGCGCATGCTTCGGGCCTTCGGGGCCGAGGTGGACGTCGGGCCGATCGGCGGCGGCTGGCGCGTCTCACTGAAAGGTGGCCAGAGGCTGACCGGCACCGCCGTTTCCGTGCCCGGCGATCCGTCGTCGGCGGCGTTTCCTCTGGCAGCGGGACTGGTCGTGCCGGGTGCCGAGGTGACGGTCGAGGGCGTCATGCTGAACCCCTTGCGCACCGGCCTGTTCGAGACCTGGATCGAAATGGGGGCTGACCTGACCATCACCAATCGCCGCAGCAGTGGCGGCGAGGAGGTGGGTGACATCACCGCCCGCCATTCGCGCCTCAAAGGTATCGCGGTACCGGAGAGCCGAGCCGCCTCCATGATCGACGAATACCCCATCCTGGCCGCCACCGCCGCCTTTGCGGAGGGGGCCACCGTCATGCGCGGCATTGGCGAGATGCGTGTCAAGGAAAGCGACCGCATTGCCCTGATGGCGGCGGGTCTGACGGCCTGCGGCGTGAAGGTGCAGGAAGAGCCCGAGGGCTTCATCGTCACCGGCGGACCGGTCCGGGGCGGTGCGACCGTGACCACCCACGGCGACCACCGCATCGCCATGAGCCATCTGGTGCTCGGCCTGGCCGCTCAAGCCGCCGTCACCGTCGACGAACCCGGCATGATCGCCACCAGCTTCCCCGGCTTCGTCGAGATGATGCAGGGCCTGGGCGCAAACATGGAGGTCGCGTGATGTGGAAACCCAACAGGATCGATCCGCCCGTCCACACCCGCCCCAAGTCGAAGGGCCGACTGGCCCTGGACGCTGTTCTGTTCCTGGCGGCGGCCGGCGTCGTGGCCTGGGCGGGGCTGCGTGACATCTTCAACGGGCGATTGACGGTCCAGCGCGGCCCGGATGTGCTGCTGGCCGATCAGCCGGGTGCGTTCTGGAGCCTGCTGGTCGTTCACATCGTGATCGTCCTGATCTGCCTGGCCGTCAGCGCCCTGGCGGCACGTGCCCTGTTGAAGGCCCGCGCATGAGCCTGATCATCGCCGTCGACGGCCCCGCTGCCTCGGGCAAGGGCACCATCGCCGCACGGTTGGCGGCACACTACGGCCTGCCGTTTCTGGATACCGGCCTATTGTACCGCGCCGTCGGCATGGGCGTCATGGCCAGCGGCGCTTCGCTGGACGATGCCGGGGCGGCCGAGGCCGTGGCCCGGACACTGGATGCTGCCCACCTGTCGGACGACGCGCAGTTGACCACAGGCAAGGCCGGAGAGGCCGCCAGCCGCATCGCCGGCTACCCCGGCGTGCGAGCGGCCCTGCTGGAACTCCAGCGCGAGTTTGCGGCCCAGGCGGGCGGCGCAGTGCTGGACGGACGCGACATCGGCACGGTCATTGCCCCCCATGCCCCGGCCAAACTTTATGTCACCGCCACGCCCGAGGTGCGCGCCACGCGGCGCTGGAAACAGCTGACGGCGCGCGGCGACGCCATCGCCTATGAGGACATGCTGGCCGATATTCTGAGACGCGACGAGCGGGACGCCGGTCGCGGCGCGGCCCCCATGGTCCAGGCCGAGGACGCGGTCTTGCTGGACACGACCGAAATGGATATAGAGGCGGCCTTCGATGCGGCCCGCCGTATCGTCGAGGCGGCGCGTGTCCGGTCGGGTCTCTAGGGGCCTCTCGGCAAATCCAGCGCTCCCAACCTCGGCTTCCGCGGGCGATCGGGTCATCTGGCCCCGTGTCGCAATGATCGACCCCTGTTCAACCTTCACCTCGCGCGGGGCCATTCGGTCACGCGCCACAACCGTTAGAAACCGCATCACTGCATGACTGATACGCTCACCCCTACCCGCGACGACTTCTCCGCCCTGCTTGACGAAACCCTTCAGGGCCGCGACCTCGGCGAAGGCCAGGTCGTTCACGGCCGCGTCGTCGGCATCGAGAAAGACATCCTGATCATCGACGTCGGTCTGAAGACCGAAGGCCGCATCCCGGCCCGCGAGTTCGGCATCGGCGAAGGCGCCGTCATTCCGAAGCTCGGCGACAATGTCGAAGTCTACCTCGAGCGCGTCGAGAACGCCCTGGGTGAAGCCGTCATCAGCCGCGACAAGGCTCGCCGCGAAGAAGCCTGGACCCGTCTGGAAGTCGTGTTTGCCGAAGGCGTGCCGGTCAACGGCGCCATCATCGGTCGCGTCAAGGGCGGCTTCACCGTCGACCTGGGCGGCGCTTCCGCCTTCCTGCCCGGTTCGCAGGTCGACATCCGCCCGGTGCGGGACGTCGGTCCGCTGATGGGCAAGGAACAGCCTTTCGCCATCCTGAAGATGGACCGTCCGCGCGGCAATATCGTCGTCTCGCGTCGTGCGATCCTGGAAGAAGCCCGCGCCGAACAGCGCACGGAGCTGGTCGGCCAGCTGCAAGAGGGTGAAGTCCGCGAAGGCGTGGTCAAGAACATCACCGACTACGGTGCGTTCGTGGATCTGGGCGGCATCGACGGCCTGCTGCACGTTACCGACATGTCGTGGAAGCGCGTCTCGCACCCGTCGCAGGTTCTCGCCGTCGGCGACACCGTCAAGGTTCAGGTCGTCAAGATCAACCCGGACACCCAGCGCATCAGCCTGGGCATGAAGCAACTGCAGACCGACCCGTGGGACGGCGTGGAAGCCAAATATCCGGTCGGTGCCAAGATGAGCGGCCGCATCACCAACATCACCGACTACGGCGCCTTCGTGGAGCTGGAAGCCGGTGTCGAGGGCCTGGTGCACGTCTCGGAAATGTCCTGGACCAAGAAGAACGTCCACCCGGGTAAGATCGTCTCGACCTCGCAGGAAGTCGACGTCGTGGTTCTGGATGTCGACGCCTCCAAGCGCCGCATCTCGCTGGGCCTGAAGCAGGCTCAGGACAATCCGTGGGATGCCTTCGTGGCCGCCAACCCGATCGGCTCGACCGTCGAGGGCGAGGTCAAGAACGCCACCGAGTTCGGCCTGTTCATCGGCCTGGACAACGACATCGACGGAATGGTGCACCTGTCCGACCTGGACTGGAACGTCTCGGGCGAAGAAGCCATCCAGCGCTACCGCAAGGGCGAAACCGTCAAGGCCAAGGTCCTGGACGTTGACGTCGAGAAAGAACGCGTCTCGTTGGGCATCAAGCAGCTGGGCGGCGATCCCGTCGGCGAGGGCGATGTCTACAAGAAGGGCCAGCAGGTCACCGTCACCGTGACGGCGGTGGAAACCGGCGGCCTGGAAGTCAAGTTCGGCGAGGATGACGCCCCGGTGTCCTCCTTTATCCGCAAGTCCGACCTGTCCCGCGACCGCAACGAGCAGCGCACCGAGCGCTTCTCGGTCGGCGATCGTGTGGACGCCATGGTCACCGGCATCGACAAGGCCTCGCGCCGCGTCTCGGTGTCGATCAAGGCCCTGGAAATGAAGGACGAAGCTGCGGCCATCGAACAGTTCGGCTCCTCCGACTCGGGCGCTTCGCTGGGCGACATCCTGGGTGCCGCCCTGCGCGAGAAGGCCGGCTCCAAGGAGTAGTCGCCGACCGGCCTGATCGCGAGGCCTCATGGTCCGGGCGATAGGCCAAAGTCGGCCTCAAGCAGCGAAAGCCCGCGGCTTGAGCATTAGGCCAAAAAAGAACGAGGCGGCGGGAGCGATCCCGCCGCCTTTTTCATGTCCACCCCTTCCCTTCGGGCGTATTGTTGTGACTAATGATCGACTTGGCCCGTTCAAGCGGTCCGATCCACTGACTGAGGCGGGGGCCTTGCCGTGATCAAATCCGAGCTGATCGAGAAACTCGCCGCGGAGAATACCCATCTCACGCATGCCGAGGTCGAGCGGGTGGTCAATGTCGTCCTGGGCCGGATGGTCGATTCCCTGGGATCGGCGGGCCGCGTCGAACTGCGCGGCTTCGGGGCCTTTTCGGTGCGCAGCCGTCCCGCACGTGCCGGCCGCAACCCCCGCACGGGTGAGGCCGTGGACGTGCCCGCCAAGGCGGTCCCCTTCTTCAAGAGTGGCAAGGAGCTGCGCGAGCGGCTGAACGCCTCAGGCGACGCCTGACCTTCTGACATCAAAGGACGACCCCATGGGCATCGGCACCGAGTTCAAGGAATTCATCGCACGCGGCAACGTCGTCGATCTGGCGGTCGGCGTCATCATCGGCGCGTCCTTCGGCAAGATCGTCACCAGCCTGGTCGAACAGGTGGTGATGCCGCCGATCGGCCTTTTGCTGGGCAAGGTCGACTTCAGCAATCTGGAATGGGTGCTGGTCGCCGAAAACCCCGCGACCGAGGAGATCGAGAAGGTCGCCATCCAGTACGGGGCCTTCATCAACACCCTGATCCAGTTCCTGATCGTGGCCTTCGTGATCTTCCTGGTGGTCAAGGCGATCAACAAGCTGCGCCGCAAACAGGCGGAAACGCCGGCCGAACCGGCGGCACCGACCACCAGCGAGGCCCTGCTGACCGAAATCCGCGACGCCCTGAAATCGCGCCCGCTGAACTAGAACGTCAGGCGCGAGAGGGGCTGGACGACACTGGCACCCAGGATCGGATGCGTCCGGCGACCCTGGCATCCAACGGCAGGGGCCGCAGGCAGATCGCATAGTCGGAATCGAACGGCGTGGGCGACCACAGCTCGGGCGACGGGGCATCCTCGGCGAAGCGGATGTGACAGTGGCCCCAGCCGCCCTCACGCGCGGCGCTTTGAGCCCAGTTGCCCAGCCGCGTCAGCATCTGCGGACTGACCACCTGCATCCGCACCTTGGCGGCACCCAGCGGACGCGCCGCATCGGTCAGAGCCTTCATCAGGGCGGGAATAGCCTCGTCGTCCCAGGCCAGGGCCTCCAGGTCGATGATCTCCAGCACCGGCACTTCGATGATGTTCGACTTGGCCATCTGGGCCATCGCATAGCCCGTGATCACATCGCCGCGCCTGAAGGCCAGCAGCAGGGGAGGCGTGGTCATGTCCGGATCGGCCAGCCGCCATTTCATCATGGCCGGGCTGCGGTCAGCGAGAAGACGCCCCTCACGGCCCAGGGCCTGCTGGAACCGGTCGTAAGGTGACCCCTCGCCGATCCGGCTCAGGATCGATACGCCGGGCGGCAGGCGCAGACGTGGCACCCGCCCCAGGCGGTCGTTCATCAACTGCTCGCCCATGCGGACCACCATGTCCGGCGCGACGCGATGAAGTTGGCGCAGTCCGCGACCTATCGCCAGGGCCGGAAGCTCTATCCGCCAGCTCAGCTTCAGCGCATGGGTCTGTTCGGGCCAGGGCCGCATACCCAGCCGGCCGTACAGGGGCTGAGACTTGGGGTTGGCATTGAAGGTATAGGTGGCGAATACCCGGGGCTGAGCCAGGAAGGTGCGGATGATACGATGCGCCACCCCGCGCACCTTCGGCGAGGCAATGATCGAAAAGCCCGTCGCCGCATGAAGCTGTCGATCACCCACCCGAAAGCGATGGATTAGATTGCCCACGTGGGCAGCAGGCAGGCCGTCGGGACCGTCGACGACCCAGCCCGCGACGGCGTCGATTTCCGATCTTGCGGGATTGGCATGCAGCCACCGCCACCCCGCCAGGGACCGCGTCGGCCAGCCCACGCCCTTGTGAAGGGTCTGGATGGCGGGATAGTCGGCCTCTGTGACCGCCCGGATCGACACGACGCAGCTCCGTCTCATTCTGGGCCTGACCGGCCCTTGCAGCCGCAGCCTTGCACAGACCGCGCCAGAGAGACTATCCGGAGTTGTTTTTATACAATCTGAACGGGCACCTTAGCTGTTTCGCTCATAGGCCCATTTCCAGAGGCGATAGACGCCCATAGGGACGAAGCCGAGGACGAGAGCTCCGGCCAGTGCTGGCCAGAACCCCCCCTCGATCCAGGCGCCAGTCAGCCCCGCGCCGATCCCCGCCAGGGGCGGACCCAGCCAGGGCAGCCAGCCCGGTGGCGGCCCCTTCATTCAGGCATCGACCTTGATCACACCACGACGGATCTGGTCCAGCTCGATGGAATCGAACAGGGCCTGGAAGTTGCCGTTTCCAAAGCCCTCGTTGCCCTTGCGCTGGATGATCTCGAAGAAGATCGGGCCAAAGGTGTCTTGGGTAAAGATCTGCAGGAGCAGGCCCTCCTCGTCCGAGCCGTCGATCAGGATGCGGTTCTTGCGCATACGCTCCACGTCATGCCCGTGGTTGGGCAGGCGTTTGTCGATCAGCTCGAAATAGGTCTCGATGGTGTCCTGGAACGCAACACCATTGGCCTTCATGGCCTCCACCGTCGCGAAGATGTCCTCTGTCGTCAGGGCGATATGCTGGATGCCCTCACCGTTGTAGCGACGCAGATATTCCTCGATCTGGGAGTTGTCGTCCTGGCTTTCGTTCAGGGGGATGCGGATGGCGCGGTCCGGCGCGATCATGGCCTGGCTGAACAGGCCGGTCGCCTTGCCCTTGATGTCGAAATACTTCTGTTCCTCGAAGTTGAAGACTGAGTTGTAGAAGCCGGACCAGGTCCGCATCTCGCCACGCCGGACGTTGTGGGTCAGGTGGTCCAGGATTTCCAGGCCGTAGGAGTTCTTGCGCTCGGCCTCTTCCCAGCCCTCGATCTCGTCCCAGCCATCATACAGCGAGCCCTTCTCGCCATACTGATCCACGACATACAGAAGCGAGCCGCCGATGCCCTGCAGGATGTAGGGATAGTCGTCGCCCAGAGCTCCGCCGGCGACCCCTTCGGCCGCACGGGCACCGCGAGACAAAGCGCCTTCATAGGCGGCCTTGGCATCGGCGGTGCGGAAAGCCATGCCGTTGGCGGACGGGCCGTGGTCGCGCGCGAACTCTGCGGCCTGACCGACCTTGTCCGAACGATGGACCAGAAAACTGATGTCGCCCTGCTTCAGCCGAACCACGTCGGTCCTGGGGTTCACATGCGTCTGGGTGAAGCCCATCAGTTCCAGCTTGGAGACCATCTCGGCTCCGTTCGGACCGGTAAACTCTACGAACTCGAAGCCGTCGACGCCGAGGGGGTTGTCCAGATCGATCTGCTTTGCGTCGGTCATGGGCCGTCTCCTGATTGGGGGTGCGGCGTATGCTCGCCGCTGACGGAGCGGAACCTAGTGACCACGGACGCCAAAGCCAAGGCGTTGCGGCCTCACGCTTTGGTGCGGCGGCCTACAGGCGGCGATAGATCGGAGCCGCAAACCCCTCGGCGGTATAGCGCGACACGGCCTCGACCAGCGGTTCGATGACGACTGCGCCATGGTGGCCGGTGGCATGCAGCACACGCCCGTCGTCCAGCACAAACGCCGAGTGCCCGCGCCAGGGCGTCTCATCGGCCTTGAGCCAGATCACCAGATCACCCCGGTGAGCAGACGAGGCGTCCACGGCATGTCCCAGCTCGGCCTGCTGGTCGGCATAGCGAGGGGCGGCCAGGCCGCAGGCATAGAGCGCCTGCTGGATCAGGCCGCAGCAGTCCGTGCCTTGCGAAGAGCGACCGCCCAGAACATGCGGCACGCCGACCAACCGCTCGGCCACGTCCACGGGGTCCGCCGCGAAGACCCCGATGGGAGCGGACGCACCGGTCTTGTTGTCCTCGCTGACGAAGGCGTTCAGGGGCAGTTCGGCAGACACGGAGGTGACGATGGCTTCGGCCAGCGGAACCCCCTCCTCCAGCGCAGTCCGGTCGATCCAGCCGACCACACCATCGCGCCGGGCCTTGCCCCAGGCGCGGTCGCCCTGAACATCCAGAACGTCGAACGCTTCGCCGAAAATGATCTGATCAACTGGGGCTTCCGCGCCCGTCGGCCCGGCTGCGATATCGGCCAGCGGCACGACACAGCGCATCGCCCGCGTCGCCCTGAAGGCGTTCGCACGCACGACACCTTCCAGCGCCTGTTCAGCCAGATCGGGCCGGGCAAGCGTGGTTCTGGGATCAAGGCTGGTCGCGGTTGCGGTCAAACTGGGGTCCGTCCGTTGAACAGCTATCCTGAAGCATGAAGGCGAAAAGGCCGTTAACGGATCAAGGCCGGAATGCGGCGATTGCGTTTATCCGGGGTACCGCCGCGACAGCATCTCGAAACACGCCCGCATCGCCTGCGCCTCTCCACCTTCGGGCCAGCCGGGGCGGGTGCGGGGGTTCCAGGCGAAGATGTCCATATGCGCCCACGCTCCGGTGGTGGGTGCGAACTTCTGCAGGAACAGGGCGGCGGTGACCGAGCCCGCCTGGGCCCAGGCCGAACTGTCGTTCTTGACGTCGGCGATCTCGGTGTCGAGCGCCGCGATATAGCCGGGCCACAGCGGCATCCGCCACATCGGGTCGCCGACAGCACGGGCCGCAGCCAGCACATCCGCTGCCAGGGCCTCGTCGTCTGTATAGAGCGGGGGCAGTTCCGGCCCAAGGGCAATCCGGGCCGCGCCGGTCAGGGTGGCGAAATCCAGCGTCAGATCCGGTGAATGCTCCGAGGCGCGGGTCAGAATGTCGGCCAGAACCAGCCGCCCCTCCGCGTCCGTATTGCCGATCTCTATGGTCAGGCCCTTGCGGCTGTTCAGAATGTCACCGGGACGGAAGGCATCGGCGCTAACGGCGTTCTCGACGGCGGCGACCAGCACCACCAGTCGCACGGCCAGGCCCGCCTGCATGACCAGTCGACCCAGCGCCAGGGCATGCGCCGATCCGCCCATGTCCTTCTTCATATTGCGCATGCCGGCGGCGGACTTGATGTCCAGCCCGCCCGTGTCGAACACGACGCCCTTGCCGACCAGAGCGACCAGCGGCAGGTCGGTTCGATCGAGATTCCAGCCGATCTCGATCACGCGCGGAGCCCGCTCGGTCGTCGCGGCCCGGCCCACGGCATGGACCGCCGGGTAGTTCTCTTCCAGCAAGTCGTCGCCGATCGTGGCCGTGAACGTGGCCCCGTGGGCTTCCGCGATTTCCCGCGCGATGGTCTCGATCTGAAGCGGCCCCATGTCGGCGGCCGGGGTGTCGATCATCTCACGCGCCAGGGCACAGGCCGAGGCAATGCGCGACAACGCCTCGACATCGACGGATGCAGGGACCGACAGCCGGGCCCCCGATGCGGCCCGGGCCTTGTAGCGATCAAACCGATAGGTCCCCAGGGCGAACGACTGAGCCGCCCGTGCCGCCTGATCGTCCGCAACTCCGTCCAGACGCCACAGCCCGGCCGGCAGCCGCGCCGCCAGCCCCCGTAGGGACGCCGGATCGAAGCGGTCACCCGTTCCGAACAGCGCCCCGGCCAGGGCTCCATCTGTGGCCGGCAGCATCAGCAGTTGCCCCGCCTTGCCGGTGAAGTCGTGCGCCTTGGCCCACGCCGCTTCGGGGCCCGACAGCGTCTCGCCACGACCGACCAGACGCACCGGCAGCGACCCTTGCGTCTCATGGGTCAGGGCATCGGTATGCAGCAGGGACATTCAGCGGCCTTTCCGGCCCGGAGGACCGATCTTAACCAAGAGTTGACGCGAACCGCCGAGTCTGGAGGCTCGACCTTCAACGGAGCGTCCTCCATGTCGCCCAACCTCGCCCGCATCGCAACCGCCGCGCCCATCGCAGCCTTCCTGATCGCGCTGTCCGGACCTGTCTGGGCCCAGCAGGCGGGTGCTCAGACGCCCGCGTACGCAGCGAGCCGTCAGCCTGCGACGGCCCAGGAACGTGCGGCCTATGACCGTTCCGATGCCTTGAGCCGTCAGGTCTTCTGGTCCGACCAGGCCGAGATCAATCCGATGGATCCCGAAGCCGGGGTCAAGGCGGCCCAGGCCTTGCGCGACCTCGGTCGCTTCGACCAGGCCGCCGAAATGGCCCAGCAGGTGCTGCTGGTCCAGCCGGCCAATGTTGACGCCATGCTGGAATCCGGCCGCGCCCACATCGCCCGGGGCCAGGCCTTCTATGGCATCGCCGATCTGGAAAGGGCGCGCGACACACGCCCCAATGACTGGCGGTCTTGGTCCCTGTTGGGCACGGCCTATGAGCAGGTGCGCCGCCCCGACGACGCCCGCGCCGCCTGGGCCCAGGCCCTTGCCCTGTCGCCGGACAACCCGGATGTCCTGACCAATATGGCCGTGGCCTCCATGACCCGGGGCGACACCCTGTCGGCCGAGCCCCTGCTGCGCCGCGCGGTCGCCCAGCCCACCGCCTCGCTGAAGGTTCGGCTGAACCTGGCCCTGGTCCTTGGGCTGAACGGCAACATGGCCGAGGCGGAGCAGATGCTGCGCCGCGACCTGCCGCCAGAGGCCGCCGACCGCAACCTGGCCTGGCTGCGTGCCCGCTCAGGCGGCGCGACCACCGATGCCTCGCGCACCTGGGGTTCGCTTCAGGGCGGCTAAGTATTCTCCCTACCCTTCGTGGGGAGGGATGTCGGCGCAAAGCGACGACAGGGTGGGGTGCGTATCAGAGAGCTCCGGCCCTTTCGAACCCACCCGGTCGCTGCACGACCACCGTCCTCATAAAGAGCAGCACGACCTGCGACCGTTTCTGACGCAGGTGCATGTCACCCTGCGGCCATGACCGGCCCCCTCCATCCCGACACCCCGCGCGAAAACATGCTGGACAAGGCGTGGCGACGCGTGTCCCAGGCACTCGACACCGGGCGCTCGATAGAGGCCGTGCGCTGGCTGCGAATCCACGCCATGCTTCTGGAGACCGAGCGGACCGAAGGCCGCGCCCGCGACCCTGACAGCGCCGACCGACGACGCCCGCCCTCTCGAAATGCTCGCGACGGCGAGGCTCAGGCCGTTGCCGCCCTGGGCCGAATTCAAGCCGAAAACCCGTTTCTGACGCGCGAAGTGCACACAGTGCACTCAAAAAAATCCACGACCGCACCGTCCGCTTTACCCGACCCCGACGAACCCGGTCTCAGTCGCGCCGAACGTCGAAGACGGCTCAAATATCGCGCGCGAAGTCCTTGAGCGGGGGGGCGAATACGTCGGTAGCCCCTCGGCAGGGTTCCCGCTCCCTCCACGAACGCCTATATCCCAGCCATGATCGACGCGCTCTACAGCACGCGGATACTGACGCTGGCGGCGAACCTCCCGCACAGCGGACGGCTGCCTGAGCCATCCCCTGATGTGCGTTTCGGCACCGGCGAGAAGGTCGCCAAGCTCTGTGGCTCGCGCGCCATCGTCGATGTCATTCTGGACGACACTGATCGCGTCGTCGCCTTCGCCCAGGACATCAAGGCCTGCGCCCTGGGCCAGGCGGCGGCGGGCGTGCTGGGAGAGAGCGTCATTGGAGCCAGTATCGACGAGATCGAGACCTCCCGCGACGCCATGGTCGCCATGCTGAAGTCCGGCGGTGAGGGTCCTGCGGGCCGGTTCGAGGGCCTGCGCGCCCTGCAACAGGTCGCAGACTATCCCGCTCGCCACGCCTCGACACTGGTCGCCGTCGAGGCGACGCTGGAGGCCGCCCGCCAGGCAGCCCAGAGAGTCTCGACCCGAACTAGCCTCGCCGCGCGGCCTGAGGGTCCGACGCCGGTCACGTCTGGCCTCACGCCCGGTTGCCCCGCCCGCCGCGACGCGGGATAAGCGGCGCAACATGGCTCTCGGCGAAACCCTCTACGAACGCGGCGTCCGCGCGGCCCATCGGGGCTACAAGCTGACGCTGTCTCCCCTGATCGGGCAACAGTGCCGGTTCATGCCGACCTGTTCCGACTATGGCCGCGACGCGCTGATCCAGCACGGACCGGTCAAGGGGGGATGGCTGACGGTCAGACGCCTTTGCAAATGCCACCCCTTCGGATCATCGGGCTATGACCCGGTGCCGCCCATAAAAGACTGATGCGATGATCGAACTGAAATTCCCCGACGGTGCCGCCCGCGAATATCCGGCCGGATCGACCGCCCGCGACGTGGCCATGTCCATCTCGCCTTCGCTGGCCAAGAAGGCCGTGCTGGCCGAGCTGAACGGCGAGCAGCGCGACATGGACCGGGTGCTGGAAACGGGCGGGTCGTTCCGCCTGATCATGCGCGACGACCCGGCGGCGCTCTACACCATCCGCCATGACACGGCTCACGTCCTGGCCGAGGCGGTCCAGAAGCTGTTCCCCGGCACCCAGGTCACGATCGGTCCGGCCATCGACGACGGTTTCTACTACGACTTCTTCCGCGAGACGCCCTTCTCGACCGACGACTTCGCCGCCATCGAAAAGGAGATGGCGAAGATCGTGGACCGCGACGCCAAGTTCGAGCGTGAGGTCTGGGACCGCGACGAGGCCATCCTGTTCTTCGAAGCGCGGGGCGAAAAGTTTAAGGCCGAGCTGATCCGCGACCTGCCGGGCACCGAGACCATCACCCTTTATCGCCAAGGCGACTGGATCGACCTGTGCCGGGGGCCGCACTTCCCCTCCACCCGCCATGTCGGCAAGGCGTTCAAGCTGACCAAGCTGGCCGGGGCCTATTGGCGGGGTGACAGCAACCGCGAGCAGTTGCAGCGCATCTACGGCACGGCCTGGGCGACCAAGGAGGATCTGGACGCCTATCTGCAGCGGCTGGAAGAGGCCGAAAAGCGCGACCACCGCAAGGTCGGCAAGGCGATGGAGCTCTTCCACATGCAGGAAGAGGGCCGGGGCATGGTCTTCTGGCACCCCAAGGGCTGGGTCCTGTGGCGGGTGCTGGAGGCTTATATGCGCCGCCGCCTGGACGCCGCCGGCTATGTCGAGGTCAAGACGCCCCAGGTGCTGGACCGCAAATTCTGGGAACAGAGCGGCCACTGGGACAAGTACCGGCCCAATATGTTCGTCTGCGAGACGGTCGAGGGCGAGGAACTCAGCCTCAAGCCGATGAACTGCCCGGGCCACGTGCAGATCTTCGACCAGGGCCAGCGGTCGTACCGCGAACTGCCGCTGCGCATGGCCGAGTTCGGCGCCTGCCACCGCTATGAGCCATCGGGCTCGCTGCACGGCCTGATGCGCGTGCGCGGCTTCACCCAGGACGACGCCCACATCTTCTGCCGCGAGGACCAGATCGTCGAGGAGACGGCCGAGTTCATCAAGCTGGCCCGCAGCGTCCACGCCGACCTGGGCATGGAAACCGCCTACATCAGCCTGGGCACCCGGCCCGAGAACCGCGCCGGCACGGACGAGTTCTGGGACAAGGCCGAGGCCCTGATGGCCGAGGCTGCCCGCGCCGCCGGGACCGAGCCGGTCGTGACCGAGGGCGACGGCGCCTTCTATGCACCCAAGCTGGACTTCATCGTCAAGGACGCCATCGGCCGCGAATGGACCTGCGGCACCATCCAGCTGGACTATGTCCTGCCGGAGCGGCTGAACGCCACCTACATCGCCGAAGACGGCCAGAAGCACCGTCCGGTCATGCTGCACCGGGCAATCCTGGGGTCGTTCGAGCGCTTCATCGGCATCATGATCGAGAACTACGCCGGGGCCTTCCCGCTGTGGCTTTCGCCCGTGCAGGCCGTGGTGGCGACCATCACCTCCGACGCCGACGGCTATGCCGAAGAGGTGGCGGCGAAATTCCGCGCTGCGGGCCTGCGTGTCGAGACCGATCTACGCAACGAGAAGGTCGGCTACAAGGTGCGCGAACACTCGGTCGGCAAGGTGCCGGTCATCGCCGTCGTCGGCCGTCAGGAGGCCGAACAGGGCCAGGTCGCCATCCGCCGCCTGGGCTCGCAGGCCCAGACCGTGGTCAGCGTCGAGGAGGCCATCCGGATGTTGACCGAAGAAGCAACGCCGCCCGATTTGCGTCCTCAGGCGTGACAGCAGGCTGGCCTGAGGACCATAGCCTCAGGCCAGCCAGACCATCCTGCGCGTGTCGGTGACCGCGCCGCGGGCCAGGCTGAAGCCTTTGCGGACCTCGCCGGTGTATAGAAACCCAGCCTTCTCCAGCACTCGCCCGGAGGCGGCATTGTCAGCGAAATGTCCGGCCATAAGGGCGCGCCGCTTCCAGTGCTTTGAGGCCCACACCAGAGCACCGTCCAGCGCCTCGGTCGCATAGCCGCGGCCCCAGTACGAACGTCCGATCCAGTAGCCGACCTCGGGGGCCGGATCCTGATCCTCGAACAGGCCGATGACGCCAACGGGGCCATGATCCTCGTGCTCGATCAGGAAGGTTGCGGCCCGCCGGGGGTCCTGGCCGGCCACAGCAAGGATGAAATCCTCGGCATCGGCGCTGGAATAGGGATGCGGCATGCGCAGGGTCATCCGCGCGATGTCCGGGTCATTGGCCAGGGAGGCCAGACGGCCGACGTCCTGCGGGTTCGGACTACGCAGCGTCAGCCGCCGCGTCTCCAGAACGGGGGTGGTTTCGATCACGCACATCGGCGTCGCCTTCGATCATGCCGCCCCCTTTGGAGGGCTCGGGCGGCTCGAGGCGGGGAACGCAAACGGGGAGCCTGGTGATCCAGACTCCCCGCGGAAAACTTCCCTGGTCCGGATCGGCTGCTGTGGTGAGCAACGCGATCCGGTGTGATCCAGTCTCGCGTTACTCGGCGGCCATCGCCTGTTGGTCGTCGTTGGCCGGGAGAATCGACACGTAACAACGGCCGTTGGCTTTCTTGGTGAATTTCACAGCACCGTGGGCGGTGGCGAACAGGGTGTGGTCGCGGCCCAGGCCGACGTTGTCACCAGGGTGGAACTGGGTGCCGCGCTGACGCACAATGATGTTGCCGGCCAGCACGCGCTCGCCGCCGAACTTCTTCACGCCAAGGCGTTTCGACTCGGAGTCGCGACCGTTACGCGACGAACCACCGGATTTCTTGTGAGCCATAGGTCTGCTCCGTCTTTCTCTAGTGCGCCAGCGACCGCGAGGTCAGCGTGTGCGCGAAACTGTTCTTACGCTTCGTCGGTTTCGGCGGCCTTGGCCTTGGGGGCGGCGGCTTTCTTGGCCGGGGCCTTCTTGGCAGCAGGCTTGTCTTCGGTCGCGGCGGCCTCGGCCTTGGGGGCAGCGGCCTTCTTGGCAGGCTTGGCCTCGACTTCGGTCTCTTCCGTACGCGGGGCCAGGCCGCGAGCACGCAGGTTCATCTCGGCCTTGGTCATCAGCGAGGTCTCGCCGTCCCATTTGGCGTTCTCGCCGGCACCGTCGATGCCGGTGATGCGCAGGACCGATTCCATCTGACGATGGCCGTTGGTACGGCGATAGCCCTGACGACGGGTCTTCTTGAAGATCTTGATCTTCTCACCCTTGCGGGTTTCGACCAGGGTCGCGGCGACTGCGGCACCCGCGATCAGCGGCGCGCCCAGGGTGATACCCTTGTCGCCACCCAGCATCAGGACGTCGCCCAGCGATACCGAAGCGCCAGCCTCGCCATCGAGCTTCTCGACAACGATGACGTCGCCCGGTTGAACCCGGTACTGTTTTCCGCCGGTCTTGATCACCGCGTACATGTTGGAGCCTCAGCGTAAACGCAAAAAAGATAGCGCCCGAAGGAGACCCCTCGGGCGAAGAGCGGCGACATATACGGAACGCGCCCTTCGAGTCAACGCCGAACGCCGGGAAAGTCAGTGATTACCGACACCGTGCACCTGCACCCACAAATTCTGCCGCACCCTCTCGACTGTTATAAAGTAACACGGTAGGAAGGTCGCGATGACGCCGACCGATCTCCAGCAACCGATCCTGCTGTCCGTCCTTGGGGCCGGGCTGGCAACCGCCTTCCTGCATGCGGCCCTGCCGACGCACTGGCTGCCGTTCGTGCTGGTCGGCCGCGCCCAGCGCTGGAGCCTTGCGCAGGTCATGAGCGCCGTCGTCACCGCCGGCCTGGCCCATATCGTCACCACTGCCGTCGTCGGCAGTCTGATCGTGATGGCAGGTCTGGCGCTGGACCGCTGGATCGCCGGCGTGCTGCCCTGGATCTCAGCTGGCCTTCTGTTCGCCTTCGGCACCTTCTACGTTGTGCGCGCCGTAGTGAGAGGTCCCGTTCTGGCGGGAGGCCCCCCGATGGACATGGCCGAGCCCTCGGTATCGCACCGCGCCGCCTTCATCGGTTTGGTCGCGACCCTGGCCATATCGCCCGGCGAGGTGCTGCTACCGTTCTATCTGTCGCAGGCCACTCAGGGATTCGCGATTCTGGCGGCGCTGACGGTGGTCTTCGCCATCGGCACGGTGGCGGGGATGGCAGCGTTCACAGCCCTCGCTCGTGCAGGTTATTCCGTCCTGCGACTGGAACGCTGGGCCCGTTATGAAGGCGCAGCTCTGGGCCTGTCGCTGATCCTGATCGGCATCCTGGTGGCGAGCCATCATCACTAGGTCTAGAGAGGCGTGATGGCCCACGACCACGCTCATCCGCTCGATCACGATCATGACCACGGGCATGACGACGCGCACGGGCACGGGCACGGGCACGGGCACGGGCATTCTCACGGCCACGATCATGGTCACGGCCATTCCCATGGCATCGGCGGACATCACCACGGCCCTGTGAACACCGGCGACTGGCGCTATGCCGTCGGCCTGCTGGTCAATCTGGCGTTCGTGGCGGTGGAGTTCGGGGCCGGGGTGATCAGCCAGTCCACCGCCCTGATGGCCGACGCGGGCCATAACCTGTCGGACGTCCTGGGCCTGGCCATGGCCGGCGGTGCCGCCTGGCTGGCCCGTCGCGCATCGGCCAGCCACCGCACCTATGGCTTCGGCAAGGCCACCGTGCTGGCCGCCCTGTTCAACGCCCTGCTGCTCATCTTCGCCTGCGGGGCCATCGCCTTCGAGGCCGTGCGTCGCCTGAACGATCCGGCCCCTGTCGGCTCGACCACCGTCATGGTGGTGGCGGGCATCGGCTTCTTCATCAACCTCGGCACGGCCCTGCTGTTCATGAAGGACCAGCACAAGGATCTGAACGTACGCGGGGCCTATCTGCACATGATGGCCGACGCAGCCGTCTCTCTGGGCGTCGTTCTGGTCGGGGCGGTCATGCTGGTCACCAACTGGGCCATCCTGGACCCCCCTGGTCAGCATCGTCATCGTCGTCCTGATTTTGCTGGGGACCTGGGGCCTGCTCAAGGACAGCGTCAATCTGGCCCTGGACGCAGCCCCGCGCGGCGTGGATGTCGCCGCCATCCGCGCCGGGTTTCTGGCCCTGCCGGGCGTCACCGCCGTGCACGACCTGCACGTCTGGGGCCTGTCCACGACCGAGACGGCCCTGACCGCCCATCTGGTCCACGATCGTACGGATGCCGAAGCCCTGTTGTGCGAAGCGCAGGCCCTGGCCCGCTCCCGATTCTCCATCGGCCACACGACCCTGCAACTGGAGACCGGCGCTCTTCCCGACTGCCCCGACTGCTGACCCCTTCCCATCCGGCCGCCCAGCCTCCATCTAGCGGCCCATGACCGACACCACGCTCAACACGATCCCCGTCACCGTCCTCACCGGCTATCTCGGCGCGGGCAAGACCACCCTGCTGAACCGCATCCTGACCGAGGACCACGGCAAGCGTTACGCCGTCATCGTCAACGAGTTCGGCGAGATCGGCATCGACAACGACCTGGTCGTCGGTGCCGACGAGGATGTGTTCGAGATGAACAACGGCTGCGTCTGCTGCACCGTGCGCGGCGACCTGATCCGCGTCGTCGCCGGCCTGATGAAGCGCCAGCGCCCCGGCAAGCCGGCGTTCGACGCCATCATCGTCGAGACCACCGGCCTGGCCGACCCCGGCCCGGTGGCCCAGACCTTCTTCGTCGACGAGGACGTCAAGGCGAAGACCCAGCTGGACAGCGTCACCGCCCTGGTCGACGCCAAACACGTCATGGCCCGGCTGGACGATTCGAAGGAGGCGCGCGAACAGGTCGCCTTCGCCGACCGCATCATCCTGAACAAGGTGGATCTGGCCACGCCGGCCGAGCTGGCCGAGGTCGAGCGTCGCCTGCGCGCGCTCAATCCGCTGGCCCCCATCACCCGCGCCGAAAGGGCCAATGTGCCGCTGGATCAGGTGCTGGGTCTGGGCGGGTTCGATCTGGAGCGCATCCTCGACATCAATCCGCAGTTCGCCAATCCGGCGCACGGCGAGGACGGCCACGTCCACGACGAGCACTGCGGCCATGACCACGATCATGGACATCACGACCACGAGCACCACGGGCATGACCACGCCCACGATCACGGGCACGGGCACACCCATGCTTCTGGCGCCCAGACGTCCGGAGCCAGGGGCCACGCCCACCAGGACGACATCAAGGGCATCTCCCTGTCGCTGGACCGCCCGCTGGACGGAGCGAAGTTCACCGCCTGGCTGGACCAGCTGCTGGGCACGCAGGGTCAGAACATCCTGCGCGCCAAGGGCATCATCGATGTCCAGGGCGAGGACCGTCGTCTTGTCTTCCAGGCCGTCCACATGATTCTGGAGGGCGATCTTCAGCGCGAATGGGGTGCCAGCGAGCGCCGCTGGTCCCGCGCCGTCTTCATCGGCCGCGATCTGGACGAGGCCGCCCTGAAGGCCGGGTTTGAGGCCTGCGCGGCATGAGCAAGGGTACAGACATGAAAACCATACTGATCGTCGGCGCCTCGCGCGGCCTGGGCCTCGGCCTCGTCGCTGAACATCTGAAGCGCGGCTTCGATGTCATCGCCACAGTCCGCAAGGCGGCGGACGAGGCGGATCTGAAGGCCCTGCCCGGTGCCGAGCGTCTGACCCTGCATCATCTGGACGTGACCTCCGACGACGACATCGCCCGGCTGGCCAAGAATCTGCCCGCCGACCTCGACGTCGTCTTCATCAATGCCGGCATCTCTGGACCCAAGAGCGTGGTCACCGCTTCGGCTAATGAGTTGAATGAGATCATGCAGGCCAATGTCTTTGGCCCCGTCCGTCTGGCCCATGCCCTGCTCGGTCACGTCCGGCCGCAAACCGGCATCCTCGCCTTCATGTCCAGCATCATGGGCTCGATCGCCGAGAACGAGAGTGGTTCCATGGAGGTCTACCGCGCCTCCAAGACCGCCCAGAACAGCCTTGCCCGTTCCCTCTGGCTCGGCTCAGCCAGAGAGGCAGCCGTCACGGTCCTGTCAATCCACCCCGGCTGGGTGAAGACCGACATGGGCGGTGCCGGGGCCGACATCGACGTGGATACCAGCGTGACCGGCATCGCCGACCAGCTGGGTGCCAGCCAAGGCATCCACGCCCACCGCTTCATCGACTACAGCGGTCGCGAGATCGCCTGGTAGTTTGCGGGGCTAGCCAGCGGCCCCGCACGTCCTCTAGATCGCGTCCATGAAAACCACCTTCGATGCCCAGGTTACCGCCGCCCTGTTTGACGCCACCGGCGCGGTCTTCGCCCTGGGCGATGGCTCGGTCCGCTTCGACAGCGGAGAGTTCAACGCCGCCCATGACGGGGCCATCCTGTGCGCTGCGGTCCATCCCTCCGGCGACGGCATCGTCACCGGCGGCGACGACGGACGAATCGTCTGGCATCGGCGGGGCGAGGCGGGGTTGCTGGCCAATGCGGCAAACGGCCAGTGGGTCGATGCCATCGATTGCGCGCCCGACACCGGCCTGATCGCCTTCTCGGCGGGCAAGACCCTGACCGTCATCGACGCGAAGGATGCCGGCTTCCGTCGCGACTTCGTGCATGAGCGCACGGTGTCGGGCGTGGCCTTCGATCCGAAGGGCCGACGCATCGCCACCTCCACCTATGGCGGGACCTGTCTGTGGTACGCTCGGATTGCGGACCAGAAGCCGACGGTCCTGAAGTGGGCCGGGTCGCACACCTCGGTGACCTTCTCCCCGGACGGAGCTTTCGTCATCACGGCCATGCAGGACAGCCAGTTGCACGGGTGGCGGCTGAAGGATGCCAAGGACCTGCGCATGGGCGGCTATCCCTCCAAGGTCCGCTCGCTCAGCTTCCTGTCCAAAGGCAGCCTGATGGCCACATCGGGTGCCCAGGGGGCCGTCCTTTGGCCCTTCATCGGGGCCAATGGTCCGATGGGGCGCGAAGCCACCGAGATCGGCTATGATGAGGGCAGCCTGGTCACCCAGGTCGCCTCGCGCCCGCAGCATGGGCTTCTTGCCGCCGGTCTTAACGATGGCCGCGTCTGGCTGGCCGATCCCGCCGGCCAGGGGCTGAACTTCCTCAAGACCGAAAAGGGCAGCCCTGTCGTGGCCCTGGCCATGAGCCGCGACGCAGGCCGCATCGCCTGGGCCGATGAGGACGGCAATGCCGGGGTTGTCGCGCTCTAGCCCGGACCGTCCATCCGAGCGGGCTTGCTCGCCACGCCTTCCCGCGCCACCCTCCCCTTATGGCGGCATCCGATATCCCTCGCAGGCGACGACCGGTCCTGACCGCTCTCGGTCTGCTGGCTCTGCTCGGCGTCCTCAGCGTGGCCCTGCTGCGCGTCGTCCCGCCCCCCATGACCTTCCTGATGAGTTCGCGCGCGGTCTCGGGCTCGGGCCTCGACTACCGCTGGCGCTCGCTGGACAACATCTCGCCCGGTCTGGTCCAGGCCGTTATTGCCTCGGAGGACGCCGGCTTCTGCGGTCACTACGGCTTCGACATCGAAGCCATCGAGAAGGCCCTGCGGGACAATGCCCGCAACGAAGCCCGCGGCCGCGACCGCTTCCGTGGCGGCTCGACCATCAGCCAGCAGACCGCCAAGAACGTTTTCCTCTGGCCCGGCCGCGACTGGGTCCGGAAGGGGCTGGAGGCGGGCTATACGCTGATGATCGAGACCCTGTGGGGCAAGCGGCGCATCATGGAGGTCTATCTGAACGTCGCGGAATGGGCTCCGGGCGTCTATGGAGCCCAGGCTGCGGCCCGGCACTGGTTCGACAAGGATGCCGACGCCCTGACCAACCGCGAGGCCGCTCGCCTGGCGGCCATCCTGCCCTCCCCGCGCCGGTATCAGGCGGCGGCCCCCGGCCCCTATGTCCGCCGCCGCGCCTCGCGCATCCAGGCCGCCATGGGAACGGTCCGCAACGACGGTCTGGCCAGTTGCGTCCTCGACTGAGCGGTCGATGACCGCCGTTCGTTAACCTATGCCGTAGGCACCATTCTTAACCCGTTTGGGCGACCTTTCGGCGATTCATGGGCCAGCCGCGCCTGCGATTGACGAAGAGACGACCATGCCGATCCAACGCCAGATCCTGCGGGCGGGCCACGCCATTGCCGCTCTCCTGCGCGATGCTGCGAACGATGCGCGGGGCAATGTTGCCATGCTCTTTGGCCTGGCCTTGCCAGCCCTCGTTATGGTCGTGGTCGGCGGCATCGACATTAACCGCGTCTCCACCGCCAAGGTCGGTCTGCAGGATGCATTGGACGCCGCCACCCTGGCTGCCGCGCGATCGCCCTATACGGCCGCCGCCGATATTCAGCGCGTAGGCATGGATGCGTTGAAGGCGAACTTGGCGGCCTATCCTACGGTCAGCCTGATCGAGAGCGAGACCACCTTCGTTCTGGTCAATGAAGAGGTCGTGGTCGCCGACGCACGCGTCAACGTCCAGACCCTGGTCGCCAACATCGTCCTGCCGCCCTATGGCAAGTTTCTGGACGACGAACTGCCTGTCGGCGTCCATTCCGAGGTCAACCGCGCGACCAAGGACATCGAGGTGTCTCTGGTGCTTGATGTCACCGGCTCCATGGGGGGCAACCGCCTGAGAGATCTGAAAACCGCCGCCAAGGATCTGGTCGATCTGGTGGTTCAGGACCAGCAATCGATCAATCGCACACGCATGGCCCTGGTGCCCTATTCAATGGGCGTGAACCCGGGATCAGACTATATCGATCTCGTTCGAGGAACTCCGGTGGGCCCAACGTCCATCAGCGGAGCCTCGTGGATGAGCAGCGGCTGGTCCGCCAAGACCATCGGGAACGTCAGCAAGGCCAGCCCCGGCGTCATCACCTCCAACGGCCACGGCCTGTCCAACGGCGACTTCGTCTGGGTCAGCGGCGTAACACAGTCCAGTACGTCCGGCACCAACCTGACAACCCTGCTCAATAACAAGGCCTACCGGGTGGCCTCGGTGACTACGGACACCTTCACTCTGGAAAATTCCGGCACGTGGACGCCGGTCAACACCACCGGCACCAAGACCTACAACGCCAATAGCGGCTCGTTCCGCAAATGCCAGATATCGACCTGCGAGGTCGTGGTGACGTCGAACGCTCATGGTCTGGAGTCCGGTGACGACGTCAGCATTCGCGGCGTCAACGGCATGACCCAGATCAACAACAATCTGGACGACGGCCGGACCAGCACGACGGCCCAGACCAATCTGTTCACGACCGTGACCCGGCTTTCGCCCAACAGCTTTTCGCTGAACGGTCGGCTCGGGGCCAACGTCTCAAACTACAGTTCGGGCGGCACGGTGCAGTGTCTGGAACAGGGCTGCGACTTCTTCCTGTTCCAGAACCAGTCCAACAACCACTGGCGCATTCGCCCGATCGTCGATCCCAACACCGAGCGGTCGTGTGTCAGCGAACGCGTCGGAGCGCAGGCCTATACGGATGTTTCTGCCGCCTCCGCCCTTGTAGGCAGGGCTTATGCCTCGACGGACAATCCCTGCCTAGCTTCGACCATCCAGCCGCTGACGGACAACCGCAACACCTTGAAAAGCCAGATTGACGGCTATGCCGCCGCCGGCTCTACGGCCGGCCAGATTGGCGTAGGCTGGGGCTGGTACATGGTTTCGCCGACCTTCGGCTCCATCTTCCCATCGGCCAACCGCCCCGACCCCTATTCGACCGATGGCAAGCTGTTGAAGGTTGTGATCCTCATGACCGATGGCGAGTTCAATACGCCCTATTGCAACGGTGTCGTGTCGGGGGCGGTCTCGGGGAGCGGCTCGACGACCCAGCACATCAACTGTGCAGCGACCAACGGCAATCCCTTCGCCCAGGCCGTAACGATGTGCACCGCGATGAAGAGCCGCAACATCATCATCTACACCGTGGGCTTCGATATCGGCACCGGCACCGGCGGCGCAGGCGTCGACACCGCAAGGGAAGTCATGCAGCAGTGCGCAACGGACCCCAGCCACGTCTACCTGCCGCAGAACGGAAGTTCACTGCAGGATGCCTTCGGTGCGATCGGGCGCAGTATCAGCCAACTGCGCATCTCCCGCTGATGACCAGCAGGCCGGGACGATGCCCTCGTCCCGGCTTGCGCTGTCAGATCAGCCGGATTTCCTTCAGCCGTTCCATCAGGAAATCCTCGGCCATGATGGCTTTGCCGGCGTAGCGGTCCGGATTGCCAGGCGTCACGGTCGAGGGCAGGCTCTCGATCACGAAGTCCGGGTTGAAGTGCAGGAAAAAGGGCGTCGAATAGCGGGCATAGCTGGCCCGCTCCGGCGCGGGGTTGATCACCCGGTGGCTGGTCGACGGCAGGACGTGGTTGGTCAGCCTTTGCAGCATGTCACCGATGTTGACGACCAACGCGCCCGGCGGCGGCGCGATATCCAGCCACTGGCCGTCGGCATCCTTCAGCTGCAGACCTGCCTCCTCGGCTCCAAGCAACAGGGTGATGACATTGATGTCCTCATGCGCCCCGGCCCGCACGCCCGACGCCCCGGCCGGGACCGGCGGATAGTGCAGCATGCGCAGGATGGAGTTGCCCAACTGGACCTTGTCGGCAAAGAAGTCGTCGCCCAGGTCCATATAGCGGGCGATGGCCTTCAGGATCCTGGCCCCCAGTTGATCCATGGCCGTGAACATCCCGTACAGATGCTCGCGGAAACCCTCGACCTCGGTCGGCCAGACGTTGTCACGCATATACTGACGATAGGGATGGCCCTCAGGCAGTTCGCGCCCGACGTGCCAGAATTCCTTCAGATCGACCGCTGCCGCCCCCTTGGCCGCCTCGACGCCGAACGGGGTCAGACCGCGTGCACCGCCGGTTCCCGACTGATGGTACTGACGCTTGATCTCTTCGGGCAGGGCGAAGAAGGCCTTGGCATCGTCGATGGCCGCCTCGATCACAGCCTCGTCCAGACCGTGGTCCGCGATCACCGCAAAGCCATAGCGTTTGAACGATCCGCCCAGCTTGTCTGAGAACGCCTGAAAGTCAGTATCGTACAGGGTCATCGAAACCGGCTCGATACCGCGTGCTTCAGGGGTGGAGGCGGAACTTTGGTCGGTCGGTGTCGTCACGGCGGAAACCTTCTGGATCAGGGCTGCGATGTCCTTACGCCCTGAACCCTTCGATTGGCAAAGTCGGGGCGGCGTGACCAAACGCCCACATGGCGCGTTCATGGGCGGTACAGGCTGGAACCTTCACTGTACGGATCGCGTTCCAGCGCCAATCGTCTCCTTGAAAGGACAATCTCTATGCGCGCCAAACTTCTCATTTCTGCCGTCGCCATGTCGGCTCTCATGGCCACCGCCGCCTGCACCACCACCGATCCCTACAGCTCCACCCCGACGCGCAACAACACTGGCACCGGAGCCATCGCCGGTGCCTTGGGCGGGGCTCTGCTGGGTTATCTGACCAATACCTCGAACTCCGAAGAGGGCCGCAAGAACGCCCTGATCGGGGCCGGTATCGGTGCCTTGGGCGGCGCGGCCGTCGGCCAGTACATGGATCGCCAGCAACGCGCGCTGGAGGCCGAACTATCCGGTTCCGGCGTCGGAGTGGCGCGCCAGGGCGACAACCTTGTCCTGCGCATGCCGTCAGACGTGACCTTTGCTTCCAACCAGTCGGCCGTGAACTCCAGCTTCTACGCGACCCTGGATGACGTAGCGGGTGTCTTGCAGCGCTATGACCAGTCGACCATCGACATCGTCGGCCATGCCGATTCCGACGGAGCCGACGACTACAACCTGAACCTCTCGCGTCAGCGCGCTTCGTCGGTTGCTCGCTATCTGGTCGATCGCGGAGTGCTGGCCGACCGCTTCTATGTCGACGGTCGCGGCGAGAGCGAGCCGGTTGCTTCCAACGCCACGGAATCCGGCAAGGCCCAGAACCGCCGGGTTGAAATCCTGATCCGCCCGTTCCGCGGCTGATCCGGCACCAGCCGAAAAGATGAAGGCGGCTCCTTTGCAGGGGCCGCCTTTTCTATGCCCGCCCGATGGACGAATAGCGGAAGCCGCGAGCCCGCATGTCGTCAGGGCGATAAACGTTCCTCAGATCGACCATGACCGGCTGCTTCAGCAGCAGCTTGACCCGGTCAAGGTCCAGCGCGCGGAACTGATCCCATTCGGTCAGGATGACCACGGCGTCGGCCCCTTCGACCGCGTCATAGGGGCCGTCTCTGAACACCACCCCGTCCAGCATCTTTGAGGCCTCGTGCATGCCCTCGGGGTCGAAGGCCTGAACCGTTGCGCCGGCCGCCATCAGGGCCGGGGCCACATCCAGAGATGGGGCATCGCGCATGTCGTCCGTGTTCGGCTTGAACGTCAGGCCCAGCAGGGCGACCGTCTTCCCCCTCAGGTCACCGTCCAGCGCCTTGCTGACCCGCTCCGCCATCGCCTTTTTGCGATCGTCGTTGATGCTGACGGTCGTCTCGATCAGCCGTACGGGCGTGCCCGCATCCGTCGCCGTCCGCACCAGGGCCAGGGTGTCCTTGGGAAAGCACGACCCGCCATAGCCCGGGCCCGCGTGCAGGAATTTCGAGCCGATCCGCTTGTCCAGCCCGATGCCTCGCGCAACCTGCTGCACATCCGCCCCCACCGCCTCGCACAGATCGGCCATCTCGTTGATGAAGGTGATCTTCATGGCCAGGAAGGCGTTGGCCGCATATTTCGTGAGTTCCGACGTCCGCCGCCCCGTGAACAGGATCGGCGTCTCATTCAGGTTCAGCGGGCGGTACAGCTCGCGCATCACGCCTTGGGCCCGCTCGTCCTCGGTGCCGACCACGACCCGGTCAGGCCGCTTGAAGTCCTCGATCGCCGCGCCTTCCCGCAGGAACTCGGGATTGGACACGACGGCGAAGTCCGCATCGGGTCGGCGTTCGCGGATGATCCGTTCGATCTCGTCACCCGTACCGACGGGGACCGTCGACTTGGTTACCACGACCGTGAAACCCTCGATCAGGCCCGCGATTTCCTCGGCGGCGGCATAGACATAGGACAGGTCGGCGTGGCCGTCCCCCCGGCGCGACGGCGTGCCGACCGCGATGAAAACGGCGTCTGCAGCGCGAATGGCGTCGGCTCCATCGAGGGCAAACGACAGGCGGCCACCCCGCACATTGGAGGCGACCAGATCGTCCAGGCCCGGCTCGTAGATGGGGATCTCGCCTGCCTTCAGCCGCTCGATCTTGGAGACGTCCTTGTCGACGCAGGTCACCTCATGGCCGAAATCGGCGAAACAGGCCCCGGAGACCAGGCCGACATAGCCTGTGCCGATCATGGCGACGCGCATGGGAAATCCCTCTTTGACTAACTGCCGGGAATAGCGAGGCCGGTGGCTTTTGACCACCCGCGCCAAACGACACCGCCCGCCTTCGTTTCCGAAGGCGGGCGGCGGGTAGTTTCGTATCGACTGCCGGTCTAGCCGGGAGCCGGGGTCTGTCTTGCGACAGGCCCCGGTCCGTTTGGCTTAACGGAAGTTGATGCCGACGGTGGCGCGACGGTTCAGCGGCTCACGCACGCCGTCAGCCGTTGCACGGGCCAGGGCGGTTTCGCCCTTGCCGTCCAGCGAGATCACGCCGCCGTTGATGCCCTGGGCGACCAGAGCGTCACCCACGGTGCGGGCGCGGCGGTTGGACAGGCCGACGTTGTAGGCGGCCGAACCCGAGGTGTCGGCGTGACCGACGATCAGGACGCGCGTCGGACGACCAGACTTGGCGTAGTTGGCGGCTTGGGTCACGACCGATTGAGCTTCAGCCGTCAGGTCCGAGCGATCCCAGTCGAAGTAGACCACGAACTCGCGGTCAGCCGGGACGACCGGAGCCGGCGGCGGCGTGACCGGGCGCGGCGGCTGCGGTGCGGGCGGCAGAGGAGCCGGGGCGGGCGGCGGCACATAGGCCGGCTCGTCGGCACCGAAGGCGTAGCGCAGGCCCAGGGTCAGGGTGTGGCTGTTGTCGAAGTCACCGGCGAAGTTACCGATGTCCGAAGCGGCCGCAGACGTGAAGGTGTCGAACTCGACGTCCGTCATCAGGTAGCGGTAGGTCACGTCCAGGTTGGCGCGGTCGCTCATGCGGACGGCGAAGCCGGCCAGGGCCTGAGCAGCCAGTTCGGTGGAGCTGTCGTCAGCGCCGACGGCGACGGTGCGGTTGCCGCCCAGGGTGCCGACGAACTCGGTCGTGACGTTGGCGACACCGGCACCCAGGCCGACGAAGGGACGGAAGGCCCAGTCTTCGTTGCCGAAGTCATAGATCACATTGACCAGGGCCGTGGCGGTCTTGAAGCTGCCCTCGGGGTTTTCGCAAGCACCGGCGACGGGCGAGATGTTGCAGATGCCGGTCGGCAGACCTGCGCTGGGGTTGATCACGGTGCCGAACTCGTTCTCGGCGCGGTAGCCGCCTTCCAGTTCAACGCGCCAGTTGGGCGTGAAACGGTAGCCCAGGCGGGCGAAACCGGCCCAGTTGTCGTCGGTTTCAAAGTTCAGGACCGGACCGTTGGTCTGCGAAACCAGCTCCAGATCGTCCGAAATCGTGTGATAACCGGCGTCGATCGCACCGTACCAGCCGTTCGGCTCTGCCGAGGCCGTTCCGGCCGAAAGGGCGAGTGCGCCCGCGGCGCTTGTCGCCAGGATAAAAGTCTTAACGCGCATGGGGAAGTGCCCTCCGCAGCCCAAAATGAAGTCGTGGACAATCGACGGACCGCCACAGGACCGCTCATAACAGGCCGCAATGTCAAGGTCGAGCCGTCCCTACGGTATTGCGATGCGACGTGGCGCCCACGCTACATCATAGTTGCATCACCAATTCACGCAACCAACGCCCGATGACACCTACCGTTTGATAATGACATGGCCCCGGCTTGGCCTTAGTGACCCGACAGATGGACGAGACGATGCGCCAATCCGAAGACCGCGGCTGGGACACCGCCAAGACCCTGGCCGAGGCCCTGCCCTACATCCAGGTCTATGATCGCAAGATCGTGGTCATCAAATACGGCGGCCACGCCATGGGCGAGAGCACCGTGGCCAAACAGTTTGCGGCCGATGTGGTTCTGCTGAAGCTGATGGGCGTCAATCCCGTCGTCGTCCACGGCGGCGGGCCTCAAATCAGCGCCATGCTGGACAAGGCGGGCGTGAAGTCCAGCTTCGTCGACGGCCTGCGCGTCACCGATCCCGCTACGATGGAGGTGGCCGAGATGGTCCTGTCCGGCGCGGTCAACAAGGAGATCGCCCACTGGATCACCATGGCCGGCAAGGAGGCAGACGTGCGCGGCGTCGGCCTGTCGGGCAAGGACGCCGGGCTGCTGACGGTCGAGAAGACCAAACGCACCCAGCGCGACCCCGACAGCATGATCGAGCACGAGGTCGATCTGGGCTATGTTGGCGAGCCTACGAAGGTGGACCCCAAGCTGATCGCAGGCCTGATCGCATCGGAGACAGAGGACTGGGTGCCCGTCATCGCCCCGATCGGTGTGGCCGAGGACGGTCAGACCTACAATGTGAATGCCGACACGGTAGCCGGGGCCCTGGCCGGATCGTTGAATGCCAAACGCATGCTGCTGCTGACCGATGTGCCCGGCGTGCGCGGCGCGGACGGCGAGATCATCCGCCAGATGACGGTAGGCGAGGCGTCGAAGCTGATCGAAGACGGCGTCGCGACGGGCGGCATGATCCCCAAGCTGCAAACGGCCATGGCCGCCGTGCGCGCCGGGGTCGAGGCCGTGGTCATCCTGGATGGTCGCCGGCCGCACGCCATGCTGGTCGAGCTGTTCACCGAGCACGGTGCCGGCACCCTGGTGAAAGCCGGATGAGCCGTCCCGTCGGCGCTGGACTGGATCATGTCCGCCACTGGGTGTTCGACATGGACGACACCCTTTATCCGCGCGAACAGGGACTGATGTCGCTCGTTCAGGCCCGCATCAATGCCTTTGTGGTCGAGGCCGTGGGCATGGCACCGGATGAGGCGGCCGTGCTGCAACGCCAGTTTCTGGACGAGCACGGCACCACCCTGGCTGGCTTGATGGCCAGCTACACCATCGACGCCGACCGCTTCCTGCATGAGGTTCACGACGTGCCTTTGGATGGGCTGGAGCCCGATCCGCGTCTGGCGGATCAACTGAAGGCCCTGCCGGGGCGGTGCTATGTCTTCACCAACGGCGCGCGAGAGTATGCGCATCGGGTGCTGGCCCATCTGGGCATAGCCGACTGTTTCGAGGGGGTCTTCGCCATCGAGGACGCGGAGTTGACGCCCAAGCCCGCGCCCTCGACGTTTCGCAAAATGCTGGACCGGTTCGGTATCGATCCGCACCGGGCGGCCTTCTTCGAGGACACGCCGCGCAATCTGGAACCGGCCAAGATTCTGGGCATGGCGACGATCCTGATCGGGGACGGCCACGGCAAGCCACTGGGCGACCACATCGACTATAAAGCCCCCGACCTGCATGATTTTCTATCCGACCTGAGCTTCAAGGACGCCGCATGACCGCCCACGCCGATCTGGAAACCGTCATCGAACAGGCCTGGGAAGACCGGGCCGACATTTCCACCGCCACGCATGGGGATGTCCGCAAGGCGGTCGAACAGGCCTTGGCCCTACTGGATTCAGGCCAGGCGCGCGTCGCCTCGCGGGGCGAAGACGGCGTCTGGACGACACATCAGTGGCTGAAGAAGGCGGTGCTTCTGTCCTTCCGGCTGAATCCCAACGTCCGCATGGGTGCGCACGTCGGAGCGACCATGGGCCAGATCGATCCGACACCCGGCCCCTACTGGGACAAGGTGCCGGTCAAATGGGCCAACTGGACCGAGGCCCAGTTCGAGGGTGCAGGCTTCCGCGCCGTGCCAGGGGCCGTGGCCCGTCAGGGGGCTTTCATCGGCCGCAACGTCGTGCTGATGCCCAGCTTCGTGAACATCGGGGCCTATGTGGACGAGGGCTCCATGGTGGATGCCTGGGCCACCGTCGGGTCCTGCGCCCAGATCGGAAAGAACGTCCATCTGTCGGGCGGTGCGGGCATTGGCGGCGTGCTGGAGCCCCTGCAGGCCAATCCGACCATCATCGAGGACGGCTGCTTCATTGGCGCGCGCGCCGAGGTGGCCGAGGGCGTCATCGTGCGCGAGGGCGCGGTCCTTGCCATGGGCGTCTATCTGTCGGCCTCGACCAAGATTGTGGACAGGGCGACCGGCGAAGTCTTCCGCGGCGAGGTCCCGGCCTACAGCGTGGTGGTGCCTGGCGCGATGCCCGATCCGAACGGGGGTCCATCCTTGTATTGCGCTGTCATCGTCAAGCGCGTTGATGCCCAGACTCGCGCCAAGACCGGCGTCAACGAACTGTTGCGGGACTGAAGCGGGAACACCGTCTGGCCGCAAAGTGGCCAATCCGACAGACGATACCGGCAGGCAGCGCTAGAGATGCCCCTCAAGCGAGGGGGCTCCCATGCGCATCTACCAATTCCATTTCTTCGACCCGCGCGGCAATGTCCCGGCGCTGGATCTGGCCGAATACGAAGATGACGGCGCGGCCAGCCGCTCCGCGATGAAGCGACTGGATGAACATGCCAGTTGCCAAGGCGTGGAGCTGTACGAAGGCGATCGCCTTGTCCTGCGTGTCGAACGTGCGGGCGGCACGAAGCGTCCGAATACGTTCGTCCACGACCAGGCCCTCACGGCCTGAGAACCATCCTGACACGTCGTTTCGCCTAAGTCGGTTTCCGGCGGACGAACCGTCAGCCATCCCCTATCGGGCGAACATGCATCAAGCCTTGCCGTCGAATGCCCTGCTCGCCGCCCTTTCCCCCGAAGACCGCGAGGCCCTGACCGGGGCGGCCACCCTCTTTCCCTTTCAGGTCGGTTACGTCTTTGTCGAGGCCGGTGAGCCGGTCACGCACGTCTATCTGATCCGGCGCGGAATCGTCTCTGCTGTCGCCGCCATGGCGGACGGCCGGACGGTCGAGGTCTTCATGGTCGGGCGCGAAGGGATCACTCACCCGGCCGCGAGTGCGGCTCCGGTTCGCACCTATTCCCGCCACGCAGCACAGGCCGATGGAGAGGCCTGGAAGATCGAGGTCGGTCGGCTGCGACAGTTGTGCCAGGCACGTCCGGCGATCCAGTCCGCTATCCTGTCCTACGCCTCGACGCTTCAGTCCGAACTGGAGCAGTCGGCGGCCTGCAACGCGCTGCACCGGGCAGAGCAGCGGTTCGCCAAATGGCTGCTGCGCTGTCACGACCGGATCGACGGCGACACACTGAACCTGACCCAAGAATATCTGGCGGCCATGCTGGGATCGCAGCGCACCACGGTGAACGAGGCGGCACAGGCCCTGCAAAAGACCGGGGCCATCACCTATTCCCGGGGCAAAATCACTATCATCGACCGGGCCATGCTCGAGCGGACAGCCTGCGAATGCTACAATGGACGCACCGCAGAGCCGCCGCTCTGAACGTATCTAGTTCGCGGTCGCGAGCCGGACCAGCTTGCCGTTCTGCTCGTCGGTAATGGCCCAAACGGCACCGTCGGAGCCGACTGCAACGTCGCGGACCCGCTCGCCCAGGTCGGTCAGCAGGCGCTCTTCGCCGACGACGCGGTTATTCTCCAGCACCAGCCGGGCGATCTGCTTGTCCTTCAGGCCGGCGACCAGAAGATTGCCGTTCCAGCCTGGGAACATGGCCCCTTGGTACAGGGTCATGCCGCCCGGCGCGATGACCGGATCCCAGTAGTAGACGGGCTGTTCGGTGCCGTCCTTGGCCGTGTTCCCGGCATTGATCGGACCCCCGCGGTATTCAACGCCGTAGGCCGCATCAGGCCAGCCGTAGTTTTTGCCGGCCTGATCCAGATTGATCTCGTCGCCGCCGCGCGTGCCGTGTTCGACGGTCCAGACGTCACCGTTGGCGGCGATGGCGATGCCCTGGACGTTGCGGTGACCCAGGCTCCAGATCTCCGGCAAGGCTCCGTCCTGTCCGACATAGGGATTGTCCTGCGGCACGGTCCCGTCGGCATTGATGCGGATGGTCTTGCCCATGTGCGAGCCGAGGTCCTGGGCCTGGGGCCGCATCGGTGCATCGGACCGCTCACCCAGGGTGATGAACAGATGGCCATCGGGCGCGAAGGCCAGCGAAGAGCCGAAATGCTTGTCGCCGTCATAGACCGGCAGGGCGCGGAAGATGACCTGGGCGTTCTCCACGCTTGACCCATCATCCGACAGGCGGCCGCGCGCAACCGAGGTCGCATTGCCGCCGGTGCGGGCCTCGGAATAGCTCCAGTAGATCATGCGATCCTGACCGAACGTCGGGCCGATCACGACGTCCAGAAGGCCACCCTGACCGCGCGCATCCACGGCGGGCAGGCCAGTAATAGGCTCGCCGACCACACCCTCAGCGGTGATGATGCGCAGACGGCCCGGCTTCTCCGTCACCAGCCAGCGCCCGTCCGGCAGCATGGCCAGGCCCCAGGGGTGCTCCAGCCCCGAGGCGACGACGGTGTGGGCCAGGGCGGCCTCGGTGCGCACGGCCGGGGCGCGGGTCTGCTCGGGGAAGGCCGGGGTCTGGTTCGGCGCATTGGCCGGGCGGGTTTCAAGAGGGCCGCCGGTGGCAGAGGGCGCATCCTGGCCATTGGCGCCACAAGCGGCGGCCAGCGTCAGGGAAGAAACAGTGGCTGCGAGGGCGATCAGGCGCATGGAAGTACTCCGGCAGTCAGGACGGGGATCGGGATTTGTCAAACAACGGTAGCGGCACCTTCGCCGTTCCGCGAGAGGATGATCGTACGATGCGACCGATCGCCTCTGGTCACGGCAACACCACGGCACCTTGAAACCGCCCGCGCCCGCCTATATAGGCACGCCTCTTCCGGCGGACAGACCAGTTCCCGTCGGAACCTGAACGACAGGATCGTCGATTGGGGCTGGATAGCTCAGCTGGTTAGAGCGGTGGATTCATAACCCACAGGTCGGCGGTTCAAGTCCGCCTCCAGCTACCATCGCCGCCGCAACCCCTCCAGACCTGTCGCGTTAACGGCCAAGGTTCAATCCTGGAGGACATCCATGCGTATTCGTATTCCCGCCGCCGCCGCCGCCATCGCCGCCCTGTCGCTGGGCATGGCTGCTTGTACAGAGTCCGAACAGGACAGGGCCGAAGTCGAGGCAGAAGCGGCGGCCGACACGGCCGGTGATGTCGCGGCGCAGGCTGGCGAAGTCATTGAGTCCGGTGCCATGAAAGCTGCCCAGGCCGTCGAGGAAGGTGCCAGCAATGTCGCCAATGAGCTGGAAGAGAACCAGGCCGAAGCGGCAGCAGAAGGTCGTGCCGGCGCAGTCAATCCTTCTACGGATGAGCGCGTACCGGCCAACTAATGGCTCAGCCCGGCTCCGCCAGAAGCGCCTCGACCAAGGCGCGAGCCTCGGGGCCGGCCCAGTCAGCACCACCGGAATAGCTGGCCCGGACCCGCCCCTGACGGTCGATCAGGACCGTCTGGGGCATGGCCCCCTTGCCGGGCAGTTCAAACGGCAGTTGGAAACTTGGGTCGCTGTAGAATGGCAGGGGGGCGTGGTCGTCGATGAAGGCCGCGCCCGCAGCAATCTGATCGGGCGTCGCATCGACGTTGACCGGCAGGACCAGCAGGTCGGTACCCTCATAGGCCTGCGCCAGGGTCGCCAGTGTCGGCATCTCTGTCCGGCACGGGGCGCACCACATGGCCCAGACATTGACCACGACCACCTTGCCTCGAAAATCATTCAGGTTCGCATCCTCGCCATCGCGCGTCTTGAAGGCATGGTCGGGCGCAGCCGACGGCGCATCGGGCACGACCAGCGCGGCCAGCTGACCGGTGGCATAGCGGGACAGGTCGCTTTTGCCCGCCTGATGGGCGTATAGGGTGACACCCCCCGCGATCAGGCCCAGCAGCACGATCGCGGCTCCCACTGCCACTGCCTTCCTCGAGCCGTTCATGACCGAACCATCGACGCCTGCCCCCGACGCGGGGCGTGCGACCCAGACCAAGTCCGCGAGCGCCGGTCAAGACATGTGGGGGGGACGCTTTTCGTCGCGCCCCGCTGACATCATGCAGGCGATCAACGTCTCCATAGGGGTTGACCAGCGTCTGTGGGCCCAGGATCTGGCCGGATCGCGCGCCCACTGCCGCATGCTGATGGCGCAGTCGATCATCACCGAGGCGGATGGCCAGGCCATACTGGGCGGACTGGACACCATCGAAGCCGAGATCACGGACGGCACCTTCCCGTTCCGCGATCAATACGAAGACATCCACATGAATGTGGAGGCGCGCCTGTCCGAACTGATCGGCGAGCCGTCGGGCCGGCTGCACACGGCCCGCAGCCGTAACGACCAGGTCGCCACCGATTTTCGCCTTTGGGTGCGCGACGCCTGCGACCGGGCGGTCAAACAGCTACAAGGCTTGCAGAAGGCCCTGCTGGTCCGCGCCGATCAGCATGCGGGTGACCTGATGCCCGGTTTCACCCACCTCCAGACCGCCCAGCCGGTGACCCTGGGCCACCATCTGATGGCCTATGTCGAGATGTTCGGACGGGACGCAGGGCGGTTCGCCGACGCCCGCACCCGCATGAACGAAAACCCGCTGGGAGCCGCTGCCCTGGCGGGTTCGCCCTTCCCCATCGACCGCCACATGACGGCTCAGGCCCTGGGCTTCGATCGGCCCATGGCCAACAGTCTGGACGCCGTGTCCGACCGTGACTTCGCTCTGGAAAGCCTGGCCGCCGCCACCATTACCGCCGGACATCTTTCGCGTCTGGCCGAGGAGATCGTGGTCTGGATGACGCCGATGTTCGGCTTTGCCAGCTTGCCCGACGACCTGACCACCGGCTCTTCGATCATGCCCCAGAAGCGCAATCCGGACGCCGCCGAATTGGTCCGCGCCAAGACGGGCCGCATCCTGGGTTCGCTGGTCGCCCTTTCGACCGTGATGAAGGGCCTGCCGCTGGCCTATTCCAAGGACATGCAGGAGGACAAGCCGCCGGTGTTCGAGGCCTTCGACGCCCTGACCCTGGCGCTGGGTGCCATGACGGCCATGGTCTCGGCCCTGCAACCGAACACGGAAAAGATGGCTTCGGCCGCGGGCGCAGGCTTCTCGACCGCCACCGACCTGGCCGATTGGCTCGTGCGCGAACTGAACCTGCCCTTCCGCCAGGCACACCATGTCACGGGTGCGGCAGTGAAACGGGCGGAGACCCTCGGCCTGGGGCTGGCTGATCTGCCGCTGGACGAACTGAAAAACCTGCATCCCGGCGTCACCGAAGCCGTGTATGAGGTTCTCAGCCCCCAAGCCTCCTGCGCCAGCCGCCAGAGCTTCGGCGGCACCGCGCCGGAACAGGTTCGCGCGCGCATCGCCGAGTGGAAGTCACGTCTCGCATGAAAGAGTTCACGATGAAGAAGGTCGTTCTGTTGGGCACTGTGGCGCTGTTCGCCGCCGGGGCTGCTGCCTGTGGTCGTATGGCCGACCTGGAGGCACCGCCCGCCCGTGAGACCGAACGCGCCCAGCGCGACGGCCGTGCGCCCAGCCTGCCCGAGCCCGCGACGGTCAACCGTCCGCCCAGCCAGATGCCGATCGACGGCGGCCCCAGCAGCCCCTTCGGCGGCTCGGGCTCCAGCCCCAACTAGGTCCGCGCTTGCACCATTTCGTTCTGAAGGACGGCGGGCTTTACGCCGAAGGCGTCGCACTGGAGACGCTGGCTGAGCAGGTCGGCACGCCGACCTATGTCTATTCGACTGCAACCCTGGCCCGGCATTACGGACTGTTGCGTGACGCGGTAGCGGCACACCGGTCCGCACTGGGCGACGCCCTGATCGCCTTTGCGGTCAAGGCCAACTCCAATATCTCGGTGCTGGCGACCCTGGCCCGAATAGGCTGCGGAGCCGATACGGTATCCGAAGGTGAAATCCGCCGGGCGCTGAAGGCGGGCGTGCCGGCCGACCGCATCATCTTCTCCGGCGTCGGCAAGACGGACGCCGAACTGGCCTTCGCCCTCGAACAGGGCGTACGCCAGATCAATGTCGAAAGCGGCGTCGAGCTGGACCGGCTGATCGCAGTCGCCACCCACAAGGGCCTGTCACCGGACATCGCCATTCGCGTGAACCCGAAAGTCGGGGCGGGCGGTCACGCCAAGATCACCACCGGAGGCGAAGGCGACAAGTTCGGCGTGCCGGTCGAGGAAGCCCTGGCCCTCTATGCCCGCGCCTCCGCCTCGCCGCATGTGACGCCCGTGGGCCTGGCCTGCCACATCGGCAGCCAGATCACGGACCTGGCCCCGCTGGAGGCCGCGTTCCGGACCCTTCGCGACATGACCCTGACCCTGCGGGCGCAGGGCCTGTCGGTGACCCGGCTGGATCTCGGCGGCGGGCTGGGCGTGCCCTATCACGGCCAGGCGGAGACCGCGTCGATCGCCGACTATGTCGCCATGTGCGCGCGCGTACTGGACGGACTGGAGGTCGAGGCAGCGTTCGAACCCGGCCGCCTGCTGGCCGCCAATGCCGGGGTGCTTCTCAGCCGCGTGATCCAGGTCAATGAGCGGGCCGACGGCCGTCGCTTTCTGGTGCTGGATGCGGCCATGAACGACCTGATGCGCCCGGCGCTGTACGACGCCTTCCACGAGGTCGTACCGGTTCGGCCACACGGCGGCGACGCCTTGTCCTACGACATCGTCGGCCCCGTCTGTGAGACCGGCGACACCTTTGCCCGCGATCGCATGCTGGCTCCGCTTCAGGCCGGCGATCTGGTCGCCTTCACAGGCGCGGGGGCCTATGGCGCAGTCATGTCCAGCGAATACAATTCCCGCCCGCTGGTGGCCGAGGTGCTGGTCGACGGCGACCGCTGGGCCGTCATCCGGGACCGGCCAACTTATGAAGACATGTGGGCGCGGGAGCCGAAGGCGGACTGGCTCTAGTCCAGCGCGCACACATCCGGCAGGCCGCGCAGCGCGCCCGCGTGATCCAGCCCATATCCGACCAGGAACCGGTTCGGGGCGTCCCAGCCGACGAAGTCCGGCTCCGGCGCGCGCGGCAGGGGCCAGGGCTTCTTGGCGAAGACGGCGGTAACGACTTCGGAGGCACCGGCCGCCCGGGCGATCTTCACGGCCTCGGCCAGCGACAGGCCTGTGTCGAACACATCGTCCAGAATCAGGACGCGGCGACCCTCGACCGAGCGTTGCAGCGGGGCATAGACGTCGATCCGTCCCCGGCTGGACTGTTCGTCGCCATAGGAGGCCAGCCACAGGGCGTCGAAGCGGACGTTGCGGCCCACGCGCGCCAGTGCCCGGGTCAGATCGGCGGCGAACCACAGGCCGCCGGTCAGCAGGACGACCGCCACCGTCTCGTCATCAATGACGGGGGCGATGCGCGCGGCCATGTCGGCGACGATGCGCTGAACCTCGGCCTCGGGCAGAAGGACGGTGGGTGTGGGTGCAGGGTCAGCCATGAGGGGCGGATACCGCCCCGCCACGGCTATTGTCGAGGGCCGTCGTGCTGACGTTGGTCGCCACCGCGTCGATCGGCTGCATATTCAGCGGCTCTGTCGAACTGGACGGAAGCGCAGGACGCAGCGCCCCGTCATCGGCGACAGGAAGAGGACGATGGGCGGGTGCGGTTGCATGCTGAGTGGCTTCGCCGTGGTCGGCGGTCGGCCTTGCGTCATGCGGCTCAGCATGAGTTGGCTCTGATGTTTCGGTCAGGACAAAATCGACAGCCACACCACGACCCTTGCCGCCGGGGTCATCGACGATCCCGGCAAAACCCTGGACCTTGCCCGGCAGTACAGGGGCCGCGTCGATGCGCACTATGGCGTGGCCGATCTCGGCACCGTTCTCGTCCAGCAAGGCGACCCGCACCGGCGGCGCGACCCGCTCATTGTCCCTCACGTTCCGCAGGGCTCCAGAGATGACGATCTTGCCCGGATCGTTCGGCAGGGCCCGTCCCGTCAGCGCCTCGAAGTCCAGACCGGTCGGATTGACCTCCATCCCGACGGCCGCATAGGCGGCGGCCGTGCGCGGCATCATCTCCACGACCTCGACCCGGAACAGCCATGCAGCCCCAAGCAGAAGTGCAAAACCGGAGGCGATCCCGGCCCAGACCACGCCGTGGGTGGCGGCCCGGCGCAGACGCCGCTGCTGCTCCACCTTGGCGCGATAAGCCTTGGGCAGTTCGGGGGCGGGCGTTTCGGCGAGGGATTCGGTCGCGGCTGATTCGGTAGCGGCGTCGTCGCGTTTGCCGAAACTGCTGGGTTCCTTGGCGATGACGGGGGCCACCACCGGAGGCGATTCCGACAGTTCCAGCGGCTCGTCCAGCGTCGCACGCCAGGTGTGCTGGCACGTCTTGCAACGGACCGAGCGGCCGCCCGGCCCGATCGCTTCATCGGGGGTGAAATAGCTGGTGGCGCATGACGGGCAGGTCAGTATCATGGGCGCTGACTGCGAGGCTCTTCGCCCCCTCCCGTCGCGGCGATCACACCGCGTCCTGATCCAAAATTCATGTCCGTCCAGCCCCGCCGCACGCCCGACACCGCCTCCGCCGCCGCGACCGTCCGCCTTGAGGGCGTAGGCTTCGGCTATGCGCAAACGCACCGCGCGTTGCGGGACATTAACCTTACCTTGCCTGCCGGCTCTTTCCATTTCCTTACCGGGCCGTCCGGAGCGGGAAAATCGACCTTGCTGAAGCTGCTGACCCTGACCGAGCGACCGGTGTCCGGGCGGCTGCACCTGTTCGGCCAGGACGCGACGGCGGCGACGCGGCGCGAGCTGCCGGACTTTCGGCGTCGCATGGGCATGGTGTTCCAGGATTTCCGTCTGCTGGACCACCTGTCGGCCTTCGACAATGTCGCCCTGCCACTGCGCCTGACGGGCCATAAGGCGTACCGCGCCGACGTGGAGGAGATACTGGCCTGGGTCGGGCTGGGCGACCGGATGGAGGCGCGGCCCTCCACCCTGTCCGGCGGCGAGCAGCAGCGGCTGGCCATCGCCCGGGCCGTGGTCACTCGCCCGGACCTGATCCTGGCCGACGAGCCGACCGGCAGCGTCGATGCCGTCATGGCCGAGCGGCTGCTGAAACTGTTTCAGTCGATGAACCGGCTGGGCACCACGGTCTTGATCGCCAGCCACGACCAGGCCCTGGCCGAGCGGTCCGGCGCGACCCTGCTGCGGCTCGAGAGCGGTCGGCTGACGGGCGGTGACGCATGATCGGCCGGCTGACCAGCAGCAGGATGAGCCTGCTGCCCCGTGACGCGGGCGGCGAGCGCTGGCTGGTGTCGCTGATCGCGGTGCTGTGTTTCCTCGCCTGTCTGGCCGCTGTCGGAGCCGCCGCCGCTGACCGGGCCGCTCACGGCTGGGCGCGTCAGCTGGGCACTGAGGCGACCGTTCAGGTGCGCCCGCGCGTCGGCGAGACCGGGGCGGAGGCCGCCGCCCGCGCCGCCGAGACCCTGGCCGGGGTCACCGGCGTGGCCGAGGCCCAGGCCCTGGATCGCAAGGCGGCGGAGGACCTGCTGCGGCCCTGGGTCGGGGACGCCATCCTGCCAGACCTGCCGGTGCCGCATCTGATTGCCGTCCGGCTGGACCAAGATGCCCCCGCCAGCGCCGTCACCCTCAGTCGCGCCCTGGCCGAGGCGGGGCTGGACGCCAGTGTCGACGATCACAGCCTGTGGCGCGGCGAAGTGGAGCGGTCGGCGGGCCTGATCACGGCACTCGCCATTGCCGCCTTCCTGCTGACGGCGGGCGCGGCGGGTGCGGCGGTCGTGTATGCGACGCGCGCAGGAATGGCGGCGCAAAGGGCGTTGATTGAGACGCTCAGCCTGAACGGGGCCTCCGACGGAGCCGTCGCCTGGCTGTTCCAGCGTCGATATGCCCTGTTGGCGGCCACGGCGGGGGCGATCGGTGCGGTCGCCGCCATGGCTGCGGCGTCGGCCCTGCGTCTGCTTGGAGGCACCGAGGGGATCACGCCGGCCCTGCCCGTGGCATGGAGCGATATCCTGCTGCTATCGCCATGTCCTCTGCTGGCCGCTACGGTGGCGCTTGTCGCGGCGCGCTTCACGGCGCTGGCGGGAATGAAGGACCGTCACTAGCTTGAAGCCCATGAAGTTTCTCACCTTTGTCGCCATCCTGGCCCTGATGTGGCTGGTCGGCCTGTTCGTCTTTGCCGAACGGGTGCGCGGCTTCACCCCGGCCGAGGACCCCGCACGCGCGGACGCCATCGTGGCCCTGACCGGGCCGTCGGCCGAGCGGGTCAATGTGGCCATCCGCCTGCTGGAAAACGACAAGGGCGACCGGGTGCTGATCTCGGGCGTCAATCGCGAGGTGCGCCGCCAGGAACTGCGCGCCCTGACCCCCGGCTCCAACCGTCTGTTCAACTGCTGTGTCGATCTCGGCTTCGAGGCGATGGACACCATCGGCAATGCCCAGGAGATCGCGGCCTGGGCCCGCGACAAGGGCTATACCCGCCTGATCGTGGTGACGTCCGACTATCACATGCCCCGGTCCATGGTGGAAATCCGCTCGGCCTATCCGGGCGTGGAGCTGACGCCCTATGCGGTCGAGACCCCGTCGCTGGACAACAGTGGCTGGTGGAAGGCGGCGGTCACGGCGCGGCGGATGACGCTGGAATACATGAAGTATCTGGCGGCTTTGGGTCGCGCGGTCTGGACGCGGGTCAGCGGCGATGCGCCCGCGCCGGTCGAACCCGCGTCCGATGACCAGACAGTCGAAGAGGCTGTCCGTCCATGACCACCTTCCGCTCCCTGCTGTTCGTGGTCTGGCTTTATCTGTCGATGGCGGTGTTCGCCGTCGGCCTGTCGCCCACCCTGCTGCTGCCCTATCGCGTCGCCATGACGGTGATCCGGGTCTGGGCCAAATTCATTCTGTTCGGCCTGCGCTGGATCGCGGGCGTGAAGGTGGAGTTCCGGGGGCTGGAGCATCGCCCGACGGGCGCGGCCCTGATGGCGGGCAAGCACCAGAGCATGCTGGACGTCATCGCGCCCTTCGCCATCCTGCCGGACAACTGTTTCATCATGAAGAAGGAGCTGATGCCGCTGCCCTTCTTCGGCTGGTTCGCCTGGAAGACGCGGATGATCGCCGTCGATCGCTCGGCCCATGCCAAGGCCCTTAAGGACATGGTCAAACAGGCCCGGGCCCGCCACGCCGAGGGTCGCCAGATCCTGATCTTCCCGGAAGGCACACGGGCCGAGGTCGGGGCCGCACCCGACTACAAGCCCGGCATCGCCGCCCTGTACCGCGACCTCGACGTTCCTTGCACCCCCATGGCCACCAACTCCGGCGTCCACTGGCCCGCGCACGGGTTCCGCCGCTATCCGGGGACCGTGGTCTATGAGTTCCTGCCGCAGGTGCCTGCCGGTCTGAAGCGGGCGGAGTTTATGGCGCAACTGGAGGAGAGGCTGGAGGGGGCGTCACGAGCATATTTGCCCACACATCGCTTTTTGTGCCCGTTCTGCGACCATTTCCTAGGTGAAGCTGTTGCATCTAATGGGAGCAGCGGCTGGGTTCTTGACAGCCCTCATGGACACGAATGCCCGTCATGCGGTGCAGACATGTCCGAAGCGTAGAGTGAAAATCAAATAGGCCTTTTGAGGTTGTCTGATCGAGAAGTGACTTTGCAACGCTACGGGCCCTCTCAGTTAGAGGTTTATGCTTTGCACGCCGAATTGAGAGGTCTAGCGCAGCATCTCCCAACTCAGCGCATGCACCCGGTCTCGCCCCAGCGCGCCCGCAAGCGGCGCTTCGGTGAATAGCTCCGCAATCGCCGCATCTCGCACATCCAGCCCCCCCGTGAATGCCCCAAACGCGGGCAGCACAGCCCGGCGGCCATCCGTCACGAAGCAAGGGCGGCGGACGCTGCGTCGGTAGGCGACGATGCGGGCGGCGGGGTGGAGGTGGCCGGCGATCTCGCCGGGCTGGACGCCGGCCTGCGGTTCGTGGATCAGGCGCAGGGGGCCCAGGGTCATGGTTTCAACCACCTCGCCGGGCAGGGCATCGACCGATCCCGCCAGCGCAGCGATATCGTGATTGCCCTCCAGCCAGATCCAGTCGCGGCCCTTGGCCAGACGATCCAGCCGGTCCCGGTCGCCCAGCGCCATGCGCCCGATCGAGGCGGCGTCGTGGAAGCTGTCACCCAGCAGCACGACCGAGGCCGGTTGCAGGGCCTCGATCTCCACCTCCAGTCGATCCAGGGTGGCAGAGCTATCATACGGCGGCAGCATCTGGCCCCGCGCGGCGAAGGCGGAGCCCTTCTCCAGATGCAGGTCCGCCGCGATCAGGGTCCGGTGGTTGATGACCCACAGCGCCCCGGAGCATCGCAGCACGCAGGGCTCACCCTCGATCAGGACGCGCAAGCCACCACACGGATGCCGGGCCGGCGACAGGGTCTGGCGCAGGGCGGCGTTCATCGCGCGCCCTCCATCGCCGCCGGAGCCCCTTCCATGACCTCGGCCACCAGGGCCTCCAGCCCGAACTCATGGGCGGTCTCGTCCAGGATCATCTCGGCCGCCCCGCCGCCGACCCGCTCGCGCCCGATCTGGACCAGAACCGGCACGCTGAACGGCGAGGCCCGCTCCAGCGCGATGGGCCGGATGCGCCCCTGGATGCGGGTCAGCAACTGACCCAGGCGCGCGACGTCCAGCAGGCCCGAGGCGGCATCGGCCCGGGCGGTCTTCAGCAGCAGGTGGTCGGGTTGGTGGCGGCGCAGCACGTCGTAGATCAGGTCGGTGGAAAAGGTCACCTGCCGGCCCGTCTTCTCGGTCCCCGGCTGGCGTCGTTCGATCAAGCCCGAGATCAGGGCGCAATTGCGGAAGGTGCGCTTCATCATGAAACTCTCTTCCAGCCAGCTCTCCAGATCGTCGCCCAGCATGTCGGGCTCGAACAGGGCGTTCAGGTCCAGTCCGTCCATCGGCTTGATGGACCAGATGGCCAAGGCATAGTCCGTGACCACGAACCCCAGCGGCCCGACCCCCAGCCGGTCCAGCCGCCGGGTCAGCAGCATGCACAGGGTCGAATGGGCCAGGTTGCCTTCGAACGGATAGGCCAGCAGGAAATGCCGCGCACCGCGCGGGAAGGTCTCGACCAGCATCGTCTCCCTGTCCGGCACGACGGAGCGTTCCTCCTGAAGGGCCAGCCATTCCTGCACATCGGGCGGCAGGACGCGCCAGTGGTCGCGGTCCTGGATCATGTCGCGGACGCGGGCGGCCAGGGAGGTCGACATGGGGAACTTCGACCCGCCCCATGACGGGATTTTGGGGTCCTTGTCCTGGGCGTGGGTCACCAGCGCATCGGTGCCTGTGATCCCCTGGAAGGCCCAGACCTGACCGGCGAACACGAAGGTGTCGCCGGGGGTCAGCTGTTCGAAATACCATTCCTCGGCCTCGCCGACCTTGCGCCCGCCGATCAGCTGTTTGGTTGCGCCTCCACGCCGTGACGCCACGCGAATGTTCAAGGTCCCGGCCGAGACGATGGCCCCGACGTTCATCCGGTGCCGCTGGGCCGTCTGGGCGTTGCGGACCTTCCATCTGCCATCGCGCGTCCGCACGATCCGCGCGAACCGCTCATAGGTGCGCAGCGCATAGCCGCCGGTGGCGACCAGATCGACGACCTCCTCGAACTGCGCCCAGGTCAGGCCGCGATAGGGGCCACAGGCTGTGATTTCGGCATACAGATCATCCAGAGCGAACGGCTCGGAGCAGGCGCAGCCCATGACGTGCTGGGCCAGGGTGTCCAGCGTGCCCGTATGCACCGGCTCCCAGTCGAAGGTGTTTTCCGCCACCGCCTCGCGCGCGGCCTGGCATTCCAGCATCTCGAACCGGCTGGCCGGTACCATCAGGGCGCGGGACGGCTCGTCCAGGCGGTGGTTGGCCCGGCCGATCCGCTGGACCAGGCGGCTGGCCCCCTTGGGTGCCGCCATCTGGATGACAAGGTCGACATCGCCCCAGTCGATGCCGAGGTCCAGCGTGGAGGTGCAGACCACGGCTCTCAGATCGCCCCGCGCCATCGCCGCCTCGACCTTGCGCCTCTGTTCAGCGGCCAGCGAGCCGTGGTGAAGCGCGATGGGAAGGTTGTCGTCATTGATGGCCCAAAGCTGCTGGAAGACGAACTCCGACTGCCAACGGGTATTGACGAAGATCAGGCTCATCCCCGCCTGTTTGATCGCCTCATAGACCTCCGGAATAGCGTGCTGGCCGGTATGCCCGGCCCAGGGCACGCGGCCGTCGGAGATCAGGACGTCCACCACCGGCGGCGCACCGGGGTCGCCGGTGACGATGATCACCGAGTTGTCTCCAGCAGGAGCCAGCCAGTCCGCGATCATCGCCGGATCGTCCACGGTCGCGCTCAAGGCCACCCTTCGCATCCCCGGCGCGAACTGTTGCAGCCGCCCCAGCCCCAGGGACAGCAAGTCCCCGCGCTTGCCGCTCCAGATCGCATGCACCTCGTCCAGCACGACGCATTTCAGGTCGGCGAAATAGTCCCGTGCCCCGTCCCAGGCACAGAACAGGGCCAGCTGCTCGGGCGTGGTCAGCAGGATGTCCGGCGGGTTCTCGCGCTGGCGCTGCTTCTTGGACTGTTTGGTGTCGCCGGTGCGGCTCTCGACATGGATGTTCAGCCCGATCTCGCGGATCGGCGTCATCAGATTGCGCTCCACATCAGTGGTCAGCGCCTTCAGCGGCGACAGATAAAGCGTATGCACCCCGCTGCCCGGCCCGAAGGCAGGGCGCGGCCCCCGCTCGGCCAGATCGATCAGACTGGGCAGAAACCCCGCCAGCGTCTTGCCGCCGCCGGTCGGGGCCACCAGCAACGCGTGTGCCCCCGCCTGACCCGCCGCGATCATCTCCAGCTGATGCCGCCGAGGCACCCAGCCGCGCTTCGCGAACCAGTCGGCGAAGAGGGGAGGAAGCGTCGTCACCCGCCGTACCGCGCGCCTTCGCAGTAGCCGCCTTCGGCCCAGCGCCCCCCCGAGTCGAGACAATAATCGATCGCCGCAGACTCGGAGCCCAAGAACCACCACGCTCCAGCTATGACCGCAAGAAATAGAAGCGTGGCGATAATGACGATCCGCTTCAGCCGCTTGCGTTGTGAGCTGGGAAGGTTCGCCATGAATACGAAATAGAGCACGATCACTGTCTGCGCCAGATGTTCCCGTTCCGTTTCACGTCCCGAACCGCTATCTGTTGACGGTGACCCTCGACTCGCCTCTTTCCCGCACGGCCCCCACCGACACAGAACCGTGGCTCGACCTGCCGCCCGCCTTGGCCGTGCCGCCTGGCGCTGGGGCGATCTGCGACGACAGCGGCCCGCGCAGGATCGGGCGGGGGGCGGCCGAGGGGGTGTTCACCACCAGCCCTGTCATGGTCGCCCATGCCAGTCTGACGGCGCGGCGTCTGGGGATTGCGCCGCCCGCCCGATCCGATGACCTGCTGGATGTGCTGGAGCTGTTCGCCTTCGTCCGGCCCGCGCGGTTCTGTGCGCCTTCGCCCAGTGGCCTGGCGCTTGCCATGGGGATGAGCGAGCCGAGGGGGGCGGAGGCGCAGGCTCAGGCGCTGATGGACGCCGCCGATGGCCTGCTGCGTGAACTGGCCGATCCGGCCTATCCGGGGCGGGAAGAGGCCTTCACCCTGGCCGAAACGCTATCACGCGCGGGCTGGAGCTGGGCGTCGCGGGTGACCGGGGCCTTGGCTCATCAACCGATCCGTGACCGCGCCCATCGCGGCACGGGTCTGGACGCCTGGTCGCGCCTGCCGGAGTGGGAGGACGAGGCTCCGCGCGGCGAGGCCGGGTCGGCACCGGTCGATTCAGAGTCCGCGCGCATCCGCCTGGAAAAACTGTTGCAGGCCTCCGGCCTGGACGAGACCCGCCCGACCCAGTCCGACTATGCGGCCGAGGCGGCCTATGCCTTTTCACCGCGTAATGAGGAGGGTCGGCCGCGCGTCCTGCTGGCTGAGGCGGGGACCGGGACGGGCAAGACCCTGGGCTATCTGGCCCCGGCCAGCCTGTGGGCCGAGCGCAATCAGGGGGCGGCCTGGGTCTCGACCTATACACGCGCCCTGCAACGCCAGATCGATCGCGAGAGCGCCGCCCTGTGGCCCGATCCCGCCGAGCGCAAGCGCAAGGCCGTGGTCCGCAAGGGACGCGAGAATTACCTGTGCCTGCTCAATCTCCAGGACATGATGCAGGCGGGCCAGCTGGGCAACGGCGACCTGATCGGCATGGCCCTGGCCAGCCGCTGGGCGATGCACTGCCGAGACGGCGACATGACCGGCGGCGACTATCCCGGCTGGCTGCCCGGCCTGTTCGCCACCGCCCCCAGCCATCAGGCCAGCGCGGCCAATCTGGTCGACCGGCGCGGCGAATGCGTCCATGCGGCCTGTCCTCACTACCGCACCTGTTTCGTCGAAAAGACCATCCGTGCCAGCCGCCGTGCCGACCTTGTGGTCGCCAACCACGCGCTGGTCATGACCCAGGCCGCCTTCGACGGGGCACGCTCGGCGCGCGGTCTGAAGCAGGACGGTGAGACCGCCGCCCTGAAACGCATCGTCTTCGACGAGGGCCACCATCTGTTCGACGCGGCCGACAGCGCCTTCTCCGCCTGCCTGTCGGGGCAGGAGGCCGCCGAGCTGCGTCGCTGGCTGCGCGGGCCGGAGGGGCGCGGGCGGCGGGGGCGGGGGCTGGAGCAACGGCTGGGCGACCTGTGCGCCGACAATGCCGAGGCGACCAAGGCGCTTCAGGATGCCGTCCGTGCCGCCGCCCAACTGCCCGGTGAGGGCGTGTCGGGCCGCATCGCGCCTGCGTCTGGCGAGGTCAATCCGATCGGACCCATCGAGCGGTTTCTGGTCGCGGCGCTGGAGCAGCTTCGCGCACGGACCAGCGAGGCGTCCGGGCCCGGCGGGGCCGAGTTCGGCATGGAGTGTTCCTTGCGCCCCGTGACCGACCCCGTGCTGGAGACGGCACGCGAGGCGGCCAAGGCGCTGGCCGACGTAGAGGCCCCCCTGCTGGCCCTGTCGCGGCATCTGGAAGACATACTGGACGATGAGGCGGCCGAGTTGGACGGAGCGGCGCGGGCGCGGATCGAGGGGGCACTGCGCGGGCTGGACCGCCGCGCCCGCATGACCCTGCCCGGCTGGCGCTCCATGCTGGCGGCGCTGGAGGTGTCATCGGACGAACCGGATCCCGACTTCCTGGACTGGCTGTCGGCCGAGGCCGCGTTCGGCCGGATCACGGATGTGGCCCTGCGTCGCCACTGGATCGACCCGACCGTGCCGCTGGAGGCCGCGGTGATCATGCCGTCGCACGGGGTATTGGTGACCTCGGCCACCCTGTCCGATCCCCTGTCGGACGACCCGTTCGACATGGCCCGGCTGCGTACCGGCTCGGCCCGCCTAATCGAACCGGCGCGGACGTTGAAGGTCGAGAGCCCCTTCGACTATGCGACCAATACGCGGGTCATCGTCGTCAACGACCTGGTCAAGGACGACACCCGCCAGACAGCGGCGGCGATGCGCGAACTCTTCCTGGCGGCCGGTGGCGGGGGGCTGGGCCTGTTCACCGCCATCCGCCGGTTGAAGGCGGTCTATGAGCGGTTGGGACCCGACCTGGCCAAGGCGGGCATCCCGCTGTACGCCCAGCATGTCGATCCGCTGGAAGTCGGGGCCCTGGTCGACGTCTTCCGGGCCGAGCGGGACAGCTGCCTGCTGGGTACCGATGCTGTGCGTGACGGCGTGGATGTGCCGGGGCGCAGCCTTCGCATTCTCGCCTTCGACCGTGTGCCCTGGCCGCGGCCGGACCTGCTGCACAAGGCGCGGCGCGCGCGGTTCGGCGGCGGCCCTCAGGCGCGAGGGTTCGACGACGCCCTGGCCCGCGCGAAGATGGCCCAGGCCTTCGGTCGCCTGATCCGCCGAGCCGACGACAAGGGCGTCTTCGTCATGCTGGACGCCGCCGCCCCCACCCGCCTGTTCGCCAGCCTGCCGCCGGGCTGCGAGGTTCTGCGGATGGGTCTGGCCGAGGCGGTGGAACTCGTCAGCGGTTTCCTACCGGCCGACGAAGCCCGTTAGACAGATATCAGCCGAACAGGGTCGGGCCGAAAACGGCAGCCATGGCGACGGCACCGCCGACGATGGCAACCACTGCACCGGCCACGAATGCGGCCCAGGTGCGGGCCGCGCGCTTGCGGCGGAAGGCGCCGGTCTTGACCGAACGCAGCAGGACCATGGGCTTCTTGCCGAAGGCTTCGGACCCGGTGATGTTGTGCTGGGACATGGACGCGCTCCCTCTCAAGTGGACGAACCGCGACCCAAGCGGGTCAGACAAGGCGAAACAAAGGCGAACGGGGTTCACAAACCAATCTGTGATCGGATGAACGGTGTCGCGCGGCCCTACAGTGTCACCGGAACCCGCCGCCCACCGCGCGTCTGGACCCGCTGCATCAGCACGATGGGGTCGCCGCCTGCGCTGACCGTGGCGATAACGAACCATTCGCCGTCGGGCAGGCCCTCATAGGCGAAGCGGTTGTTGGCGCACGTCGCCTGGCGCACATAGGAGCGGTAGTCCCCGTTCGGATCGGGCACATTGCGCGAGCGCACGACGGAGGCCGGAAGCGCCGCACGATCCGTCGAACCGTACAGGATCTGGAACCGGTGGCGGGTATAGGGCGTCACCGGCGTCAGCACGACCGAGCCCGTGCAGGCAAAGGCTTGGCCGTCCCGGCGATAGTCGACACGTCCGTCGATGGAGGCCGGTCCCGAGCGTTCAGACCATGCAAAGTCGGCGGCACTAAAGGTCGAGGACATGGCCCCGCCATAGCCCCCACCGATCGGCGTGGTTGCGCAGGCGGCCAGAGTTCCGGCGGCGGCGAGGGCGATCAGGGGACGGGCGAACGGCTTGAGGGCGGACATGGGCGGGTCTCCGTAAGCGTGCGACTGGGGTGGGGCACAGAAGGCCCAAAGGCAGTCGAAGGTCAAGGTTGCGGCGCGCCTTCCGCTGGGTCAAAAGCGGGCATCAGTCCGGCGTCAGACCGGACACCAGGGACACTCCATGAGCGTAAACTTCGAGGACATCCTGGCCGCCCGCGACCGTATCGCCGGCCAGGTCGACCGCACCCCGGTGCGCCATTCGCGCCGCCTGTCGCAACTGACCGGGGCCGAGGTCTGGGTCAAGTTCGACAACCTGCACTTCACCGGCAGCTTCAAGGAACGCGGGGCCCTGAACCGTCTGCTGCAACTGACGCCGGACGAGCGCAGGCGCGGTGTGGTCGCGGCCAGCGCGGGCAACCACGCCCAGGCCCTGGCCTATCATGGCGGGCGGCTGGGCATCCCCGTCACCATCGTCATGCCGGAGGGCACCCCCTTCGTGAAGGCCGACGGCACGCGAGCGCATGGGGCCACGGTGGTCATCAAGGGGCTAGATTTCACCGGCTCCACCGAGGAGGCGCACCGGCTGCGCGACGAGAAGGGATACGTCTTCATCTCGGCCTTCGACGACGAAGGCATCGTGACCGGCCAAGGTGTCTGTGCCGTGGAATTCCTGGAGGACGCGCCCGATCTGGACGCCCTGATCATCCCCATCGGCGGTGGCGGCCTGATCGCGGGCTGCGCTGTGGCGGCCAAGGCGATGAAGCCGGATATCCGCATCTTCGGCGTCGAGGCGGCGATGTATCCTTCGTTCAGCGCCAAGCGGCTCGGCGAGACCCCGAAGTGCAGCGGGCAGACGATTGCCGAGGGCATCGCCATCAAGGCCGTGGGCGACATTCCCTTTGAAATCGCCGACCCGCTGATCGAAGACGTTCTGGTCTGTCAGGAGGCGGATTTCGAGACCGCCGTCTCCTACTATGCCACGCTGGAAAAGACGGTGGCCGAGGGCGCGGGCGCGGGTGGTCTGGCAGCCATGCTGGCCTATCCCGAGAAGTTCAAAGGCATGAAGGTCGGTCTGGTCCTGTGCGGCGGCAATATCGATGCGCGCATGCTGGCCGTGGTACTGAACCGCGAACTGGTGCGCGAGAAGCGGCTGATCGTCTATCGCATCCTGGGCGACGACCGGCCCGGCATGATGTCCAGGATGAGCGGCGTCATCGGTGGCCTCGGCGGCAACATCATCGACGTGGTCCACAACCGCCTGGCGCTGGACGTGCCGGCCAAGGGGGCGGAGTTCGACATCATGGTCGAGACGCGCGGCGCGGCGCATGCCGACGAGATCAGACAGGGACTTGAGGAGGCCGGTTATGCACTACGGATGGGCTAGATCGCTGGCCGTCATCGGAATGCTCGCGGCATTGTCCGCCTGCAACCGCGGCGAGGAAACGCCACCGATCGATCCCGCCATCGCCGAGGCCGAGGCTTTCATGGCCGACAACGCCAAGGCCGACGGAATCCAGAGCACGCCGTCCGGCATCCAGTACAAGGTACTGAAGTCCGGCCCGACCGGCGGCGAAAGCCCCGACAGCAACGATCTGGTCAGCGTCCACTATGAGGGCACATTGACCGACGGCACGGTGTTCGACAGCTCCTACCAGCGCGGCATACCGGCGGTCTTCACCCTCAATGAGGTCGTGCCCGGCTGGACCGAGATCGTGCAGCGGATGAAGGTCGGCGACGAATGGCTGGTCTATATCCCGCCCGAGCTGGGCTATGGCGCGCGGTCGTCGGGGCAGATTCCGCCGAACTCGGTGCTGGTCTTCCGCATGGAGCTGCTGGCCATGGATAGGGTGCCGGGCGAGGCTCCACCTCGCAGCGCGGCGATGGGATAAAGCTGCCCTCCCGGTCGCAGACGGAATTGGCTAGAAGCGTCACATGACATCCGCCCCTCTTCCCGATGCCGGTTCGAACTGGGTGGACCAGCATGCGCCGGAGGGGCTGAAGCCATGGCTTAAGCTGGGGCGATTCGACCGGCCCATCGGCATCTGGCTTCTGCTGCTGCCGGGCTGGCAGGGGATTGCGCTGGCCTTGGGCCAGTATCGCAAGACACCAAACCTGTATGACGTCTGGCTGGTGGCCGGATTCGCCATCGGAGCCTGTCTGATGCGGGCGGCCGGCTGCGCATTCAATGACATTGTGGACCGCGACATCGACGCCCAAGTGGCGCGGACGGCTCAGCGGCCGATCCCGTCTGGCTGGATCAGCGTCAGACAGGCCTGGGCTTTCGTGATCGGCTGCAGTCTGATCAGCCTGCTGATCCTGCTGACCCTGAACCTGACAGCCATTCTGCTCGGCGTCGGATCGCTTGCGCTGGTCGCGGCCTATCCCTTTATGAAGCGGATCACCTGGTGGCCGCAGGCCTGGCTGGGTCTGACCTTCAACTGGGGCGCGCTGATGGGATTTGCAGCAGCGACGAGCAGTTTCGGCTGGTTAGCGATGCTCAATCACTGGGGCGCTGGTGGCGAGCTTGAGTATTTCCACTTGGATGGGGGTCGGCCTGGCCTGATCACCGCCGCAGCCGTCCTCCTCTACCTCGGCGGCGTGTTCTGGACCCTCGGTTACGACACAATCTATGCGCTTCAGGACATCGAGGACGACGCCATGGTCGGGGTGAAGTCCTCGGCGCGGCGGCTGGGCGGCAATGTCGGGCAAGGCGTTGGCCTCTTCTATGCGCTGGCCGTTCTCTTTGCCGGTCTGGCGGGCGCGTTCGCAGGGCTCGGCCCCCTGTTCTGGATGGGCCTGACGGCCTATGCAATTCATCTGGCATGGCAGACGCGGCGGGTGCGGGCCGAAGACGGCGCACTGGCCTTGCGGCTGTTCCGATCCAATCGCGAGGCGGGTTTTGTCCTGCTGATCGCCATTATTCTGGGTGTCGTATGGCCCGTGTAAGGAGTTTCACATGAAGACCGTCCGCGCCCTGATCCTGACCGCCGCCGTCGCCGCGACCGTCGCCGCCTGCAACCGCGACCGCGAATCCGCGCCGGACGCCCCGGCACCAGACGCCGCTCCGGTCGTGGCCCCCGCCTCTGCTGCGGCCCCCATGAGCTTCGACAGCGAAACCCCCTATGCCAACGTCAAGCTGACCCTGCCCGACGCCATCAAGAGCCAGCCCGACCTGCACGCCAGCCTGTATGCCGGTGAGGTCCGCACCCTGCGCCAGTTCATCGAGGGCGCGCAGGGCGAACGCACCGAGGCCGGGTTCGATGAGGACCGGCCTCCCTATGAGAAGACAGTGACGGTCACCGCTGCCGGCGAGACCGGCGGCCTGCTCAGCCTCAAGCGCGTGGACTTCGACTATTCCGGCGGGGCCCACCCCAATACGCTGGCCAGCGGCCTGTTGTGGGACAAGACGGCCAAGCGGCAGATTGCAGGCACCACTCTCTTCCGTGCGGGAGCCGACATGACGGCGCTGGATCGCGCCCTGTGCGCCGCCCTGAACACGGCCAAGACGGCCCGGTCGCCAGGCAGCGCGCCTGTGACGCTGACCGGTTCCGACTGGTCCTGCCCCCGTGCATCAGCGACCCCCTTTGTGCTGACCGGCGGATCGGTGCCGGGCAAGGCGGCGGGGCTGACGTTTCTGGTCGGCCCCTATCAGATCGGCCCCTACTCCGACGGGGCCTATGAGATCGCCCTGCCCGCCTCCGTCTTCCAGTCCCTGCTGGCCCCGCAATGGGCCGGGGAGTTCGCAGGCGACCTGAGCCGCACGGGGGACGTCACCCCCACGCGGTAGGGGGTCACTCGGCCAGGAACCGATCCACGATGGCAGCGAAGCGCTCCGGCTGGTCGGCCATGATGAAGTGGCGGCTGTCGTCGACCCGCTCCAGATGGACGCCCGGCAAGGTGGCGTATTCGCGGGTCCAGAGGCCGTCAGCCATGGCGGCAGGCGCACCGCCATTCGCATCCGAGGCATAGATCGCCCAGACCGGCGTGGTCATATTGGCCAGGGCCGGGCGCGCGTCCGTCGTCATGACTTCGCGGATGGCGGAGGCCAGGGCCTGACGATCAGAAGCCATGGACCAATCGACCATGGCGGAGCGGGTCGCAGGATCGCGGGCCAATCCCACGGCGCCTTGTGCCTGACCAGCCCGGAAGGCGTCGGCATCGGGGTTCAGCATGCTTTGCGCGGCCTGATCGGCGAACGGACGCGCCATCTCGGCCGTGACCTGTGGTCCGAACAGGGCGCTGAAGAAGGGCAGGCTGTCGACGCTCATGACCCGCCCGACCAGATCGGGATGCGCCTGTGCCAGCAGTATGCCGCTCAGCCCGCCCATCGAATGGCCGATGACGGCGGGCTTCTCCAGCCCTGTGTCGCGGATGTAGCGCGCCAGCTCCTCGATCATCGGCGCGACGAAGGGACCGTCGGCGTGGGTCCAGGGTTCGCCTGCGAAACCGGCCAGCTGGACCAGATGCACCCGGTGCGTAGCCTTCAACCGGTCCGCCTCGGTTCGCCAGACCTCGCGAGAGGAGGCGAAGCCGGGGATCAGGATGACGTCAGGGCCGGACCCGACCACCTCGACCGACATCCGGTCAGAATCAAAGGCAGGGGCTGCGACAGCGTCCGGTGCCTGAGCGAAGGCCTGCCCTACACCGACAGCGAAACAGGGGGCGCAGACGGCCAGTCCGAACAGGGCAGCACGCAGCCGGGGCCGCGCCTTGAAGAAGGCGTTCAACATATCAGTCTCCAGTTTTGAGGGTTGTCGCCGGCCTCAGCCGTGCGGGTTTTCGAAGATGTCTTCCACCGGCCGCTCGAACAGCACGGCGATGCGGTAGGCGAGGTCCAGCGAGGGGTCGTGCTTCTCGGTCTCCAGAGCATTGACCGCCTGGCGTGAGACCCCCAGCGCCTGACCCAGCTGTTCCTGGGTCCAGTTGCGCTCGACCCTCAGGAGTTTGAGGCGGTTCTTCATCCGTTGCTGGCCTTGATGAAGGGCGATACCGCGCCAAAGCTGGCCCAGAACAGCGGATAGATCAGCCAGGCGGGAATATGCGGTGCCGCCGCGAAACTCTCGGCAAAGCCCCAGAAGGTCGCCAGGGCCATGGCGATCCCGGCCGAGACGATGAATTGTTTGGCCGTCACCGCCCGAACGAATTCGTCGCTATCACGGATGAGGCTCAGCGTAGCCCAGATCTGACCGATGATCGGCGCGGACACGGCGGCGGCCAGGACCCATCCTGCGGGCTTTCCTATCACCTCGTCGAAGACGTCCGTCACCATCATCGAAATGCAGACCAGCATATAGGGGATCATGAAGGCGAAGGTGCGCAACACATATCGACGGTGCGCCGCCGTCCCGCCCCTGGTCCAGACACTCAACATGACAGCCTCTCCTGACTTTGTGTAAGGCTCACCTTACATCAGCCATTTGTCATGTCAACCTGACTTTTCGTCAGGACGGCCTGACGTCGAGGGGATGGCCTTCGTACGCTTCGATCATGCTGACGACGAGGTCTGGAGGAGCCGTCTTTCCCGTCAGGGTGTCGACGCGGACATAGGTCAGGGCCACGTCCGCGATCAGCGTATCGTCTCGCCACATGGCAATCACGAACAGCAAACTGGTCCGCCCGCGATGGGACACCCGCACCCCTATCGCAAGTTCATCATCAAACCGGGCCGACTGACGAAAGTTGACGTTGGCATTGGCGACGAACAGGTCCGACACATCAGCCCCGAACGCCCCGATGGCCCGCAAATATTCCGTTCCCGCCACGTCGGCGAACACCAGATAGTTGGGATTGAACACCACCCCTTGGGCATCCACCTCGCCCCACCGGACCCGCAGGTCATGAAAGAAGCGGAACTGGGCGCGTTCAGGCCGATCGTGCATTCAGGCTCTCCGTGACCCGTCCAGAATGACAAGCCACGGCCGGTGGTCAACACCCTCGACCGCCGCCCTAGTGCGCCGTCGCTGTCGGCAGATGGGCCTTGTCATGACGGCCGACCTTGTCGATCAGGGTCCGGCCGGCGGCGTTCATGCCGATGACCTCGACCTCGGCTCCCTGGCGGCGATAGCGGAAGACGACCTTGTCCACTGCGGCGACCCCGGTCAGGTCCCACAGATGGGCCTGCGTCATGTCGATCTCGACGTGGGTCGGATGGCCATGATGCTCGAAGGCGGCGGCAAAGACATCGGCGGAGGCAAAGAACAGATTGCCGGTCACCCGATAGCGCAGTCGACCTTCCTCCGGTGTCTCGATCTCCTCGACCAGGACGGTCTTGCCCACCTTGCGCATGAAGAAGATGGCCGACAGCACCACGCCCAGCACCACGCCCTTAGACAGGTCGTGGGTGATCACCACCGTCGCAGTGGTGGCGATCATCACGATGGAGGACTGGATCGGGGTAGAGCGCAGCTTCATCACCGAACCCCAGTCGAAGGTCCCGACCGAGACCATGATCATGACGGCCACCAGGGCCGCCATCGGGATCCGCGCCACCCAGTCCTGCAGCACCAGGATCAAGAACAGCAGAAACAGCCCAGCCCACAGGGTCGATAGTCGCCCGCGCGCACCGCTGGTCACATTGATGATCGACTGACCGATCATCGCGCAGCCCGCCATGCCGCCGAACAGGGACGAGGCGATGTTGGCGATGCCCTGGCCGCGCGTCTCGCGGTCCTTGTCCGACGGCGTGTCGGTGATATCGTCCAGCAGGTTGGCGGTCAGCAGGCTCTCCAGCAGGCCGACGAAGGCCAGGGTCGCAGATACCGGCGCGATGATCATCAGCGTCTCCCAAGTCAGGGGCACGGACGGGATGTGGAACATCGGCAGGGTCGACGGCATCTGGCCCATGTCGCCGACCGTGCGAACATCCAGCCCGCTCCAGATCACGAAGGCGCTCAGGGCCACGATGGCGATCAGCGGCGAGGGGATGGCCTTGGTAATGCGCGGCACGCCGTAGATGATGGCCAGCGCCACAGCCACGAGGGCAAAAGTCTGCCAGTTGGCCCCGATCAGTTCGGGCATCTGGGCCAGGAAGATCAATATGGCCAGGGAGTTGACGAAGCCGGTCATGACGCTGCGCGACACGAACTTGATGTACCGGCCCAGCTTGAACAGGCCGATGATGATCTGGAACACGCCGGTCAGAAGGGAGGCGGCAAACAGAAACTCCAGCCCGTGGTCACGCACCAGGGTGACCATCAGAAGCGCCATGGCCCCGGTGGCCGCGGAGATCATGGCGGGTCGCCCCCCCACGAAGGCGATGGTCACGGCGATCACGAAGCTGGCGTAAAGTCCCACCGCCGGATCGACCCCGGCGATGATCGAAAAGGCGATGGCCTCCGGGATCAGGGCCAGGGCCACGACGGTGCCCGCCAGCAGATCGCGGCGGGGATTGGCGAGCCATTGCTGGCGCGCGGAAGCGAGGATGGTCATTCGGTCCCGGTCAGTCTCATAACGGACCGGCGCAGTGCGCTTCGTGTCCGTTCAGGTTTCCCGAGGGATCGGCGCCCGGGATAGCCACCCGATCAAGCCGGGTCCTTGTGACGCCTTCGCAGATGCAGCAAAAGACCGAACTTGGCAAGGACCGACGACTTCATGACGATCGCCGACCCCGTGGCCTTCATCCGCGACAACACCCGCGTACAGACGGTGCCGCATGCGCCGGAAATCTCGCTGTGGCTGGCGGACGAGGTGACGCCGATCTGGCGACTGACCGAGGAAGCGCTGGAACAGATTGGACTGCCGCCCCCTTTCTGGGCCTTTGCCTGGTCGGGCGGACAGGGGCTGGCGCGGTGGTTGCTGGACAATCCGCAGGAGGTCGCGGGAAAGAGGGTTCTGGACTTTGCCACGGGGTCGGGCCTGGTCGGCATCGCAGCGATGAAAGCCGGCGCGGCATCTGTCCTTTGTGCCGACATCGACGCATTCTGCGAGGCGGCGGTGTCGTTGAACACGGAGTTGAACGACGTCGAGGCCGCGTTCACGGTTGAGAATCTGCTGGACGCCCCCGCGCCCGATGTTGATGTGATCTGCGCGGGCGACGTCTTCTATGAAAAGCCCATGGCAGAGCGCGTTCTGGTCTGGCTGAGCGAGGCGCAGGGGCGCGGCATCCGTGTGCTGGTCGGCGATCCGATCCGGACCTATTTTCCCGAGAGCGGCTTCGACCTGTTGGCCGAATATCAGGTGCCGACGACGCGCGAACTGGAAGACATGGCGGTCAAGCGCACGCGGGTTTGGGCGCTGAGCCCGCACTGACACGTCCTTCCAGCGGCTCCGCTTGGTGTCCGGGCCGGTCAGGATCATATTCAGCTCATGAAGCGTCTGTTGATCCTCCCTGCCCTGTTCGGCCTCACGGTGACAGGCGCAGCTCAGGCTCAGACCCCGCCGCCCGCTTGGCAGGTCCGCCCCGGCGCGCCAGCCATCGATGCCCAGCGCTATCGCGCGGACCAGAACCGGATGGAGATGGACCGTCTGCGGCTTCAGGCCGATCAGCGTCGGCTGGAGGCGCAGCTGGGCCAGATGGAGGCGCAGATCGCCCGCGACCGCATCGTCTCCGCGCGCCAGCCCGAGCCGGTTCAACCCGCGCCCCTGCCCGCCTTGCGCACCCCGGAACAGGAACGCGCAATGCGACAGGCCGCGGAACAGCGTCGCCGGTCGGATGCAGAGGCTGTGGGCCAGATCGACAGCTGGCTGGACCGCCCCTTGCCCTGAACAGCGCGATCGCACTGCATCCCTTCCCTGACTGCGGCGTTCCGGCCTAGCTTGGGCCATTGAGGGCTTCGGGGACGAGGGAGAACGAGCATGCGGTGGCAGGGCGGACGGCGTGGCGGCAACATCGATGACCGGCGCGGCATGGGCGGCGGCGTTGCTGTTGGCGGTCTGGGCATCGGCGGTCTGGTGATCGCCGCCATCGGCTATTTCGTGTTCGGTATCGACCCCTCCACGACCCAGCAGATCACCAGCCAGCTAGGCGGGGCCACCGCCTCCAGCGAACAGGGCCAGGCGGGCAGTCCCGAGGACCAGGCCGGTCAGTTCGTCGATGTCATCGGTACAAACATCGACGACGTCTGGCGCACCAAGATGGAAGGCTACCAGCCTCCCACCGTCGTCCTTTACGAAGGCGGTACGGGCACGGCCTGCGGCACCGGACAGGCCGCCATGGGTCCCTTCTACTGTCCCGCCGACCAGCAGGTCTATCTGGACCTGTCCTTCTGGCAGGAGCTGGAGACGTCCCTGGGCGGCTCGGGTGCCGAGTTCGCACGAGCCTATGTCATCGCCCACGAATACGGCCACCACGTCCAGACTCTGACGGGGACGTCTCAAGCGGCTCGGCGCGCGCAGCAACAGGCGCGGGGTCAGGCCGAAGCCAACCGCTATTCGGTGGCGCTGGAGCTTCAGGCGGACTGCTATGCCGGAATGTGGGCCCGAAATGCCTCGGCCGTGTCCAATGGTCAGGTGGCCGTTGAGGCAGGTGATCTGGAAGAAGGCATGCGCACGGCCTCGGCCATCGGAGACGACAATCTGCAACGACGCAGCGGTCGCGCGGTCCAGCCCGACGGCTTCACCCACGGCTCCTCGGCCCAGCGGGTCGCCGCCCTGCGTCGTGGCTATGAGACGGGCGATCCGGCCGCCTGCGATATTGACGGCATGGTCTGATCAGGACGAACGAAACGGCCCACCACACCCGCTGGTCCGAGCTCTAGTAGACGTCGCGACGATACCGTCCCGCTTCGCTTAGGGCCAGTAAACCCTCGCTGCCCAGCACCGCCTGTAGTGCTTCATGCACGCCCGCCGCCATGCCGTTCAGACTGCCGCAAACCATGATCGTGGCTCCCCGTTCGATCCAGTTAGCAACATCTGTCCCATGCTCATCGATCAAAGCCTGAACATAGCGGCCGTCATCTGCATCCCGCGAAAACGTGCGCTCCAGACGCGTCAAAAGACCCGACGCCAAGGCAGCCTGCAGCTCATCATCCAGCAGGGCGTCATGAGCGCGGGTACGCTCGCCGAACATCAGCCAGTTGCCGCCGTGAGCCCTCCCTTCACGTGCCCTCAGATGTGCTCGCAGACCCGCCAGGCCCGTGCCATTTCCGATCAGGATCAGCGGAACATCGACACCGGGCCCGTGAAAACTGCGGTTGGTCCGAATGCGCATGCCGATCTCGCCGCCGATTACGAGGTCGCCTGTTAGCCAACCGGAGCCCAGTCCCGGTGTCCCATCCGGCGCGATCATGCGGCGCACGACAAGGACGGCCTGACCTTCTGAGGGGAGAGACGCAACCGAGTATTCGCGGGAAAGAGCCGCATGGCTCTGGCGCGTTGGCAGGCCGATCTCCGCGATGTCACCGGCGACCCAGGCCGGCGCATGATCGATCGGTTCAAGAATGAGCCGCCAGGTTTCCCCGCCCGGACTGCCGGGGTTCAGGTGAGTGCGATCAACTAACCTCCACCGATCATAGGCAGGCGGCGTCCAGTCCGTCTGGACGGCATGGCCGGTCAGCAGGCCAAGCTGATGCTGCCAGTGCCGGATCGCGCCAGTCTCTCCGTTGTCGACCTCGACCGTGTCGAACAGTCGGCTCGCGCCCGAGGCCTGTAGCCATCCGTCCAGCGCCCGGCCAAAACCGCAGAACCCGGCATACGTCCGGTCGCCCAACGCCAGCAGCCCGTAGCGCAGGCCGGAGAGGTCGGCGGGCGTGCTCATCTGCTTGCGTACAAACCAGGACATACTGTCGGGAGCATCCCCCTCGCCCGTTGTAGAGGCCACGATCAAGACCTGACCCACGCGTCGCAACTCCGCCGCGTCGACGTCGCCCAGTAGCACGACGCGCGTGGATGTCCCGGCCTCGGATAGACTGCGCGCGGTCATCCAGGCCAGTTCCTCCGCCAGCCCCGTCTGGCTGGCAAAGGCGACCAGCACGTCGGCCTGACCCTCTGTGGGGGCTAGGGCTGTAGCCTTGGCGGTGTCTCTGCTGCGAGCCAGTCTGCGCGCGACGACCACGGCGGCTATGACGGCCAACCAAAGCGCGACCGCCACGGCGGCCCACAGCCAGCGGACGGGATCGGCAGTCACTCCGCGCCCTCTTCCATCATGGCGATCATGGCGGGGCTGAGGTGTTCGGTCATGCCCTCGGCAGTTCGCACGATGAACAGGGCCGCCAGATCGGTGGCCTCGGCATAGGCGGGGCCATCCACTGGCCCCATGACCATCAGCGCTGTGGCCAGGGCGTCGGCGCGCATCGCGGTGTCGGCAAAGACGCTGACCGATGCCAGGCCGTGGGTCAGGGGCCGACCCGTACGACCGTCCAGCGTATGGCCATAGGTCTGGCCGAAGACATTGAAGCGACGGACCCAATCTCCGGAGGTGGCCACCGCAATGTCGAAAAGGGCCGCAAGCGTACGCGGGCCTGGCGCACCGGGCGCGGCCTGAAGCTCGGTCCACCAGGGACGGGCATCGGGCTTGACCCCCGCGCCCCGCAGCTCGCCGCCGATCTCGACCAGGTGCGAGGTCGCGCCCAGCGCCGTCAGCCGTTCGGACACACGGTCCACAGCATGGCCCTTGGCGATTCCGGACAGGTCCAGCTTCATGCCGCCGACCTGCTGCGCCGCCCGCGCCTCGCGGTTCAGGCGCAGGGACTGCCAGCCGCTGACGGACAGGGCAGCCGCGATCTCCTCATCGGTCGGCAGGCCGGTGCGCGTGCCGGGCGGACCGAAGCCCCACAGATCGACCAGCGCCCCCAGCGTCGGATCGACCGCGCCGTCGGTGTCGTCGGCCAGGTCCATGGCCGCGTTCAGCACGGACCAGAACGGTTCGGACACAGCCCAGAAGCCTGCCGGAGCCGCATTCCAGCGCGACAGTTCCGACGTCGGGTCCCAATGGCTGAACAGGGCGATGATTTGCGCCAGTTCATCATCGATCGATGCTTGAAGCTCTGCACGCGTGCGACCGGTCGGCGCGACCAGACGCACCGACCAATCGGTACCCATGCTCTGGCCCGCGAAGTCCCAGATCGTCCGGCCGGGCGGTCGCGAGGGAAGGCGGCCGTGGATCGGGATCAGGACGCGGTTGCCCGCGTCGCTCGGCATTCCGTCGGTCAGGGCAGCACTTCCACGACGCCGTTGTACTGGGCGCTGGCAGCCATCTGAGTGCCTTCGGCGGGTGTGCGGACCGAGGCGTTCATCCAGTACATCCCGGCCTCAGGCCAGGTGACGGTGAAGCTGCCGTCGGCGCCGGTCTTGACCGTCATCTCCTCGGGATTGTCGCGATAGCGGGTGCCGCCGCGTGCGATGGTGACGTCCAGATCGGCGGCGGGTTGGCCGTCACGCACCAGTTTGAAGGTCGCGGCCTCACCGGCCACCAGGTCGTTGGGATGGGTCACGGGAACCAGCTCGATCCCCTTGCCGGTTGGAGCCAGGGCCGTCGTGCTCGGCGCACCCAGGGTCACGAAGGTTTCGATCCGGCTGTCGGAGCGGGTGGCCGACACATCGGTCGCGCCCGCCGGGATGGCTGCGGCCATCTCGGCCTCCGTGCCGCGCCAGCGCTTCTGCTCGCCGTTTTCCTTGTAGCTCACCACGACGCCGCTCATGACATTGGCCACGCGCCAGGTGCCGGCTTGGGTCAGATGCAGGTCGAACGACGAGCGATAGCGGGCCCGCATCATGTTCTCGGGCGCAGCGGTCGAGCCGTCAGGGGCCGTGATGACCAGCCCGGCCAGATTCATCGCGGCATGGTCGGGGATGAAGACCCCGTTGGACATGCCCGCATCGAACCCGACCCAGGCGTCGGAGCCCGACAGGACGGTGGCGGTCGGGGCCAGCCAGGCGCGGTGAGCCTGGGCGGTGAGGGGCGCGGCCAGGGCGGCCAGGGCAGCCCCAATAGCGAGAGTGCGAGCGATCGACTTCTTCATGACGGACTTTCCTGATTAGCGGGTGACGGTGACGCTGACCGCGCCCAGTTCGGTGGAGCCGGTGGCCCGGGCGGTATTGACCCCGCCCCAGCGGAAGGGCACGCGCACGACTTCGCGTCCGCCCAGTTCGCGGGCGGCCTCGACGACCATGACATACTGACCGGCAGGCAGATCACGCAGGCGTGCACCTGGCAGGCTCACGGTGTGACGGCCTGGGGCCTTGGTGGCACTGGAGATGCCGTCGGCGGGCATGGTCATGGCGCGACCGCCGCGCCGCCACCACGTCCGCATGTCCTTCAGCCAGTCCTTGCCATCACCTTCGTTATTGGCGGTCTGCTGGTACCAGACGGCAAGGGTGCGCACGGCGATGTTGTCCGGGCGCTCAATCCACACCGCGACATAGGGGCGATGGTAGGAGGCACCAGAAAGGCGCGGGATCTCAACCGACACGGTCAGGTCGGCGGCCAAAGCGGGACCAGCAACGGCGGCGGCGGCAGTGGCCGAAAGAGCGAGGGTAAGCTTACGCATGGGCAAACGTCCGATGAGCAAAGTCAGTGAATGAAGATCAGGGCGATGACGACGGGGATCAACAGCCCCAGCCCCAGAAGGGGCCAGGTCGAGGGCCTCTGGCGCGCATGCAGCCAGGTCAGGCCGAAGCCGGTGACGGCGAATACGATGCAGGCCACGGCAAAGACGTCGATGAACCAGAACCAGACGACCCCGGTATTGCGCCCCTTGTGCAGGTCATTGAGATAGGCGACCCAGCCGCGCGTCGTCCGCTCATGCACCGACTCCCCCGTGGCGCGGTCGATCGTCAGCCAGCCGTCGCCGCCCGGCTCGGCCAAGGCGACATAGACTTCGTCCGGGGTGGTCTCGGTGGGACGACCCGCGATCGTAATGCTCAACGCTTCGGAGGCCCAGCGCGCGACGGCGCCGGGGACGGGATCGGTCGTGTCTTCCGGAAAGGTCTCCAGCCGCTCGACCAAGGGCGCAGGCAGGGTCGCCGTCTGTTCGGACACCACCGGCGTGGCCGGGATGGACGCCGCGTGGTTCAGGGTGATGCCGGTGACCGCGAACAGGAACAGGCCGACCAGGCTGATCGCCGCCGAGATCCAGTGCCACTGATGCAACTGCTTCAGCCAGAACGACCGTTTGGCGTTCAGGGCGGCTTTCGGCTTGGCAGGGGCGGCGGCGGTCTCGGTCACCGGCGTTCTTTGCCGAAACTGAGAACCATTTGCAAGTGGAAGTCTGCGAGGTCAGCGCGACAGTCTGATCCCAATTCTCAACGTCTGGGGCGGGCCGAACGAGGCCACGCCTGTTCCCGTCTCTGCCACCTCGACGTCGGCATCGAACAGATTGTCGGCAGCCAGCCAGACGGTGGCCGAGGGCGAGACCGCCCACTCGACCCGCGCATCGACGGTGGCGGCGGCCTCCAGCACACGGCTGTTCAGGTCGTCCTCGAACCTGCGGCTTTCCCAGCGAGCGTCGGCGGCCAGGGTCAGACGATCCACTGGCGACCATTCCAGCCCTGCGGTCGCACTCCAGATCGGAGCCTGGGCTGGACGCAGGCCGGTCAGCTGCGCCGCCGCCGTGCCGCCATCGACCCGCGCATCCGTGGCCGACACGGCTGCACGCAGGGACAGACTGTCGTTCAATGCATAGCGTCCATCGACCTCCAGCCCCGTCGCCTCAATGGTCCCCGCATTCTGGCGCTGGCGCAGCACACCGCCCGCCGGAACGAAACCCGCGCGAGGGAAAGTGCCAGGCCCCTGGCCGATGGTGACGTTGACGATGGCGTCCTCGATCCGGTTCCAGAAGACGGTAGCCGACAGGAGCACCGTTTCGCCCTGCCACGCCCAGCCCCCCTCGACGCCGGTCAGCCGCTCCGGCTCCAGCGCCGCATTGGCCTCGGTCAGGTCGTTGCCGACACGGAACGGTCGGTGCAGCTCGTTCAGGGTCGCGGGACGAAACCCGCTATAGGCCGCCGCGCGTAAAGTCTGCCCGCCGCCCAGATCGCGCCTTATGCCCAGACGGGCACTGACCACCTCGCCCGACCGGTCCGGATCTGTCTCGTCCAGCGTCGGCAAACCCGTCGCCCGATCACGCTCCAGCCGCCGTCCTTCGCCCGTGGACCAGCGGTCGTAGCGCAGGCCACCGGCAACCAGCCAAGGCCCCGAAGTCCATGACCCGTCGCCATAGAGCCCCGCCACCGTCGTCTCGCCGCCCGCGATCCGGTCACGCGTGAAAGCGCCGTTCATGTAGCGGAACCGCTCGCGCGTCTCGCCTTTGGCCAGCCGCGCATCGGCCCCGACCTCCCACTCAAGACGCCCGCCCGAACCGACGTCCTCGACGCCGCGCAAGGCCGCGTTCACCCCCCAGCCGGTGGCGGGGGTTTCAAACTGATCGTTGGCAGGCGTCGTCGTGGCCCGGTCCGCCGAGACGGCCACCGAGCTATTGGCCAGATCGCTCTCACGCCGCCAAGCCTGCAACCGCCAGCCCGGCCGGTCAGTCATCGGGGCCGTCGCCGCCGTCACGCTGAGGCTATTGCCCGACACCGTCGCCCGCGCCCCGGCCAGCCCCGAGCCGCGCTCTTCCTCGAAGGTCGAGGCGCGAAACGAGACCGTCGCAGCGCCCACCGGCACATCGGCCCGCAAAGCCGCGCTTTTCACCTCAAGATCGAGCGCCGTATCCGCCGCACCGGCCGCATCGCCACGCACCGGCACATAGCCGTCGCTGGTCTCATACAGGGCCGAGCCGACCAGTTGGGCCGGTCCCAGCGTCGCGACGCCCGCACCCGCTGCTCGCGCACCGCCACGCTCGGCCAACGACAGATCCAGCACCGACGCGCTGTCACGCTCCCGCAAGGCGATCACCCCCGTCAGCGCTCCGGCTCCATAAGGTCCCGCGCCCGCCCCGCGCACGATATCGAGACCGGACAGGCTTTCGGTCGGCACCTGGGACCAGATCACCCAGCCCCCGAAAGGATCGTTCAAAGGCACACCGTCCAGCGTCACCAGCGTTCGCCCGGCACCTGACGGCGCGATCGCCCGTAGTGATATGCCCTGGGTCGTCGGATTTGCCGCAAGGCTGGTCGTGCGCCGGAACAGCGACACGGCCGGAACCTGGGCCAGGGCCTCGTCCAGCCGCGCCTGATCCGAAAGATCGCCGACAGTCAGTCGCGTTACCGAAAATGCGGCTTCACTGGCGGCGGGTGGCAGCCGGGCGGCGGTGACCACCACCTCTGGCAACTGGGATACGGCGGGCGGAGGGGGAGGAGGAAGCTGGATCATTGCCCGCGACAATACCGCAAACGCAAAGGGGTTGCGTGGCCCAAGACGAGTTCGGCCGCGTTCAGAGCGACCCGCCCGGAACCTCAGGCCGCCCGCGATACCTCGGCGGCGACAGGCGTCAGGGCGCGTCGGATAGCCGCCAGAAGCACATCCGGCTGAATGGGTTTCTGAACAACGCCGTTCATGCCTGCCGCCAGATATTCGATTTCGTCACGCGGATCGGCATTTGCTGTCAGGGCGACGATGGGGATCAAGGCCTGCGCTCCGCCCGACGCCCTGATGGCGCGTGTCGCCTCCACGCCGTCCATGACCGGCATCTTCACATCCATCAGGACCAGGTCGAAGGGCCGCAGACCCACGCTTTCAAGGGCCTGCGCCCCGTCCTCGGCCGTTTCGTGCGTGCAGCCGAACATCTCCAGCAACTTGCCCGCGACGAACCGATTGGTGGCGTTGTCGTCCACGACCAGAACATGCAAGGTCTCGTGCGGCGTCGGTTCAGGCACCGCCTCAACCGCGCCGCGCATTTCCGGCCCGGCGCAGGGCAGGTCGAGTTCAAAGCGGAAGCGTGCACCACCCTGCGGCGATCGCTCCACAGCCAGCACGCCCTGCATCCGCTCGACGATCTGGCGACAGATAGCCAGCCCCAGACCCGCTCCAGCCCCCTCGCGACCGGCCTTGCCTGTGTTGAAGGGCTGGAAGATGGTTCGCGCGGTCGCTTCGTCGATACCCGGGCCACTGTCGTCAATCGTTCCCGTCAATCCAACCACACCATCACGCCAGGCGCTGGCCAGATGGACGGAGACCTCACCGGCTCGGGTGAACTTCAAGGCGTTGCCGATCAGATTGTTGAGCAACTGCTTCAGCCGCATCTCGTCGCCCATGACCCAGTCATGACCGGTTGTGTCACAGCGGATACTCAGGATCAGGCCTTTCTCCTGGGCCCGAGGTGTCCACAGGGCAGCCAGATCCGCAGCGATGCCGTCGATGTGGACGGGCGCGGTCTCGAAACTCATTAGCCCGGCCTCGGCCCTGGACATGTCCAGAGCATCGGTCAGCAGTCGCAGCAGGCTGTGGCCCGAATCCAGAATGGTCCGCGCATAGGGCCGCATCGTCTCCTGGGTCAGCTCACGCTCCATCAAGGCGGCCACACCCAGTACGCCGTTCAGGGGCGTGCGTATTTCATGGCTCATTACGGCCAGGAACTCGGACTTGGCCCGGCTGGAGGCGCGAGCCTCGGCCTCGGCGCGAACCAGGTCCTGGGCCAGTTCGCTCATGGCCTCTGCCCGGCGTTTGTGGATGGCGCTGCCAGCCTGAAGCACATGCACCCCCGCGCCGACGCCCAGATATCGGCCCGCCCGTGTGACCACGAAACCGTTCAGCAGCCCGCCCAGATTGGCCGCATCAATACTCTCGAACAGGATTTCTGCGTCTGCATCGGCGTCCAGCACGCGCGGACTAGCATCCATAAAGGTCGATGCCGGGCGGCGGGCATACAGGGCGCGCCCGAACTCGGCGGCCATCTTCAGGGTAAAGGCATTGCGCTCGATAAGGCCCATCGGCCGCATCTCTTCATCGACAACAGCGATGACCAGAGTGTCCGCCTCACGCTGAAAGCGGTCGAAGACTTCGGCACCGGGCGTGTCGGGGCCCACGGGCGGCGCGATGCTGGCAAAGTCTCCAATCCGGGCCATACGCTACTCCTGTGGGCAGCGTGACCTAGACGGGGGACATTTAACGGCAGCTTTGCCGTTCATGAAACTTTCGCGATATTCTCTTTAATTACAGTCCTTAGACGGACGACTTCAAGCGCTCGACGAGCCTCTCAGCAAAGCTCGACAGGGTATCGTCTCGCGCGCCCATGATGACGATCCTGTCGCCCGGGTGCGCCAGTGTGATCAACCGTTCGCCACAGGCCTCGCGCGTGGCCAGGGCCTCGGCGTGGCGATCATGGGCCCTCACGCCTGCCGCAATGTCCTCGCTGCCGATGCTGCGGTCGGTGGTCCCGCCATAATAGACAGGCTCGGGCATCAGCAGGACGTCGTCGGGCCGCATCAGACCGGCAAACCCTTCGATGAACTCAGACTTCATCAGCTTCAGCGGTCCGAAGCCATGCGGCTGGAACAGGATCAGCAGCCGCCCGTCGAAGGCGTGCAGGGTCTTCAGGGTGGCGGCAATCTTGTCGGGGTTGTGAGCAAAGTCGTCAATGACGGTGATGCCATTGGCCGTCCCGACGACCTCCATCCGGCGCCGGATGCCGGTGAAAGTCTCGAGCGCCGAGACCGCCTCGTCCAACGGCACGCCTAGCGCCGTCGTCGCCCCCAGCGCCGCCAGGACATTGGCGACATTGTGGGCCCCGGGCACATTGAGGGTCACGGGCAGGTTCGCGCCGCTTTTGCGATCTCTAAACTTGAAGGTCATCCCTGTCGGCTGCGGCACCAGATCGTGCGCCGACAGATCGGCCTCGTCGTTCCCCAGGGCGAAGGTCAGAACCGCATCAGGCCTCCCCGCCTCAACCAATCCTTGCGCCAGAGCCGCCGTCTCCGGGTTGTCCAGGTTCAGCACCGCCCGATCCGCCCGCGCGACAAAGCCGCCGAACAGATCGCGCAACTCCTCCATCGACTTGTGGTCCAGTGAGATATTGGAGACCACCGCCACCGTCGCGTCATAGGCGGCGATGGAGCCGTCCGACTCATCGACCTCGGACACGAACAGATCCTGACCGCCGATCAGGGCGCTGGCGAAGGGGTGATCGCCATCGACAAAATTCCTCATCACCGCCCCGTTCATGACGGTCGGCGCGCGCCCGGCCTGATGCAGGATCCAGGCGACCATGCCGGTGATGGTGGACTTGCCGCTCGTGCCCGCGATGCCAACGGAGGTCGGTGCCGCATTGAACAGCTGGGACAGCATCTGGGGTCGGGTCACGATCCGAGCGCCAACCCGCCGGGCCGCGCCGATGTCGGGCACTGTGTCCTCGACGGCTCCGGTGGCAACGACGACCTGCTCAGCGCGGGTTACGCCCGATCCGTCCTGCGGATGCAAGGCGATCCCCTGACCGCGCAGCCAGTCGAACTTCTCCGGCGTGCGCCCCTGATCGTTGGACCGATCCGAGCCCTCGACATGGCCGCCACGCGACTGAACGATCAGGGCCAGGGGCAGCATGCCCGAGCCGCCGATACCGCAGAAGAAATAGTCGTCTTGATGCACGCTTGATCTCGGGGGGCGAAACCGGGGAATGTCGGGCGGCCTGACTAGCACGGGCAAGGCGCGAGACCACACCCTATGAAGATCGGCATCGTCAACGCCAGCTCCCGCTTCGACCGCAGTCGCGCCGAGGCTGTCCATACCTGGATGGCCGATCATTATCCGGACGGCAGCGTGTCTGTGGTCTTTCACCCGGCCTGCTTCCTGAAACACGGGCATTTCGGCGGCGATGACGCGACGCGGGCCAGTGCCTTCGTGGAGTTCGCCAACGACCCGCGGCTGGATGCGATCTGGTTCGCGCGCGGGGGCTATGGGTCGTGCCGCATCGCCGAGGCTGTCCTGCCGCGTCTGACCGATGTGGCACGGACCAAGCGCTATCTGGGCTATTCGGATGCCGGCAGCCTGCTGGCCATGCTGTACAAGGCCGGTTTTCCCCATCTGGCCCACGGTCCCATGGCGTCGGACGCCGTGCGCGAGGATGCAGCCGCTTTTCGTGCACTGCGCTGGCTGACCAAGGGAGACCGCGAAGGGTGGGAGCCGTCGCTTCACACCGATCCGCGGCCCGCCGTGGCCTTCAACCTCAGCATCCTGGACGCCCTCGTCGGGACGGCGCTGGAGCCCGATCTGACAGGGCACGTCCTGATGCTGGAGGATGTGGCAGAGCCGCTGTACCGGATCGACAGGATGATGTTTCACCTGACCGGCCAGACGTCGATCCGCCGCGTTGCGGGCATCCGGCTGGGGCGGGTGTCAGACATCGTCGAGAACGATCCCGACTTCGGCCTGACGGCGGAGGAAATCGTCCGCTACTGGTGTGCGCGTTCCGGCATCGCCTGGCTGGGCACCGCCGACATCGGTCATGATACCGCCAACCGGATCGTGCCCTTCGGCCCGCGTTAGCCAGACTGTTCGCCTGTCGGGTGAAGGGGTTCGACGGCGCTCTGCACTCGTGGTCCTTTTGCCTTGTGTCCGGTTGCACACGGACGGCGAGCCCGGTGCCGGGGGCATCCGGTTCTGCCAAGGGGCCTGGTGGATGTCGGGGGGCATCCATCAGGTCGCCGTTGCCCGCGACAAACGCGCGCTGGCATCGCCCCGCCCCAGCCGCCATGTTGAAGCGGCATGAACCGTCGCAACCTCCTGATCCGCGCCGCAGGACTGGCCGCCGTCGCCGGCGCGGCCTGGTGGGCCCGCGACAACCTGATCTGGCCAAAGCCGGACCTGACTTTCGGCGACGGCCATGCGACGCCGTGGACCCCCTATGCCCGCCGAGCCAATGTGCCGACCATCCGGGCGACGATCGAGGGCCGGGACGTCATCGCCCTGATCGACACGGGCGCCCAGTACTCCGCTGTTGATCGCGCCTTTGTCGCCAGTCTGGGTGAGCGGCAGAGGTCGATGTTCGACATGCCCATGCTGGCCTATGGCGTCGGCGGCGGCTCCCAGGTCGGGCGCGGCACGACCCTAGACGTCGACCTGCCTGGACTGCAGATCGCAGGCCTTCGCGCCGCCATCCTCGATCTCGGTCCGCTGGCGGCCGAGGAGGGCCTGGCGACCCCACTGATCCTCGGGCGCGACGTGCTGGAGCATCTGATTCTGGCTCTGGATGCGGACCGTCGGCACGTACGGCTGATCACGCCAGATGCCTTCGTCCAACCAGCAGACATGATCGAGGCACCCGTGGTCCGGGACGGCAACGCCCTGAGCGCCGAGGTCACGATCGAGGGCAATGCCTTGCAGGCCGTCATCGACACCGGCTCATCCGCCCTGCTCAGTGTCTCGCAAAGGTCGGCCGCCGGTGTCGGTCTGCTGGACGGTCGCCCGCGCGAGAGCGGGATCAGCCTTGTGCTCGGCGGGGCGATGCGCGCCGACACGGTCGAGGCGCGCACCGTCACCTTTGCCGACCAGCTGCACCACCGCGTCCAGATCGGCGTCTTCGAACAGCCGCCCCTGCCCAACTTCCCGGACGGCTTGGTTGGGATGGAGGCCTTCGCCGGGCGTCGTGCGGCCCTGGACCTGGGGGCCGGTCGACTGCTGATCTCGCGACAGCTGGACCTGACGGTGGGTTAGGCCGCCACAGCTTTCATCGACACCGACATATCTGCCAGCTTGTCCGCATCTACCACAGTGCCCCGGGCGATCAGCTGCCGCCCCGCCATGAATTCGGCTGGCGCATTCACCGCCTCGACCGACACGATCCGGTCACCCGCCAGATGGAAGACGGCGAAACCGACGGGATCTGCATCAACGTCCGCCACACCGCGCACGATCTGGCGGTCGGCCCCGTCGGGCAGTCCCGCGATCTGCAGCTTCAACTCATACTGATCGGACCAGAACCACGGCACCTCTGGCGTAGGCGCAGGGCGTCCGGTGATGGCGGCGGCGGCCTGCTTGGCCTGTTCCAGCGCATTGGGCACGCTCTCCAGCCGGTGGCGCAGCGCGCCGTGCACCGGGATCGGGCGGTGGGTCGCATCGCCTATGGCCCAGATGGCACGATCGCTGGTCCGCGCCGCCTCATCCACGACAATGCCGTTCAGGCATTCCAGCCCGGCCTGGTGCGCCAGCGCCTCATTGGCCAGGGCCCCCACCCCGACCAGAATCGCATCCGCCTCGATCAGCCGTCCGTCCGCCAGCCGCACGCCGTCCTCCTCGAACGCCGTCACCTCGGCCCCGGTCAGGATATCGACGCCCTGGGCGCGATGCCAGGCGGTGAAGAAGGTCGACAGGGTCTCCGATGCCACGCGGGCCAGCACCCGCTCCATCCGCTCGATCACGACGACCTCGGCCCCCAGGGCGCGGGCCGACGCCGCTGCCTCCAGCCCCACATAGCCACCGCCGACCACCGCCAACCGCTTGCCGGGCCCCAGCACCGCCTTCAGCCGTTCGGCATCCTCCAGCGTCCGCAGTTCGATCAGTTCGGGCCAATCAGCCCCGGGAATGGCCAGCTTGCGGGCCACCGAGCCGGTGGCCAGGATCAGGGCGTCATAGGTCTCGGTCATGCCGTCCGAAAAGGCCACGCTGCGCCCCGCCCGATCGATGGCGGTCGCCGTCACGCCCAGCCGCAGATCGATATTCTGTTCGACATAGAAGCTGTCGGGCCTCAGCAGCAGATCGTCCCGCTCCGCATGTCCCTTCAGCCAAGCCTTGGACAGGGGCGGACGCTGATAGGGCGGCACGGTTTCCGATCCCGCCAGCACGATCTGCCCCTCAAATCCGTACTGCCGCAGCAGCGCCGCTGCCGTCCCGCCCGCATGCCCCGCGCCGATGATCACAACCTTGTCCATGAGGCTCAGATAGAGAGGCCTGCGACACCTTTCCATCCCGAACTTCGCCCCTTGACCGTTCCAGCGTTACACCATAGTGGAACGCTTCATGACCGACGCCGCGACCCGCCCCGCCGCCGACACGACCGTGAGCAGGGTCGCGCTCTATGACGCCCTGCTGACGCTGAAGACTCGCGAGGAGGTTCAGGCGTTCCTGAACGACCTGTGCACCCCGGCGGAACTGCGCGCCTTCGCCGAGCGCTGGGAGGTCGCCCGTCTGCTGGACAGCGGCGGCAAGTCGTATCGCGAAATCGCGGTGGAGGCCCATGCCAGCCCCACCACCGTCGTGCGGGTCGCCCGCTACCTCAAGGAAATGCCGCATCAAGGCTACCGCCTGGTGCTGGACCGGATCAAAGGCTGAGTTGATTACATGAGTACCGTGCAAGGGCGACTTCGCATCGCCATCCAGAAATCCGGCCGCCTGTCGGAACGCAGCCTGGACCTCGTCCGCGACGCGGGCCTGCGGGTCATCAAGGGCAATAACGACCTGCTGTATCGGGTGGAGAACTATCCGATCGACCTGCTGCGCGTCCGCGACGACGACATTCCCACCTTCGTGGCGGATGGCGTCTGTGACCTGGGCGTGGTCGGCGAAAATGTGCTGGAGGAGGCGCGCAACGGCGGCCCGGTGGCCGAGGTCGTCATGCCCCTGGGCTTCGGGCGCTGCACGCTGAAGATCGCCGTGCCCCCGACCCTGGCCTATGACGGCCCGGCATCGCTTGAGGGGCTGCGCATCGCCACCTCCTATCCCAAGATCCTGCGCCGCTATCTGAATGAGCGCGGCGTCGGCGCGGACATCGTCACCATGCGCGGGGCCGTCGAGGTCTCGCCCCGGCTGAAGCTGGCCAGCGCCATCTGCGACCTGGTCTCCACCGGCGCGACGCTGGAGGCCAACGGCCTGGTGGCCAAGGACACGGTGCTGGACAGCCAGGCCGTTTTGATCCGCTCACCCGTCGCCCCGGAACCGGGCCTGGCGCACCTGCTGGACAGCATCATCGAGCGGATGAGTGGCGTGGTGTCCTCGCAAGGAGCCAAGTACGTGATGCTGAACGCGCCGCGCTCGGCGCTGGATGCCATCACCGCCATCCTGCCGGGTGCAGGCTCGCCCACCGTCATGCCCCTGTCGGGCCGCGACGATGCCGTGGCCGTCCACGCCGTCTGTCAGGAGGCCGTCTTCTGGGAGACGCTGGAGAAGCTGAAGGCCGCCGGGGCCTCGGCCATTCTCGTCCTGCCCATCGAGAAGATGATGTGATGAAGCGCTTCGACTGGAATTCGCTGGACGACGTCGGCCGCATCGAAGCGCTCGCTCGTCCGCGCCAACGCACCGAAACCCGCGTCACCGACACGGTCCGCCAGATCATGGACGACGTGCAGGCCCGCGGCCGTCAGGCCGTCACGGACTGGAGCGTCAAGCTGGACGGTGCCCCGCCGCGTCGCCTGGCCCTGACCCCCGATGTCGTGGCCGAGGCGCGCTCCGCGCTGGCCCCCGCCGACACCCGCGCCATCCGCATGGCGGCAGAAAACGTCCGCATCTTCCATCAGGCGACGCGGCCCGAGGATTCCCAATGGGTCGAGATCACGCCAGGCGTCCGCTCGCGCCTGGTCTGGCGACCATTGTCCACCGTCGGCCTCTATGTGCCCGGCGGCTCGGCCCCTCTGTTTTCGTCCCTGCTGATGCTGGCCATTCCGGCCGAGGTCGCGGGCGTCGGTCGCCGCATCGCCGTGACCCCTCCGTCCAAGTCCGGTGCCCCTCATCCCGCCATGATCTTCGCCGCCGCAGAGGCCGGTCTGGACGACCTGTGGCTGGTCGGCGGGGCCCAGGCGATCGCCGCCATGACCTTCGGGGCCGAACTAGAGGACGGCACCATCCCGCCCTGCGACAAGCTGTATGGCCCCGGCAATGCCTGGGTCGCGGAGGCCAAGAAACAGGCATCGAACCGCCCCGGCGGTCCCGCCGTGGACATGCCGGCTGGACCCTCCGAACTGCTGGTCATCGCCGACCGCCGCGCCGATCCGGTCCTGGCCGCTGCCGACCTGCTCAGCCAGGCCGAGCACGATGCGGACGCACAGGTCATTCTGGTCTGCGACAGCGAGCGGATGATCGACGAAATCCTGGCCGAAGTGGACGAACAGATCGCCACCCTGCCCCGCGCCGACATCGCCCGCGCCTCCCTGGCCGAAGCCCGCGCGATCCGGGTACCGGACCTGGACACCGCCTGCGTCGTCTCCAACGCCTATGGCCCCGAACACCTCGCGCTGCAGACCGAGGACGCCGAGACGCGCGTGGACAAGATCACCGCCGCCGGGGCCGTCTTCGTCGGTGCCTATGCCGCCGAGACGCTCGGCGACTATGCCGCCGGGCCCAGCCACGTCCTGCCCACGGACGGCGGGGCCAAGACCTTGGGCGGCGTCACCACCGCCAGCTTCATGACCTCCATGTCCGTGCAGTCGGTGTCGGCAAAGGGTGCCACTGCCCTGGCCCCGGTCGCGGCACGGTTGGCCCGGCTGGAGGGTCTGGAAGCGCACGCACGGGCGGCGGATCTGAGGGTCGAGGCATGATCGCCAACCTGCCCGCCCCCTTCGCGCCCCTCGTCTCCGGCGGCGAGGGCCTCGATCGCTATCCGGCCCAACCCTCGGCGCTCGCCGCCCGCATGGCCGACATCTATGGCGTCTCCACCGATCGGGTCCTGCCCGTGCGCGGCCTGACCCATGGGCTCGAGCTCATCTATCGCCTCGCCGCGCATGAGGGCCTGACCGTCGAGGCCCCGAAAGCCCAGCCCTATTCCACACTGGCGGACATCTATGCCCGGCCCGGCACCACCGTCGAGACCGGGGCCGTCGTCCTGCGCGCCCTCGGCTCGCCCGAGGCCGTGGCCGAGATGGCCGAACGGGTCGCCCCCGCCCTGCTGATCGTCGACGAAGGTATGGCCGAGTTTACGTCCGCCACTTCGGCGGCCACCGTCATCGGCGGCCACGTCAATTTGGTGGTGCTGCGCAGCTTGTCGCTGGCCTATGGCCTGGCCGGTGCGCGGGTCGGAGCCGCCTTGGCACAGCCCCAGACCCTGGTCCGCCTGGCGTCGGTCATGGAGCCCTACGCCTTGCCCGAGGTCAGCCTCCGACTGGCAATGCAGGCTCTCGACCCGTCGCGCCTGCTGGAAACCCGCGAGCGCATCGCCGCCACAGTGCGCGAGCGCGAGCGGCTGTCGAAGGCCATCGCTCGCGAAATGACGGTCGAGGCGGGCGTTGGCCCCGTCCTCATGGTACGCCCCTCCGATCCCACCGCCGTCCTGACGGCGCTGGCCCGCTTCGGCGTCGTGGCCGAACAGGCGGGCGAGCGGCTGCGTCTGCCCGTCTCCTCTCGGCCCGAGATCAACGACCGTCTGCTTGCCGCCCTCGACCTGGCTCCCGGCCAGAGCCGCGCCAACCGCACTGGACAGGCTGTGCGCGACACCAAGGAAACGCGCATCGTTTGCGCGGTCGATCTGGACGTGACCGGCCCGGTCAGTATCCATACCGGCGTTGGCTTCTTCGATCACATGCTGGAGCAGGTGGCGGCCCACGGCGGCTTCTCGATTCGGCTGTCGTGCGAGGGTGACCTGCACACAGATGCGCACCACACGATCGAGGACAGCGCCATCGCCCTGGGTCAGGCCCTGAAACAGGCGCTGGGCGAGCGGCGCGGCATCGCGCGCTACGGCTTCGTCCTGCCGATGGATGAGGCCAATGCGTCCGTCTCCATCGACCTGTCGGGCCGTCCCTACCCGCTGTTCGAGGGGACGTTCTCGACGCCCTTCATCGGCGACTATCGCACCGATCTAACCGCCCACGTCTTCCGGTCCCTGGCCGAGGCCATGGGGGCGGCCGTGCACATCACCGTCACCGGCCACGACGACCACCACAAGACCGAGGCCGTCTACAAGGCCTTTGGCCGCGCCCTGCGCCAGGCCATCCGCGTCGAGGGCGACGTCGTGCCATCGACCAAGGGGGTTCTGTGACCCCCGTCACCGTCCTCTCCTACGGTGCCGGCAATGTCGCCTCGGTCCAGTTCGCGCTGGAACGGCTGGGGGCCTCCGTGCGTCTGACCAGCGATCCCGCCGACATTGCTGACGCCGAGCGGTTGATCCTGCCCGGTGTCGGGGCCGCCGCCTATGCGATGGCGCGTCTGGAAACCCTGGGCCTGGTCGAGGCCATCCGCGCCTTTCCACGCCCGTTGCTGGGCGTCTGCTTGGGCCAGCAACTGCTGTTCGACGCCAGCGACGAGGGCGAGGGCGTCGAGACGCTGGGCCTGATTCCCGGCCATGTGTCGCGCTTCGACATCGACCCCGCCCTGCCCGTGCCGCACATGGGCTGGTCGCGGCTGGAGGTCGTGCGCGATGACCCCTTGCTGGAGGGCGTCCAGCCCGGCGACTGGGCCTATTTCGTGCACAGTTTCGTCTGCCCTGATGGCCCGGCCACCCTGGCCCGCGCCGACTACGGAACCGTCGTGCCCGCCGTGGTTCGCAACGCCAACCGCTGGGGCTGCCAGTTCCATCCGGAGCGCTCGGCCAAGGCCGGGGCGCGCATCCTGCAAAACTTTCTGGGCCTGCCCGCATGATCGTCTATCCCGCCATCGACCTCCGAGCCGGCGTCGCCGTGCGCCTGATGCACGGACGGTTCGATCAGGTGACCGCCTATGACACCAATCCGGCCGCGCGCCTGGCGGGCTTCGTCGGCTCGGGGGCCCAATGGGCCCACATCGTCGATCTGGATGGAGCCGAGGCGGGCCGCGCGGTCCAGCACGCCCTGATCGGCGAACTGGCCGGGGCCATCGACATCCGCATCCAGTCCGGCGGCGGGGTGCGTTCCGCAGACGATGTCCAGGCCCTGCTGGACGCGGGGGTCAGCCGCGTGGTCGTCGGCTCCCTCGCCATCTCGTCTCCCGATACGGTCGCGGGCTGGCTGGAGCGGTTCGGGCCGGACCGCCTGACCCTGGCCATCGATGTGCGGGCCGACGGCGAGCGCTGGGTCCCTTCGCTGAAGGGCTGGACCCAGGCCGCGGACATCGACCTGTGGGCCGCGCTGGATCGCTATCCGGCGGGCACCGCCAGACACCTGCTGGTCACCGACGTCGGCCGTGACGGAGCCCTGACCGGTCCCAATCTGGAGCTGCTGACCGAGATCATGCTGCGACGCCCCGACCTGAAGGTTCAGGCTTCGGGCGGCGTGTCCTCGCTGGAGGACCTGAAGGCCGCCCGCGCCATCGGCTGCGACGGGGCCATAGTGGGTCGCGCCATCTATGAGGGGCGGTTCACCGTGGACGAAGCGGTGGCGGTGCAATGACCGCGAGACGCATCATCCCCTGTCTGGACGTGCGCGACGGGCGAGTCGTCAAGGGTGTCCGCTTCAAGGACCACGTCGACATGGGCGACGCCTCCGAACTGGCCGCGCGCTACCGCGACCAGGGGGCCGACGAACTGGTCTTTTACGACATCACCGCCAGTCCTGAGGGCCGCACCCTCGACTATGACTGGGTCAGCGACATCGCCCGCCTGCTGGATATCCCCTTCTGTGTGGCCGGCGGTATCCGCAGTGTGGAGCAGGCGGCGCGCTGCCTGGACCACGGAGCCGACAAGGTCTCGATCAACTCCCCCGCCCTGGAACGCCCCGATCTGATCGGCGAGATGAGCGCGCGTTTCGGTGCTCAGTGCGTGGTCCTGGGCGTCGATTCCAAGCGCGCGGGCGACGACTGGGTCGTCCACCAATATACCGGCGACCCGACCGCCAGCCGCGGCGCAGGCCGCCGCACCCTGGACTGGATCGTCGAGGCGCAAAGCCTGGGGGCCGGAGAGATCGTGCTGAACTGCATGGACGAGGACGGCGTGCGGAGCGGCTATGACATCGCCCAGCTTCAGGCCGCGCGCGCCTGCCTGACCATTCCGCTGGTGGCTTCCGGCGGCGCGGGCGCGGTCGACCACTTCCGCGATGTCTTCCAGCAGGCCGATGTATCCGGTGCCCTGGCCGCCAGCGTGTTTCACTCGGGCGCCCTGGCCATCCCCGATCTGAAACGCCGGCTCGAGCGCGACGGTATAGAGGTAAGATTATGATCGACCCCGACACCCTCGACTTCGCCAAGGGCGACGGCCTGATCCCCGTGGTGGTGCAGGACGCCGCGACGCTGCAGGTGCTGACGCTCGCCTATATGGACCGCGCGGCGCTGGATGAGACGATCGCTTCCAAAGAGGCCACCTTCTATTCCCGCTCGCGGGGCGGGCGGTGGCGCAAGGGCGAGACCTCGGGCGACCGTCTGCATGTCGTCTCGATCACGCCCGACTGCGACGGCGACGCCCTGGTGCTGAAAGTCCGGCCCGTCGGCAATGCCTGCCACCTGAACCGCATCAGCTGTTTCGGCGAGGAAGACGCGCCGGGCCTGGGCCGGATCGCGCGTCTGGAGCAGACCATCGCCGCGCGCGCCGCCGCCGATCCGTCGGAAAGCTGGACCGCCCGCCTGATCGCCGAGGGCCCCAAGCGGGTCGCCCAGAAGGTCGGCGAGGAGGGGGTCGAGACCGCGCTCGCCGGGGCCGCCGGTCCTGACGAGGAACTGACCAGCGAGGCCGCAGATTTGATCTATCACCTGCTCGTGCTGCTGCGATCGCGTAACTTGGTGTTTCAGGACGTGCTCGACGTGTTGGCCACACGCGCAAAACCGGCCAAAGACCCTGAGGGCTAGAGGGTCTGACAAGAGAGAAGGAGCGCAGATGGCGGCACTGGTGCTGTTCGGCGGCGGAGGCGATCTGGCCCTGCGGATGCTCCTGCCCTCGCTCTACTATCTGGAGCATGACGGCCTGCTGCCCGACGATCTGAAGATCATCGGCGCGGCCCGCTCCGAGGAAAGCCGCGAGGACTATGTCGCCCGCGTCCGCCAGTCGGTCGAGAGCAAGGCGAAGGCGGACGACGCCTGGTCCGACGCGGCATGGTCCAAGTTGGAGGCCCGCCTCGACTATCTGGCCGTCGACGCCACCTCGGCCGAGAGCCTGAAGCCGCTGAAGGACAAGGTCGGGCCCGGCACCTGCACCAGCTTCCTGGCCGTCTCGCCGTCGCTGTACGCCCGCATCGTCACCGCCATGCGCGCCGCCGGCCTGGCCGAGGCCGACGACCGCGTCGTGCTGGAAAAGCCGGTCGGGCGCGACCTTGAAACCTTCCGCGAAATCGACGACGCCGTCGCCGATGCTTTCTCGGAACTACAGGTGTTCCGCATCGATCACTATCTGGGCAAGGAGACGGTCCAGAACCTGATTGCCCTGCGGTTCGGCAACACCATCTTCGAGCCGCTGTGGAACAACCTCTCGATCGACCACGTCCAGATCACGGTGGGCGAAACCGTCGGCGTCGGCGACCGCTGGCCCTATTACGACGAGTACGGAGCATTGCGCGACATGCTCCAGAACCACATGCTCCAGCTGCTCTGCCTGGTGGCCATGGAGCCACCCAGCGATCTGGAGCCCGACTCGGTCCGCAACGAAAAGGTCAAGGTGCTGCGCTCCCTGCGCCCCATAACCCATGACGAGGCCGAGCGCGTCACCGTTCGCGGACAGTATGTGGCGGGCACCAGCGAGGGTCAGCCGGTCAAGGGCTATGACGAGGAGCGCGGTCTGGATTCGGACACCGAGACCTTCGTTGCCATCCGCGCCGACATCGACAACTGGCGCTGGGCCGGGGTGCCCTTCTTCATGCGCACCGGCAAGCGCCTGCCGGAGAAACGCACCGAGATCGTCATCCAGTTCAAGGCCCTGCCCCACTCCATCTTCGACAACGACCGGGGTCAGGTGACGGCCAACCGCCTGGTCATCGAACTGCAGCCCGAGGAAGACATCTCCCTGTCGGTGATGAACAAGAAGCCGGGGCTGGACCAGCGCATGCAGCTTCAGCCCATCCAGATGTCCCTGTCCTGGGGCCAGAACGACAAGTCGGCCAAGCCGCCGCGTCGCCGCATCGCCTATGAGCGGCTACTGCTCGACGCCCTGGCCGGAGACTCCACCCTGTTCGTGCGCCGCGACGAGGCCGAGCAGGCCTGGAAGTGGGTCGATCAGGTGTCGGAAGCCTGGGAAGGTGCCGCCTTCAAGCCCAGGGACTACGTCGCTGGAACCTGGGGCCCGCCGGAAGCCGATCTGCTGCTGGACCGGACCGGTCGGCGCTGGAACACCGGCAATGACTGATCACGCCGCACCCGCCATCCAGACCTTCGCCACCGGGGCCGACTGGGCGGACGCCTGCGCCACCCTCCTGGTCGACACCCTCGGCCAGGCCCTGACCGAGACGGGACGCGCCACCTTCGCCGGGTCCGGCGGCTCCACGCCTTCGCCCATCTATGCCCGGATGGCCGAGGCGGACCTCGACTGGTCCCGCACCGCCGTGACCCTGATCGACGAGCGCTATGTCCCCGAGACTTCGCCGGACTCGAACGCCGCCCTGCTCAAGCGGACGCTGCTGACGGGCCCGGCCGCCGCCGCGTCCTTCTTGCCGCTGTATCATGCCGAGGTTACCGTCGACCGGGCCGCCGCCCGCGCGGCTCAGGCCATGGCTCCGCATGGCCGTCTAGATGCGGTCCTTCTCGGCATGGGGGAGGATGGCCATATCTGCTCCATGTTCCCTCACAGCCCGACCCTGAAAACCCTGCTCTCACCCGCCTTGAAGCCGACCGTTCTCGGCGTCCCGAAAGGCCGCGACGGTCTGGCCCCCAGCCTGGAGCGGCTGTCGATCAATCTGCCGTATCTGATGCAGGCGCGGCGGGTCGTCCTGGCCCTGACGGGCACCGCCAAACGCGATGTCTTTGAGCGCGAGGCGATCGGCGATCCCGGCATCCAGCCCATCGCCGCCCTGATCGCCGCCAAAGTCCCGCTGGATGTTCTGTGGACGGAGAAAGCCTGATGGCCAACCTGCACCCCGTCGTCGCCGAGGTCACCGCCCGCATCATCGAACGCTCGCGCGCCACCCGCGCCGACTACATCCGCCGCATGGACTCTGCACGCGACAGCGGCGCGGGCCGGGCCAAACTCTCCTGTGCCAACTGGGCCCATGCCTTTGCCGGCCAGACCATCGCAGACAAGCTGGCGGCGATGGATGGGTCCAAACCCAATGTCGGTATTGTCACGGCCTATAACGACATGCTGTCGGCACATCAGCCGTTTGAGCGTTTCCCCGCCGTCATCCGAGACGCGGTCCGCACCGTCGGCGCGACGGCACAGGTCGCGGGGGGCACCCCCGCCATGTGCGACGGCGTCACACAGGGTCGTCCCGGCATGGAATTGTCGCTGTTCAGTCGCGACCTGATCGCCATGTCGGCGGGCATCGCCCTCACCCACGACGCCTTCGACGCCGTCATGGCCCTGGGCGTCTGTGACAAGATCGTGCCCGGCCTGTTCATCGGCACCCTGGCGTTCGGCCACCTGCCCGTCGTCTTCGCCCCTGCAGGGCCCATGCCGTCCGGCATTCCAAATGCGGAAAAGGCCCGCGTGCGCGCCCTGTATGCCCAGGGCCAGGTCGATCGCCAGACCCTGCTGGACAGCGAGATCGGCAGCTACCATTCCCCCGGTACCTGCACCTTCTACGGCACGGCCAACTCCAACCAGATGATGATGGAGCTGGGCGGTCTGCACCTGCCCTCGACCGCCTTCGTCCATCCGGAAACGGGCCTGCGCGACGCCCTGACCGCCGCCGCCGCCAGGCGCGCCGTGGAACTGGCCCGCAGCGGCGAGGCTCGGATGGCCGACGTCATCGATGAGAAGTCCATCGTCAACATGATCGTGGCCCTGCTGGCCACCGGCGGCTCGACCAACCACGCCATCCATCTGGTGGCCATGGCGCGGGCGGCGGGCGTACTGATCGACTGGACCGACATGGATCAGCTGTCGTCCGTGACGCCGCTTCTGGCCCGCGTCTATCCCAACGGTTCGGCCGATGTGAACGCCTTCCAGGCGGCCGGCGGCGTCGCCTTCGTGGCGCGCGAACTGGCCAACGCCGGCCACATCCATTCCGACGTGCACACCGTCATGGGCCAGGGCATCCACCACTATTTCCAGGAGCCAACCCTTCAGGACGGCGAACTGATCTGGAAAGACGGCGTCACGGAAAGTCTGGATACGGACATTCTGCGCCCCGCCTCCGACCCGTTCGACCGCGAGGGCGGCCTGCGACTGGTCCAGGGCGACCTGGGCCGGGCCGTGATCAAGATTTCGGCGGTCAAGCCCGTGAACCGCATCGTCCAGGCTCCCGCTGCGGTGTTCGAGACCCAGGAAGATGCGCTTCAGGCCTTCAAGGACGGAAAGCTGAACCGCGACGTCATCGTCGTCCTGCGCTTCCAGGGTCCGCGCGCCAACGGCATGCCGGAACTGCACAGCCTGTCGCCCGCCCTCGGCATCCTTCAGGACAAGGGCTTCAAGGTCGCCTTCGTCACCGATGGTCGCATGTCAGGGGCCAGCGGAAAGACCCCCTCCGCCATCCACGTCTCACCGGAGGCCCTGGCCGGCGGCCTGATCGCCAACATCCGAGACGGCGACATCATCCGCCTGGATGCCGAGGCCGGGGTCCTGACCACGGTCGACATCCCCGATCTGGCCGGGCGCGGCCCCGTCGAACGCTCCAAGGTCCATGCCGAGGGCTCCACCTGGGGCTATGGCCGCGAACTGTTCGGAGCCTTCCGTCACGTCGTCTCGACCGCCGAAGAAGGGGCCAGCGTCTGTTTTGGCCTGCCCCCCGGCCAGACCGACCACAAGGACACGCCGCCCGACAACAACGTCAACGACCGGGCCGTGGACGCCTGAACCCCAAACGATCACAACGACCGGGCAACGGTCGGCTAGCTTAGTGAGGACTGCCTGATGACGGTGAACTGGGACAAGACCCTGCTGCTCGGGGACGTCGGCGGCACCAATGCCCGGTTCGCCATCGCCCACATGATCGACGGCAAGCCCGTGCTTGAGCATCACGAGAGCTTTCCGGCCTCGGAACACCCGACCTTCCTGGGCGGGGTCAAGGCCTTCATCGACGGCTGCGAGGTCAAGCCGACAGGCGGCGTCATCGCCGTGGCCGGGCCGGTCACCGACGGAGCCATCGACCTGACCAACTCGCCTTGGCAGGTTTCGGAGACCGAACTGGCCACCCTGGGCCTGAACCCCGTCAGACTGATCAACGACTTTGAGGCTCTGGCCTGGGGTGCCCCCGTCGTGCCGGAGGATCAGCTGGCTTCTCTAGGCGGTCCGGACGAGGGCGAGGAGCATTCCGCCATCGCCGTGCTGGGCCCCGGCACAGGTTTCGGCGTCTCGGCCCTGGCGCGCGATATTCATGGCAATGAAATCGCCATGCCGTCCGAAGGGGGCCACGCCTGTTTCGCGCCGGGCGATCCGATCGAGGACGAGATCCTGCGCATCCTGCGTCGCCGCTATGACCGTGTGTCCATTGAGCGGCTGATCTGTGGACCCGGCCTGCTGAACATGCACCGCGCCCTGGCAGAGATCGACGGGCGCGAAACCCATATCGACGACCCGGCCCAGATCACGACCGAGGCGATGGAGAACCCCAACAGCGCCTGCGGGGCGACCCTGGCCCGTTTCTGCGCTGTCCTGGGGGCCGTGGCGGGCGACATTGCCCTGACCACCGGCGCACGAGGCGGCATCTATATCGCAGGCGGCATCGCACCGCGCATCCTGCCCTTCCTTCAGGCCAGCCCCTTCCGCGAGCGGTTCGAACGCAAGGGCCGGTTCGCCGACTATATGGCCGCCATCCCGACCAAGGTGATCCTGCACAAGCACGCCGCCCTGCTGGGCGCGGCTCGCGTGGCGTTCTCGGACGCCGGATGAAAAACTTCACGGGCGCGTGAACCGTTTGTGATCGGCGACGTTATTCCGGCCTCACTGGAGGAAACTACTCATGCGTAAACTGATCATCGCCGCCGCCGCTACCTTCGCCTTCGCCGGCCTCGCCGCCTGCGAAAACGCTGCCGAAAAGGAAGCCGGTGCACAGGCCGACGCCATTGAAGCGAACGCCAACGTCGAAGCGACCCAGCTGGAAAACCAGGCTGACGCCGCCACGACCGACGCCGCGCAAGACGCTCTGAACGCCCAGGCCGACGCCGTGCAGGAAAATGCCGACGAACGCGCCGACGCCGTGGAAGCCGCTGCCGGCAACATGGACGGTGGCATGACCACCTCGAACACCCCCGCTCAGTAAGATCGGGCGTTCGCGTACCGGTCCCTGACCGGATGAACGATGTGAAGACCCCCGTCGCGATCGCGGCGGGGGTTTTTCGTGCCTGTCGTCAGTCGACGCAGATCGTCGCTTCGGCCTTGCCGCCTTCAACCGTGGTGTAGCAGCCGAAACGGGTGCTGTTGGCTTGGCACTGGCCTACGGCAGCGGACCCGGCGTCGGGCGCGCCATTGACCTCTCCGATGCGGCAGTCGCCCTGGCAATCGTCTCCGTCCGTACAGCGACGACCGGCATCGGCGTAGGACACCACGCACTGCAAAGACTGAAGCCGTCCCTGCGGCAGCATCTTGCCGCCCCGGGCCGCACAGGCGGCCGCATCCGTGCCGGGCGCGGGTGTCTGCACCGCCGGCGTGTCGGTCGAGGCGGTCTGGGTCGGTGTGGTGGTCGGCACGGGTTGGCAGGCCGCCATCATCAGGGCTGCCGCCGCGATCAGTATACGCTTCATTCCACTCGTCCCTTGTCGAATCCGGTCCAGACGTCGTCGTAGTCCAACTGCATGGTCGGACTGGTTTGTGCCCATTCCGTGGTCCGGATCGGCATTCGGGTTTCGAACATGAAGGCCAGGGTGTTCTCGATCTTGACCGGCTTCAGATCCGCCGCGACCGCCTTGTCATAGCTGGCCTGGTCCGGACCATGTCCGCTCATGCAGTTGTGCAGGGACGCTCCGCCCGGCGCGAACCCGCCCTCCTTGGCGTCGTATTCCCCGGTCACCAGCCCCATGAACTCGCTCATGACGTTGCGGTGGAACCACGGCGGGCGGAAGGTGTCCTCGGCCACCATCCAGCGCGGCGGGAAGATCACGAAATCGCAGTTGGCCACGCCCGGCGTATCGGACGGGCTGGTCAGGACCGTAAAGATCGACGGGTCCGGATGGTCGAAGCTGACCGTGCCGATCGTGTTGAACCGCGCGGTGTCGTATTTGTAGGGCGCGTGATTGCCGTGCCAGCCGACGACGTCCAGCGGGCTGTGATCGAAGGTGGTGGTCCACAGCCGCCCCCCGAACTTCTGCACGCACTCGGTCGGCCGATCCACATCCTCATAGGCCGCGACGGGCGTCTGGAAATCCCGGGGATTGGCCAGGCCGTTCGAACCGATCGGTCCCAGGTCCGGCAGGCGGAAGGCCGCGCCATAGTTTTCGCAGACATAGCCCCGGATCGGGCCATCGCACTCCACCCGGAACCGCACCCCGCGCGGAATGACGACGATCTCGCCCGGCCGCGTGTCGATGCGTCCCATCTCAGTGACAAAGACCTGATGTCCCGCCTGCGAGACGATCAGCAGTTCGCCATCGGCGCAGTAGAAGACCCGGTCCACCATGGACCGGTTAGCGGCATAAAGGTGGATGCCCGTCCCGGCTCCCGCCTCCGCATCTCCGTTGCCGCCATAGGTGACCAGCCCCTCGACCCAGTCGGTCGGGGCGTCAGGCATCGGCAGCGGGTCCCACCGCATCCGGTTCGGCGACGGCGGCGCATCGTGGAATGGCCCGGACCGCACGCGGCCCTGGGCAAAGGGTTTATAGGCCGGATGCTGGGCGCTGGGCCGCAGGCGATACAGCCACGACCGCCGGTTCTCCGACCGCGGCGCCGTGAAGGCCGTCCCCGACAGCTGCTCCGCATACAGACCCATCGGCACCCGCTGCGGCGAGTTGCGCCCCTCCGGCAAGGCCCCGGCCACCGCCTCCGTCGCAAAGTGATTGCCGAAGCCGGACATGTACTCAGGCGCGTTGGCTCGCGTCATAGGCGTTCTCCCTTGGCATAGGGTTTAGCGGGGCTCTCCCGCCGCGTCACCCACTGCCGATGCCTGTGGGGTGAGACGGACCGAAACGCGGATGGTTTGCGCGCCGATCAGGTCTTCGGAAGGCGAGCGCGTTCGTGCGATGGGCAAATTGCTCACAAAGCGCTCTGCAATGCCACGTGTTGCCACGGTGTCGGGCTCGACCGAAAGGATAACGCACCGTTCAAAAGCCCTATCCCGGCTGGGCAGCGGATGTTTCACGCAATCAAGCGTCACCCTCGGTCGGGCGGCATCAGCGGGTTCTGTCGCGGGCACAGTGGAGCATCCTGCTGACGCGAATGCCGCGATTATCAGCCACACTCCACCTGCCGATTTCATCCTCAGAACCCCTTGGCCCGCGCCAGCCGTTCCGTATGGAACCCTGCATCCCCCAGCAGCTCGTTCAGCACCCGCACCCGCTTCATGAAGAGGCCGACGTCGAAGGCATCGGTCATACCGACGCCACCGTGCATCTGGACCGCCTCCTGTACCGCCAGTTCGGCGACGCGCCCGGCCTTGGCCTTGGCGACCGAGACGGCCAGCCCTGCATCCTCGCGCCCCGCGTCCAGTCGCTGCAAGGCCCCCAGAACGGCGGCGCGGGCCAGTTCGATCTCGGTGAACAGATGGGCCGAGCGGTGCTGCAGGGCCTGGAACTCGCCGATCAGCCTGCCGAACTGCTTGCGGGTCCGCAGATACTCCAGCGTCAGCTGAAACGCCTGATCCCCCGCCCCGTTCAGCGACGCCGCCGCGCAGGCCCGGCCCAGGTTCAGCGCGCCTTCCAGCAGCCCCTCGCCGCCATCGACCGCGCCGATCACCGCATCCGCATCGACCTCGACGTCGGTCAGCGTCACCCGCGCCGCATTGTGAGCGTCGACCATGATCGTACGCTCGATCTCGACGCCCGCCGTCTTCGGATCGACCAGGAACAGGGTCAGACCCTCGTCGGTTCGCGCCGCCACGATCAGGGCGTCGGCGACGTGGCCGTCCAGCACGAACCCCTTGGCTCCGTTCAGCTTGAAGCCATTGCCCGACCGCTTAGCCGTCGTGGCGATCGCAGAGGGCCTGTGCTTGGCCCCCTCGTCCACGGCCAGCGAAAGGATCGCCTCACCCGCCGCGATCCGGGGCAGCCATGCCGCCTGCTGCTCGGCCGAGCCGCCGTCGATCAGCACCTTGGCCGACAGCACGCCTGACCCCATGAAGGGCGACGGCGTCAGGGTCCGGCCCAGGGCTTCGGCCACCACGCCAGCCTCGACCGCGCCCAGGCCGGTGCCGCCATGTTCTTCGGGGATGATGACCCCCGCGAACCCCATCTCGCCGAACGCATTCCACAGGTCGCGCGAGACGCCGTCGGCATCGTGGCTGTCGCGCAGGGCCCGCAGATGGGCGATCGGCGCATTCTCGTTCAGGAAGCCGTCGGCGGCCTCCTTCAGCATGGTCTGCTCTTCGGTCAGGATCAGCGGCAAGGTCTCAGGCTCCCGGCAGTTGCAGCAGGTGTTTGGCGATGATGTTCAGCTGGACCTCGCTGGTCCCCCCCTCGATGGAGTTGGCCTTGGTCCGCAGCCAGTCGCGGGCGGCGGTGCCCTCGCGCGAGCGTTCGCCTTCCCACTCCAGCGCATCCGAACCGCCCGAGGCCATGATCAGCTCGTGCCGCCGCTTGTTCAGCTCCGAGCCATAGTATTTCAGCATGGAGGCGATGGCGGGGTGGGCCTGACGCGCCTTGACCTGATCCCCCACCCTTTCCATCGACAGGTTGAAGGCGGCCATGTCGACATCCAGATCGGCGATCCGTGCACGGAGGATGGGGTCGTTCAAACGCCCGTCGTCATCCAGCCCGACGCTGTCGCCCGCGACCTGGCCGAGTGGACGGCCCGCCCCCAGGCTGCCCATGGCTCCGATCATCGTCCGCTCATGCGCCAGCAGCGCCTTGGCCACGTCCCAGCCGCGGTTCAGCGTCCCGACCAGGTTCTCCTTCTCCACCCGCACATCGTCGAAGAAGGTCTCGCAGAACGGGCTCTTGCCGCTGATCAGGACGATGGGCCGGGTCGAGACGCCGGGGCTGGCCATGTCGAACAGGACGAAGGAAATCCCCAGATGCTTGGGCGCGTCCGGGTCGGTCCGCACCAGGCAGAAGATCCAGTCGGCCTTGTCGGCATAGCTGGTCCAGACCTTCTGGCCGTTGACGATCCAGTGGTCGCCGCGATCCTCGGCCTTGGTCTGGATGGCCGCCAGGTCGGAGCCCGCGCCGGGCTCGGAATAGCCCTGGCACCAGCGGATCTCGCCGCGCACGATCTCGGGCAGGAAGCGCTTCTTCTGTTCTTCCGTGCCGAACTGCAGCAGCGCCGGGCCCAGCATCCAGATGCCGAAGGATGACAGCGGCATCTGGGCGTCGATGCGGCGCATCTCGCTGGCCAGAACCTTGGCCTCCTCGCGGCTCAGGCCCCCGCCGCCATACTCGGTCGGCCATTCCGGGGCGGTCCAGCCGCGCGCGCCCATGACCTCCATCCAGCGCTTGTGCGCAGGCGTCTTGAAGGTGGCATTGCGCCCGCCCCAGACCCGGTCCTCTTCGTTCTCCAGCGGCCCCCGGCATTCGGCGGGGCAGTTGGCCTCCAGCCAGACGCGCGTCTCGGCGCGGAAGGTTTCCAGATCGGACATGACGGCCTCGCTTGCTTCCAGAGCGAGGACGTTAGCCGGTCCTTTTTGACAACGGAACCCACGATTTGACACATGGCGAAACCCGGCCAAGGCCCCATATCCCCGGCACACCCCTCACAGGAGACGACGATGGTTCAGGCGACATGGAACGGCACGGTGATTGCCCAGAGCGACGACACCGTGGTGGTCGAGGGCAACCACTACTTCCCGGCGGACGCGGTCACCGACGGCGTGCTGAAACCCAGCGACACCAAATCCACCTGCCCCTGGAAGGGCACGGCCAGCTATCACAGCGTCGTCGTGGACGGTCAGGAGAACCGCGACGCGGCCTGGTACTATCCCGAGCCCAAGGACGCGGCCAAGGAGATCAAGGGCCGCATCGCCTTCTGGAAGGGCGTCACCGTCGCCTGACCCTCACCCCCTCTCTCCCCCTCTAATCAAGGCCCTCGCATGACCCGCACCCTGACCATCGACTTCGTCTCCGACGTGGTCTGTCCCTGGTGCGTGGTCGGCCTGGGCGGGCTGGAACAGGCGCTGGCCACCGTCCGGGCCGAGGGGATAGAGGCGACCGTCACCTTCCAGCCGTTCGAGCTGAACCCCGGCATGGCCCTGGAGGGTGAGAACATCGGCGAGCACATCGCCCGCAAATACGGCTCCACCCCCGAACAGTCCGCCGCCAACCGCGCCATGATCACCGAACGGGCCGAGGACGCCTGGCCGGGGTTTGAGATGCAGATGGGCCCCGACAGCCGCATCTGGAACACCTTCGACGCTCACCGCCTGCTGCACTGGGCGCAAGAGACGGGCGGAGCCTCCGCCCAGCGCGCGCTGAAGGAAGCCCTGTTCCGCACCCACTTCACCGACAACCGGTCCCTGACCGATCCGGACGTGCTGGCCGACGCCGCCGCGACCGCCGGCCTGGACCGGGCCCGCGCGGTCGAGGTCCTGTCCGACGACCTTTATGCGCCCGAGGTCCGCGCCGCCCAGGCCCTGTGGCGCGCCCGCGGCATCTCCGCCGTCCCCGCCGTCGTCATCGAGGGCCAGTATCTGATCAGTGGCGGCCAACCGGCCGAGGTGTTCGCCGAGGCGTTGCGCAAGGTGGCGGCGGCTTAGCTGACCTAATCCTCCCCCGTTGGGGGTGGAGGAAGGGTCGCATGCGACCCGACGACCGGACCGCGAAGCGGTGGAGGGGGCACACCCCCGACCCGCTGCCTGATGGCGAACAATACGCCCTCCAGATTCCCCAGCACATCCCGCGCCGCGACCCGGTACACCGCAACCCCGCGAAGGTTCAGCCACGCCGTCCGCCGCGCATCGTGCGCCATCTGGTCCGGATGTTCGTGCCCCTGCCCGTCCACCTCGACCGCCAGCCCCGCCGCCTCGCAATAGAAGTCGAGGATGTAGGGCCCGATCGGATGCTGCCGCCGAAACCGCGCCCCAGCCAGCTTGCGTCCCCGGATCGCCTGCCACAACACCACCTCCGGCAGCGTCAGCTTGCGCCGAAGCGCCTTCGCACGCTCGACGGTTTTCTGCGGCGGATACATCATGCCAGCCTACCAAATCCTCCCCCATCGGGGGAGGTGGCTCGAAGCGCAGCGAAGAGACGGAGGGGCCCAGCCCCGGCACCAATCCCCAAATACCGCACCCGCATCCAGCCCCCTCCACCGCGAAGACGCGGTCCCCCTCCCCCGATGGGGGAGGATTTCTCAGCCGCGCCCACCCATTCCTCCCCCATCGGGGGAGGTGGCTCGAAGCGCAGCGAAGAGACGGAGGGGGCCAGCCCCGGCACGAACCCCCAAACACCCCACCCGCATTCAGCCCCCTCCACCGCGAAGACGCGGTCCGGTCGTCGGGTCGCATGCGACCCTTCCTCCACCCCCGATGGGGGAGGATTTGGAAACAGAGTCCACTCAGTCCACTCGGTCCACTTCGACCGGGCATGGGACCGGCGCGTGGAGGTAGTTCCAGCGGCGTTGTTCCTGCTCCAGCGCCTGATCCTCCTCGACCGCCTCGGCGTCGAGGATGAGGCGGACGCGGCGCCAGCGCAGTGCCTCGGCCGCCTGGCCGCGCAGGACGGCGCGCTGCATCCGGCGCCAGGCGACGAAGGACAGCTGGCGCAGCTCGACCCGGTCCAGGTCACCGTCGATCTCGTGTTCCAGCAACACCCCCTCGTCATCGGGGTCCAGGGTGTTGGGCGGGGTCCAGGGCTGGTCCGTGCGCCGCCAGCCCTCGCGCGCCGCCCGGTTGCGCATGGCCGTCAGCCCCACCCCGTGCCGCCGACAGACCTCGATCCCCGGCAGGCCCGACAGATAGTCCTCCCGCACCCGCCCCCAGACCTCATCCGGCGCACTGCGCCCCTTGCCGTACAGCGTGGGTGATCCGTCTGCCATCTGTCTGCCTCCCGTTGCGAACGGAGGCAGGGCTAGCATGCGGCTACGTCAGGATCGGTCGTAGGGCGTGCGGGCGGCGGAGGCGCTCGGGTGAGGCCTCAGCCTATGGCCGGACCGAATAGCCGTCCGAGGGCGAGACCCAGATCACCGTCTGGTTGAGATCGGGGCGCGGCTGGCCATCAACGACGACCTCGGCCAGCCATTCCTTACCCTGCGGCGCGTAGCGGGTGCAGCCTTCGGTTCCCAGCTGGGCGTAGGCGGCGATCACCTGACCGCGCAAAACATCCGCCACCGCCGGATCGGCGGGCTGGCCATCAATGGTGAAGACAGCACTCTCCAGCCCGCCCAGCGAACCGCAGACGGCGCCGTCACGGACAACGACAGGAGTCTCATCGCGCATGATGATCAGGGGCGCAGGGTTCAGCATCACCTCGGCCTGATTGAGGATCGTTCCGTCCGCCGCGAAGGTGTAGCCCGCCAGGGCCGCGCAGGTCTTCCGCGCCGTGTCGGGCGAATGGCATTGCTTCTGGCCATCGCGGGCCGGTGCCAGCGGGGCGGCGGCCTGAAACGGCGCGGGAACGGCGAGGGCGAGAGCGAGAGCGAGAGCGGCTATGATCATGCGGTCAGATTGGCGCGGGCAGGCGGCGGTGTCGAGGTGCCGCGCACGCTGGCCCCTCTATTGTCAGACCCCGCGCCACCTCGTCCGGATTGATGAACCGGAACGCCTCCGCCCGCTGACGCAGAAAGCCGTTGATGAAGGTGGTCTTCCTGGCCCCGTTCGGACCGGCGAGGAGGCCGAGGATGGGCACGGCAAGTCACATCTTGCTGTTTGGATTTAGATAACTCACGGTAGCGTTATGGACGAAAAGATCATTCGCGCGATTCTTGCCATCGGCCGACGTGCCGACAGTGTAGACGTGGAAACACTGCAGAGCAGTTTTGTCGGCGTTGGGAATATCGATCTGCGGCTGTCTAGTCCTGATCATCAGGTGATCTACGGTCGCCGCGGGACTGGCAAAACACACACCTTGAAATATTTGGTAGCCAACCCTCCAACAAGCACCATCCCCCTTTATATCGACTTACGCTCTATCGGTTCAAATGGGTCCGTTTACGGAGATGCGACCCTTTCGTTCCAGCAACGCGCTACGACACTGCTTATCGATTTTCTACGGGCGCTGCACGAACAACTCCTCGACCATTTTGTCGCAGACGAAAAAGCCGATCTGTCCCGTGCAGGCCCGCAGTTGGACAGATTGATCGACGCAATATCTGCAACGCGAGTGGATGGTCCTGTAAATATTAAAGAAAGCGGCACTTCCAGTGCTACAGAGCGCGCCCAAGCGGGCCTTGATTTGAGCCTAGCAGCCCTCTCCTTAAGCGGTAAAGCCGATTTTTCTCAATCAGAAACGGCCGCTTTGGAGGTTAGCTATAACGTGATTAGGGACTCTCACGTAATATTTGGCGATTTGAACGGACCCCTGAGGGAACTCTCTTCTCTTATCGCTCCCAAAAAGTTTGTTTTACTCGTAGATGAGTGGAGCGATGTTCCCTTGGAGCTTCAGCCTTTCTTGGCAGACTTGATTCGAAAAGCGCTAATCGCTAGCGGCATGACGCTGAAAATCGCCGCAATAGAACATAGGTCTAACTTCGCTACGTTTAACGCGACTGGACAATACGTAGGGCTTCAGCTTGGAGCCGATATAATGGCCGACATAAATCTTGATGACTTCATGGTATTTGAGAATGATGAAGCTCGGGCAGTACAATTCTTCAAGAACATGATATATCGGCATTGTGTTTCTCACCTCGGAGACGAGGGAAAATTAGAGTACAAAAATGAGGATGTATTTGCTCTTGCTATCTTCACTGAGAAGCGCGCTCTAGAAGAGTTTGTAAGGGCGTCTGAGGGCGTCCCCCGCGATGCGCTCAACCTGTTGCACAAGGCAGCGTTCAAGGCCGCTGATAGACGTGTAGCGGTCGATGATGTGCGCTCTGCCGCTAGGGAATGGTATCAGAGCGATAAGGCCGCCTTCATTAACCAAGACGGTGAAACCAAGCGGCTTCTAAATTGGATCATCGACGAAGTGATCAGAGGCCGTCGAGCGAGAGCGTTCTTGTTTGACTCTGACAGACGTGAGGAACTTATCGACCGTCTATTTGACGCGAGGTCTTTGCATGTCCTCAAAAAGAACGTTTCCTCGAAAGAGGGTGGTCAGCGATATGATGCCTATAAATTAGATTACGGCTGCTATGTTGACTTGATCAACACCAAGGAAAATCCAGCCCATTTGCTGGGAGATGACGGGGATCTCGACGGCATTGACGTACCAGACGATGATTACAGAGCAATCCGCCGAGCAATACTAAATTACGACGACTTTATCTCCTATACCCCGGACACATAGCTCTCGCACATCCTCTCAGCCGCCCGTGGCGCAGTAACTTGCCGCCAAAGCTGCAATGCAGCCGTCTCTCGCGCCGGCCAACTCCAGCATTATTTTAGCCAGAGCATCCTGCCGAGTATTCTGGCTTATCGTCACGCTACCCCAGTCCCACCCTTCCCGACCCCCATCCTGTGGAGACATCGCGTCCCTGACTGTGCCTTCCGGACCCTGGCCGCGGGATAAATCCGCGCGTTCTCCCTCCCACGCCCTCCGGCCGGGTTAGAATGGACCTCGCGCGGGCCGCAATGGCCCGCGCTGTCGCTGTCCGGTCTTTGAAAATCCGATCCGTGTCCCGCCGTCGTCAGGCCGGAACATCTCTTTTCTCCGCACGGGGACGCCCGCAGGGACGCCTTCGCCATGACCGAAATGTCTCCGGAATGACGCCTTTCGGCGTTTTTTTGGGGTCGCCTGTATCGCCCTAGAGCTTGACCTCGATGGCCCCACCCCCCGCTCTGAACTTCGCGCTCATCTCCGCCATCCCGGCCTCGGCTTCCGCCAGCGAGCCGCCCGCGTCGTTCTGGGCCGCCGCATCCCGGCGGATGTCCTGGCTGATCTTCATGCTGCAGAACTTTGGTCCGCACATGCTGCAGAAGTGGGCGGTCTTGTGGGCCTCCTTGGGCAGGGTGGCGTCGTGGTATTTGCGGGCGGTTTCGGGGTCGAGGCCGAGGTTGAACTGGTCTTCCCAGCGGAACTCGAACCGGGCCCGTGAGAGGGCATCGTCGTGCATGCGGGCGGCGGGGTGGCCCTTGGCCAGGTCGGCGGCGTGGGCGGCGATCTTGTAGGTGATGACCCCGTCCTTGACGTCCTGACGGTCGGGCAGGCCCAGGTGCTCCTTGGGCGTGACGTAGCAGAGCATGGCCGTGCCGAACCAGCCGATCATGGCCGCCCCGATGGCGCTGGTGATGTGATCGTAGCCCGGCGCGATGTCTGTGGTCAGCGGCCCCAGCGTATAGAAGGGCGCCTCGTGGCAGTGCTTCAGCTGCTCATCCATATTGGCCTTGATCTTGTGCATCGGCACATGGCCGGGGCCCTCGATCATGACCTGGCAGCCCTTGGCCCAGGCGATCTTGGTCAGTTCGCCCAGGGTGCGCAGCTCGGCGAACTGGGCCTCGTCATTGGCGTCGGCGATGGAGCCGGGGCGCAGGCCGTCGCCGAGGCTGAACGACACATCATAGGCCCGCATGATGTCGCAGATGTCCTCGAAATGCTCGTAGAGGAAGGACTCGCGGTGATGGCTGAGGCACCATTTGGCCATGATGGAGCCGCCGCGTGAGACGATGCCGGTGACGCGTTTGGCGGTCATCGGCACGAAGGGCAGGCGCACGCCCGCGTGGATGGTGAAATAGTCCACGCCCTGTTCCGCCTGTTCGATCAGGGTGTCGCGGAACACCTCCCACGTCAGGTCCTCGGCCACGCCGTTCACCTTCTCCAGCGCCTGGTAGATCGGCACGGTGCCGATGGGGACGGAGCTGTTGCGGATGATCCAGTCGCGGATGTTGTGGATGTTGCGGCCGGTCGACAGGTCCATGACGTTGTCGGCACCCCAGCGGGTGGCCCAGACCAGCTTGTCGACCTCGTCGTCGACGCTGCTGAGCACCGCCGAATTGCCGATGTTGGCGTTGATCTTCACCAGGAAGTTGCGGCCGATGATCATCGGCTCGACCTCGGGGTGGTTGATGTTGTGCGGGATGATGGCGCGGCCGCGCGCGATCTCCTGACGCACGAATTCGGGCGTCACGAAGTCGGGGATGGAGGCACCGAAGTCCTCGCCGTCGCGGATGCAGGGGGCGGATTGCTCCCGGCGCAGGTTCTCGCGGATGGCGACGTATTCCATCTCGGGGGTGATGATCCCGGCCTTGGCGTATTCGTATTGCGTCGTCGGGCGGCCTTCGACGCCCTTGAACACCCTGTGGTTGGACACGTCGAAACGGGGGGCCAGGTTCTTGCCGCTGGCGTGGCCGTTGTCCTCGGGCTTGACCTCTCGCGGGTTGGCGACGGGGGCGATGTCGCCGCGATCCAGCTGCCAGGACGACTTCACCCTCGGCAGGCCTCGCTTGATGTCGATGGTGACGGTCGGGTCGGTGTAGGGGCCGGAGCTGTCATAGATGGTCACCGGCGGCTCGTTCGCCGACGGATGTACCGCCACCTCGCGGAACGGGACGCGGATGTCGGGGTAGAGCTCGCCGGCCACATAGACCTTGCGCGACCCGGCCCGCTCGCCGGTCGGGATGGTGCCGGTCTCGCGCATGACCTCGTCACGGGCGTCTTTCAGAGCCAGTTCGACATTGGGCTCTTCGGGCGGGGTGTGGGTGACGTGGATGTTCATGGCGGCCTCTGGTGCAAGAGGGCTCCGCCGACGTCGGGCGCGGGGTCCTGTGGCGAGGGGCCGGGGACCGCGTGTTACTCATCCCTTCGCCGGCATGACCCGGATCAGGTTCGACGGGTCAGGCGGCTACGCCAATCTCAGCCGCTTAGATGCGCCCCCCCGGAGAACGACGCGACGATAGGCGCATGGTCGGGGGCTGTCCATTCCTGACGCCGTCGCAAAAGATCGCCTAAGGTGGCGCTTCAGGAGAGACGACATGCAGAGCGACCCCTTCGACTTCACCTGTGACGACGGCCGGACGGTGCACGGGCTGCTGGACCGGCCGGCGGGCCAGGCGCGCGGCTGGGCCCTGTTCGCCCACTGTTTCACCTGCGGGAAGGACAATCTGGCGGCGACGCGGATCAGCCGGGCGCTGGCGGCGCTGGGGGTCGGGACGCTGCGGATCGACTTCGCCGGGATCGAGACCGGGGCCGAGCCCATGCCCCACGGCTTCAGCACCGATGTCGGCGACCTGATCGCGGCGGGGCGGCACATGCAGGCGCACGGCTGTACGCCGCAACTGCTGGTCGGCCACAGCCTGGGCGGGGCGGCGGCGATCGCGGCGGCCGGGTCGCTGGACTGTATCCGGGCGGTGGCCACCATCGGCGCGCCGTTCGACGTCGCCCATGTGCTGAAGCTGCTGGGGCCCGGCGTGCACGATCTGGAACACGGCGAGACCCACCGCGCCGACGTCGGCGGGCGGCCCGTATCGGTGGGCGCGGGCTTTGCCGACGACCTGAAGGCGCAGGACCAGGCGGCGCGGCTGGCCCGGCTGAACAAGGCGCTGCTGGTGCTGCACTCGCCGCTGGACCAGACCGTCGGCATCGAGGAGGCCAGCGGCATCTTCGGCGCGGCGAAACACCCCAAGAGCTTCGTCTCGCTGGACCATGCCGACCACCTGCTGAGCCGTGCCGAAGACGCCGACTATGCCGCCGCGGTGATCGCGGCCTGGGCCTCCAGATATCTGGACAGGGTCGAACCGCCCGTCGATGCCGCACCCGCCGACGGCGTCGTGCGGGTCGCCGAGACCGGACAGGGCAAGTTCCAGGCCCGGGTCCAGGCAGGCGGCGCGGTCCTGATGGCCGACGAGCCCGTGGCGGTCGGCGGCATGGCCAGCGGGCCGACGCCCTACGAGCTGGTGGCGGCGGGTCTGGGGGCCTGCACGGTCATGACGCTACGCCTCTATGCGGAGCGCAAGGGCCTGCCGCTGGCCCATGCCTCGATCGAGGTGCGGCACCAGAAACGCACGGGCCAGACGCCCGCCGATGTGTTCGAGCGCGTGCTGACACTGGACGGCGATCTGGACGAGGACCAGCGGGCCCGGCTGCTGGAGATCGCCGACAAATGCCCGGTGCACCGGACGCTGGAGGGCGGGGCGCACATCGCGACCGTGGCGGCTCCGGAGCTGCCCGCAGAGCCGGAGTGCGCGCATTTCCAGGCGATGGAAAAGGCCTGCGACTGAGGCGGCTAGTCCGGCCAGGCGGCGAGCAGGTGGCCGATCGCATCCTCGATGCGGGCGCAGCCGGCATCGTCCAGCACCACGCCCGAGACGCTGCCGCGCGTCTGGCTGGCCAGCGCCAGCGCCTGGACGGCGGCCATCAGCACGGCATTCAGCGCAGGCACGTCGGTGCGGGGCGGCGTGCGCAGGCGGGGGCGGCGCTCGCGCATCCAGGCCTGAAGCACCGCATTGCGCTCCGCCTCGATCTCGCGCAGCAGCGGACTGTCCTCGACCATGCCCCAGGCCATCAGCCGCAAGGCCAGCGGGCTGGCCCGCAGCGCGGCGAACCAGGTCAGCAGGCCGTGATGGGCGAAGGCGCGCGGGCTCTCGGCCTCCACGGGCGGGACGGCGGCCAGATGTGCGACGAGATCGGCATGGGCCTGGCGCGCCAGCAGGCGGACCACGCCATCGGTGCCATCGAAGTAGCGGTAGACCAGCTTGCGATCACAACCTGCCTGGGCGGCGATGGTCTGGACATTCAGACCCGTGAAGCCGTCGCGCAACAGCACCGCCTCGCCCGCCTGAACGATGGCGGCCTCGGTTGCGGATCGGTCTCTCAGTCGCACGGTCGAATCGGCCATGCGTCAGGATCACGCCGGACAGCGGCGAGAGCAAGCAGACTTCCGAAGTAAAGGGTGCGGCCCGGCCAGCCGACGGGGGGACGTGCGACCGGGCCGCATGGACATGTCGAGCGCGCATCGCCGCAGGGTCCACCCTACAAAAGTCGTTTTGCGAAGAACCGTTCCCCGTTTGACGGATGGTGTGCGCACAACTCCATCCAAGCTCAAAAGCAGGCCGTGCAAATTATGCCTCGCAACCGTCTGTCCGCGTCGTCATTATTCCGCTGAAAGAGAGAGTTACCATGAGCGCACGGCTGGAACGGCTGGTCTATGAAAGCACGGCGACAGGGTCGACCGGGTCGCTGACCAATCTGGCGACAATCCTGGCGGAGTCGCAGCGCAACAACGACCGGGATGGTCTGACCGGGATTCTGGCCGCCCACCGCGACCGCTACATTCAGGTCATCGAAGGCACTTCGTCGACGCTGGATAGCCTGTTGCGACGACTTCAAAAGGACCCCAGGCACCGCGCCCTGAAGATCATCAGCCGTGAACCGATAGAGACCAGGAGGTTCGACGGCTGGAGCATGGCCAGTGCGCGGATCACACCGGCACAGGCCACAGCGCTGGATCGCGTGATCGATCAGGAAGCGCCCACACCTGATCGGATCGTTGACCTGCTAGGCGAGGCCCTCGACACCGCACCGGTGAACTGAGGTCGGCAAATCGGAGCCGGCGAGCTAGAAGAGGCATCACCTCCGGAGCCCGCCCATGCATCTCGCCCGTTTTCCCCGTGTCCGCCTGGCCCATCTGCCGACACCGCTGGAGCCGCTGCCGCGACTGTCGGAGGCGCTGGGCGTCGAACTGTGGATCAAGCGCGACGACTGCACCGGCCTGGCCGGCGGCGGCAACAAGACACGCAAGCTGGAGTTCCTGCTGGGCGACGCCTTCGAACAGGGGGCTGACACGCTTGTGACCCAGGGCGCGGTCCAGTCCAACCATGTGCGCCAGACGGCGGCGGCAGCAGCGGCCCACGGGCTGCATTGCGAGGTCATCCTGGAAGAGCGGACCGGGTCGAAGGCTACCGACTATGTCCACAACGGCAACGTCCTGATGGACCGGCTGTTCGGCGCGGGGATCCGCTTCGTCGACGGCGGATCGGATATGCCGGCCGAGCTCGAGAAGACGGCGGCAGAGGTCCGGGCGCGCGGCGGTCGGCCCTATATCATCCCCGGCGGCGGCTCCAACCCGATCGGGGCTCTGGGCTATGTGGATTGCGCGCGAGAGATCGTGGTCCAGGCCGATGAGCTTGACCTGCCCATCGACCGGATCGTGACCGCGACGGGCAGCGCGGGCACCCACGCCGGGCTCGTGGCCGGACTGGCGGTCATGGGGGCGGGCATCCCGGTGCTGGGCATCGGGGTGCGGGCACCCAAGCCGAAACAGGAAGAGAATGTCCTGAAGCTGGCCCGCCAGACGGCTGCCCTGCTGGGTCGGCCCGACGCGGTGACGGCCGAGATGGTGGTGGCTGACTGCGACTATGTCGGCGAAGGCTATGGCCTGGTCGACGGCGCGGTGATCGAGGCGCTGAAACTGGCCGCGCGGACCGACGCCATGGTTCTTGACCCCGTCTATACGGGCAAGGCGATGAAGGGGCTGATCGCCCTGGCCAGGGCCGGGCGCTTCAAGGACGAGACCGTGGTGTTCCTGCATACCGGCGGGGCGCAGGGACTGTTCGGCTATCAGGGTGAGCTGGAGGGGACGCTGTAAGCGGGTTGGCTCCGGCCGGACTTGAGGCGGCGCGCTCTAAGCGCCCGCCGCAATCTGCATCATGACCAGACCCGTGAACCAGGCCGCGGCCGTGCCCACGATGTAGCCGACGACCGCCAGAAGGACGCCGACCGGGGCCAGGGACGGATGGAAGGCTGCAGCCGCCACGGGCGCGGACGCGGCACCTCCGATATTGGCCATGGACCCAACGCCGAGGAAGAAGCTGGGCGCGCGAATCAGGAAGGCCATGCCGAACATCAAGGCAACGTGGACCAGCATCCAGACGCCGCCGATCAGGAAGTAGACAGGGCTATCCAGAATGGCCCCGATGTTCATGTTCAATCCGACAGTAGCGACCAGCACATAGACAAAGACCGAGCCGACCTTGGCAGCGCCCGGCCCCTGCAACTTCCTCGCGCCCGTGAAGGACAACGCCACACCGATCACCGTGGCAATCAGCACCAGCCAGAAAAAGCTGGAATCAAACGACAACCTCTGGGCCCAGTCGAAGCTGGCCCCGAACCAAGACGACAGGGGGTCGGCGATGGCGTGGGCAAGGCCGACGGCACCGAAGCCTACGGCAAGAATGAAGATCAGGTCCTTGAGGCTTGGGATGCGGGCGTGTTCGGCCTCATAGGCCTCGGCCTTGTCCCGGACCCGATCAACGGCGCTGGCATCGGCGCGAAACAGCTTGTCCATCCGGCGCTGGTTGGCGGCGATCCACAGGACGACGGCCATCCACAGATTCGCCACGACCACATCGACCGCGATCCAGATGGAGAAGGTGTCGGGGCCGGCCCCATAGATTTCGTACAGAGCCGTTTGATTGGCGGAACCGCCGATCCAGCTGCCGGCTACAGTGGCCATGCCGCGCCATATTGCCTCTGGCCCCGCACCCATGAGGTCAGGCGCGATCCAGCTGGTCAGCAACAGGGCCACTGGCCCACCGATCATCACCCCCAGGGTGCCGGTGGCGAACATGATCAGGGCCTTGGGCCCGAGCCCGAACACGGCTGGCAGGTCTGCCGAGACCGTCAACAACACGAGGGCCGCCGGCAGCAGAAAGCGCGAGGCTACGAAATAGAGGCGCGAGGCCTCCGGATCCACCACGCCGAAGGTCGTCAGCAGCGAAGGCAGGAAATAGCAGAGCAACAGTGCCGGAACGACCGCGAAGAACCGCTTCGCCCATGGATGCGTCAGGCTGGACGCCCAGAAGACACCCCCCAGTATGACGGCCAGCAGACCCAGGACGACGGCATCATTGGTGATAAGGGCCGTCGCTTCAGCAGCGTCTGTCGGCATGGTGTTTCCCTGTCGTTTCCGCGCATAAGGACGATGGATCGCCCGTTTGGCAAGGCGACCGTCAGTTTCAGGAGCATGTTATGGCAAAGGTGTTGGGCGTTCTGGGCGGCATGGGGCCCGCTGCTACCGTGGCCTTTCTGGCGCGGGTTCAGGCTTTGACGCCGGCCCAGGGCGACGCCGATCACATCCGCATCATCGCCGACATCAACCCCCAAGTACCCGACCGCAACCGACAGGCTGACGCCGCAGAAGCCGTCCTGGGCCAGATGGCCATGCGGCTGAGGGATGCCGGGGTTCAGGTCCTGGCCATGCCGTGCAACACCGCCCATGCCCAGGCGGCGGGAATCAGGAAGGTCGGCCTGCCTTTCATCGACATGATCATCGAGACGACGGAGGCGGCGCTATCGGCTACGGGCGACGCCGCGCCCAGAAAAGTCGGCGTCTTGGCTACGCCTGGCGGCGAGGCACTTTACACACGCTCGCTTCAGTCCAAGGGCTGCAAGATCGTGCGTCTGACCGGACCGGACCGTGAGACCTTCATGGGCTGCATCCATGCCGTGAAACGCGGTGACACCGGCGAGGCCCCACGCGCTGAAATGCGCCGTCTGGCGGCAGCACTGGTCGCGGCCGGAGCCGAGGTCGTCATCGCAGGATGCACGGAAGTGCCGCTACTGCTGGATGCCGACGGCGTGTCCGTACCTTTGGTGGATTCCGCCGAGGTTCTGGCCCAGGCCTGTGTGCGGGTCTGCGGGTGATCCGCCTAACATCCCTGGAACGGTGGTGCCGCTTAGGTGACTCGAACACCTGACCCCATCATTACGAAATCTAGGAAAGAGTGCGGCAGGAGACCAAGCCCAGCATCGGATTCTGACAGATTTTGCAACGCGGTTGAGTTCAGACCCAACCCCTTCCCAGTCTGAACTGATCTGCCGATTAGGTCGCTTCCTAAGTTACGCGACTTACCGTGGGAACCAGCAAAATCTCGACCTGCGCTATACCTGCAATCACGGGGACGGAATCATTGGAATGTCGCAAGCGGTCGGCTGTAACTGCCGTGCAGGTCGGGCGGCCTCCCCTTCTGTCCGAGGGTTAGGGAGACCGCTGGAAAGCAATACCGAGCTAGCTCACGGCTTGGCCAACACGCGCGCGAGCACTGCTGATAAGCCTGGATCCATTCCGCCCTCTTCCTTGATTATGCCGTCGGACGTGTTGCGGAATAGCGCGTTGAGAATGATGGTCCTATCCACGTCGCTTGCGGCTCCTTCAGTCATCAGCGCTAGGTAGGTCGTTGTCATCGTGGCGCGCTCGTTTGCATCCTGCCGGAGATGATGCTGGCTTAAAAAGAGCTTGGTGAGGAGACGTCCCACCCACAGAACCAGACCGGCAAGCGTCGCCAAGCCTGCCGATGCGATGAAGTAGAGACCAGGAGGCAACGTCTCCGTCGGAGTGGTGAGGAGGTACTGACCAAGCCGCCAGAAAGTTGTGCCAATCAGCCATATCGCGGTCGGAAAGAAGATCAACACCGAGACACCGGCGATTGCCTCCCCGATCATGTGGCCATTCGCCTTGTCCCGCCAGTACTGAACAGGCCCTTTCAGCTTCATCAACTCAGTGAAAGCGGCATCGGTCTGCTTGATTTTGGCGACCAAACCGTTTCCCCGCCGATGCGAATGTCGAACGTATCGCAGCCACGCTTGGGTGTGGCGCGTTGCCCATTCCCTGCCACTTGAACCAAGAGCTTCGAGCGCCGTGTTCCAAGCGCGTTCGCGGTCAAGTTGGCGTTCGTCCTCTTCCGCTCGGAGGTCGATCAATGCCTTTCGAAGCTTGCGCCGCTCGGATTCAATCTCAGAAGTTTTGTCGGCCAGGGCAAAGATTTCGGGCGTGATTGCGAGTGTGGCTCCCCTGAATTGGCCAACGGTCGAAGCGGTCGAGGGTGGGACAAGTTGGTTTAAAACTGAGTAGGCAAAAACGGTCGCCTCATCTCCGGCGGATGATCTGACCAACTTCAGAATCCTGCCTCGCTCGGTGTCCGGATGAGTGGGAGTGTAGGCGTCCTGAAAGTTCTGATTGATCTGTGGCAGTAAGCTAGCGGGGCCATGCCCATCCCCCTTCAACCTTTTAGCTTCCGCCGTTACCGCCGTGATCCGGTGCAGCATGTTACCTCGGATATTAGCAGGGTCGGCTACGTTGCTCGTTGCGGCCCAAGACCAAAACTCTGCCAACTCGCTCAGCCATGCCTCCACTCGTCGCCAGCCGACTAAACGCCATTCGCTTCGGTCGTACGTGATGAATTCAAGCACGTCATTCTCGGTAGCCATCAGCCCCTCCGTCTGCCTTCTCACCCCGACGATGCAGACCGCCTCGTGCCGCGCGGGTTCATGATCAAACCTTAGCTTTGAGGATGTCCTCTAGCCAACGATCCATACCATCCAGCACGTCGGCTACCGGTGCTCCGCATTTTCGTGTGCCGCGAGCGGCTTAGGCAATCGCGCCCTAGCCGGTCCTATTCCTCAAGCAGCTCGTCACCTGAATGGAGACGGCGTGTCACAGACAACACAAGCCTCTGATCCGCTGGTCCGAGGTCTCGCAACAGCTTCAAAATTTCTAGGCTATAGCGAGATGGAGCATCGCCGCGCAGCTCCGGCGGGGCATGTCGGGCGTTTCCAAAAAAGTAGGCGACATCGATCTTAAGTGCCTCAGCAAGAGCTGAAAGCCGCGATGCCGCGATCCGGTTCTCGCCTCGCTCGTACTTTTGGATTGCCGATAGGCTGACGCCAACAGCCCGCCCAAGGTCACGCTGAGGCATTCCGAGCTCGATGCGCCGCTGGAAAAGGCGACGCCCTATCTCAACTTCGATTGGGTCAAAGACCGCTGTATCGTCGTCGCTCATAATCGTCGTCTCCACCGGCTTAGAGAGGGCCAAGCCTTTTCGGACCAATGCCGCTGCCTTGGTCCGCGCGGGCAATGAACTAGCAGGCTCTACCTTTTGCAGTGCTAGGGACACCGCAGTGACGCCAGCCGAACCTCGACAGATCACGCCGAAGCTCAGCTAGCTCACATGCACACGCGGTCCCGACGCCGCCGAGATCAGTCGGGAAACTGGTTCCGATCAGCACCATAGGTTGGCAGATAGGGACCTGCCGGCAGCCCCTGCCCCACGGTGTGGGTGGCTAGGAGGTTGGCCTGCTGTGTAAGGGGGATATAGTTGGGCTTGGCTTTTTCGACCGCAGACACGATCGCCTGGACCAAAAGATCAGCAAGCGGATTGCCAGAGTTGGATGCCTGAGGGCTGTAGGCTAGGGCTTGCGTGCCTTCCCAAAGGACGGCCCCGGTACGGCAGCTCTTCAGAGTGTATCCGAACTCCACATTGGTCGAAGTTGAGATGATCACATACTGCGACTCCCAACGCTTGATCTCGACAAAAAGTACGGTGTCACAACCAAACAATGGGGCTAGACGCGAAGCATCCGCCTGATGAATGAGGCCTGCGTCGGATAGGCCTTCGTCCTCCAGGACGCGCTTCACCATGTGAGCCGGGAAGACGTAGTAGCCGCGCTCTGCGACCGGTCGGGAGATTGTGGATACGAAATAGTCGGCAGCATCGACGTTCACTGTCGAGTTAAGGGCTGGGACGACCAGGACGCTTTTGGGCTGCTCGGAGCGCAGCGCCGCATAGCTTTTGGGAGCGGGAGCCGAAACACACGCCGCAGTGAGCGACGACACTGCCAACACGGCCGCGACAGCGGCAAACTTTGATCGAAGCATTAGTTCTGGCCTCCAGCGACCGTCGCCGGTGCACCCGATTGGCGGATCACGCGATCCATGAAAACGGCTGATTCAGGAAACAGCGACCGCTCTTCCTGGAATGCTTTTACAGCTTGTTCGACGTTGCCATCCTCAAGGTACAGGAAACCGAGCTCGGCCAGCATGCCTGGAGCGACAGCGTTGCGAGCGCGACCGCGTTCGATCGCAGTTTCAAGAGACTGCTTGTAAACGGGTCGGTTCTCAGGGTTTTGCGAATAGGCATACAGAGCTTGCTCGTAGGTGCCCCACTCAAACCGACTGACGGGAGCACACGCGACGGTGGCCACCGATGCGCCGATGATGACGATGCTAAGGATCCGGCGGATCATGGGATGCGAACCTCACTGCGTGCCCCGGCCGTCACAAACACAGCTTGGCGATGGATTTGGACACCGTTGGAGATGACGACAACGTCGTGCCTTCCAATCGATAGAGCTATGCCGGACGGGTGCTGGTTCATCGATCCGTAGTCGCGACCATCAACGACGATACGCGCGCCATCGGGTGCTCCCGTAACAACTAGGCTAGCAGGCTCCTGACCCTGAGCGATTTCGCGCTCCGCATAGTTCTGAGCACAACCCGCGCCGGTCAGCCCGACACACACAGCCGCTAATGCAGCAAACAGCTTATTCATCTATCGAATCTCCAAAACTCGAAGGCCGGCAACATTCTCGGGCAGGCTTCCCTGCACCACTGTCGCAGTAGCGCCTTCGGCATCTGGGGATGTTCCAAAGAAGCCCGTCAGTTCAATCTCGGCGACTTTTGAGCCTGGAAGCGTGATTGGGAGACCGGACTGCGAGCTAACGATCACCTCTCCAGGCGTCTCGACGCTGAAGCGATCTCCAACGCGCAAGCCTTGGCTCTCACCACCGCTGACGAAGACAGTCGATCCTGAAACCCGCAAAATGTCTGTGAACCACGCCCGTTGTTGCAGCTGGTTGATGACATTCGTCATTGTGTCCGCAATCGCGGCCGAGATTGCACGATCGTTCAAAGTTGAATCGTAGCCCGAGCGATTGCCAAATCCGGCAACTTCGCCTGTCTCGGTTGTGGCCTCACCCGCACCTGATGCAGTGAAGAAGACCTGCCCCGTTCTGACATCTACCAACCGAATCTCAACGGTGGCGTTCACCGCTTGGCGACGCTGCGAGTTGAGAAAACCCTGCTTCCCTTCGTTGCGCCGGCCTAGCTGAGTGATCGAACCGAGGAGGATGGTATCGACGCCTACGAGCCGTTCAGCTTCAAGCGAAGAGAGCGCCCGCTCGGAGCTGAGAGCATTGAGGTCTCCACGCTCGAACACGTTGAAATGTCCGGAAGCGACAAGCGCATTCGTAAGCATATCGCTGGCTTGGGTAGCGATTGGATCAGCTTGACCAGGCCCTAGCAGCAAGCGTCCATAGGGAGTGCTGTTTGTGAACCTACCGACGGCGACGCGTCGTTTTAATCCAGATTGCTGCTGCTCATGTACTGCGCTTGGCACAGCTTGGGCGTACGCTGCTTCAACAGCCAGCGTAGAAGATAATAGGCACACCGCCGCAAGCGCGGCGGAGACCCTTTGACACTTTAACATTTGGAAGCCCCCGGGTATTCGAGCAGCAGCAATGCCATGCCTCGCCCCAAGTTGGCAACCGCTAGTTATACCGTCGATAACAGGGTCTTCGGAGCGGTGCTTCCGATATCAAGTCCGTAGACTGCGGAGACTCTGCCGAAGCTTGGCTTGCCGATTTCGCGGTACGTGAGCAGCAACAGGCCGAGTTTGTGCGATGCCGGCTCGCCCGATAAGGAACTAGCTTTCCTTCAAAGTCTCAGGAGCACGCTACGCCATTCAAACGATCCACGCCCGCCCCACACCACCCCCCACCACCCTTGACGGCCCCTTTCGCTCGTGGGAAGAAGGATTAGTTGCAGGAGGATGGAAATGGCGAAGGTTGAAGTTCGAGACCACGCGATCTGGATCAAGCATATCCATGGAGACGAGAGCCTGGTGGGGAAGTTAACTCAAATGCCTGCGGGCACCCTGATCGAGCTCATAGTCGACGGAATTCAAGGTCATTGGCGGAAGATGGATGACGGTAAGGATGGTCGTCCAACCAACGGTCTGAGGGCGCTCGGTAACGCTAAAGATCACTGGCATGCGATGCAGAGTGACCGAGGCAAATTGGTCGATATCAACCCGGCATGACGGCTCTCATATCGGCCAGCCGACCGCAGTCGGTCACGCCGCAACCCAGACGGCAGGATTCAATGGGCACCGCAGCCGCACTTCAACGAACCGGATGACAATGGCCAATTTCGACGAAAGAACGCACCGTATTTTCTCGCTCTTAGAGATTACCCCAGCGACCAAAGCCGCGAGCGGTCGCTACCTCCGATCGGCTATTTTCAGACCCGGCATACGCTACTGGGCAGGCCACGCGCACCGCAAGGACCTCTTCGGAGTGCAGTTCTTCGGCGAAGGCTTGGAGGACGCGGCCCAATATCGGCAGGCGTTGGCCAACGCCGGGTTTGCCAGCAGGACACCGCAGCCATCTCAGCTGACATTCTGTCGGGAGGTGGACTTCCTCTCCGATGGCAGCGCCGACATCACCGCCATCGAAGCTGCTAAGACCGCCCTGGATAAAATTGTCCGATAGATATTGCATAATAATATGCAAAATGCATAATGACTTGGCGAGTGCGACGCTCGCGCCGAGGACCCACGTGTCGGTGGTTCTACGTCAGCCGTTCTAGCCTTGATGGTTGGCTCACCTCCGACGCCCAGCCGTGGATTGACTGGGACCGGGACACCGGTCCCAGTCACCTCGAAGTTCCCATCAAACCGAGGGCGGCTATGAACCAGAACGATACCGACACGCTGACAGACAGCGTAGGGAAATTGCTGAATGAGGATGGGATCCTCTCGGCAGCGGCAGCTCGCTTGGCTCTCGCAGGCTTGGAGCCGGGGTCCCAGATCACGTATCTGCTCTGGGACCTTCATCCAAGTCCTGAATGGCTACCGTCGGATCATCCGAAGAGCCCGACTGGATCATTGGCTGCTCGACCGCTGTATCTTGGCAAGTCCGCCGGCACTTCGAGGCTGAAGTCTCATCTTGCCAAGGACGGGTTTGGAAGCGGGCTCTCAAAGATCACTACTCACGCGTGGAAGAATCCGGGCCTTCTCAGCTATTGCTTGGGGAAGCGACAAGCCGGCTGGCTGGGTGTCACGTTCATCAATCATGGTGTGGGCTTAGAGGCTGACGACCGCTCTGAGGCGCTTGAACGCGCTGGCGTTGAGGCGGTTGGATGGCGTCGCGATGTGGGTGGCTTGCGGAACGCTAGAAGGCTCGCGGACCCAGAAGGGTTGGCGGCATTCTACGAACCTGTCCATGTAGCACCCGTGCCCCTGGCCGAGGGGCTGTTGCTCAACCAGACGTGCCCCAAGCCCGATGGACGGAAAATCCGCTTTGGATAGCAATTGTTTCTGTGTACCGGCGGCTAGATCCGAGGAGTTACCTGCAACTGCAATTGCTTGATAGGCGTCCACACGACGATCATTCATAGGGTGCGAAAGTTGGAGCGCTTCATGCAGCGTCAGACACCACGCTCAAGTTCTCGTCTGCTGGCTTGGCATCGGTTGCAAAGGCCATGCTTTCCGGACGACCGTTGGGCGATCGCTTGAACGCTCTGAATTCTTCGCTGTGAACCACGCCGAACACATCTTCGTACCTAAGAATTCCCAGGGCGAAGATGGTGCTGCCCGCTTCCTGGAAATCTACACGCAGACGAAGATTGTCCGATCCCTCAGGTACTACCCGCGCGGATCGCTCGCTGCCGCTGCCAACGGGAACCGGCCAGAGGCTGAATTTTGTATCAGCAGGCATGGACGGCGTTCTAGCTCCAGACGCTACCCTGATCGCCCACACCGACAATTCGAACCACCGAGCCGGAGTCTGACCCGTATTGGTGCAAACGACATCAAAAGCGGGTTGGCCTTCCGTGCTCCAAACTACTTTGATCGACTGCACGTGGAGATAAGCGCGAAGTTCGATTTTCATGGCTGTTTCCGCATGTCGAGTCGAAGCCTCAGCGGCGCGGGCGGCTCGGCTTGCGGCGAATGCTGCCCAGCCCGTGAACACTAGTGCGAGCACCGTGAGGATCGCTTGAAAGAACGCGATCAGGGTTTGCTGCCATGACAGCCGGAGCTCCTCCTCAGCAGCATTCGTTGTTCGAACTGCCTGAGTGACACCTTCACGGGCGTTGCGGAGTTGTTCACGTGCTAGATCGCACGCCTCCTGTTTGGCAGCACGCTCGCCAACAGGCAGCGCGTCGATGGCAGAGCCGTAACAACTGGGCTGCTTTTCTTCTATTCGAAAATCGAAGCCCTGATCGTATTGGCGAGGCGCGACCAGAGGTGAGTCTAAAGGCGTCATGCCAGTGAGAACTGCAGCGCCAGTGAGACAAAGAGCTCCTACGATTACCCACGGCACAAATGGCTGGGCCACCCGCCAAAGCCAGGAATTTGCAGCTCGGAGCCAGTCGAGGGGATTGGCATTCAGCGTCATGCTTGGCCCCTATCTGAGCTTACGAAATAGATCATCGATGGCATTAGGGCTCGTTGTCGTGTCCTAGTCGTACGGCATGCTTTCACGCCGACCATGTGTGCATCAGTGAGAGCAATAGGCCGCAATCTTCTGTGCTTTGACGGCGACTCCGATGATAGTTGCAATCCCTCAGTCGAGGATACGCGGCTATTTCGGACTATCTCTCACCGGGAAAACTTCTAGGCAATTCTCAAGGCCCTGGAGCTCACATAGCTCCCGCAAATCTTTTCGACGATCAGCTATGCCATTTCGCAGTCGGACGGCGTCGGGGCTCATGTCATCTGTTCGTATTCTTTTCTCCTGAAGATCAATGCCTAGAGCATCCGTACGTATCGCCTCAAGCATTTGGGCTTTGATCTCGGCATCCTGCGCCTCGTGCACTCCAGCGGCTCTAGCGGCTTTTTCTGTCGGGGTTAGCTCGCACCGCGCGTCACCTGCTACCGACTGAGAATAGCAAGCCGCCAAGCTAGAAGTTGTGCCCTCTTGGGCCAGACAGCGTTTAAGTTCTGCACTCACATCTGCCTTACAACTGCGAGCTTGGTCCCACGGGGATATCATCCAAACTACTGTACCAGCCACACCTGCAAGTGCGATTGCGATGACGGGTACAATCGCACCTCGCCAGTAAACCCCGCGCCTGACGTCCAGCATCCAACCCCCTAGGATTCCGTAAATCAATTGTCGCATGCAGCATGGCGGCGCGGCAAATGGATTGGCACACCGCATCACGCATCGCTCGCAGACATCGGAGGCCGATGCGCGGCGATGATGCGTCGGTGTTTGGCTGGCGAGTTTCAGAAGCCATGGGAGTGGCGGGCACAATAGAGCACAGTCAGTACTCCGAACTCGCCTCAAGCATTTCGACGCGGCTTTCCAGATTCTCTACCCGCATCTCGGCTGCTTCGGCACGAGCGTTTGCGGAGGCGGCTGCTTCTTCCGCAGCTGACGCCTGGTCGCGCGCCTCGTCGTCAGCGCAGCCCGCTAATAGCAGCGCGGCCAATCCGACCACTAGCGCTCGCATCCGACACCATCCCCGTCACGGTCTAGGTGCCGGCCATATCCTGGCTCGCCTTGACGTACAGGTGCAGCGCCAGCGGCACGTGCGGCCGCACAGTTAGTGTAGGCACCCCCGCCCGACCGTCCCGATCCGACCAACCCCTGCGGTCTTGATTGAACCGCGCCGCTGCGTCCCCCGTGGCAGTGTCGGTCGCCAGTCTTGCGATTAACGTGGCAGCCATTCTTGTCAGTGCCTCCGCTATGGGCGGCGACCGTGACAGGCACGGCAACGATGAATGCCATGCAGCATGCTGTGATGAGCTTCATTTACAGCCCCCTTGCCCGAGCGTACCTGGACCATACGCACACGCCAAACGCGAGTCGAGGGAGCATCCACAGAGAAAAGAACAGAAGCGGAACAACGGTCTCGACTCTAGCCCTGTACCGGTCCTATCACGCCCTTAGGTCATGGCAGATCATCTAGGACTGACACCGATGGAAACGCCACTCGACGACGAGACGACTCTACAAAACGGTAAGCCTCCCTCCCCTGATACAGCAGCCCGCTCAATCGGGCTGATCGCCTTGGGCCTTGGCCGCTTCCGTGTGATGTCGGAACATGAGCATCGGCTAGAGTGGGAGCGGGAATACCGCAGCCATCCATGAGCCGTCACAAAGGCGAAAGCCGTGCGAATGCCGTGACTGCCGAGGATCTGGCCGCGATTGTAGACTGCTACCGACGCATCCAGCGTATCCATGCGAACCTGAACCACGCCTCTCCTCAGCACATACCCCTCATGGCGGCGTCGGCCACGTTAAGAGCCTGCTGGGCTGACCTCAGCGGGGCCACGGTTTGCGCAGGATGGTCATATCCCGATAGCGGCGTGACGCGGGATGGACTTGCGCCAAGGGCAGATCGTAGCGGGGTTCCACGCGAGAAAACGTACATGAAGCGGTTCGGCATCGACGACTGACAAGCGGATAGAAAAGAAGATGGCCCGCCCCCGGCCGAACCGGAGACGGGCCAGAACACCTACAGTTCGTATTCGCTCAACCTTTGGGCCTGATCGCTTAGGCCCGCTGCTGACATCATGGCGATCAGTTGCTGAAGGATAGTCCAGGTATAGTCCAGGACAGCATCCTGAGCGGCGGCCTGTTCCGGTGTCTTGCGTTCTATCTGCATGGTCTTCCTCCATCGTCGCGGGGTTGCGACGACGGCTGAAGGCACGCAGGACCATAACTCCGGACGGTTATCCGAAGCCGTGGAAGCGATTACTTTGGGTTGTGAGTCAGAATTGGTTCGTCCGCAAGGTGCGTCGTATCGCCGATTTTTCGCGGTGCACGCGGCGATGTCGAACGTCTGACGATTTAGCCTGAGGCGGTTGTACAGAGGTCCGCCTAGCCCTGTCGTGTGCGGCCGTCGGTCTCATGAGGAGACGGCTTGCGTTGGCCGGTCCGATTGGAAGCAGGCGAGCTAACGACCCCTGGATCAGTCGGTAGACACGTCGTCCGACCCGTGGATTTTGCGTGTCAGGGCCAAGATCAGCTTCTGGTCATCGACTGGCAGGTCATTCATCAATCGCATCACTTCGCGCGACTGGCGCGAGGGCGAGGTCACGAACGGCGCGCCCTGATCGAGTGTCTGGTCGTCGAAGAAGTAGCTGACGTTGACATCGAGAGCCTTCGCGATTGCCCAAAGCCGCGACACCGCTATTCGGTTCATGCCGGTCTCGTACTTCTGCACCTGCTGAAAGCTCAGACCCAGGGCGCGACCAAGACTGCTCTGGTTCATTCCCAGCGCGATGCGTCGATCAGCTACGCGCTGGCCGATAGTCATATCGACTGGGTTAGTCTGCTTTTGCACTATCGCGCCCGCAATGCTGCGCAGTTACCAGTCCTAATAAGTTCGCCCGCAAGGACCGATTGCAAGTCCCTATCCATAACGTAGTCGGATGGTGCCAGCGGGACCCCATTCTTTCCGCGTGTCACCACTTGGTCGTAGGCTTGCTGCGTTGTGAGTTCATAGAGACGCCCAAGCGCAAAATCGTCAGACGGTCCGCCTAGCGACATTGAAATGTAGACTGGCACTGTCCGGTCAATCTCGTCTCCGTCGATCTCTCCTGCTCGGGCTGCGACGACAAATCGCTTTCCGCTTTCGAACCCGAGTTCTGCATGGAGCGCGGCCGACTCCGTATCCTCGACCATTTCCGTCCAAACATGGCACTTCCAGTGCGCCATCATCGACAATGACTCGTCGGCCACCGATCGATCTTGAGGAGACGCCATCGACCAAGCCAACAATACGACCAAAACAATTCCGCTCATCTGTCGCATCCCGTGCCTACAAGTCAGTTCCTAGAACGTGGATTTGACTGTGGCCACCCTGGGGTGAGGCGCTTCGGTCCCTTGGACTCGCTAGGGCCGGTATCTGGTCGGCTGCTGCAATGACGTGCTTTAAGGCTGGTATGAAAACCAAGTCGCTCATTACTCTCGCTGCTGGTCTGACGCTCACGCTTTCAGGATGCTTCGGAGCGCCGTTGGCACCTCTGTCCGACCTCGGAACAATCAAGGTGGCGGCCTGGAACATGGAACACCTCGCTGAAGCTAACGGTACCGGATGTCGCCCGCGCACCGATGCGGACTATCAATCACTGCGCGCCTATGCCGAGGCCTTGGACGCCGATGTGATCGCGGTCCAGGAAGTCGAGTCACAGGCCGCTGTGGAGCGAGTTTTCGATCCGTCTCAATACGTGGTGTTGGTCGAGAATCGCGTGGCTTCCGGCCGTGGCGGTGCATGCCGAGGCGAAGACGGCCTGACTATCCGTGATCAACGCACGGGCTTTGCAATCCGCAAGGGGCTCGCATTCGAGCGTCAAGCTGACCTTGTCGCCTTGCAGCTGGGCAACGCCGATCTCCGGTCGGGTGTCGATATCGTCGTGCGGCCACGCGGCCAGCCGCTGCGACTGCTGTCTGTGCATCTGAAGTCCGGCTGTAGTTCCGGCGACCGAAACGAGGCGTGCCCAACCCTAATGCAGCAGGTGCCGGTCATGGAGGACTGGATCGACCGCAGGGCGGACGAGGGTGTGCGCTTTGCCGTGCTAGGTGACTTCAACCGACGCCTGGCCCAAGCCGGCGACGCCGTCTGGGCAGACTGGGATGACGCAACGCCATCGAACTCTGACCTGAGCCTAGCGGCTGGAACGACGTCGGCCCGCTGCAACCCTCGCTACTCCGACTTCATCGATCACATTGTCTTGGATCGCCGCGCGACAGCCGATCAGTTGGAATTTGAAGAGCGGACCTATGAAGGCGAAGCTCTGAGTGACCACTGCGCGATCGCGGTAACGATCAGGGCGCGATGATCTGACCTGAGAGGACGGACATGGGTGGGCGTGATCGGACGGAAGGGTTTCTGATTGCTGGGCTGATCCTCTTACTGATCATCCAGGCTGGCCTAGTCGTGCGCATGATAATCGCCTGATGCCGTATGAGCTCGAAAGGATGGAACATTGTGCAATCTCTACCGCCAGCGGTCCGGTCCTCAGGCGATCATGGATCTGGCCAATGCCATGCGTTCCGACGTCGGCAACCTCGCGCCCGGCGACCTTTATCCTGACTACCCCGCCCCGATCGTCCGTTCCGGCCTGGATGGAGAGCGCGAGCTAGCGCTAGCCCGATGGGGCATGCCGTCATCTAAGAGGGCGCTGTTCGATGCCGCCACGAAACGGGCCGACAAGCTGAGGGCCAAGGGCAAGGACATAGACTTCCCTCGCCTGCTGGAGCTCGAGCCCGACAGCGGCACCACCAATGTGCGCAACACCACATCTTCGCATTGGAAGCCTTGGCTGGAGCCGGCAAATCGCTGCTTGGTCCCCTTCACAGCCTTCAGCGAGCCTGGTCGTGACGCGAGGGCAAGTACCGCCCGATCTGGTTCAGGCTGTCCGGCGACGATCCAGAGCCACTGGCCTTCTTCGCCGGTATCCACATCCGTGACTGGACGACGGTGCGCAAGATCAAGACCGGAATGGAGACGATCAACCTGTTCGCCTTCCTGACGACCAAGCCCAGCGAACCGGTAAAATCCGTCCACCCCAAAGCGATGCCGGTCATCCTGACTACTGCTGAGGAACGCGAGACCTGGATGCGCGCACCCTGGAGCGAGGCGAAGGCGCTACAGCGGGCGTTGCCAGATGGGGCACTGAGTTTGATCGGGGACGGTGATGGTTAAGCGCGCAATGGTCTTGGCATCTGTGCTTGTGCTGGCGTCCTGCGGATCGTCTGACGGCGTTGAAGGCTATGATGCCCTGTCGAACTTCGTGGCGGACAATCGGGTTGGTGGAGGGTCAGATCAGTGGATCGAAACGATCACGGCGATGGGCACGTCGGAGCGTGTCGGTTTGATCTTCGGCTACATGGACGATCATCAGGCCTGCGTTGAAGCCGTGACGGGAATGCAGGAAGCAAATCCTGGCCGGGTATACGTCTGTACGCCCGCCAACTAGGCCTCTCCGTCTTGAAACGATGGCGGCTGGGACAGCCAGGTCGCCAATGCGTTTAAGCGGACGTTGGGCCAAAATGCACGATGGGCGGCCAAGGAAACCTCACTCGTCGCGATCGGGCAACCGCCCAGACTGACCCGGGATGGTGCCGGTGTAGGGGGACATCTTCGTACCGGGTTTGATGGCCTTGGTCCTACTTTTGGGTCGCCGTTCGAACGTCGCAGGTGACCGCGCTGGTGCTGTCCAGATAGGTTTGTGCAACTCGATCATCGGTGCCTTCAATCGCTTCGCATCGTCCGGCGACGAATGCCGGTCGCCGGTTATCAGCACCTCCAACTCAACCTCGTTGCGATGTTCATAGATCAGCCGGCCGGCGTGATGGTTTCTGCCGCTCGGACTAGGGCGGGTAAAATCGGAAAATCGTTTAGCCAGGCCGCCCTTCTTGTCCGTCGCCACGCCCACGACCGCGACTTCGCCTCGATACCTGATCCGGTAGAGGCCGATCTGGTCCCGGAGGTTGCGCTGCGCCAGCCGGAGGCCCCCCGGCACCTTGCGCCATTGGGCTTCCCGTTCAGACAATGCGAGATCATCGATCGGAGGCGGTTCATCGTTCTTCATGTCGGGTCCATATCAAAAAAAAGAAGGTCCCCGCCCCGCGCACCAGCCGAAGCCAGCGCGCGAGGCGAGGTGAAGGTTAGGCCGCAGACTGTTTAGCCGCGCAAGATTCGACAGCCTGGAGAAGCGTTTCGTTGGCGAGGTGGGCGTATCGCTGGGTCGATTGATAGCTGGCGTGACCCAGAACCTTGCCGACAGCGAACAGATCGACCCCGCTATTGACCATGAAGGACGCCGCCGAATGCCGCAGATCGTGGATCCGCAGACCCGGTAGTTCTGCCACTTTCCTCGCCGTCTGCCATGAGTGCTTGATGGACACGTATGGCTTCATGGTGTCCGGGTTAGGAACCAGCCAAGGGCAGTTCTTGAAGCGTGGTAAGGCTTCAATGATCCCTATGGCCGCCTTCGACAGGGGTACCCAACGGGGCTTGCCGGTCTTCGAGGTCGGTATCAGCCAGGACTGTCGATCAACGTCCACGTTTTCCCACCGTGCGTCCAGGAGTTCGCGCACCCGGGCACCGGTCAGCAGCAGTAGCCCGACGATATGCTGCAGCTGAGGGTTCTGCGAGGCGGCCACCGCCTTGCGGAGCCGTGCCGCTTGTGCTGTGTCGATGAAGATTTCGCGAGAATTGCAAAGGGGCTTCCTAGCAATACCGCGCGTTGGATTCTTGTCGGTGCCGGGCACCTCCCATCGCTGACCGAGAACATAGGATCGCCCAAGGACCATCCGCATGCGCTCCACTGTCGCCGGCGATGACCCGGCAGCTCTCTTCTCAGCGAGCCACTGACTGACACCTCGATTGGTAATGTCCGTCAAGCGCACCTTACCCCATTTAGGAAGCAAGTGATTGCGCATACACGCCTCCATGGTGGCATAGGACTTCAGGTTCAACTTCGCATCGGCAAGGTGCATGGCCGCCAGGTCACGATAGAGCGGAATTGCCTTGGCATCGGCCTTGGCAGCGCCTGGGTCGCCGCCCATCACAACCTCAGACCGAAGGCGCTGGGCGTGCTTCTTGGCGGCTGCGAAAGTCACGTCCTCCACCCGTCCGATCTTGTATTGCTTCTGTCTTCCGGCTGCGTCGGCGTAACGCAGGTAGTAGGTCCGGCCGCCTGATCGGCGACATTCCAGAACGAAGCCGGTCACTGTCAGATCATAGTAGTCGGTCTTGTTCTGGCCGGGCTTGCACACGGCGGCGGTTACGAATGCGTGGTCGAGATGCGCTTTTGGCATCGTGTTCTCCTGTTGAGCGTGGATTGGAAGGTCAGACCGCCGGACCGCCGCGCCGGGTGAGGGCAAACGGGCGGCCGGGGCCGATTGGGTGGTTGGGGTTGAGCGGCACCGCATGCGGCACGCAGCGGCTCCGACTGGCCCGTATGGGGTCCGCGTTGCAGCTGGGGTGGTTTGGCCCACAGAGGGCGTGGAGCGTGCCCTAGGTGGCAGCGGACGCAGTCCTGACGATCAGGCGGGCCGGGGGCGGCTAGAGGACCCGCCAGCTTCACCAAGCCTCAGGAGGGCGGCACCAACGTGTAGTGCTGGCGATTGCTGCCGATCACGCGCTGGACATCCCAGAAGTGGTCGCTGCTCGATCCGGAGCCGGTGTGACGGTGCAGCATGGCCAACGCCAAAAGGACCGGCACACCCGCATCCTTTGCCGCCGCCTCTGCCAAGGCCTGGGGTCCCTCGCTAAGGCCGCCCCCGATGTAGGCCAGCAGGGCAATGACAGCGCGAGTTTCATCGTCTGGCTGGTCGCGTTCGGGCCAGATGAAGTCGTCTAAATCGGCATTGTGGGTCGTCATGATGATCCTCCAACCGGATCACTGTGTTTTCACGCGAGCGACCGGCGTCCGCGACCTGCGCGGGGTGGGTGGTTGATAGGAAGTTCGAGCGGTGCCGGGTGGCCCGCGTTTGCGCCAGAGATGGCCGCTGGGGCGGCGCGTCGGGGGCGGGGATGGCGGAGCCCTTCGGAGGGCGTCGAGCGTGCCCAGGGGGCAGCGTTTGGACCGCCTTTGACGGGCGGCCGAGCGGGCAGTTTGTCAGTTTTCAGTTTTGCGGTTCGCAATCAGACTTTCGCCGAACGCGGCCGGAAAACTAAAAACTGAAAACTGCAGCGCGATCATCAACCGAAGATGATGACCCGGTAGTACTGTGTATTGCGCGGCCCCGTTTCGGTGTTCCAGATGTGAACCCCGGGGGTATTTCCGGTGCATTCCTCAATCACCCGAATGGCCTGTCGCTTCGAGATCTTGCAGGCCGATGCAGTGGCCGCAGCCAGAGCCATCTTACCGCCGAAAAAACCTTCCCCGATGATGTCGGCGACGGCCATCCGAACCTTGACGATATCGCCTTCCCTTGCCGCGTCTTGGAATGGTTCCAGACCGTGAGGATCCACAGGCTCGACCGACGCTAGCTTCTCGACGTAGCTGACCCCGGATTCATCGATGTAGGCATACGCCACTTCATTCGGGCTATCGGCACGCTTCTTCTCCATATTCAAGCGAACGACACGTCGATCAGTCCGACCTTCTTCCTTCATGAGCTCGCCAACGTAGACGGCATCGAAGTCTTCCAGAATGTCGGTCGTCCCTTGGTACTGGGGCTTGCCGTCAGTCCTCGGCTGTTTCCGTGTGTGGCCTAGCGCGACGATCGTTCCCCCGGCCGACACATACTGGCGGCACACTTGCCCAAACTCACTGGTCCGCTTCTTGTCCATCGGATCAGTGAATTTCTTGAGTGTGTCGATGATGACGAGTGTGCCTTTCGCCGTGCCGTCTTCGGTTGCCTGCAACAGCTTCTCGACTAGGTCTTTTGTCTTCATGCCTTTGTGGCCGGGGGCCATCATGTGAGCACCCGCGTCCTCCAGCAGTCGAACCTTCACCGCCAAGCCTTGGCTGCCGTCATCGGCGTTCACGTAGAAAACGCGGTTGGCAGCAATCCGGCCGTCGGCGATTGCCTCTAGGACGCAGTGCAAGATGATCAGCGTCTTACCCGCATTAGGCGCGGCGTAGATCATCGTCGCTTGGCCATCCATTACGAACCGACCAAGGAGCGGCTTCGTGTATGCGGCGTTGGCTTCGAGATCGTTGGCACTGCCCAGCAAGCTGAACCGAGACAGCGGGTGTCGTGCGATCGCGACTGGCGCTGCTTGACCTTCTGGGGTCAGCAGCTCAGCCCCGGTGTCGCCAGGCTTTGACGGGGGGTCTGTTGGGGGTTCGAGGTTATGACCCGGCAGCTTCCGGGCGTGCGCGTCCAGGCGACTGGTGTCGTCTTCCATATTTCTCTCCTGACGATTTCAAAGAACGGTGTTGGGAAGTAGAGGCTTTAACCCCCGGCACTGGTGGCGCAGGAGCGAGCTCGATGGTGACGAAGCTCTGTGCAGCGTGACGATCGCTCGAGGCGGCGCTGATGTATTTACCGAAACCACTATCGACCGGTTAGTCAAGTGATAGTTAGCCGGTTTCGCGGTTTTTGAAGTCGGCTATTTGACCGTTGCAGAAGTTCTAAGGCGGACGATGCTTCCAGGCGGAAGCGAATACTTCATGGGCTAACGGGACTTCTCCATCAAAGCTCTCAGTTGACCGGTTTCCGATGGCTCTAAAGGCATGCTGACGAGGCGACCGACTTTGAGTGCTTTCAGCCGATCGCCAGTATCAGTGCTCGTTTAAAGGCCTTTAGCGTCCGTCGTGCAGACGCAGCGGTTGAGAACGCCTTCTCCTCAACCTAAGCACCACCACCGCAACGCCGATGATGGCGACAGCGGCGATGAAGGCGAGAGGCCGAGCGTTCGCCAGACCCATCACCACGAAGGCACCCAACAGTATCAGCGTGTCCTTCGGTCGCGTGATGAATAAGACCAGAAGCACCAGCAGCAGCGCCACCACCAGTGCGATCAACGCAGCCCTGATGATCGCCAGGATGACGCACAAGGTCACAAGCCCTGCGAGCTTGTTCATCGACCCTCTCCCTCCCCGTCAGGCCAGAAGTGAGAAAGGCACAAGCCATGGATGCCCAACTCGGTGCCGGGGTCGTTTTCGACGAAGATACGCGTCGAAACGTCGTCAAGGATCAGAGCAATCTCAAACCAGCGGCCGTGGTCAGAGATAAAATTGTAGTTGAAGGCTACGGGGTCGTTTCCAGTGATGGCGAAACCAACGACGGCGTTGATGACATCGGGCGTGTCACCACCCTGGATGACGAACAGCTTGGCGTCATGGCCCAGCTGCTCAACACGCAAAGGAATCAAGGCTCGCAGATCGGGGTCGAGATTGGGCTCGTTGAGCGCGCTCGCTAACGAGGCGCGGTCGATAACTTTCAGCATGGTTTTTCCTTCCAGACATGAAAAAGCCCGCGACGGTGCGCGGGCGGTGGGTGGGCTTAGGTTGAGGGCAGTGGTTCAGAACCGCAGGTTTTCAGTTTCGCAGGCGTGCGCCGCGGAGCGCGGCCGGAGTCGGCGGTGCCGCACGCTTGGACGTCAGTTTGTCGAAATCACTGATCGGCCGGCGAACTTCAGGCAGTAGGCGTGCAGACTAGGGTCGGTGTCAGGATGGTCCGGGACGAACACCAGCATGCCGGCTTCGTCAGTCAGCACGTAGGCCAGCTCGAACCATGAGCCGTGGTCTTCCATCCACTCGAAACCTGGCTGATCGGCTCTATCCAGGATGATTGGAAAGCTCACGGCCTTTAGGATGACCTCGGGCGGATCACCTGGATGAACGACGACGATCTGAAGGACATCGCTGAGGGGGTTATTGCGGTCGGTGTCGATTTGCCAAGCGCGGAGCGTGATCAAAGCGCGAAGGACCGGGTCGAGGGTGAGATCGGTTAGGGCGGCTGTTACCGCATCGCGGTCGCTAAGGGTCAGCAAGGTGAGGTTCCTTTCAGGCATGAAAAAGCCGTCGTGACTTTCGTCACGACGGCGCGGGGTGGGTGTGGTGATGGTGCCCGCGAGGGGCGCTAGTGATCGACGTTAAGGCCTAGAGTTTCATGGGATATCGTTTCGCCGAATGGCCGGGCTGACCGCCTCTGTATGACAGGAGCGTATTTGGTGAAGAGTCGGTTGTTTGGCGGTTCTTCATATAAGTTACCGCCTACTGCGCGCCCGCTATCTGACCCGCTACTTCATTAGATGACGGTTAGCCGGCGTTAGGTTTCCAGACGCAAAACACCAGGGGGAATATCAATGGCGGTCACCAAAGGTCACGGAAATCCGAACTGGAACCGCGACGAGACCATCCTAGCTCTGGAAACCTACTTCGCCTTGGGCGGCAAGAATCCGAACTCCAAAGATCCGGTGATCATTGCCCTATCAAATACACTACGGGCGCTTCCGTACCATGGGGAGGCTGCTCGCAAACCCACGTTCAGAAATCCAGATGGTGCCGCATTTAAAGTCCAGAATCTTCGAAGCCGAGAGACTGGCAAAGGGCTGAGCAATGTTTCTCGGATGGACCGGGAAATCTGGGATGAGCTTGGAGCAAATCCGGTCGAGGTCACCCGGTTGGCGTCGTTGATCCGAGCAGGCATCGCATCTGAGTTAGGCCTAGAAGCTCCCAGTCCCGACGAAGCTGAAGACGTGGAATTCTACGAGGGTCGCCTTCTGACCCAAAAGCATATGCGGCGCGAACGAAGCCCAGGCCTGAGGAAAGCTCTCCTCAAGAAGTTGGAAGGTGTGGGTCTGGAGTGCCAAATGTGCGGAGATACGCACTCGAACTTACCGCCTGAGTTTCGGGCTGCGGCGTTTGAGGCTCACCACGTGGTGCCCATCGCGTCAGTGGGAGCCGGTGTCACAAAACTTTCCGACGTGGCGCTTCTATGCGCCGTCTGCCACAGGGTCCTCCATCGGATGATCTCGCTCCAGCGTCGATGGATCGGTGTTGAAGAGGCTCGAGCGTTGGTTAAAGCGCCTGCAAACTCGATATTTTGAGAGAAGGCGTTCCTAGTTCGATCTGAACTCCTGACAGATTTAGCGCCTCAGCAAACCTGAAAGTGCATCAGTTTGTCTGCCTGTTGGCGTCATGACGACTAGGTTGCGCTGAAGCTCGGTGTTGACTTGCCGCAGGCCATCCCAGTTGTCAGCCTGTATGCAGGCACGTCCAACATTCACCAGTTTGTCGTGGACGTCCTTGTCCGCTGCAACATGACGGTCAAGCACTAGTGTCTCGAAGCGATCGATCACGAAATCGGGAATGCTCATGAGCACGATGAACAAGATGCCGCGCATTTGTTCAATCGGCGTCTCGGCCTGCGTCGGCTTGTCGGCATCGAGTGCTTCCCTAGCGGTCTTCGCCAACTGATCGAAGCGCGCTGCGTCGCTCGCCTCCATCCGCTCCCGGATCGTGCCTTCTGCGAGCTCTTCGATTGTCGCGAGGTCCCGGTTGAGGATCGCGACACGGTGCTCATCGGCATGCGTAAGCCGGTGGAGCCCTTCGCGAACTGACAATATTTCTTCGGCGGCTTGGCGACGCACCTCCGGGTCATCGCTAGTATCGAGCTTGTTTTGTTGCTTTGCGACTCGCTCTTTTAGCGACTCCACCTCGACCCATGCAGTCGGGCTCAAGGCTTCGCGAGCTGTATCAAGGGCGCTGCTGGCGTCTTCTACGAGGACACCAAGATAGCGACCGCCATCTTCGCCGGCGAAGTTCCTGTGCCCGGCAGCCGAACTGTAGAAGCGCTGACTGTCGAAGGAGACGCCCATCTCCGGCAACGCGACGGTCGCCAGCACAATCCCGTTCTCGTCGATCTGCCATTGGACGTCTATAGCTGACCCTGTGCGCAGTACCTGGCCTTGTTCAAGGTGGACATCTGCGCGCAACTGGAACGCCCCGACTGAGCGTGCGAGTTCGATCTCCATGATGTCCGGTGCCGTCTCGAAGAACCCGATGTCGATCCGATCTTGTGAGCCGCCGACCAGCGTCCTACCCGCACGAAACTGAGCAATGCCACTTAGCGGCAGGATTTCGTCCTTTTTTGCTACTGGCGTCAGCTTGTCCCGACGGCTCCCACCTTGGTCTTCTTCCACCGCGATGGCGAGCGTGTGTGTCAGCGGTACGCCGGCCGCTGACGCTGCGGTTTGGACTACTTTGAGCTCAACTACCTCACCGGTAGCGCCCGCCTTGTTCAGGTGCGCTCGAAACACGTTTTCGCCCAGGCGAGGTAACGGAAGCGCCATGCGATGTTCCTGCACCACATCGAATTCGCCTGACGACCAGCCGTCGTCCGCATCGATACGGATCCGATGGTTGGAACAGCCGGTGATACGCAGACGGGCAGAGTCTTCGGACGTCCGGGCCGGAAAGTCGAACCGAACGCCGGCACCAGCGACTTCCGTTGCGCGCGACGCCTTGCGCGAACTTCGGGTCTCGCCCCACTGCCGGCTCTCTGCATATATCGCCGCTCCGCGGGCCACCGCAGTCATCGGATCTGTTGATAGGTCCACTGAGATACCGAGCGCTTCCGGAACGCGGTTGCGGACAATCGGCATTTTAGATGGACCGCCGATCAGGACAACGCGGTCAATATCTTCCGGTTGAAAACCATTGTCGCGGATCATCCTGGCGCAGAGTTCGATTGATCGATCGATCTCCGGCGCGACCAGCCGCTCGAGCTGATCACGGGTTATCTCAACATCTACGTAGATACCGGCTCCGGATTTATCGCTAATGCGAAGCTCGTCGTCGCTGATGAATAGCTGAGTCGAGTCGCGTGTAGTCAGCTCAATCTTCGCTTCCTCGAGCCGGAGTTGGATGCGGCGCAGCATCTTCGAGTAGTTGGGATCGAGTTGATATTCGGGGCCAAAAACAAAACTAGATTCTAGCCAGGGTACTACAATTTCGTTCAGTAGCGCGCGGTCATGGTCGCGCCCTCCGAGCATGTTGATGCCTTCGTTCGCTACAACATTCACAACGCCGCCCGAACTTTGCACTAGGGCCGCGTCGAAAGTGCCGCCCCCAAGATCGTAAACCAGGAATTGACCGTTGCGTGACTTGGCGGTGGCCATCGACCCCATGGCTGCAGCGATGGGTTCGTGAAGCAAGGCGATGGGTTGAATGCCAGCCAGTTCGGCTGCCCTCAATGTAGCTTCGGTCTGCATCTGATTGAAGGCCGCCGGCATGGTGATCACCGTGCCCGTCACGCGCTCTCCACCGGCTTCCAATGTCGCCTGACCTACCAGCGTGCGTAGAACTTCTGCGCTAGCCTCTTCAGGTGTTAGCGTCGTCTTGGCAGCGCCGAAAGTCAGCGGAGTGCTGGTACCCATCATCCGCTTGAACGCGATGGCGACGTTGTCCGGACTTAGCGCGGCCTGTTCATAAGCACGCTTTCCAACAAACCGACGACCCTGCGCGTTTATGAAAAGAGCGCTAGGAAGGACATCCGCGCCTTCCGCAGTTTTGAAAACTCGAAGGGTCTCACCGTCGTAGCCAACAGCTGCTGAGTTGGAAGTGCCCAGGTCGATACCGAGATACATTAAATGTCTCCTTGGTCAGTAAGATTGACCTTGCCGCTATGAAGAATACGGCCTGAAAAAATCAGCGTCGGTTCGATCGTCTCTTGCACGATCAACGAGGAATTTTCCGCAAAGTCGTCCGTGTTTTGTGCGGTTGGTGGCAGCGTCCCGTCGAAAGTCCGCCCCTCGTATGTCACAAGGATTAAGCCAATATCCGCCAACACGCTGTCCAGCTTAGTCTGGTGGAAGCGCGCCTGCCCATTCAACCTTGCCCTACTCGTTTCGGGCAGCTGATCGATCACCCGCGAAAACGATCGAAGGAGCCGCCATTGGTCAATTATCAGAGCGATAACGGCCGGGGGCAAAACACTAACTTCACTCATAGGACCACTCGTCGGCGAGCCGTTTCGCCTCCGCTGAAATCACCGCGGACTGCGCTGAAACCGCCGCTTGCGCACGGGTCATATCATCCAGACGATATTGGTAGCTGCCACACCGGGCGTTGTAGCTGCTGATCCGAGCGTTGAACCGGTCAATTGCATTATCGGATGAAGTCATGCCGCGAAGCCGGTTGAGGATTGCTTCTTCTTCGAGGCAAGATTCAATCTCATATTGTGAGTACACAGGTCCGGCACCGGCACTCGGCACAGCTGTGTTCACGGGAGGGATCGGAGGGGGTGTAGGCGATTGTGCGTAGGGATCAACATATTGCTCTGCGTACGGATCTACATAAGGATCGGTCGGAGCACCAAAAGTCTGCTCGGCGGGCACATCAACCGGCGCGTCGGCCGCAGCGCCAGTCGCTCCCGAGAAGTCATCCGCCGCATAGTAATCAGTTTGAGGTTGAGGTGAGGACTGGTTGGCTTGGGAGACCAAAAACAGCACTGCGCCGATGACGATCAGAATGACCCAACCGATAATCTTCGCCGCGCGATCCGATTTGCGCTTGTCGATTTGACCCCGGATTTGGAGCAGTTGCCCCCGCAGTGTCTCATCCTGGTCGTAGCTCAACAATGAAGTTACAAGCTTGTCGGCCACATCGAACTGCTCCTGTTTGAGGGCGCGAATCAATTCCTTTTGATCTGCATTGCTGCGCAAGATCGACAGTTCGTTTGCCGAGGTCAGTGCCAAGCCGGGGTCGAGGTCGGGAAGCTTATCGAGATATCGATGCAGCAGAACATAAGCCGCGCGAGGATAATTTTCTGCGTTGAGTTTCAGTGCAAGGCTACGAACAAGCTCCAGAACTAAGTCGTCGACATCGCCGCCCCTTCGCGCTTGATCGAAGGCACGGTCGAGATCAACTAGATTGTCGGATTGCCAATCTTGCGTCTCAAGAAGATCCGCTGTTTGGGATATCTTTGCTCCAAGTTTGGAGATTTGGTCTCCCAAAGGGCTAACAAGCGCTTCACGAGCCACGTCCTGTCGCAATTCTCCAAGCGTCTCCAGGTCAATCGCAAGCTGTTTTTTAGCCGAAGGTAAGCGCTCAAATATCTCTGACATCGCCGAAGTCAGATTGTCTGCCGCTTCATAATGTTGATGGTTATTGGCTAAAGAAATCGAAGCCGAACGCGAGGCATAGTAGAGTTTCAGAGAACGGGGCTCGTCAAGGCCCTTGGCTTCGTGATGGCGCTGAACAGGTTCGCTAATCTGTGACCATTCTTTGAGTTTCGTGACAGCTTGTGCAACATTTCCTTCACCCGTTTCGTCGATCAATTTGAGGAAATGCACTGCCCCTTCCTCTACTTCCCTGAGTTTAGGCGCTGCCCAGCGGTCGTATGTCTCGATGAGAACATCGATAAAGGGTCCAGATCGTGTTGAGGTGAGTTTGGCTAAGGTCGGCCCAGGGTTTGCTCGCCTCGCCAGACTTTCGACGACTGCTTGCGCATGTTCCGTTGTAACGCCTGTCAGCGCGTCCCTCACTTGCGCAAGAGCTACCTGGCTAAAGCCGGACACGGCACGAGCAGAGTTAATTTCATCCGATACACGAACGGTTTCGATTGTCGCATGAGTGTCAATCAATCGATCGATGAAGACATCGGGATCAAAACGTCCACATGCGTCAGCAGCGATATTGGCAGCAGAGAGGCCGATCGCGTCCTCATTCAGAAAGCGAAGCGTCTGCTGAAGATTGTTATCTTTGAGCGTTTCAATAACTTGCTCGGCTTTATTAGGGGCCATATCGATGAGCCATCGAACTTCGGACTCCAAACGAAGTTTCGGGAACGTGATCTCTTGTTTAGTTTTGAGAAGTTTCGCCTCCAAAGCTGGTTTTTCAATCACCGCATCTTCAAACGCTTCCTCAATCTTTTCGGAACGCGTACGTATTGACACTCCTAGTCGCGCGAAGGCGTTTTCCGTCAGCGAGAAACCCACAATCATCCCCCAGTGCGTCACATTGCGACTGTCCACGTGATGTTGCCTAGCGGAGTAGGTGTCAGCTTCGCAAATGAGTTTTTAGAGCAGTTGCGTTTGGCCACTTCGGCAGGCTTGATCCTCTTCACCCGCCGGTGACTTTCTCCGGCGCGTCGGGATTTCATTAGGTTCAACGTCTAATCAGCACGCAACGGGGGCATCTGGCGAGAGGGCTCAAGGTCGTGTTGAGGCTCTCTCTCAACGCAAGCAGCGCAACAGGTGTGATGATGCCCAAGCGGCTCGAACTCGATCCGCTAAACTGAACATCAAAGCCGATTGGAGCGCTTCCCACCGGGTACCCATCCGGCTCCCTAGGGCAACGGCCCTTCCGCCGCTCGCCTGCCAGCTTCCTACCTAGAGTGCCATTGGAGTGGTGGTGCCGCTTAGGTGACTCGAACACCTGACCCCATCATTACGAATGATGTGCTCTACCAGCTGAGCTAAAGCGGCCCGGCGCGGACGGGAACCGGCTCGCGCGAGAGAGGCGCTCTTTATACGCCGGGCGCGGGCTTGCCAAGCGCCTCCAGCATCCCCGTTTCACTGGGGTGGTCGGCGATGCGCAGATCGACGGCCGACAGGTCGTTCAGGGGGACGGCCGCCTGCTCCGAAATGGCCACGATCAGCCGTCCTTCGAACGCCTGCGGTCCCAGAGCAGCCAATGCCACCGCCGCGCGGGGCGAATGGATCATTATGGCGTCTATGCTCTCGGGCGCATGAACCCCGGTCTCGACCGCCTCATAGACCGACACGGTCTCGACCCGGACACGGCCGGTCAGCAATCTCACAAGATCGGCCACCGGTTCCTTTGCCACTGCGGCCAGTAGCCGCTCGTGAGGGTGCATTGCCCGCGACACCAGATTCACAAGATCGCTGACGGAGCCATTGGCCGAAACAACATCCGCAAACCCAGCGTCGCGCGCCGCCCCGGCCGTCGCATCACCCACGGTCAATACCCGGCGGTCGCGTCTGGGGGTTAATGCGGCGAAGGCTGCTACGCCATTGATGCTGGTGAAGGCGATGGCCGCGCAGTCATCCAGATCGGGCGCAGGCTGCGGAAGTGGGCGGATGGCAAGCAGCGGACAGACAACCGGTGTCCAGCCCGTCTCCCTCAACCGCCCGGCTGTGCGCGACGCGCCCGGCTCGGCGCGGGTGACCCAGACGAGGGAAGGGCCGGTCAGAGGTCCACCCTCTGATCGCCCGCCAGCGCATGAACCTCGGCTCCCAGACGAAGGCCCAGCGCGCGCGCCTGCGGGCCGGCGTCCTCCGCCTCGATCTCGAACATCTCGCCGCCGCGCCGCCAGCGGGTCGAACCGTCGGGGGCCAGCATTTCCGTCGTGAGCAGCAGCCTCCCGTCCGCTATCTCGGCGTGCGCACCCACCGCAGTGCGACACGAGCCTTCCAGAGCGGTCATCGCGCCGCGCTCGGCCTCGATGGCCAGGGCTGTCATGGGGTCGTTCAGCGCCGTAACCCAGGCCGCGCCCAGGTCCTCGGCCCGCGTCTGCAAGGCCAGCGCCCCCTGCCCCGGCGCCGGCAGAAATCGATCAAGCGACAGCCGTTCCCGGATCACGCTCTCGAAGCCCAGCCGGTTCAGGCCTGCGGTGGCCAACAGTATGGCGTCGAATTCGCCATCGGCCAGCCTTCGCAGTCGCGTATCCACATTGCCGCGCAGCATCTCTATCTGCAGGTCCGGCCGCAGGGCCAGGGCCTGGGCCTGCCGGCGCAAGGAGGCCGTTCCCAGTCGTGCGCCCATGGGCAGCTCGTCGAAGCTGGGGACCACATCGCTGATGAAGGCGTCGCGGGCATCCTCGCGCACCGGCACGGCGGCGATGCAAAGGCCCGGGGGCTGGTCCGCCGGCATGTCCTTCATGGAATGGACCGCCACATCGACGCGGCCATCCAGCAGCGCCTCCTCGATCTCCTTGGTGAACAGGGCCTTTCCGCCGATGTCCATCAGGCGACGATCCTGCACCCTATCCCCGGTCGTCACGATCTCGACCAGAGGTACCGCCGCCTCGATATCCGCCTCCGGCACACCCAGGGCGCGGCCGATGGCGCGCTGCATCATGCCCGACTGGGTCAGGGCCAGTTTGGAGCGACGCGTGCCGATGCGGACGAGAGGGGTCATGCGGGTGACGGGAACCGTTGCGGAAGCGGGACGAGGTCGCTACCTCGACCCCATGAGTATCGGCGCGGACTATAGCAGCGAGGCAGGCCGGGCAACCGACGCGACGTCGCTGCCTGCTCAGCTCACAGTTCTGGGCCTTGAAACCAGCTGCGACGAAACCGCCGCCTCGGTCGTGCGTCTGGCCACCGACGGCAGCGCGACCGTTCTGTCGTCCGTGGTCCACAGCCAGACCGAGGACCATGCGGCCTTCGGCGGCGTGGTGCCCGAGATCGCGGCCCGCAGCCATGTGGAGATGATCGACGGTGTCGTCCGCCGTGCGATGGCCGAGGCGGGTCTGGGCTATGAGGCGCTGGACGGCGTCGCCGCCACCGCCGGGCCGGGTCTGGTCGGCGGTGTCATGGTGGGGCTGGGGTTCGGAAAGGCGGTCGCTCTGGCCCGCGACCTGCCGCTGATCGCGGTCAACCATCTGGAGGGGCACGCCGTTTCCGCCAGGCTGGGCCAGCCGGTCGATTATCCCTTCCTGCTGCTGCTGGTCTCGGGCGGGCACTGTCAGCTGCTGGAGGTGCGCGGCATCGGCGACATGACGCGCCTGGGCACCACTATCGACGATGCGGCGGGCGAGGCCTTCGACAAGATCGCCAAGGCCCTGGGCCTCGGCTATCCCGGCGGTCCGGCGCTGGAGAAGCTGGCGGCATCGGGCGACGGATCACGCTTCGACCTGCCGCGAGCCCTGCTGGGCCGCAAGGACTGCGACTTTTCCTTTTCGGGCCTCAAGACCGCCGCCTCGCGGCTGGCACAGACCTGTGAGACCCAGCAGGACAAGGCCGACCTGGCCGCCGCCGTCCAGACCGCCATCGCTCGCCAGCTCAGCGAACGCGCGGACCGGGCGATGAAGGACTATGCGACCCATGACAGCGCCATCGCCCTCAAGCAGCCTCACCCAGCGGGCGAGGCGTCAGGGCCACCTCTATTTGTCGTGGCCGGCGGCGTCGCCGCCAACAAGACGATCCGCGCCACGCTGGAAGCCACGGCGGCCAAGAACGGCTTTGCCTTCCTGGCCCCGCCCATGGCCTATTGTACCGACAATGCGGCGATGATCGCGCTGGCGGGGGCAGAGCGGCTGCGGCTGGGGCTGGTTTCCGACATCGACACCGCCGCCCGGCCACGGTGGCCACTGGACGAACACAGCGCCCTGACAGCCCCGACACACGCGCCGGGCCGCAAGGGGGCGAAGGCCTGAGGATGAGCATGGAATTTCGTATCGCAGGCGTGATCGGCGCAGGGGCCTGGGGCACGGCCCTGGCCCAGGTCGCCGGGTCGGCCGGTCTGGACGTGCTGCTTCAGGCGCGTGAGCCGGATGTGGTCGAGAGCATCCGCGACCGCCGCATCAACGAGGCCTTCCTGCCCGGCATCACCCTGGACGACCATGTCGCGGTAACGACCGAACTGTCCGATCTGGCGCACTGTGACCTGATCCTCGCGGTGCCCCCGGCCCAGTACATGCGATCGACGCTGACAGCATTTGCACCCTTCCACCGCGCGGGCGTGCCCGTCGTTCTGTGTTCGAAGGGGATCGAGCGCGGCTCGCTAAAGCTGATGACCGACGTCCTGGCCGAGACCCTGCCGCATGCCCCCGCCGCCGTCCTGTCGGGCCCCAGCTTTGCAGGAGAAGTGGCGCGCGGCCTGCCCAGCGCCGTGACCCTGGCCTGCGCTGACGAGGCCTTGGGCGAGCGGCTGATGGAAACGCTGTCGGCCCCGGCCTTCCGTCCCTATCTGGCGACCGATCTTATTGGGGCCGAGGTCGGCGGGGCGATCAAGAACGTCCTGGCCATCGCCTGCGGCATCGTCGAGGGCCGGGGCTTGGGCCGCAGCGCCCACGCCGCCTTGATCACGCGCGGCTTTGCCGAAATGACCCGGCTGGGCGTGGCCCTGGGCGGCCGGGCAGAAACGGTCGCGGGCCTCTGCGGCCTGGGCGACCTGGTCCTGACCTGCTCCAGCCCCCAATCCCGCAACATGAGCCTGGGCCTCGCTCTCGGTCAGGGCCAGACGGTTCAGCAAGCCCTGGCCGGCAAACGCTCGGTGGCCGAGGGCTATGAGAGCGCGCCCGCTGTGCGCGAACTGGCCGCCAGGACCGGCGTCGACATGCCCATCTCGCTCGCCGTCGCGGCCCTGCTGAACGGCGAGACCACCGTCGATCGGGTGATCGAGGACTTGCTGTCGCGCCCGCTGAAGGTCGAACGGGATTGAGCGACGCGCCCCCGCCTGCACCCGAACGCGCCCGTGTGTGGAAGACCCCGCCCAATGTCGCCCTGTGCGCCGAGGACGACATCGTCGATCCAGGTTCGCGCGGTTTTGTCCTCCAGATCGGCGAGGCCTTCTTCCACGGCTTCGTGGTGCGCAAGGATGGACAGGTGGCGGGCTATATCGATCGTTGCCCGCACGCCGGCTATCCGCTGGCGATCGAGCTGGATCGCTATCTGACCCCGGACGGGGCGCTAATCCTGTGCGGCTGGCATGGCGCGGTGTTCGAGCCACTGAGCGGCCTTTGCACCGGCGGGCCATGCGCAGGCGGGCGACTGACGCCCTGGCCGGTTCAGGTGGTGGACGGGATACTGCGGACCGCCTGACGCTCAGCCCGGCACGCGGAACAGATACAGGCCAAAGCCAATCAGGCCGCGGCCGTACTCGAACACCGCCTGCATGCGGTCGGCATGGAACCGCACGGTCTCGGCCTCGGCCGCATCCGGATGCGCCTCCAGCCAGCGTCGCGCCGCCCCGACCGCATCACTTGCATAGGCATCGAACACCGGCTGTGACGAGATTTCACGCCACTCCGGTACAAGGCCAACCGTCGCGGCCGCAGCGACCCAACCCGTATCGTCCGTGTACTGATTGCTCACCTCGACCACCTGCCTCAGCGGCACCGACGGCTCGGCCAACCAGACCAGATCTCCCCATAACAGCCAGCCCCCCGGCCTGATCCGTTGCTTCAGAAAGGCGAACCCCGCCTCCGGCGTCGGTCGCCCCTCCCCCGTCAGATTGGTGGTCCCCAGGGCCACGATCAGGTCCAGCGGCTCGATCCCTTCCAGCACCTGCGCCGCCGACCCGACGACCAGATCGACCTCCATCCCCGCCGCCGCGATCCGCTCCGCCGCCAGTTCCGCCATCACTGGATCGAATTCGATCGCCGCGACATCCAGACCGAATGCCTGACTCAGCCGGATTGCCACGCCGGCATTGCCCGTCCCGATGTCCGCCACCCGCGCCCCGGCTGACAGTCCAGTCCGCGCCACCGCCGCCTGTATTGTCGCCATCTCCACGCCATTGCAGACGTCGAGGGCTCCGTAGGCGATGCGGCCGAATGTCGTGGTCATGGGGCCTTGTCGCGTGGACCCGGCGGGCGTTCAAGGGTCGCGGCCACCTTCTCAGACCCGTTCCAACAGGCTAATCGACCGCATGGCCTCTGCCGATACTCCTGCCGACATCTTCAAGCGCGCCCTGGCCCATGCGGCAAGGGCGCTGGCCGAGCAGTCCGAGCTGGAGGTGACGTTCGGTTCGGACGGCCCAAGGCTGTCGAACGGCGTCTTGACCCTGCCGCATCCGCCACGCGACCCGTCGTCGGGCGACAGCGCGACCCTGCGCGGTCAGGCGGACCGGCTTGCTTTGCGGCTGGCCAATCATGACGAGGCGCTGAACGCCCGTCTGCGCCCCGCCGACAACCGCGCCTCCGAAGTTTTCGAAGCTGTCGAGCAGGCTCGGGTCGAGGCCGTAGGGTCAAAGGCTTTGGCTGGGGTCCGCGCCAATCTGAACGCGGCCCTGCTGACCCGGCTGGAGAAGACGGGGGCGCTGCGCGTCAACGAGGCCGAACGGGTGCCGGTGGCCGAGGCCGTCGCCCTGCTGGTGCGCGAACGACTGACGGGTCAGCGCGCGCCCGGTGGGGCGGGAACCTTGCTCGATCTCGTCCGGGCCGATCTGGAGACCAAGGCCGGACGCAAGCTGGACGCACTGGCCGAGGTCGCCGACGACCAGACCGCCTTTGCCGATCGCTTGAAAGCTGTGCTGCGCGCGCTGGACATGGACCTCGGCGACGGGCGCGGCGATGATCGCTCAGAGAACGAAGGCGAGGACGAGCCGGACCCTCAGGATCCCGAAGCCTCCGACGATCAGGACGAAGACGACGACGAGGCGGGCGGCGGCGATCAGTCGATGGAGGGCACCGCTGACGATCAGGAGGCCAGCGACGAGCGTGACAGCCGCCCCGACGGCAGCCCGGCTGATGCCGACGGCGAAGCCTCCGAAGACGGCCCCGAGGTCGATCAGGGGGCCCTGCCCAATCGCCAGCAAACCCAGGACGACGGCCGTGCCATCGACGCCTATCGCGTCTTTACGACGGCCTTCGACGAGGTCGTGGATGCCTCCGGCCTGTGCGATCCGATGGAGCTGGAGCGGCTGCGCTCCCTGCTGGATCAGCAGCTGACAGCGCTCTCCAGCGTCGTATCGCGCCTGGCCAACAAGCTGCAGCGCCGCCTGATGGCGCAGCAGAACCGCAGCTGGCATTTTGATCTGGAGGAGGGCGTGCTGGACACCGCCCGCCTGACCCGCGTCATCACCGACCCGACCAGCCCCCTGTCGTTCAAGGCCGAGAGCGAGAGCCCGTTCCGCGACACGGTCGTGACCCTGCTGCTGGACAACTCCGGCTCGATGCGGGGTCGGCCGATCATGGTGGCGGCGGTCTGTGCCGATATCCTGGCGCGCACCTTGGAACGGTGCGGCGTCAAGGTCGAGATTTTGGGCTTCACCACCCGGGCCTGGAAGGGCGGTCAGGCGCGCGAGGCCTGGATCACGGCAGGCAAGCCCGCCAATCCCGGGCGGCTGAACGACCTGCGGCACATCATCTACAAGGCGGCGGATGCGCCCTGGCGTCGGGCCAAGAAGAATCTGGGCCTGATGATGCGCGAGGGGCTGTTGAAAGAGAACATCGACGGCGAGGCCCTGACCTGGGCGCACGACCGGCTGAAGGCCCGACCCGAAAGCCGCCAGATCCTGATGGTCATTTCCGACGGCTCGCCGGTCGACGATTCCACGCAGTCGGCCAATGCGGCCCTGTATCTCGACAGGCATCTGCGTCAAGTGATCGAGCGGATCGAGACCCAGTCGCCCGTCGAGCTGATCGCCATCGGCATCGGGCATGACGTCACCCGCTGGTACCGTCGCGCCGTTACCATCGTCGATGTCGAGCAACTGGGCGGTGTCATGGTCGAGAAACTGGCCGAACTGTTCGAGGCCGACGATAAACCGACACCTGCCCGCCGTCGCCGCGCGGCCTGAGCGTGCGGCTTCCGTCGCTGAGCATCCTGTCACGGCTGGTCCCCGCCTTCGCTGCCCTCGCCATCGCGGCATGCGCCGGGACATGGCCGCTTGTTCCGCCGACGATCCCGCCCGGCTGGACGCCCGCCAGCCCGGGCATCCGTCCCGCTGGCCTCGGCCTGCCCGGTGGTGCCCGGCTGGCTGAGGGCGTGCGGTTCGCGGGTGGTGTCGAACTTGTACTGGAAGCGGGCTCGCCCCTGCACAGCCTGTCGGATCTCAAACTGATCGGCGACGGTGGCTTCGTCAGCGTCAGCGATGCAGGCGACCTGGTGCACGGACATCTGGTCTTGAACCGCGGTGGAAGGCTGGTCGGTGTGACAGGCCTGGCCTGGCGACGACTCACCTTGTCCGATGGTACGCCCATCGCGGACAAGGCCGATGGCGATGCCGAGGGGCTTGCCATCACAGACACCGGCGACCTGCTGGTCAGTTTCGAGCGCGACCATCGGATCTGGAACTATGGACCGGCGGCAGCCCCAGCGAACAGCCCGACGCCTGTGCGACACCCCGACGTCGCCTTCAGCCCCAATAACGGCATGGAAGGCCTGGCAGCGCTCGACGCAGGCTGGCGGGTGGCGGGCGAATCCGGCGGTGTCTGGGACTGCACGCCCGCCGCCTGCGTTGTCGTCGCGCCTGTACCCGCGGAAGCTCTGGATGATGGGGCCTATCGCATCACCGGCATGGATCGTGAGCCGTCTGGCAATGGCGTCTTCATCGTCCAGCGGTCCTATCGCCCGCCACTGGATGCCCGCGCTCAAGTCCGGCACATGACCGCCGACGGCACGCTTGGCCCGGCGCTGATCGAGTTGAAACTGCCTGGTACAACCGATAATTTCGAAGGTATCGCGGCTGTAGCCCGTGACGACGGGACGCGTCTCTACATCCTGTCCGACGACAACAACAATCCGGCCCAGCGAACGCTGCTGCTGGCGTTCGACATTCAACCCTGAAGACCGTCAGACCTTTTCGCTGACCTTGATCGCCACCTTGCATCCCGCCTTGATCACCGCGCTCAGCAGCCGATAGGCCGGGGCCTCGCGGCTGCCGTGTTCGATGGCGTGGTCGTGATGGGCCAATTCCTCGTCGCGAAAAACGGTCAGTTCGGCGGCCAGCGCGGGGTCACTGTCAGACAGTTCGGCGATCTGATCGGCATAGTGTTTCTCGATCACGTCCTCGACCGCCTCGGTGCAGGCATGGGCCGCCTTCTCGCCCATCAGGGCCGTGCCAGCACCCAGCGCCAGTGCCGCCAGTCGCCAGACAGGGGTCATGACCGTGGGCCGCACCCGCTCGTCATTCAAAAGGGAATCGAAACGGGCCAGATGCACCGCCTCCTGGCCCTGCATCTCGGACATATCAGCGGCGATTCCGGCCTTGCCTTGTCGACCTTCAAAAACAGCCTGCTGGGCGCGGTAGATATGGACGGCGGCGTATTCGCCTGCGTGGTCGACACGCAGGATTTCGGCGCGTCGTCGGCGGCTGCCCCCCAGACCGGGGCGCGGCAAGGGACCGCGACGGGTATCAGCTTCGAGGGGCACGGGCATCCTTGGGCCTCTTGGCGGCAAGCAGGCTGAACGCGGCCAGGACGACCGAGATCACAGCATTCCACCCTGCCATGCTGATACCCGCAAAGCGCCACGCCACGTCGCCGCAGCTGACCACTGGCTCGACGGCACCGGTGCCCAGCATGAAATCCACCGCCTGGCTGGCATCGACAGTTCCGCCCATGCAGGTCGCGGGCAAGGTCCACCAGTCCATCTCTCCGCCCATATGGAAGACGGCGGTAACGGCCCCGGTCGTGAAGATGAGGGCCAGCAAGAAAGCCGCAACGCGCGGTGTGCCCCGACTGCCCCGGCTGATCAGATGCCATCCCGTGGCCAGGGCCGCGACCAGAACGGCACCCCAATAAACCTCGCGCTGTTTCAGACACAGATTGCAGGGCTCAAGCCCACCAAACCGCTCAAAGGCATGGGCCGCCCCCAGGAGGGCAAGCGACGCCACCAGCGCAAAGGCGGTCCACCACCGGGTCAGGAGACGATAGGTTGCTCTCATCGGACCCCGTTCATAGCGGGGCTGCAGGCTGCCGTCGATGTGTCTTACCCGCCGAAGCGCGCGATCAGAGAAACCGCCCAGCCCGCGCCGACGAAGAAGCCGACACCGACGATGATCAAGGCTGTGGCCCAGGCCGTCGCCACGGTCGCGCCGGCGGCCACAAACAGTCCGTCGCGCTGGATCAGTCCCACCGACAGCAGGCTCAGGGCCACAGAAGGCACTGTATTGGTCATAGGCAAGACGATCGTAAGGGTCGCCAGGATCATGAAGAAGGCTGCGGCTCGTTCCGCCCAGCCTTCAGCGAAGATTCTCAGACGAGGGCGAGACAGGCGCTCGAGCCAGCCCATGCGCTTGGTGGCAAAATCAGCCATCCGCTCCAGCCATGCCTTCGTCACGCGTCGCTTGAGAATGGCCTCGGGCAGCCAGGGCTCGACCCGGCCGACCAGCATCTGTCCCGCCAGCAGAAGAATTGGAATGCCCACAATCTGCGGCACGCCATACAGAGCCGGGACGAGGCACGGGATCGCCAGGATCAGGATCATCAGACCGAAGGCCCGTTCGTCCAGGCGGTCACGAATTTCGCGAAGGGTGAGGCCGTCGGGCCCGCTGATGGCCGCCAGATCGGCCACCAGGGCAATGAAGCTCTTGTGGGGATTGTCGACATGCTGGTCGTTATGATCGGACATGGGGCCTGCGTTTCGGACTGCGGCGGGTGGTTAGCCGGAATTCTGTGGCAGGGCGAGGGCAAGCGCCGTTGTCGTAACGGGCCGTGAGTCGCGAGCCTGACATTCTATCGCTATACAGCCGCACTTCCGCCCCCTCACCTAAGGATACGGACGTCATGCGCTACCTTCACACCATGGTCCGGGTCGCCGATCTGGATGCGTCCCTGCATTTCTATTGCGAGCTGCTGGGCCTGACGGAGGTCCGGCGCATGGAGAACGAGCAGGGGCGCTATACGCTTGTGTTTCTGGCCGCGCCTGCTGACCAGGCACGCTCGGTAGCTGAACGGTCTCCCGAGGTGGAGCTGACCTTCAACTGGGACCCGGAAGACTACGAGGGCGGTCGTAATTTCGGACATCTGGCCTACAAGGTCGATGATATCTATTCCGCATGCGCCCGCTTGCAGGCCGGAGGGGTGACGATCAATCGTCCACCGCGTGATGGCCGCATGGCCTTCGTGCGCTCGCCTGACGGCATCTCCATCGAACTGTTGCAGGAGGGGCAGCCACTGGCTCCCGCTGAACCCTGGGCTTCCATGTCCAATACGGGGAGCTGGTAAGGCATGACGTCTGCGGCCCGCGCGCGCGCGCTCACAGCCCTGGCAGCAGCGGCTGCCTTGTCCGCCTGCGCCTCTACGTCCGAAACCTATCCGTCGCGCACGGCGACCGAGCAGTTGCTGGTGGCGCGTGCCGCTGACCGGGCCGTCGATGGGCTGACCCTGCCCATCCCTGTCGGGTCCAAGGTCTTCGTCGATGAACTCTATTTCCGGGCCGAAAGCGCCCCCTATGCGGTAAGCGCCATTCGCGCGGCGCTCTCGGAAGCGGGCTATTTCATCGCCCCGTCCAAAACCGAAGCCGATGCCGTATTCGAAATCCGGGCCGGGACCCTTTCGCTGGAGCAGATGCGCCGTGTCTTTGGCCTCCCGGAAATGCGGGTGCCAATCAACGACAGCTTTAACGTCGTCTCACTGCCTGAGCTTTCGGTCTACAGTCGACGGGATCGGGTAGGTGTAGCTGAGTTTTCCGGCTTCCTCTACGAGCCCAAAACGGGCGCACCGCTCGGCGCTGTCATTCCGATGACGGGCGAGTTCAACATCCGCAGCCACAAGCTTTTCATGATCATCGCCTGGGGCCAGCAGCGCCTGTCGCCGGGCGATCGCGATCCGGGCGACAGCTGGCTTCAGTTCTAGCCTGCCAGCAGCGCGGCGCATCGCCACTCTGGCGGAACAAACAGACGGTCGCTAGCTTTACCGCTGACACTACATAGGAGACGACGATGCCACTGCTGATGTGCCCCAATGACAACTCTGCCATGCAGACGCTGGATCGGGACGGCGTGCAGTTTGACATGTGTCCGTCATGCCGCGGTGTCTGGCTGGATCGTGGCGAGCTGGAAAAACTGATGGCTTCGGCCACTGAAGATGGCCGCGCCTCGGCACCCGCTGCGCCTCCACCCCAGCAGAACTACGCTCCACCCCCTCAACAGCAGTCACAGCCCTGGGGCCATCAACAGGGGTATCGCGAGCAGCGCCCGTACCGGGATGACGATTACCGCTACAAGAAGAAAAAGCGCGACAGCATCTTCGACATCTTCGACTGATCAGGCCGCCAGTCCGGCCGCCCGCATGAGGGCCTTGATCGGGATGAGGTCCTGCGGCGAGCGCGACAGCATTTCGCGGTTTTCAGGCTGACGCAGCAGCTTCAGCGCCTCAGCCTTGGCGCGGTCGGCGACGGGGCCAAGCGGCGCGGTTTCGCCTGCTGCCATCTTCAACAACGCTGCCAGTTTCTGATGCAGCGAGGCCTTTGCCCGTGTCATCATGTGGATCAAGCGCGCCTCGGCCTCGACTCCACCGCCAACCAACCCGATGGCTGTCACGATCTCCTGTTCCTCGCGCTCTGCCAGAGCGCACGTCATCACGGCACGCTGCAGACCAGCCAGGATCATGAGAACCTGAGCAGGCGATCGTCCGCCGGCCCCGGACCGCATCTCGCTCTCGAAGCGCAGCGAGTTGATGCACGCCGCCAGCCACCGCGCCGCCGAACGTTTATTGGCATTGCCAGTGACATTTTCACACAACCGGGTCAGCGATTCGGCCTCGCACAGGACCGTATTGCAGGACGCCACATAGGCAGCGACGAAATCGGCGGTGATGATGCTTTTTGAACGTTCGCTGAAGGCGGATTGAACCTCTTCAAGCGTCAGCAGCCGACCCGCTGTCGCCGTGAGAACCATGGCCAGGGTCCGCATGATATCGATTTCGCCGACAGCATCACCTGGCCGCAGGCGACGCGGGCTCATGAGTTCACGCACCACCATGCGGGCCAGCGTCGAGGCCAGCAGCGGAAACTGACCCGCCTGCAACCGCTCGCCCAACCGCGCCGCAGGACCGGTCACCGCCGGTATCTGCAAAGCCAGCTTTTCGTCTTGGGCGATCAGGGCTGACACTTCCCTGGGAGCAACCATCCGCACCACAGCGGCCAGCGAGGCCCCTTGGTCCAATGCGGGCCCCAGCACATCGGCCAGGCTGGTGCGCGTTGCCAGTATTTCACACAGGATCTGCTCGATCGGGACCATGACCAGTGCGTGGGGCGGCCCATCCATCGGTGCGCCTTCAGCCAGATCCATCAGCTTGTCGACCCGGGCCCGGCCACCCCGAATCCCCTTCAATGCACGCGCGACGACACCGCCCATGACGAATCCGCGCTCGGCCTTTCCCGCCAGACGATGGGCCAGATCGGCGATGGATCGCTCTTCAAGGCCGGGAAAACTTCCGCGCCGTCCAGCCGCCACCACACGCTCGAGAGTGCGCTCCGCCAGCTTCTGGTAGTGCCGCACCAGGTCGTGGACGGGCTGCCCGACCGATTGGCTCTCCGGCACCGCCACCTTCTGGATTGCATGTTGGAGTTCAAGGCCCGACGCCTCGAGCTTTTCGGCCAGGTCAGGGCGGTGAAGCAACTCGAACGGGGTCACGCCCTGACGCTTCAGCCAATCTTCCAGAACACGCCCGATCGTCTCGCGCGCCAGGGGCTCGTACAAATCCGTCGGTGCCAGGCAGCGTGGGCCGTTCTGATCCTCAGACACCAGACGCTTCCGCTTGATCTCCGGTGCCCCCTTGGTAAGCAGGGTCAGGCTGTGGAACTCCATCGTGTCGGGGTCCAGCGTTTCCTTGGTCACGCGAACAGCGGCCGCGCGATCATCCCGCAGCAGTTCCTCGGCGGTCTGGATCGCCACAGCCCGTTCTTCAGTCGCCATCTGGAGGGCCCAGGGTGCCGGAGCGGTCTTGCGGATATAGACCTCGTAGTGAATCGAACCGGCCATGCCACACTCAACGCTGTTATGCTGCGACACTGGAGTGAAAGCCTTTAAGGCGGGGTTTCATTGCGCAAAAGAACCCGGCGGCCCATGTTTGCGCCGCATTCTTGCTGATGCTCCGTATCGAACGGTTACGCTTGTCGCGCGTTGATGCGATCAGTGCATCCACTTGACGACTGCTGAGGAGACCGCCCTTTGGCCAATATCACCCTGGTCGACGACGACGAGAACATCGTGGCATCCGTGTCCCTGGCGCTGGAAAGCCATGGCCACAAGGTCACCGCCCACCACGACGGTGCCGCCGGGCTGGAGGCGCTTGAAACCTCTCCGCCTGACCTGGCCATACTGGACGTCAAGATGCCCCGTATGGACGGCATGGAGGTGCTGCGCCGCCTGCGCCAGACCAGCCAGATCCCGGTGATCATGCTGACCTCCAAGGACGAGGAGATCGACGAAATCCTGGGCTTCAACCTTGGTGCCGATGACTACATCCACAAACCCTTCAGCCAGCGGCTGCTGATCGAGCGGGTCAAGGCGCTGCTGCGCAGGACAGGGGCTGACGGTGGCGAGCCCGAGCCCGCAGCAGGCGAAGGCGGCTCCAAAGCCATCAAGCGCGGCAAGCTCTCTATGGACCCGGCCCGTCACGAGAGCACCTGGGAGGGCAAGCCCGTCAAGCTGACGGTCACCGAATTCCTGCTGCTCCAGGCCCTGGCCCAGCGGCCCGGTTTCGTGAAGAGCCGCGACAACCTGATGGACGCCGCCTACGACGATCAGGTCTATGTCGACGACCGCACCATCGACAGCCACGTCAAGCGGATGCGAAAGAAGTTCCGGGTGGTCGATCCCGAGTTCGACGCGATCGAGACCCTGTATGGCGTCGGATACCGCTACCGCGAAAGCTGATCCGTCCGAAAAGGACGTGTCCCCGGGTCGCCGGCGGCTTGGCCGTTTCGGCGGCTCGCGGCTGGGCGGCTTCATACTGGCTCTCAACCTGCTCAGCCTGCTCATCCTGCTGGGCGGAGCCCTGGCCCTGAATGAGTGGACGCGCGGCCTGATCGAGTCGCGCCAGCAGACCCTGACCGCCCAGGCCGAACTGCTGGCCAATGTGCTGAGCCGGCAAGGGGTGACAACGGGCGAGCCCACGCCAGCCTTCGACGCGGTGGAGGCCTCAAGGCAACTTGTCGATACATTCATCCCGAATGGGCAGCGGGCTCGGCTCTATGACCTGGACGGCCTGCTGGTAGCCGACAGCTATCTGGTGACGGAGTCCATACCGGGCTCGGCCCTGCCTGATGCGCGTCCCGCAGGCACCCCGCCATCAACCGATCAGCCCGAAACTGCCGAACGCAACAGCCGCCGGGTCGAGGAGGCCCGGCGCGAACTGGCCGAAGAAGTCGATGGGGCACTGGACGGCCAGAACCAGGCCGGCGTTCGGATGAATGAATCGGGCGACCGCGTCGTCTCGGTCTCCATACCCGTCCGGCATGTGCGTCAGGTCCTGGGCGTGCTGACGTTGGAGGCGGGCGACGTCGAAGAAACCCTGGCTGCCCAGCGGTTGGCCCTTATGCCGTTCGCCCTGGTCGCCCTGGCCGTCAACATATTGGGCTCTCTGGTGCTGCACCTTTTTGTGGCCCGTCCGATCATGCGGCTGTCGGCGGCGGCCGATGCAGTGCGGCTACAGCGGGCCCGCGCGATCTCCCTGCCTGACCTGGACGGCCGCAAGGACGAGATCGGCGATCTGGCCCGCTCGCTGGAGACCATGACCGAAACCTTGTCTGACCGGATGGATGCCATCGAGGCCTTCGCTGCCGACGTCAGCCACGAGATCAAGAACCCCTTGACGTCGATCCGCTCGGCGCTGGAAACCCTTCCTCTGGTGAAGACCGATGCGCAGCGTGAGAAGCTGACAGGTCTGTTGCAGCAGGACGTGCGACGCCTCGACCGGCTGATCACCGACATTTCGAACGCCTCGCGGCTGGATGCCGAGTTGAACCGTGACAGACCTCGCGCCGTGGACCTGACCGTCCTGTTGACCGAGATCACGGGGGTCTATTCCGCCGGTCACAAACCGGGCGAGGCGCGAGTCATTTTCTCGCCGCCGTCAGAGACGGTCCGCATCACCGGCCGCGACGGGCCCCTGGGCCAGGTGTTCCGTAATCTGATCGACAATGCCCGCTCGTTCAGCCCCCCAGAAGGGCAGGTCAGGATCACGCTGCATCGCAGCCTCGACCCCGACAGACCTATCAACGTGTCCATCGATGATGACGGCCCTGGCATTCCGCCCGAGAACCTGGAGACGGTGTTCGAGCGTTTCTACACCTCGCGACCGCGCGGCACGGCCTTCGGGGCCAACTCTGGCCTGGGTCTCTCCATCGTGCGCCAGATCGTCGAGGCCCATGGCGGAGAGGTGCGGGCGATGAACCGGGCTGGAGCCGATGGCACGACCGAAGGCGCGCGCTTCGAAGTTGCCCTGCCCGTTATTGCCCAACCACGACGCGGATGAGCGACCAGCCCCATCATGCGACCACGGTGGCACTGCACAGGTCGGGTCGCGGCTGGATCGGCGTCTTGCTGACCGGGCCGTCCGGCGCGGGCAAGAGCGATCTGGCTTTGCGTCTGCTCGAGCGCGGCGCGCGTCTGATTGCAGATGACTACACCCATGTCTTTGCTGCCGGTAACGATCTGTACGCGGCCGTTCCTGAACGGATCGAAGGTCGAATGGAGGTGCGCGGGGTCGGGATCGTCAATAAGCCGACAAGGCCTTTTGTCCGGCTGGGCTTGATCGTGGACTTGACGACGGACGCCATAGACCGTTTGCCAGAGCCGCTATTCAAACGCATCGCCGGGCGCGATCTTCCGCGTATCAGGCTGAACGGATTCGAGGCCTCGGCGGTCGAAAAGGTCACAGTCTTGTCACGACGACTTTAACCCCGCGCGGACTTGGGCTATTCCGCGCGGCTTGCGGCACGTCGAAGGGCGGTCGGAATACGGGGCGTCAGCTTGGTAGACCTGTCATGATCGGGCTGGTGATCGTCACCCACGGGGGACTGGCCTCGGAATTCCTGTCGGCGATGGAGCACGTCGTCGGCCCGCAGCGCGGCGTCGCCGCCATCTGCATCGGCCCCGAGGACGACATGGAACGTCGCCGCCGTGACATCGTCGATGCGGCCCGCGCCGTTGACGATGGCGATGGCGTCATCCTGCTGACTGACATGTTCGGCGGCACCCCATCCAACCTGGCCATCTCCGTGATGGAAGAGACCCGCGCCGAGGTCATCGCCGGGCTGAACCTGCCCATGCTGATCAAGCTGGCGGGCGTGCGTGGCTGCGAGCCACTGGAAGCCTGCGTGGCCCATGCCCAGGATGCGGGGCGTAAATACATCTCCGTCGCCTCGTGGGTCCTGCAGGGCGAGAAATGACCGATACCGCCGCCCAGGCCTCGGCGACCGCCAACATCTGCAACACCCGCGGCCTGCACGCACGGGCCAGCGCCAAATTCGTGAAGACGGCGTCAGCCTTCGAATCCGACATCCGCGTTTCCCGCGACGGCGTCACCGTCAACGCCTTGTCGATCATGGGCCTGCTGATGCTGGGAGCCGGAAACGGCTGCACCATCGACATCGTAGCCGAGGGCGACGACGCCCAGGACGCCATCGACGCCCTGATGGATCTGGTCGCCCGCCGCTTCGACGAAGACCAGTAGAAAGCCCCGACGGTGAACCGCCGGGGCTTCTGAAGCTCAGACGAACTTTATCGGCTCAGGGCGTCTCGGTGATCAGCAGGGTCGCCGCTGCCGTCGAACCGCCGAAGGTGCCAACCCACACATCGTAGGTGCCGCTCTGCGGGCGATTGAACCGCACCTCGGCATCCAGGTCGCCATAGCTGTCGTCGTCGCAGGACCAGGAGCCGTCCGGGCCATTGATGATCAGGGTGGTATCGACCGACGACAGCGTCCGGAACACCAGCGGCAGATTGCCAGCGCTGTAGCTCACCTCGTAGTCGGGCGCGTCGCTGATCATGCCCACGCAAGCTTCCGGCAACGGGGTGTCCTCATAGGCATCGATGGACCCGCCCGCCGTGATCGAGACACGATGCGGATCCGGCGTGAAGCCGTTGTTCAGACTGACCGATCCGAAGTTCGCCTTCAGACTGGCGTCCTGCGCCAAAGCGACCTGTGGCGCGACAACGATCGCCGCCACAAGGGCGACTGCACCGATGATCTTGTTCATTGTAGTCGTCCCCTCAAATTCCGATGAATTAACCCTTAAGTCGTCATCGCGCCGCCAAGCTTGGCCGTCAAGTCTGGATAACGCTGTAATGGAGCATAACGCCTGGTGGAGCCGAGGGGAGTCGAACCCCTGACCTCGTCATTGCGAACGACGCGCTCTACCAACTGAGCTACGGCCCCTTTTCAGGGATGCAGGCGAGCGCGGGACATAGGGGGGTCTAGGCCGGGGTGTCAACGGGCGCAAAGCCAGCCGCATCTGCGGCGTCGGAAACCTTGGCTTGGAGGTGCATGTGCCGCTAGAAGCGGGGATTATCTTGCAGGGAGCCTTTGCGGCATGGCGGCGATCATCGGATTTGTGTTCTTCATCCTGGGGGCACTGCTTCAGCTCTTGCTGCTGGCGATCATCGTGCAGGCGATCCTGAGCTGGCTGTTCGCCTTCGACGTGATCAATCATCGCAACCGGTTCGTGGCCCAGATCGCAGACTTTCTGGACCGCATCGTCGGGCCGGTGTTGGCCCCGTTTCGCCAGATCATCCCGCCGCTGGGTGGCATAGATATCTCTCCCATCATCGTCATTCTGATCATCCGCGGTATCCAGATTTTCCTGCTGCCCGCGTCGCAGGCGGCTCTGCTGAGCCTGGTCGGAGCCTATTGATCGAAAGCGGCCTTGAGGCCACGCCTGGTCGTGATCGTGCTGCGGCGCGATATCCGGTCTTGCGCGGTCTGGTCACCGTCCTAAGGTGCCTGTCCGACAGGGCCAGGGGCCTGCCAGACCGCCGGACTTCATGACCACGATAAGAACAGTCGCCATAATCGGCGCGGGCCAGATGGGTTCGGGGATCGCCCAGGCGATCGCAGCCGGTGGCTATTCGGTCGTCCTGTACGACGCCGCTCCGGAGCGCGTGCCCCAGGCCCAGGCCGCCATTGCCGCCAGCCTGGCGCGCCAGGTTGAGCGCGGCCTGATCGATGCGACTGCCGCCGATGCCGCCCAGTCGCGCATAGCCCCCGCCGGCTCCCTGGCCGAAGCGGCCAAGGCGGATCTGGTCATCGAGGCTGCGGTCGAGGACGAGGCGATCAAGAAGACCCTGCTGGCCGAACTGGTGCCCCATCTGGGGGCAGACACCCTGCTGGCCTCCAACACCTCGTCCATCTCCATCACCCGCCTGGCCTCGGCGACCGACCGGCCGGAGCGGTTCATCGGCCTGCATTTCATGAAGCCGGCCCCCGTGATGAAGCTGGTGGAGATCATCCGCGGCATCGCCACCTCGGCCGCCACCTATGAGACGGCTGTCGCCTTCGCCGAGAGCCTGGGCAAGACCACCACCAATGCCGAGGACTTCCCCGCCTTCATCGTCAACCGCATCCTGGTGCCGATGATCAACGAGGCGATCTATGTGCTGTACGAAGGCGTCGGCAATGTCTCGTCGATCGACAAGGCGTTGAAGCTGGGGGCCAACCATCCGATGGGGCCACTGGAACTGGCGGACTTCATGGGTCTGGACGTGGTACTGGCCATCATGAACGTGCTGTACGACGGCCTGGCCGACAGCAAATACCGGCCCTGCCCGTTGCTGGTGAAATATGTCGAGGCCGGGTGGCTGGGACGCAAGTCCGGGCGCGGCTTTTACGACTATTCGGGCGAGACGCCCGTGCCGACCCGCTAGGGCGAGCGGATGAGCGACGCCGCGACACCGCTGAACCTGCCCGGCCGGGAACGCGTCACCTGGCGCAAGGAGCCGCACCGCATCGTCCTGGCCGCACTGGCGGGGGCCTGCTGGCCGCCCTTGATCCTGACCCTGCCGATCTGGAGACCCGCCGCCGACAACTGGATGCCGGGGCCGGAGATGGACTGGCGCCTGCTGGTCCTGCTGATCGGTCTGGTCGCCGTGCCCGGCTTCATGCGCTTGGTGGAGCGCGAGCGTCAGCGCGACGGGCGTCCGGCGACGCGGCTGGCCGTCATCTGGCGGTTCCTGTTGTACGGCGGGCTGCTGGCGGCCGCAGTCGCAGCGGCGGCAGCGTTGATCATGTCGGTGACCGGGTCGCTGGAGGCGGGAACGCCGGGACGAGCAGCGGGTGCGACCGAGACGACGTTGCTGATCTATGGCGTCGGCGGCCTGCCCATCGCCGTGCTGGTCGGCGTCAGCTATGCCCTGTGGGCCGGCTTCTGCGTGGCCTTTCTGGCCTTCCGGCCACAGCCCGAGGTGCGCGACCGCCTGGGCGTCATGGATCGCCGCAAGCGCTAGAGCCCGGCACATTACGCGGAATTCAGTTTTCGATCCCGCTGTCTAATGTAAAACGTCCTTGTCTTCATTCTCGGGGGAGCAGGACATGACAGACGCCACCATGACGGCCGCGCCATCGGCGACGACGGAGCGCATTTTCAATCTGGACATGCTGCGCGGACTGGCCGTGCTGGGCATTCTGGCGGTCAACTGTCTGGCCTTCGCCTGGCCCGGCGAGATCATATCCATGCGCGAGGCCATGCCGTTCGCCGTCGATGGGGCCAATGAGACGGCGCTGTGGGTCGAGCGAGTCTTCTTCGAGGGCAAATGGCGGACGCTGTTCTCCATGCTGTTCGGGGTGTCGATCTTTCTGGTCGGGGGCGAGCGGTCGAATGCGGAGCGGGGGGCGCTGCTGCAGCGCCGCCTGCTGTGGCTGCTGGCCTTTGGGGTGGCGCACGGGGTGCTGCTGTGGTCCGGCGACATCCTGCTGCACTATGCCTATTGCGGCTTCATCATGATGATGTTCCGGTCGTGGTCGGCCGGGCGGCTGATCAAGGTCGGGGGCGGCATCATTCTGGCGCTGTCGCTGCTGGGCGGGCTGACGCTGTGGGGCTGGGGCGCCATGCCGGCCGAGATGGCCGCCGAGATCCGCGCCAGCATGGCCGACACCCTGTCGCCCGCCGGAACCCTGGCCAAGATCGAAAAGGTCAGGGGCGGCGGCTATTTCCTCTACAATCTGGTCGCCTGGATCCAGTATCAGATGAGCAGCGCCATACTGATCCCGGTCACCGTCTCGCTGATGATGCTGGGGCTGGGCCTGTACAAGTCCGGCTTCCTGTCGGGGCGGGCCCCGATGTGGACCTATGTCCTGGCGATCGGTCTGGGGGCCGCCAATCTGATCGGTCTGGCGATCCTGATGGGTCAAAACCTGGCCGCACCCGTCGCGGCGGACCCGACGCGGGGACTGGCGGGCCTGTTCTCGGCCTTCGCCGTGGTCATCACCGTGGGCTATGTCGCCGCGTTGGTTCTGCTGGCCAGGACGCCGGTCAAGGCCGTGCTGGCGATCTTTGCCCCCGTCGGCCGGATGGCCTTCACCAACTATCTGATGACCAGCGTGATCTTCGTGCTGCTGGCGGTCATGCCCGGCGGGCCGATGATCTTTGGCCGCGCCGAGCCGGGGACGCTGTGGATGTGGGTGGTCGGGGTGTGGGCCCTGCTGATCGTCTGGTCGCCGCTGTGGCTGTCGCAGTTCCGGATGGGGCCGTTCGAATGGGTCTGGCGCTGCCTGAGCCAGGGCCGGCGGCTGCCCTTGCGAAAAGGTGCCGCGGCCTGATCGCCACGGGATCGTTGCCGGTGGCCCTGCGATGGCTTAATCGCGCGGCATGACCGACCCGACCGACACTGCCCCCGCCCGCCCCGAAGCCCGCAATCCGCGTGGCTTTGCCGACCGGCGCGGGCGCGACCTCATCGCCGAGCGCCGCATCGTGCGCCAGGTGTCGGAGGTCTATGAGCGCTGGGGCTTCGAGCCGCTCGACACGGGCGCGTTTGAATATGCCGATGCCTTGGGCAAATTCCTTCCCGACGCCGACCGTCCCAATGAGGGCGTGTTCGCGCTTCAGGACGACGATGATCAGTGGATGGCGCTGCGGTACGACCTGACCGCACCGCTGGCCCGGTTCGCGGCGCAGAATTGGGAGACGCTGCCAAAGCCCTTCCGCCGCTATGCCTTCGGATCGGTGTGGCGCAATGAGAAGCCCGGTCCGGGTCGGTTCCGCGAGTTCACCCAGTGCGATGCCGACACCGTCGGCTCGGACCGGCCCGAGGCCGATGCAGAGATCATCGCCATGGCGGGCGAGGGCCTGAGGGCCGCAGGCCTGGACACGGATCAGGCCGTGATCCGCGTTTCGAACCGCAAGCTGTTCGACGGCCTGTTCGAGGCGGGCGGGGTGACCGATCCGGTCCAGAAGCTGACGGCGCTGCGGGCCATCGACAAGTTCGACCGCCTGGGCTGGGAGGGGGTCGCGGCCCTGCTGGGCGAAGGGCGCCTGGACGACAGCGGCGACTATACCAAGGGGGCGCAACTGCCACTGGGCGTGGCGTCGACCATCGAGGCCTTTCTGGCTTCGGCCGGGGATGCGGGGCTGAGCCGGTCGGAGACGCTGGACGCCGTGGCGCGCGCGGGCGGTCTGGGGGCCATCGGCGAGGCGGCGCTGAACGAGTTGGCGGCCATCGATCAGGCGCTGAATGCGATGAAGGTGGGCCAGGATGCGGTGCGGTTCGACCCCACCATCGTTCGCGGGCTGGAATACTATACCGGTGCGGTCTTCGAGGCCGAACTGCTGCTGGAGACCACCGACGACAAGGGCCGCGCCGTGCGCTTCGGCTCCATCGGTGGCGGCGGTCGCTATGACGATCTGGTCGCTCGTTTCACGGGCGAGCGGTTGCCGGCGACGGGGTTTTCGTTCGGGGTGTCTCGTCTGGCCTCGGCCCTGAGAGCAGCGGGGCGCGCAGACGATGCTGCGGTGCGCGGGCCGGTCGTGCTGATCGTCTTTTCCGACGCCGACATGCCGCACTATCTGGAGGCCCTGGCCGAGCTGAGGAATGCGGGCATCGCCGCCGAACTGTATCTGGGTCGGGCGGGCATGAAGGCGCAGATGAAATATGCGGACCGCCGGGGATCACCCGCCGCCGTCATCATGGGCGGCGACGAGATCGCGGCGGGCACCGTGACCATCAAGGATCTGGACGCGGGGCGGGCCGCCGCCTCTGCCGTCGCGGGCAATGAAGCCTGGAAGGCCGAGCGTCCGGGCCAGTTGTCTGTCGAGCGGGGCCTGATGGTCGAGACGGTTCGCCGTATTGTTTCAGCAACGCTTGGAACTGCGTAAGTTATCGTCGATAACCTGCGTCTGAAGACCGGTATTGCCTGTCCAATCATTGACTTGAACGCCGATTTGTCGTCATTTGGTCGCACTCGGAAGCGCAGCGTTTCGGCGCAGCAGCTTCTGGAGGCGTTTCGGGGAGGAAACGTCCGCTCCCTAGAGAGCGAAAGAAAGCCCGCTGCGTCGTATCCCCCGCAGCGGGCTTTTTCGTGCCTGATGCCTGGCCCCGGCCGGACATGAAAAAGGCCGGAGCGTTTCCACTCCGGCCCTCATCAACTTGATCCGCCAGTCGCTACCAGATCCGGACGCGCTGGTCCGAAGGCAGGTAGTAGGCAGCGCCCGGCTCGACGTCGAACGCCGTGTACCACTCGTCCACATTGCGAACAGGACCGATGACGCGGAACTCGGCCGGGCTGTGGGGATCGGTGGCGATCTGCTGCTTCAGAGCATCCTCACGATATTTGGACTGCCAGACCTGGGCCCAGCCGTAGAAGAAGCGCTGATCACCGGTCGTGCCGTCCAGGATCGGTGCCTCGGCTCCATTCAGCGACAGGCGATAGGCGGCAAGACCCACGGCCACACCGGCGGCGTCGCCGATGTTCTCACCCATGGTCAGTCCGCCCTGCACATTGAAGCCGGGGATGGGTTCAAACTGGTCGTACTGGGCGCCGAGGCGCGTGGTCAGGGCATCGAAATTGGCCTTGTCCTGCGGCGTCCACCAGTTGCGCAGCACGCCGTCGCCGTCGGACTTGGAGCCCTGGTCATCGAAGCCGTGGCCGATCTCGTGACCGATCACGCCGCCGATTCCGCCATAGTTGACCGCCGGGTCGGCATCCGGATCGAAGAAGGGCGGTTGAAGGATGGCGGCCGGAAAGACGATCTCGTTATTGGTGGAGTTGTAATAGGCGTTCACCGTCTGCGGGGTCATGCCCCACTCATCCTTGTCGACGGGATCGTTCAGGCGGTTCAGTTGATAGTTCCACCGGAACAGGCCGGCCCGCTCGATATTGCCGAACAGATCGTCGGGGCGGACTTCCAGATCGGAGTAGTCACGCCACTTGTTCGGGTAGCCGATCTTGACTGTGAACTTGTTCAGCTTTTCTTCTGCCGCCGCGCGGGTCTCGGCGCTCATCCAGTCGTAGGTCTCGATCCTGGCAGCCAGGGCCAGGCGCAGGTTGGCGACCAGTTCTTCCATCTTGGCCTTGGATTCGGCGGGGAAGTATTCGGCCACATACTGGCGGCCAACGGCCTCGCCCAGCATGCCCTCGGCATGGCTGATGCCGCGTTTGTCACGGGGGCGCTGCATGGGTTGGCCCTGCAGATCGCGCGAGCGGAACTCCCACTGGGCGTCTGCAAAGCGTTTTGACAGCTGACCTGCGGCATCGTCGGTGGTGTGGAAGGCCTGCCAAGCCTGGATCGTTTCCATCGGCGTCTCGGCATAGATGGCGGCGATCAACGGCATGGCCGTGTCCTGACGCACGATCAGACGCGGTACCTCGCCGACGCCTACAGCAGTGTAATAGTCCTGCCACGGGAAGCCGGGGGCCTCCTGGGCAAGCTGAGCGATGGTGTATTCGTTGTAGGTCTCGTCGCGGTTACGGTTCTGGATCGGCGTCCAGTGCGCTTCGGCAATGCGGGTCTCGAAAGCGACGATGGCGGCAGCGCTTTCGACCGGGTTTTCCCAGCCGATCATCTCCAGCATGCGGGCGACATAAGCCTGATACAGCACCTTCTTGTCGGCCCAGCGCTGCTCCAGATAGTAGTCGCGGTTGGGCAGGCCGATGCCCGACTGGCCGGTCGAGACGACATAACGGGTCGGGGCCTTCTGGTCGGTCGAGATGCCGGTGCCGAAGATCGACCCGCCGATGCGGCCCTGGGTCTGGCCCATGTAGACGGCAGCCTTGTCATGGGTGTCGGCGGCGCGGATGGCGGCCAGATACGGAGCCAACGGCTGGGCATCCAGCGCCTCGATCCGTGCCTCGTCCATATAAGCGCGATAGGCGTCGGCAATCTTCTGCTCATCCGATCCCGCAGTCAGGTCGGTGCGGGCCGCCAGGGCGTCAATCATGACCTTGACCCGGTTGTCCGACAGTTCGCGCAGCAGGTTGAACGAACCGTAGGACGTGCGATCCGAAGGGATCTGCAGGCGATCCAGCGCGGCACCATTGGCGTAGCGAAAGAAGTTGTCGCCGGGGTTCACAGAGGTATCGCGCCCGGCCAGATCAAAGCCCCAGGTGCCGTATTTCGGTGTTTCCGTGCCCTGATAGCCCTGTACGGTCGCGCCGTCGGCAGGTGCCTGAAACAGTTCGAAGACGGTGCAGGCCTCGTCGATGCAGGTGTGGTTGTGACCGTCGTCACTGAAATGCTGGGCCTGGGCGGCGGCAGGAAGGAGCAGGGCACCGATCGCGGCACCAAGGAGCAGGGTTTTCATCGTCGACTTCACCGTGATTGTTCAGGGGCTTCAGTGTCGGCGCGGACCCTACGCCCCGAATTTGCCTCCGTGACCTGAATTTTTTGTCATGAATGGATTTAAAGCCTGTGCTGCAAGGGTTTCGCTTGGCCTAGCCTGCGCATCGACCGATAGTGCGCCGCAACAGGCGGGAGCATCATGGCGGGCGGGCACGGCGGCGGAGAATACAAGGACCTGGTGGTCTTTCTGGCGGCCGCAGGCGTGGTCGTGCCCCTGTTCAACCGGTTCAAGATCAGCCCGGTGCTCGGCTTCCTGGCTGCCGGCGTGCTGCTGGGCCCGCAGGGCCTAGCGCGTCTGACCGACACCGTCCCGTGGCTGAGCTGGCTGACCATTTCGGACGCCGCCCAGATTCGCTCGTTGTCGGAACTGGGCGTGGCCTTCCTGCTGTTCATGATCGGGCTGGAGCTGTCTTGGGAACGGCTCAAGGCTATGCGTCGGCTGGTCTTCGGTCTGGGCCTGACCCAGGTCGCGGCCTGCACGGTCGTACTGGGCGGCATCTTCATGTTGATGGGCCAGTCGCTGGTTGCTTCAGCCGTGCTGGGCATGGGGCTGGCCTTGTCATCGACAGCGGTGGTCATGCCGGTCATGGCGGAGCGCGGGCGCGTGACGACAACCAGCGGCCGGGCGACCTTTTCCATCTTGCTGGCTCAGGATCTGGCCGTCGCGCCGATCCTGATCACGGTCACGGTTCTGGCTGCACTGGCTCAGGGTGCTGCCACGGCGGGCGGCGACTTCGATCCGGCGGTGCTGAGGCCTGCGCTTCTGACCCTGGTTCCCGCCGCCATTGGCCTGGCGTTGCTGGTCGCGCTGGGTCGGCTGGTGCTGCGACCCATGTTCCGCTCCGTGGCGAAGGCCAAGGCCAAGGGACAGGGCCAGGAGATGTTTGTCGCGGCAAGCCTGCTGGTCGTCGTCGGCTCGGGACTGGCGGCCCAGGCTGCGGGTCTGTCGATGAGCCTGGGGGCCCTGATTGCCGGGCTGCTGCTGGCGGAAACAGAGTTCAGGCGCGAGGTCGAAATCTCGATCGAGCCGTTCAAGGGGCTGTTGCTGGGTGTCTTCTTTGTCGGGGTCGGCATCGGACTGGACCTGGATGCCGTCGCCGCCAACCCGTGGGGCGTGTTCGGCCTCGCCGCCCTGCTGACGGGGGTCAAGATTTTCCTGATCTTTGGTGCAGCCCGCTTCTGGGGACTGAACAATCGCACCGCCATAGAGACAGCGCTGGTCCTGGGTCCGGCGGGAGAGTTCGCCTTCGTCATCTTGGGTGCCGGGGTGCTGGAGGGCATCGGTTCGGCGGCCTTCACCCAGACTGCCCTGCTGGCCGCGACCATCAGCATCTTTACCATTCCGCTTATGGCCTTGATCGCCAGTCGCCTAACGAGGCGGGTAGAAGCCGCGCACCCCGAACTGCCGCCCGAGGCAACGGTGCCCGTCGACACCGAAAATCAGGTCCTGATCGTCGGATTTGGTCGCGTCGGGCGGCTGGTAGGCGAAATGCTGACCGAGCACGGACAGGCGTTTCTGGCTATCGATGCCAACCCGTCGACGGTGTCAAAGGGGCGAGCAGAAGGTGCCAATGTCTTTTATGGCGATGCCGGGCGTGAGGAGATGTTGAGGCTGTGCGGCATCGACACAGCGCGCGCGGTCATCGTCACCATGGATGCGCCAGGCAAGGTGGACGAGGTTGTCGTCGCTGCGCGCGCCCTGCGGCCCGACCTGATCCTGATTGCCCGCGCCCGCGATGATCGCCATGCGGAACGCCTCTATCGGCTGGGCGTCACAGACGCCGTGCCTGAAACCACAGAGGCCAGCCTGCAGTTGGCCGAGAACACGCTTGTCGATCTTGGCGTGCCCATGGGACTGGTCCTCGCCTCCATCCACGAGCGTCGGGACCGCTACCGAAAGCTGTTTCAGGCCGCCATGCCAGACGGACAACAACCACGGCGACCCCGCGCGCTGCGCGCGACAACCCGTCGTTGATGCGCGCCGCCTGAAAGTCGCGGCTATCCTCAGCTTAACCTTCCCGAGACGGGTTCCATTAATCTGTGCACCCCAATTTGGTCATCGTTCGGTGGTCAACAGCCGCGCTGTCCGGAAAGACGTTCGGTGCGCTGATGCGGCCGTATTCCATTCCTTCCGTCACTTCGGTGATCCTGTTTCACGCGGCGTGTGCATGATGCCGCCAGTCGAGTAACCGTTTTATGCGAGATTCCGCTTTGACCTCCCCCCAGACCAACGCAGACATCGACGCCCCACGCCTCAACCGCCGTCAGGCCGCCAAGGTCCGCACGCGGGGCAAGGTTCTGGAAGCGGCCCGCACCCTGTTCGCGGAGCGCGGCTATGACGCCGCCACTATTCGCGACATCGCCAAGGGTGCCGGCATGTCGACAGGCGCGGTCTTTGCTAACTTCCAGGACAAGTCCGAACTGTTCGAGGCCGTGCTGGCCGAAAATCTTGAAGGCACACTGGAAGCTTTTCAGACTGCGGCGAAAGAGGACGGCCGCGCCAGCGACCGCCTGACGGCCGCCCTGTCGGTCGGCTATCATCGCGGCCTGGAGCACCTGCCGCTTGTTCAGGCGATCTTTGCCCGGGCCTGGTTCCAGCCGGAAGACGCCAACGAACGCCAGCGCGCCATGGCCCGCCCGTTTGTTGAAGCCGTGGCCGGCATTCTCCAGGCCGGTATCCGCGAAGGCGAATTGCGCCAGGACATTGATGTGACGCTGATGACCCGGATGATCTGGGAAATCTACATGTCCAACTACCGCCATGCCGCTTACGACGGCTGGAGCATGGAAGAGCTGACGCCGCACGTCCGCAAGCAGATGGACCTGATCCTGTCAGGTCAACTGACCAGGCAATAGTTCGAAAGAAGGCCCGTCGGTTCGCCGGCGGGCCGTCTTCTGGGCGCTCCCGCTCCCGACGTGGTCGCTCGCTGCTTGAGCGCGAGTTAGCTCGCATCCAGCGCCTCATCGCGGGCCAAGGGTTAGCTCTTCCACCTCAGAGTCGCGGCCTTGACGGGATTGGCGAAGGGTCGCTGTTCGGTGCGGCTCTTGATCCATTCGCGCTTCAACTGCTGATACCATTTCGCCTGTTTGTCGGCGTCGTCGATCCAGATCAGGGCCGGATCGTAGCGCAGGCCTTCGTTCTGCAGGTTCACCATGCCGCCGTCCTGTTTCAGGAAGGCGCGCACGCCCTGACGCAGGAAGGGCTTGGCGATCCCGAACACCCAGTGGTCGGACCAGAATATCTGGGTGATGCGGGTTTTCGTCTCCGTGACCGGTGTCAGGCAGGTCAGGGCCAGGACCTGCTTTTCACCCACCTGAATGTGCTCCCAGCGATAGCCGGGCAGGCGAAAGGTGATCTCGGTCGCCGGAGCCCCGCCCAGAATCTTGTAGGCCCGGCTGTTGGACGAGGGGGCGTGGCGGACCATGGCAAAACCGAGGTCACGCGGCTCGAAGGCCTTCGACTTTTCATGCATCGAATGTTCGGAGCGCCACCACCATTGCTGATGCACATACGGGCCATGGGCGGGGTCCATCAGGCCGACGACGGCGTGGTCGATATGGCTGTCGAAATCCATCGCCTCGACCAGTCTGGCCTCGCCGCCGACCACGCCGGGGAAGACGGGCGGTTCGTGATCCGGCTCTGCGGGGCTGCGCGGATCGGACGTCATCCAGACGAAGATCATGCCCTGGCTTTCGCGGACCGGATAGGACCGAACCCGGATGCGCTCGGGCTCATAGGCCTGATCTTCGACAAGGGAGGGAATGGCGGCGCAGACACCGTCGGGGCGGAAGCGCCAGCCGTGGTAGCAGCACTCGATCGTCTCGCCCTCGCCCGGCTTTTCGACCAGACGGCCCGCCGATAGCGGCGCGGCGCGGTGTGGGCAGATGTCGCGCATGCCATAGAGCTGGCCCGCCTTCGTCCGACCGATCAGGACGGGTTCTCCCAGCAGCTCATGCCGCTTCATGTCGCCGGGCCTCACTTCACGGGACAGGGCGACGAAATACCAGGTGTCCAGCACGAACCCCTTGCCGAAGGCCGTGGGCGCGGGCGAAGGTCGGGCAGTGGCGGAGAGATCAGCGGTATCGGCGGGCATGCCGCCATCGTATTGGGCTTCATCGCGCTTGTCGCCTGTCAGCATCGCGTGACAAAGAAAGCGCTTTACATCATAAAGTAAATTGGTATTGAGCGGTCATCGTCGGGAGGACAACACGCATGAACAGAACCCTAGCCTTTGTCGCCGCTGCCATTCTGGCGACCGCGGCCACCCCTGCCCTGGCCCAGCACGCCGACCATGCCGGTCACGCCGGTGCCGACCACGGCCATCAGCATGCCGACTTCGAATCCGGTCGTTTCCATGTCCGCGTCGACGGGCCGGAACAACCGATCGGCGACATCATCCTGATCCCCGGCCTGTCGTCCTCGCCGGAAGTCTGGGATGGGCTGACCGAGGCGCTGAAAGATCGCTACCGCATCCACCGCATCCATGTTCAGGGCTTCGCCGGTGCCCCGGCCGAGGACAATGCTCAAGGCCTGGTGGCCACGCCCGTCGCCGCCGATCTGGCTCGCTACATTCGCCAGCAGCAACTCGACAAGCCGGTGGTCATCGGCCACTCGATGGGCGGTACCATCGCCATGATGCTGGCGGCGCGTCAGCCCGCACTGGTCGGCAAGCTGATGGTGGTGGACATGATCCCCTTCATGGGTGCCATGTTCGGCGGACCGCAGGCCACGGCCCAGAGCGTCCAGCCCATGGCCGACATGGTCGCCACCGGCATGCGTAGCTCGCCGCCCGAAGCCTGGGAGGCCCAGGCCTCCCAGACCATTGCCGGCATGATCAACACCGAGGCTGCGCGCTCCGGCCCCATCCAGGATAGTGTGACCAGCGATCAGAACGTGGCGGCGGCGTCGATGCGCGAGCTGATCACCACGGACCTGCGTCCCGAACTGTCCCGCATCACGGCTCCAACCGAGGTGCTGTACGTCAAGTTCAACGACGCCCGCATGACCAATGAGATGACGGACGGCATTTATGCCGCCTCCTTCGCCAATCTGCCCGGCGTCACGCTGAAGCGGATCGACGACAGCGCCCACTTCATCATGCTGGACCAGCCGGAACGCTTCCTGGCCGAGGTGAACGCGTTTTTAGAATAGCCCTTCGAACGGCCATGCTTTCGGCGGAAACGGTGCTCACGATCGTGTGAAACGGGGGGCACCGTTTCCGTATGCCGCGCGACCCGCTATGACCGGGCATCGGCTTGATGAGGGTTGCAATGGCGGGTTCAGGCGCGCGTTTCGGTAATGAGTCCAGTCCTGCCCCCGACGGCCGCAAGCCGAAGCGGACGGGGTGGAAGCGCTTCTTCTACTGGAGCGCGGTCCTGGCGGTCTGGGCGCTGATCTTCCTGGTGGTCTTCTTTGCCGTCTTTGCGCGCGACCTGCCCAGCACGGCCAGCCTGTACAATGTCGATCGCCAGCCCTCGATCACCTATCTGGATCGCAACGGCGCTTTGATCGCGGTGCGCGGCACCCAGATGGCCCCGCCCGCCGATCTGGACAGCCTGCCCGACTATGTGCCCGCCGCCTTCGTGGCGATCGAGGACCGGCGCTTCTATGGCCACCCCGGCTTCGACCCCATCGGCATGAGCCGGGCGATGGTCGCCAACATCCGCGCGGGGCGCGTGGTCCAGGGCGGCTCGACCCTGACGCAGCAGCTGGCCAAGAACCTGTTCCTGTCGCCCGACCAGAACATGAAGCGCAAGGTTCAAGAACTGATGCTGGCCGTCTGGCTGGAGATGAAATTCTCCAAGAAGGAGATCCTCGCCCTCTATCTGAACCGGGTCTATTTCGGTGCCGGGGCTTACGGCATCGAGTCGGCGTCGCAGCGCTATTTTGACAAGGGGGCCAAGGATCTGACGGTCGGTGAGGCCGCGCTTCTGGCCGGTCTGCTGAAGGCTCCGTCGCGCTATTCGCCGGTGTCCGAGAGCGAGCGTGCGGCCGGGCGGGCCACGGTCGTTCTGAACGAAATGGTCGAGGCGGGCGTGATCACAGTCGCACAGCGTGATGCCGCCGCCGCCACGCCGGTTCGGGTCTCGCGTACCCTGGCAACCCAGCATGCCCAGTATTTCGTCGACTGGCTGGATCGCCAGATCCGCGAACTGGTCGGCGAGCCGACTGAGGACCTGGTGGTGGAGACCACGCTGGACCTGACGCTGCAGACCTCGGCCGAGCGGGCCGTGCGGCGCATCCTGGATCGCGACGAAGGCAAGGGCGTGGAACAGGCCGCCCTAGTCGCGCTGGACGGCGACGGGCGGGTGCGGGCCATGATCGGCGGGGCATCTTACGCCGACAGCCAGTTCAACCGCGCCACCGAGGCACGGCGCCAGGCGGGCTCGGCCTTCAAGCCGTTCGTCTATCTGGCCGCGCTGGAGGCGGGCTATACGCCCGAGAGCCGCGTCGTGGATCAGCCCATCACCATCGGCAACTGGTCGCCGCGAAACTATTCCGGCAACTTCATCGGCGAGACGACCCTGGCCAATGCCGTGGCCCAGTCGACCAATACCATCGCTGCCGGTCTGGCCGACCAGATCGGGCGCGACAATGTTGCTCGCACCGCACGCCGTCTGGGGATCACCAGCCGGATCGGGCTGGAGCCGGCCATGGCCCTGGGGGCCGTTGAGGTCAGCCCGCTGGAGATGGCCCAGGCCTATGACGCCTTCGCCAATGGCGGTCGCCGCGTCAGCGCCTATGGCATCAGCCGCATCCGCACGCCGCAGGGCCGGGTGATCTATCAGCGCGACGCGCGCCAGGGGGCACCAGTACAGGCGATTTCCAACCCCTTCCTCTATTACCAGAACCAGATGCTGCGCGGCGTCGTCACATCCGGCTCGGGCCGGTCGGCGGGAATCGCGGGGCGCGATATCGCGGGCAAGACGGGCACGACCTCGGACTACAAGGACGCCTGGTTCGTCGGCTATACCGGCGGCTTCGTCACCGCCGTCTGGGTCGGCAAGGATGACAATACGGCGATGCGCGGCATCACCGGCGGCTCGTCCCCCGCCGCTATCTGGCGCGGCTTCATGGAGGCGGCTCTACCCCGTCTGAACGCTCCGGCCATTCCCGACGGCCCGGCCATGCCCGAAGGCTGGCAGCCGCCGACCCCGATCGGGCAGATGCTGGAAGAGATCGGCGATCCTTACGGCGACAATCCTCCGGCGGAGACGGATGAGGGTGTCTACGAGGAGCCCTCGGCACCTCCGGCACGGAGCGACCCGAATGATCCGCGAGGGCGCGAGCCCGCCGTGGTGCGCCCGACAGCACCCCAGCCTCAGCGCCCCGACGACCGTCAGCCCGAGCGTAGCCGCGAGCCGCTGTTCTTCTAGGGGGACTAGATGCGATTTGCGTGGATTGCAGCAGCAGCTTGGGGCCTCGCGGCGTGCGCACCATCATCACCAGATTGCCTAGATGGCCTTTGTGTTGGATCGTACCTAGACGCCTCCAGCCCACCTGAACTCGCACATTACCGCCTTAGCGGTGGCATCTGTGACGGACAGACCATCCTCAGTAGCCGCGGCAAGTTACCCGGATGCAAAGTGTCCAACGCAACAGGCGTGGCATACCGAAACGACGTCTACCACGTCGTCTTTGCCCTGACGGAGGGTGAGATAGAGAGCATCTCTAGGCAATGGCTTGACTCATACCCTTGATCTAGCGCCCCACGGCGTGGAGGGCCGCGCCATGGTCCTTAAGCCAGCGGCGATAGGGGCGGTGGTCGCCGATCAGGTCGTGGACGACGGACCAGTAGGCCGGGCTGTGGTCGGCATGGACCAGATGGGCAACCTCGTGCGCGGCCAGGTAATCGACCACCGCATGCGGGGCCATGATCACCCGCCAGCTGTAGCGGATGGTGCGGTTGTGCGGGCTGCAGGAACCCCAGCGGGACTTGGGGTCGGCGATGGAGATCTTCACCGGACGCTGAGCGAGGGCCTTCAGATGCACGTCGGTGCGCGCCTGCAAGGTGTCGCGGGCGATGCGTTTGAACAGGTTCTCGACGCGGCGGGCAAAGGCCTCGCCTTCGCCACCCGACAGGATGACGGGACCGTCGGCGTCCTCGGTCAGTCGGGCGGCCCCGGCACCGGGCACGGCGAGCAGCCGGGTCGGCCGGTCGAACAGAGGAAGGACCCCGCCGGAGACTATCGGCGTGCCGGGCCGGCGCTGGGCCAGGCGATCCAGCATCCAGTCCGTCTTGGTGCGGGCAAAGGCCACGACCTCGCCCAGCTTGCGCTCGCTGGGCGCGATCAGGACCGCCTCGCCCGCGCGCCCGTCGATGCGGATCGACAGGCGGCGGGCGCGGGGATTGACCGACAGCCGGGCGGCGACGCCAAGCGCTTCAGGCGGCAGCCGCTGGCCGTTCCGGTACTGCACTGGCCACCTCATGGGCCGCGATGAAGTCGCGGACGCGCGGATAAATGTCGTCGCGGAACCGGCGACCGTTGAATACGCCATAGTGGCCGACGTCGGGATGGACATACAGCACGCGCTGATCGTCGGTCAGGCGCGTGCACAGACCATGCGCCGCCTGGGTCTGGCCGACGCCGGAGATATCGTCCTTGGCCCCTTCGACAGTCATCAGGGCGATGTCCGTGATCTTGGTCAGATCGACCTTGCGCCCGCGATGCTCCAGCAGGCCGCGCGGCAGCAGATGCTGCTGGAAAACGATGTCGATGGTCTGAAGATAGAACTCCTCCGAGAGGTCCAGCACCGAGAGGTATTCGTCGTAGAATTCCTCGTGCTTCTCCACCCCGTCGCCGTCGCCCGAGACCAGGTCCTGGAAGTAGCGGTGGTGGGCGTCGATATGCTTGTCCTCGTTCATCGACATGAAGCTGTAGAGCTGGACGAAGCCTGGATAGACGCGTCGCCCGAACCCCGGATAGGGCCAGGGCACGGTGTGGATCATGTTCGACTTGAACCAGGCGAAGGGCTTTTCCTCGGCCAGTTCATTGGTCACCGTCGGCGACAGGCGCGCATCAATGGGCGAACCCATGAAGGTCATGGAGGCGGGCCGGTTGGGGTCGTTGTCCTCGGCCATGAGGGCGCAGGCCGCCAGGACCGGCGGGCCGGGCTGGCAAACACCGACGACGTGGGCCCGCGGGCCGATGGCGGCCAGCATCTCGCGCACGTGGTCAATGTAGTCGGAGAAGTCGAACCGCCCCTCCAGCATCGGCACCTGACGGGCGTTGGACCAGTCGGTGACATAGACGTCGTGGTCCTGAAGGAAGCCTTCGACCGTCCCGCGCAGCAGGGTGGCATAGTGGCCCGACAGGGGCGCGACGATCATCACCGACGGGGCCGCTGTCGGCTTTCCGGCACGTTTCAGGTCGCCTATGTTGCGGGCAAAGCGGATCAGACGGCACCAGGGCGAGGACCAGACGATCTGCTGGGTCGTGCGCACCGGGCGATTGCCGACGGTGATGACGTCCAGACGCCAGTCCGGCTTGCCATACCGGCGCGTCACGCTCTCGAACAGTTCGGCCGAGGCGAAGGCGGTGCGGCCGATGGCGGTGTCTGCGGCGGGGTTCAGCGGCGACGACCAGAAGGTCCGGGCCATCTGGGCCCCAATCCGGAAGGGTGAGGCGGAGGCGTAGGCGAGTTCGTGCAGCGAATACAGCATGTCGATCCTGGTCGGCGACCGCGAACGGTCACGATACGGCACAGCAGCATATAGTGTGCCGCACTGCAAAATCATTAGCGTCGATCACGCAGTTGTGGGGAGCCCTATCCCCGCGCCATATTGCGCTCGATGACGTCGGCAGCCTGCTGGGGTCCCATGTCATGGGCCAGGGGTGCGCGGAACCTGCCGTTCGGGCCCATAAGATAGACGGTCAGCGAGTGGTTCATGGTGTAGCCCTCGCCTTCTCCGACCTGGCTGTAATAGGCGCGGTAGGCGTCGGCGGCGGCGCGGACCTGTTCGGGCGTGCCAGTCAGGCCGATGACGCCCTCGGGAAAGCCGTCGGAGGACAGATAATCTTTCATGGCTTGCGGCGTGTCGCGGGCGGGGTCGACCGTAATAAAAATGACCTGAACGTCCTTCGCCTTGTCACCCAGCTGACGCTGCGTCGCCTCCAGAGCCGCGAGTGTCGTGGGGCAATAGTCGGGGCAGTAGGTGAAGCCGAAGAAGACCAGGGACCACTTGTCATTCAGGATCGACTGATCGACGGTCTGGCCGTCCTGATTGACCAGCTGGAAGGGTCCGCCGACCTGAGGCTGTCCGGTACCCGTTTCGGTGAAGGTGACGGCGTCCGTCGTCTGGCTGCGACCGCCCACGACGACCAGCGCGACGACCACGATGGCGGCGGCGATGGCGATACAGGCCCCGGCGAACAGCAGGATAGAACGGCGCGGCATCGTGACCCTCATGGAACATGCGTAAACACAGCAAGCCGGGCTATAGAAGAGGCGTGAGCCAGACCCAAGCCCCGTTTTCGTCGCAGCCGAGCCCGCCCGAGACGGGCCGTTTCGGCGGCTGGCGCAACCTGCCCCGCCGCAGCCGCGGTCTGAGCCTGCGCACCCTGATCATCCTGCGCTGGATGGCCATTGCGGGCCAGAGCGCCACCGTGGCGGTGGCGACCGGCTGGCTGCATTTCGACCTGCCGCTGTGGCCGTGCCTGGCCGTTATCGCCGCCAGCGTGGTGATGAACCTGAATGCCACCGCGCGGCTTAAGCGATCGGACGGCGCGGTCGCCGACGGGCGAATGACGGCCCTGCATCTGGGGTTCGACATCCTGCAGCTCAGCCTGCTGCTGGGCCTGACCGGCGGGTTGCAGAACCCGTTCAGCCTGCTGCTGGTCGCGCCGGTGACGGTGGCGGCGGCTTCCCTGCCGGGGCGTCAGGCGGTGCTGATGGGCCTGCTGGTTCTGGCCGCGACGGTGGCGCTGTTCTTCATGTCCATGCCCCTGCCGTGGCAGGCGGGGACAGAGCTGGAACTGCCGCCGCTTTATCGGTTTGGAACGGGCCTGGCCCTCGTCACGGGGGTGGTGTTCACCGCCGCCTATGCCTGGCGCGTCGCGGCGGATGCGGAGAAGCTGGAACTGGCCCTGGCCACCACCCAGGACGTGCTGCAACGCGAACAGCGGCTGGCGGCCCTGGGTGGTCTGGCGGCGGCGGCGGCGCATGAGCTGGGCACGCCGCTGGCTACGATCCAGGTTGTGGCCAAGGAGTTGCTGCGGGCGTCGGTCAAGGATGGCCCGGCGGCAGAGGATGCAGCGCTGATCCTGCAACAGGCGGAGCGGTGCCGGGGAATACTGAAACAACTGTCGCAGCAGCCCGAAGAGGGCGACGCTTCCTTTGCCGAGGTGGGGCTCAAGGGGCTGCTGGAAGAGGTGACCGAGCCGCATCGGGGTTTTGACCTGGCGTTCGAAGTGTCCGTGCGGACGGCCTCGGGCGAGCCAGAGCCGCGCGTGCGTCGCCTGCCCGAGGTCATTCATGGGCTATCGACCCTGGTCGAGAACGCCGCCGATTTCGCGGGGTCGAAGGTGCGGGTGCGAGCCTTGGTCGATGCAGGCTTCATCGAGATCGAGATCGTCGATGACGGGCCGGGCTTCCCCGCCGACATTCTGCCCCGACTGGGCGAGCCCTATGTGACCAGTCGACCCCAGGGGAAGGCGCGCCGGGCGTTGGCCGCCCAGATCGCCTCCTCCGTCGCCGCGGCCACGCCCCGACGCAAGGGGCGCAAGGCCAAGACGATGCCTGCGCCGGAGCCGGTGGCGATTGCGCCCAGCCAGGGGGGCATGGGGCTGGGCTTCTTCATCGCCCGCACCCTGCTGGAGCGGACCGGCGGCAAGGTAGCGGTGGGCCCCGGTGAGGGGGCGACCGATCGCAGCCAGCCGCGCGGGGCCCGGGTCGCCGTGCGGTGGCCCAGACCGGCGCTTGAGGTGGCGACCCAAGACCTCCCGGCGTAGTGTCGCACCCCTGACGCTGAACCTTGACCGCAGTCGTATCGTTACCGATGTCCCTGCCAAGGAGAACACCGATGGCCGAAGTCGAGACGAGCACCGAAGACCGCATCGCCGCCCTGGCGGACAAGAGCCTGCTGCTGCTGGACGACGACAATGCGCTGCGCACACGCCTGGGCCGGGCCCTGGAAAGCCGGGGGTTCGAGGTGACGCTGGCAGCGTCCCTGGCCGAGGCGCGCGATGCGTTGAAGACCGCGCTACCGGCCTTCGCCGTGCTGGACATGCGGTTGGAGGACGGCAACGGGCTGAAGATCGTGGAGGCCATCCGGGACAGGCGTGAGGACGCCAAGATTGTCATGCTGACCGGCTATGGGGCCATCGCCACGGCAGTCGCCGCCGTCAAGGCCGGTGCCGTGGACTATCTGCAGAAGCCCGCCGACGCCGACGACGTGGTCAAGGCCCTGTTGGCGACCGGCGAAGCGCCCGAGCCCCCCGCCAATCCGATGAGTGCGGACCGCGTGCGCTGGGAGCATATCCAGCGGGTCTATGAGCTGTGCGACCACAATGTCTCGGAGACGGCGCGGCGACTGGGCATGCACCGCCGCACCCTGCAACGTATTCTGGCCAAGCGCGCGCCGCGCTAGGCCTTACAGGCCAACGTCCCAGACGCCCGCGTCACGCATGCGGGTCTCGCGCGCCTCGTCTGCCCGGCCGCCCAGGTCACGCGCCATACCCCGAATGGATTCCGAGACGGTGCTCTTGTGCAGCCCCGGGATCAGAGCGTGGGTGAAGGCGCAGGCCGAAAGCCTGAGCAGCTTGAAACCGTAGCGGGAAGACGCCGCCATATGCTGGAAATAGGTTTCCTCTACCTCGCGCGGGTGGTCGGCGAACAGGCGCTTCAGGGTGCGGATCATGCGGACATCCTAACCTGCGACGGCGCGGGCCTCTACCCGCCACGCTCATTCTGTCCTAAACCGCGCGCCAGAACAGGGGTTCGATCGTCGTATTCGCCCACGATCGCATGAGGCCCCGCGACGCTTCAGGGACGACACCATGGCCGATGGCAGCACCAATCCGCAGAAGACGTTCCGCTGGGACGACCCGCTGGACCTCTCTGGACGGTTGACGGAGGACGAGCGGGCTATCCAGGACGCGGCCCGGTCCTATGCCCGTGACAGCCTGCTGCCTCGCGTGGTCGAGGCGTTCCGCGACGAAACCTTCGACCGGACAATCATGACCGAGATGGGCCAGATGGGGTTCCTCGGGGCCATGCTCCCGGAACAGTACGGTGGCTCGGCCGTCAGCCATGTCGCCTATGGCCTGATCGCCCGCGAGATCGAGGCGGTAGACTCAGGCTATCGTTCGGCCATGTCGGTACAGTCGTCGCTGGCCATGTATCCGATTTATGCTTTCGGCTCCGAGGAGCAGAAGATGCGGTTCCTGCCGAGGATGGCAGCGGGCGAGCTGGTCGGCTGTTTCGGCCTGACCGAAGCCGACGGCGGTTCGGACCCGGCCTCGATGAAGACCAAGGCGGTCGCGGTCGACGGGGGCTATCGCCTGAACGGCGCGAAATACTGGATCACCAATTCGCCGATCAGTGACCTGGCGGTCGTCTGGGCCAAGCTGGACGATACGATCCGCGGCTTTGTCGTCGAGCGCGGCATGGACGGCTTCACCACCGACAAGATCGGCGACAAGCTGTCCTTGCGGGCCTCGATCACCGGCGACATCGGCCTGAACGACGTCTTCGTGCCGGAGGAGAACCTGCTGCCGGGCGTGAAGGGGCTGCGCGGTCCGTTCTCCTGCCTCAACAAGGCCCGCTACGGCATCGCCTGGGGCGCGATGGGTGCCGCCGAGGCCTGTTTCCACCTGACGCGGGACTATGTGGGTGAGCGGATGCTGTTCGGCCGCCCGCTGTCGTCGCGCCAACTGGTGCAGAAGAAGCTGGCCGACATGCAGACCGAAATCTTCCTCGGCTTCGAGGGCGCGCTTGCGCTCGGTCGGCTGCTGGACCAGGGAGCCTGGGTGCCCGAGGCCATCTCGATGATGAAGCGCAACAACTGCGGCAAGGCGCTGGATATCGCCCGCGTCGCCCGCGACATGCACGGCGGGGCCGGCATCACCGGCGAGATGCACGTCATGCGCCACGCCATGAACCTGGAAACCGTCAACACCTATGAGGGCGCGCACGACGTGCACGCCCTGATCCTGGGCCGGGCGATTACGGGGGAAAGCGCTTTCTAGTTCAGGGCGCTAGCGCTCGGCTCGCAGAGCCTCGCTGCATGAGCGCCGCCCCTCCACCGCTGCGCGGTCCCCCCCATCTGAGATGGGGAGGAAAATTGGCCTCACTCTTTCGGCGGCTCGGCCCGCGTGCCCGTGTTGATCTCGGGCACATAGAGGCCGGTGACCAGGCGGGTAGCGAAGCCGGCAGGCTGGGTGCGCGGGCCGTAGGCCGCGCAAGGGTCCGGATCGGCGATGGGGCGCACGGCCCGGCCCGTGGGGGCGAAGGCGTCGCCGACGGCGTCGCCGAAGGGCTCGGCCATCTGCAGGGCGTCACCGACACGGGATAGCGAGGGGCTGTCGACACCGACCACATTGGCATTGCGGGCCCAGGCGAGGGCAGCGACCTGCATCCCGCCCGGCGCGACCAGTTCCGCCTCGGCGGCGAGGCCTCCCGTGGTACCGGGCACGCGCAGGGTACCGGGCCCGGGGATCAGGACATTTGCGATAGCGGCGACGCCCGAGCCAGCAGCTCCCGTGGGGTTGATGCCGGTCACGGCCGTGCGCACGCGGGCGGCGTTGGCGGCATTGTTCACGACGGTGAACCGCTCGCTCATCTCGTAGCAGACCTGACGGTCGACCTCGCGCAGGACCAGGGCCCGATCGGCCTCGGACAGGGCGTCGCCCGCGCCGGCGACCAGGACCGAGGGCTCCAGATAGACCTGCTCCACCGCCGTGGCCGCAGCCTCGTCGCGTCGCTCGCGGATCGAGGCGCGCAGAGTGTCGTCGCGGATCGTCAAGCCATCATAGGTGCTCAGGAATCCGGCGTTGGCGGCAGGCGCAGTCTGGCAGGCGGCGAGGGAGGAGCCCGCGAGCAGAAGAAGGGCGATACGCTTCATGATGGGAACCTGTCGATGGGAGAGACGCGCGCTGTAACGCGCATCCGTCAGAAAGGATCATGTTTCCCTGGATTGTCTTTGACCCACAGCCCCCTATCGTCCGGCCCCAGAATGGGAGACCTGATCGTGGACGGAGAAACGATGCCGATATCCGAGACAGACGCCTTCGCTCAGCTTGGCGTGGTCTTCGCGGGGCGGCACGCCCTGCTGCTGGAAGACGATGCGGCGCTTTCGGCCCATGTGTCTGACAGATTGCTCGCGGCCGGGTTTGAGGGCGTGCGCCGCGTCGAGAGCGGCGAGGAAGCCCTGGCCGCGATCAAGGACGCGCCCTTCGACGTTCTGATCCTGGACCGGATGACGCGCGGCCTGGACGGGCTGGAGACATTGAAACGTATCCGCGCAGGGGACAGCCTGTCCTATGATGCCCCGGCCCTGATGCTGACCGCTCTCGGAGCCGAACGGCAACGGGTCGAGGGACTGATCGCCGGGGCGGACGACTATCTGTCCAAGCCCGTCGGCGACGAGGAACTGCTGGCCCGGATCGCCGCCCAGCTGCGCCGCGCCGCGCGGCGGGCCAGGCCCGCCGGAGCGGATCTGATCAACGGACCATTCCGCCTGGCGACAGGCGCCCGCACGCTGAAGCTGGAGATGTGCGGTAAGTCGCGTCTGATCGAGCTGTCGCCACTGGAGTTTGCCATCGTCAGCGAACTGATGGGCGCAAGAGGGCAGCCGGTGACCAAGACCATGCTGTGGGAGAAATGCTGGGTGGAGTGGACCTTTCTGCCCGACAATTTTGTCAACATCATCGATGCCCGCATCAGCGCCCTGCGGCGACGGCTGAAGGAACAGGTGCCCGAACTGGGCGAAGACCTGCACCCCCTGATCGTCTCGGCCCGCAGCCAGAGCCTGATCTTCCGCGAGCTGTCCGACAGGACAGAATGACGCCGGCCCGCAGGCGAGACCGATTGACCCTGGGCGGCCTGCGCTGCTGGCTGGGACAGGGCACCTCGACCCAGCTGGTTGTGGGAATGGCCATCGTGGCGGCCCTGGCCCTGACAGGCTCGCTGTATGTGACGGGTGCGGCGGTGCGGGTGGATCAGCGCGAACAGGCAGCGTTGGCTGCACTGGATGACTATGGCTCCATGGTCCAGAAGCTGGGCATCGAGACGGGCCTGGGCACCGCGACACTGACTGAAGGCGATACCGCCTTCCTGGCGGGCTGGCTGGCCACCTTCCAGAGCGGCAATGCGCGAGGCGCACAAAGCCTGGAGGAGACGTGCCGTACAGGGCGCGGCGGGGCGGGCGTGCGCTATATTCGCTCGCCGGTCGGGCCGCCGGTAGGCCTGGCCGCCCTGGCCACGACCCTGGCGGATCGTGCACCAGAGCTGGGCGAGGATGTCTACGTCGTCGCCTTGGCCAAGGGGGTCGTTTGTCCGAATCGTGCGGTCGAAGTGGTGGCCGTGCGTCGCCCGGTCGGGCCCCTGGACATCATCGTCGGCCGCGTCGTCGATCGTTCGGGCGAGGCCTGGGGGCGGGCTGTGATCGTGGTCATCGGGGCCGGGCTGGCACTTCTGGCCATCGGGCTGGGCGCGGCCGGTTACGCCCGGCAGCGCCTGACCCGCGCCGTGACGGAGGTCAGCCAGGCGCTGGATCGGGCCGGGATCGGTGACTTTTCATTGAGGGCCCCGGAAACGGCCGTTGCCCCCGAACTGACGGAACTGACCGGCCATGTGAACGGCACCCTGGATCGGCTGGAGGAACTGCTCAGCTGGTTGCGGGATTCCGCTGACCAGCTGGCGCATGATTTCCGTACACCTCTGGCCCGCGCGACCGCGAGGCTGGACCGGCTGAAGGAGGCCGAACTGTCGCCTGAGGCCCGCCGACTGGCCCAGGAGGTCAAGGCGGACCTGACCCAGCTGACGCGTGCGATGAACGAGGCCATGACCCTGCGCGATGGCGAGGCCTGGGTGTTCGAGACCATTCGCCTGGACCAGTTGGTCACCGCCGCCGCCGAACTCTACGAACCCCTGGCCGACGAGTGCGGCGCGACGATCCGCGTTGTGGCCGAACCGGTCGAGGTGCTGGGCGTGCGGTCGCTGTTGCAGCGCGCCGTGACCAATCTGGTGGACAACGCGGTCAAGTTCTCACCGGACGCCGGCGTCGTCACCCTGACGGTTGCCAGAAACGGCGACCGTCCCTTCCTGTCGGTCGCGGATCAAGGCCCGGGTTTTGCGCCCGAGGCCCTGAGAGACCCCGCTGCGGCCGTATCCATGGCCGTCGCGCAGGGGCGGGAAAGCCACGGCATGGGGCTGGCCTTCGTGCGCACCATCCTGAAACGCCATGGGGCCAGCATGACGATTGGTGACGCCGCGCCGGGGGCGGTCGTCACGGCGCAATTCTCACGCTAGGGTTCATCACTGGACAACAGAGGTGTGCGATGCGGCGTTTCATGATCCGAGCTAACAGGCTGTCGGCTCTTGCGCTGATCGCGGCGGTGCCACTGACGTTCGCCCTGCCCGCTGCCGCCCAGGATCCGATCTTCTTCGACAACCAGCGGGGCGTGTTCAGCTTCGCCACCGGGCTGGAGCAATCCTTGCCCGCTGTGGTGCAGGTCACCACCCTGGCCCAGTCCAGCGGGCCGACGTCCGGCGAAAATGATCCCAAGCCCATCTCCAGCGGATCGGGCGTGATCGTCGATGCGGGTCAGGGCATCATCATCACCAACAATCATGTGGTCGAAGGCGGAGGCAAATACACGGTCGACCTGCTGGACGGGCGGCTGTTCGATGCCACCCTGGTCGGCACCGACAAGGCGACCGATCTGGCCGTACTGAAGATCGAGGCGACGGGCCTGGCCCAGGTCGAGGTGGCCGATTCCGGCACCCTGCGGACCGGCGACCTGGCCTTTGCCGTCGGCTATCCGCTGGGGCTGGATCAGACCCTGACCATGGGTGTCATCTCCGGCCTGGGTCGGTCGGGCATGGGCGACCGGATCGAGGACTATATCCAGACCGATGCGGCGGTGAACTCCGGCAACTCCGGCGGGCCTTTGCTAGACAGCCGGGGGCGGTTGATCGGGATCAACACCTCGATTCTGTCGGGTGGTGGGGGCGGCAACGATGGCATCGCCTTCGCCGTGCCGACCCAGATCATGCTGTATGTCACCAATCAGTTGCGTGAGGCCGGAGAGGTCAAGCGCGGCAAGACCGGGGCCATCCTGGGCTCGCTGAACGCCACACGCGCTCGCAGCTTTGGCCTGCGGATCGTGCGCGGGGCGGTGGTGGAAGATGTAGCCCCGGGCTCCAGCGCCGATTCTGCGGGGCTGAAGCGCGGCGACATCCTCACGCGCATCCACGATCGCGCCGTGTCCAATGCGGGAACCGTCAACGCCACCATCGGCATCGCCGCGCCGGGCACGGAACTGGCCGTGGTCTATCTGCGCGACGGTCAGGAGTTGCGCACGACCCTGACGGTCGAGGCTTCGACACCGCGCGATGTGACGGTCGGGGCCGAGGCTCTGATCGGACGCGGGGCCTCGGTGCGGGCGGGGTCGGATGGGCTGGTCGTGTTCGCGGTCGAGGGCGGTTCGTCCGCCGCCAATGCCGAGCTGATGGCCGGCGACGTGATCCGGTCGGTCGAGGGACGCCGTGTGACCACACTGTCGGCCCTCGGTCAGGCGCTGGGCGGCGAGGGTCAGCGTCGCGTGGTCGTCGAGCGCGGCGATGAAACGCCCACCCTCACACTGCAATAAGGGACCCTACACCAGACAGCAAAACGCCCGCCTGGCCGGAGGGGGGAGATGGCTGGGCGGGCGTCTCTGCTTTGGAGGAAGCATCGGCCCACCAGAGCCCATTATGGAGTGATCCAGGGGGGCTGGGGGGGCTGTTCAGGATCCGGGACCGCTCCGGACTCTGGCGAGCCGATGAGACAGGTGTCACCCTCCATGACGGCGGGCGATGGGCCGAATGGCGGCGATTTCGTGTTCGGGCATTTTTATTGACCAGGCGACGTTCGGTCGGCTCCGGATACTCTGGCATTTGGCCGGGTACGGCCTAATCTGGGAGGCATGAACGATGTCGCCGATCTGTCGTCTCAGGCCGGGCCGGTCTTCTTCGACCGCACCGAGCTGGCCCTGATCCTGAGGGTCTATGGACGGATGGTCTCGGCGGGCGAATGGCGGGACTATGCGATGATCGGGCATAAGGAGGTTGCGGAGTTCGCGGTCTTCCGCCGGTCCGGCGACGCGCCCCTGTACCGGATCGAGAAACGTCCGGCCCTGCGTCTGAAACAGGGGCAGTGGGCGGTCATCGGCGAAGGCGGCATCATCCTGCGCCGGGGACGCGAGCTGCCGCAGGTGCTGCGTGTGTTCGACAGTCGCAAGTTCCGGGTGGTGGAATAGAAAAGGGCCCCGGCGTTTCCGCCGAGACCCTGTCCAAAACACACATTGCGCTCAAGCAGCGAGCCGCCGCGCGTGGAGCATTAGCGCACTAAAGCGATCACCTACGCCCACCGAACAGTGCCAGCAGAAACTGGAACATGTTGATGAAGTTGATGTACAGGCTCAGCGCGCCGTAGCTGGTGGCCACGCCCATGGCGTTGCGATCGCCGCCCAGGGCATAGTAGGTCATCTTCAGGCGCTGGGTGTCGTAGGCGGTCAGGCCGGCGAAGATCAGCACGCCGAGGGCACTGATGATCAGCTGCATCATGCCGTTCTGCAGGAACATGTTCACCACCGAGGCGATGATCAGGCCGATGACGCCCATGATCAGGAAGCTGCCCATGCCGGTCAGGTCCTTCTTCGTCGTATAGCCGAACAGGCTGAGCGCGCCGAAGGCGGCCGCCGTGATCAGGAAGGTCTGGACGACCGAGGCCCCCGTATACATCAGCACGACCGTACCCATGGACGCGCCGATCAGGGCCACGATCAGCCAGTAGAGGCCACCCGCGCTAGCCGCCGTCGGGTTCTTCATGACAAAGTTGGAGCCCAGCAGAACGACCAGCGGCGAGAAGGCCACGATCATGCCCAGGATGGTGAAGCCGGTCAGGCGGGTCACGCCGTCGGGAAACACCTGGGTCGCGAACAGCAGGTCGCGCACCGCCGGCACCGAGCCCGTGATATAGGCCAACACGGCCGAGACCAGCAGGCCCAGGGCCACCTTGTTGTAGACGCCCAGCATGAAGCTGCGCAGGCCCGCATCGACCGACATGTCGGCGGTGACGGGGGCGGAATAGCCGTTTCTGAAATCGCTCATCGCGAGATCGTCCTCCAAATCGAGCCGGGCGAACCCCGGCCTTTGCGATAATATCGGGCGTGATCAGCCCTTCCGCAAGGAAAACCGGACTTGGGGCAAAGGCTGCATCCCGCTACGAACAGTCGCATGATCCGTCTGTTCACCGCCCTGTGTATCCCCGAGGATGTGGCCGAGACCCTGGCCGCACGCCAGACCGGCCTGCCCGGTGCGCGCTGGCGAACGGCGGAACAGCTGCATGTCACCCTGGCCTTCTATGGCGAGATCGACGAGCGCCGGGCCGACGATCTGGCGCTGGAACTGGAGCGGGCGCAAGGCACGGGTCCGTTTGAGATCGCACTGACCGGTGTCGGGGCGTTCGGCGATGCGCACCGCAGCCACACCCTGTGGGCCGGGGTGGCACCGTGTGAGCGGCTGAATGTTCTGGCCGGTCGTTGCAAGGCGGCTGCCGAACGGGCGGGCGTGAGGATGGAGAAGCGGACCTATCACCCGCACGTCACCCTGGCCTATCTGAACAGCCAGACCGATCCGGCCCGGCTGGGGGCCTGGGTGGCGCAGAACAATTTGCTGCATTCGCCGCCGATCCGCATCGACCAGTTCGGCCTGTATTCCAGCACGCTGAAGAGTGACGGCAGTCTGTATCAACTCGAGCAGGTGTACCGCCTATGACCGGACCCATCCTTGAAACCGAGCGCCTGACCCTGCGCCCCACGGCGATGGAAGACTTCCCACGCTGGGCCGAGCTGATGGCCGATCCGGCGACGGCGCGTTTTATCGGCGGAGTGCAGGCAGCGCCTGCGACCTGGCGGGCGATGATGTCGATGGCCGGGGCCTGGAGCCTGACCGGCGTGGCGATGTTCTCGGTGATCGAGCGCGAGACGGGGCTTTGGCTGGGCCGGATTGGGCCGTGGCAGCCGCTCAGCTGGCCCGGCACCGAGGTGGGCTGGAGCCTGCATCCCGACGCCCACGGCAAGGGCTATGCGATGGAGGCGGCGGTCGCCAGTATCGACTATGCCTTCGATGTCCTGGGCTGGACCGAGGTCATCCACTGCATTGATCCGGACAATGCGCCGTCGCAGAAACTGGCCGACCGGCTGGGCTCCACCAACCGGGGCCCCGGCACCCTGCCGGCACCGTTCGAGACGGCGCGCGTCGACATCTGGGGCCAGAGCCGGGATCAATGGCGGGCGCGGGCGCGTTAAGGCCACGCTTTGCGCGCCCCGGCCCTTCGGCTAACGAGGCGTCAGGGTCTTTTGGAAGGGTATATGATGCGCGTACTGGTTCTGGGTGGTGACGGCTTTTGCGGCTGGCCGACGGCGCTGCACCTGTCGGCGCGGGGCTGGGACGTCTGCGTCGTCGACAATCTGAGCCGCCGCAACATCGACAACGAACTGGGGGTCCAGTCGCTGACGCCCATTCGGTCCATGGGCGAGCGGATCGCGGCCTGGCAGGAGGTCAGCGGCAGGACCATCGACTTCGTCAACATGACCGTCGGCAAGGAGTTCGACCGGCTGGTCGCCCTGATCCGCGACTGGGCCCCAGACAGCATCGTCCATTTCGCCGAGCAGCGCGCGGCCCCCTATTCGATGAAGTCGGCGCGGCACAAGCTCTACACCGTCGACAACAATCTGAACGCCACCAATCACCTGCTGGCCGCCATCGTGGAGAGCGGGCGGGACGTGCATCTGGCGCACCTGGGGACCATGGGGGTCTATGGCTATACGACCGCCGGCCTGCGCATCCCAGAGGGCTATCTGAAGGTCACGGTGGACACCGACTTCGGGCCAACGGAGCAGGAAATCCTGTTCCCGCCGAACCCGGGGTCGATCTATCATATGACCAAGACCCAGGATGCCCTGCTGTTTCAGTTCTATGCCAAGAACGACGGCGTGCGGATCACAGACCTGCACCAGGGCATCGTCTGGGGCACCCAGACGGAAGAGACGCGCCAAGACGAGCGGCTGATCAACCGCTTCGACTATGACGGCGATTATGGAACCGTTCTGAACCGTTTCCTGATGCAGGCGGCGGTCGGCTATCCGCTGACGGTGCATGGCACGGGCGGGCAGACGCGCGCCTTCATCCATCTTCAGGACACGGTGCGCTGTGTCGAGCTGGCGCTGAAGAACCCGCCGAAGACGGGGGATCGGGTCAAGATTCTGAACCAGATGACCGAAAGCCGCCGGGTCCGCGACCTGGCCGGGATGATCGCCGAGATGACGGGGGCCGAAGTCCACAATGTCCCCAATCCACGCCAGGAGGCGGATGAGAACGAGCTGGTCGTGGCCAATGACCAGTTCCGCGATCTGGGGCTGAAGCCCATCACCCTGGCCCAGGGGCTGATGGACGAGGTGACGGACATCGCGCGGCGCTATGCCGACCGCGCCGATCCGGCCAAGGTGCCGTGCGTGTCGACCTGGAACAGTAAGCGCGCCAAGGCGGTGAAGACGGAAACGGCGGTCGCGGTAACGCCGCCCCGCCCGGTCACGCCCCGCGCCGTCTCGGCCTGACACCTTCATGACCCACATCGCCGAAGTCTCATGCCTGCTGATTTTCGGTGGCGGCTGGCTGGGCGAGGCCGTGGCAAAGGCCGCTGCGGCCCGGGCTGATCACGTTGTCCTTACCAGCCGCGATGAAGACCGCCGGGCCGAACTGGGGCACCTTGGTTTCGAAGCCATCGACCCCGCCGATGCCGTCGCCCTGTCCGAAGCTGTGGGTCGGGCAAAGGCCATACTGATCACCGCACCACCCGGGCCTTCGGGCTGTCCCGGGCTGGAAGCCCTGGTGCCCGCGATAACGGCGTCCGGGGCCTATCCGGACTGGATTGGCTATGTCTCCTCCACAGCCGTCTATGGCGACCGGGACGGGGGCTGGGCCTTCGAGGACGATGCGCTGAATGCTGCCAGTCTGGAGGGCGCACGGCGGGTGCGCGCCGAGCGAGATTGGCTGGATGCGGGTCAGGGCATGGGGCTGACGGTGCAGATTTTCCGCCTGCCCGCCCTGTACGGCCCCGGCCGCTCGCCGATCGACCGGCTGCGCGACGGCACGGCGCGGCGGGTGCGCAAGCCGGGGCAGGTGTTCAACCGCATCCATGTGGACGACGTCGTCAGCGGCCTGTTCGCCTCCATGGCAGGGCCCCAGCCGGGCCGGGCCTATACGCTGTGCGATGACGAACCGGCCGCAGCCGACGCGGTCATGGAATGGACGGCCGAACAGCTGGGTCTGCCCCAGCCACGCGAGGTGGACTGGACCGATGCCTCGGTCAGCGATGGCATGCGGCGCTTCTATCTGGACTCCAAGCGGCTTTCTAACGCCCGGGCCAAGGCTGAGCTGGGTTGGCGGCCCAATTATCCGACCTACCGCGAAGGCCTGAAAAGTCTGATGTGAAGCCGCAAGCCGCCCCACACGACCTCGCCATGACAATGGACTTTACAATACAAAGCACTTGTCGTAAGTCCTCGGTCAAGGAGGACTTCAATATGACCCACGACCCTATCGACACCCCCAATGACATCGCCTGGATGCGGCAGCTGGCCGAGGAAGGCGCGCAGACACCTATGCGCGGCGGCTCGTTCCTGATGACCGGTGGATTGGTCTTCGGAATCGCAAGCCTGTTCCACTGGGCCTTTGCGACCGGCCTGCTGCCGGGCGGTATGGACGCCGTCTGGATCCCTTGGCTGGCGTCGGGCCTGATCTACGCCGCCTTCATCGCCATCGCGACGCCTCAGCTCAAGCGGACGGAGACGGTCCAGACGACGGCCAACAAGGCCTCAGCCATCGCGTGGTCGGCCATGGGTTGGGGCATCTTCGCGATGTTCGTCTCGATGGTGGCTCTGGGGTGGAAACTAGGTGTGGATACCATCCCCGTGATCTCCGCCCTGATCCCGTCCATCATCATGGTCTTCTACGCCACCGGCTGGGCCGTCAGCGCCGTCATGCACCGCTCGCGGGCGATGTGGATCCTGTCGATCGCCAGCTTCATCGCCGCCCCGATCCTGGCCCTGTTCGCAGGAGGCACGGGGCAGTATCTGGCTTACGCCGCCGCTCTGATAGGTCTGATGGGCCTGCCCGGCTACATCTTCATGCGGGCGGCCGGGAAATGAGCGAGCCTGCGGCAAAGGTCGAAGAGGCGTTCGACATCAACCGCATCGACGACGTCATCCACGGACGGGTTCGCCTGGGGATTATGGCGATCCTGTCGGGGGTGGAGAGCGCGGACTTCAACACGCTGAAGACCCGGCTTTCGGCCACGGACGGCAATCTGTCGGTGCACCTGCGCAAGCTGGAGGATGCCGGGTTCGTGGCGGTGACCAAACGGTTCGAGGGCCGAAAGCCCCTGACCGAGGCGAGCATGACACCCTCCGGACGCAAGGCCTTCATCGCCTATCTGGATGCCATGCAGGGACTGGTGAACGGCTCGCCCGGCTGAGACATCGATGCGGTGGCGAGCGGTCACGGGGTCGGCTAGAAGCGCCCCATGACCGCTCGCATTCATCGCTTCGACGACCTGGATAATTTCCGTGATTTCGGAGCCTACGATACGGCGGCGGGGCGGCGGCTCAAGACCGGTCATCTGTTCCGGGCGGGGCATCAGGCCCGGGCCAGCGATGCGGACCTGGAACGGCTGGAGGCTTTGAACATCGCCACCGTGGTCGACCTGCGCCGCCCCAGTGAACGACGCGATCAACCCTCGCGGCGGTGGACCAGCTTCGACGGACTGGTGATCGAAAGCGAGCTGGACGACGGCGGCGAGGCCCCGCACATGCGGTTCCTGCGCGAGGCCGAGCTGACCCCCGTGTCCGGCCGGGCCTTCATGATCGACACCTACAAGACCCTGCCGTTCGACGAGGGGCATCTGGATACCTTCAGCCGCTATTTCCGCGCCCTGGGCGACAGCGATCGGCCCGTGCTGATCCACTGTGCCGTCGGCAAGGACCGGACCGGGACGCTGGCGGCCCTGACGCATCACCTGCTGGGCGTGCACCGCGACGACATGATCGCGGATTATCTGCTGACCAATACCGCCGTCGATCTGGAGGCCCGTGCCCCGGCCATCGCCCGGCAGCTGGAGAAACGCACGGGCCGCGTGGCCTCGCATGAGGCGGTCGTCGCCTTCCTGGGCGTCGATGCCGTGTTTCTGGAGACGGCGCTGGCGACGATCATCGCGCGCCACGGCTCCATCGATGCCTATCTGGAGCAGGCGCTGGGTGTGGACGCTGGCTTGCGCGACCGGATCGGCGAGCGGCTGAGCGCGGCATGAGCCTGACGGCGCGTCATGTCCGGACGTGCGACTGGCGCGAGCCTCTGGCCGTGGCCAATGGCCTGAGGGACTGCGACGGCCTGCTGGCCCTGTTGTCGGATGGCGGCGTTCTGGGACGGCGGTCGTTCGTGGCCGCCGATCCGGACCGGGTACATATCGGGGCCCTTGAAGACAGCGGTCACCTCGACGCCTTGCGGGATCCTGAGTTCGCAACCGGGGTCGTGGGCCTGATCGCCTATGACGCAGGCGCGCGACTGGCGACGGGTATGCGCCCCTCCGACTGGCCAGACCTGATGCTGGCCCGCTATCCGTCCATGCTCGTGTTCGACCACGAGGCACGGACGGTAGAGGCGGTCGGGCGAGGACGCGATGAGGCGCAAGCAACGCTGGCCTGCGATCGCGCGGTGGGCTGGCTGGAGACGGCGAGAGCGCCGGACACGCCCTCGGCACCCGCGCTGACGTTCGAGGCGGAGGACGAACCGCGCATCTATTGCGCCTCCGTCGCCGATGTCGTGGACCGCATCGCGGCGGGCGAGCTGTTCCAGGCCAATATCGCGCGCGCCTGGTCCGGCGAGCTACAGCCCGACGCCGACCCGTTCGACGTGCTGCTGAGGCTGGCCGGGCGTGAGGCCGCCTTCGGCGCGTTCTGGCGAATCGGCGACCGGGCCATCGTGTCCAACTCGCCCGAGCTGTTCCTGACCTGTGATCCGACGGACGGACGCATTGAGACGCGGCCAATCAAGGGCACGCGCATGCGCGATGATGATCCGGTGCGCGATGCGGCGCTAGCGACCGATCTGTGCGACAGCGCCAAGGACCGGGCCGAGAACCTTATGATCGTCGATCTGATGCGCAACGACCTGTCACGGGTGGCGGCACCTGGTTCGGTCCGCGTCGAACGGCTGTTCGAGATCGAAAGTCACCCAACGGTTCACCATCTCGTTTCCACCATTGTGGCGAAGGCGACGGACGGCACGACAGCGGCGGACCTGATGGAGGCGACCTTCCCGCCCGGCTCGATCACAGGTGCTCCCAAACATCAGGCCATGAAGGTCATCGCCATCCATGAAGGTCCGCGCGGTCCCTGGTGCGGCAGTCTGTTCCACATTGACGGGGACGGCGCGCTGACAGCATCGGTGCTGATCCGGACAGCCGCCTTTGAACGCCCGGGCCAGGTCTGGCGATTCCGGACCATGGCCGGTGCCGGTATTGTGGCCGATAGCGATCCATGTTCCGAACTGGCCGAGACCGAGGCCAAGATACGCGCGCTACGCGAGGCTCTGGTCGGCTAGCAGTCCGAACAGATCACCTTGTCGACGATGCGGGGCCGCAGATAGTAGGTGCGCTCCAACTCGGTAACGGTCGGCAGGAACCGATCAACCGGCGAGTCGTAGTCGTAAATAGACTCGGACATAATCAAGCTTTCGCCGTTATTGATCAGGCCCGCAGGCACAACGACCGTGCCGGTACGAGGAGCCATGCCGCGGGCAAAGCTCCAGTCCACCCGCACCACGCCTGTATTGTCGCGCGTGATGCTGGAGACACGCGTCTCCAGAGGGCCGGGCGAAAACGGCTGCATCACCTGATTGCCGATGTTGAATATGTCGTTCAGCTCGCTTCGCGACAGCGACTGCGCCCGCGCGGTCAGGTCAGCCACCATCGAGGTGACGTGGCTCATCCGCTTGTGAGCCATATGGGCCTGACAAAGCTCGGCCATGCCGAAATAGAGCAGGATCATGACCGGAGCGAGAAGGGCAAACTCTACGGCAGCGACACCGTCCTGGTTCCGCCCGAACTGTCGCGGGGTATGAAAACCCCTGGCTTTACGGCTCATTTCTGAACGCCGTGATTGACATCAGTCGGGCGCTTCCATCACCCAGCCGCGAAAGGGCCTGGTTCAGAAACACAGTGACCAGCGGCTGGCGGTACCAGACGCGAACAACGACAAGACTGTTGATCGTGCCGGGATCGAACAACAGTTGAGAATCGTCAAAGGTGGTGCCGTCGACCATCGGGTCAGGCGGAACCGTGGCGAAAGCGGGAATAACCCTCACATCAATACTGATGCGCTCCTCACACTGGGTGGCGAACACGCTCATACGCCCGCACAGATCGTCGCGAAACTCACCGGCAGTCATGTTCGCGGACTGCGCCTGGCCTGTGCGGATCAGCCGACTGCTGTCGAGCATGGCGTTCGACAACACAGAATCCAGCGTGAAGATCACACCGAGTTCCAGCAAGGCAAACATCATGAAGCTGAACGGCAAGGCGACCATGGCAAACTCGACCGCCGCGGCACCTTCGCGCCTGCGCCGACGCCGACCGCCCGGCTGTCGTTCATGCCGACGCCACATGGCCTTACTGCGAAGGGGTCGAGGACGCCGAGCCCCCGCCAGCCGCACTACGCACGCTTGGAGAGCACGAGGTTCCGCATGCCATCTCAGTCGCCTGGCCACCACGCCAGACGCGCACGCGACCAGTGCCGGTACCCTCGCTGACAACGATTTGGCGTTGAAACACGGTACGACCTATGGCGTCCACAGCCACGATTTCGGTGATGCCGTAGCCCTTGCCCGTAATGTACAGCGTGTTGGAGTCCACCACCGTCACATCAGCGATCAGCGGATTGCCGACAATGACCGAACCCGCAGCAGCGCGAAGCGGAATGCGCATGGCCTGATCGATGCCTACGCTGAGAGGCGCTGACTGGGCAGCTGCCAGGGCCGGCGTACAGATGGCCGCCAGACTGAAGACGCTGGCGATGACAGTGTGTGGGCGAAACATGGCGTCGACTTCCAATGAACGGGCGCGCGCGTGAGCGTTGGCCGATCATCGGTCGCAATCCTCAACAAACGCTAAAGGTCGAGATGCATCATTCCGAATACAGCAGACACGACCAAAACCGCCTGAAAATTCAGCTGATAAAGGTAAATTTCAAAGTAACCATGACGCACTACCTCACCTTAACTTCGGTCGGTGTTTATAGGCATTGTTACGGGGGTGAAGCGGGCGACCGACCTCTCCCACAGTTGTCCGCTAGACCTTTTTTGAAAGAGAACAAACATGACCAAGTTCATTTCCAAGTTCGTGTCCGACGAGTCGGGCGCCACCGCCATTGAATACGGCCTGATCGCCGCTCTCATTGCCGTCGTCATCATCGGTGCCGTCACCCTCCTGGGCGAGAACATCGACGCGGCCTTCAACGAAGTGGCCGGTGCCATCGGCGGCGCCTGATCCAGCCTGTTAGTATGGATCGGAAGGGGCCGGAGCGGAAACGCTCCGGCCCTTTTCTTGTCCTGCGTCGGGCACACGAGCAACCGGACCTTAACCGCTGGTCTCTAACGTGCCCGACATGGATACCTTGATCCTCCTGACCCTGTCCGTCATGCCGGCCCTGACCATCGTCGCGGGGCTGAAAGACATCACATCCATGACGATCCCCAACTGGATCTCTGCTGCGCTGGTCATCGGTTTCTTTCCAGCAGCGCTTGCTGTCGGCCTCTCACCGATGACGATCCTGTCTCATGTCGGGGTCGGGATAGCGGCGCTGATCGTGGCCATGGTGATGTTTGCCCTTCGGGTATTCGGCGGTGGCGATGCCAAACTGATGGCTGCGACCTGCCTTTGGATGGGCCTTGCCGGGACCGGGCCCTTCGTACTGTGGACGGCTGTCATAGGGGGCGTGTTTGGCCTTGCACTTATTCTGACACGCCAACACGCCCAGCCACTGGTCGCAGGCGCTCCGGCCTGGTTTGGCACTCTGATGACACCGAAGGGTGACATTCCGTATGGCGTGGCGATCGCTGCTGGAGCCCTGATGGCGTATCCGACTTCCCCGCTGATCCAAGCATTTCTGGCGCGCTGACCGAACCGCGATACTCCGAAGAACAACGGTCGCCGCGTTTAGGGGGGCGTTAACCCCCGGCCCTCATGATTGTTAACGGTAGAGCGCCACAGGACCAGTTCCTGACGAGGGTGCGATCCTGCCGGAGATCGTGATGAAGCCTGCAAAAATCGCCGTGATAGCTGTAGCCGCCGTCGCCGCCATCGGCTTGGCCCTGGTGGTCCGCGCGATGGGGTCGGGTGGGCAGCCCACCGCCGTCGCCACTGCAGCCCCTGTCGACACGCGGCCAATGGCGCAGGTTCTCGTCGCGGCCAAGGATCTGGCTCCCGGCCAGCGCCTAACCGACGCCGATCTGGCCTGGAAGGAATGGGCCGTTGACGAGGTCAACCCGGCCTTCATCACCGACGGCTCTGTACCTATTCCCACTGCCGCCGAACCAGACCCGGCGGCCGAAGAGCCCAAGCCGAAGGGAGCAGTCGCCACTGTGACCCGCGCGGCCACCAACCTGGCCACCGGTGGTGCCAAAGCCGACTATGTCGGCTCCGTCGTGCGGGAACCCATCCTCGCGGGCGAGCCCATCATCGCTCGCAAGATCGTTCGTGCGGGCGACAGCGGCTATATGGCCGCCTATCTGGAACCCGGCATGCGCGCCATGTCCATCAGCATCGCCGTCGACACTGCGGCCGGCGGCTTCATCCTGCCCGGCGACCGGGTCGATGTGGTCCTGACGCGCGAAACCAACTTCGGCAATGTCGGTGCCACGGAAGGCGACCGTGCAAAATTCTCCTCAGCTACAGTTCTGCAGAACATCAAGGTTCTCGCTATCGATCAGTCGACTCGTGCGGGAGATGATGCCCAGACCGTAGTCGGTGCCACCGCAACCCTGGAAGTGGCACCCACGGATGCAGAAGTTCTCGCCCTGGCAAAGGCCGAAGGTGAACTGAGCCTTTCGCTACGCTCCTACGCCGATACGGGCGGCCCTTCCGGCCGCGCTTCGGCACCCGCACGTCAACAGCAACCTTCCGCCGTTCGCATCTATCGCGGCGGCGCGCCCGAAGTGGTGGTCGTCCAATGAAACAGCGCCTCCTCGCCGGTTGTCTGGCGGTCCTGACGGTCGCCGCCATTCTCCCCTCCGCGTCGACATCGGCACAGGCGCAGTCCAGATCGGCCCTGCCGATGGGGGCCGGGGCCCAGCTGATCAATCTGCCGCGTGGCTCATCCATGGCAGTCGACCTGCCCGCCGACGCGCGGGACGTGATTGTGCCTAATCCGGTCGTGGCAGAGGCCATGCTGCATTCGCCGCGCCGCATCACCATCATCGGACTGCAACCCGGCGAGACCGATGCGGTCGTGCTGGACGCCTCGGGGCGAACGATCCTGTCATTGAGGATCCGCGTCGACGCCGGCGTTTCGGCGCTTCAGGATACACTGGCGCGCATGATGCCGGGTTCACGCGTTCAGGCCGAAGCAGTCAATGACAGTATCATCCTGACCGGGCCGGTCGGCAGCCCCGGCGAAGCGGATCGAGCCACCCAGGTCGCACGTGCATTCGTGTCCGCACCTGAAAAAATCATCAACATGATGACCATAGCCGGTTCCGACCAGGTCATGGTCAAGGCCCGTGTGGTCGAGGTTCAGCGCAGCGCCATTCGACAACTGGGGCTTTCGACGAATGTCGTGATCAATGACGGCAACCAATCTTATGGGTTGGGCCGATCCAATACTTACGGCGTGAACGGGTCATCATTAGGCGGGTCCGGGCTGTGCTATGGGCAGACGGGACGCACCCAGAACAACACGAGTTCCAATGGGCAGACAATCAATACCCAATCGGGCAACTCTGTTACCGAAGTCGTGGAGGTCCAGGGCCCAGGCGGGACGACCACAACAACCACAACAACGTCGGGTGGCACGACTGGCAACGTCATCAGCAATCTGGTCAGTTCAGCCTTCCAGACTGTTCTCGGCACCAATGCGAACGCCTGTCTGCAAGCCTTCGAGCGGGCGGGTCTGGTACGCACCTTGGCAGAGCCCAATCTGACCTCGGTCAATGGAGAGGATGCTGAATTTCTCGCCGGCGGCGAGTTCCCCGTGCCAACAGGTCGTGACAACGACGGCAATATCCAGATTACCTTCAAGCCCTACGGTGTCCGTCTGGCCTTCCGTCCGATCGTACTCTCGGAAGGAAGGATATCGCTGCAGCTTTCCACCGAAGTATCCGAACTCTCGACCCAGGGTGCCTTCACCCTCGGCGGGTCCGCAGCCAACGCCCTTGTGATCCCCGCCCTGAGTGTACGGCGCACGTCCAACACGGTGGAGCTGCCGTCCGGTGGATCTCTGATGATTGCAGGGATGCTCAAGGAAGACACTCGCCAAACGATCGATCAACTCCCTGGTATCGGCAATCTACCTGTCCTGGGCTCGCTGTTTCGCTCCAGAGACTACCTCTCCGGCGAGACTGAATTGGTGATCATTGTCGAGGCCTACATCGTATCGCCGACGTCGCCCTCACGGATGCAGACTCCGGCTGACGGGCTTCAGTTTGCCAACGACGCCCAGACCATCCTGCTTGGTCAGATGGAACGTCAATTTTCTCCCGACTCAACGGTGGGCGGCCCCTCCGACAACTGGGTCGGCCCGGTGGGATATGTGATCGAATGAGGTTCCCCGTGAGAACACCCATCCTCTTGATCAGCACACTTGCGCTGGGTCTGTCAGGCTGCGCCGGTTCAGCAAGTCTGAACGACATGCCGGTCACCCCCCTGTCGCAGTATGTGCTGCAAGTCGAACCGGACGTGGACCGTATCGCTCTTGCCGTGCATGATCACGGTCTCTCGGCCAATCAGCAGGATGCACTGCGCAGCCTTGTCGGTCGCTTCGCCGCTTCGCAAGCGTCTGTACTGAGGATTGAGGCCCCCTCCGGAAATGACCCCGTCGCTGCGGCCCAGGCCTATGCGACGCGCGACGCCATTCAAGCCATGGGCGTGCCCGGAGACCGGATTCAGATTGTCGGCTACCACGCACCCGACGCGCGCGCTCCTGTGCTTGCCGGCTTCGAGGTCCTTCGGGCGTACATCCCTGACTGTTCTACAGAGCCAAGAAGCCCGAGAGCCAGGACACCCGACGGCAAGACGGGGGGGTTCGGTTGCTCTGTCACCGCCAATATGGCCGCTCAGATCGCCAACCCGCAGGACATTCGCACGCCTCGCAGCCTGCAACCTGCGGATAGCGGTCGCGCGGCAGTGGTCTTCGCCCGGTATCGCCAGGGCCAAACAACGGCAGCGCCCCAGGAGACACTTGTCCGGGGTCGCGTCGCTGAAGCCGTGGAATAGATCAGATGAGCAACGCCTTCGCCCCCCGCGCCTTTGAAGATTTCGACGAGGACTTCGACCTGGACATGGGCAATGACCAACCGATGCCATCGGCCGCTGCGCCCAATGGCATGGTCGTGGCACCGGGCGATATCAATGGTGATCAGCGGCAGCCGCTGCGCTTTACCGCACCAGCCGGAAGCGTTCCGGCCACCGCCACCATGCCCGCTCCCGACACATTCCCGGTCGAGCCTGACCCCGCCCCTGCGCCGGTGCGTCAGGTAGAAACCAGCGGCTTTGACCCCGTCGGCGACATGGTGACCGGCGCGGCAGCGGCCTTCTCGCCGCCTGTGGCCATGACCCATACGCCCGAGGTTTCGGTTCCGCGGATCGCCATCCATGTCTTCGCCGAGCGCCAGGACACATTGGCTGCTGCAGAACGAGCCGGTCAGGACCGGCGTTTGTCGCGCGCCACGACCCAGATCCGGATCGGCGGCATTCCCGCGGCAGTCGAGGCCTATCAGCACGAGCCGACCCCGCCCCTGATCGTCGTCGAATGCCTGAGCGATCCGCAGCGTCTGCTGTGGGAGGTCGATCAACTGGCCGAGGTCTGCGACGCAGGGACCAAGGTCGTCGTGGTGGGCCCCACCAATGACATCCTGCTGTTCCGGGAGCTGATGCGGCGCGGGGTCAGTGAATATCTGGTCGCTCCGCTACAGCCACTGCAACTGATCACCGCCATCGGCGGCCTGTTCGCCGATCCGGCCCAGCCCTTCATCGGCCGCTCGATCGCCTTCGTCGGCGCCCGAGGCGGATGTGGTGCCAGCTCTGTCGCGCACAACACCGCCTATGCCCTCAGCGAGAAGATCGGGGCCAATACGGTCATCGTCGACTACGACCTGCCCTTCGGCACTGCCGGCCTGGATTTCAACCAGGACCCGCTGAGTGGCGTCGCCGACGCCCTGACCCAGCCTGACCGGCTGGATGCCACCCTGCTGGACCGGATGATGGTGCGCTGCACCGACAAGCTGAGCCTGTTCGCAGCGCCAGCGACGCTGGACACCGACTGGGACATCTCGGCCGATGCGTTCGAAGAGGTGACCAGCCAGATTCGCTCGACCGCCCCCTTCGTCATCCTGGACCTTCCGCACCTGTGGTCCGGATGGATGCGCCGGACGCTGATTACGGCCGACGAGGTCGTGGTCGTGGCCACGCCCGACCTGGCCAGCCTGCGCAATGCCAAGAACATGATGGATCTGATCCGTCAGGGTCGCCCCAATGATGCGCCGCCGCGCCTGGTCCTGAACCAGGTGGGTGTGCCGGGACGTCCCGAAATACCCGCCAAGGAGTTCGGCGCGGCCCTGGGCGTTCACCCCAGCCTGATCATACCATTCGATCCGAAGACCTTCGGCACCGCCGCCAACAACGGTCAGATGATCGTCGATGCCGGGGCCAAGTCCAAGGCCGCCGAAGCCTTCCAGACCCTGGCCCAGATCGTCTCGCAACGCGAATTGCCGCAGGCCCAGCCCTCGAAGATGCGGGCCCTGCCCGCACCCGCTGGTTCCAAGCCCGCCAGCAAGTCGCTGTTCGCCGGCCTGTTCAAGAAGAAGTCCTGATCCGTGTTCGGCAAACGCACAGGTCAGCCCGGCAGCCCCCCACCCGCAGCGCGTTCGCCATCGGCCGCGCCCACTGCAGCGGCCATGCCGAAGCCGGTATTGGGCGGCAACGACGATCTGATGCTGGACGAGGCTCCGGCAGTTCAGCCGCAGGCCTTTGCATTCGGCAGCGCCGAATCCATCGCCGCCGCTGAAGTTCAGCAGCGCAAAAAGGACAGCTACACCGCCAAGCCTGCCTCCGAGGCCGCCGATCGCCTTGATGCCCTCGCCAATCGCCCGCGCGAGGTAGAGGCCAAGCCCAAGGATGGACCGGGTCCGAAGTCCACCCCGGGCTTCGAGCAGCTGAAGAAGGCCGGTGCCGTCGCCGAGATCGTGCGCGAGCAGTCCGACTATTATCACGCCACCAAGACGACCATCTTCAACGCCCTGATGAACACCATTGACCTGGCCCAGCTGGCTGGTCTGGAGACCAAGGCGGCAGCGGAGGAAATCCGCGACATCGTCGCCGAACTGGTGGCGATCAAGAACGTCTCCATGTCGGTGGCCGAGCAGGAACACCTGGTCCAGGACATCGTCAACGATGTGCTGGGCTATGGTCCGCTGGAGCCGCTTCTGGCGCGCGACGACATCGCCGACATCATGGTCAATGGTGCGGGCCGGGTCTTCATCGAGGTCAACGGCAAGGTCCAGCTGACCAATATCCGCTTCCGCGACAACGCACAGCTGATGAACATCTGCCAGCGGATCGTGTCGCAGGTCGGCCGCCGCGTCGATGAAAGCTCGCCCATCTGCGACGCCCGTCTGGCCGACGGTTCGCGCGTCAACGTCATCGCGCCGCCGCTGGCGATCGACGGCCCGACCCTGACGATCCGGAAGTTCAAGAAAGACAAGCTGACGATGAAGAACCTGGTGGAGTTCGCCTCCATCAGTCCCGAGGGCGCGCGCGTTCTGGGCGTCATCGGCGCGTCGCGATGCAATCTGGTCATCTCGGGCGGTACCGGCTCGGGCAAAACCACCCTGCTGAATACGCTGACGGCGTTCATCGACCCGACCGAGCGTGTCATCACCTGCGAGGACGCCGCCGAACTGCAGCTGCAACAGCCGCACGTCGTCCGTCTGGAAACCCGCCCGCCCAACCTCGAAGGTCAGGGCACGATCACCATGCGCGATCTGGTCAAGAACTGCCTGCGCATGCGTCCCGAGCGGATCATCGTCGGCGAGGTCCGCGGACCGGAAGCCTTCGACCTGCTGCAGGCCATGAACACCGGCCACGACGGCTCCATGGGCACGCTGCACGCCAACAGCCCGCGCGAGGCCATCAGCCGAATGGAATCCATGATCACCATGGGCGGCTACGGCCTGCCGTCCAAGACCATTCGCGAGATGATCGTCGGCTCGGTCGATGTCATCGTTCAGGCCGCCCGCCTGCGCGACGGATCGCGCCGGATCACCCACATCACAGAGGTGGTCGGTCTGGAAGGCGATGTCATCGTGACCCAGGACCTGTTCGTCTACGAAATCACCGGCGAGGACGAGAACGGCAAGATCGTCGGCCGCCACCGCTCGACCGGCATCGCCCGACCCCGCTTCTGGGACCGTGCCCGCTATTATGGCCTGGAGCGTGAACTGGCCGAGGCCCTGGACGCGGCGGAGTAGACGCGGATGTTGCCCATACTTGCCGCCGTTTTGGCCTTCATCACCATCGGGGGTTTGGGCTGGGTCTTCGTCGGGGGCGGAGATTCCAGCGAACAGGCCCTGAAACGCGCGCAGACCTTTACCGGCACCGCCAGCGGAAACGCGGCCGTACGAAAGGCAGCCGCAGCCAACACACCCGAGGCACGCCGCAAGCAGATCATGCTGCAGCTGCAGGAATCAGAGCGACGCGAACGAAAGGCACGCGTGACCATCGCTGCCAAGCTCAAGCAAGCCGGACTGAAGATGCCTGTCAGCCTGTTCTGGATTTTGAGCGGCGTCACAGGTGTGTTCTTCGTCCTGCCGCCTCTGATCTTCGGACTGAACATCTTCATCGCACTGGGCATCGGCTTCGTCATGGGATTGGGCCTGCCGCGCTGGATCGTCGGCTTCCTGGGCAAGCGCCGGCGGGCGAAGTTCTCTGCGGCTTTTGCCGATGCCGTCGACGTCATTGTGCGCGGCATCAAATCCGGCCTGCCGGTCCACGACTGCTTCAAGATCATCGCCAAGGAAGCCCCGCTCCCGCTGGGCCCGGAGTTTCAGACCCTGGTCGAGGGTCTGGGCGTTGGTCTGACGCTCAGTCAGGCTCTGGACAAGATGTACGAGCGCATGCCGACGCCGGAGCTGAAATTCTTCACCATCGTCATCGCCATCCAGCAGAAAACCGGTGGCAATCTGGCCGAGGCCTTGAACAACCTGTCCGTGGTGCTTCGCGCACGACGGATGATGGGCGAGAAAATCAAGGCCCTGTCGTCCGAAGCCACGGCCTCGGCCGGTATCATCGGCTCGCTGCCGCCAGCGGTCATGATCCTGGTCAGCCTGACGACCCCGGATTACATGTCCAAGATGTTCACCGAAACGCGCGGTCAGTTCATGCTGCTGATCGCGGTTCTCATGATGACCCTCGGGGTGTTCGTCATGAAGAAAATGATCTCGTTCAAGTTCTAAGGGCCCGGACATGAGCGACATCATCGCCTTCTTCACCAATATCCAGAACCTGCTGAGCATCGGCGTGGGCGTGCTGGTCTTCGCCACCGTGATGACGCTGCTCTCGGCCATGGGCGGCGGGGCCAAGCTGGAGGGACGGATGAAAGCCGTCGCCATACGCCGGGATGAGCTGAAGCGCCGCTCGCGCCAGGCAATCGCCAGCCAGAATGCTCCGGGTGCCCTGCGCCATACCGACGACGGCTTCAAGAAGACGGTCGTCGAGAAGCTGAACCTGTCAAAGATGCTGGAGGATCCCAAAGTCGCCGACCAGATGGCGCAGGCAGGCTTCCGTGGCCCCAAGCCTCTGACGACCTTCTACTTCTTCCGCTTCTCGATGCCTTTCGTCCTGATGACCGTCGCGGCCCTGTACGTCTTTGTGCTGAACGACTTCGGCCAGCCGGTCACGATCCGCCTGGGCATCGTCATTTTTGCCGCTGCTATCGGCTTCTATGCACCCAATCTCTATCTTCAGAACCGCATCTCAAAGCGCCGCGTCTCCATCATGCAGGCGTTTCCCGATGCACTCGACCTGCTGCTGATCTGCGTCGAGGCCGGTATGTCGATCGAGGCGGCCATCACCAAGGTCAGCCAGGAGATCGGTTCGTCGTCCATCGACCTGGCCGAAGAACTGACCCTGCTGTCGGCCGAACTCAGCTATCTGCCGGACCGACGGATGGCATATGAAGGCCTGGCCAGGCGGACCAATCATCCAGGCGTGAAGTCGGTGGCCACAGCCATGACCCAGGCGGAGACCTATGGCACACCGTTGTCGACGGCTCTTCGCGTCATGGCCAAGGAAAACCGTGATCTGCGTCTGTCCGCCGCCGAGAAGAAGGCTGCCGCCCTTCCGGCCAAGCTGACAGTGCCGATGATCCTGTTCTTCCTGCCGGTGCTTTTCATCGTCATCCTGACTCCGGCGATCATCAGCATCCAGGATACGATGGCGAAGTAAGGACTGGCCTCGCTTCAGCCCTGGACAGCCGAACGCCAGGCTTCGGCGACCGTCTCGACAGCCGTGCGCAAAGTCTTCTTGTGCTTTTCGAAATACATTTCGCCGCGCAGGCCGGTGAAGATGTAACCGTTGGAGACGATGCTGCTGCCTGGCTCCAGTTCCTCGATCTCGAAGTATCGCATCGACTGAAACCACAGACCCCGCTTTTCGGTCCAGACCAGCTGGGAGTTAGGTTGCCAGTCGCTGACGCGGGCCTCGGCCGCACGCGGTGCAAGACCCGGTATGGTTTCGGTCAGACGAATATCGCCACCGAAGGCAATAGTTCCGCTGAGACCCGTCTCGACGGGATTCCAGCGATCCCAGCCATCCAGTTCCTCGATGACGGCCCAGATGTTCTCGACGGGAGCCTGAATGCCGAAGCGTTTTTCGATACGTGCGATCGTGGTCATGCCGCTGATCTGGCATGACTTCCGGGCAAGTTAAAGTCAGCGATTGCCTTCGGGGCCGGGCTGCGACGCCGGGGGCGTTTCCGGCGAGGGGGTCTCGTCGCGGCCCGGCAGGTCTTCTGGCCCCGTCTTCAGTCGCACGCTGACGAAGCACATGATCGTCGCGACGGCCAGCATCAGTGCGTTGGCGATGAAGGGTGCCGGTTCGCTGAGTTCGTAGAGGGCCACGCCGATCACGGGTGGGGCCAGGAAGCTGAGACCGGCCAGCGACATCATCAGCCCGGCCACCGCACCCTGCTCGTGTGGGCCGACCGACAGGGACGAACCGGCGGTAAAGCCGGGCCGGGCGAAACCGACGCCCATCGACACCACCGCATAGCCCATGACCACGCCATAGTAGCCGGGCGAGGCGATGCTGAGCACATTGCCGACCAGCGCCAGTCCCGCACCCCAGCGCATCAGATCGCGCGGCTGCAGCTTCAGCAGGGGTATCAGCCCCCACTGGGCCAGCAGGGTCGCCGCTGCGCCCGCGAACATGGCCAGGGCGATGAAGGGCTGGCTCTGGCTGGCGGCCGTTCCGGTCGCGGCCAGTTCGTCGATGATGTGGAAGCCTAGCACCGAAATATTGACCGCCTGCGCCCCGGTGATCATCAGGCCGTACAGCAAATAGTCCCGGACGCGCGGGTCCTTCCAGAGACCTTTGCCGGTGGTATCGCGCCGTCCACTGGGCGAGGGCGTCCGCGCCACATCGCCGCTGGGCAGGCGACGCCAGACCACGATCAGGGCGATCAGTCCCATGGCTGCAAACCCATACATGGGCCCGGCCAGACCGATCAGCGGCAGGACGAACAGCGGGGCAAGGGTCGGACCAATCACGGTGCCCAGCCCCTGGGCCGAGGCCAGCAGGGACATGGCCTGCGTCCGCTGTTCCGGCGTGGTCCGGTCGGCGACATAGGCCTGGGACGCAATCGGGGCCGCCGAGCCGAACACGCCATAAACGGTGCGCGCCACGGCCATAAGGATGAAGGCCAGGCCCACGCCCAGCCACCGCTCCAGCCCCGCCGTCGTCGCCAGGCCGAAGCCGGTCATCGACAGCACGAAGCCGGTGAGCCCGATCATCATGACCTTCTTGCGCCCCAGCCGATCCGACAGTCGCGCCCAGAAAGGCGAGGCGACGGTCCACATCAGAGCTGAAATAGCAAAAGCACCGGCCACGAGCGTATCGCTCAGTTCGAACGCGCGGCCGATATTGGGCAGCACCGACTGCAGGGCCATGTTCCCCGCAGCCGCGATCAGGCTGACGCAGAACAAGATGGCAAAGGCGGGCGAGCGGAGGTTCACAACGCAGTCCTAGACCCGCCGCCGCGACAGGTCACCCCATCACAGGGGCGGAAAGGCCTTCAGCCGTCGGTCGTCTTCCAGCCCCAGTCGCGCCTTGACCTCAAACAGATCTGCTCCGGCCGGCACGATCAGCAGGGCCTTGGGATTGGCGGCATTGACGGCCACCACCGCATTCTTCGGGCAGACGTCGAAACAGTCGGTACTGACCACGGCCAGCTCGGCCTTACGTCCCTTGCCCGCCTTCAGATATTTGCGCAGGGCCTTCTTCAGCGTCTTGTCGCCGTCCGGGCCGAAGCCGCCGTCCAGCTTCTTCTGGCATTTGCGACAGACCAGGACGACGTCGCGCCAGCGGGTTTTTGCGGTCTTCAGAGCCATGTCCGCCAGATCGCCGTTCCGTACGCTCGACGCAAGGGCGGCGTTTCAACGCGCCTAGAGTGAAGCGGTTGAACTGGACGCAGTCCAACTCGGCTCAGATTTCGCTGCAGCATAATTCTGGAGCCTGATTCACGGCATCCGCGGAATCGCGAAGCGATTCCTCCTCACCGATCAGGCCCGAGGATTAACCATACCAGATGTAGTTCCTGTGGACGGACCGAATCGCACATCTTGCGTGGATTAAGCGCTCGTTTACGATTGGTGGTAGGTCGAGACCTTCGGAGGGATGTCTGGACCCCATATATTGAATCCGTACCCCGGAGGGCATGATGACCGCAGGCTGGACAGAAGATCGCGTCGGCGCGCTGACGAAGCTGTGGCTGGAGGGTCAGTCGGCCAGCCAGATCGCCAAACAGCTGGGTGGCGGCGTCACCCGCAATGCCGTCATCGGCAAGGTGCACCGCCTGGGCCTGTCGGGCCGCGCCGCGCCGTCGCAGCCCGCACGCGCCACCTTCCGCACCGCCCGTCCACGTCCGGCCCCTCAGGCGACCCAGGCCCCCTCGGCCCCGCGCCGCATCGAGGCGGTTCAGCCGCGTCCGGCCGCGCCTTCGGTGCCCGCGCCCATGCCCGACCTGCCCGGTACCGCCACGGTGATGACCCTGGGCGCGCACATGTGCAAATGGCCGATCGGCGACCCGTCATCGTCGGAGTTTACCTTCTGCGGCCGCCGCGCCTCCGAAGGCGTCTACTGCGTCGAGCACGCCCGCGTCGCCTACCAACCCCAGGTCCGCAAAGGCGGCTCCAACGATCTGGCTCGCAGCCTGCGGCGTTACATCTAAGGGCGCTAACGCTCGGCTCGCGGAGCCTCGCTGCTTGAGCGCGGTCGCGCGAGCTTTCACTCCCTAGCATTTCTCGCGCTCAAGCAGGCGACAGCTGATAGCGCCCAAAGAAATGTCACGAATGGCTCCTAGAGAGCCGACCTCCGCCTCGGCGATGCATCCGCATGCGCCGTCGAGTGACTGGGGCGGGGCTGCGGTTATCCGGGTTGACGCAGCCCCTCACCATTCTTTTGGGGCCTACCGCTCGCGACGCGGTCGCTTGCTGCTTGAGGCCCCACGGTGTTCGTGGTCGGGCCACCCAGACCGGCTCTAGCCACTCCCCTAGTTCAAAACCCGCCTTTGCCCCGGCACGTCTAGGCTAAACGCCGGGATGGCGGCATCGAAACTGCGCCCCTCGCTATCCGTCATCGCATAGCTGCCGACCATGGAGCCCGACGGCGTCGTCAGGGGACAGCCGGAGGCGTAGGTGTAGCTGCCGCCCGGCGCGATCACCGGCTGCTCGCCGACCACGCCGGGACCGCGCACGTCCTCGACCTGGCCGCGCGCGTCGGTGATGATCCAGTGGCGGGCCATCAGCTGTACCGACACCCCCGTGAGGTTCACGATTTCCACCTGATAGGCCCAGACCCAGCGCCCGGCATCCGGGTTCGACTGGCCCGACAGAAAGCTGGGGCGGACGCGGACGACGATGCCGTCGGTCTCGGCTTCATAGGCGGGGGTGTCATGCATCACCCTATCGTCCGCCGCAGCGGCAAAACGTCAAGCGTCAGAGGGGAGACACGGCGCGAATTCGTGTAAGTCGGCTCCCATGCAGTCCATCGACCTTTCCGTTGCGGGCATCCTGCCCTGCCAGTCCATCGAGACCCTGATCGCCACCGGCGCGATCGCGTCCGACACCCCCTTCGACGCCGATCAGGTCCAGCCGGCCAGCCTGGACCTGCGCCTGTCCAATGAGGCCTGGCGGGTGCGGGCCAGCTTCCTGCCCGGCCAGCGCAAGGTGCTGGACCGCATCGCGGACGTCTCCATGCACCCCATCGACCTGTCGGGCGGCTATGTGCTGGAAAAGGGCTGCGTCTACATCGCCCGGCTGCAGGAGCGGCTGAGCCTGCCCAAGGGCCTGATCGCGCGCGCCAACCCCAAGAGCTCGACCGGGCGGGTCGACGTCTTCGTGCGCCTGCTGACCGATCAGGGGGCCTCGTTCGACGATGTCGCCGAGGGCTATGACGGTCCGCTGTATATGGAGATCGCGCCCCAGACCTTTTCCATCCTGGTGAAGCCCGGCACCCGTCTGAACCAGCTGCGGCTGAAAGCGGGCGAGCCGCCCAAGCTGGAGACCCGCAGCGTCGGGGTCGACCTCCGGGCCGGGGACAACGGCATCGTCGGCTATCGCGGCCGCCGCCATGCGGGTGTCGTCAACATGGACCACATCGACGGCCACGACCCGCGCGACTTCTGGGAGCCGCTGACCCTGCGGCGCGGCGAGCTGCTGCTGGACCCGGGCGAGTTCTACATTCTGGCCTCATCCGACGACGTGGAGATTCCGGTCGATCAGGCCGCGGAGATGACCCCCATCGATCCGTCGGTGGGCGAGTTCCGCGTCCACTATGCCGGCTTCTTCGACCCGGGCTTCGGCACGGACGAGGCGCATGGGGCGGGGTCCAAGGGCGTGCTGGAGGTTCGCACACATGACACGCCGTTCCTGCTGGAACACGGCCAGATCGTCGCCCGCCTGGTCTATGAACCCCTGACGGAACGCCCCACCCGCCTGTATGGCGAAGGCGGCAGCCACTATCAGAGCCAGGGCCTAAAGCTGAGCAAGCATTTCAGGGTTTGGTGAGGAGAGCATGAAAAACGCCATCACCGCTCCCCGTGAAACGATGGTGTGGAATCTTGAAGCTTACGGCGAACAAAACGTTGCCGAGGTGCTGTCAGAGGCACCCGATGAGGTGCTGTTTCTAGCTTGGACCGAAGCCTGGAATGCCATGATCGGTGATACGACCAGGCGCATGATTGATCACTATCTTGCGCGCGGTGCGGTTAAGGCGATTACCGGCGTAGACAGGCCGCTGAAGCGTAAGGTTCGCCGCTTTGACCGGCCTGAACCGAGAGCATGCATAAGCGACGCGCAGCATGCCGCATGGCGTCAGTGGAGCGAGCAATAGGGTCGCGACCCCTGCTGCTCTTGAGCGGGAAGATCAGGAGAGCCGATCCGCCTTCCTCAGGCTCGGGAACACCTTGGCCCATATCCCCGTCGCCGCCAGCGCACCGAACCCTCCGAATACCGCCGCCCCCACCGGCCCTAGGAAGCGCACGGCGACGCCGCTATAGGCCTCGCCCAGTTCGTTGGAGGCACCGATGAACAGCATGGAGACCGAAGACACCCGCCCGCGCATGTGATCGGGCGTGGCCAGCTGGATCAGGGTCTGACGAATATTGACGCTGATCATGTCCGCCCCGCCGCCGATGAATAAAGCGAGCGCACTGAGCCAGACAAAGTGCGACAGGCCGAACGTCAGGGTGCTGAGCCCGAATACGGCCACGGACGCGAACATCCACAGCCCGCCGTGCCGCACGATCGGAAACCGGCTGAGATACAGCGCCACCAGCAGGGCCCCGACCCCGAACGACGCCCTCAGCAGGCCGAACCCTTCCGGCCCCACATGCAGGATGTCGCGCGCGAAGATCGGCGTCAGCAGGGCCACCCCCGCCAGCAGCACCACGATCAGGTCCAGCGATATGGCCCCAAGCACGATCTTGGTCTTCCACACATAGTCCAGCCCTTCCTTGACCAGGGCCAGGGGCGACACGCCCGTGTCGGTGAAGATCGGCCGCCCGCTGGTACGGATCAGCAGGATCGAGCCGATGGCCAGAAAGAAAAGACCCATGGCCACGCCGTAAGCCCACGGCACGCTGAACCCGACGATGACACCGCCCAGGGCCGGGCCGGCGATGGCCCCGGTCTGGAAGGCGATGGACTGGGCCGCGATGGCGGGCGGCAGGGCCTTGCGCCCCACCACCATCGACAGGAAGGCCTGGCTGGCCGGAGCCAGGAACGCCCGCGCCGCCCCGAACACCGCCGCGACGGCCAGCAGGCCCCATAGGGGGGGATTGCCGTGCAGCGCCATCAGCAGAAACCCAAGGGCGCACAGGGACTCCACGAAGACCGAAATGGTCACCGTGTGCTTGCGGTCGCGCCGATCTGCCATCGCCCCGGCGGGCAGGGTGAAGGCCAGCAGCGGCAGGAACTGACACAGCCCCACCAACCCAAGATACAGGCTGGCTTCGGCGATCGGATGATCCCGCCGCGCGATCTCATAGACCTGCCACAACAGGGCCGAGGACTGGATCTGTATCCCCAGCACCGCCGCCACCCGCCCCAGCCAAAGCAGGCGGAAGTCGCGGATGGCCCAGGGGCTGGACGGTTCGCCGGGGGGCGACGGCGGTTGAACGGGTTCAGTGGTCTCGATGGTCTCGGTCACGTGCGGCGATCGACTTTCGGAAAGGGGGTGCCGTCGCGGCGCAGAAACACATCCTGCCGGAACACCATGTCGATGTCTGGATAGTCGCCGTTGTCGCCGCCCGGCACGCGGGTGCCGACCTCCAGCAGAACGGCCTCTGCGCCTGACCGGTTCTCGATCTTGTGACCGTTGGGCACGCCCGCCTTGAAGCCGGCACAGTCGCCGGCGCGCAGAACGGTTTCGCCCTCATCCTCGATCAACACGACCTCGCCGGAGACGACCCAGACGAACTCGTCCTCGCCCTCGTGCCAGTGTCGCTGGCTGGACCAGGCCCCATCCGGCAGCCGCAGCAGATTGACCCCGAACTGATCCAGCCCGACGGCGTCGCCCAGCCGCCAGCGGCGGCGCGGCTTGCAAGGCGCGGCGAACGCTTCGGGATAGCCGGTGCCGTGGCCGGTGGGTGCGGCATCGATGTCGATCTTGGGCATGATGACGCTCTTTGCGCGGGTCGGGGCTTTGCGTAAAGCTTGGCTCCATGAGCGCTACATCACATCCCGTAATCGATCCTGTCGAACTGACGCGGGACCTGATCCGCATCCCCTCGGTCACGCCCGCCGACGAGGGGGCGATGGATGTGCTGGAGCGGGCGCTGACGGGTCTCGGCTTCACCTGCCGCCGCATGGTGTTCGAGGGGCCGTCGGGCGTCGGGTCCGATGCGCGGATCGAGAACCTGTACGCCCGGCGCGGCACCGCCTCGCCCAATCTGTGTTTCGCCGGACATACCGATGTGGTCCCGACGGGGCGCATCGAGGCCTGGTCGTCCGATCCCTTCGCCGCCGAGGTGAAGGACGGGGTCCTGTACGGGCGCGGGGCGGTGGACATGAAGGGCGGCATCGCGGCCTGGACGGCGGCCGTATCGCGCGTGCTGGCGGCAGGAGATCCAGCGGGATCGCTGTCCTTTCTGATCACCGGCGACGAGGAAGGCCCGGCCCTGCACGGCACCAAGCGGGTGGTGGAGGCGCTGATGGCCGAGGGCGAAGTCATCGACGCCTGCGTGGTCGGAGAGCCGTCCTCGCAGCAGGCCCTGGGCGACATGGTCAAGGTCGGGCGGCGCGGCTCGCTGAACACTTGGATCACGGTCCACGGCAAACAGGGCCACGTCGCCTATCCGGACCGGGCGGCCAATCCCGCGCCGGTGCTGGCCCGGCTGCTGGCCCGGCTGGCCGATCACGAACTGGATCAGGGCTATGAGGCGTTCCAGCCCTCGAACCTGGAAATCACCACCATCGACATCGGCAATTCGGCCACCAACATCATTCCGTCAGAGGCAAAGGCGCGGCTGAACATCCGCTTTAACCCGACCCATTCGGGCGACGATCTGATCGCCTGGCTGAACAGCGTGGCGGGCGAGGCGCAGGCGGACAGCGGCCTGCGGATCGAGCTGGAGCATCTGTGCTCGGGCAATGCCTTCCTGACCCCCGCCGGCGATTTCGTGACGGCGGTGCAGGAGGCGGTGGAGGCCGAGACCGGTCGCCGCCCCGTTGCCTCGACCACCGGCGGCACCTCCGACGCCCGCTTCATTCGGGCGATGTGCCCCGTGCTGGAACTGGGTCTGGTTGGCCAGACCATGCATCAGGTCGACGAGCGGGTGCCGGTCGCCGAGCTGGAGGCCCTGACCGGCGTCTATGAGCGGGTGATCGAGGTGGTGATGACGCGACTGGCCTAGCCCAGCCAGTTCAGCACCAACAGGGCCGCGCCGAAGACCGCAGCGAACGAAATGCAGAAAAAGAGCCCCTCGCGCACGGGGCCGCCACGACGATGCCGCGGCATCGGTGGCAGATTGACTGGCAACTGGCGCATCCACGCCTCCTGAACCGTCCGATCCTGGACGGTGCGGAAGACTGCGCTCGATCGGTTTCCGACCCGTTGACGATCATGGTTTCCGCGAACAATGTTTCACGAACGCTCCAGGAACCGCAACGCCGTCAGGACATGAGCTCGCACCCCGACCGGCAGCACGGCCTCGTTGACATCGAAGCTGGGCGAGTGGTTCGGCGGTGAGGTCGCCGGATCGACGCCCTCGGCACTGCCGCCCAGGTGGTAGAAGACACCCGGAACTTCCTGCGACAGATAGCTGAAATCCTCGGCCACGGTGGTCTCCGGGCTGGCCGTATTGACGTTGCCGGGCCCTGCCGCCTCTTCCAGCACGGGGGCCAGCCAGGCGGACAGCTCCTCGTTGTTGAAGACCAGGGCCGCGTTCTGGCGCACGGAGAATTCCGCAGTGGCTCCGTAGGCCTCGGCCACGTGACCGATCGCAGCTTCGGTGCGACGGACCAGATCATCCCGCTGGGCGATGTCGAAGGTGCGAAGCGTCCCCGACAGCACGGCCCGGTCCGGAATGATGTTGTAGCGGACCCCCGCATCGATCGTGGCAATGGTAAAGACCGTCGGCGTCGTGGTCGGATCGATGGTGCGGGCGGTCAGGGTGTTGATCGTCTCGATCACCTGCCCGGTCACGGCGATGACATCGACGCCCTTCCACGGCCAGGCCCCGTGCGTCTGGCGGCCGTTCAGGACGATGTCCACCCGGTCCGACGCCGCCATGAAACCGCGCGGGCGATAGAAGATGGTCCCCGGTCGCCCCGGCACGACATGCAGGCCGAAGATGGCGTCGGGACGCGGGTCCCTCAGCGCCCCCTCCTCGATCATCAGGGCCGCCCCGCCCTTGGGCTCTCCCGGAGGGGCGCCTTCCTCTGCGGGCTGAAAGATGAAGACGACCGTCCCGGCGATCTGATCCTTCATCCCGGCCAGGACCTCGGCGGCCCCCATCAGCATGGCCACATGGGCGTCATGGCCACAGGCATGGGCCACCGGCACGGTATTGCCCATATAGGTCCCGGTCGCGGTCGAGGCGAAGGGCAGACCCGTCGCCTCTTGTACCGGCAGGGCGTCCATGTCGGCCCGCAAGGCCACCGTCTTGCCGGGCCGGCCTCCACGCAGGATGCCGACCACGCCCGTGCGTCCGACCTCCGTGCGGACCTCCAGCCCCAGCCCCCGCAGATGCTCGGCCACCACCGCCGCCGTGCGCGTCTCGGCAAAGCCCAGTTCGGGGTTGGCATGGAAGTCGCGGCGCCAGGCGATGACACGAGGATTGACCGCCTGCACCGCTGCCTCGACGCTGGCGACCGGAACCGCGTCCTGGGCCACGGCGGTCCCGCTCGAAAGCGCGAGCGCCACGGACGAGGCGAGAAGCAGGCGGCGCAGTGTCATGACGGTGATCCCACGGGCAAAAACGCAGGTTGCGGGCATGTCAGGGGGTTGCGCAAGGGCCGTCGAACCGCGATCTGGCGGGGATGACCGATCTCAGCTCGACCCGTCCCTCAGGTTTGCCGCAACCGCGTCGCTACGACGGGGTCAATTGGGTGGGGGTCAAGACCCTGTACCTGCGCGAGGTGCGCCGGTTCTGGAAGGTCGGGGCCCAGACGGTCGCCGCGCCGGTGGTGACCACGCTTCTCTACATGCTGGTCTTCGTCGTCGCTCTGAGAGATTCCCGCCCACCCATCGACGGCACGCCGTTCGCCGAGTTCGTCGCCCCCGGCCTGATCATGATGGCGATCCTGAACAATGCCTTCGCCAATGCCTCCTCCAGCCTGATCCAGGCCAAGATCATGGGTACGGCGACCGACTTTTTGACCCCGCCGCTCAGCCCGCTGGAGCTGACGATCGGCTTCTCCATGGGGGCGGCGACGCGCGGCATCGTGGTCGGAGCGGTGACCGCCGTCTGCGTCATGCCGTTCGCGCGACTGGGCCTGGCCAATGTCGCGGCCATCCTGTGGTTCAGCCTGACGGCGTCCTTGATGATGGGGATGCTGGGCGTCTTCGCCGGCCTGTGGGCCGAGAAGTTCGATCAGCTGGCGGCGGTGCAGAACTTCCTGATCATGCCGATGACCTTCCTGTCCGGCACCTTCTACCTGGTCGGCAACCTGCCCGAGCCGTTTGCGACCATCAGCCATTTCAACCCGATCTTCTACATGATCGATGGCTTCCGCTTCGGCTTCATCGGCCATGCCGAGGGCAATGTCTGGGTCGGCGTGGCGACCAGCGCGGCCCTGACCATCCTTGGTTCCTATGCCTGCTGGCGGGTCTTCAAGTCCGGCTGGCGGCTGAAAAGCTGAGTCTTCGCAAGCCCGTCTCGCCTCGCTAAACTGTGGTCGATGACCGCCGCCCATTATCCGTCGCAGAGCTCCTCGGCCCGCTGGCTGATGCCGCTGAATGCGGTGCTGGCGGTGGTGTGTCTGGTGCTGTTCCTGCTGGCCATCGAGCAGAGGCAGGCGGTTCAGGCCTGGCATGCGGTGCGCGACGGAGCCGCGCCGACGATGCAGCAGGCAAGCGACTGGCTGAATGTGCGGACATCCGATGTACGCGAGGCGATGGATCCGACCCCGCCCGTGGCCGCCGATCCCGTGGACGTCATCCTGACCGGGAGGTTCGTGTCGATCGACGTCGAGTCGCCGATGGTCGCCGCCTTCGAGGGTTCGCGCGTCACCCTGAACGACCAGACGCTGACCACCCGCCCCCTGCGCATCGCCGCCGGGTCCGACATCTTCGCGCCCGGCCGGACCTTTGCCGAGCGGCTGAAGGCGCGAGCCGATGCCCAGATCGAACTGCGTGAAGTCATACCGACCGACCAGGCGAGCACCGTCGCGCCCTCAGCGTTATGTGCAGGTGCAGCGCCCACGACCCTGGCCCTGCTGCACCGCCAGCAAACGATCGATCTGATGCTGCTCTCGCAAGGCACCGAAGCGTCGTCCTTGGGCGAGCCGTGCGCCGTCTGGGCCTTGAAGGCGCAATGAGCCAAAGGCGCAGGTCCAGCCGCACCGGGGGCGTCCTGGCCCGAACGCTTCTGGCCGTCCTCGCCGGCACCGTCGCGGCGCTCTGGACCTGGACGGCGGCGGGCGATCCAGGGCTGGCAGCGCGGCCGGGCGAGGCGACCACCCGGGTCCATCTGCTGAACAACGGCTTTCACACTGACCTAGCCGTGCCGCGTGCTGCCCTGACACAGCGTCCCGGTCCGCTGGGCGAGGCCGCGCGGTCGCTGGCCCCCGGAGACTGGATCCTGATCGGCTGGGGCGATGCCAAATTCTATGTCGACCAGAGCCCGATGGAGGGTCGGTTGCTGGACGGCGGCCGCGCCTTCTTCGCGCCCGGCAATCGCTCGGTCATCATGCTGGATCCGGACCAGACCGATCCGACGACGCGCTTCGCCGCCGCCAACCGCAACACCCTGACCCTGTCGCCCCGCGCCCTGACCCGGATGCTGGACCACATCGAGGCTTCGCTGGACCTGACCGACGGAGCCGCCCGCATCGCGGCCAGCCGCCCCGGCGACGACGCCCGCTTCTATGCCAGCCACGAACATTTCTGGATTGGCCGTCTGTGCAACAGCTGGAGCGCGGGCGTGCTGAATGCGGCTGGGGTGACGGTGCGCCCCCTGCGGTCCGTCACAGCGGGCGAGGTCATGAACGCCACCCGTGCTAGGCTGGACTTGGACGGCCCCGAGGCCTAGACCCCGCCCCTTCGCTTTTTCGAGCCGGGTCCGAGCCCCGGCAAGCGACGAGGAGATATCGCCATGAGTACCCGCAGGTCCAAACCCGCCGCCAAGGCCGGCACTGTCAGCCAGCGCCAGCTGCGCGCCTCCGAAATGATCCGCCACGCTCTGGTCGAGGTCATGCGCGAGAACGAAATCCATGATCCAGCCCTGACCGGCGTCTCGATCACGGTCAGCGAGGTGCGTCTGTCGCCCGACCTGAAACACGCCACCTGTTTCGTCGAACCGCTGGGCGCGGGCGTCGAGACGGCGCCGGTCGCAGGCCATGAGTCCGAGATCATCAAGGCGCTGAACAATCATGCCAAATTCCTGCGCGGTGCGCTGGGGCGGCACATCGACATGCGCTTCACGCCCGACCTGCGCTTCCGCCACGACGAAAGCTTCGTCGCCGCCGAACGCCTGAACCGCCTGCTGGACGATCCCCGCGTTCGGGCCGACGTCTATGTGTCGCCGTTCAAGGATGACGAAGACGAGGACGGCCAGAACTAATGGCCCGCAAGAAGCGCGGGGACGTCGTCAACGGCTGGGTCTGTTTCGACAAGCCGTTCGAGATGGGGTCGACCGAGGCGGTGTCGAAGCTGCGGCGGCTGTTCAATGCCCAGAAGGCCGGTCATGCCGGGACACTGGACCCGCTGGCCAGCGGTATCTTGCCTATCGCCCTGGGTGAAGCAACCAAGACCGTGCCCTTCCTGATGGATGCGGAGAAGGTTTACCGGTTCACCATTAACTGGGGCGTCTCGACCGACAGCATCGACCGCGAGGGCGAGATTGTCGGACGGTCCGATGTGCGTCCCAGCGTCGAGGCGGTGGCAGCGGCCCTTCCGTCCTTCGTCGGCGACATCGACCAGACCCCGCCGCGCTTTTCCGCCATCAAGGTCGACGGGCAGCGCGCCTATGACCTGGCCCGCGACGGTGCGGAGTTCGAACTGGCCAGCCGCCGCGTGACCATCCACGAGGCCGCCGTGACCGACGCGCCGGATGCCGACCATGTCGAGATCACTATGCGGACCGGCAAGGGCGTCTATGTCCGCTCGCTGGCGCGCGACCTGGCGATCATGCTGGGGGCCGAGGGGCATGTTTCGGCCCTGCGGCGCGAACGGGTCGGGCCGTTTTCAGTCGATAACGCTGTGACACTGGATATTCTGGCCGATCTGGTGCATAGGGACGCCGCCTCGGAAGGCTTGCTTCCCGTTGCGACCGCCCTGGACGACATCCCGGAGCTGGCCGTGACGGATCAGGACGCCTTCTCGCTTCGGCAGGGACGGCCGATCGTACTGCTCCCCAGACAGGTCGAAACACTCAAGGGTCAGCTTCACGGCGACGCCCGGACGGTTTCGGTTTTTCTGGGCCAGACGCTCGTCGCTCTCGGTCAGTTGCGGGCCGGTCGCCTCGAACCCGACCGCGTATTCAACCTGTCCTGACGTATCCCTGCGGGGACCGAAGGGACACTTCCGCGCTCAAGCAGCGAGGCCTCGCAAGGCCGAGCCTTGGCGCACAGAAAGGAAGCTACGATGTCGATTACTGCTGAACGCAAGAACGAAGTCATCGCCGAGAACGCCCGCTCCGCTGGCGACACCGGTTCGGCCGAGGTCCAGGTCGCGATCCTGTCGGAACGCATCGCCAACCTCACCGAGCACTTCAAGACCCACAAGAAGGACAACCACTCGCGCCGCGGCCTGCTCAAGATGGTCTCGCAGCGTCGTCGCCTTCTTGACCACCTGACCAAGGTCGATCGCGAGCGTTACACCGCCCTGATCACCAAGCTGAACCTGCGCCGCTAAGGTGTAGTTCGCGGAAACAGTTTCGAGGCGCGGGCCATGTCCGCGCCTCTTTCCGCACCTAGAGCCTACCCGCGCGCAGCGGTTCGTGACTGCGCAGACGCGAGGGCCATACCGGTCCTCTTCCACTCCCGGATCGACCGCCATGGGGCGGCGCTCCCAGGATCGAAGGACTGAACACCCGACGCATCCGCACCCACTGATGGGACCCCTTTTTGGGACGGCTTGGGCGGAATACGCCGCCCAGCACACGAAAGACGAAAACATGTTCGATATCAAACGCAAGACGATCGACTGGGCCGGCCGCCCGCTGACGCTGGAAACGGGCCGTATCGCCCGCCAGGCCGACGGTGCCGTTCTGGCCACCTATGGCGAGACCATTGTCCTGGCCACCGTCGTCTACGGTCGCGCGCCCAAGCCGGGCCTGGATTTCTTCCCCCTGACCGTCAACTACCAGGAAAAGACCTTCGCCGCCGGCAAGATCCCGGGTGGCTATTTCAAGCGTGAAGGCCGTCCGACCGAGAAGGAAACCCTGGTTTCCCGCCTGATCGACCGTCCGATCCGCCCGCTGTTCGTCAAGGGCTTCAAGAACGAGACCCAGGTCGTCGTCACCGTGCTGCAGCACGACATGGAGAACGATCCCGACATCGTCGGCCTGGTCGCCGCCTCGGCCGCACTGACCATCTCGGGCGTGCCCTTCATGGGCCCGATCGGTGCCGCGCGCGTCGGCTATATCGACGGCGAATACGTCCTGAACCCCACCTTGGACCAACTGCCTGACAGCCAGCTCGACCTGGTCGTCGCCGGCACCCAGGACGCCCTGATGATGGTCGAATCCGAAGCCAAGGAGCTGTCGGAAGAGATCATGCTGAACGCCCTGATGTTCGCGCATCGCGGCATGCAGCCGGTGATCGACGCCATCATCGAAATGGCCGAGCACGCCGCCAAGGAGCCCTTCGACTTCCAGGCCGAGGACCATTCCGACGTCGTCACCGCCATCCAGTCGCTGGTCGGCGAGGACATCAAGTCGGCCTATACCCACGCCGGCAAATACGAGCGCCGCACGGGCGTCGACCTGGCCAAGAAGAAGGCCGCCGAAAAGCTGGTCAAGACCGAAGAGAACCCCGACGGCGTCGACAGCGCCAAGTTCGGTGCGGCTTTCAAGGAATGCGAAGCCCACGTCCTGCGTCGCGACATCATCGACAACGGTCACCGCGTCGATGGCCGCGCCCTGGACAAGGTGCGTTCGATCGTTTCGGAAGTCGGCGTCTTCCCGCGCACCCACGGTTCGGCCCTGTTCACCCGTGGTGAAACCCAGGCCATCGTGGTCGCCACCTTGGGCACCGGCGAGGACGAGCAGTACGTCGACGCCCTGAGCGGCACCTACAAGGAGAAGTTCCTCCTGCACTACAACTTCCCTCCCTATTCGGTCGGCGAGACCGGTCGGATGGGCGGCGCAGGCCGTCGGGAAATCGGTCACGGCAAGCTGGCCTGGCGGGCGATCCGTCCCATGCTGCCGTCGTCGGAAGACTTCCCCTACACGATCCGCATCGTGTCGGAGATCACCGAATCCAACGGTTCGTCCTCCATGGCTTCGGTCTGCGGTGCCTCGCTGGCGCTGATGGATGCGGGCGTGCCGCTGGTTCGCCCGGTGTCGGGCATCGCCATGGGCCTGATCCTGGAGCCCTCCGGCGAGTTCGCCATCCTGTCCGACATCCTGGGTGACGAAGATCACCTGGGCGACATGGACTTCAAGGTGGCCGGCACGCGCGAGGGCATCACGTCCCTGCAGATGGACATCAAGGTCGCCGGCATCACCGAAGAGATCATGCGCAAGGCGATCGCCCAGGCTTCGGCCGGCCGTCTGCACATCCTCGACGAGATGGACAAGGCCATCGACGGTGCCCGCACCGAGCTGGGTGAGTTCGCGCCCAAGATCGAGTCGATCAAGGTTCCCACCGACAAGATCCGCGACATCATCGGCACGGGCGGCAAGATCATCCGCGAGATCGTCGAAAAGACCGGCGCCAAGATCAACATCGAAGACGACGGCACGGTGAAAATCGCTGCGTCCGACCAGGAGAAGATCGACGCCGCCAAGGCCTGGATCACCTCCATCGTCTCCGAGCCCGAGCCCGGCACCATCTACACCGGCAAGGTCGTCAAGGTCGTCGACTTCGGCGCCTTCGTGAACTTCTTCGGCGCCAAGGACGGTCTGGTTCACGTGTCCCAGATCTCCCTGGAACGCGTCGCCAACCCGGCCGACGTCCTGTCGGAAGGCCAGGAGGTCAAGGTCAAGTTCCTGGGCATGGACGATCGCGGCAAGACCAAGCTGTCGATGAAGGTCGTCGATCAGGAAACCGGTGAGGACATCACCGACAAGATCAACGCCGAACGCGCCGAACGTGGCGAGGCCCCGCTGTCGGACGACACCGGTGGCCGTCCCAAGCGTGAAGGTGGCGGTGACCGTGATCGCGGTCGCAGCCGTCGCTAAGGCGCTGCAACGTCTCTGAATGAACGAGGCCCCGGTGGAAACGCCGGGGCCTTTTTCGTGGTTCTTCTCCCGACGGACGGTCAGGCTATAAGGTCCGTCATGACCCAGTCCTCAGGCCCGCTTGTCGGCATTCGCGTCCTCGACCTGTCCCGCGTTCTGGCGGGACCTTGGGCGACCCAGACCCTGGCCGATCTGGGGGCCGAGGTGATCAAGATCGAACGGCCGGGCACCGGTGACGACACCCGCCAGTGGGGCCCGCCCTTTACGCAGAAGGCCGACGGCTCGCGCGGCGACGCGGCCTATTTCCTGTGTGCCAACCGGGGCAAGAAGTCGGTCGAACTGGATATCGCGACGCCGGAGGGCGCGACCGCTATCCGCGATCTGGTCGCGTCCTGCGACGTGCTGGTCGAGAATTTCAAGACCGGAGGGCTGAAGAAGTACGGTCTGGATTTCGCCAGCCTGTCGGCGATCAACCCCCGACTGGTCTATTGCTCCATCACCGGCTTCGGCCAGGACGGGCCGGATGCCCACCGCGCCGGCTACGACTATATGATCCAGGCAATGGGCGGGCTGATGTCGGTCACGGGCCAGCCGGACGGCGCGCCGGGGGCCGAGCCGATGAAGGTCGGGGTGGCGGTGGTGGACCTGTTCACGGGTCTGTATGCCTCCAACGCCATCCTGGCCGCCCTGATGCATGCGCGGGCGACGGGCGAGGGGCAGCAGATCGACATCGCCCTGTTCGACGTCCAGGCGGCCATGCTGGCCAATCAGGCGTCCAACTATTTCGTCTCCGGCACGGCCCCGAGCCGCATGGGCAATGCCCACCCCAATCTGGCCCCGTACCAGCCCTTTCCGTGTACGGACGGTATGGTGGTGATCGCCGTCGGCAATGATGGCCAGTTCCGCGCGCTGGCACAGGCTCTGGGCGCGCCCGGCCTCGGCACCGACCCCCGCTTCGTCACCAATGCCCTGCGGATCGAGCATCGTGCGGCCATGACGGCTGAAATCTCGGCCCTGACGGCCGGTCACGACATGGCAGGCCTGATGGCGCTTCTGGAGGCGGCGAACGTCCCTTGCGGCCCGGTCAACACCATCGATCAGGTCTTCGACGAGCCCCAGGCACGGCACCGCGGGCTGGAGATCGAACAAGCCCGCTCCGACCTGACCCACCCGGTCCGCACCGTCGCGTCGCCGATCCGCATGTCGAGGACGCCCGTCGAATACCACCGCGCCCCGCCCGCCCTAGGCGCGGATACGGACGAGGTGCTGGGTCCACTCAGGGCGGATTGAGCACCAGTTCCAGGGCCAGCCACACAGCCCCCGCGATTACAGCAAACAGCAGGCCGGCCAAGAGCATGCCCTGCCACGCAATGGGCCGGAACCGGCGCGGCAGGCTGGTGCCCCAGAAGCCACCGGTGGCAAAGGCGGCCAGCGCCATCACTGATCCTGCCGCTTGGGTCACGCCATCGACCGTATCCAGATCGTCGCCCTCATCGCTGGCGAACTCGCCTGACCTCGCCCGCGCCAGAAGATCGCGCGCCTCTTCCACGATCGAAGCCGGCCCCATCAAACGGACCCCCAGGGCCCGCTGCATGAGCGGATCGACTGTGGTCTGAAACCGCTCGGTGACGCTGACCTCTATATCGTGCGAAGCCAGAAACGCCGCGGCAAGCTCTGCTTCATAGACGTCGGTAAAACGGGCGATCTCGCGCAGGCTCATGTCGCTAGGCTGCTTTTCTCGCCGATTGAGCTGCGTTCATGATGGCAGCGGATTCTCGATCCTGTTCCGATCAATCTGAAGCAACAACAGTCCTGGGACCAACAGCCGAAACCATACGCCGATGCCATCCCACGTGAATAACTGGGCGGGACCAACGCCCGCTAGGACGGCATCCGAAAGGATGAAAACCAAGTGGCCTGAAACGCCAATCAGCCAAGCCTGCACTGCGGGCTTACGTTGCCATGTCTTCCAAACAGCCAGGCCGTAGCCAAAAATGGCGACAACCACCGGCAACGCTAAAGCGGGAATGAGGCTCTGAGGGATAGTGAATCCAGCAACTCGCTCGGCATCAGCAAACCATCCCAGCCAGACAAGGCCTGCAGCGAGCGCGATCAACCCCACCGAAGAAACCGCCAGCCATATGATCACGAGCCATCGTGCGATCGGCGGGAGATGCGGCCCGGTGCCCGGTCTCAGCGGGTGAGGCGTAAGCACACCTAGAGGTCCAGCAGCGCTCGCGCCGGGTCTTCCAACAGGTCCTTGACGCGGACCAGGAAGGTCACGGCTTCCTTGCCGTCGACGATGCGGTGGTCGTAGCTGAGGGCCAGGTACATCATCGGGCGGATTTCGACCTGGCCGTTCACGGCCATCGGGCGCTGGACGATGTTGTGCATCCCCAGGATGCCCGACTGCGGCGCGTTCAGGATCGGCGTGGACATCAGCGACCCATAGGTGCCGCCGTTGGTGATGGTGAAGGTGCCGCCCTGCAGATTGTCCAGGGTCAGGTTGCCGTCACGGGCCGCCTTGCCCAGCGCCCCGATGCCCTTTTCGATCCCGGCCAGCGACAGGGTGTCGGCATCGCGCAGGACCGGCACGACCAGGCCCTTGTCGGTGCCGACGGCCACGCCGATGTCATAGTGGTTCTTGTAGATGATGTCGGTGCCGTCGATCTCGGCATTGACCGCCGGGATTTCTTTCAGGGCCGCGACGACCGCCTTGGTGAAGAAGGACATGAAGCCCAGCTTGACGCCGTGGCGCTTCTCGAAGGCGTCCTTGTACTGGGTCCGCAGGGCCATGACATTGGTCATGTCCACCTCGTTGAAGGTGGTTAGCTGGGCGGCCGTATTCTGCGATTCCTTCAGGCGGCGAGCAATCGTCTGACGCAGGCGCGTCATCTTCACGCGCTCCTCGCGTGGCTGGTCTGCGCGCGGGGTGGCCGGTGCAGCCGCCGGGGCGGGGGCCGCAGGTGCGGCAGCGGCGGGCGCAGTTGCCGATCCGATGGCGGCCACGGCATCGGCCTTGGTCACATTGCCCTTGGGACCGGTCGCCTTCAGGCTGGCGGCATCCAGATTGTTCTCGGTGACCACGCGCTGGACGGCGGGCGACAGGTGCGGGGCATCGGACGTGATCTGGGCCGAGCCGCTGTTGGCCGAACCGCCGCTGGCGGCGGCGGCGGCAGGCGCAGGAGCGGCGGATGCAGCGGCACCCGAGGCCGAAATGCTGCCGATCTGCTGGCCCGGCGTGACGGTCGAGCCGTTGTCGACGCTGATGGTCAGGACGCCGTCGGCGGGCGAGGAGACCTCCACCGCCACCTTGTCCGTCTCGATCTCGACCAGCAGTTCGTCCTTCTTGACCGTGTCGCCGCTCTTCTTCAGCCAGGTGCCGATGGAGCCTTCGGCGACGCTTTCGCCCATGGTCGGCACGGCGATCGGCAGGCTGTCGCCACCCGAGCCGGAGGCTACGGGCGCATCGGCGCGGACAGGTTCGGCGGGAGCGTCAGCCTTTGGTGCTTCGGCCTTGACGGGGGCTTCGGCTTTCGCGGCGGGGGCAGCGGCGGCGGGCGCCGCAGCGGACGCGCCTTCGCTGATCACGCCCAGGACGGTGTTCGGCACGACCGTGTCGCCCTCGGCCGCCTTGATCTCGCTCAGCGTGCCGTCGGCGGGCGCGACCACTTCCAGCGACACCTTGTCGGTTTCCAGCTCGACCAGGACTTCGTCCTTCTTCACCGCATCACCGACCTTCTTGGTCCATTTGGCGATCGAGGCTTCGGAGACGGATTCGCCGAGGGCGGGGGTCAGGATGTCGGCCATGTCGGGGTCCAGGCTTTCGGTAAGGGCGTCAGGTCAGTGTGGCAGGCGAAACGGTGTCAGGCGAGGGCTTCGGTGGTGAAGGCCTCGAGTTCCTTCAGGTGGCGGCTCATCAGACCCGCCGCCGTCGAGGCCGAGGCCGGGCGGCCGACATAGCGGGCGCGCTTGGCCTTTATGTCGAGCTTGTCCAGCGTCAGTTCAAGCCACGGATCGACGAAGGTCCAGCCGCCCATGTTCTTGGGCTCTTCCTGGCACCAGACCAACTCCGCCTTGGGGAAGCGCGCCAGTTCGGTCATCAGCGACTTCATTGGCCAGGGATAGAACTGCTCCAGACGGAGGAAGTAGACATCGTCCACGCCCGCCTTCTCGCGGGCATCCAGCAGGTCGTAATAGACCTTGCCCGAACACAGGACGACGCGGCGGATGTCCTTGTCGGCCCTGATCTTGATGCCCGAAACTTCGGGCCGTGTCTGGGCGTCGTCGTGCAGCACCCGGTGGAAGGACGACCCTTCCGCCATGTCGGCCAGGGTCGAGACGGCCTTCTTGTGACGCAGCAGGCTCTTGGGCGTCATGATGATCAGCGGCTTGCGGAACGGCCGGTGCATCTGGCGACGCAGGATGTGGAAATAGTTGGCCGGGGTCGTGCAGTTGGCGACCTGCATATTGTCCTCGGCACAGGCCTGCAGGAACCGCTCCAGACGCGCCGACGAATGCTCCGGCCCCTGCCCCTCATAGCCGTGCGGCAGCAGCATGGTCAGGCCGCACATGCGCAGCCATTTGCGTTCGCCCGAGCTGATGAACTGGTCGATCACGACCTGGGCCCCGTTCACGAAGTCGCCGAACTGGGCCTCCCACATGACCAGGGTGTTGGGGTCGCTCAGCGCATAGCCGTATTCGAAGCCCAGCACCGCCTCTTCGGACAGGGCGGAATCGATGACCTCGAACTGGGACTGGCCGTCACCCAGATTGTTCAGCGGCACATAGCGGGCCTCGGTCGTCTGATCGACGATGCCGGAGTGACGCTGGCTGAAGGTGCCGCGCACCGAGTCCTGACCCGACAGACGGACCGGGAAGCCCTCGGTCAGCAGCGAGCCGAAGGCCAGGCTCTCGGCCGTCGCCCAGTCGATGTTCTGGCCCGTCGTGATCATTTCGCGGCGGCCGTCGATGACGCGCTTCAGCGTCTTGTGGATGTCGACCTGGTTCGGAATGGTCGTCAGCCGGTGGCCGATGTCTTCCAGCCTGGCACGGGGCACGGCGGTCTCTCCGCGACGCTCGTCACCCTCGGGCAGGCCGACGCCCTTCCACTGGCCGTCCATCCAGTCGGCCTTCTTGGCCTCGAAACTCTTGCCCGCATCGAACTCGGCATCCAGGAAGGCCTCGAAACGGGTGACCTCGGCCTCGACCTCGGCCTGGGTGATCACTCCCTCCTCGACCAGACGCTTCGAATAGATTTCGCGCGTCGAGGGCAGGGCTCGGATCTTCGAATACATGAGCGGCTGGGTGAAGGTCGGATCGTCGCCCTCGTTGTGACCGAAGCGGCGGTAGCAGAACATGTCCACCACCACATCCTTGTGGAATTTCTGGCGGTACTCGGTGGCCACCTTGGCGGCGAAGACGACCGCTTCGGGATCGTCGCCGTTGACGTGGAAGATCGGTGCCTGAACCATCAGGGCCACGTCGGACGGATAGGGCGAGCTGCGCGAATTGCGCGGGCTAGTGGTGAAACCGATCTGGTTGTTGATGACGAAATGCATCGTCCCGCCGGTGCGGTAACCCTTCAGCCCCATCAGGGCGAAGCATTCGGCCACGACGCCCTGACCGGCGAAGGCCGCGTCGCCGTGGATCAGCAGGGGCATGACCTTGCTGCGGTCCAGCGCCCACTGCTCTTCGGGGATGCCGACATTGGCCTCGCGGATATCGAACGCCTGTTTGGCGCGCGCCTTGCCCAGCACGACGGGATTGACGATTTCCAGGTGCGACGGGTTGGCGGTCAGCGACAGGTGGACCTTGTTGCCGTCGAACTCGCGGTCCGACGACGCGCCCATATGGTACTTGACGTCGCCCGAGCCCTCGATGTCGCTGGGCACGGTCGAGCCGCCCTGGAACTCGTGGAAGATGGCGCGGTAAGGCTTGCCCATCACCGCCGCCAGGGTGTTCAGACGACCGCGGTGGGCCATGCCAATCACGATCTCGTCGACGCCCAGGGCCCCGCCGCGCTTGATCATCTGCTCCAGCGCGGGCACCGCCGCCTCGCCGCCGTCCAGACCGAACCGCTTGGTGCCGGGGAAGCGCTTGTGCAGGAACCGCTCGAAGCCCTCGGCCTCGATCAGCTTGTTCAGGATGGCCAGCTTGCCCTCCCTGGTGAAGGCGTTTTCGGCGAACTTGTCCGGGCCCTCGAACCGTTGCTGCAGCCAGGATTTCTCCTCCGGCTCGGCGATATGCATGAACTGGATGCCGATATTGCCGCAGTAGGTGCGCTTCAGGATCTCCAGCACTTCGCGGATGGTCCCGGTCTGCAGGCCCAGCACGCCGTCCAGATAGATGGGCCGGTCCAGATCGGCCCCGCTGAAGCCATAGAATTCCGGCGTCAGCTCAGGGTTTTGCACCGCCTGTTCGATCCCCAGCGGGTCCAGATTGGCCTGCAGATGCCCGCGCACGCGATAGCTGCGGATCAGCATCAGGGCGCGGATGGAATCGTGGGCGGCGGCGCGCACGGCCTCGGCAGAGATGTCGGCGGGCGCAGCGGCTGCGGGCGCGGCAGCAACTGGCGCGGCACCGGGCTTCTTCGGATCGGGCTTGGGTGCGGGCCAACGCCCGTCGAACACCGCTTCGGCCTCCGTCGGCTCGGACGTCACCGGACGACCCCAGCCGCCGGCTGCGCCAGAGGCCTTCACCGTCTCGGCATTGTCACGCAATTGGTCGAAGAAGGTGCGCCATTCGGCGGAGACGGAGCCCGGATCGGCGGCCCACTGCGCGTGCAGGTCCTCGATGAAGGCGGCATTGGAGCCATAAAGGAAACTGGTCTCGGCAAAGACCTGATTCAGTCGGCCGGCATCGTCCGCCATGTTCGTCTCGTCGTCCCTTCGGGCCCCACGGTCACAACCGCGTGAAGCCAGCGCAATGCATATAGGCGCTGTTTCCTGACGGGTCATGACCGAATGGGGGCAAACCGGCATGAATTTGGTCGCAGCCCCAAAGAAAAACGCCCCCGACCTTGGTCGGGGGCGCCCTCAGATGGACCGGACGGGCCGTTTAGCCCTTCAGCACTTCCACCAGGGTCTTGCCCAGGCGCGCGGGCGACGGCGACACGCGGATGCCCGCCGCCTCCATGGCCGCGATCTTGGATTCGGCATCGCCCTTGCCGCCCGAGACGATGGCACCGGCGTGACCCATGGTGCGACCGGCCGGGGCCGTGCGTCCCGCGATGAAGCCGGCCATGGGCTTGGAGCGGCCCTTCCTGGCTTCGTCGATCAGGAACTGGGCGGCGTCTTCCTCGGCCCCGCCACCGATCTCGCCGATCATGATGATGGAGTGGGTCTCCGGGTCGGCCAGGAACAGTTCCAGCACATCGATGAACTCCGTGCCCTTGACCGGGTCGCCGCCGATGCCGACCGCCGTGGTCTGGCCCAGGCCCTCATTGGTGGTCTGGAACACCGCCTCATAGGTCAGGGTGCCCGAACGCGAGACGATGCCGACATTGCCCTTGGAGAAGATGCTGCCCGGCATGATGCCGATCTTGCACTCGTTGGGCGTCAGGATGCCGGGGCAGTTGGGGCCCAGCAGGCGCGATTTGGAGTTTTCCAGACGGCGCTTGACCTTGACCATGTCCATCACCGGAATGCCCTCGGTGATGCAGGTGATGAAGGGGATCTCGGCCTCGATGGCCTCGATGATCGCATCGGCCGCGCCCGACGGCGGCACATAGATGACCGAGGCGTCGGCACCCGTCGCCGCCTTGGCGTCCGCGACCGAGGCATAGATCGGCAGGGTCTCGCCGTGGCTGCCGGTCCAGGTCTGGCCGCCCTTGGTCGGGTGCACGCCACCGACCATCTGGGTGCCGTGATAGGCCAGCGCCTGTTCGGTATGGAAACCACCCGTCTTGCCGGTCAGGCCCTGGACGATGATCTTGGTGTTCTTGTCGACGAGAATGGACATGGGTCTATCGATCTCTGGAATGTGTCAGTCAGCAGGGCGGTGGCGGTGAGGCTGATGCCTCAGCCGACCGCCGCGACGATTTTCTGGGCGGCGTCGTCGAGGTCGTCGGCCGACGTAATGGCCAGGCCGCTCTCGTTCAGGATCTTCTTGCCCAGTTCGACATTGGTGCCTTCCAGGCGGACGACCAGCGGCACCTTCAGGCCCACTTCCTTCACGGCCGCGACCACGCCCTCGGCGATGACGTCGCACTTCATGATGCCGCCGAAGATGTTGACCAGGATGCCCTGGACGTTCGGGTCGGCGGTGATGATCTTGAAGGCCGCCGCGACCTTCTCCTTGCCGGCGCCACCGCCGACGTCACAGAAGTTGGCGGGTTCCTTGCCGTACAGCTTGATGATGTCCATCGTCGCCATGGCCAGGCCGGCGCCGTTGACCATGCAGCCGATGTTGCCGTCCAGGGCGACGTAGGCCAGGTCCCACTCGGACGCCTCGATCTCCTTGGCGTCTTCCTCGGTCTCGTCGCGCAGGGCCTTGATGTCCTCGTGGCGGAACAGGGCGTTGCCGTCGAAGCTGACCTTGGCGTCCAGCACGCGCAGGTGGCCGTCCTTCATGACGATCAGTGGATTGACTTCGAGCATGGCCATGTCGGTCTCGACGAAGGCCTTGTACAGGATGGGGAACAGGCTCTTGCCGTCCTCGGCCGCATCGCCGGTCAAGCCATAGGCGGCGTTGATGGTGGCGACGTCTGCGTCGGTTACGCCGGTCGAGGGGTCGATGACCACGGTCTGGATCTTCTCGGGCGTGTCATGGGCGACGGCCTCGATGTCCATGCCGCCCTCGGTCGACACGACGAAGGCGACCCGGCCATGCTCGCGGTCGACCAGCAGCGAGCAGTACAGCTCGCGCTCGATGTCGGCCCCGTCCTCGATGTACAGGCGGTTGACCTGCTTGCCGGCATCGCCGGTCTGGGCCGTGACCAGGGTGTTGCCCAGCATTTCCCGGGCATGGGACACAGCTTCCTCGACCGAGAAGGCAAGGCGCACGCCACCCTTGGCATCCGGGCCCAGTTCCTTGAACTTGCCCTTGCCGCGCCCGCCGGCGTGGATCTGCGACTTCACGACATAGAGCGGGCCGGGCAGGGACTTCGCTGCCGCCTCGACCTCGTCGACCGAGGTGACGGCCACGCCCGCCGCAACCGGCGCGCCAAAGCCCTTGAGAACCTGCTTGGCCTGATATTCGTGAATGTTCATGGAGGAGCCGTCCCTGGGGAAAAAGGTCGCCGTGCTTATAGGCGGCGACCGTTCGCAGGTGCAACCGTCCCCGCGACCTTAGTCGACCCAGTCCTTCTTCAGGGTGCGCGACGCCCCGATCAGCAGGATCGACGCCAGCACATAGAAACCCATGCCGGTATAGATGGCCCAGCGCAGGCTTTCGTCCCCGAAGCGGGGGGCCAGCAGGTCGCTCATCCAGCCGAAGTAGAAGAAGCCGACGGCGATCCCCAGCAGATTGTTCATCAGCAGGAACAGGGCCGAGGCCGTTGTGCGCATGGCCGGCGGCACCAGATGCTGGACCGCCGCCGTGATCGGCCCCAGCCAGGATAGGTTCAGCCCCGTCGGGATCAGGAAGATCAGGAAGGCCATGGTCAGACCCCAGGCCTTGTCCGCGCCCGGCATGATCTGTTCGATCACCCAGGCCGAGTTCATGGCCAGGATGAAGCACGGGGCCGAGATCAGGAAGGCGATGGCGGGCACCAGCGGATAGGCCCCCTTGCCGCGCTTGGCCAGCTTGTCGGCGATCATGCCGCCGCCCCAGATGCCCGCGATGCCGCCGATCAGGGCGATGCCGGAATAGTACCAGGACACCTCCGTCAGGGTCATGTCGAAGCTGCGGATGAAGAACAGCGGCAGCCAGCCGGCGATGCCATAACCGCAAACCGAGGATGATGCGGCACCCAGCGCCAGCAGCCAGAAGCTCTTCTTGGGCACGACGACCGAGGCGGTCGCCCGCGCGATGAACAGGGAGATGCCGATCACTCCGGCCAGCAGGGCGCCGAACCCGGCGGTCAACCCGGCGGATACAGCCCCGGCCGTGATGGCCTGGACCAGGCCGGTGGTGGCGGCGATGGCGGCCACGACCATCATGACGATGGCGGTGATGGCCCCGACGCGCGAGGTGCCGTGCATGACGCCGGGGCGAACCTGGGCGACCGGCGGCGGGGGTGCGATGCGGGCCGCATCCTGGCCCCCGCGCGGCGGATCCTTGACCGTCAGGCGCAGCAGGGGCGCGACCAGCAGACCCAGCAGGCCCACCACGATAAAGGCCGTCTGCCAGCCATAGGCCACGGCCAGCAGACCGCCGACCAGCGTCCCCGCCGCCGTCCCCAGAGGAATACCGAAGGCGAAGGCCGCAAGGGCCCGCGCCCTCTGATGCGGCGGGAAATAGTCGGCGACCAGCGAATAGGCCGGAGCCACGCCCCCCGCCTCGCCCACACCCACACCCATACGGAACAGGAACAACTGGCCGAACGACCCGGCCACGCCGCACAGGGCGGTGAAGCCGCTCCAGACCGCCAGGGCCCCGGTCATGATCCACACCCGGCTGTAGCGATCGGCCAGCCACGCCAACGGAATGGCCAGGGTCGAATAGACCGAGGCGAAGGCGATGCCGCCAAGCAGGCCGAACTGGCTGTCCGACATATTGAAGTGCGCCTTCAGCGGCGCGGCCAGAATGCCGATGATCTGGCGATCCACGAAGTTCAGCATGTAGACCAGGATCAGGATCGCCAGCACATAGAAGCGATAGCCGCTCGAGGGCACCGGCACCTCTGGCGTCTCGGGCTGTGCTGCGGCGACGTCCGTGGTGCTCATGGCGTGTCCCTCGATGTTTTCTTGTCTTTGAACGAACCGTAGCGGCACCGTTGGCCACCGCAACGAAAAAGGGCGGCGGCCCTTGCGAACCGCCGCCCTGATCGAAAACCTCGGTCGCCTAGTAGCGGGCCGACAGCTTGATCATGAAGGTCTGGGGCGCACCGTAGTAGGCGGTGCGGATGTTGCCGACCGAGGAGAACTCCTGGGCGTCTGTCCGATAGACCTCGTTCAGGATGTTCTGGCCATACACGCCGACGGTGTAGCGACCCGAGACATCGGTCCAGGCCACGCGGGCATCGAACAGCCAGTAGTCGTCCTGGAACATGCCGGGCAGTTCGGCCGCGCTGTTGACCGGCGTGTTGTCGACGGCCAGGGCCATGCGGCTGCGGTACTTGGCGACCGCGCCGAAGGTCACGTCGCCCCCGCCGTTTGGCACATCGGCGACATACTGGATGCCGTACCGGGCGGTGACGCGGGGCGAGAAGGCCGGTTCCTGGAAGGCGCGGCTGCCGCCAAAGGCCGTGAAGCGGGCATCGGCGAACTCGCCATATTCGGCGTCCAGAAGACCGATCTGGGTGTCGATCGTCAGGTTCGGGGTGATGGCAAAGGTGCCCTCGACCTCAAGTCCCGAGATTTCCAGATTACCGGCGTTGATCACGCTCAGCACGGGCGCTGGCAGATTGGTGATCGGATCGACATCCAGACCGGACACACGCGCCTGGAAGTCTTCGTACTCCGTGGTGAAGGCCGCTACATTCAGGCGTAGCCGGTTGTCATAGCCGGTGGCCTTGAAGCCGATCTCGAAGCTCTCTGCAGTTTCCGGCGCATAGAGCGTCGCTTCGGCAGCCGAGTTGGCCCGGCCATTGTAGCCGCCCGACTTGAAGCCCTGCGAGAAGCGGCCGTACAGCATGACGTCGTCCGTCAACTGATAGTCCACCGAGGCCATGAACGACGTGTCGTCGAAGCTGGCGACCGGAGGGGCAAACGGGAAGGTCGCATTGAAGGCCGGCAGGGCGCTGAAGAAGGTCGAGGTCGTACGACGGTAGTCCTTCTCCTCCTCGGTGTAGCGAACGCCACCCGAAATGCGCAGGGCATCGGTCAGGGCATAGGTCACATTGCCGTAGGCGGCCTTGGACGTCGTCTCCAGCGTGTCATCGACGGTGCGCAGGAAACCGGAGTTGAGGAACAGCGGGCCCAGCAGGTCGTCGGCATAGGCCTCCTGATGCGAATCGATGTTCTCGCGCAGGTAATACAGGCCGCCGACGGCCGTCAGCGGACCGGAATCGTAGGTCAGTTGCAGTTCCTGGCTGAACTGGTCCTGATCGACGGCGACCAGCGCGCTGGAAACTTCGCGCGGAGTGGCGTCGAAGTCGATGTAGTCGTCGGTGTTCAGGCGGCGATAGGCGGTGATCGACTTCAGGCTCAGGGCATCGCTGATGTCATAACCGACGTTCAGCGCCACGCCGCGCGATTCCAGACGGGTCTCGTTGGGCAGGCCGGGATCGACCTCGGTTTCGAAGTTATAGCCCGGCAGCGGGGTCGGTACGGCCACGATCACCTGCCCGCTGGACCCGACCAGGGTGTTGGTGTTCTGACCGACCGTCAGGCCGGCGTCGTCATGTGAATAGTCGGCGGTCAGATCGACCCGCAGGTTCGACATCGGGTCCCAGGCCAGCGTAGCACGGACGGCCTGGGTGTTCTTGTCGTTGTATTCCGCGCCCGTGACCGGGTTGGTGACATAGCCGCCACGCTCGGAATGCAGAGCCGACAGGCCAAAGGCCAGGGTGTCGCTGACAGGGCCGGAGACCGCACCCTGGATGTCGATCATGTCGTAGCTGCCGTAGGCGACCGAACCGCGCGCACGCAGCTCCTGCCCTGGACGGCGCGACACCAGACGCAGCGCGCCGCCGATGGTGTTCTTGCCGTACAGCGTGCCCTGGGGTCCGCGCAGGACCTCGATCCGCTCCAGGTCCAGCAGATCGAACTGGCTCCCCCGGATGCGGCTGTAATAGACGTCGTCGACATAGACGCCGACGGCCGGGTCGAAGGTCTGCAGCGCGTCGGGCTGACCGATGCCGCGGATGTAGATATTGGTGGCGTTCGACGAGCCGCGTCCCTGCACCAGGTTCAGGTTGGGCACCGAACCCTGCAGGTCCGTGACCTGGGTTGCGCCTGTGCGCTCCAGGGTTTCGCCCGAGAAGGCCGAGACGGCCAGCGGGGTGCGTTGCAGCGACTCACTGGTCCGGCGTGCCGTGACGACGATGTCTTCCAGACCCGTCACGTCTTCCTGAGGCGCAGTGGCGACAGGAGCGGTCTGGGCCATAGCCAGGCCGGACATCACGCTCCAGGCGGCGCCGGTGAGCAATGCGGTCTTTACGTAGCGATTCATGTTTAGCCCCAATCCTGATGTTTCGACCCGGACGCCTGTTTTATTCAGCGTTCAATGATTTTCCGCGAACGTAACCGCTTTCAGCCTGCTGTCAAACGGCGACGCTTGCGTAAGGACACGGGGCGATCGACCTGTGGCGCCGTTGCCATGACCCGCGAATGCGGCCTAAGCCTTGGCGCATGACCCGTATCGTAGCCGCCCCGGATGCCGAGACTGCGCCTGCGCCCAAGCCTGTGCCCGTGGTCGTGCCCGCCCGGCGCGGCCGTCCGCGAAAGACGGCGGTGCCGGGGGTGGCCGATACGCGTGACCTGATCCTGGATGCGGCCGAAGACCTGTTTTCCAAACACGGCTTCTACGGGGTCACCATCCGCGAAGTGGCGCGCGAGGCGGGCGTCGATACGGCCCTGATACACTATTATTTCGCGGCCAAACGCGGCCTGTTCGACGCGGTCTTTCTGCGGAGGGCAGAGGTCTGGAACAACGAGCGGGTGGACGCCATCAACCGCTACGCCGCCGACCATGCCGGGGCGATGACACTGGAGGGACTGCTGGAGGCCTTCCTGCGCCCGCCGTTCCAGTGGTCCCTGAAGGGCGGGCCGGGCTGGAAACATTATTCGGCACTGGTGGCCCAGACCAATGCCAATCCGGCATTCGGCGGCGAGACCATGGCCCGCTATTTCGATCCGGCCATCCATCGACTGATCGAACTGATCAAACAGGTTCTACCGGGCGCGAGAGAGGTCGACCTCTATTGGGCCTGGCACAATCTGTCGGGGGCGCTGACCCTGACCCTGGGCGAGACCGGGCGTCTGGACAGGCTGTCCGGGGGGCTGTGCCGCTCAGGCGACCTCGAGACGGCATCCGACTATATGGTGCGCTTCGCCGCAGCAGGCTTCCGCGCAGTCTGCGGGCCTAGCGAAGGGTAATGGCCTGACGCGTGCCTGTGGCCGGCAGATCGAAGGCAGCGGCCTCGAACGACGGCGGCCCGAACCGGCCCCTGGCATTGCGCGAAAACCCGTAAGCTTCCTTGGGCAGGCCGATCGGCCAGGTCGACAGCCGCCCGTTGCCGTCGGTGTCGTGGAACACGGCCACCACATAGCGCCCCGGCTCAAGGTCCGTCAGGGTCGTGGTCGTCACCGGTCCGGTCCTGTCGACCATGGCCGTCCGCACCGCCCCGGCGTTACGCCTCAGGCTCTCGGCGTCGCGATAGACGGCAATAGCGATTCGCCCACCTGACGCCTCGGTCGTCAGCGACAGGGTCAGATCCCCGGCCAGAGCCGGGCTGGCGCTCAGCAGCGCGGCGGCCACGGCCATCGATAGCGTCTTCATCCGGGCTCCGTTTCGTGGTCTCAAAGGGCGAACGATACTTCGGGGGCATTTATCGCATGAGCGCGACGCCGACGACGCACGATGTCGTGCGCATCGCCATCGACCGTAGTTTTCTGCGTGGTATCGGCGTCGCCCTGGCGGTCGGCCTGATGCTGGCCCTCACCAGCGCCTTTGGCATGAGCGGCCTGTCATTGACGGCACGGCTGGCCTACTGGCTGCCGCTGATGCTGGCCGGGGCAATCTGGGGCGAGGTCTGCTCCCGGCTGGTGGATCGCTGGATCGACATGGACCGTCGGCCCTGGCTGTCGGTGGTCGCCTTGACCGTTGTCATGTCAGGCCCCCTGTCCGTCCTGGTCTGGGCCGTGACCCGCAGCGTGTTCAACGGCGGCACAGGGGGCCTGCTGGACTACCTCGGGCCGGTCGTCATCGTGACCACGGCGGTCAGCACGCTGAATGTCTTCCTCTCGCGCAAGCCGGTCCAGACCCATGCGGCCCCGGTCGATGGCTCGGCCCCTGCCCGCTTCATTGACCGCCTGCCGATGAAGCTGAAGGGCGCGACCATCCGGGCGGTGGAATCCGAGGACCACTACCTGCGCATCCATACTGACAGGGGCTCGGACCTTATCCTGATGCGGCTGTCCGATGCCCTGATCGAGCTGGAGGGTCTGGAGGGGGCCCAGACGCATCGCGGCTGGTGGGTCGCACGCGACGCCGTGCGCGGGGTCAGCCGCGGCGACGGCCGCGCGACACTCACGCTGGAGGGCGACATCCAGGCCCCGGTCAGCCGCCGCTACGCCAGGGCCCTGCGCGAGGCTGGCTGGTACTAGGCCCAGCATCCGTGGAAGCCGGCGGGCAGGGCCACGTCTGCCCGCCATGTGCAGACCGGCCCGTCCGAGACATGCGCCGCCTCGAACACATGCAGTTCGGTCACCCCGCGACGCAGATTGATCGACGGCGCGACCAGCCAGGCCTCGCCCTCGCCTGACCGCCCCGGTTGGGGTACGAAGACCGCCTCCTCCATGATCTGGCCGTCACCGAACTCGAACGCATCCGATCGCCCGGTCTGCCAGTCGTGTACGGCCAGTCCGGTGGGCAGGGGGCGCCTGCCGCGTTCGCCCGCCACATGGACGGTCAGCCGACGCTCCAGTCCGGCCCGGCGCGGATCGCCCTTGGGGAATTCCGCTGTCACGCCCGACTTGACCATCTCGGCCCGGCCGTCGGTGTGCAGGGTGATGAGCGACAGCTGTGCCGGCTCGCCCGGCACGGTGCCGCGCCCCTCGATCAGTACCCGCGCGCCCTCGACCGCAAAGGCCACATCCTTGCCCGCCGCCAGGTCGAACTGGATGGCTCCGTCCGCACGCTCCCAGGCATCGCCCAGATGAAAGAAGCTGAAGGTCGGCAGCTCATAGATGCGGCGGCGGTTCAGATCGGCCTTGTCCACCACCATGACTTGGGTGCCCATGTCGGCGTGCCAGGCGAACTGGCTGGCATAGGGCATGCCCGAATGATCGAAGACCCAGGGCTGCATGACGATAATCAGGTGCCGTTCCGTGGCGGTGAAGTCGTGCATATAGCTGGCGCGCGGTAGCTGGATCACCTGGGCGTCCCTCAGGCTGCGATCGGCGTTCAGATGCCAGACCACGGCCTTGTCGCCGTTCATGCCGATGTTCCAGATGGTGCCGTCGGGCGCATAGCGGGGGTGGGCTTGGAACGGCATGCCCTTCAGATCATCCCTCAGGGCCACGAAGCCCTCCGTCGACAGATCCGACCCCGACATTTCCAGCGGCGAGCCCCCTTCCCACAGGGCCCAGACCTTGTCGCCCGCCGTCATCACGGCCGTATTGGCGGCATTGCCGTCATCATTGGAACCGAGCCGGGCCCGGCTGTCTCCGACTGTGCCGAAGCCCGGGGTGACCACGGCGTCGATCTCGGTTTCATACCGGCGCTTGGGCGTATCGGCGAACCGGGCCTGCAGCGTCGCCCGCCCGCCGTCGGTGCGGAAGGCGCGCATCAGTCCGTCGCCGTCGAACCAGTGCGTCGCGCTGCCGCCCGCCCTGCGGAACTTGCCCGGCCCGTTGCGGAACAGGGTGCCCGCCAGTCCGGCCGGGGCCCGACCGCGCACCAGTTGCAGGGCGCGCGGCGCGACATCCGCTTCCAGGTCCGCCGTGGCAAGGGCCCAGTCGGCGCTTCCCGCCTCGGCGCTGGCCTGCATTGCCGCCATCGCCCGTACCGTCTCCGGCGTGACCACGGCGGCCGACAGGGCGGCGGCTCCCATCATGAATGAGCGACGAGAAGCGAGCATGGCGGACCTCGGGGGATCGTATCTGTTGTCAGGAAGAAGGGGGAATGGCCTCAAGCAGGGAGCCGCCGCGCGGCGACCGTTAGGCCCCACATCAGCGAACGCTGATCGTCTGAGCTGTGGCTCCACTCACGGCGAAGTGCGCACGATCCCATCCGGCTGGGCCCATGTTGCCGCGGGCGTTGTTGGAAAAGGCATAGGGCTCGACCGGCATGCCGAAGGGGTTGGTGTCCATCCGGCCATTGCCGTTGACGTCATGGAACGCCTTCACCGCATAGTCGCCGGCGGGCAGGTTCTCGAACACGGCCACGACGGGACCCGACGCCGACAGGGCGGTGGCGGCCACGGGAGCACCGCTGGAATAGGTGGCTTCGGAGTTGAAAACCGAGATCATCACCGTGCCCGTGGTCGCTCCGGTTTCGAACGTCAGGGTCAGGGTGTCACCCGCCGGTTCTGCCGAGGCGGCGCTGGCTCCCAGCATCAGGGCGAAGGCGGTGGTTGCGGCGAAACGGATCATGGCGGGCGTCCTGTCGATGAGAGACCCGACCACCGGGCCTTTCGATGCCCAGACCGTGCCGCCGTACGTCAGTCTGCGCCACGCCGTTTGCGGCCTTGCCCGCCGCTCGTTCGCCAATGAACACGGGTGTTCGTTCACGAAACGCGAACGGACAGCCTGCCGTCAGCGTTCGTCCTGATCTACGCCCGTATCGCGCCGGACCTTCCGTCTCAGAACCCTGTCGGCCAGCGCTTCGGCATGCTTCAGCGTAAAGGCGAGCGCCGCCGGATTGCCGCGCCGCGGCCCGACGGAATCGGCCATGACCGCCCCCCGGTCGCCCAGAGGCGCAGGCGCGCCCGTCGTCGTGTCCAGCGCCGTCTGATGCTCGATCTCGGCGTTCAGCTTGGCCCCCATCAGGATGATCTGCACGGACAGCCAGGTCCACAGCAGGAAGCCCATGATGGCCGCCAGTGGGCCATAGGAATCGGTGCGTACGAAGTTGGTCAGGTACCAGCTGAACACGAACGACAGCAGCACGCTGACCACCGCCGCGAAAACGGCTCCCGGGGTCAGCCAGCGCCACCGGGCCCGCGCCCGGCATGGACCCGTCCGATAGATCAGGGTCAGGGCCGCCGCATAGCCGACGAACAGCAGCGGCCATCTCAGTGGGGCCAGATAGGCCCACTCGTCCTGTAGTCCGAACAGGGCCAGAAAGATCGGCACCCCCACCACCAGACCCGCGCTGATCATGACGGCCAGCAGGCCGGACACGGTGAAGGCCATGCACAGCAGGTTGTAGGTGACGATGTTGCGCTTCTCGACCTCGTGATAGGCCAGGTTCAGCCCGTAGAAGAGCGTCTTGATCCCGTTGTTGGCGATCCACAGCGACAGGGCCAGGGTCCACACCAGGGTGAAGGTCAGCTGGCTGTTGGAGTTGCCCGCCAGCCGCGCCATCTCGTCCCCCAGGAACTGCACCACATTGCCGGGCAGGAAGGCATAGAGAAAACTCAGCCGGCCCCAGGCATCCGCCGGATCGGCGAACAGCCCGTAGATGGTGACGAAGGCCGCCAGCGTCGGAAACAGCGACAGCAGGATGAAGAAGGTCACTCCCCCGGCGACGAAGCCGACGCGGTCGCCGAAATAGCCCATGGCCACGCGCCAGGTGATGTCGATCCAGCCCTTGCGCGGTATGTGATGTGGGTGTTCGGCCAGCCGCCCCCGACCCGGTTCCTTGGCATCGAAGTCATGCGGCTGCGGCGGGGCGGGTGGCAGGACTTCAGGCCGTGCCGGGCGAAGCTCCACACCGAACTTGTGCCCGCGCGTATAGAGCAGATGCGCCGCCCCGGCCCCCGCCGCCAGACCTCCGGCGACCGACGCCAGCAGGCCCCAGGCCCCCAGACCCTGTCCCGGGCCGGTCCCGTCGTCGGGATGGGCGTTCGATCGGTTCGGCTTTCTGGTCATCTCGCGCACAACGAACCATCCTTCAGGCGCGTTCCTGCACCCTGCGCTTGATATTCCCTCAAACCCGCGCCAAGGCCAGCGTCATGACCGATACATCCGCTTCTCCCACACTGGTCACCGCCTGGAAGGCCGCGACGGCGCGGCTGAAGGCCGGCCGGATCGACAGCCCCTCCATCGACGCCCGCCTGTTGCTGGAGGTCGCCACCGGCGCGGGCCGCGCCGACATCCTGACCGACCCCTATCGCGCCCTGACGCCGGATCAGCAGGCGACGCTGGACGGCTATGTCGAGCGCCGACTGAAACGCGAGCCCGTGTCGCGCATCCTGGGCAAGAAGGGCTTCTGGAAGATCATGCTGAACGTCACCCCCGACGTCCTCAGCCCGCGCCCGGACACCGAGGCCATCCTGGATGTGGTCATGCTGGCGTTTGCGCCGCATCAGGCCTTCACCATGATCGACCTGGGCACCGGCTCGGGGGCCATCCTTCTGGCCACCCTGGCCGAGCGGGCGGGCGCGCGCGGCGTGGGCACCGACATCTCGTTCGAGGCTTTGGCCGTGGCGAGAGACAATGCCGCCAGCCTGGATCTGGACGGTCGCTGCGACTTCCTGCGCACCGAATGGGCGGCGGGAATGGCGGACCACAGCTTCGATCTGGTCGTCTCCAACCCGCCCTACATCCCGTCGGACGACATCGACGGACTGGACCCCGAGGTCCGCGATCACGATCCACGCCTGGCCCTGGACGGCGGCCCCGACGGGCTTCAGGCCTACCGGGACCTGGCCCCCGAAATCCTGCGCATCCTCAAGCCCGGCGGCATCTTCGCGGTCGAGATCGGCTGGGACCAGGGCCCGCAGGTCAAGGCCCTGTTCGAGGCGCAAGGGTTCACCGACGTTATCGTGGTCAAGGACCTGTCCGATCGCGACCGTGTCGTCACCAATGGCCCCGACCCCCGGACCAATCCCATTCCGAAGATGTAGCTTCGGTCGCAAGGTCCGCCTACGATTAGCCCTTGGAAACGCCACGATCCCGCGCTACATCATCCTTGTCTCCCACCCAAAACGCACGCCTTGGACCGCTTCTGGCCCAGTCTCGCGCGTCCGGGCATGTGAAGGTCGGGCCGGTCGCCCGGCGCACCACAGGGCGGCAACGGATTTCCGATCACATCGTCAGCGGGGATTGGCCTCGCACGAAACGGAAGACGACCCCGGACGGCGACAGGCTGCATCATCTTGCAGGCCCGCCCTCCCTCACGAAAAGCACGGTAAGCTCCGATGAGAGATTTCAAGGGCATGAAGCGTCAACGCGGACGCAACAGAAAGCCCGGCCAGGGCGGCGGCAACAACCACGCCAACGCCACCAACCCCAACCGGTCCTGGGACTCGCAAGGGCCCGAGAACATCAAGGTCCGGGGCAACGCCCAGACCGTCTATGAACGCTATATGCAGCTGGCGCGCGATGCGTCGGCCGGCGGCGACCGCGTTCTGGCCGAGAACTACACCCAGCACGCCGAACACTATTTCCGCGTCCTGCGCGCGCTTCAGCCCTCGCGTCCCGTCTCCGAGATCGCCCAGCGCGAACTGGCCGGCCAGGGCTTCGACATCGACTTCGAAGACGAAACAGGGGCCCAGGCCGCCGCCATCATGGCCGCCGAGAAGGCCGAGGCCGACCGTGTCGCCGCCGCCGAGGCTCGCCAGCGCGAACAGGAAGAGCGCCAGGCCGAGCGTCAGGCTCAGGGCGGCGACCAGCCCCGCCGGGAATGGCGCGACCGTCCCGAGCGCAATGATCGCGAACGCGATCGCGCCGAGCGTACCGACGACCGTGAACCGCGCGAGCCCCGGAATGACGGCGAAGGCCAGGCCAATGCCTCTGGCGAGCCACGTGAAGGCGGACGCCGCGAAACCCGCCGCGAACGCTGGGAGCGTCGCCGCGCCGAGAATGGTGGCCGCCGCTTCGAGAATGATGGCGAAGGCGACGAAGGCGAAACCTCGTCGTCCGAAGCCGCCGCCAGCGAAACCAGCGAGTCCGCTTCGGCTCCGGTGCAGGAAGCTTCCGGCGTCAAGGAGCGCCCCGTCCGCGAGCGCCGTCCGCGCCGCGACGCCCCGCGTGCCCGCGAAGATGACGCCGATGAGGCCCCGTCCGCCCTGCCAGGTTTTCTGACACGCCCGACGTCTGCCCCGGTCGCTGCGGCCCCCGTTGTCGCTCCTGCCGAGGCCGGTGAAGACGCCGTCACCGAGGCTCCGGCACCCAAGCGCCGCGCCCCGCGTCGCAAGGTCGAGGCCGCGCCCGCCGAGGACTGACCACCACCTCAGGTCGCATTTTCATCATCGCTCAATCTATTCGCGCCAGAGTTGTCAGGCGTGGATGGAGACGCGTGCGATGGAAATGGTTCTGTTCCTGACGGCAATCCTGCTCACCGGCTTGCTGGGCGCGGTTCGGCTGGCGATGCGGGCCAGAGCCGAGGCCGTTCGGCTCCGCGCCATCAATAACGCTCTCGAATCCCGCGTTGCCGAACGCACCCGCTGCCTGCGCCAGGCGCTCGACGCCGCGGGAGAACAGGCGCAGGCATTGGCAAGCGCCAACCAGGCTCGCGCCGACTTCCTGTCGGGCATGAACCACGCCCTGCGCACCCCACTCCACGCCGTCATCGGCTTTGCCGACCTGCTGACCCGGAATGCCGACCAGGAGCCTCTGACCCGCAAACAGGGTCGCGCCGTTTCCGAAATCCGCGTCGCCGGATCTCGCCTGCTCGGCCTGATCGATCGCATTCTGGATTTCTCGGACATCGAAGCCGGGGCTGTGGCCCTGTCGATGCAGAGGGTCGATCCCCTGCTGATCGTGCGCCAGGCGGTCGAGGCCATGCGGGCCGAGGCCGAAGCCCTTGGCGTGACCCTGCAAGCGCCTGCCGCCAGTCCTGGCTATGCCGTCGCCGCCGACCCGGACCGGCTGCGTCAAATCCTGCTCAACCTGCTGTCCAACGCGGTGCGCCACAATCTGCGTGGCGGGACGGTCCTGATCGAGGTGCACCAGGTCGGCGACCGGATCACGATGACTGTTCACGACAATGGGCCGGGGATCGCACCGGAAAGACTGGAAAGCCTGTTCCAGCCCTTCTGTCGGCTGTCGCCCCGGGAAAATCGGCCTGACGCGGACGGCCAGATGGTGCTGGGCGTCGGCCTGGCCGTCGCGCGGCGTCTGGCCCAGGCCATGGGCGGCACCCTGACCGCAGCCAGCACGCCGGGCGAAGGGGCCAGTTTCACACTAGAGCTCGCCGTCGCCCTGGCATCCGCCAACCCGATCGAGGCCGAAACGGAAGACACCGCCTCCGGGGCGGAACTGTCAGACATGACCATCCTCTACATCGAGGACAATGCCGCCAACATCACCCTCATGCGGCACGTCATGGGAGCACTGGGCCCGGCGCTGCACATTGCGGAAACCGGCACGCAGGGCCTGGATCTGGCCCGCGATCTGCGGCCGGACATCATCCTGCTGGATATCCACCTGCCCGACTTCGATGGCTTCGAGGTCAAGGCCCGGCTCGCGGCGGACCCCTTGACCCAGGACCTTCCCGTGGTCGCCCTGACCGCAGGGTCCAGCCCCACCGATGCCCGGCGCGGGTGTGATGAAGGCTTTGCCGCCTGGCTGACAAAGCCATTGGACATCGCCCTTCTGGCCAGCACCCTGCAGCAGGTTGCCGCATCAAGCCCGCCCCCGGCGCGACGTCGCGCGGCTTGACCTTCACGGCCTGGGATGGCCCTTAGGGGTCTGGTCCAGGAGTGCCCATGCCGCATCTGTTTCGATCCAGCCTTGTGCTCGCCGTCGCCGCCACAGCCCTGGCCGCCTGCGCCACCCCGGCGCCGCCGGTGCCGCCCGTCCCGCCCCTGCCCGGCCAGACCGCCGAGACGACCCTGCGGGACTGGCGCGGCATCGTCACCCGCGCGGACCGCGACCGCTTCGACCGTCGAGATGCCGCCTGGCGCGACGCCCTGCGCCAGGCACGCAGCCTGGCCGGCTCCGGCGACCTGGCCTCCACCGGAGCCCTGATCGATCCCGATGCCGGCATCGATGGGGTCACCCCGCGCGTCGGCGACTATCGCTGCCGCACCGTCAAACTGGGTTCGCAGGGTGACGACGAGGGTCTGGGCTATGTCGTCTACGGCTGGTTCGCCTGCCGGATCGAGGAGACCCCGACCGGCCTGAAGTTCATCAAGCGCACGGGCTCCCAGCGCCCCTCCGGCCTGTTGTTCCCCGAGAACGACGGTCAGATGGTCTTTCTCGGCTCCATGGCCCTGGGCAATGAGCCTGCCGCCAATTCCTACGGACGACAGCCCGACCGCGACATGATCGCCGTCCTGGAGCGGATCGGCTCTGCCCGCTGGCGCCTGGTCATCCCCTGGCCAACCGCAGAGTCCAGGCTGGACCTGATCGAGCTGGTTCCCGCCTGAAGACCGTGCAGCACATCGCGGTCGTCGGGGCCGGCCCCTCCGGCCTGGCCTTCGCCCTCATGCAGGCGCGCGAAGGGCGGCGGGTTACCCTGTTCGAACGGTTCGAGGCGGCGGGGCCCGTCGGCGCGGGCTTCATGCTGCAACCCACGGGTCTGGGGGACATGGACGACCTGGGTCTGACGCCGGACGTCACGCGACTGGCGCAACCCATCGACCACATCTTCGGCCGGGAGGCGCGTCGCGGCCGGGTGGTTCTGGACGTCCGTTACAGCGACCTTCATCGCCCGCGTCAGGCCCTGGGCGTCCACCGCGCCGCCCTGTTTCACGTCCTGCATGAGGGAGTGGTGAAGGCCGGTGTCGAGATCGTCACCGGGCGTGAAATGATCGCAGCCCATGCCGGCCGACTGACCGACGGGGCGGGGCGTCAGACCCCTGCCTTCGATCTGATCGTGGACGCCTCCGGAGCCCGTTCGCGCATCGCCGCCGACTATGGCGCGCGGCCTCGCCCCCTCGCCTTCGGGGCCCTGTGGGGGACGGTGCCCTGGCCCGGCGCACCGTTCGACGAAACAGCGCTGCAACAGGTCTATCGCGGCGCGTCGAAGATGATCGGTGTGCTGCCCGTCGGCCGCCATCCGGGTTCGGACGATCGCCTGGCCACCTTCTTCTGGAGCCTGAAAACCCGGGACCATGCCGCCTGGCGCACGGCCGGTCTGGAGCGCTGGAAGGACGAGGTGCGCGGCCTCTGGCCCGACACCGCCCCGATCCTCGACGGCATCCACGACCCCGATCAGATGACCCTGGCCCGCTATGGGCACCACACTCTGTGGCGGCCCTTCTCTGACCGTCTGGCCATCATCGGGGACGCGGCCCATTCGACCAGTCCGCAACTGGGTCAGGGCGTCAACATGGGGCTGCTGGATGCCCAGGCCCTGACCACAGCCCTGCGGACCCGCGAGGACCTCTCATCGGCGCTTACTACCTATGCCCGCAGCCGCCGCCTTCATCTCAGCCTTTATCAGGCCCTCAGCATCGGGTTCACGCCGTTCTATCAGGCTAATGGTCGTCTCAGGCCCTGGATCCGCGACCACATTCTGGGCCATGTCGCCCGACTGCCGCTGGCTCCGAGGTTGCTGGCCGCCACGGTTTCGGGGCTTCTGCTGGACCCACGGTCGCGGAACCGGGACTGAACCGCAGGCCATTCCGGTCGTTGATCACGGCGAACAGTCCGGAGCTTGCCTGATGCGTACCGTCCTCGCCGCCGCCTCGACCGCCCTTCTCCTCGCCGCCTGCGGCCAGGGGAATGCCCCGTCGCAAAACGCGGCGAGCTCCGGCGACCAGGCCGACACGGTTACGCAACCGGACACCGGCACTCCGGCCGCGTCGACGCCTCCCGCCCCGTTGCCCACGACCGACCCCGCCTCGAGCCCGGGCGAACAGGGCGGTACAGACGACTGGCGGCAGGTCGTGACCGCCGCCGACGCTTCCAGCCTGTCACGGCTGGATCAGGCCTGGCGGATGGCGCGCGCCGAGGCCGACGACAAGGGGTTCGCCGATGATGTCACGGCCCTGGGGCCGCTGGTCGACCCCAATGCGGGCCAAGCGGGCCGCCTCCAGCCCGCACCGGGCACCTATCGCTGCCGCACCATAAAAATGGGCACGAAGACCGAAGTCGGCCTGGCCTTCAATGCCTATCCCTTCTTTCAGTGTTCGATCGAGCTGACCCCCGGTGGCGACCTGATCCTGACCAAGAGCACGGGGTCCCAGCGCACGCGCGGCCTGCTTTATCCGGACACGGATCGTCGCCTGGTCTTCATCGGGGCCCAGGCCTGGGGCATGGATGAAACCGGCTTTCCTCGCTACGGCCAGATGCCGGAACGCGATCAGGTCGGCGCGTTCGAACGTATCGGCCCCAACCGCTGGCGTCTGGTCATCCCCTGGCCGCGCGTGGAATCAAAGCTGGAAATTCTCGAACTGGTGCGCTGACCGTCAGACCTTCGTCAGCCGCAGGTCGTGATAGTCATAGCTGAAGTCCGCGTCCGGACTGACGGCCTTCATCGTGGCCGAGACGGGCGCACCGTTCTCGATCTCGAAGGTGATGAAGGCGTCCTCCTCGCGCTTGTCGGGGAAACGGGTGCGCAGGGTGTCGCCGTCATACGCCTCCAGCGCTCCATTTAGCGCCGGTGTGCGCGAGAACTTGAGCCCCAGTTGCTTGAACGCCGTCCGACCGCGCGGACCACGCACCATGGCCGAGCTGAGGGTGATCTCGATATCGCCATACCAAGGATCGCGCCATGTCCCGACGTAGGCCTCCAGCGGCAGTGACGGCGGTGCCCCCGCCGCCTGTTTGGCATCGATCTCGGTGGCGGCGGCGATGGACTTGACGTCCCCCTCGGCGCGCAGGCGGGCGCTGTCGGCGATCCAGTCGAAGGCGGTGAAAGCCCGGTCCTGACCCAGGATGATGTCGATGATGCCGCTGCGCAGAGCCCGCAGCAGGTAGCTCTCCTCCGCATTGGTGAAGTAGGAAAAGCCCGTCTTGCGCCCGGGCAGCAGGACGGTGCCGGAGATATAGCCGGGCGCACCCCCGCCGTGGGTGATCATCCGCTCGCCGCGATAATCCATCACCTGCCAGCCCATGGCATAAGTGGCCGCGATCGCCCGTCCCGGCATGTCAGGCGTCGGCCCGCCCGAGTTGGAGATGATGATGTTGGGCTTCCACATCTCGTCGGCCCGCGCCTCGGCATACAGGCGCGTGCCGTCGGGCAGGAGGCCCTTGTTCAGCTGCACGGCAATCCACTTCGCCCAGTCCACGGGGTTGGTGACGAAGCCACCGGCTGCCCCGGCCGAGGTCCAGTTCCACACCTCCTGGATCGACTGGCCGATGACCTGGGTCTCGCCCTGATAACGCAGCGGTGGCCCGATCCGGCCGTGCGGCAGGGCCGAGACCGAAGGGTCCGCGCCCGCCATCACAGGCAGGGTCTCGGTCATGCCCAGACGGTCCAGGATGCGTGTCTGGACGAAATCCTCCCACGCCATGCCCGATGCCGCCGCGACGACCTCGCCCGCCACCACAAACATCAGGTTGCAGTAGTTGTAGCCGGCGCGGAACGCCCCCTCGATGGGCACATGCGGCACCGCCGCCATGATCTCGGCCCGCGTCCGATCGCTGTTGGGCCAGAACAGCAGGTCCCCGGCCCCCAGGCCGAACCCGATCCGGTGACTGACCAGATCGCGCACCGTCACCAGATCGTTCAGCTCGGGTTTCGACAGGGAGAAACCGGGCAGGTAGGTCCGCACCGGCTCGTCCCATTTCACCTTGCCCTCGTCGATCAGGATGGCCAGGGCCGCACAGGTCACCGCCTTGGTATTGGAGGCGATGGCAAAGCGGGTGTGCTCGTCGATGGGCGTCGCATCGCCCTGGCGGCGGACGCCATAGCCCCGGGTCAGGGCTGCCTGTCCGTCTGCAACCAGCGCCACCGATACCGCAGGCTGGTCCGGGAATGCGGCCATCGCCCGCTTCACGAACCCATCCACCTGATCTGCCAGCGACGCCCCGTCATTGGCTGCGGTCTGAGCCCACGCCCTTGCCGGCAACATCGCCGCACTGGCCGCGCCCATGCTGGTGAACAGGGCGGTGCGGCGGGTGGGGCGGACGGGACGGACGGGACGGACAGGCATCGGGCAACTCCGGCTTCACGAAGGTCCAGACCTATCGTGCCGCAACCCTCAGCGCCAGTTCCCGTCCAGATCTTGAAGGTATCAGGGATATCGAAGTGTTCGAAAGTATAGATGACCGATCTGTAATGTTCGGCCCGTGCGCTATCTCGCCTTGATCATGACACCGAAGTAACTCGCAACGCGGTCAAGGAGGCTTTACGTCACCGGAAACAGCACCGCGTTATGTGACCGGTGCATCGGGGGTTCTCATGACGTCGTTCAAATTCATGCTGTTGGTCGGCACCGCGCTTGCTGCCACGTCGGGCCAGGCTCTCGCCCAGACGCCGCTCGCAACCCAGACGCCGCGCCCTGCCCCTGCAACGACGGCCCCTGCTACGACGGCTCCGGCCACTGCGACCCAGACACCAGCGCCCGCTCCGGTGCCCCAGACGCCGCCTGCGACTGAGGCAGCTCCGCCGGCTGAGGAAGACGAAGAAGAAACGGCCCTGACCGACGTCGTCGTCACTGCCCGGCCGAACGACGTTCGCACCTCCATCGATTCAACCAGCTACAGCCTGGCCAACGACCTTCAGGCCACCACCGGCACCCTGGCCGACGCCCTGCGCAATGTCCCCTCGGTCGAGGTCGATCCCGACGGTAACGTCAGCCTGCGCGGCGACGCCAACGTCACCATCCTGGTCGACGGTCGCCCCTCGACCCAGTTCAACGGCCCCAGCCGCGGCCAGATGATCCAGCAGATTCCGGCGGACCAGTATGCTCGCGTCGAGGTCATGACCAACCCTTCCGCCGCCTACAGCCCCGAAGGCTCCGGCGGGGTCATCAACCTGATCACCAAGCCCACGACCGTGCGCCCCGGCGTCACCACCAACGGCTCGGTCCGCGCCAATATCGGCGATGACGGCCGCTACAACATCGGGGCCAACATCGCTCACGTGAACGGCAAGCTGACGCTGTCCGCCGACGTCGGCGTGCGCCACGACGGCTTTGCCGCCGAGGTCGAGCGCGTGCGTGAAACCCTGGACACCGGCTCGGGCCAGTTCCTTCAGTCGCGTACCACCCAGAACAATGACGGCGCGTCCGACAATCTCTATGTCCGGCTGGCCGCAGAATACAATCTGGACACCAATACCCAGCTGGTCGCCGAGCTGCGACACACGGATGTCGATGTGAACGTGGACGCCCTGACCCTTTACGAGGCCGATGCTGCGGGTGGCGGCATCGCCTCGGCCTATCGTCGGGACACCAGCGGCGGCTTCGAGGGGCAGTTCTCCGGTGCCACGGCCCGCGTGGTGCGCCGCTTTGGCGAACAGGGGCACGACTGGACCAACGAAATCCGTTTCGATCGCAACGAATTCGTATTCGGCGGCGACACCTCTGTCGATCAGCAGGTTCCGGCGGCCGCGCCCTTCTTCGAGGTGATCAACAACCAGAACGAACAGGACCAGATCGGCGTCACCAGCGCCTATGTCCGCCCCTTCTCGAACGGTGCCCGCCTGCGCCTGGGCTATGAGCTTCAGGCCACCATGCTGGAACTCGACAACTCCGTCGCGCGCGGCCCGGACCGAGCGGCCCTGACGCCGGACCCGACCGTGTCCAACATGTTCAATGTCGACCAGACCGTCCACGCCGTCTACGCTACCTATGAGCGGCCCTTTGGCGAGAAGCTGTCGGCCCAGTTCGGCCTGCGCCTGGAACAGGCCAATCTGGATCTGGATCAAGTCACCTCCGACATCCAGACCTCCCAGGACTATTTCCGCGCCTATCCGACCGGCCACGTCTCCTATCAGCTGGACGACACCCAGACCCTGCGCGCCAGCTACAGCCGCCGCATCCAGCGGCCCCAGCCGGGCGACCTGAACCCCTTCCTGACCTATGGCGATCCGCAGAACCTGCGCTCGGGCAATCCCGACCTGGAACCGCAGGAGACGGACGCCTTCGAGTTCAGCTGGCAGAAGCGGGTGCAGCAGACCTTCTACCAGGCCACCCTCTACTACCGCGACACCCGGGACGCCTTCACCCAGGTGACCAGCGATCTGGGCGACGGTGTCTTCCTGACCCGTCCGGAAAACCTGGGCTCCAGCCGCTCGACCGGGCTGGAACTGGTCGCCAACGGGGCCCTGCATCCCAAGCTGCGCTACAACGCCAGCGTCAACGTCTTCCGTCAGGAGATCGACGCCTCGGGCATTCCCGGCGCGGTGGACTCCGAGGCCGACAGCATCTCGGGCCGCCTCAGCCTGAACTGGCAGCCCACGGCCGAGGACTTCGTCCAGCTGTCCGGCATCTGGGCCGGGGACCAGTTGCTGGCGCAGGGCACGCGTGAGCAGTCGACGCTGGTCAACTTCGGCTATCGCCGCAAGCTGAACGACAAATGGTCGCTGCAGATGACGGTGCGTGACGTGTTCGACGACTTCGGCTCGACCACCACCATCGACACCCCCGCGTTCCGGGACCGGACCGACCAGACCTTCGGCGGCCGCGCGGCCTATATCGGCCTGACCTGGAACTTCGGCGGGGGCCAGCGTCGTCCCGAACAGTTCGACTTCGCCCCGCCCCCCACCGGCGGCTGACGTCAGCCAGGCGCGGGCCTCAGGTCCGCGTCTCCCAGGCCAGCCACGCGGCGACCACGACCAGGCCGCCGGCCATCACCGCGCGCATGGCGGGTCCCTGCATCCGCCGCAGGATCACGCCCGCCGCTCCGGCTCCGCCCAGCACGATCAGGCTGTGCACCAATACGGCGACGGCCAGATGCAGGCTGCCCAGCGTCAAGGCCTGCGTCAGGGGCGCTCCATGCCCCGGCCGCATGAACGTCGGCAGCAGCGCCACATAGAAGACCGCCGCCTTGGGGTTCAGCAGATTGCCCGCCAGACCGCGCAGGAACAGCCCTCGCAGCGTCCGCACATCCGGGGTCGGGTCGGTGGCTCCCGGTTCGCGCCAGGCCTCCCACGCCAGCCACAGCAGGAACAGCACCCCCGCCCAGCGCAGGGCCTGATACAGCGGCGGCCAGGCGGCAAACACCTGCGTCAGGCCAAAGGCCGCCGCCACCATCCATATCGCCAGCCCCAGCGTCACCCCCGCCACCGCCGCGAACCCGGCCAGCCGCCCGCGCGCCACCGACACCAGCGCCAGCCATCCCATATTCGGCCCTGGCGTCAGCTCGATCAGGGCCACGGCCAGCAGGAAGGGGCCGATGACGGCCGGGTCGACGGGCCATGCGGAATGCGGGATCACGGGCGGCCTCCTCTGGCGATCAGCCTAGGCCTCGCTCGTCCGCCGCGACAGTCCTGATCGTGACCTGCGCCACCCCCTTGTGTGACCCGATCGTCACACCCACCTCGATCACAGCGGCGCGTCGCTCAGTGGAGGGCGGGCCGGACCACATCCGCCTGTCCAAGGGGACCCCTATGAACCTCGACCTCTATTCAGACCGCGCCAAACAGGCCGTTCAGTCGGCCCAGTCTCTGGCCCTCGCCCGCCGTCACCAGCAGTTCGCGCCCGAGCATCTGCTCAAGGTGCTGCTGGAGGAGCGCGACGGCCTGGCCCGCAACCTGATCACCGCCGCCGGGGGCGACGCCGCCAAGGCCGAGGCCGCGACCGAGACCGCCCTGAAGAAGCGCGCCCAGGTCAGCGGCGGCAATGGCCAGCTTTATCTGGACGGCGACACCGCCCGCGTCTTCGCCGCCGCCGAGGAGGCGTCCAAAAAGGCAGGCGACGCCTTCGTCACCACCGAACGTCTGCTCAGCGCCATCGCGCGCGAGGGCGGCACGGCCCGCGAGATCCTGAAGTCCGTGGGCGCCACGCCTGACAAGCTGGACGCCGCCATCGCCGACATCCGCAAGGGCAAGACCGCCGACAGCGCCGGGGCCGAGGACGGCTATGACGCCCTGAAACGCTATGCCCGCGACCTGACCCTGGCCGCCGCCGACGGCAAGATCGATCCCGTCATCGGCCGCGACGAAGAGATCCGCCGCACCATCCAGGTCCTGGCCCGCCGCACCAAGAACAACCCCGTCCTGATCGGCGAGCCGGGCGTCGGCAAGACCGCCATCGTCGAGGGTCTGGCGCTGCGCATCGTCAACGGCGACGTGCCCGAGAGCTTGCGCGACAAGGTGGTCATGGCCCTCGACATGGGCTCGCTCATCGCCGGCGCCAAATACCGCGGCGAGTTCGAGGAGCGGCTGAAATCCGTCCTGGCCGAGGTCACGGCGGCTGAGGGCGGCATCATCCTGTTCATCGACGAGATGCACACCCTGGTCGGCGCCGGAAAGGGCGACGGGGCCATGGACGCCTCCAACCTGCTGAAACCCGCCCTGGCGCGCGGCGAGCTGCACTGCGTCGGGGCCACGACCCTGGATGAGTACCGGAAGTATATCGAGAAGGACGCCGCCCTGGCCCGCCGCTTCCAGTCGGTCTTCATCGACGAGCCGACGGTCGAGGACACGGTCTCGATCCTGCGCGGCCTGAAGGAGAAGTACGAGGTCCACCACGGCGTGCGCATCAGTGACAGCGCCATCGTCGCCGCCGCCACCCTGTCCAACCGCTACATCACCGACCGCTTCCTGCCGGACAAGGCCATCGACCTGATCGACGAGGCGGGCAGCCGCGTCCGCATGGCCGTGGACTCCAAGCCCGAGAGCCTGGACGAGATCGACCGCCGCCTGGTCCAGCTCAAGATCGAGCGCGAGGCCCTGAAGAAGGAGACCGACAAGGCCTCCATCGCCCGGCTGGAAAAACTCGATGATGAGATCGACGACCTCCAGACCCAGTCCGACGACCTGACCGCCCGCTGGAAGGCGGAAAAGGACAAGGTCGGTCAGGGGGCCCAGCTGCGCGAGACCCTGGACCGCCTGCGCGCCGACCTGGCCCTGGCCCAGCGCAACGGCGACCTCGCCCGTGCGTCAGAGATCGCCTACGGCCAGATCCCCGGCATCGAGAAACAGCTCACCGAGGCGGAGGAGAACGAGGCCGACAAGTCCGGCCCCCTGACGCCAGAGGTCGTCGACGCCGAACAGATCGCCGCCGTCGTCAGCCGCTGGACCGGCGTCCCGGTCGAAAAGATGCTGGAGGGCGAGCGTGAGAAGCTGCTGTCGATGGAGGACGCCCTGCGTCACCGCGTCGTCGGCCAGGATGCGGCGCTGGAGGCCGTCTCCGATGCCGTTCGCCGCGCCCGCGCCGGCCTGAACGACCCCAACCGCCCGCTCGGCTCCTTCCTGTTCCTGGGCCCGACCGGCGTGGGCAAGACCGAGCTGACCAAGGCCCTGGCCGCCTTCCTGTTCGACGACGAGGCCGCCATCACCCGCATGGACATGTCCGAATACATGGAGAAACACTCGGTCAGCCGCCTGATCGGTGCCCCTCCCGGCTATGTCGGCTATGACGAGGGCGGGGCCCTGACCGAGGCCGTCCGCCGCCGCCCCTATCAGGTGATCCTGTTCGACGAGGTCGAAAAGGCCCACCCCGACGTCTTCAACGTGCTCCTGCAAGTGCTCGACGACGGCCGCCTGACGGACGGCCAGGGCCGGGTCATCGACTTCAAGAACACCCTGATCATCATGACTTCCAACCTGGGGTCGGAAGCCCTGGCCGGTCAGGCCGAGGGCGACGACGTCGAGAGCGTGCGCCCCTATGTCATGGACCAGGTCCGCGCCCACTTCCGGCCCGAGTTCCTGAACCGCATCGACGAGATCATCCTGTTCCGCCGCCTCGGCCGCGAACAGATGGGCGGCATCGTCCGTATCCAGCTGGCCCGGTTCGAGAAACTCCTGGCCGACCGCCGCCTGACCCTGGCCCTCGACGACACCGCCACCGCCTGGCTCGCCGACCGTGGCTACGACCCCGTCTATGGGGCCCGCCCGCTGAAACGCGTCATCCAGAAGGACCTGGTCGACCCGATCGCCCGCAAACTGCTGGCCGGCGAGATCGAGGACGGCAGCGTGATCGCCGTGTCAGCGGGGGCGGACGGGCTGGAGATCGGGAAGGCGCGGGTGCATTGATGGACTTAGATTGGTCTGTAATTGGCTCTGTAGTGACTGCGATTGCGACGATCGTGCTTGCCGTCGTGACTGCTCTTCTTGCTAAGGAGACGAAGAGATTATCGGACGCGACAAGCGAGCCGATGGTGGTCGTGACTCTCGAGTCCAACCCTCATTCACTGATGCACATGGATCTCATTGCGCAAAACACAGGAACTGGCACGGCTTACGAGATCAGGGTTTCATCAAATCCACCGTTTGAGCTCGACGACGATCAGAAAGAGCTACCAGTCCCCCTGCAGAATATCTCCGTCCTAAAGCCCGGCCAGTTAATCAGCAGCTACATTTGCGAGTATGCCAAACTGGAAGGACGGCGCTTCGAGATTTGCGTGAGCTGGTCGAGGAAACCCGGTAGCGCCAAGCGGGAGACTCTGAAGTACGACCTCAACTTGGCGGATTTTGCCAGCCTAGTCAGGTTAGGTACGCCTCACGAGGAAACGGTCAGTAAGTCCCTAAAATCTTTGGCCGAGCACTTTCGTAAATTTGCCAACGGGCGGCTGAAAGTCGACTCCTTCGACTCTCGCGACCGCCTGCATGAGCGCCGACAGCACGACCGCTGGCGGCGCCGCCAGCAGCGTGAGCGCGGCCAGCGTGGACCGGATTTATAGCCCCGCGAGTGCAGCAAGCTCCGAGAGTAGGAGCGCCAGCCCGGGATTTAAGTCGTCCAAGTCCTTCTTCGCGACGAGAAAATGCCGATGATGGGCGGCACCGTCTCCTAGCTGTTTGACTTTGACCAAGGCGGAGGGAGCTGTCCGCGACAACCTCAAAAGCCGACCGCTCTTGGCTGCTGCAATTAGCTCTGAGAATGGTTGGAGATTGCCTTGTGAGTCTCGGACATCGTCCAAGCGGCCACATTTGTCGAAGGCCTCGATTAGCAGCATTTCCGTCAATCGACGGCACATCACGGCGGATGAGTTGTAGAATGCCCGTTCATAAGAGCCGTTCGCCTCTCGGCGCACCGCGTCGAGGTTCTTTCGACCTCCCAAGCTGATGCTCGCAGAAATCAGCCCGTCCTTAACGGGCGCATTCGAAAGGTCCGCGTGATCGCGATAAATCGCAGTTAGCGTCGCGTCGCTCGACGATCGAATGCGAAATGATCCTGGCCGTTGCCCCCTGACAACGCTCGGGTGTTTTGCCAGATTAATCCCGAGTCGCGACGCATTCACCTTACCGCTGAGCCGCTGGGCCACCATGACATCAGCAAGCTCTTTGGCGGTCGCGTCAGCGGTGTGCTCCATCCCATGAGTGAGAAACCAGATTAATCCGACGGCTGCATCCGCTTCACGGAGCCCGTCGCCTGCGAGCCTCGCGGTGAAGGCGTCAAGCTGCGGGTTTCGCATTCAAAACCTTGTGCTCGAACGCATGGCGGGCCGGTGCAGATAGACGGAAAGTGGTCTGTGGCCCCGACGAGTCCTTGATCCAGTCTCGCGAGCTATCACTCATCGCCTTCGACGCTGCTGGAGCGTCAAACTTTACACCCAACGCGATCATCACACGTGAAGCGTCCCCGCTGGTTATCGGTGTATCTCCGACGAACCACGAAACGAACTTTGCTCTGTCTGATCGGCTGGCTTCGCCCAGCACGAACAGCTTGCTGAACAAATCGAAGCGGGGGTCTTCCTTGATCCGGTTCGCAACTTCTTCAGCGTTTAACTTTGACGACGTTTCTCGAGCAGCGCTTGGTGCGCGTGGCGCAGATCGCTTCGTGGTCCGTCGCTTCGGTGAGGCACCTTGTTCTTGGACTGCTGGATCATCGTTTGCCGGTGCCACAGCGAAGCTAGGTTTCCACCAGCTTTCGAGGATGGCGGACACCTCCTCCTTATCACCTTCAATCTCGATAGAGTTGGAGCCTTGCTGAATGCGTACCTTCATCGCGCCCTCGTTTGATTCGCATGGCAAAGGTTAACTGACCTTAGCAACCTACGCGAGTCTGTGAAAAGGACGACTACTCCGGGATCAGGGACCAACCCACCCCCTCACTGCCTCCGCCGCCACCCGATCCGTCCAGGCCTTCTTGCACACCGCATAGGCCCCACTGTCCCCCGGATGCAGGGCCGCGCAGCGGGACTTTTCGGCCTCATAGGCGGCGGCCGTGGCGGGCTCGGCGCGCAGGCGGTCGCGGAAGGCCAGGTGCCAGGGGATCATGGCATCCCCGCGCGCATGGATGTGCAGATGGGCCGCCCGCTCGCCCGTCTGCGGATCGTCGCGGGTCAGATAGCGCCGCCCGGCGACGCCGTTCTCTCCCCGCCAGCGCCAGCCCAGCCTCTCCAGCCCCGCCCGCGCCGCATCGACCGCCCCCGGGTCCGTCCCCTCGCCCAGCAGATCGACCACCGGCTTGGCCGCCAGCCCCGGCACGGCGGTCGAGCCGATATGATGCAGGCCCACAAACACCCCCGGCGCGGCGACCCGCAAGTCAGCCATCAGACCTTGCGCCTGATCGGCCCAGCGGGCGCTGTGGGGAACAAGCGTGACGGACCTGAGCATACGCCATGATCCGAAGCGTGGCGGCCGGGGTCAAGACGGACCGGTCCGGTATGGCTGTGGCGCAATCGAGCGACCGCCTGAAACACGAAGGCCCCCGCGTCTCCACGGAGGCCTCCGACCCCATCGCGCCGGGCGTCCCCGGCCTACGGGTTGATGACGACCTTCACGCAGCCGTCGGACTTCTCCTGGAACATCTTGTAGGCGTCCGGGCCGTCTTCCAGCTTGATCTTGTGGGTGATCAGGAAGCCGGGGTCGATCTCCCCTTCCTCGATCTTGCGCATCAGGGGTTCCAGATAGCGTTGCACATGGGTCTGGCCGGTCTTGAGCGTCAGGCCCTTGCCGACGAAGGCCCCCATCATGGTGGGGATGACGCCAACGAAGACGCCGGGCAGGCTGATGGTGCCGCCGGGGCGACAGGCGACGATGGCCTCGTTCAGGGCGTAGGGGCGCTCCATCTTGCCCGCGACGGTCTCCTGCACCTTTTCCATCAGGCTGCCCGAGCCGTGGCTTTCCAGGCCGACGGCCTCGATCACCGAATCCGGGCCAACGCCGTTCGTCATGGTCTTGATCCGCTCCTGCAGGTCGCCCTCGGAGAAGTCGATGGTCTCGGCCCCGGCGTCGCGGGCCAGTTGCAGCCTCTCGGGCACCTGGTCGATGGCGATGACGCGCTCGGCCCCCATCATGAAGGCGCTGCGGATAGCGAACTGGCCGACGGGGCCACAACCAAACACGAGGACGGTCTGGCCGGGCTGGATGTTGGCGTTCTCGGCGGCCATCCAGCCGGTCGGGAAGATGTCGGACAGGAACAGGACCTGATCGTCGGTCAGGCCGTTCGGCACCTTGATCGGCCCGACGTCGGCATAGGGGACGCGCAGATATTCGGCCTGTCCGCCCGGGATGCCGCCATACATGTGGGTGTAACCGAACAGCCCGGCGGTCGGGTAGCCGATCTGTTTCGCCTGTTCCGCGCCATTGGGGTTGGATCGTTCGCACACGGAATAAAGCCCGCGCCTGCAGTAGTCGCACTCGCCACAGCTGATGGTGAAGGGCACCACGACGCGGTCGCCGACCTTCAGCTTGGTGTTGTCCTTCCCGACGGCGACGACCTCGCCCATCGTCTCGTGGCCCATGACGTCGCCGGACTTCATGCCGGGCACGAAGCCGCCGTACAAATGCAGGTCAGACCCGCAGATGGCGCAGGAGGTGACGCGGATGATGGCGTCGCGGCCATCCCGAATTTCGGGGTCGTCCACCGTCTCGCAGCGGATGTCACCCTTGCCGTGCCAGCATAACGCTTTCATGGTCGTCTCCCTGTCGATGAACAGTGAGAAGGTTCGGCGCAGACGCGCGTTCCCCACGACTACTCGTTTTTTATGGCTCCGCTTGGACGGCGTCCCCCCATCACCGGCATCACCTCCACCCCGTCGCAGATGAAGATCGACATGTGCGGATGGTTGTCGAACAGGCGCATGGCGGCCTTTGCATCCCCTCTGTATCATGGGACGTTGAAGGGCGAACCGACACGAAAGGCCCTGCCATGATCCGCTCTGCCCTGTCCGTTTCCCTCCTCCCGATGCTGGCCCTCGCGCTGACCGCCTGTGGCCAGCCCGATACGCCCGAGCCTGCCCCCCCGGCAGCGACCGCCCCCGCCGTTACGCCAGCCACGCCCCCAGTCCCCTCACAGGCCGCGCCCGCCGGGCTGGAGACGGCGCTGCGCGGCCTGCACGCCGAAGACGGAGCCCTGACCTATGCCCAGGCGTCCGTCGATCTGAACGGCGACGGCACGGACGAGGTCCTGGCCTATGTCATGGGGCCGATGGTCTGCGGCTCGGGCGGGTGCAACCTCTATGTGCTGGCGCCCCAGGGCGAGGATGGGGGCGAGGGCTGGCGCGTCGTGACCCGCACCAGCGTGACCCGGACGCCCGTCGGCGTCCTGACCACCTCGACCAACGGCTGGCGCGACCTGGCCGTCTCCATCGGCGGTGGCGGGGCCCAAGCCGGCTGGGTGCGCCTGACCTACGACGGCCGGACCTATCCGACCAACCCCACCGCACCGCCCGCCACGCCCCTGGACGGTGCGCCCGACGTCACCCCCCTGATCGCGTCCGAACCCGACGCCCGCCCGCTGCCCTGATCGGCGGGCCGATGTGCGCCTCCTATGAATCCCGGTTCTCGGTGCGACAGCTGGTCGATGCCTTCGCCCATGCAGGCATAGAGGTCGGGATGGACGGCGGCGGCCTGCCCAATCTGGAGCCACGCGAAGAGGTCCGTCCGACCGAGGCCGACCGGATCGTCCGGGCCGCCCCCGACGGGCGTGACCGCGCCTTGCTGGCCCCCGCCCGGTTCGGGCTGAAGCCCTCTGCCCCCAAACGCCCGCCCGTCATCAATCTGCGGTCCGAGGGGCGCGGTGTCTCCAATGCGGCGGCCTCGGGTCGGGCTTTGCTGCCGGTCTCGGGCTTCTATGAGTTCACCGGCGACACCTATCCGAAGACCCGCTGGCGGCTGTCGGACGCCGGTGGCGCGGTGCTGATGCTGGCCTGCGTCTGGCGTGCGGGGGCCGGGGCGGGCGGCGACGGCGACGCCGACGGTTTCGCCCTGCTGACGGGCGAGCCCGGGCCCGACATCGCCCCCTATCATTCGCGCGGCGTCATGCCCCTGCCGCCCGCCTCATGGGCCGACTGGCTGTTTGACCGACGGCCCGCCGCCGACCTGCTGATCCCGCCGCCCGCCGGGACCCTGATCGCCACCGCCGCGCCCCGGCCTTCCCCATCCCGTGACGACGGACAGACCCCGACCCTTTTCGATCTCTGAGAGGTCCGGGAGCGGTCATTGCGGGGACAGATCATCCGGTCCTTCCGGGCCCCGAACCGGCCCTTCTGGACCCTCGCCCGGCGGTCATGCGACCGTTTTCCTCAGCACGCCTCCGGCCCGTGGTAGAATGCCCGGCGGTCCCCCTGAGGGCCCACGCTGCGGTCTTTGACAGTTCCCATCCCGCCCCGCCGACCCCAGGCCGCAGGCGAACTCCCACGCATCGCCGCGTCATGACGCGCGCGACGGTCCCGTTTTCTGGCTCATGGAGACACTGGACCCCAAGGCGGACTGAGTGGACTGAGTGGACTCTGTTTTTCGTCCGGCCGTCAGCCCATTTCGGCTTCGAGGTCAGCCAGGCGCGCGGCCTGGTCCTCGGCGATCAGAGCATTCAGCAGGGGGTCGATGTCCCCCTCCAGTATCTGCGGCAGGCTGTGCAGGGTCAGGTTGATCCGGTGGTCGCTGACCCGCCCCTGCGGAAAGTTGTAGGTGCGGATGCGTTCGGACCGGTCGCCGGACCCGACCTGGCTCTTGCGCGTATCGGACCGGGCCAGATCCTTGGCCTGACGCTGCATGTCGTACAGCCGTACGCGCAGGTTCTTCATCGCCTTATCGCGGTTCACATGCTGCGACTTCTCCGACGAGGTCACCATGATGCCGGTCGGCAGGTGGGTGATCCGCACGGCAGAGTCGGTCGTGTTGACGTGCTGGCCGCCGCTGCCCGACGCGCGGAAGGTGTCGATGCGGATGTCCTTGTCGTGGATCTCGATCTCGACGTCCTCGACCTCGGGCAGCACCGCCACCGTCGCCGCCGAGGTGTGGATGCGGCCCTGCGATTCCGTCGTCGGCACGCGCTGCACCCGGTGCACCCCACTCTCGAACTTCAGCCGGCCGAAGACGCCGTCGCCGGTGACGGTGGCGATGACCTCCTTGAAGCCCCCGGCGTCGCCCTCGGTCAGGCTGTCCACCTCGACCCGCCAGCCGCGACTGGACGCATAACGGCTGTACATCCGGAACAGGTCGCCCGCGAACAGCGCCGCCTCGTCCCCGCCAGTCCCGGCCCGCACTTCCAGCACCGCACTGGCATTCTCGTCCGCATCGCGCGGGGCCAGCAGCAGCGCCACCTCCCGCTCCATGTCGGGCAGGGTCTCGCGCAGGGTCTGAAGCTCCTCCGCCGCCATCTCGGCCATCTCGGGATCAGACGCCATGGCCTCCAGATCGGCCATCTCCGCCCGGGTCTTCGCCAGGGCCATGACCGCATCGGCCACCGGCTTCATCTCGGCGTGCTCCTTGGACAGGCGCACGATCTCCTGGCCGTCCGTGGCCGCACCCATCCGCGCCTCCACCTGGTGGAAACGGTCGAGAACCTGATCGAGCCGGGCCTGGGGCAGTCGCAAGGCAGCAAATCCTGGGTCTTGAAAAGGGGCGGAGCCTTACCCCGCCGCGTCCCGCCTGTCGATGCGCAGCCCCGGCCGCAGAATTCGTCTGCGGGCCCGTAACGCTTCGCCTCATGGCGCATTACATCGAATCTGGAGCTCGCGACGCGCTGCTTCCGTCGGGGGCTGAATGGACACCTTCCTGCTGTTTCTGATGGTCGGCTTGCTGGCCCAGGCGATCGACGGAGCCCTGGGCATGGCCTACGGCGTCATTTCGTCGTCGGTGCTGCTGGCGCTGGGCGTGCCGCCTGCCACCGCCTCGGCCAGCGTCCACGCCGCCGAGGTCTTCACCACCGCCGCCTCGGCGGGCAGCCACGCCTGGCACCGCAACATCGACTGGCGGCTGCTGCTTCCTCTCGCCATCGCCGGGGTCATCGGCGGGGCGCTGGGGGCCTATGTGCTGTCGGGAATCGAGGGTGACGTCATCAAGCCCTTCGTTATCGCCTATCTGGCCATCGTTGGCATCTGGATCCTGTGGCGGGCCGGGCATGACGCCAGGCCACGCCGCCTGCCCGCCTGGGTCATGGCTCCGGTCGGAGTGATCGGCGGGTTTCTGGACGCCATCGGCGGCGGCGGCTGGGGGCCCACGGTCTCCTCCGCCATGGTTGGGGCCGGCCAGGAGCCACGACGCGCCATCGGCACGGTCAATACCGCCGAGTTCTTCCTGACGGTGGCCATCAGCGCCACCTTCGTCTGGGCCCTGCTCACCGGCCACTGGGCCGAAGCCGGGGCACTGGAACACCACTTTGCCGCCGTGGCGGGCCTGGTCGTGGGCGGCCTAATCGCCGCCCCGTTTGCGGGCCTGATCGTCAAGAAGGTGCCGCGCAAGGTCCTGACCTATGCGGTGGGTTTCCTCCTGCTGATCCTGTCCGCCTTCCAGGGGCTGCAACTGGCGGGGGTCATCGCCTGACAATCATGTAGGCAGGCTTTCAACTTATGATACGGTGCAGCTAGGCACTTGGGGGAAGCTAAATGAAACAGATGATAGCCACAGTCGGCTTTTGCGTCCTTCTAGCGGGGTGCGCCACCTCTTATGGCGATATGGGTTTCACCGGCGGTGTGTCAGCTGATCGGTTGAGCGAAACAACTTTTCGAATAAGCGCCAGAGGCAATGGCTACACGGATCGTGATCGCGTTGCCGACTTTTCCCTTCGGAAGGCGGCTGAGGCTACGCTAGAAGCAGGCTACACTTGGTTTGGGATTGTGTCCTCTGAAGATCGATCTTCATCAGGATATGTGGTCAACCGCGCTCCAACGTACACTACGGCTCAGGCTACCGCTTACGGGAACACGGCCTACGGTTCGTCGACTACGACGGGGGGCGGCTCCACCATTTCAAGCTATGTGAAACCGGGGGAAACAATGGTGATCCAAATCGGTCGAGGACCCACACCCCCCGGCGCAATGGATGCCGCTGAAACGCTGCGATATGTCGTGCCACGTACCGAACGAAGCACCATGACCAACCCACTTACTTGGTAGGTTGAACTACTCTGCGGCTTCCAGCGCCGCCTGCCCGGCTCGGGCCGCATCCAGCTCCGCCGCCTTGGCTTCGACTTGGGCGACGATCTCCTCGATCATGCCGTCGTTGTGCTGTTTATGGGCGATCTTGCCGTTCAGATAGACCATGCCGGACCCGGCACCCCCGCCGGTGAAGCCCACGTCGGTATAGAGGGCCTCGCCCGGGCCGTTGACGACGCAGCCGATGATCGACAGCGACATGGGCGTGGTGATGTGGGCCAGCCGTTCCTCAAGCTTGCCGACCGTCTCGATGACGTTGAAGCCCTGACGCGCGCAGGACGGGCAGGCGATGATGTTCACGCCCCGGTGCCGCAGGCCCAGCGATTTCAGGATGTCGAAGCCGACCTTGATTTCCTCGACCGGATCGGCCGCCAGCGACACGCGAATGGTGTCGCCGATCCCGGCCCACAGCATGGACCCCATGCCGATGGCCGACTTGATCGTGCCGGTGCGCAAGGGGCCGGCTTCGGTCACGCCCAGGTGCAGCGGGCAGTCGATGGCCTCGGCCAGTTGCTGATAGGCGGCGACGGTAAGAAAGGGGTCGGACGCCTTCACCGAAATCTTGAACTCGTGGAAGTCGTGATCCTGCAGGATGCGGGCGTGGTTCAGGGCGCTCTCGACCATGGCGTCGGGGCAGGGCTCGCCGTATTTCTCCAGCAGTTCGCGCTCCAGAGACCCGGCGTTGACACCGATGCGCATCGAACAACCATGGTCCTTGGCCGCCTGAATGACCTCGCGGACGCGGTCGGGCGAGCCGATATTACCGGGGTTGATACGCAGGCAGGCGGCACCCGCCTGGGCCGCCTCGATGCCGCGCTTGTAGTGAAAATGAATGTCGGCCACGAGCGGGACCCGCGATTCACGCGCGATGGTCCGGAAGGCCTCGGTGGATTCGACGTCGGGGCAAGAGACCCGGACGATATCGGCCCCGGCCTCTTCAAGCTGACGGATCTGCTCCAGGGTCGCGGCCGCGTCCGAGGTCAGCGTGTTGGTCATCGACTGGACGGTGATCGGCGCGCCGCCGCCGACGGGCACATTGCCGACCATGATCTGACGACTCTTGCGCCGCTCGATATGCCGCCACGGACGGATGTGACCCAGTTCGGAGGAGTGATCAGCGCTCATGATGCGTCCAATATAGGGGATGCCTGTTCACAAGACCACGACAGCCGACGTCGCAAGCGGTCAGCGCGGCGACGTCACGGGTGCGACAGGTACCGCAGACGGGCTGATGGGGACGACCGGGGTCTGCGCAGACGGTCTGGTGGCCGCCTGACGGGCAGCCTGAAGCTGGGCCTGACGTGTACGTTCCGCATTTTCTTCGGCGGCCTGTCGGATTTGCGCTTCGGCACGGCTGTTGAACTGGCTCAGCGGTACCTGCAGCGCAGGCATGACGCCCGCATATTCGCCGTTGATGTAGACGTCGAACGCGGTCGGCTCGGACACGTCGAGCGTAGCCGATACGCCGATCGGCGCACGCCAGGCGTCACCCTCGGTCAACTGCCGCGCAAACAGCACACGACCGTCGGCCAACCGCACCACGATATTGGCCGCCTTCGAGGCCTGAAGCACGACATGGGAGGCGGTGGCGGGGGCGCCGTAAAGAGCTCCACGCGGGTTGAAGGCCTTGCGCACCGGCGTAGCCGAGGCTGCTGCGGCTTCCAGTTGTTCGGGTGTTGCGGGGGCGACGCCCGTCATCTGCAGTTCAAGACCCGGTGTGACGTAAAGTTCAGGCACGGTCTGATCGGCGGGTGCCGGGGCGGGACCGGACAGCCTCAGACCCGCCTTGTCCACGGATTTGTCCGTCGCCCAGTTTGGCGGCACCTGGGCGATATCCGACGGGCGCGGGGCCTGGACCAGGCTGACCCGCTGAAAGATGTTCCAGCCGACGACGGCCAGCAGCAGCAGGCCGCCTACCGCTGCCAGGCGTCCGGAGTTCCGCTTCACATCCTCATAGGCGATGCCCGACGGGGCCTGTAGCGGTACAGTCGGATCGGGGCTTTCGCGCTTGAAGCGCTCGACCGCCGACTGTTCGTCCAGCCCCAGAGCCGCAGCATAGGAACGGACGTAGCCGATCGAGAACACCCGGTTGGGCAGTATGGAAAAATCGTTCTGCTCGATCGCGGTCAGATAGCGGGTGTGCACCTTGGTCTGGGTCGAAAGTTCGGCCAGGGATCGCCCGCTACGCTCGCGGGCCGCGCGCAGGGCGTCGCCCAGCGTCAGTGCATCCTCGACCGAGGCGTCGGCGGGATCGGCGCGAGGCCCCAACTCTGCGGAGGTTGCCCCCCTTTTCACCGCCATCAGGCCCGCCCTCGTCACCGGCGTATCGAAGAATGGATTGGGGCCTGCGACCGCGTCAGAGCCCTGCCGCGTGCATAGAACACAGGCCGCGCCGCTTCAACGGCAGGCGTTAAAGGATGACGTTCAGCTTGCGGGCCAGCGATTCCAGCTCGCCCCGGATAGAACCTGCCGAAGAGCCCAGCAGGCCGCTCATGGCGCGGCGCGCGGCCGTCAGATCGGCGGACAGGATCATCCGCTTGACTGGCCCCACTCCACCCGCCGGAGCCGACAGCCGGGTGAAGCCCAGCGTCAGCAGGGCAAAGGCTTCCAGTGGCCGACCCGCCAGTTCGCCGCAGACGGAGACAGGCGTGCCGGTGTCGGCACATTTCCGCTGGATCTCGGCCAGGGCCCTCAGTGCAGGCGGCGACATCGGATCATAGCGATCCGACACCAGCGGATTGGTCCGGTCGGCGGCGAACATATACTGGAAAAGGTCGTTCGTCCCCACCGAGACGAAGTCCGTCAGCGGCAGCAGTGCATCCAGATGCCAAAGCAGTGACGGGCATTCGATCATGGCTCCGACCCGCAGAAGGGCGGGCAGCTCGCGCCCGCGTCGCCGGGCCCAATCGCACTCGACATCGACCAGCTCGCGCGCGGCCCTGAACTCGTCGACCGTGGCGATCATGGGGAACATGACGCGCAGCTCGCGTCCGGCACCTGCCGCCAGAAGGGCGCGCAACTGCAATCTCAGAAGGCCCGGCCGGTCCAGACCCAGGCGAATGGCGCGACGACCCAGGGCGGGGTTCTCCTCCCGCTCCGTCTCCAGATAGGGCAGGACCTTGTCACCACCGATATCGAGCGTGCGGAAGGTGACGGGGCGGTCGCCGGCCGTATCCAGCACCAGTTTGTAGAGCGCCGTCTGACTGTCCAGACGCGGCAGCTCCTCGGACACCATGAACTGGAACTCGGTGCGGAACAGGCCGATGCCCTCGGCCCCCGTCTCGTTCAGGTTCTCCAGATCGACCGCCAGGCCCGCATTGGTCAGGACCGTGATCCGCTGGCCATCGAGGGTGACGGCATCAACGTCTCGCAGTTTTGCAAACTCAGCCTGCCTTTGGCTGCGCACCTCCATGCGCGACTGCACGGCGGCCAGCATGTCGGGACGAGGCCGCAGATAGGCCTCGCCTGTCTCGCCGTCGACGATGACCTGATCGCCTTCGGACAGGCGGTCGCGCAGGCCCATGAGGCGGCCGACGCAGGGAATCTGCAACGCCCGCGCCACGATGGCGGCGTGGCTGGCGGCCGAGCCCTCTTCGAGCAGCAGGCCTCTCAACTTGTGCCGGGGATATTCCAGCAGGTCGGCGGGCCCCAGGTTGCGCGCCACCAGGATGGCGTCGTCGGGCAGGTCGCGCTCGCCCGGCTTGTCCCCAGCCAGGAACCGCAACAGGCGGTTGGCCAGGTCCTCGAAGTCGTGCAGCCGCTCTTTGATATAGGGGTCGCGGGCCTGGGCGAAGCGAGCGCGGTGTTCGTTGCGCACACGATCGACGGCGGCCTCGGCAGTCAGGCCGGTGCGCACTGCCTCCTCCAGCGACCGGTTCCAGCTGCGGTCGTCGGCGAACATCCGGTAGGTTTCCAGCACCTCGAACGACTGGCCCGCCAGCTTGACGCGGCCGCCCTCAAGCATGGCGTCGATGTGGGCCTTCAGCCCGATCAGGGCCTCGCGCAGACGGATTTCCTCCACCTGCTGGTTTTCGGCCAGCAGGTTTTCCGGCGGCACCGGGGCCTCGTGCAGTACGACGTGGCCATAGGCCAGACCCTCGGCGAACCGCTGGCCCTTCAACCGCTCCGGACGGTGCGGAGCTACTTCAATATCGCGCAGTTCGTCCTGGGCCAGCAACTCGCCCGACGCCACCGTCTCGGCCAGGACCATGGCGATGGTCTGGATGTCCTCGACCTCTTCCTCGTCATAGCGCCGTTCGGAGCGGTTCTGGACGACCAGCACGCCGATGGCCCGGCCGCCGCGCAGCAGGGGCGCGCCCAGGAAGGCGTGATAGGGGTCTTCGCCCGTTTCCGGACGGTAGGAAAAGCTGGGGTGGGACGGGGCGTCCGACAGGCTGATCGGCTGGGCGGTGCGGGCGACTTCGCCCACCAGGCCCTCGCCTGGGCGCAGGCGGGTATTGTGGACGGCCTCGGGCTTCAGACCCTGGGTGGCGAACAGTTCCAGCTCACCCGACGACCGGCGCAGATAGATGGAGCAGACCTCGGCCACCATCGACTGGGCGATGGTGCGGACCACGTGGTCCAGACGCTCCTGGGCCGGAGCCGCACCGGCCATCGCCTCGCGGATCTGGCGAAGCAGGCTGCGCGGCCCCCTCGTCGTCAATCCGCCAGCCGCCAATCCGCCCTCCCGTAAAGCTCACGCCGCAAATGGGCGCTCGATGTGACTATTCCTAGACCGCTTCCAGACCGTATGCGGAATGAAGTGCGCGGACGGCCAGTTCCGCATAGGCGGCGTCGATCAGGACACTGATCTTGATCTCGGACGTCGAGATGGCCTGGAACTTGATGCCCTTGTCGGCCAAGGCGCGGAACATGGTCTGGGCGACACCGGCATGACTGCGCATACCGACGCCGACGACCGAAACCTTGGCCACGTCCTCGTCAACGCGAAGCTCCTCAAAGCCGATCTGGGCCTGTTCGGCCCGCATCAGTTCCGCCGCGCGCTGCGCGTCTCTGCGACCTGTCGTGAAGGTCAGGTTGACGGTGCCTTCCGTGCGGGCCTGGCTCTGGACGATCATGTCCACATTGACGCTGGCCTCGGCCAGGCGGGTGAAGACATCCGCCGGAGCGTCGGTGCGGTCCGCCAGCCCCAGCAGGGTGATGCGGGCTTCGTCACGGCTCATGGTCACGCCGGATACGATACGTTTTTCCACGATTTCCTCCTCGTCGCAGATCAGGGTGCCGGCATTGGCGGGCAGCGCGCCATTCTCGTCAGGTTCGATGAAGCTGGACAGGACCCGTACAGGCACCTGTTTGGCCATGGCCAGTTCGACGGATCGGGTCTGAAGCACCTTGGCCCCCAGCGAGGCCATTTCCAGCATCTCTTCGTAGGACACCTTTTCCAGACGCCTGGCACGGCTCTCGATCCGCGGGTCGGTGGTGTAGACGCCGTCCACGTCGGTATAGATGTCGCACGGGCATGACAGCGCCGCCGCCACGGCGACCGCAGACGTATCCGAGCCGCCGCGGCCCAGGGTGGTGATCCGCCCGCCGCGGGTCACGCCCTGAAAGCCTGGAACAATGGCGATCTCGCCCGCGTCCATTGCGGCCCCCAGAACCTCGCCCGGCACATCCTCGATACGGGCGCGGCCGTGGGCGTCGTCGGTCAGGATGGGAATCTGCCAGCCCATCCAGCTGCGCGCATTCAGCCCCATGTTGCGCAGGGTCAGGGCCAGAAGGCCCGCCGTCACCTGTTCGCCCGAGGCCACGACCACGTCGTACTCGTCGTCCGACATCGCTACGCCCTCGCCGGGTCGGCCCGCGCCGTCGGTCCAGGCCACCAACTCATTGGTCTTGCCCGCCATGGCCGAAACGACGACGGCGACCTGCTTGCCCGTCGCGGCCTCTGCGGCGACGATCCGGGCAGCACGGCGGATGCGCTCAAGGTCGCCCATCGAGGTGCCACCGAATTTCATCACCAGCCGCGTCATTTCAGCGTGTCGTTCCCTGTGCCATGAGGCTGTATGGTATCGAATGGCGTCAGGGTTCACTCCCGCAGCCACGGTTGCTTCTAACGACCGGCGGACGACGCGCAAACCCCAAAGGCAACAGGGTCTTATGGACACCAACGACGCCCAGGCCTCCGGCCCCTCGATCGACCCCGCCGATGTGGCGAGGTTTTCGGCCCAGGCCGAGACCTGGTGGGACGCGCGTGGACCATTCGCGCCTTTGCACAAGTTCAACCCGGCGCGGTTGCAGTTTGTGCGGGATCGGGTCGCCGAGCGGTTCGGGCGAGACATCCGCCAGCGCGAGGCCTTCGCAGGTCTGAGCCTGCTGGACGTCGGCTGCGGCGGGGGGCTAATCGCTGAGCCGATGCGGCGGCTGGGCTTCGAGGTGACGGCTGTCGACGCCTCGTCCCAGAATATCGGAACCGCTCGCGCCCATGCGCAGATGACCGGCCTGGACATCGCCTATCGCGCCGCCACGGTCGAACAGCTGGAGGCCGAAGGGGCCGGGCCGTTCGATGTTGTGCTGACAATGGAGGTCATCGAACATGTCGCCGATCCGGAAGGCTTTGTGCGGGCCTGTTCGCGGCTAGTGAAGCCGGGCGGGATCATGATCGTGGCTACCCTGAACCGTACGCTGAAGGGTCTGCTGCTGGGCAAGGTCGCGGCGGAATATGTTCTGCGCTGGGTACCCGCAGGCACCCACGACTGGCGACAGTTTCTGAAGCCCGACGAAATCCGCACCATGCTGTCGGCCGAACCGGTGACCGTCACCGGCCCCTATGGCCTGGAGTATGAACTTCTGAACGACCGCTGGAGCGAGGGCGAGGCCGACATCAACTATATGATGATCGCCACCCGGGACTGAGCGCCTAAAGTTCACGCACCATGTAGCGAGCGTCGTCGCCATAGCTGGCCAGTTTCGCGGACAGCTCCGGTGAGGTGACGGGGTGAAAGCCCATCCGCTGCCAGAAGGCGGTCGCGTCATTGACGGCGACCAAGGCCATCATCGTCCAGCCGTCCGCCCGCACCTGATCGACCAGCCGTTCGACGATACTGCGGGTATGGCCACCGCCTCGCACGGCGGGATCAAGCGCCAGATCGTGCAGATAGATGCGGTCGGCCTCCGCCGGAATCGCCTCGATAAGGGTGTTCAGAGCGGGAGCGGTCTCGCCCTTCCAGGGATAGGCGAACAGATAGCCACGCACGGTGTCGTCAGCCCCTGCCAGCACGAACGACATGGCCGGGCTGAGCGCCAGTCGGCTCTCGAAACAGGCCCGGCTTTCGAAGTGATCGGGAAACGACAGCCGCGCAACCCTGACGACGCCGTCGATGTCTGCGGTGGTCATTGGACGCCAGGCCAGCGGAGCGGCGGCCATTAATGCGCCTTGGACGGGTCGGGCGGCAGGACGGGCAAAGGGGCGCAAGGTACGCCGTCATCCCGCAGTTTCTTCACCTCGGCGGGTGTCGCCTCGCCGTAGATTTCGCGCTTCTCGGAGCGGCCTTCGTGGATGTCGCGGGCCTCGCGGGCGAAGGCGTCGCCGACGTAGTCGAAATTCTGTTCGACATGGGATCGGACCTCCCGGGCGGCCTGCATCATCATGGTCTGGAGGGCGGCGGGATCGGCAGACACCGCTGACTTGCGCGTGCCCGCGACGGCGGGGGCCATGATCTGTTTGCCGATATCGCGCGAGCCGCAGAAGGGACACTCGACCAGACCGCGCTCCGCCTGATCGTCATAGTCGGCGGAGGCGCTGAACCAGGCCTCGAAGCCGTGGTCATGCTCGCATTTCAGGGCATAGCGGATCATGCGGTCGGCAGGGCGAAGTCGCGGTCGTGGGTCAGCTGCGGCACGGCCTCCCGTGCCCGCGCCACGGCATCGAAATCCAGGAGGGCGAACAGCACGCCGGGCGCGTCGTCGTCCAGCCTGGCGACTACCTCGCCCCATGGGGCCACGACAGTGGAACGACCCCAGGTACGACGCCCGTCCTCATGCGCACCGGCCTGGGCCGGGGCCAGGACATAAGCCCCGCTTTCGATTGCGCGCGCGCGGAGCAGCGTCTCCCAGTGCGCCTCACCGGTCGGCACGGTGAAGGCCGCGGGCACGGCAATCATCGACGCTCCCGCCTTGGCCAGCGCACGGTGCAGATGACCGAAACGCACGTCGTAGCAGATGGTCAGCCCCAGCTTGCCCCAGGGCGTGTCGGCCACAACGGCGGCATCGCCCGGCCGGATCGACGCACTTTCGCGCCAACGCTCGCCGGTGGGCAGATCGACATCATAGACGTGCAGTTTGTCGTATGTGCTGACCACAACGCCGGTGTCATCGATCAGGATCGAGCGGTTGGCCGCCCTGTCGTCGCCCTCGTGCCCGGATTTGACGATGGCCGAACCGATCAGCAGCCAGACCTTCAGCTCCCGCGCCAGATCGCGCAGTCCCTGCACGACCAGATCTGCGTCGGCATCGGCCAGAACGGCGTCACGTGCGGCGCGGTCTCTGATCAGGAAGTTGGTCGCCTCGGGTGTCAGGATCAGCTGAGCGCCGCCTGCCGCCGCTTGCCGGATCAGGGGCAAGACGTGGTCCAGCGCAGCCTGCGGCGTCGCGGGCGTCCGGGTCTGAATCAGGGCGATGTTCAGGCTGCTCATCGCGAGGCGTCAGGCCGCCAGCAGCGGATCGAGACCGCCGCGCGCATCGAGCGCATGCAGATCGTCGGAGCCGCCGATGTGTTTCTCGCCCACAAACACCTGCGGGAAGGTCATGCGCCCGCCCGAACGCTGAATCATTTCCTGCTTCTTCTCCGGATCGTTGGAGGCGACGATCTCGGTGAAGTCCACGCCCTTCTTGTCCAGCAAGGCCTTGGCCGCCGTGCAGTAGGGGCAGCCGGGTTTTGTGTAGATGACGACGTCAGCCAAGGCGGTTCTCCGAATGTTGGGGTCTGATCCTAACCGCAGTCGCGGCTGGTGGTTGCCCCCTATGTAGGCAATTCCCTCGCAGTTCGCACCCTCGCGATCACCGCCAGATCGACAGCGCGTGCCCCGCCCTGCAGAAGCGCCCGCGCGCACGCCTCTGCGGTCGCTCCGGTGGTCAGCACGTCGTCGATCAGCAGGATGCGCCGCCCCTTGATGCGACGTCGCCCCGCCTCGGTGACGGCAAAGGCCGTCTTCACGTTCAGCCGACGCCCACGCAGCGACTTGCCGCCCTGGCTTGTCGTATGGGTCTGGCGCACCAGAGCGTCAGGCAGGTAGTCCAGCCCGCTGGACGCCGCCAGTGGACGGGCGATCTCTGCGGCCTGGTTGAAGCGACGCGATATCAGACGCAAGGGATGCAGCGGCACCGGCACGACCGCATCCGCCTCAGTCAGCAGGGGCGCGGCCGCCCGACTGATCCAGCGCGCGAACAGGGGCGCAAAAGGCTGATGATCGCCATGCTTGAACTTCAGCACCAGGCCACGCGACGCCTCGTCATAGACACAGGCCGCACGCGCGCGGGCGAAGGCATAGGGCTGGGCCAGGCACGCCGCGCACCGGCTGGCGGCGAAAGCCCCACCATCGGCCTCGAACGCCGCACCGCAGCCGTCGCAGACCGGGTCTTCCAGAAATACGACCCGGCTCCAGGCGTCCGGCGTCAGCCCTGCGGAGGCCGTGGCCTCGGGACTGTCGTGCGCCAGCGAGGGCAGCAGCAGGTCCGCCAGGCCTCGCCCCATACGCCGTCCGAACAGCACGACAGGCCCCGCACCTTTCAATCGCGCGCGCCAGCCCCCATCCTGAAGGTTCATGAACGCCTCCTCCGGTCCCCCCGCCATCTTTGACGCCCGTCGCCGTGCCGCCCGCCTGGCCCGCAGCGAACGCCTGTTCGCGGGGGCCGACTTCCTGCATGACCGCGCCGCCGAGAATGCGGTTCATAGCTTGGACGTCATCCTGCGCGACTTTCCGGACGCCGTCGACCTGTCGGCCCACCCGGGGCCTTTTGCGCGGCAACTGGCGGAAAGCGTGGCGGCAACCAGGGTTGGGAACGTATTGTCGGTCGGCGATCCAGCGGCGCGCACGGCACCGGGGGCGCAGCCTCTACCTTTGGCCGATCAATCGCAGGACCTGATCGTCTCTTTGATGAGCCTGCACTGGGCCAACGACCTGCCCGGTGCCCTGACGCAGATCCGTCGCGCCCTGAAGCCTGACGGCCTGTTCCTGGGCACGCTGCTGGGTGCCGGCACTCTGAAGGAGTTGCGCGGAGCCCTGACCCAGGCCGAACTGGAGGTGAGCGGCGGAGCACAGGCGCGGGTATCCCCCTTTGCCGACGGGTTCGACGGGGCTGCCCTGTTGCAACGGGCCGGATTTGCCCTGCCCGTCAGCGATGTGGACCGAGTGGTGGTGCGCTATCCCGACCTGCTGGCCTTGGTGCGAGACCTGCGGGCCATGGGTGAAACCAATGTGCTGACCGGCCACGTCAGACCGCTGACCCGCAAGATTGTGACGCGTACGGCGGAGCTATATGCGGAACGACACGCCGAGGCCGACGGGCGCATACCCGCCACCTTTGAGATCATCCACCTCGCCGGATGGGCCCCCCATGAAAGCCAGCAGAAGCCGCTTGCGCGAGGGTCAGCGAAAATGAGGCTGGCGGATGCACTCGGTGTTCAGGAGCAGACGGGCGAAGGCTGAGTAAGACTCAGCCGCCTGCGATAGCGGCGCTGATTTTGTTGAGCGCGGCGTTGAACATATTGGTGCTGGCTCCGCCAAAGGCGGTAATCGCGCCAAGCGCTACCAGAAAGACGAGAGAGGCAATAAGGCCATACTCGATCGCGGTAGCGCCGCTGTCATCGACTATGAAGCGCGAAATCAGGCGTCGCATTCGGCCCCCTTTCGCGGCGGCGAGGTCAAAGCAGATCGCGCAACCAGGCGACCAGGGGTTCATCCGCCGGGGGCATGGGATAGTCCCGGAGCTGATCCGGTTTCACCCACTTCAGTGCCGCATGCTCGCGCCGTTGCACCGTGCCCGACCAGCGCCGGAGCAGATACAGTGGCATCAACAGGTGAAAGGATTCGTAAGCGTGACTGGTAAACACGAAGGGGGCCAGACAGGCGGCATTGACGTCGATGCCCAGTTCCTCGTGCAGTTCGCGGATCAGGGCCTGTTCCGGCCGCTCGCCCGGCTCGATCTTGCCACCGGGAAATTCCCACAGCCCTGCCAGCGCCTTGCCCTCGGGCCGCTGAGCGATCAGCACGCGTCCGTCGGCATCGATAAGGGCCGCTGCCACGACCAGAACGGTGGGGAGGGTGTCGGTCACGAACGATAATCGCCGTTGATCTCGATGTAGCGTTTGGTCAGGTCGCAGGTCCACACGGTGGCCGAGGCACGGCCGGAGCCGACATCCACCGTGATGTCGATTTCCGATCGCTTCATATAGGCGCTCATCTTCGCCTCGTCATAGGTCGGCGATGGCGCTCCATCGATGGCCGCCTGGTGCGGACCGAAGCGTATAGCCAGGCGGTCGCGATCGACCGGTTCCTCGGTCTTGCCGACGGCCATGACCACGCGGCCCCAGTTGGCGTCCTCGCCTGCGATGGCGGTCTTGACCAGCGGGCTGTCGGCGATCGACTTGGCCAGTTTGCGGGCCGAGGCGGGACTGGCGGCCCCGTCCACTGTGACTTTGACGAACTTGGTCGCCCCTTCCCCGTCACGCACGAGTTGATGCGCCAGATCCAGCATGACCTTGTCCAGCGCTGCGGAGAAAGCCTTCAGCCGCCGGTCGCCGACCCGGCCGATACGCGGCGCACCGCTGGCTCCGGTGGCGAACAGCAGGCAGGTGTCATTAGTCGAGGTATCGCCGTCCACGGTCACAGAGTTGAAGGTGGTGCGCACATGCAGACCCAGCAGGGCCCTCAGCACGCTTGGGTGGATGTCGGCATCGGTGACGATGAAGGCCAGCATTGTGGCCATGTCGGGCGCGATCATGCCCGAACCCTTGGCGATGCCGGCGATCCGGACCGTGTGTCCTTCGATCTGGCACTCTGCGAACGACCCCTTGGGGAAGGTGTCTGTGGTCATGATGCCCAGACCGGCTTTTGCCCAACCATCGGCATCCAGACCGGCCTCGATGTCATGCATCCGGGCCGCAATCTTCTTGTCGTCCAGCAAGACGCCGATCACGCCCGTGGAGGCCAGCATGACGTCACGCTGGCGGCAGCCGAACCGCTTGGCGACCTCTGACGCCGTGCGCCGTGCCGCATCGGCTCCGGCCTTGCCCGTGAAGGCGTTTGCGCAGCCCGCATTGACTACCAGCGCCCGCACATCCTTGCCGCCCTCGTCAGCATCAAGATGTCGCTTGCACCAGTCCACGGGGGCTGAACCGATCTTGTGGCGCGTAAAGACGCCCGCACAGCTCGTGCCGCGCGCGAAGGAAAAGACGACCAGATCGTCTCGTTCATGCTTGTAGAAGCCCGCCCTCGCCGTGGCGATCTCGACCCCGCCGATCGGCGGAATGGCGGGAAACGGCACGGCCAGCGGCGATATCTCCAGCCCGGGCTTTCCGGGCACGGCAACAGTGGCAGGCGACGTCGAGACAGCAGGCTTGCCCGCGCGTTTCAGCGCCGTGGCCAGCGGGTCCAGCGCCTTCTCAATGGCGTGCTCGATCTTCTGTCCCGTGGAACGGCCGGTCGTGGGAGTCTTGCTCATGGGGCAGGGGTCGCGGGCGCTTGAGTAGGGGCAGGAGACCCCGCCGCTGATTCGTCCAGCAGGCGCTCGATCTTCGCCCGACCTCGCAGGGTTTCCAACTGCTGGCGGATACCTTCGTACGTTAGGTAGCGGACAATCTGGGGCCGCGCCTGTTCCAGCGTCGGCGGGGTTTCGCGGCGCCGGTCCTCGACACGCAGGACGGCCCATCCCGCCTCGGTCTGGACGGGGCCGATGGTAGACCCTGCCGGTTGATCGCGCAGGGCGTCGGCATAGGCCTGGGGCAGGACATCCAGCGTGCGATAGCCCAGGTCACCCCCCGAAAAGCGCGTGGCGTCATCGATCGAACTTTGTGCCGCCACGGCCTCGAACGCAGCACCTTGGGCCAGGACGCCGATCACGGCGGCGGCCTCCTCGCGCGTACGACTGAGGATTAAGCGGACCCTCACCTCGTCGGTCGTCTGGGCCTGACGGACCTGGTCGCGGTACAGTTCCTGGATTCTGGCCTCGCTAACCTGGCCGGCAACCTGCTCCTCGATCAGGACGTCGCCCAGAATGCGCTCGCGCGTCGCCACGAGTCGGCGCTGGACCAGGGCGTCATCGTCGAGCCCGCGCCGCTCGGCCTCGGCGGCTAGAAGTTTTCGGTCGATGACCTCGTCCAGCACGCGGCGGAACAGGTCTGAGTTGGTATCCAGGGGCTCAGCCTCGCCGATCAGCCCCTGTGCCACGGCTTCGCGTTTGACGTCAGAGGCCCAAACCGTCTCGTCCTGAACCCTGGCCACGGCGCGATCGTCGGCTTCCGGCGGGCGGTCATTACCGCCGCCACGTCCACAGGCTGAAAGTGCCAGGACGAGGGCCAGAAGAACCGGCGCGACAGTCATCACGGGGGGGCGAAAAGGCCGCATGAAGGCAGGCTCCGTCACAGGGCGGCAAAGGCCCTCGCGTTGACAGGGATAAGGTCGGTGCTTAAGTCCCGCCTGCGCCCAAGTCGAGGGGTTTCATCGTCCGCGCGGCCCCATGCAGCGCGCCCTGTTTCAGGTGCGACGGGCCGCCGCCGAAGAAGCCGCCGTCCGGGCGTCAGACCTTCGCCGCTCCTTCGGGACCGTTCCAGTACCAGAGCACCACCCGCTCGCCCGCCTTCGGATCATTCATGCTCGGCATCGCCAAGAAGTTTTTCGGCTCCTCCAACGACCGCAAGGTCAAGGAATTCATGGGGCGGGTGCAGAAGATCAATGCGCTCGAGGACAAGTTCGCCGCATTGTCGGACGACGAACTGCGCATGATGACGGACGCTTTCCGCGATCGTCTGGCTGGCGGCGAAACCGTCGACAAGATCATGAACGAGGCCTTCGCCGTCGCGCGCGAAGCCTCCAAACGGGTGCTGGGCCAGCGCCAGTATGACGTGCAGCTGACCGGCGGCATGATCCTGCACGACGGCGGCATCGCCGAGATGCGGACCGGCGAGGGCAAGACCCTGGTCGCCATCGCGCCCGCCTATCTGAATGCTCTGAGCGGCAAGGGCGTGCATGTCATCACCGTCAACGACTATCTGGCCCGCCGCGACGCCGAATGGATGGGCCGGGTCTATCGCTTCCTGGGCATGGAGGTCGGTGTGATCGTCAACGGCCTGTCCTCGGGCCAGCGCCAGGCCGCCTATGCCGCTGACATCACCTACGGCACCAACAATGAGTTCGGCTTCGACTATCTGCGCGACAACCTGGTCTATGACCGGCACGAGATGGTGCAGCGCCCGCACCATTTCGCCATCGTCGACGAAGTCGACTCCATCCTGATCGACGAGGCGCGCACGCCTCTGATCATCTCGGGCCCGACCGAGGATCGTTCGGACCTGTATCTGATCGTGGACGGCATCATCAAGGAGATGATCCAGGACAAGACCATCTATGACCTGGACGAAAAGCAGCGCCAGGTCCTGCTAACTGAGGAAGGCTCCGAAAAGGTCGAGCAGATCATGGAAGAGCGCGGTCTGTTCGCCGAGGACACGACCGGTCTGTACGACGCCGCCAACATCACCCTGGTCCACCACATCAACCAGGCGCTGCGCGCGAACACGCTGTATCAGCGCGACAAGGACTATATCATCAAGGCCGGCGAGGTCGTGCTGATCGACGAATTCACGGGCCGGATGATGAGCGGCCGCCGCCTGTCCGAAGGCCTGCACCAGGCCATCGAGGCCAAGGAAGGCGTCAAGATCCAGCCCGAGAACCAGACTCTGGCCTCGGTCACGATCCAGAACTATTTCCGCCTCTACGAAAAGCTGTCGGGCATGACCGGCACAGCCGCGACCGAGGCGCAGGAATTCCTCGATATCTACAAGATGGACGTTCTGGAGGTCCCGACCAACCGGCCCGTCAAGCGTATCGACCACGACGACGAAATCTTCCGCACCGAGGCCGAGAAGAACCAGGCCATCGCCAATCTGATCGCCGAATGCCACGTCAAGGGCCAGCCGATCCTGGTCGGCACCGTCTCGATCGAGAAGTCCGAGACGTTGTCGGAACTGCTGAAGACCCACAGCTACGAAGTCCAGATCAAGACGCTGAAGCCCCAGCACCAGCATCTGCAGACCGAGGCGATCAATGACGATCCCAAGGTGCGTGCCGCTGCCAAGAAGGCCTATCAGGCGCTGAAGGACGAAGACTTCGACATCGAGATCAAGTCCGGCACCGGCATTCCGCACAGCGTGCTGAACGCCCGCCAGCACGAGCAGGAAGCCTTCATCGTTGCCGATGCGGGGCTGCCGGGCGTGGTGACCATCGCCACAAACATGGCCGGTCGCGGCACCGACATTCAGCTGGGCGGCAACCTGGAAATGAAGCTGCAGAAGTGGCGTCAGGACCAGCGCAACTTGGCCATCGAGGTCACGCCCGAGGACGAAGCGGCCATGGAGGCCCAGTTCAAGGCCGAGATCGCGGTCCAGAGGGAGAAGTCCCTGGCGGCCGGCGGCCTGTTCGTCCTGGGCACCGAGCGTCACGAAAGCCGCCGTATCGACAACCAGTTGCGCGGCCGGACGGGTCGTCAGGGCGACCCCGGCGTGTCCAAATTCTTCCTGTCCTGCGAGGACGACCTGCTGCGCATCTTTGCCGGCGATCGCCTGGACTCGATCATGCGCAGCTTCGGCGTGGCCGAGGGCGAGGCGATTTCGCACCCCTGGCTGAACCGTGCCGTCGAGACCGCTCAGAAGCGCGTCGAAACCCGCAACTACGACATCCGCAAGAACCTGCTGAAATACGACGACGTCGTGAACGACCAGCGCAAGGCGGTCTTCGAGCAACGTCAGGAATTTATGGACTCCACCGACCTGTCCGAACTGGTCAATGAGTTCCGCGCCGACGTCATCTCCGACCTGGTCGAAAGGCACATGCCGCCCAAGGCCTATGCCGAGCAGTGGGATATCGACGGGCTGGACGAGAAGGTGAAGTCGACTCTCGGTCTGGACCTGCCGCTGCACGACTGGGCCGCAGAGGAAGGCGTCTCCAACGAGGAGATCGAGGAGCGGATCGTCGCCGCCACCGATGCCCGTGCCGCCGAACGTCTGGAAATGCTGGGCGCCGATCAGACGCGCGGGCTGGAGCGCCAGTTCCTGCTGCAACAGATCGACATGGCCTGGCGCGAGCACCTGGTTCACCTGGACCACCTGCGCGGCGTCATCGGCCTGCGCGGCTATGGCCAGCGCGATCCGCTGAACGAGTACAAGACCGAGGCCTTCAACCTGTTCGAGACGCTGCTGTACGAGCTGCGCCACAACGTCACCCGCTGGCTGATGACGGTCGAGTTCCGCTTCCAGGAAGCGCCCCCGCCCATGGACATGCCCGAGTTTCAGGAAATCCACCTGAATCCCGGCACGGGCGAGAACGAAATGAATCACCCCTCGGCCCAGAACCCGGAAGGCCAGCTGACCGGCGACGACCGTTCACGCCTGCCGGTCGATCTGCTGGCCGCAGGCTGGGAGCGCACGCCGCGAAATGCCGACTGTCCGTGTGGATCGGGACGCAAGTTCAAGCATTGCCACGGTAGCTTGATCTAGGGCGCTAACGCTTGCAGCGCGGCGGCTCGCTTCCAGAGCGCGTTATCGTGCGTTCTGCCGGTGACGTGAACGACGGAGAGACTGATGGCCGGTGCGCGTAAAGACCTTTTCTCCCGCGCCCTGTCGCTGGACCCCGATCGGCTGCACTTCGCGGCGCATAGCCACCACCTGTGGCCAGACGCCAGTTTCGATGGGCAAGTACGGGCCTGGGTCGAGGCCAATCAGTTTGCGGACCGCAAGTGGGATCTGGTGTTCGGCGACGTCGTGCCAGAGGCCCAGAAACATGTGGCCAAAGAGCTGAACCTGCCGTCACCGGACACGGTGGTGTTCGCGTCCAACACCCATGACTTCCTGCTGCGGATTATCTCGGGCATCGAACGCAAGCCCGTGCGCATCCTGTCCACTGACGGCGAATTCCACGCCTTCCGCCGCCAGGCCGAGCGCTGGCAGGAGGCGGGTCAGGCGGTGGTCACGCGCGTGCCGCTGGAGCCGTTCGAAACGTTCGACGAGCGGTTTGTGCAGGCGGCGCGCGGCGGCGGCTTCGACCTGATCGTCATCAGCCAGATCTTCTTCAAGACGGGCCAGGGCTTTAACCGGCTGGAAGAGCTCGCGGCGCTGGCCGATCCGGCGGGGCCGTGGGTGGTCGTGGACGGGTATCACGGCTTCATGGCCACGCCGACCGATCTGTCGGCGGTGGCGGACAGGATCTTCTACGTCACCGGCGGCTATAAATACGCGATGTCGGGCGAAGGTGCGGGCATACTTCATGCGCCCGACGGCTATTGCATGCGTCCCGTATCCACCGGCTGGTTCGCCGAGTTCGGCAATCTGATGGGGCCGCCGGACGGTGTTCAGTACCGGGCCGATGCGGGCCGGTTCTGGGGGGCGACGATGGATTCCACCCCCCTGTACCGCTTCAACGGTGTACGCCAGATGCTGGACGAGGCCGGGCTGACAACCGCCGATATCGCCGCCCATGCCCACGGCCTGATGCGCACCTTCCAGCAGGCGATCGAGGGCGGTCAGGTCGGCCGTCTCGCCGATGCGGAAATCCTGAACCCGATGACGAATGACGCCAACCGCGCGCGGTTCCTGGCTCTGCGCCACCCCAAGGCCCTGGCCTGGCGGGCGCGGCTGCTTGAGGCCAATGTGGTCACCGACGTACGGGACGACACCATCCGCTTCGGCTTCGGCCTATATCAGGGCGAGCCCGATCTGGAGCGTCTGATCGAGACCTGCGAGCGGGTGCTCTGAGTCACCGTCAGAAGAAGGTCGTGTCTTCCTGCTGCTGCGGCTGAGGCGTCGTGCGCGGCCGGGGGGCTTGCGTCGGGCGTTGGGCTGGGCGAGCCGACGGATTTCCGGAACCGGAAGCGTTCGGCGCGGGAGCCGTCCCCGCCTGCGGCAGGGGCTGGCCCTCAACGCGGCCCGGGGTCGGCACAGGCGGCGCGGTCAGATCGGGATAGGGCAAAGCCTGTGTGCCCGCGGGCGGCGGGACGGCGGTGCCACCTTCATCATAGGGTACGGCCTCGGCTGTCTGGCCCCCGTCCGTGGCCACCCGGTCCGGTGCGCCCAGATCGTCGCGGATGTAGGCCCATGAGCGGGCATCGGTGCAGGCGCAGGCCTTCAGAAACCCCTGCCGGTCGCGCCAAAGAATGACGGGATAACCTTCCCGCACGCCGTTCGGCTCCAGCAGTTCGCCAAGGCGGCGGGCGAAGTCACGACCACCGGCGACGATAGCCGTACGGGTCAGATCGCCGTCGGCAGGGGCCAGGCCCGGTGCGGTCCAGTTGGCCACCGGTGTGTCCGTCCAGCGGCGATACAGGGTCCAGTCGCGGGTCAGCCAGAGCTCTGCGACTGTGGCGCGTTCAGCAGCCGTAGACTGGGCCAGGCCCTCGAGGTCTGGCCGGGCGAACATCACCACACGCATCTCGGCCCCCGCCGTGCGCAGCTTGGGCCCCTCCTCGCGCTGGAACCGCATCAGGGCGTCGCTGTCGCGATGGCCGACGACATAGACTGGGGAGCCCGTCACATCGCCCGCCGAGACCCAGGGCGCGTCGTCTAGCAGACGCTGGATCTCGGCCTGATTCTGGCTGACCGTCACCGGCTGGAACCGCGCGAAATAGTTCCACCAGCCCCAGTAGCCCGCCCCGGCCAGTGCCAGGCCGACGATGATCAGAAGGGTGGTCCAGACCAGAAAACGACGCATGCGACAGGGCACTCCAGCTTGGCGGTATAGCTTAGTCTAACGCCCGTTTCCCGAAAGTGCTGCACCGAACGTCGCCCAGGGGAAAATCACCCCATGGTCGGGATGACGAAGCTGCTATCCGCATGCTCCAGCTCGGAATCCGGCCAGCGGGCCGTGACGGTCTTGACCTTGGTCCAGAACTTCACGCCTTCCATGCCATGCTGGTTGGTGTCGCCGAAGGCCGAGCGCTTCCAGCCGCCGAAGGTGTGGTAGGCGACCGGCACCGGGATCGGAACGTTGATCCCGACCATGCCGACATTGACCCGGGCGGCGAAGTCGCGGGCGGCCCGGCCGTTCTGGGTGAAGATTGCGACGCCGTTGCCGTACTGGTGCTTCGACGGCAACGACAGGGCCTCCTCGAAGCTGGCGGCGCGGACGATCTGCAGCACGGGGCCGAAGATCTCTTCCTTGTAGGACTCCATCTCGGGCGTGACGTGGTCGAACAGCGACGGGCCGATGAAATAGCCCTTCTCGTGCCCTTGCAGGCTGAAGCCGCGACCGTCGACGACCAGTTCGGCCCCGTCCTTGACGCCCTGGTCAATCCAGCCCTCGACGCGCGCCTTGTGCTGGGCGGTGACCACCGGACCGTAGTGGGCCCCCGCGTCGGTCGAGACGCCGACCCGCATCGACGGGATCTCGGCCACCATCCGCTCGCGCAGTTCGTCGGCCGTCTTCTTTCCGACGGGAACGACGACCGGCAACGCCATGCAGCGCTCGCCGGCCGAGCCGTAGGCTGCGCCGGACAGGTCTTTGATAACTTGGTCCATATCGGCGTCGGGCAGGACGATGCCGTGGTTCTTCGCCCCGCCCATGGCCTGGACCCGCTTATGATTGGCGGCGCCCGTCTGATAGACATAGTGTGCGATGTCGGACGAGCCGACGAAGCTGACGGCATGGACCAGCGGGTGCTCCAGGATGGCGTCCACCGCCGCCTTGTCGCCGTGGACGACGTTGAGCACGCCCGCGGGGGCTCCCGCCTCCATCATCAACTCGGCCAGACGCACCGGCACCGACGGATCGCGCTCGCTGGGTTTCAGGATGAAGGTGTTGCCCACCGCAATGGCCACGCCGAACATCCACATCGGGATCATGGCCGGGAAGTTGAACGGTGTGATGCCCGATACCACGCCGAGAGGCTGGCGCATCGAATAGACGTCGATGCCGGGGCCTGCGCCCCAGGTGTATTCGCCCTTCAGGGCATGGGGGATGCCGCAGGCGAACTCGATGACTTCCAGCCCGCGCTGGATGTCCCCTTTCGAGTCGGCAACCACCTTGCCGTGCTCGGACGACAGCAGTTCGGCCAGCTCGGTCATGTTGGCTTCGACCAGCCGCTTGAACTCGAACATCACGCGCGCGCGGCGCTGGGGGTTGGTCGAGGACCAGCCCTCAAAGGCAGCCTGCGCCGACTGCACCGCACGGTCCATCTCGGCGACCGAGGCCAGTTGCACCCGCGCCTGGACCTCGCCCGTATTTGGATTGAACACTTCGGCGAAGCGGCCTGATGCGCCCGTAAAGCTGGCACCGTCGATGAAATGGTTGATGTCGCGCATGGTCGGACGTTCCCTGAAGAGCGGCTTGTTCTTGTTGGCGGCGGTTTAGCGGGTCGGGTGGGCGGACGCCAGCGGGGCCGTGCGCGTCAGATCATACCGCCGCGTCGAACAGGGCGTCGCGGGCCACGTCGGCCTGAAGCATGGGGAAGAAATGGGTGCCGCCCTGGACCGTTTGAACGGTGACGTTCGGGAGGCCGCGCGGCTGCTCCGGGACATGGCAGGTCGATCCGGCCTCCGCTTTCAGGATGCGAACCGGACCATCATAGTGCTTGAGCGCGCGCCAAGGGTCGTGGCTCTGCGTCGCGTAGTTGGATGCTTCCCAATCCGGCGCACAGGCCAGCATAAAGCCGCCGTCTGTCTGGATCAGGCCGTCGGCCAGGTAGTCCGCCACCATCATCTCGGGCCAGCCGCGAAACGCCCCCCGTCCGGTGTAGGCCGTCATGGCCTGTTCCCGGCTGTCAAAGACGGCCCGACGCTTCAGGGCATTCTTCACAAGCGGAATTCTACCCGCCATCCGATCCAGCAAGGGCAGATGGAAAATCGCGACGGCCAGGCGGCTCCAGATTACAGGGTCGAACAGTACCAATTTCGAAACCCGTTCGGGACGTTCGGCTGCCGCCAGGATAGACGAGGTGGCCCCCATGGAATGCCCGGCCAGTATGACAGGCGGGCCTTCCAGCGCATCCAGCAACGCCACCAGGTCGTCACGGTGGTCGTTCCAGCTGCGTCGCCCTAGTGTCCGTGCCGGAAGAACTGACGCGCCATGGCCTCGAAGATCCGGCGACCAGAGCCTGAGGGAGCCCGACAGGGGGGCCAGCAAGCTGCGATAGGTCATGGCGTTAAAGCCATTGGCATGGACAAAGATCACATCGACAGGGCGTTTGGGGTCGCCGTAGTCCAGTACGGCCATGTCGCCCGCGCCCCATCGGTTATCAACCGGCAGGTTGAAGCGGCGGGGCGGGGAGAGCCGGATCGCGTCCATAGACGGCAGATAGGCCATACACGGGCGGGTTACCAGTAATCAGGTCAGGCGCACGCGGAGCAGCGTCCGTGTGCCTCGATCGTTGTCCGCTCGATGACATAGCCTGCCGAAGTCGCAGCAGCATCCAGCCCCTCGGCCAGCGTCGCGGAAACCTCTTGGGTCGCGCCGCAGCAATCGCAGATCAGGAAGGCGGCGGCGTGATCGTCTGCTCCGGAGGTACAGGCGACATAGGCGCTGATGGAGGCGATGCGGTGAACCAGCCCTTGCCGTTCCAGAAACTCGAGCGAGCGATAGACTGTCGGGGGCTTGGCCGGCGCTCCGTCAGTGCCGAAACGGGCTATCAGATCATAGGCCTTGACCGGCTCTCCGGCGCTGAGAAGCAACTCCAGCACGCGCGTGCGGGCGGCGGTCATCCGTTCGCCCTGAGCGGACAGTCGGCGATCGGCGTCGGTCAGCGCCCGACCGACTGTCGCGGCGTCCGGTGGCCCTTCCTGATGTGCGTGATGACAGCTGTCGCCCATGGCTCACAGCTAGGGCTTCGTCGCTCCTGTCGCAACCGTAGTGACCTTCACTGTCGCGTTTGCCGCCGCCGCCGGTCTGGGTTAGACACCGGCCTTCCCTTTTCATTGCAGAGCCCGCATCGCGTCCATGACCGACACAACCTCGACTGCTTCCCTGACCGGCAATGTCCTGTTCTACAGCCAGCCTGAGCCCCTTTCGATCGAGGCCCACGGCACCCTGGGCGTCGATCCGGTTGATCGGCCTTACGATTTCGTGGCCCAGACCAATATCGTGCCGCTGACCGTGACCGAGTTCGCGCCGGCCGCCCTGTCCTATCCGGTAATTTTCGTCGGTGACAACAAGCAACCGGTGGCCGTCATGGGTCTGCGCGATGGCGAGAACCTGTTCATCGACGATCAAGGCCAATTCCGTGGCGACGCCTACATCCCCGCCTATGTGCGCCGCTATCCCTTTGTCTTCGCCAATGACGACGCCCAGCAACGCCTGGTGCTGTGCATCGACCGAAAGGCTCCCTTCGTGAAGGAGGGTGGTGCCCAGGCCCTGTTCGTGAACGGCCAGCCCGGCCCCTACGTCCAGCAGGCCCTGGAGTTCTGCAACAACTTCGAGACCGAGCGTCAGCGGACCGACAGCTTCGTCAAAATGCTGAACGATCTGGATTTGTTCGAAACGCGCGAGGCCAACTTCACGCCGAAAAATCCCGACGGTACGGCTGCCTCAGTTCAGAAAATCGCTGAGTATTTCGCGATCTCGGAAGATAAAATCAAAGCCCTGCCCGTCGAAAAGTTGGTTGAACTTCGTGACAATGGGGCGTTGGGCCAAATCTATGCCCATCTGATTTCTTTGCTGGGCTGGGACCGCCTGATCGTGATCGCATTCGACCGGATGGCACAACAGCAGAAGGCAGCAGGCAACGCCTGAAGCAGGTGATCTTGGTCAGGTTGGGGGTGGAAGTGTGCAAGGCTAACTGCTTCTTCCACCCCTAACGCCGGCACCAATCCTTATCTGCGCACGAACACGGCCCGCGTCAGGCACGAGAAGACCAGTCGGCCGGCTTCGTCCAGCAGGTCGTGGGACGCAATGACGATGCCCTTGTCGTCGCCGACGGGGTCCTTGCCCATCACCGTCATCCGGCCGCGCATCAGTTCGCCCGGTGGGGGATTGCGCAGGAAACGCAGGCCGTCGACGGCCAGCACCTTGGACTGGGCCCAGGTGCCGGACTTTTCAGCGAACAGCCTACTCCACAGGGCATAGATCATGGCGTCGGGCGCGCCATAGCCGGCATCCCAGCCGGGCGCGAAACGCTCGACGAAGACGCCCAGCGCGGCCTCATCCACCATGCAGGCCCCCAGAGGGATAACTTCCCCGACGCCGATGTCCTCGAAATGAATATGGAGCGGTTCGCTCATGCGATCTGCCTCAGCCCGCGGGTTCTTCAGAGACCCGGACCAGCAGCTTGCCGTCGTGGTCGCCAGTGAACAGTCGGTTCAGGCTGTCCAGTGCACCATCAAGCCCATCGTCGACGTGAACCTTCCACTTGACCTGCCCGCTCGCCAGCCAAGGTCCCATCTCTTCAATCATCTCCTTGGCGCGATGGGCGTAGTCCAGCACCAGGAATCCCTGAACGTTCAGCCGGTGGGTGATGATGCGCGAGAAGTTGGGCGACGGCGGCATCTTCGTCGCATTGTAGGCCGAGATCAGGCCGCACACCGCCATCCGGCCGTGAGTCTTCAGACGGTTGAAGACGGCGATCATGATGTCGCCGCCGACGTTCTCGAAATTCAGGTCGATGCCGTCCGGCGCCAGACGATCCAGGGCCTCCCCGACATCCTCGCTCTTGTAGTCGATGGCAGCGTCGAAACCGAGTTCACCGGTCAGCCAGCGGCATTTCTCGGCCCCGCCCGCGATACCGATGACGCGGCAACCCCGGGCCTTGGCGATTTGTCCGGCGATGGAACCGACCGCGCCGGCTGCGGCCGAGATGACCAGAGTTTCGCCCGCCTTGGCCTTCAGGACATCTGTCACCCCGAAATAGGCGGTCATACCGGTCATGCCGAGCACGCTCATGTTCGCGGTGAGGGGCATGCCCGGCGCACGGTGTATCCGCGACACTGCGCTGCCAGGAATGGCGGCATAGTTGGACCAGCCGCCCGCAGCGGTAGAGACGATGTCGCCTTCCTTGTATCGCTCGGACCGGCTTTCTTCGACCACACCCAAGGTCAAGCCGCGCATCACTCCGCCAAGAGGCACGGCGGGCAGGTAGCCCTCGGCATCGTTCATCCAGGTGCGGTTGGTGGGGTCCAGAGAGAGATACACGGTACGAACCAGGACCTCGCCGTCCTGTGGCGTCGGTACCTCGCCGTCGACCAGTTCCAGGTCACGGGGCTGGATCAAGCCTTTGGGGCGCTGGCGCAGGACCCACTGACGATTGATGCGAGCCATATCGGTCTCCTCAGGTTTTCTTTCGAGACGCGCATAGTGGTCAAGCGGGCGGCAGTGTCCAGTCGGTCTGGCGGCACAGGCAAAGAAACGGCGGTTCCGACATCGGAACCGCCGTGTGAGGTGGCATCATCGAGAATGAGCGCGAAGACGACAGACTGACTAGCGCCAGTCTCAAGTCGGGGGGGCGTCGTCGCCTTCGCATGACGTGAACGGACCTCGCAGACTCCGGTTCCGTGAAATGCAAACTTTCCATTTGAAAGTGACGGGGAGAAGACGGCCGGAACAGGGCCGCCCCCGCAGCGTTCCAAGGATGAAACCTACACTCAAGCTACAGGATTAATTGAAATGACCGACCCCTCACCGCACGACAAGGCTGCCGATGCCGTCCACGAGGGGCGTCCGGTTAATGCAAAATACGTCCGTGGCGGGCGTCCAGGAGGACGCATACTCGTTCTTCTGGTCATCTCCACGGCCGCGGTGGCAATACTTTTGCTGGGTATGTGGTTCGTAAGCCAGGGCGGCTTTGCCAATACCAACGCCAACGTCGGCGGACAGGCCGTAGATTCACAGGCCTTCGACGGTGACTCGGTCACGCCCCCAGCAGCCGATGCGCCCACTACCTCGACGGGGGAGCCGACGGCACCAGGCACGGGTGACGCACCCAATGTGAACGCCCCGACGACATCGGCTGAGCCATCCCGCTAACGGGACGTTGTTCATACGCAATAAGGGCCCGGTCGGCGACCGGGCCCTCTTTCTAGGCGCTGAAGTGCAGGCCCGCAGCAGGCGTCAGGCGGCCTGTTTCTGACGCGAAGGGTGGAAAAACAGCGCCTGGCTGATCGCCGCCTTTACAGTTTCCGGCTGGAAAGGCTTGGTGATCAGGAAAGTCGGCTCGGGCCGCTCTCCGGTCAGCAGGCGTTCCGGGAAGGCGGTGATGAAGATCACCGGCACATCAAAGCGCTTCAGGATGTCCTTGACCGCATCAATTCCCGACGACCCGTCGGCCAGCTGGATATCGGCCAGGACCAGACCCGGGCGATGACGGGCGACGGCATCCACCGCCTCATCATGAGTGGTGGCTGTGCCGGTGACACGGTGTCCAAGCTCGGTGACCAGGCTTTCAATATCGGCCGAGATGATGGCCTCGTCCTCGATGATCAGGACGTCGGTCGCCAGTTCGGCATCGATGTCGGACTGGGCCTCGGCGATCAGGCGCTCGACCTGATGAGCGTCGGCATCCAGGATTTGCGCGGCCTCCGAAGGAGTGAACCCCTCCAGTGCCGTCAGCAGAAACGCCTGGCGCGATCGAGGCGATATTCTCATCAACCGGGTCGAGGCGTCGCCGTCGTCCATGCCGCTGCGGTCTTCCAGCTGCGCTCCGGTGGTCGTCCAGATTGTGTGGAAGACGTGATACAGTGCAACACGGGGCGTCATATCGGTCGACAGCTGGCGCTCGCCTGCGGCCAAGGCTTCCAGCGCGACGCGGACATAGTTGTCGCCGGTCGTCTGATCACCCGTGAGGGCGCGCGCATAGCGCCGGACATAGGGAAGGTGTGGCGCAAGGCGGGCCAGAAGGCTCATGTAGTATAGTCCCCGACAGGAAGTAGGCCCCTGACAATGAGGCCTTCGCAAGCCGCGTCAACGTGCCAATCGGGCAACGGTTCCCGCTCGGCACCGCAAGCTTGAGCATTAAACCTGTGTCATCTAGGAACCGCCCCCGGTGTGCGGCGTTCCGGGCCGACAACAGAGTCCAGGCGGCGACCGAATCTTGATGACAAACGATACCAATCCATCCGGCAAGTCCGACACCGCCAAGGGGCCAGGGCTTGAAGAGGCGCGCCTTCGACAACAGGCCATTGGCGTCAAGTTGCGTCATCTGTTCGACGATGTGGTCAACGAGCCTGTGCCGGACGAGTTCCTGGACATCCTGCGCCGCGCCGACGAGCGCGGGAGTGACAAGGCGTGAGCGCCCACAAACCTGCGCCGCCCAAGCCGGATTCTGCTGACGATGGTGCCTTCAAACGCGAACTGGTCACGCTGATCCCGCACCTGCGCGCCTTCGCACGGACGTTGACGGGGGATCCGACGGCCGCCGACGATCTGGCACAGGATGCCATGATGAAGGCTTGGGATGCGCGCGCCAGCTATCAATTGGGCACCAACATGAAGGCCTGGACCTTCATGATCCTGCGCAACCAGTTCTACTCGGAAAAGCGTCGGTCGTGGCGTCAGTCTCAGCTCGACCAGGAAGCCGCAGAGCGCACCCTTGTCGCCGTTGATGATCCGGAATCCCCACTGGCGCTGGACGAGCTGCGTCAGGCGCTGAACACGCTGCCCGAAGAACAGCGTGAAGCGCTGATCCTGGTCGGTGCCGGTGGCTTTGCCTATGAAGAAGCCGCCGAAATCTGCCAGTGCGCCGTCGGCACGGTAAAAAGCCGGGTCTCTCGCGCCCGCAAGGCTCTGCTGGCCACACTGGAAGCCGGGGCCTATGGCCGTGACGGACGGGCCGCTGGCGATGCCATGCGCTCCATCCTGGCGGCTGCCGATCGCCTGAGCGGCACCCCGGATCGATAGGGTGGCAAGGCTGGCCAGGGCGTTCGGACGGCGGCGCCGATCGCGCCTGCACGGCATCCGCTTTCGCCTGGGTCTGGCCATGGCCGTGGCCCTGCTGCCGATCCTCGTGCTCGGTGCCTTCCAGGCCAACCGGGCCTTCGAGGCCCAGGACGCAGATCAGCGCGCAGATCTGCAACTGGCCGTCGAGCGTACTTCGGCTACTGCAAAGGCGCGGCTGGACAGCACCAGCGTGCTGCTCCAGGCCCTGCGGCCAGAGGCGCTGGAGCTGTTCTGCCGTCCTCGCCTGACCTCTCTGGTTCAGCGTCTGGAAGACATTGACGGGCTGGCTCGTCTCAGCGCGACGGGCCAGACGACCTGCGCGTCGCAGAACCTTTCGGAGCCCCTGCCTGCATGGCTGTCGCAGGCCGCAACCACCGAGTGGTTTCGGCGCCTGCGGGCGGGTGAGGACACCATCCTGACCCGTGCCCCCGACGTTGCTGGCGCACCCCCCAGTCTGATCGTCGCCATCCGGCTGGAGCGGCCGATGGGGTCTTTCAATGGGGTGATGCTCGCCGTCGTACCCCTGTCGAGACTGCAGCCAGACATCAATGACCCGGCTCTCCCTGAGGGCTCCCAGGCGGCCCTGACTGATGCGAGCGGACGACTTCTGACCGTCACCGACCGCGACGCCTTCCTGCTGCGCAACGGCTCGGCCTTGGATGGCTGGGTTGAGCAAGTGGGGGACACGCGATCGACCATCTTCGAAGGCCAAGACACGCTAGGCCGCAACCGGGTCTATGCCGGGACGGCCGTGGCGGGACGCGATCTCTACGCCCTGCTTTCGGCACCTGCGCCCGACCTGCTCTCCTGGGCCCGGCTGAATCCGCTGGGGGCCTTCTTCGCGCCGGTGCTGGCCTGGCTTCTGGCGCTGATGTCCGTGACCTGGGTCAGCGAGCGGATCGTGGTCCGCTGGCTGGTCTATCTGGAGCGGATCGCGGCCCTTTATGCCAAGGGCAAGTTCAGCGTCCGGCCGACCCAGGCCGTGCATGCCCCCGCCGAAATCCGCAACCTGGCCAGCACGCTGAACGATCTGGCCGACACGATTTCTGCCCGCAACCAGAGCCTTACCGCCTCGCTGGAGGAGAAGGATGCGTTGATGCGCGAGATCCACCACCGGGTGAAGAACAATCTGCAGATCATCTCGTCCCTGCTGTCGATGCAGCAGCGAGCCCTGACCGACGCCCCGGCCAAGGCCGCGGTCGGCGACACCCGCCAGAGGATCGCGGCGCTCGCCCTGATCTATCGCACCCTCTACCAGAGCGACGACCTGCGCTATGCGGATGCGCGGGTGTTCCTGACCGATCTGGTCGGCCAGCTGATTGCAGGCGAGGCCGGTCGGGGACCGGTCGTCACGTCTTCGGTCGAAGCCGATTCCCTGGTTGTCGATCCCGACAAGCTGGCCCCCCTGGCCCTCTGGCTGGTCGAGGCCGTCAGCAATGCCCAGAAGCATGCTTTCGCCGGGCGCGGTGGCGACCTGAAGGTCCGCTTCAAGGTGGATGGCGACACCAGTATCCTCGAGGTCGAGGATGATGGACCGGGCGTCAGCGAAACCGAACGGGCAGGCGTCGGCCGTACCCTGATGGGGGCCTTTGCCAAACAGCTCAGAGGCACGGCCGAAATGGTGCCTTCGCCCTCGGGCGGCACCCTCGCGCGGATGACCTTTGCCACGCCCGAAGCGATTACGCCGATTGATCCATCCGACCTGGGAACCTCCACCGCACGAAGGCATTGATAGCCTCGACACAGCGTTTTCTGTTTCGAGGAGCCTACCATGCGCAAGATTTTCATTCTGGTCGCCGCCGCCGCCGCCCTGACCACCGCTGCCTGCAACACGGTTTCGGGCGTGGGCCAGGACGCCGCCGCCGCCGGTAACGCCGTCACCGGTGCCGCCGAAGAAGCCAAGAACTAGGTCTTTCGGCCTACACAGTTCCCGACCGCGTTTCCCCCCGACGTGCGGTTCGGTTGAAGAAGGCCCGCCGGTCCCCCCACCGGCGGGCCTTTGCTATTCCCGCCCTCGATTTCCAGCGCTAAGCAGGGCTTGCGAGGGGCGCTAAAGACGACCCCGCACGTTCAGACGCGGGGAGGCGTTTCATGGCCAGGACGACGACAGCCGACACGGATGATGCCGAGGAGGCGGGCCCCGGCCTGCGCACCGTGGTCGGGGCCTCCGCCGCCGGTACCGCCTTCGAATGGTACGACTTCTTCATTTTCGGGTCCCTGACCCTGATCATCGCCCGGCATTTCTATGCCGATGTGGGCGAAGCCACGGCCTATATCCTGGCCCTTCTGACCTTCGGCGTCGGCTTCGTGGTGCGACCACTGGGAGCTCTGGTCTTCGGCTGGTTCGGCGACAAGACGGGGCGCAAGACGACGTTCCTGGTCACCATCACCCTGATGGGTGTCGCCACCGTCGCCATCGGCCTGCTGCCCGACTATGATCAGATCGGCATCGCGGCCCCCGTCCTGCTGATCTTCCTGCGCATCGTTCAGGGATTTGCCCTGGGCGGCGAATACGGCGGCGCAGCCATCTATGTGGCAGAGCATGCACCGCCGAAGAAGCGTGGCTTCCTGACCGGCTGGATCCAGACCACCGCCGCCATCGGCCTGATCATGGCACTCAGCGTCATCCTGATCACCCGTGCCATCCTGGGGGCCGAGGCCTTCGACGCATGGGGCTGGCGCATCCCCTTCCTGCTGTCCTTCTTCCTGCTGGTCATCTCCCTGTGGATCCGGCTCAAGCTTCACGAGAGCCCGGCCTTCAAGCGGATGGTGGCCGAAAGCACCGAACGCCAGGCCCCGTTCCGCGAGAGCTTCGCCACCTGGAAGATCGGCAAGTTCGTGCTCATCGCCCTGGTCGGCATCATGTTCGCCCAAGGGGCCGTCTGGTACGCGGGCTATTTCTACACCCGCTTCTTCATGGAGCGGGTGCTGAAGATCGAGGTCTCGACCGTTGACGGCCTGATCCTGGCGATCACCGTGGCCTCGGCCTTCCTGTATGTCTTCTTCGGCTGGCTGTCGGACCGCTTAGGGCGAAAGCCCGTCATGGTCGGCGGCATGGTGCTGTTCCTGATCGCGGTCTTCCCCGGCTTCCAGGCCCTGACACGCGCCGCCAATCCGGCCCTGGCCGAAGCCCAGGCGACATCGCCTGTGACGGTCGTCGCCGATCCCGCCACCTGTGCAGTCCAGTTCGATCCGGTCGGCAAGGCCGCCTTCGCCTCGTCCTGCGACCTGGCCAAGAACGTCCTGTCGAATGCGGGCGTCAGCTATGACAATGTCGCGGCCCCGGTCGGTACACCTGCGGTGGTGCGGGTCGGGTCGGTCGAGATCGCCTCGGTCGAGGGCACGGGCCTGGATGCCACCGCGCTGAAGGCCGCGCGCACCGATGTGGAAACGCGCGTGAAGACGGCGCTGACCCAGGCCGGTTACCCCGCCAAGGCCGACCCCGCGCGGATCAACCTGCTCGCCGTGTTCGGTATCCTGATGGTCTTCATGATCGCCGCGACCGCCGTCTATGGCCCGCAGGCGGCGGCCCTGGTCGAGCTGTTCCCCACGCGGGTGCGCTATACGGCGATGAGCCTGCCGTACAATATTGGCACCGGCTGGGTCGGGGGTCTGCTGCCCGCGGCCAGCTTTGCGCTGGTGGCGTGGTCGGGAAATATCTATTTCGGTCTGTGGTACTCGGTCGGGTTCACGGCGGTGGCGGCAGCGGTTGCCCTGCTGTTCCTGCCGGAAACCCGGGGTCGCGATCTGAACACCATCGGCGACTGAGCGTTGAAACGCGCTGGCATCATGCTCAACTAGTGATGCTCCAGCTCAAGGATCAGACATGAACACCGCCGCCCGCGACGCCGGACTGAAACTGCTGCGCCAGCACGCCCTGATCGCAGGCGAGGCCGTTCCTGCCAATGGCCAGGGCATCGCCGTCGACGATCCTGCCACCGGCGAGACCATAGGCTGGATCCCCGATCTGGGCGTGGCGGAAACGCAAGAAGCCATCGACGCGGCTAACGACGCCTTCGCCGACTGGTCCCGCTCCGATCCGCACAAGCGTGCCGCCTTCCTTCGCGAATGGGCCCGGTTGATCGACGAGAATACCGAGGGCCTGGGGGCCCTCATGGCGCTGGAGAACGGCAAGCCGTTCGAGGAGGCCAAGGGTGAGGTCGCCTATGCGAATGGCTTCATCAAATGGTTCGCGGGCGAAGCCGAACGCCTGCTGGGCGAAACCCAGGACAGCCCGCTGGGCCACGTCATCCTGACCTTCCGCGAGGCGGTTGGGCCGTGCGCCCTGATCACGCCCTGGAACTTCCCCGCCGCCATGCTGACCCGCAAGCTGGGGCCTGCGTTTGCCGCCGGCTGTACCGCCGTGATCAAGCCGGCCAGCCAGACCCCCTTCACCGCGATCGCCCTGGCCGAACTGGCCTATCAGGCGGGTCTGCCCAAGGGTGCCCTCAGCGTCGTCACCGGCGATGCGGCGACCATCGGCGGCGTCCTGACCGCATCGCCCCTGATCCGCAAGCTGAGCTTCACCGGCTCGACGCCCGTCGGCCGCAAACTCGCGGAGCAATGCGCCCCGACGCTGAAGCGGGTGTCGATGGAGCTGGGCGGGGCCGCGCCTCTGATCGTCTTCGCCGACGCCGACATCGACCTGGCCGTGGCCGAGACCATCAAGGGCAAGTTCCGCAACTCGGGCCAGACCTGCGTCTGTCCCAACCGCGTCTATGTCGAGGCCTCGATCGCCGAGACCTATGCGAACAAACTGGCCGAGGCCGTGGCAAAGATCCCTGTCGGTCCCGCCTTCGAGGACGGGGTCAAGGTCGGCCCCCTGATCGAGGACAAGGCCATCGCCAAGGTCGAGGAGCATTTGAAAAAGGTACAGGCCTCGGGCGGCAAGGTGCTGACCGGCGGCCAGCGCCACGCCCTGGGCGGCCGCTTCTTTCAGCCGACCGTGACCCTGGGCGGCGACGACAAGCTGTTCCGTGACGAAGAAACCTTCGGCCCCCTGATCCCCGTCTTCCCGTTCGACAGCGAGGACGAGGTTCTGACAAAAGCGAACGACAGCGAATTCGGTCTGGCCTCCTATCTGTTCACCCGCGACCTGGACCGCGCGTTCCGCATCGGGCGCCGGATCGAGGCGGGCATGTGCGGCATCAACACCGGCCTGATGTCGACGGCCGTCGCGCCATTCGGCGGTGTAAAATCCTCCGGCTACGGCCGCGAGGGCTCGACCCATGGCATCGACGAATATCTGGATATCAAAGCTCTGACGTTGGCGCTCAAGTGAAACGCGGACGCTACCAACTTCTCGTCTGGCCGGTCGCCGTATTGATTGCTTCGGCGCTTACAGCTCTCGCGGCCGAGACGACGTCTTGGTCGGTCCAGACCGTGACGCTCTACGGACTGATCAAAATGACCAGCGATCTGCTCCTCGTGATCGGGTTGATCTGGCTGGTCATCGCCCTGATCCAGATTTTTCGCGCGCCCAGGCTGCGGGCCGTCAGACGGGCAGAGCCCCTCGCTTGACCACCGTCCGCATCGCCACGCTGGACGAGACCCGCGTCACACCAGGGATGCGGGTCAGCTCGCGCGAGTGGACCCGCTCCAGGTCGTCCACGTCGCGCACGACCAGCCGCAGCAGGTAATCCGAGCCGCCCGTCATCAGATAGCACTCCACCACCTGGGGCACGCCGGTAATGGCGGTCTCGAAGGCGGTCAGGGCGCTCTCGGCCTGGGACGACAGGGTCACGGTCACGAAGACGCTGATCGGTAGCCCCACGGCCCGCTCGTTGATGATGGCGGCATAGCGGCTGATGACGCCCTCGGCCTCCAGCGCCCGGAGACGGCGCAGGCAGGCGCTTTCGGACAGGTTCACCGCGCGTGACAGGTCGCTGTTGGTCATGCGCCCATCGGACTGCAGGGCGCGGATCATCTTGCGGTCGGTGTCATCCAGGGTGACGGCAGAAATCGTCTTCAAGGCACACTCCGTTCGCAGCTTCTGCGACTGTATGCCGATCAGTCGCCGAAAAGAACAGGAACCTGCGTCAAATCACTCGCTAGATTGCGCTCGAAACGCGGTCGGCCCTACCGACCCCTCATCACAGGAAACGTCCCATGCGCGTCGGTGTCCCCAAGGAAATCAAGAAGAACGAACACCGCATCGGCCTGACGCCGACGGCGGTGCGCGAATACGTCGCCCACGGCCACACGGTCTCGATCGAGACGGGTGCAGGCCTGGGTGCAGGCTTCACCGACGAGGACTACAAGAAGGCCGGGGCCGCCATCGTCGCCGATGCGGCCACCGTCTTCGCAAACAACGACATGATCGTGAAGGTCAAGGAGCCCCAGAAGGTCGAGTGGGAGATGCTCCGTGAGGACCAGATCCTGTTCACCTATCTGCACCTCGCGCCCGATCCCGAGCAGACCAAGGGCCTGCTGGCCTCCAAATGCGCCGCCGTGGCCTATGAGACCGTCACAGATGCCAAGGGCGGCCTGCCGCTGCTGGCTCCCATGTCCGAAGTCGCCGGCCGTATCGCCGTCTTCTCGGCCGCCGAGACCCTGCTGAAGCACAACGGCGGCATGGGGTTGCTGTTCTGCGGCGTTCCGGGCGTAGCCCCGGCGCGGGTGCTGGTACTGGGCGGCGGCGTCGTCGGGCTGAACGCGGCGCGCATGGCCATGGGCCTGGGGGCCGAGGTGGTGGTGCTGGAACGCTCCATCCCGCGCATGGCCTATATCGACGAAGTTACCCAAGGCCGGGTCATCACGCGCTACTCTTCGATCAATGCGATCGACGAGGAGATGGTCAAGGCCGATGTGATCATCGGTGCCGTGCTGGTTCCCGGAGCCTCGGCTCCGAAATTGATCAAGCGCGAAGATCTGAAGGCGATGAAGAACGGCTCGGTTCTGGTCGACGTCGCCATCGACCAGGGCGGCTGTTTCGAAACCAGCCACGCCACCACCCACGAAGACCCGACCTATGAGATCGACGGCGTGGTCCACTACTGCGTGGCCAACATGCCGGGTGCCGCCCCGCGCACCAGTTCCGAAGCCCTGAATAACGCCACCCTGCCGTTCGGCCTGGCCCTGGCCAACAAGGGCCTGGACGCCCTGAAATCGGACCCGCACCTGGCGCGCGGCCTGAACGTTCTAAAGGGCGAGATCACCTATCCCGCCGTGGCCGAGGCCTTGGGCATGAGCTGGAGTGACCCGTACGGGGTCTGGGCGAAGAACTGAGGACAGCTAGATGAGCGCCCCCTCACGGTTTGTGAGGGGGGCTGCTCTACCGCCTGTAATTCTGCTCGCAGTTGCGGCATAAGTCCGCGATGAAGTTTCTCGACCAGGCCAAGATCTACATCCGCTCCGGCAATGGCGGGGCGGGTGCCGTTTCCTTCCGGCGCGAGAAGTTCATTCCCAACGGCGGACCGGACGGGGGTGACGGCGGCAATGGCGGCAATGTCTGGATCACGGCGGCCGACGGGCTGAACACCCTGATCGACTTCCGCTATCAGCAGCATTTCAAGGCCGCGACCGGCACCCACGGCATGGGCCGCCAGATGCACGGGGCCAAGGGCGAGGACGTGATCCTGAAGGTCCCCGTCGGCACCCAGGTGCTGGACGACGACAAGGAGACGGTGCTGCTGGACATGGACGTCGCCGGCAAGACCGAGATGCTGCTGAAGGGTGGCAACGGGGGCTGGGGCAATGTCCGCTTCAAGGGCCCGCAGAACCAGGCCCCCAAATACGCCAACCCCGGCCAGGAAGGTCAGGAACGCTGGATTTGGCTGCGGCTGAAGCTGATCGCGGACGTGGGCCTGGCCGGCCTGCCCAATGCGGGCAAGTCGACCTTTTTGGCGGCGGCCAGCGCGGCCAAGCCCAAGATCGCGGACTATCCCTTCACGACCCTGGTGCCCAATCTGGGCATGGTGGATCTGTCGCCGACCGAGCGGTTCGTCATCGCCGACATCCCCGGCCTGATCGAAGGGGCCAATGAGGGTGCCGGTCTGGGCACGCGCTTCCTGGGCCACGTCGAACGCTCGGCCAGCCTGATCCATCTGATCGACGGGACACAAGAGGATGTAGCCGAGGCCTACCGGATCATCCGTCACGAGCTCGACGCCTATGGCGCAGGCCTGGCCGACAAGACCGAAATTCTGGCCCTGAACAAGATCGATGCCCTGACGCCCGAGGCGCGCGAGAAGAAGGCGGCGGAGCTGGAGGCCATCGCCGGTCGTCGTCCCATGCTGGTCTCCGGCGTGTCGGGCGAAGGTGTGACGGAGCTGCTGCGCGCGGCCTGGAACGAGGTGCGCAAGACACGCGGCGATATCATCATGGTCGATGACGAGGAAACGGTCGCGGATACGCCCGGAGGGTGGGCCCCTTGACCCTTTCCGATCCGCCCATCGCCGCAACCGCCATCGCAGCGGCCAACCGGATCGTGCTGAAGATCGGATCCTCTCTGCTGGTCGATCGCAAGACCAATGCGGTCGATCTGGTCCGGCTGCGCGGGCTCGCCGCCGACATCGCGGGCTTCCAGGCCGAGGGAAAGCAGGTGCTGGTCGTCTCGTCCGGGGCCGTGGCCCTGGGAAGGCGGCGCTTGGGCAATCTGGCGCGCGGCCCCGGCCTGGAAAAGAAGCAGGCCGCCGCCGCAGCGGGGCAGTCGATGCTGATGCATGCCTGGGAATCGGTCTTCGATCCGCATGACATCATCGTCGCCCAGATCCTGCTGACCCGTGACGACACCGAGACGCGGCGCCGCTGGCTCAATGCCCGCGCCACCGTGGGGGCCCTGCTGGACATGGGGGCCGTCCCGATCGTCAACGAGAACGACACCATCGTCACCGACCAGATCAAATACGGCGACAATGACCGGCTGGCCGCCCGCGTGGCCCAGATGATCAGCGCCGACCTGCTGATCCTGCTGTCCGATGTCGATGGCCTTTACACCGCCGATCCGCGCGTCGATCCCCAGGCTGAGCACATCCCCTATATCGAGACCCTGACCCCGGAACTGGAAGCCATGGCCACCGGGGCCAATGCGGACGCCGGTGTCGGGACTGGCGGCATGGCGACCAAGCTGATGGCGGCCCGCATAGCCGCCGAGGCCGGTTGCGCCACACTGATCGCCCAGGGACGGCCCAAGACACGTAGCGCTCCAACGCTTGAAGAGGGTCGCCGCTGCACCCTGATCGCCCCGGCCACCACGGTGAAGGCGGCCTACAAGCAATGGATCGGCGGATCGCTCGCCACGCGCGGGCGACTGACGATCGACAAGGGATGTGCCCGCGCCCTCACTCGCGGCAAGTCTCTGCTGGCCGTCGGGATCACTGCCAGCGAAGGCGATTTCAGCAAGGGCGATCCTGTCGAGATCTTCAACGAGGTGGGCGTGGAGATCGCGCGGGGGCTGGTGCGCTACGACGCCAAGGATGTGGCCAAGATCATCGGCGTCCGCTCCGGTGAACTGAAGGCCGCGCTGGGTTATGCGGGTGGTCCGGTGGTCATTCACGCCGATGATCTGGCTCTGCGAGAGACCGCCGCCCCTTGAAACCCTGCGGTTAGGGCCGACCTTAAAGAGATGATCATGACACAGGACGCCCCCGCCCCGACCGCCGACTCCACTCTATGCAATGACATGACCGCCATGGGCCGGCGTGCCCGCGCGGCGGCTCGCGCCCTGGCCCTCGCCGGGCCCGAAACACGTACGCGAGCCATCGCAGGAATGGCTACAGCTCTTCGGGCCCGGGCAAGTCAGGTCCTGGCCGCCAATGCCGCCGATCTGGACGATGCCCGCGCCAAGGGAATGGCCGGGGCCATGATGGACCGCCTCGCCCTGGATGAGAAACGGCTGGACGGGGTGATCGGCGCGCTGGAATCCATCGCGGCCATCCCCGACCCGGTCGGCGTCGAGACGGCGCGCTGGACGCCCGAGAATGGCCTGGACATCGCCCGTGTCCGCACCCCCATCGGCGTGCTGGCCATCATCTATGAGAGCCGCCCCAACGTCACCGCCGATGCCGCCGCCCTCGCCGTTCGCGCAGGCAATGCGGTGATCCTCCGAGGCGGGTCCGAATGCCTGCGGTCCAATCTGGCGATCCACGCCGCCCTGACCGAGGGACTGGAAAGCGCAGGCCTGTCGCCCGACACCGTCCAGATCGTCACCACGCGCGACCGCGCCGCGGTGGGCCACATCCTGACCGGGCTGGACGGCGCGATCGACCTGCTGATCCCGCGCGGCGGCCGATCGCTGGTGGAGCGTGTGAAAAACGAAGCCCGCGTCGCCGTGCTCGGCCACCTGGAGGGCGTCAATCACGTTTATGTCCACGCCAGTGCCGATGCCGACATGGCCCGCGCCGTGGTTCTGAATGCCAAGATGCGCCGCGTCTCGGTCTGCGGGGCGGCCGAGACCCTGCTGATCGACCAGGCCGCCGCCGACACCCTGCTGCCGCTGATCGCCCGCGACCTGACCGAAGCCGGCTGCGAACTGCGTGCCGACCCCGCCGCCCGCGCCCTGGTCCCCGCTGCGACAGCCGCCAATGACGACGACTGGTCGACGGAATACCTCCAACCCATTCTCGCCGTGAAGGTGGTGGACGGCCTCGACGCCGCCCTTGACCACGTGGCCCGCTATGGCTCGGGCCACACAGAGTCGATCGTCGCTTCCGACGAGGCCGCCATCGAACGCTTTCTGGCCGAGGCCGACGCCGGCATCGTCCTGGCCAATGCCTCGACCCAGTTCGCCGACGGCGGCGAGTTCGGCTTCGGCGGCGAGATCGGCATCTCCACCGACCGCCTGCACGCCCGCGGCCCGGTCGGTGCCGAACAGCTGACCAGCTTCAAATATGTGATCCGGGGTCAGGGTCAGACACGGCCCTGAGGCGCGCAGCCGTCCGGCGACGGACAATCACGCGCGACACGCCGCGATCTGCGTGTTAGGGCGCGAGTGAGCATAAGTCCGCGCGAGCCCTGCCGCCTTGTCCTTCTTTCACGCCGGCCCCGCGCCCCGCACGTCTGGACCCCGCAAGGGTGCCCTGCGCGATGGCCTGACCCTAAGCCCCGGCATGACGGTCGGGCTGTTCGGCGGCTCGTTCAATCCGGCCCATGACGGTCATGCCCATGTCGCCGAAACCGCTATGCGCCGCCTGGGTCTGGACCGGGTCGTCTGGCTGGTCTCACCCCAGAACCCTCTGAAGGACGCCCGCGACAGCGCGCCCCTGACCGAGCGCATGGCCTCGGCCCGTCGGGCGGCGGACGCCGCTGCGCGTGGACCGGTCATGGTCGTGTCGGATGTCGAGACCCGGATGGGCACACAATGGACCATCGATACCCTGAGGGTTTTGGTGGCCCGTTACCCCGGGGTGCATTTCGTCTGGCTGATGGGCTCCGACAATCTGGCCAGTTTCCACCGCTGGCGCGGGTGGACGGATATCATGCGGCTGATGCCCGTGGCTGTCATCGCACGGCCCGGCAGCTTGCTGGACAGCCGTACCGCGCCCGCCGCCGCCCGCTTTGCCGGAGCCCGCATTCCCGCTGCCCGTGCTGGGCTGCTTCCCTTTATGGAAGCCCCCGCCTGGACCTATCTGACCGCACCGCTGAACCCGCGTTCGTCGTCAGCAATTCGGGCCGTAAGGGGCGTGGGTGACGCCGCCCCGCATTCGTGATAGGCTGCCGCTTTAGTAATTCCCCCGGAGCCTTCCGCTGACCCCCTCGACCGCGCACGATGCGCATGATGAAGCCGTTTCGAACACGGCGCACGAAATGGACGCCATTCCGCCCATCCACTCGGAAGACGGCCCCTACGAGAGCGGTTCCCAGGCCCCCCTTCCTGTCGGCTCGACCCCTCTGGAGCAGGCCATTCTGGCCAAGCTGGACGACGACAAGGCCCAGGACATCATCCTGATCGACCTGAAGGGCAAGTCGCCCATGGCCGACAGCATGATCATCGCCTCCGGGCGGTCGCATCGTCACGTCGGGGCCCTGGCCGACCACCTTCAGCGCACGCTGAAGGAAGAAGGTCTGGGCAAGGTCAAGGTTTCTGGTCTGCCGCACTGCGACTGGGTGCTGCTGGATGCGGGCGACGTCATCGTCCACCTGTTCCGGCCCGAGGTTCGCACCTTCTACAACATCGAGAAGATCTGGTCGGTCGACAGCGGCCACCGCGTCGACAGCCGCGACTAGTCCGGCCCGCAGGCGATGAAGCTGGGCGTCATCGCCATCGGCAAGCCGGGGCGTGGGCCCGAAGCGAACCTGGCCGCCGACTATGCCGAACGTACCAGCCTGGCCGGACGCGCGCTGGGCCTGGGTCCGCTCGAGCTCATCGATCTGGAGCCCCGCAAACCCGGCAAGGCCCCGGAGGCCGAGCTGATCCTGAAGGCGGCCGAGGGCGCTCACCTGATCGCCTGCGACGAGCGGGGCCGCACCTATTCCAGCCGCGCCTTTGCCGATCATATCGCCATGTTGCGGGACCGGGGTGAGCGGCGGCTGGTCTTTGCCATCGGCGGGGCGGATGGTCTGGACGACACCGTGCGTCAGGCGGCGTCCTCGACCCTGGCCTTTGGGCCCCAGACCTGGCCGCATGCGCTGGCCCGCGCCATGCTGGCCGAACAGCTGTATCGTGCGGTGACCATTCTGGCCGGTTCGCCCTATCATCGCGACTGATGCGTCGCCTGATCCTGACCCTCTGTGCGCTGGCCGCCGTGGCCGTCCCTGTCGGAGCCTGGGCAATTCAGGAACCCCGTGCAGGGGAGGTCGCCCGCCTTCAGGCCGAATACCGCGACGAACAGGTCCGCGCCCGCCGTCTGAGAGCCCAGGCCACCGAGGCCGCAGCCGAGAGTATCGAACTGGAACGTGAGCTGGCTCGGCTTCGCGCCGTTCTGGGGTCCGAGGACGCCCGTATCGTGGCCCAGCGCGAACGCCTGCGCGCGCTTCAGGCGCGCGAGGCCACGCTGATCGCCGAACTGTCCCGCACCCGTGCCCGCGAAGGTCGCCTGCTTTCCGCGCTGCAGATGATGAGCCGCCGCCCCCCGCCGCCCCTGCTGGTGCCCGCCGATCGCGCGGTCGATACGGTGCGGGCCTCCATCCTGATGCGCACCATCGCGCCGGATCTGCGCAGGGATGCCGAAGCCATCACCGACCGGCGCGAGGAAGTCAGCCGCGTCCGCCGCCTGGCCGCCCTGAACAGTGAAGCCCTTTTCACCGCCGAAAGTGCCCAAGGCAACCGCCGCGCAGAGATCGAAAGCCTGACGACGCGCAAGGCCGCGCTGGGCACCGTCCTGCGGGCCGAAGCCCAGGCTGCAGAACGCGCCGCCAGTGTGCTTCAGGCCCGTCTCCAGGCCCTGGGAGCCTCCATCCCCACGGCCGACGCCACCGCCACGACAACTGTCGCCCGTCTGCCTGCCGGACGCAGCCGCCTGACCGCCCCGATCACTGCGGCACCCTCCCAGCGCTATGGGCGCGGCGCAACCGGCTGGCGCTGGCGAGCCGACGAGGCCGAGGCCAGAGCCCCCGCCAATGCCCGCATCGTCCATGCCGGTCCGCTCAGCGGCTGGGGCGAAGTCGTGATCCTGGACCTGGGTCCCAGCTGGCGCGCCATCGTCTCGGGCATGGACAGCCTGTCGGTCCAGACGGGAGACACCGTCACCGACGGCCAGACCCTTGGCCGAACCGGCCCGGACGGCGAACTGTATTTCGAACTGCGCCGCGACGAACGGCCCATCGATCCGGCCCCGTGGCTGGAGTAGGTTCCAGGTTTCAGGGCTTAGGTTCTAGGGGCGATTGAGCACGGTTTCGAACATCACTTTCTTCACTAGAACCTAGGCCCTAAAGCCTAGACCCTTCCTGATGACGCTGATTTTATCGACAAACTGCGGTTGGCCACGAATAAGTCGCCGATAACTTCCTATCTGAGTGCACTGGCCGGTGTTGCGGCCCGACGGAAAGAGACTTGATGCGTAAGCTGCTTTTGATCGGTGCTGCTGCGGCCACTCTGGTGGGCCTGGGGGCCGCGACCGCTGTGGGCCAGACCCCGCGCAACGAGGCCTTCCGCATGGTGGCCCTGTTCGGCGACGTGCTGGGCATCGTCGAGCAGGCCTATGTCGTACCGGTCGATGACAAGAAGCTGATCGAGGCGGCGCTTCAGGGCATGATGACGTCGCTGGACCCCCACTCCAACTACCTGCCGCCGGACGGCTATGGCGACCTGCAGGAGCGGACGACCGGCCAGTATTCCGGCGTCGGCCTGACCATCCAGGCCGAGGGCGGTTTCGTGAAGATCATCTCGCCGATGGACGGCGGACCCGCTGCGCGCGCGGGCGTGCAGGCGGGCGACGTCATCTCGGTGATCGACGGCCAGAACGCTGCCGGCCTGACCGTGACCCAGGTCTCCGACAAGCTGCGCGGTGCCGCAGGCACCTCCATCAAGGTCACCTTCCTGCGTGACGGCGAAGAGCCGCGCGAAGTGACCCTGACCCGCGAGGTCATCAAGATCGAATCCGTTACGGGCCGGGTCGAGGGCGAGTTCGGCTATCTGCGTGTCTCGACCTTCAACGAGAACACCGGACGCGAACTGGGCGAAACCATCGCCCGGCTGAAGACCGAGAACCCGACCATCAAGGGCTACGTCCTGGACCTGCGGAACAACGGTGGCGGACTGCTGGACGCGGCCATTTCCGTGTCGGACGCCTTCCTCGAACGCGGCGAGATCGTCAGCCAGCGCGGCCGCACCGCCGAACAGATCCAGCGCTACTATGCGTCTCAGGGCGACCTGACCGGCGGCCTGCCCGTCGTGGTGCTGATCAACTATGGCTCCGCCTCCGCTTCCGAGATCGTGGCCGGGGCGCTCAAGGATCACGAGCGGGCGACCGTCATCGGCCTGACCAGCTTCGGCAAGGGGTCGGTCCAGACCGTTATCCCGCTGCGGGGGGGCCGCGACGGGGCCCTGTCGATCACGACGGCCCGCTACTATACGCCGTCCGGCGGCTCCATCCAGAAGATCGGCATCGAGCCCGATCTGGAGGTCTCGCGTTCCATGGCCGAGGCGCGGATCGTCTCGCGCTCCAACTTCATCTATTCCGAGGCTGGATACGCGACCGCTCTGGACGCCTCCATTGGGGCCGAGCGCAAGGGGCCGCACACGCCGGTTGAGGCCCCCGGTGAGGACTGGCCCGAAGAAAAGGACTATCAACTGGAACGCGCCTTCGACGTGTTGCGAGCGGGCGGAAATCTCAGCCAACTGGCGGCTGCGCCCGAAGGCATCGTGGTCACCCCGCCGGGTACGCCGACGGTCGTCATTGCCGAGGCAGAGACGGACGAAGTGCGACCGCGCTTGCCCGCTGATATCATTCAGCAGCCCGAATAGTCGCACGTGCATGCCTAATGCCACGTTAGGCTTTCTTAACCGACAGCGTTCAGTGTGAGGCGTGAAGGGTCCTGCCTGCGCAGGGCCCGCCCTCGAGCCGTTCACACCGCCATGTTCGCCAAGCGCCAGTCCGTCCTCGCCGCCACTGCCGGAGCGCCTCCGGCCCGCAAATCCATGGGCGATGCCTTCGCCCCGGTCATGCGCCAACTGAAGAAGCCGCCCGTCGCTGTGGCCGGTGCGGGCGTCCTGCTACTGGCCGCGGCCGGCCTGTTCATCGCCGTCCTGGGCGACCCCCGCGCCGGCGTGCCCTCGGCCCGCGCCGAACTGGCCCGCACGCCCGTCGTCGAGGCTCCGGCCCCGACCGGGCTGGAGGCCTTTTCCATGGGGGCCTACGGCAGCTATCAGGACCTGGCCGCCGACGGCAGCGTCATCGACCCCGCCCTGTCTGGCGAGGCGGTCATCACCCTGCCCAACGGCGCGACCGTATCCGGCAATGGTGCGCCCGTCACCGCCCCGCGCCTGGCCATCGCCTCCCCCCTGCCCGCCGCGCCCCTGGCGGGTCTGTCGCAGCCGGGCCCGGACGGGCCCCTGCCGGTCATCGCCACCGACGGTCGCGTCCCGGCCCAGGCCTATGCTCGCCCGTTCCGCGCCAACGGCCGTCCACGCGTCGCGCTGGTGGTCGGTGGGCTGGGTCTGAACGCCGTGACGACCCGTGCCGCCATCGAACGCCTGCCCGCCGATGTGACGCTCAGTTTCGTGCCTTATGCCGAGGGTTTGCAGGGCTGGATCGACCTGGCCCGCGCCCACGGTCATGAGGTCATGCTGGAAATGCCGATGGAGCCCACCGGCTATCCCGACAACGACCCCGGCCCCTATACGCTGCTGGCCAGCGGCGACAGCGCCGACATCACCGCCAGGATGAACTGGTTGCTGGGCCGCGCCACCGGCTATTTCGCCGTGACCAACTATATGGGCGACAAGTTCGCGACCTCGGATGGGGCCATGAACGCCTTCCTGGGCGTCCTGCGCCAGCGCGGCGTGGCCTTCCTGGACGATGGCTCCATGAGCCGCCGCCCCGGCGCCTGGGCCCGTGCCAGCGCCAACCGCATCATCGACGAGCAGCAGACCCCCGCCGCCATCGTCGGCCAGCTGAACGCGCTGGAGGCTCTGGCCAAGGCGCGCGGCCAGGCCATGGGCACCGGCTTCAGCTACCCCGTCACGGTCGAAGCCGTCGCCCGCTGGACCTCGGAGCTGGAAGCGCGGGGGCTTCAGCTGGCCCCGGCCTCGGCGATGACGCAAAGGCCGGGGAGATAGGGACTAGGGTCTAGGGAGTAGGGATTAGGGATGGCACGCACTCCGCACCGGCTTTCTTCCCTAGAACCTAATCCCTAGAACCTAAAACCTATGACCGACCTCCCCCACCACCGCCCCAACGTCGGCGTCGTGCTGTTCCACCCGGATGGGCGAGTCTGGTATGGGCGACGGGCAGGACAGGCCGGTCCCTATAATTGGCAGTTCCCGCAAGGCGGCGTCGACGAGGGCGAGGATCCGGAAACCGCCGCACGGCGCGAGTTGGCCGAGGAAACCGGCGTCACCTCGATTGAATACCTGAGCCGAACCGAAGGCTGGATCGCCTATGACTTTCCGTCGGATTTCGAAGGCACCAAGCGCGCGCGCGGCTGGAAGGGTCAGAAGCAGGCCTGGTTCGCTTATCGGTTCACGGGCGACGAGGCCGACATCGATCTAGAACAGCATGACGAGGTCGAGTTCGACGCCTGGCGCTGGGGCCGACTGGCTGAAGCGCCCGACCTGATCGTGCCGTTCAAGCGAAGAGTCTATGAGCAGGTGGTGGCGGCGTTCGCTGAGCTAGCTCGGTAGAGTTCTCCCTCCCCCGAAGTGGGGAGGGACAGATCGCGCAGCGATCAGGGTGGGGCTCATAAGGGCGAGAACTCGGTCTGGCATACCCTACCCTGTCGTCGCTTCACGCCGACATCCCTCCCCATAAAGGGGAGGGAGAAAGGTCAGCCCGCCGCTCCTGTCGGGGCCAGCCGCATCAGCACCAGCCCGGCCACGATCAGACCAGCGGCGGCCACCCGCATCGGATGCACCCCCTCGTTCAGCCAGATGATGCCGACCACGAACGCCCCGACCGCGCCAATGCCGGTCCAGATCGTATAGGCGGTGCCCAGCGGCAGGGTCTTCATCGACACCGACAGCAGGCCGAAGCTGGCCACCATGGCGACCAGGGTCACCAGACTGGGCCCCAGCTTCGTAAATCCCTCGGACTGTTTCATGGAAAACGCCCAGACGATTTCCAGCAGTCCGGCGATGAGCAGATAGATCCAGGCCATGGTCGCGGCCCTCCTTCACAAGGGCCGGGCCGTCCCGGGCTTGTCCCGCGTCGCCAGGATCAGCGCAACGCGAGGCGAGGACGTGGCCTCGTCTTGAAGATCTTATCTGGGACAGCTTGGCGGCGGGTCAAGGCCCACCGTCACCTGATCAGGCCGCGACCACTTCCGAGGCCTGTTCGGCCAGGATGGTCAGGCCGGCGGGCGTGACGTCGGCAAAGCCGCCGTGGACGTCGAATTGGCGGCGCGCGTTCCCGTCAATGACCGTCACCACGCCTTCGCGCAGGGCCGTCATGAAGGGGGCGTGGTCCGCCAGGACGCCGAAGTCGCCTTCAACGCCGGGCGCATCGACCTGATCCACGAGGCCGGAAAAGACCTCGCGCTCAGGCGCCACCAGCGAAAAGTGGAGCTTGCCCGCCATGGATCAGGCCGCCTCGGCAGCCATCTTGGCGGCCTTTTCGACGGCTTCCTCGATGGCACCGACCATGTAGAAGGCGGCTTCCGGCAGGTGGTCGTATTCACCGGCCACGATGCCCTTGAACGAGCGGATGGTGTCGGCCAGTTCGACGAACTTGCCGGGCGAGTTGGTGAACTGTTCGGCCACGAAGAAGGGCTGCGACAGGAAGCGGCTGATCTTGCGAGCGCGCGAGACGATCAGCTTGTCGTCTTCCGACAGTTCGTCCATGCCCAGAATGGCGATGATGTCCTTCAGGCCCTTGTAGGACTGAAGCACTTCCTGGACCGAGCGGGCGACGTTGTAGTGTTCTTCGCCGATGACCAGCGGGTCCATGATCCGCGAGGTGGAGTCCAGCGGGTCCACGGCGGGGAAGATGGCCTGGGCGGCGATGTCGCGGTTCAGAACGGTCTTGGCGTCTAGGTGGGCGAACGAAGCGGCGGGCGCCGGGTCGGTCAGGTCGTCGGCGGGGACGTAGATGGCCTGGATCGAGGTGATCGAGCCCTTCTTGGTCGAGGTGATGCGCTCCTGCAGATTGCCCATCTCGGTGGCCAGCGTCGGCTGATAGCCCACGGCCGAGGGGATGCGGCCCAGCAGAGCCGACATTTCCGAACCAGCCTGGGTGAAGCGGAAGATGTTGTCGACGAACAGCAGGACGTCCTTGCCCTCTTCGTCGCGGAAATATTCGGCCTGGGCCAGGCCGGTCAGGGCGACGCGGGCGCGGGCGCCGGGAGGCTCGTTCATCTGGCCGTAGACCAGGGCGCATTTGGAGCCCTCGGTCGAACCGCCGTTCTTGGCCGGGTCCACGTTCACATTGGACTCGATCATCTCGTGATACAGGTCGTTGCCCTCGCGGGTGCGTTCACCCACGCCGGCCAGCACCGAATAGCCGCCGTAGGCCTTGGCGATGTTGTTGATCAGCTCCTGCATGGTCACGGTCTTGCCCACGCCAGCGCCGCCGAACAGGCCGGTCTTGCCGCCCTTGGTGTAGGGGCACATCAGGTCGATGACCTTGATGCCCGTGACCAGGATTTCCGACGAGGTCGACTGCTCTTCGAACGAAGGCGCCTCGCGGTGGATCGGGCGGTACATGGTGGTCTTGATCGGGCCCTGTTCGTCGATCGGCGCGCCGACGACGTTCATGATGCGGCCCAGGGTGCCGGGGCCGACAGGGGCCTGGATGGAGCCGCCGGTGTCGGTCACGGCCTGGCCGCGGGTCAGGCCCTCGGTCGTGTCCATGGCGATGGTGCGGACCATGTTCTCACCCAGGTGCTGGGCGACTTCCAGAACCAGGGTGAAGGGCTCGCCCGTCTTCTGGTCGACGTTCTGGGTGTGCAGGGCGTTCAGGATGGCGGGCAGGTCGCCGGTGAACTCGACGTCCACCACGGCGCCGATGACCTGGGCGATCTTGCCCACGCCCGTGCCTTCGATCACGACGGTGTTGCCCGTCGCGGCAGTGGCGGCGGGGGCCTTGGGCGCGGCCGGCTTCTTGGCGGCGGGCTTCTTCGGGGCGGGGGTCTTGGCGATGGTGTCGGTCATGGCAGGGTTCCGGTTCGGAATAACGTCTATGTCAGCGGGATCGGGATCAGAGGGCTTCGGCGCCGGCGATGATCTCGATCAGTTCAGTGGTGATCTGGGCCTGGCGCTTGCGGTTGTACTGCAGGGTCAGGGCATTGATGAGGTCGCCCGCATTGCGCGTGGCATTGTCCATCGCCGCCATCTGCGAGCCGAAGAAGCCCGCCTGGTTCTCGTACAGCGCAGCCAGCACCTGGGTGGTCAGGTTGCGCGGCAGCAGGGTCTCGAGGATTTCCTCTTCCGAGGGCTCGTATTCATAGACCGCACCGTTCAGGTCGATGGGGGCGGCGTCGCCTTCCACAACGGCGGGGATCAGTTGTTTGGCGGTCGGCACCTGGGCAATCACCGACTGGAAGCGGCTGTAGAACAGGGTGACCACATCGGTCTCGCCGTTCTCGAAGCTGTCGGCAATGAACTGGGCCACCGGCTGGGCGGCGGCCATACCCAGCACCTTGTGCTCGCTCAGCTCGAAAGTACGCACCACCTTGTCGCCGAACATTCGGGTCAGCTGGTCGCGCGACTTCTTGCCGACGGCGACGATGCGAACATCCTTGCCCGAGGCGATCAGGCTGCGGATGCGCTCGCGCGCGGCCCGGATGATGTTGGTCGAGAAACCACCCGCCAGACCCTTGTCCGCCGAGGCGACGACGACGAGGTGGCGCTGATCGCCACCCGTGCCCGCCAGCAGCCTGGGCGCATCAGCCCCCGAGACACCGGCCGCCAGATTGGCGATGACCGAGGCCATCTTGGTGGCATAGGGCCGGGCGTTCTCGGCCTGGTCCTGGGCGCGTTTCAGCTTGGCCGCGGCGACCATCTGCATGGCTTTCGTGATCTTTTGCGTCGCTTTGACGCTTCCGATCCGATCGCGCATTTCCTTGAGGCTGGCCATCCGGCGCTACTCTCTCGCTTTCCGGGTCAGTATCAGGCGAAGGTCTTGGCGAAGGCTTCGATGGCGGCCTTCAGCTCGGCTTCCAGGTCCTTGGACAGGGCCTTGGTCGTCTTGATGCTGTTCAGGATGCCGGCGTGGTTCGAATGCATCCGGGCGAGCAGTTCGCTCTCGAAGCGGGCGATGTCGGCCACGGCGATGTTGTCCAGATAACCGCGCGTCCCGGCATAGACCGAAACGACCTGCTCCTCGACCGTCAGCGGTGAATACTGGGGCTGCTTCAGCAGCTCCGTGAGGCGGGCACCGCGGGCCAGCAGGCGCTGGGTCGAGACGTCCAGATCCGAGCCGAACTTGGCGAAGGCGGCCATTTCCCGATACTGGGCCAGCTCGCCCTTGATCGAACCGGCAACCTGTTTCATCGCCTTGATCTGGGCCGAGGAGCCCACGCGCGACACCGAGATGCCGACGTTCACGGCCGGACGGATGCCCTGGTAGAACAGGTCGGATTCCAGGAAGATCTGGCCGTCGGTGATCGAGATCACGTTCGTCGGAATATAGGCCGAGACGTCGTTGGCCTGGGTCTCGATCAGCGGCAGGGCCGTCATCGAGCCCGAGCCATTGTCCTCGTTCAGCTTGGCCGAACGCTCCAGCAGGCGGCTGTGCAGATAGAAGACGTCGCCCGGATAGGCTTCGCGGCCCGGCGGACGACGCAGCAGCAGGGACATCTGGCGATAAGCCACGGCCTGCTTGGACAGGTCATCGTACACGATCAGGGCGTGCATGCCGTTGTCGCGGAAGAACTCACCCATGGCCGTGCCCGAGAACGGGGCCAGGAACTGCAGGGGAGCAGGCTCGGATGCCGTGGCGGCCACGACGATGGTGTATTCCAGCGCGCCGCGCTCTTCCAGCGTCTTGACGATCTGGGCCACGGTCGAGCGCTTCTGCCCGATCGCGACATAGATGCAGTACAGCTTGTCGCCTTCGGACGCGCCTTCGACGTTGATCGACTTCTGGTTCAGGATGGTGTCGATCGCTACGGCGGTCTTGCCGACCTGACGGTCACCGATGATCAGCTCGCGCTGGCCACGGCCGACAGGGATCAGGGTGTCGATGGCCTTCAGGCCGGTCTGCATCGGCTCATGCACCGACTTGCGCGGGATGATGCCGGGCGCCTTGACGTCCACGCGGCGGCGCTCGGTGAATTGGATCGGGCCCTTGCCGTCGATCGGCTCGCCCAGCGGGTTGACGACGCGGCCCAGCAGACCCTTGCCGACCGGAACGTCCACGATCTCGCCCAGACGGCGGACCTCGTCGCCCTCGGCGATCTGGTTGTCCTGGCCGAAGATCACGGCGCCGACGTTGTCGCGTTCCAGGTTCAGAGCCATGCCCTTCACGCCGGCCTTGGGGAATTCGATCATTTCGCCGGCCTGGACATTGTCCAGACCATGGATGCGGGCGATGCCGTCGCCGACCGACAGCACCTGGCCGACGTCGGACACGTCCGCTTCGACGCCGAAGTTGGCGATCTGGGACTTGAGGATGGCCGAAATCTCGGCGGCGCGGATGTCCATGGTCAGGCTCTCTGGCTTTCGTCGTTCTTGGGCGTCGGCACCGGGCCGACGGTCAATCGGTGTGTATCAGGCCCTTTTGAGGGCAAATTTCATCTGGTCGAGCTTGGTCTTCAGCGAGGCATCGAACAGTTTCGAGCCGACCTTGACCTTCAGGCCACCCAGGATCGACGGATCGACACGGGCGGTCATTTCGGCGTCCTTGCCCAGGGCGGTGCGCAGGGCAGTCTGGATGGACTTGGTCTGCGCGGCCGTCAGGGCCCGGGCCGAGACAATCTCGGCGGCGACCAGTCCGGTCTTCTTGGCATACAGCGCCTCATAACCGGCGATGACGCCGGTCAGGTCGCCCGAGCGACCATTCTGGGCCAGCAGGCCAAGGAAGTTGCGGGTCGTCTTGTGGAACTTCGCCTTCTCGGCGATGGCGACCAGACCTTTTTGCTGATCTTCGTCGGAAATCACCGGCGAGGTCGCCAGGCGGCGCAGGTCCGCGCTCTCGTGCCAGGCGGCGCGCAGCGACTTCAGGTCGGCGCGCACGGCGTCGATTGCACCGGTTTCGTCGGCGAGGTCGAACAGCGCCTGGGCATAGCGCTCTGCGACTTCTGTCGTCCTGAATTCGTCAGCCAAGGGTCTTGTCCGTCCGGATAAGCATGTTGTGTCACGATCGACCACGACGTTCGCGTCGATCAAGGGCTTGATATACTTATGGAAAGCACGACTAGAGCCGTTTCGTGAGAAACGCCTCCTGCAAGCCGGGCGCCTGATAGCATGGGCTTTTCACTCCCGCAACCGAGACGCCCCGCCGCATACCTTCCAACCACAGACGCATTGCCGCACCTGCAACCACGACTGTATGAAGGGCATTCAGGGTCGCGGCTTTACGACGGCCCCTCTCAGGAATCACAGCCCCAATGTTTGACAGCATTACCCCCCTGCTCACCGACCCCGCGGCCTGGGCCGCGCTCGTCACCCTGATCGTGATGGAAGTCGTGCTGGGCATCGACAACCTGATCTTCATCTCGATTCTCTCGAACAAGCTGCCGCCGGAGCACCGCTCACGCGTTCGCCGCATCGGTATCTCCCTGGCCCTGGTCATGCGCCTGGCCCTGCTGTCGACCATCGCCTGGATCGTGACCCTGACCCAGCCGGTCTTCTCGGTCATGGGCAATGAGTTTTCGTGGAAGGACATGATCCTGATCGTCGGCGGCCTGTTCCTGGTCTGGAAGGCCACCAAGGAAATCCACCACTCGGTCGATCCGACCCCCAGCCACGACCTGCTCGACAAGAGCAAGGGTGGCAAGGCCGACGTCGTGATCAACAACGCCGGGGCCGCGATCTTCCAGATCATCCTGATCGACCTGGTCTTCTCGATCGACAGCATCCTGACCGCTGTCGGCATGACCGAGCACCTGCCGATCATGGTCGTCGCCGTTCTGGTGGCCATCACCGTCATGCTTCTGGCCGCCGACCCGCTTGGTGATTTCATCGACAAGAACCCCACCGTGGTGATGCTGGCCCTGGGCTTCCTGCTGATGATCGGCATGGTCCTGATCGCCGACGGCTTCGGCTATCATGTGCCCAAGGGCTACATCTACGCCGCCATGGCCTTCTCGGCCGGCGTCGAGGCGCTGAACATGCTGAGCCGAAGGTCCGCGACCAAGAAGCAGAAGGCCGAACGCGCCCGCGCGGAGGCCAATGCCGCCGAGTCTCGTGCCCAGGCCGCAGAGGCCGAAGCCGCCGCCGACCCGACCCACTGAACATGTCGCTCAGAGCCCTTCTCGCCGTCGGCGCGCTCCTGGTCGGAGCCCCGGCGGCGAGTTGGGCCCAGACCGAACCTGACCTGCCGCCCGTTCAGGGCTATGAGATCGTCGCCATCTACCCTCACGACCCGACGGCCTTCACCCAAGGTCTGATCGTGCATGACGACGTGCTGATCGAGACGACCGGGCGGTTCCCCTCGACGATCAGACGCGTGCGAATCGAGAACGGTGCCGTGCTGCAAAGGCACGACCTCGACCTGGCCTATTTCGGTGAGGGCGTCACCGAGATCGGCGGCAGATTGTTCAGCCTGACCTGGCAGAACGGCACCGGCTTCATCTGGAATGCCGATGACCTCACGCCCTTGGGGCAGTTCGCCTATCCGGGTGAAGGCTGGGGTCTGACCGACGATGAGGAACGCTTGATCATGTCGGACGGGACGCCGGTGATCCGCTTCCTCGATCCGGACACCTTTGCTGAAACGCACCGGATCACCGTGACCTATGGCGGGCGTCCCGTTTCACGTCTGAACGAACTGGAATGGATCGACGGCCAGATCGTCGCCAACCTGTGGCAGCAGGACTTGCTGGTGAAGATTGATCCGGTTTCAGGCTGGGTCGTAGGCGTGATCGATCTGACGGAAATCCATCCTTCCCGTGAAAGGGTCAGCCCTTCCGACGATGTGCTGAACGGCATCGCCTGGGACCCCGCCAAACGACGCCTGTTCGTCACCGGCAAGAACTGGCCCAAGTTGTTCGAAATCCGCCTGACCGCTCCCGAACCGCCGGGCTGACGCTACAGGAAGCTGTAGGGGTCCACATCGACCGACAGCCGCACCGAGCCCGGCACCTTCACCCGCGCCAGCCAGGCGCGCAGGAAACCTTGGAGATCGACGTCCCGGTCGGCCCGGACCAGCAGTCTCTTGCGACGTCGGCCCCGGACAAGGGCGAGCGGCGCGTCGGCGGGGCCATAGACCTCCAGACGTTCGGCATTGGGAATGTTTTCGGCGAGGTCGCGGGCGACCTTCTCGACCGCCTGCGGGTTCTCGCTGGACAGGATGATCGCGGCCAGCCGGCCATAGGGGGGCAGCGATCCGGCCTCACGCTCGGCCAGCTCCGCCTCGACGAAGGCGTCGCGGTCGCCAGCCGCAAGCGCCATCAGCACCGGATGCTCGGGCGTCCATGTCTGAAGCAAAGCCCGGCCCGGCTTGTCGGCTCGCCCGGCCCGGCCCGTCGCCTGGCTGAGCAGCTGGAAGGTCCGCTCCGCCGCGCGCAGGTCGCCGCCGCGCAGGCCCAGGTCGGCGTCCACCACCCCGACCAGGGTTAGATTGGGGAAGTTGTGCCCCTTGGCCGCGGCTTGCGTGGCCACCAGAATGTCGATCTGGCCGTCCTGCATGGCCTGGATCAGGGCACGCGCTGACCGAGCATCCGGCGTGGTGTCCGAACTGAACACCGCCGTGCGCGCCTCTGGAAACAGCTGGCGCACCTCTTCCTCGACCCGCTCGACACCGGGCCCGACCGAGACCAGCGAATCCTCCGCTCCGCACGATGGACAGGCCTTGGGCCGCATCATCGAAAAGCCGGTCAGGTGACAGACCAGACGCCCGGTATAGCGATGCTCGACCAGCCAGCTGTCGGTGTCCGGTGCCGTCATCCGGTGGCCGCAGACCCGGCACAGCACCACAGGCGCATAGCCCCGCCGGTTCAGGAACAGCAGGCTCTGCTCGCCCCGCGCAAAGGTCTCGCCGATGGCCTCGCGCAAGGGCTGGGACAGCCAGGTCTGGGGGTCCGGCGGTGTCTGCCGCAGGTCCAGCAGGGCGATATCGGGTAGCATCGCCGACCCGTGCCGCCGCTCCAGCCTCAGCCAGCCGTACCGCCCTTGCCGCGCATTCCACAGCGTCTCCAGCGACGGCGTCGCCGAGGCCAGCACCACCGTCGCCCCCTCGATCCGCGCCCGCGCCACGGCCAGGTCGCGGCCGTGATAGATCAGGCCCTCGTCCTGCTTGAAAGAGCCGTCGTGCTCCTCGTCAACGACCAGCAGTCGCAGATTGACGAAGGGCAGGAACAGGGCCGACCGCGCGCCCACCACGATGTTGCAGCGCCCCGCCACCACCGCCTCCCAGACCTGGCGCCGACGCGGCGGTGCCACCCCGGAATGCCATTCGGCGGGCGCGGTGCCGAACCGGGCCGTGATCCGCTCGATCAGGGCCTGGGTCAGGGCGATCTCGGGCAGCAGGATCAGGATCTGGGCCGTCGGATCGGCCTTCAGCGCCTGCGCCGCCGCCTCCAGATAGGCCTCGGTCTTGCCTGAGCCGGTGATGCCGTCCAGCAGGAAGGGCGCGAACCCGCCGCGCGTCACCGCCCTTGCGATGGCCTCGGCTGCCGCCGCCTGATCAGCATTCAGATCGGCAGGCGCATGGTCGGGGTCGGGCGCATCGAAGGCGGCAAGAGCCTCGATCTCGACGATCTCCAGCACGCCTTCGTCGACCAGGCCCTTCACAACGCCCGAGGACACGCCGGCCGCCCGAGCCAGATCAGCTCCCGGCATAGCCCGCTGGCCCAGCGCCTCCAGCACCGCCGTCCGCGCCGCCGTCGGGCGCACAGGGACAGCCTCACCGACACGCCGCACCCGCCGCTCGGGCCGGGGACGGGGGGCCCGCAGCCCTTTCAGCGCCGTCGCCGCCATCTCGCCCGGCGCGCTCAGCGTCCAGCGCCCGGCCCATTCGACGAAGTCCACCGTGCGTTCGGGCAGGCGCGGATCATCCATCAGATGATCAATCGCCTTCAGCCGCCGGTTCGACCCGGTCGTCTCGCGCGCCTCGACCACGATGCCCCGCATCAGCCGCGGCCCCAGCGGCACCGCAACCTGATCGCCGCGCACGACCTCGATGCCCTCCGGCACCTCGTAATCGAAAGCCTCGGGTACCGGCAGGGGAATGAGGACGGAGGCGACGCGCATGGCAATCACCTCCCCATCGCAGATGGGAAGGGGGACCGCGCGAAGCGTGGTGGAGGGGGCGACTCCCGCCTACAGAGATTGGCGGACCAGCAGCTAACACCAGCGCCGCCCCCTCCGTCACGGCGCGAAGACGCGCCGCGCCACCTCCCCACGCGTGGGGAGGTGAAAGAGGCTCGCGCTCTCGACCTTCCGCCGCTAAACACCCACCCCATGAAACTCTTTCTCGACACAGCCGACGTCGCCGTCATCAAGGACATGGTCCCCACCGGCATGGTGGACGGCGTCACCACCAATCCTTCGCTGATCGCCAAATCCGGTCGCAACATCGCAGAGGTCATCGCCGAAATCTGCGGCCTGGTCGAGGGGCCGATTTCCGCAGAGGCGGTGGCGACCGACTATGAGACCATGGTCAAGGAAGGCGACAAGCTGGCCGCCATCGCGCCCAATGTCGTGGTCAAACTGCCCCTGACGTGGGACGGGCTGCGCGCGGCGCGGACCTTTTCCGACAAGGGCATCAAGACCAACGTCACACTGTGCTTCTCCGCCGCCCAGGCCATGCTGGCCGCCAAGGCCGGGGCCACCTTCGTCTCGCCCTTCGTCGGGCGGCTGGAAGATCACGGGGCCGACGGCATCAGTCTGCTGGAAGAAATCCGCGTGCTGTACGACACCCATGGCTTCGAGACGGAAATCCTCGCCGCTTCCCTGCGCAATCCTGGCCATGTCTCGGCCGCCGCCATCGCCGGAGCGGACGCCGCGACCCTGCCGGCCGACACTTTCAAGGCCCTGGTCAAGCACCCGTTAACCGACAAGGGGCTTGATGCCTTCCTGGCGGACTGGGGCAAGACCGGTCAGTCGATCCTGTAGCCTGCCTCCGAGGAGAGGTCTGTGAGCGTATTGCCTGACCTCTCTGCCGACGACACGGGTCCGCACTGGCCGGAAATCCGTGCCTGGCTGCAGGCGCATCCTCAGATCCTGCTGGACGATCGGTCCCTGCTGGAAGAGGTCGGGCTCAAGCCTCACGGCCGCAATGTCGTGGAGTTCGGCCGCGCCGCCCTGACCCGGCTGGAAGAGGTGGCCGAACGCGAGGCGGATGCGAGGAAACGCATCGAGAGCATCGCCCGCGCCAATTTCGCCGCCCAGACCCAGACCCATGTTGCGGCCCTCGATCTGCTGGAAGCCCGCAACCTGTCCGACCTCTCCCGTCGTCTCGATGCAGTGGCGCAGGGGAGGTTCGGTCTGAGCGGTGCCGCCGTGGCACTCGAAAAGCCCGGTCCCGTGCCTTTCGGCTGGCGCGCGCTGGATGAAGGTCGGGTCGATGCCCTGCTGGGCGATCACGGCCTGACCTGGCTGGGGCCCAACTTCGAGGGGTTGAACCTGTTTGGCGCGGCCGAGGATCAGGTCCACTCCGTGGCCCTGATCCGCATGGCCCCGCAGTTTCCGGGTGCCGAGACGGTCGCCCGTCCCGCCCTGTGCGCCTTCGGCTCGCCCGAGGAAGACGGCTTTACCGCCACCATGGGCTGCGAGCTGGTGGCCTTCATCGCCCGCGTGGTCGAACGCACCGCCGAGCGCTGGCCCCTGCTGGGATGACAGCCGCCGACGCTCTGTCAGCCTGGCTGGAGCATCTGGCGCACGAGCGTCGCCTGTCGCCTCGCACGCTGGAGGCCTATGGCCACATCGGGCGGCTGTACGTCGCCTTTCTGGAGCGGCATCGCGGCGAGATCCTGTCGCTGCCCGATCTCGGCACCGTCAGCGCTGCCGAGGTCCGCGCCCATCTGGCCGAGCGCCGCGCCGGTGACGGGTCCGATCGCTCCGGCCTCGCCGCCCGCTCCATCAGCCAGACCCTGTCGGCCATCCGCGCCTTCCACGCCTTTCTGGACCGCCGCTGCGCCACACCCGCCCCGCAACTGGCGCTGGTTCGCGGCCCTCGCATCAAGCCGTCCCTGCCGCGGCCGGTCAGCGAGGATCAGGCGCGCGGTCTGCTGGAAGAATCGCAGGCCGATACAGATGCCGCGCCCTGGGAGGCGGCCCGCGACCGCGCGGTCCTGACCCTGCTCTACGGCTGCGGACTGCGGATTTCCGAGGGCCTGTCGCTGATCCGCGCCGATGCCCCGCTGGGCGAGACCCTGCGCATCGCTGGCAAGGGCGGCAAGACCCGGATCGCCCCGGTCCTGCCCGCTGTCCGCGCAGCCGTAGACGATTATCTGGCGCTGCTGCCGTTTCCCCTGTCGCCGGACGAACCCCTGTTCCGAGCCCGACGCGGTGGTCCCCTGAGCCCCCGCCATGTCCAGGCCACCGTCCAGCACCTTCGCGGCCGCCTCGGCCTGCCCGCCAGCGCCACGCCCCACGCCCTGCGCCACAGTTTCGCGACCCATCTGCTCGGGGCCGGGGCCGACCTGCGTTCCATCCAGGAACTGTTGGGCCACGCCAGCCTGTCCACGACCCAGAAATACACCGCCGTCGATGCCGCGCACCTGCTGGCCGCCTATGCGGATGCGCATCCCCGCGCCTAACCCAGGCGTCAGATGGCCCGGACCGCCCCGCCGTCCAGCCGGATCAGCGAACCGGTGACGTAGGCCGCCTGCGGACTGGCCAGGAAGGCGGCGACGGCACCGAACTCCTCCGGCATGCCCAGGCGACCGACGGGAATGCCGGCCGTGGCCTCGGCCCGGGCCTGCTCGGGCGTTATGCCGTGGGCGGCCGCGCGAGCCGCGTCCAGCCGCTCGATGCGCGGCGTATCGATGCGGCCGGGCAGCAGGGTGTTGACGGTGATGCCGTGCGGCGCGACCTCACCCGCCAGCGTCTTGGCCCAGGCTGTGACCGAGGCCCGCAGGGTGTTGGACACGCCCAGCGACGCCACCGGCTCGACCACGGTGATCGACGCCACGTTCAGGATGCGGCCCCAGCCCATGGCCTTCATCCCCGGCAGGACGCGGTCGGTCAGGCGGAAGATCGACAGCACCATCGCCTCGAACTGCGCGCGCCACAGGTCGGGCTCCAGCCCTGACACCCCCGACGGGGGCGGCCCGCCGGTGTTGTTCAGCAGGATCTCGATCGGCCCACCCAGCGCTGCCTCGGCCACATCGACCGCTGTCAGCAGGGACGCATGATCCGCCATGTCGGCCGGCGCGATGACGGCGCGGCCTGGGCCCATCGCGTTCAAATCGTCAGCGACGGTCTGCAGCTTTCCGGCATCGCGCGACAGCAGGGCCACATGCGCCCCCTCGGCGACCAGCGCCGTCGCCACGGCCCGCCCCAGTCCGCTGGAGCCGCCGCAGATCAGGGCGCGTTTGCCGCTCAGCCCCAGATCCATCGATCAGGCCTGCATGGTCCAGCCTTCCACACCCATGGCCGCCTGTTTGACGGCTTCGGAGCGGGTCGGATGGGCATGACAGATGCGGGCGACGTCCTCGGACGCACCGCCGAAGGCCATGGCGACGCAGGCCTCATGGATCATCTCGCCCGCCTGCGGACCCATGATGTGGACGCCCAGAATCCGGTCCGTCGTCGCATCGGCCAGGACCTTGGCATAGCCGTCGGTCTCATGATTGATCTTGGCGCGGCTGTTGGCGGTGAAGGGGAATTTGCCGACCTTGTAGGCGATGCCGTCGGCCTTCAGCTGGTCCTCGGTCTTGCCGACCCAGGCGACCTCGGGGAAGGTGTAGACCACGCTGGGGACCATGTCGTAGTCGACGTGACCGGCCTTGCCCGCGATCAGCTCGATCACCGCGACGGCGTCTTCCTCGGCCTTGTGGGCCAGCATGGGGCCGCTGGTGACGTCGCCAATGACCCAGACGCCCTTGGCTCCGGTCTTCAGATGATCCTGGGTGACGAAGCCGCGCTTGTCCGGCTCGATCCCGACGGTCTCCAGCCCCAGGCCCTGCGTATAGGGACGGCGGCCTATGGCCACCAGGACGACATCGGCCTTCAGCGTCTCGGCCTCGCCACCCGCCGCCGGTTCGACCGTCAGCTCAACGCCGTCCTTGACCGACTTCGCGGCCGTGACCTTGGAGCCCAGCTTGAAGGTCATGCCCTGTTTGGTCAGCACGCGCTGGAAGGCGGTGGCGACGTCCGAGTCCATGCCCGGCGTGATGCGCGGCAGATATTCGACCACCGTCACCTGTGCGCCCAGACGGCGCCACACCGAACCGAGCTCCAGCCCGATGATGCCGGCGCCGACCACGATCATGGTCCTGGGCACGGCGGGCAGGGCCAGGGCCCCGGTGGAATCGACCACCTTGCCCTCGATGAATTCCACGCCCGGCAGGGGTGTCGGCTCCGATCCCGTGGCGATGACGATGTCCTTGGCGGTCAGGGTCGTCTTCGACCCGTCGGCCGCCTCGACCTCGACCTGGCCCGGTCCGGTGATGCGACCGCGACCCTTGATCCAGTCCGCCTTGTTCTTCTTGAACAGGAATTCGATGCCCTTGGTCAGGGCCGTGACGCTCTCCTGCTTCTGCTTCTGCAGCTGATCGACGTTGATCTTCGGCGTACCGATCTCGATGCCGAGTGTCGGAAACTCCTTGGTCGCCGCCTCGAACAGCTCCGAGGCATGCAGCATGGCCTTGGAGGGCATGCAGCCGACGTTCAGGCAGGTGCCGCCCAGGGTCTCGCGCATCTCCACACAGGCGACGCTGAGGCCCAGCTGGCCCGCCCGGATCGCGGCATTGTAGCCGCCCGGTCCGCCGCCGATGATCACGACGTCATAAGATTTCGCGGCGGCGGGGCTGGGGGAGGCGGCTTCGGCCATGGGCTTGCTCTGGTCCTGTTCGGGCGCGGATGGGGGCGCGGGCGTGTCCGGGGTGTCCGGCGTCTGGAAATGGCCCGCCGGGTCTGGGCTGAGGGTGATCGGCTCGGGTGCGGTCTCGGAGACAGCCTTGGTGGGCTTGCCGCCCAGCATCGACCGCAGGCCGCCCAGAAGTCCGCCGGATGTGTCTGTCTTGCGGGCCATGATCGGGGGTGTCCGGACGCGAGAAGGTTCGCGCCTGCATATAGGGGACCCGCCCCGCCTGCGGCAACGCCGGAAGGGCGCGATACGCAAAAGGGCCGGACGTTTCCGCCCGGCCCTTCGTCGATTGCTGTCGCGCAGGATCAGAAGTTCAGCTTGATGCCGAACTTGCCGGTCCAGGAATATTCTTCGTACTGGAGCAGACGATCACGACCCGGGCCGCGCTGGAAGGCGGTGTAGGTCGCGTCATTGGCGTTCACTAGTTCGGCAAACAGCTGGACGTTTTCGGTCACTCGATATTTGCCGCTCAGATCGATCTGGAAATGGTCATCGACATAGCGGTCGCTTTCGGCATCGCCGCCAAGTTCATCCAGATAGCCCGAGCGATAGGCTCCGGCGACGCGCAGGCTCAGCGGGCCCTTCTCATAGCCCAGAACAGCGTTGAAGGTATGTTCGGGAGATGTGGGCAGAGGCACGGTGCGCCCCAGAACCTCACCCTCGGCATCGGTGTACGTATAGTTCAGATTGACCAGCAGGCCATCGAACGGCGCGGGCAGGAACGACAGGGCCTGACCGTAGCTCAGTTCCGCGCCGAACACCGTGGCCTCGTCGCCGTTGATCGGGATGACGGCTTCGTCGTAATCGATGCCCGCGAACGTGCCGTCCTCGAACTCGGCATCGATGATGAAGTCCTCGATCGACTTGTAGAAGATGCCGCCTTGGATCACGGCCTCAGGGGCGAAATAGTACTCAAGCGTCGCGTCGAAGTTCCACGCCTTGTAAGGGTCCAGGTCCGGATTGCCGAACTCGCCCGACCGCTCGTTTTCGTCATTTTCCTCAATCAGGAAGCGCGGTGCCTGACGACCGAAGCTGGGCCGCACGACAGAGCGGAAGGCTCCAAAGCGGGCGATCAGGTTTTCTGCCGCTTCGTAGCGGACATTCACGCTGGGCAACCAGTCGGTATGACTGCGGTCGAACTGCACCGGCGTGATGAACAGGGTGTCTTCGTCCAGCTCGACGCCATCGATGATTGCGCCTTCCTCGACCAGGTCAATCCGCTGTCCGTTCAGCTGGACTTCGGTCTGCTCGACCCGAACCCCGCCGACGACGCGCCAGGCATCCCTCTCAAGCTTGGCCTGGGCATAGCCGGCATAGATGTCTTCGTCCGCCGAATAGCTTTCCGCGTTGGACGCGAAGGTGCTGTCCAGATCGTTGCGCTCGAAATCGCCGAAGCCACCGCTCAGGAAATCGCGCGTTTCCGACAGGCCCGGAACGGGGTCGATGGTGGCCAGGCCATAGCTCTGGCGGCCCACAACGTCCGCTAGGGTGAAGTCGCCGTCGTACCCGTCGTAGATGTCGAAGATATAGTTCAGACGCTTCTCGCGCTGGCGGGCCTTCCCGCCGAACTTGAACTCGATATTGCCGCCGTCGATGGCCATGTCATAGGCCGCGTCGGCCTTGACCGAGAACTCGCGGTCGCGCGCATCTTCACGGGTAGTGCGCTCCAGGGCGTCGAACTCATACTGCGACGGATCCAGGAAGAGGCTCTGGCCGAAGTCGATCTGATACGTCGGGCGGCGCAGGTCGCCGTAGTTGATGGTGACGCCCAGTTCGCCTGCATCCTCGAAGTCGCGACGGAAGACGATCGGGTCAATCGACCCATTTTCCTGCTGATCGGCTTCGGAATAGGCCACGTCATAGTCGAAGCGCCACTGGCCATAGTCGGTCCGGCCACCGGCCGAGATCGTGCGAATGGTCTGCACCTCGCGACGGTCCTTCAGATCGCGCTCGACCCGGATACGCCCGTCGGCTGAATCGAACGAGGCACTGTCCCCGACGATCTCGGTCGGTTCGTCGAAGCCGAAGACCAGGCGGGTGCGCAATTCGGTGTCGTCGAACTTGGAATACAGGCCGCGCAGATACAGGCGTGTCGAATCGTTGAGTTGGTAATCCAGCGTCAGGGTCGCGCCATAACGTTCGCGCATAACGTCATAATCGCGGTATTCCAGATCTTCGGCAAAGATACCGCCGTCGTCCGTCTCGCTCCAGCCGTCCATCTCGATGTTGTCGGTGGCGAATTCACGGTTGTAGTAGCTGGCCCCCCCAGCGATGCCGAGGCGGTCATTGAACTTGTAGACGAAATCGAAGCTGCCCTTGGGCGAGGTCTGTTCGTTCTGATCGTTGTACGAGCCCTCCAGCGACGCCGTGAACAGGTTGCGGCGACGGTCCAGCGAACTGGTCGTTGCGATGTCGATCGAGCCTCCGATGGTGTCGCCGTCCATGTCCGGCGTCAGCGACTTCTTGATCTCGATGGATTCGATCAGTTCTGACGGGATGACGTCCAGCGCCACGGCACGCTCGTCGCCTCCGGTCGCGAGCACACGGTTGCCGTTGATCGACGCCGAGTTCAGATTGGGGTCGAGACCCCGCACGGATACAAACCGGCCCTCGCCCTGGTCGTTCAGAACATTGATGCCGGGCGCGCGGCGCAGGGCCTCCGCCACGTTCTGGTCCGGAAACTGGCCGATGGCGTCGCGGGTCAGAACGGTCTGGACCGTGTCGGCGCTGCGCTGGCGCGAGACGGCGCTGAGGAAGTTGGCGCGCTGGCCGATGACCAGGACATCCTCGATCACCGTACCGTCCGAAGATGCGAGCGGACGTAGTGAGAAGGTGACGGAGGCAGTGCCCGTCGCGGGCACAACCACCTGGCGGGTCTCATCGACGGCACCCGCGAAACCAGCACGCAGCGTATAGGTGCCGGGTGCCACGTCACCAAAGCGGAACGTTCCGTCTGCACCGACCGTCGCCGTCTGGTTCAGTTCGACGATCGTGACCTCGGCCCCCTGTAACGTGCGAGTGCCTGAGGCGTCAGCCACAGTACCCACGACGGGTCCGGCAAAGGCAGGCGTCGCTGCGGCGGCGAAGATCGGAGCCAGGGCGGCACCGAGCAGAAGCGCGAATTTCATTGATGGCATCCCCGAGAGACCGGCAGCCAAAGGGCTCCGGTGTTCGGAAATCGGAGCTAAGCCGTAGCGACGACGCCTCCACGACGATTTGACGAACAAGCGGTGCCGATTTTCAGACGCGCGCGTGACGTTTGCTCTTGAACCGGATCAGTTGTCACATCGATGTTCGAGAACCGTCACAGGGCCTTGCTTGACCCGATGCGCGCGCGCGTGGTCTGCGCGGTCACGCTTGAAAATTTCGTCGTCGAAGAGGCTGACATGTCGATCCGCACCTTGAGCACCTTGGTCGCGTCTGCCGCCCTGCTGGCCGCCTGCGCCACGGCCGAGCCTGAAATTCCGCAAGGTATCCTGGCCACGGGCGATCCGGCCAAGCCCGTCGTCGCGGCGGTCGAGACCGTGGTCACCACCGACCCGACCGTGGATGCCGACGATCCTGCCTTCTGGGCCGATCCGCGCGATCCGTCGCGGGCCGTGATGTTCGGAACCGACAAGTCCGACGGCCTGTACGTCCACAATCTGGACGGTACCGTGCGGCAGTTCTTCCCGGACGGCCCGATGAACAATGTCGATGTCCGGTCCGGCTTCATGGTCGACGGCAAGGCGATGGTCCTGGTCGCCGCGGCCGAGCGCGACCGCTTCGGCATCATGACCTGGCTGATGGACCCGGCGACCCTGGAGGTCCGGCGCTGGGGCTTCATCCCGACCAACATGGGCGAGCCCTACGGCTTCTGCATGGGCCAGCGAGGGGATGCCTATTACCTGGTGCCCAACAACAAGGCTGGCCTGATCCAGCAGATCCGCGTCACCGCGGGACCGAACGGCCCCGTCGGCGTGGTCGAAAAGTCGATGCAACTGGGCAGCCAGACCGAGGGCTGTGTCGTCGATGACGCCGCCGACCTGCTGTACGTCGGCGAAGAGGATGTCGGCATCTGGCGTTTCGACTTCGACCCGGCCGGCTCCAGCGCTCCGACCGAAATCCAGCCCATCGACCGCGTCCGCCTGACCGACGACGTCGAGGGCCTGACGATCATGCGCGATGGCGCGAACAAATACCTGATCGCCTCCAGCCAGGGCGACAGCACCTATCCGGTCTGGCGCGTCACCGGAACGGGAGCCCAGACGGCCTATGCCTACGTCGGACGCTTCACCATCGTCGACGGTGTCGCCACCACCAGCGGCCAGGCTGTCGATGCGGTGACCCACACGGATGGTCTGGACGCCTGGAGCGGGGCCATCGGCACCTGGCCGCAGGGTGCGCTGGCCTTCCACGACGACAGCGACGCCCCCAACCGCGGCCAGCAGAACTACAAGATGGTCGACTGGCGCGAGATCAAGCGCGCGCTGGGCATCAACTAGTCACTGACGCCACAATGATCCTGAAAGGCCGCTCCCTCGCGGGGCGGCCTTTTCGCTTTTCTGAAGGATCACAAACGAAAAAGGCCCGGTCTTGCGACCGGGCCTTTTCTGTCTCGCCTGGAGCGGGCGAAGAGATTCGAACTCTCGACCCCAACCTTGGCAAACTTCGCCGCCCATGAGGCCGAGGTCGCGTAGTATGGGGGCCAGATACGACAAAGGCCCGCCGTCTCCGGCAGGCCTTGTGCGTTTCGACTGGAGCGGGCGAAGAGATTCGAACTCTCGACCCCAACCTTGGCAAGGTTGTGCTCTACCACTGAGCTACGCCCGCAATCAGTCGGAGGCGGGCCTATAGCGGACGGCTCCCAACTCTCGCAAGCCCCAAACGCAAAAATCTGCGCTCAAGTAGCGAGCGACCGCGTCGCGAGCGTTAGCGCCGTTAACGAGGAGCCAGCCGTATGGCCCCGTCCAGCCGGATGCATTCGCCGTTGATGTAGACGTTGCGGGCCAGTTCCAGCACCAGCGATGCATAGTCCGACGGCCTGCCCAGACGGCTGGGGAAGGGAATGGCGGCGGCCAGGCTGTCCTGAACCTTCTGGTCCATCCCGGCCATCATCGGCGTCCACATGATGCCAGGCAGTATGGTGTTCACGCGGATGCCCTCCTGGGCCAGGTCACGGGCCACGGGCAGGGTCATGGCATAGACGCCGCCCTTGGACGCCGAATAGGCCGCCTGGCCGATCTGGCCGTCCTGGGCCGCCACCGAGGCGGTATTGACGATCAGCCCCCGCTCGCCGTCCTCCATGGGATCCAGGGCGACCATGCCCAGCGCCGACTGGCTCAATACGCGGAAGGTGCCGAACAGGTTGATGCGAACGGTGCGCTCGAACGATGCCATGTCATGCGCGCGGGTCTCGCCGGTGTCGCGCTTGCGGCTGACGGTCTTCTGGCCCGTGGCGATGCCGGCGCAGTTGACGGTCAGGCGCTCCTGACCGTGGGCGGCGCGGGCCTTGGCGAAGGCGGCGGCCACTTCCTCGTCGGAGGTGACGTCGACCTGGCAGAAGACGCCGCCGATCTCGGCGGCGATGGCCTCGCCCTTCTCGGCGTTCATGTCGAACAGGGCGACCTTTGCCCCCGTGGCGGCGATGGCGCGTGCGGTGCCTTCACCCAGGCCCGAGGCCCCGCCCGTGACGACCGCTGCGATTGACCCGTCGAGTTTCATGGCCTCTGTTCCTATATGGGATTGAACGAATGACGATTGCGGGGCTTTAGCCGCCATGACCACGAATACCAAGCCGATGACGCCCGACGAGGCCCTGGACCCCAAGCGCGCCCTGGTGCCCTCGGTGCTGGCGACCAATGAGGTCCGGGTTCAGAAGGGCTTCTGGCCCAAGATCCGGCGCACGGCGGCCCGCATCCCCTTCGCAGGACAGGCGCTGAGCGTCTGGTTCGCGGCGCGCGATCCCGAGACGCCGATGGCTGCCAAGGGGTTGATGCTGGGCGGGCTGGCCTATTTCGTCCTGCCGATCGACGCCATTCCCGACATCTTCGCCGGCATCGGCTTCACCGACGACGCCGCCGTCATCGCCGCCCTGATCGCGACGCTTGGGGCCAACATCCGGCCGCGTCACAAGAAGCAGGCCGACGCGGCGCTGGAGCAGTTGAAGGGCGACTAGTTCGATCGCAGCCAGCCGGTGATCGACAGACGATTTGCACCCGCGAAACTGGCGACCTGGGTCACCGCGTGGTCCATCGGCACGGCGAAGATATTCAGGGCGTTGAACCGCGGCACAAAGCCTTCTTCGATCTGGCCGTCGGCACCCGGAAAGATCAGCGCCCCGCCCCAGTCTACGCGCCAGTCGCGGGTCAGGTTCAGCACATAGGCATAGAGCCGGTTCTTGCCCTCGGCGTCGTCGTTGTGACCGGTCAGGACGTGGCCGGGCCGATAGCGTGTGGCCTGGGCATCGGCGAAGTCGATCCGGTCGTCGCCGGTCACGCCGCGCACGAAGGCGATGAAGGTCGGGCTGTTCAGAAAGCCGGGCACGGCCGCCACCGCATCCTGGACATCATCGCCGATGCCCTCGACCGTAATGCGCCGGGTATCGAAGATATACTGCATGCTCTCGTCGGCCCCGTTCAACGCGGCCTGGTCGATCCAGCTCTGCTTGCCCGGCTCGGCGGCGCGACCGCCGCTCAACGGAATCTCGAACCGTTCACCGCCAGCGTGGACGCTGACGCGCCAGCCGTCATAGGCTTCCATGGCCGCCGTTACTGCCTCGGCGCTGTCAGGGCCGAGCACATCGGGAATGTGCAGGCGGCGATGCCCCTTGAAGGCCGCGTTCAGGGCCGCAACGTCCAGCGACGGTGACAGGGCCAGCTTCACCATCAGGCGTCGACCGTCACCACGACCTTGCCCATCACCGAGCGGTCGCCCAAGGCCTGGATGGCTTCATGCGCGCGCTCCAGCGGATAGGTGCGGCTGATGCGCGGCTTGATCTTGCCCTCGCTCCAGAACCCGAACAGGTCGGTCATGTTGGCGGCGTGACCGGCAGGATCGCGGGCCACGGCTGCGCCCCAGAAGACCCCGATCACCGACACCGACTTCAGCAGGGTCAGGTTCAGCGGCAGGGACGGAATGCCCGCCGGGAAGCCGACCACCAGATAGCGCCCGTTCCAGTCCATGGAGCGCAGGGCCGGCTCGCAATAGTCGCCGCCGACACCGTCATAGACCACGTCCGGCCCGTCGCGGCCCGAGGCCAGCTTCAGCTCGCCGGACAGTTCCTTCTGGGCCGCCTTGTCCATCTGGCCCGAGGGATAGATTAGGCCGTTGTCGGCCCCGGCCTCCAGCGCGAACTGCACCTTGTCATTGGTCGAGGCGGCGGCGACCACGCGGGCCCCCATGGCCTTTCCCAGTTCGACGGCGGCGATACCGACCCCGCCTGCGGCCCCCAGCACCAGCAGGCTCTCGCCCGCCTTCAGCTGGGCCCGGTCCTTCAGCGCATAATAGCTGGTGCCATAGGTCATGATCAGGGCCGCGGCCGTGGGGAAGTCCATGCCGTCGGGAATCTTGATGACGCTGGTGGCGGGCACGGCCAGCCGCTCGACCAGACCGCCCCAGCCCGGCACGGCGATAACGCGATCACCCTTGCGGACCGAAGTCACGCCCTCGCCCACAGCCTCGACGACGCCCGCCACCTCGCCACCGGGCGAGAAGGGGCGCTGTGGCTTGAACTGGTACCGGTCCTCGATGATCAGGGTGTCGGGGAAGTTGATGCCCACCGCCTTCACATCGATGACCACCTCGCCCTTCATCGGGCGCGGGTCCATGACCTCTTCGACGACCAGGGTTTCAGGGCCGCCGGGGGCCTTGGACAGGACTGCGCGCATCTTTCTGGTCTCGCTTTGCTCGGCAGCCCTAACGCGCGTTCGCGCTGCTGAGGCCTGCTTGTCAGGATATTTCGACATTGCCACCGTGGCATGCCGCTCCAGTCAAGGCTAATCAGCCGCACGCCCGTTTGAAAGAGGCGATCCGGAGACGACCCATGACGGCCCTCATTCTTCACGGTGGCGCAGGCGCGCGGCGCGAGCGGAACTATGACGCCGAGGTCGTGCATATGCGCCAGGTCGTGGAGGCGATGAAGGCGCGGCTGGAGGCGGGGGCCAGCGCGCTGGACGTGGCGGTCGAGACGGTGGTGATGCTGGAGGATTCCGGCCTCTATGTCGCCGGGCGCGGGGCCTCGTCCAATCTGGCCGGGGCCTATGAGCTGGACGCCAGCCTGATGGACGGCGCGACCCGCAAGGCGGGAGCCGTGGCGGCGCTGCAAGGGTTCCGCAATCCGGTCGTGGCCGCCCGGGCGGTGATGGACCGCACACCGCACATCATGCTGGCGGGCGAAGGTGCGGCCCTGTTTGCGCACGACCAAGGACTGGAGCCCATCGGCGACGAGGCGGCCTGGTTCACACGTGCCGGTCAGGGCGAGGACAATCATCCGCCGGGGACGCTGAGCCATGGCACGGTCGGCTGCTGCGTTCTGGACAATGAGGGACGGCTGGCGGCAGCGACCTCGACGGCAGGCGTGTTCGGCAAGATGCCGGGCCGGGTCGGGGATACCCCCATTCCGGCGGCCGGGACCTGGGCCGACGAGCGGACCGCCACCTCCTGCACCGGACAGGGCGAGTATTTCATCCGCGTCGCCGCCGCCGCCCAGGTCGGCTGGCGCGTCGGGGCCGGACAGCCGCTTGCCGAGGCGACGCAGGGGGTCATCGATCAGATCGGCGGCATGGGCGGCGACGGCGGGCTGATCGCCCTGGACCGCGATGGCAACATCGCCGCGCCGTTCAACAGCCAGGGCATGAAAAGGGCCTGGCTGACGACCGAAGGTCAGATCGGGGTCGAGGTCTTCGGACGCTGATTACGCCGAATTCACTCGTCAATGAACAGGGTTCGACTAAGTCTTCTGCGCGCACAGGAGACCGATATGAAATCCCTCATCACCGCCGTGACCCTTGCGGCGCTTAGCGCCACCGCGGCCTGCGCCCCAGTAATCGAAGGTGGCCCCCCGTTAGCGTTGCCGATCGGGCTTCAGGAGACCGCGCAGATCGGCTCGATAGTTATGTCGTCTGACTGGCTCGACGCTGAGGACGATTTCGCCGACACATTCAATGAAGAAGTGCACGAAGAGCTCCGCCGCTGCATGTGGGGCACGGCACCTGTCGATCTTAGGGTTCACATCAAGGCGCTGGACCGCGCTGGCCGCTTGGAAACCCTGCTGAACGGCGACGGCGAGCATTACCTGGCCGCCACGGTGGAGTTCGTCGATCCGGCTCACAACAATCGGGTTCTGGGCCGTTACCCGATCCGGGTTTCGACCAGCGCTCAGGGCCGCGTCGGCGGCCTGCTCGGTGATCGCCAGATGATGGTCTCGGAAGCTTTCGGTCGCGCCATCTGCGAGGAGGCCTTTGGCCGTAATCCGCGAGATCCCGGCCCGCACAATGCTACCCGGGGCTGAACCGCCCCGAACGTGAAAAGGCCAGCGGAGCCATCCGCCGACCTTTCCTTTTCAACTATAGCGCTCGAGGCCTATTCCGCCGCGATCGCCGCAGCTTCATCATTGGCCGGGGCCGGCTGGTCCCCACCCGCCAGGTTCCGCAGCACATAGGGCATCACGCCGCCGGCCTTGAAGTAGTCCAGCTCGGTCTGGTTATCGATGCGGCAGCGGACCGGAAAACGGGCCATCTTTCCGTCCGACGGACGGAACAGCTCGACCCAGATGTCCTGACGCGGACGCAGCTTGCCGACGTTGACGTCGGACAGGCCGCGGATCGTCACGATCTCCTCGCCCGTCAGGCCCAGCTTCTGCCAGCCATCCGCCTTGAACTGCAGCGGCACGACGCCCATTCCGACCAGGTTCGACCGGTGGATACGCTCATAGCTTTCGGCCAGGACCGCGCGGACGCCCAGCAGGCGGGTGCCCTTGGCGGCCCAGTCACGCGACGAGCCGGTGCCGTATTCCTTGCCCGCGAAGACGACCAGCGGACGGCCCTCGGACTGGTAGCGCATGGCCGCGTCGTAGATCGACATGGTTTCGCCCGACGGGAAGTGTTTCGTCACCCCGCCCTCGATCTCCGGCGTGATCTTGTTGCGGATGCGGATGTTGGCAAAGGTCCCGCGCATCATGACTTCGTGGTGGCCCCGGCGCGCGCCATAGCTGTTGAAGTCCAGGGCATCGACGCCGCGTCCGGTCAGATAGACCCCGGCAGGCGAGGTCTTCTTGATCGAGCCGGCCGGGCTGATGTGGTCGGTGGTGATGCTGTCGCCGAAGATGGCCAGCACGCGGCCCTCGACGATGTCAGTGACCGGTGCCGGCTCCATCGACAGGCCCTCAAAATACGGGGGGTTGGCGACGTAGGTGGAGGTGTCCTCCCACTCATAAGTCTGGCCGCCCTCAATCTTGATGGCCTGCCAGTGCTTGTCGCCCTTGAAGACGTCCTTGTAGCGCTTGGCGAACATGGCCGGGGTGACCGACTTCTTCTGGATGGCGGCGATCTCTTCCGAGGTCGGCCAGATGTCCTTCAGGAAGACGTCCTTGCCCTTCTTGTCCTGACCGATCGGCTGGGTGGTGATGTCGATGCGCATCGAGCCGGCGATGGCATAGGCCACGACCAGCGGCGGCGAGGCCAGATAGTTGGCCTGGACGTCGGGGTTCACCCGGCCCTCGAAGTTGCGGTTGCCGGAGAGCACCGACGTGGCCACCAAGCCGTTGTCGTTGATCACCTTGGAAATGGCCGGATCCAGAGGACCCGAGTTGCCGATGCAGGTGGTGCAGCCATAGCCGACCAGGTTGAAGCCCAGGGCATCCAGGTCCTTCTGCAGGCCGGCGTCGGTCAGATAGTCGGTGACGACCTGTGAGCCGGGGGCGAGCGAGGTCTTGACCCACGGCTTGGCCTTCAGACCCAGGGCGTTGGCCTTGCGCGCCACCAGACCGGCGGCGATCAGAACCGAGGGGTTGGACGTGTTGGTGCAGGAGGTGATGGCCGCGATGACGACGTCGCCGTCACCCACGTCGAACTTCTGGCCTTCGACGGCATAACGCGGGGCATCGGTGACGCGGTTGAAGACATCGGTCAGGGCGGTCTCGAACGACGGCGCGGCGACGTCCAGAGCGACCTTGTCCTGCGGACGCTTGGGACCGGCCAGCGACGGCACGACGGTGGAGATGTCCAGTTCCAGCACGTCGGTGAAGACGGGGTCTTCCGAGGTCTCGTCGATCCACAGGCCTTGAGCCTTGGCATAGGCCTCGACCAGGGCGACACGCGCCTTGTCGCGGCCCGTGGCGGTCAGATAGTCGATGGTGGCGCGACTGACGGGGAAGAAGCCGCAGGTGGCGCCGTATTCCGGGGCCATGTTGGCGATGGTCGCCTGATCCTCGATCGTCATGCTCGGCAGGGCCGGGCCGAAGAATTCGACGAACTTGCCGACCACGCCCTTCTTGCGCAGCATCTGGGTGACGGTCAGGACCAGATCGGTCGCCGTCGTGCCCTCGGTCATCGCGCCGGTCAGGCGGAAGCCGATGACTTCAGGGATCAGCATCGGGATCGGCTGGCCCAGCATGGCGGCCTCGGCCTCGATGCCGCCCACGCCCCAGCCCAGAACGGCCAGGCCGTTGATCATGGTGGTGTGGCTGTCGGTGCCCACGACCGTGTCGGGATAGGCGACGGTCTTCTTGCCCTCTTCCAGCGTCCAGACGGTCTGGGCCAGGTTCTCCAGGTTCACCTGGTGGCAGATGCCGGTGCCGGGGGGCACGACGCGGAAATTATTGAAGGCCGATGAGCCCCAGCGCAGGAAGTTGTAGCGCTCGATGTTGCGCTCATACTCGCGCTCGACGTTCTGGTTGAAGGCTCCGGCGGTGCCGAAATGGTCGACCATGACCGAGTGGTCGATGACCAGGTCGACAGGGACCAGCGGATTGATCTTGGCGGCATCGGCACCCAGCTTGGCCATCGCGTCACGCATGGCGGCCAGATCGACGACAGCGGGGACGCCGGTGAAGTCCTGCATCAGCACGCGGGCCGGACGGAAGGCGATCTCGTGCTCGACCGAGCCCTTGTTGTCGATCCAGGCGGCCACGGCCTTCAGGTCGGCTTCGGTGACGGAAACGCCGTCCTCGTTGCGCAGAAGGTTCTCGAGGAGCACCTTCATGGAGCGCGGCAGACGGGAAATCCCGGCCAGACCGGCTTCCTCGGCGGCGGGAAGGCTGTAATAGGCGTATTTCTTGCGCCCGACGGAAAGGTCCTGACGGGTCTTGAGGCTGTCGTTCGACGGCATGGAGAGGTTTCCTCTGGTCAACGCCGCCCGACAATCCGGTTGCACGTTCGCGCGATCCACGCAGGGGCACACAGGTCCCCGGCGCGCGCGGCGAACGCCTGCTGCGGCGACGCTGGATATAGCGATGGCAGGCGCTTGCGTCCATGTATCCGCGTTGGGCACAGGGACATTGAGAAATGTTCGCAACTGGAGGGGTGACAGATGATTTCCGTCTCTGCCCTGACCGTATCCCGCGGAGAGCGGATTCTGTTCCGCGACCTGTCCCTTACCGTCGCGCCCGGAGAGGTGCTGGCCCTGACCGGGGCGAACGGGGCGGGCAAGACCAGCCTGTTGCGCGCCATAGCCGGATTCATCCGCCCCGACGCAGGCGAAATAGCCTTCGGGGGCACGGATGTGCACGAAGCACGGCGACAGCATCTGCACTGGCAGGGCCCGCTTGACGGTCTGAAAACGGCCCGCAGCGCGCGTGACGAACTGGCGTTCCAGACCCGGTTCGCCGGTGCAGACCCGGATGGTGTCGCCGCAGCCATTGACCTTCTGGCCCTGACGCCACTGCTGGATCTGGAGGTGCGTCAGTTGTCTGCGGGCCAACGCCGCAGACTGGCCCTGGCTCGTCTGATCGCCGCGCCGCGACCGCTATGGCTGCTCGACGAGCCGTTCAGTCCGCTGGATGCCCGCTGGCGCGCCGTGTTCGGCACCCTGATGCAGGCCCATGTCGACAAGGGTGGGGCCGTCATCGCCGCCGTGCATGACCCCCTGCCTGTGCCGGCCCGTACGCTTGATATCGGAGCCGGGCGGTGAGCGGCCTGTTGATCCTGTTCCGTCGTGAACTGGCACTGGCCTGGTCCGGCGGTGGCGGGCCTCTTCTGGCCTGCGGCTTTTTCCTGTGTCTGACCGTCCTGGTGCCGCTGGCGGCCGGTGGCGATCCGGCAGGCCTGAGACCCGTCGCGGGCAGCATGGCCTGGCTGGCCCTGGCGCTGTCGTCGATCCTGTCGCTGGAGCGACTGTTCGAGCGCGATCTGGAGGACGGTACGCTGGACCTGATCGCGCTGGGGCCCGTCCAGCTGGAACTGGTCGTCATGGCCAAGGCCAAGGCCCAGTGGCTGGCCGTCGGCTGGCCCCTGGCTGTGACCGCGCCCGTTGCCGCCATCACCCTGGGCCTGTCGCCGGCTCTCGCCCCGCTGGTGGGACTATCAGCCCTGATCGGCGGGCTGGGGTTTGCTCTGACCGGAGCCCTGGGCGCGGCCCTGGCGCTTGGGTCGAAGCGCGGCGGCCTGCTGATCGCCGTCGTCGTCTTGCCGCTGTTCATCCCGCCGGTGGTCTTCGGGGCCGGGGCCCTGGAGCGGGCGACCAACGGCCTGTCCCCCATCCCGGCCCTGGCCCTGCTGACTGCCTATGTCCTGTTCGCCGCCGTCATTGCGCCGTTCGCAGGCGCAGCGGCGATCCGGAACGCTCAAGGGTAATCGCGCTCAAGTCGCGAGGGTCCGCGGCCCGAGCGTCAGCGCATCAGGCCTTCTTCACAAACTCCGTCCGCAGCACCAGGCCGCGCACCTTCTCCACATTGGCCTCGATCTCGTCTGTATCGCCGGTCAGGCGGATGTTCTTGACCAGCTGGCCGCGTTTCAGCGTCACCCCGCCCGAGCCCTTGACCTTCAGATCCTTGATCAGGGTCACGCTGTCCCCGTCGGCCAGGATGTTGCCGTTGGAATCCTTGGTCACGTCGTCGGTCATGGTCGTCTCCGCAAATCTGGCGCGACGCTGTAGCACAGGGATGGGGGACGTATAGCGCGGCGGCGCCAAGCCCCTTAAAGGGATGCGGATGTTCGGCCTTGCCAATCCCGACCGGTTCCTGCGCTTCACGCGCCCGCTCACGCCCGTGCTGTGGGTCGGGGCCGGCTTGCTGCTGGCCGTCGGGACCTGGCTGAGTTTCGTCGCGCCCGAGGACTATCAGCAGGGCGATACGGTGCGGATCATGTTCGTGCATGTGCCCGCCGCCTCGGTGGGTCTGGGCATCTATCTGGCGCTGGGGATTTCCAGCTTCTTCGCCCTGGTGTTCCGGCATCCGCTGGCGGATGCGGCAGCGCGGGCGGCGGCCCTGCCGGGCGCGGCCTATACCTTCCTGGCCCTGATTACCGGCAGTCTATGGGGCAAGCCGATGTGGGGGGCCTTCTGGGTCTGGGGCGATGCGCGGCTGATGTCGGAGCTGGTCCTGCTGCTGTTCTACATCGGCTACATGGCGCTGAGGGCGTCGATCGACGACGAGGCCAAGGCGGCACGAGCGGCTGCGGTGCTGGGACTGGTCGGTCTGATCAACCTGCCGATCGTGAAATTCTCCGTCGACTGGTGGAATACCCTGCATCAGCCCGCCAGCCTGCTGCGCGAAGACGGACCGTCGATGGCGGCCTCCATGCTGACGCCGCTGCTGATCATGATGGCGGCGTTCGGGGTCTTCTTCCTGGCCTACTGGATCACCTCCATCCGCACCGAGATCGTGCGTCGCCGGGTGCTGTCGCTGAGCGCCCGCCGCGCCATGGAGGCCGATCATGCCTGATCTGGATATGGGAGCCTACGGAGCCTACGTCTGGCCGTGCTGGGCCATCAGCGCAGTCGTTCTGGCGGCCCTGGCCATGCGGGCGCTGACGGCCTCGCGCCGCTGGAAGAGCGCCCTGAAGCGGCTGGAGGACGACAAGTCATGAACCGTTGGCTGGCCCTCATTCCCCTGGCGCTGCTGGTCGGTCTGGTCGTCTTCGCGGCCCTGAAACTGGGCGATGTCGCCTCGCGCTCGCTGACCCAGGGCCAGACCCAGGGCAACGAGTATCGTCCATCAGCGCTTGTCGGTCAGCCGATCCCCCAGACCGTCCTGCCGATCCTGACCGGCACCGAGCCGGGTCCGGGCCAAGTCGATCTGAAGACCGCCGGCGTCGGCAAGCCGATGCTGGTCAATGTCTTCGCCAGCTGGTGTGCGCCCTGCCGCGTCGAACACCCCCGGCTTCTGGCATTGCGCGAACAGGGTGTGGCCGTCGTCGGCGTGGCGTGGAAGGACGATCCCGTCGCCACCCGCGCCTTTCTGAACGAACTGGGCGACCCCTACTCCATCGTCCTGGTCGACCGGGAAGGCCGGGCCGGGCTGGATCTGGGCATAACGGGTGCGCCGGAAACCTTTGCCGTCGACGCCATGGGCAAGGTGGTCGCCAAATTCTCCGGTCCCCTGGTGAGCGACGCCGAGGTCGAGCGCCTGGTCCAGGCCATGCAGGCCCCGGCCCGGCCCCTGCCGACGGCCACGCCGCGCCCGCCGGAATAGGCCGTTAACCCTCTCCACACCGTTTTCGTTAACCTTGTCGGCATGAGCGCGATTCGGCCCGACCTGCCCTCCACCCTGTTCCCGACGGCCCCGCAGCCGGCGGCCCAGGCGGCGCGCTCATCCGACTTCTTCCGCGCCGCGCTGGCCGGGATTTCGCCGACGCCGGTGACGAAGACGGAGGTCGCCGTTCGGCCCTCGATCACGACGGCTTCGCGGTCCGACAGCACAGTCTCAACCGGCGAGCGCGACCTGCGCCCGGGCTCCCTGGTCGACATCCGGGTCTGACTTCACGCGAAAATGAGCGGCGCATCCGCGCGCGCCGTGTTTATGGTCGCGCCATGCGTAACCGGGGCTGGATCATACCCGCGGCGGCCCTCGGGCTCGCCCTCGTCGCGGCGACCTCGACCGCCCAGCCCACGGCTGTGCGCGATGTCCGCCATCAGGTCCCCGGGCCCAGCGATCCTGTCGTGGTCGAGCTGTTCACCGCCCAGGGCTGCGGCGTCTGTGCCGAGGCCAACACACGCCTGGAGGCGGTCGCCGACGAGCCGGGCGTGATCGCCCTGACCTATGCCGTCGACTACTGGGACTATCTGGGCTGGCAGGACACCTTTGCCCGTCCGGAGTTTGCCCAGCGCCAGCGGGATTATCGTCGTCCCTTGCGCGTGCGCGATGTCTCGACGCCGCAGATCGTCATCAACGGCCGCCGTGAGGTCGTGCTGGCCCAGCCGCCTGCGCTTCAAGTGGCCATAGACGATGAAGCGACGCGCCCGGCCAACCCTCCCGAGATCGAATTCCGCGAAACGGGCGACCGCGTCGGTATAGGGTCCGGCACGTCGCCAGACGGCGGGGCAGAGGTTGTGGCCGTGCGCTACAAGCCGGGAGCCCAGACCGTCGTGGTGTCGTCTGGTGAGAATCGCGGCCGGCGCCTGCGGCACACCAATGTCGTCGTCGGGGTCGAGACCCTGGGTGACTGGAGCGGACGACCGGTTCTGTATTCCCTGCCCGACCATATGGCTGCGGGAGAAGCCGTCGCTGTCCTGATCCAGGCCAAGACCAGTCGCCAGATCCTGGCCGGCGCTGTCCTGGCCCCGCGCTGACGTCCCGCCTGAATTATCAGCTTTCGTCAGTGGCGCAGACCGAGCACCTTCATCGACCATGAAAGCTCGGCAGCTGAGAGCCCGAAGAGGCAAAGGCGACGTGATGAGATCGACGGTCTATATTTCAGCAATGGCTGTGCTCGCCATAATGGCGGTGCCGTCTGCGCAGGCCATCTCGCCGCCGCAACCCTACGCCCAGGATCCTCCCGTAGCGAACGAGACGCCGGAATCGCGCGCCGTCTCAAGGACCCTGATCGTGGCCCATCTGGTCGACTGGGCCCGCGCGAACAGGGATTCCGGTGCGCTGCTGACGGCGGCTCGCATGCTGGATGAGGTGCCGATGCGGACCGGGCTCGACGGTGACGTGGGCCTTACACCCGTCCTGACGCCTCAAGGCCTGCGTCAGGAGGCAGCCGCCTTGGGTCAGGGCCAGACCGTTGTCGAAGATGTCGTGGTGACCGGTTCGCGCGTCAGACGTCCGCCGCCCGCCAGCGCCGAGACGGCAGCACCGCCGCCAGCGCCAAGACCACCGCCTCCTCCGCCGCCCGCTCTGGCCCCTGCCCCCGCAGTACCGATGCCGGCGGCACCACCCGCCCCCATGGTGGGCGTCATGACCTCGCCTTTCGGCGTGGGGCCCATCTCGACCGTCAAGCGACTGAACTCGCGCGAGCGCTGGAGCTTCAGTATCGACGCGCGCGGAGCCCAGCTTCTCAGGGTTGCGGCCATAGGCGACGGAGACACCAACATCGACCTGGTCGTGCGGGATGACCGGGGACAGGTCCTCTGCGCCGACGGTCTGGACGATCACTATCCCAGTTGCACCCTGTCGCCGGCGACGGCGGCCCGCCTGAGGATCGACATCGTCAATCGCGGCGACGTCTGGACCAAGGTTCAGATCCTGAGCAACTAGGCTCCGGCTTTCTTCGCAAACGCAAGCGCACCGCCTGCGAGCATCGGGACCTGGGCGGCCATGGCCCTGGCATGCGAAGATGCGGCGGTGCCGTCCCGCACCCGCCCGGCGATGCCCTGACAGATGGCGGCCAACCGGAACAAATTATAGGCAAACAGCCAGTCCAGATTGGCGGGGACCTCTCCCCCCGTCTGGCGCGCATAGCGTTCGACGGTTTGGGCCACGGAGGGGATGCCCAGGGCCTCGATGTCCGTCCCGGCCAGCCCGTTTTTCTGATCCGCCGGAATGACCCAGGCGATCAGCAGATAGGAGAAGTCGGCCATCGGGTCGCCTAGCGTGGACAGTTCCCAGTCCAGCACGGCCCGCACCTGGGGCGCATCGGGGGCCATGATCAGATTATCGAGACGGAAGTCGCCGTGCACGATCCGTGTCGGCCCCTGGGGCGGCAGGGTTGCGGGCAGGAATTCGATCAGCCGGTCCATCGCCGCGTTCGGTTCGATCTCGGACGCACGATACTGTTTGGTCCAGCGTCCGACCTGCCGCTCAAAATAGTTTCCGGGACGGCCGTAATCGCCCAAGCCGATGGCGGCGGGATCGAAGGCATGCAGGGCCGCCAAGGCGTCGATCTGGGTGTCGTAGATGGCCCGGCGGTCCGCCGGGGTCATGCCGGGCAGTTTGAGGTCCCAAAGGACGCGGCCCTCGACCTTGTCCATCACGTAGAACATCGAGCCGATGACGCCATCGTCCGTACACAGAGTATAGGGCCGAGCGACGGGGTAGCCCTGCGCGTGCAGGGCCGAGATGACCGTGAACTCGCGATCCACGGCATGGGCGGAGGGCAGCAGGGTGCCCGGCGGCTTGCGGCGCAGCACATAGGTGTGGCCGGGTGTGGTCAGCTCATAGGTCGGATTGGACTGGCCACCCTTGAACTGACGCACCGTCAGCGGCCCGGCATAGCCCTCCACATTCTGGGTCAGCCAGCGCTCGAGCGCCGGTTCGTCCAGACGATAGCGCGGATCGACGTCGCGCGTGCCGGAGAAGGCGGCTTGCGCGTCGGTGTTGATGTCGCCGTTATCGGCCGGGTCAGTGTCGATCTGGGTCATGCGTCATCCGGGTTTGCGGCGATGATGGCCGCACGCACCGCCCCGCGCCAGCCCCTCAGTAGACTTTCACGTCTGGACTGATCCATGCGCGGCGTCCAGACCGCCGGAGCCTCCACGGGATGGTCCTCCAGGTCGTCGATCAGACCGACGCCCAGCGCCGCCAGCTTGGCGGCCCCCAGGGCCGTCATCTCCTGAAAGGCAGGGCGCTCGACGGTGATGTCGCAGATGTCGGCGACGAACTGCATGGCAAAAGCATTGGCGGTGACCCCGCCATCGACCTTCAGAACTTTCAGCCTGGGTGCCCCGTCGCGGGCCAGGGCGTCCAGCAGATCGCGCGTCTGATAGGCCAGACTCTCCAGCGCAGCCCGGACCATATGCGCCGGTCCCGAATCGCGGGTCAGGCCAACGATCGTGCCCCGCGCGTTCGGCTCCCACCACGGTGCCCCCAGACCCGTGAAGCCCGGCACCAGATAGACGCCGCCATTGTCGGCCAGGCTCTGCGCCATGGCCTCGGACTGGCGCGATGCGGAGATGACCTTCAGCCCGTCGCGCAGCCACTGGATCGCCGATCCGGCGGAGAAGATCGACCCTTCCAGCGCATAGGCGACCTGGCCCTTCGCCTCGTATCCCAGCGTGCCCAGCAGGCGGCTGGTCGAGGCGACGGGTTCTGTGCCGACATTGGCGACCAGAAAGGCCCCGGTGCCATAGGTGATCTTGGCATCGCCCGCCTTCAGCGCCCCATGCGCCACCAGCGCCGCCTGCTGATCGCCCGCCGCGCCGTGAATGGGCAGGGCAGTCCCGAACAACGACGCCTCGCAATCCCCCAGATGATCCGTACAGCCGCGTATCTCCGGCAAGGCCGAAAGGGGCACATGGAACAGCTCGGCCAGATCAGGCCGCCATTGGCGGGTTCTCAGGTCCATCAGTGAGGTGCGGCTGGCATTGGTCGCGTCGGTGACGTGGCTGTTGCCTCCTGTCAGCTTCCAGATCAGCCAGCTCTCGATCGTGCCCAGCTTCACCTCGCCGCGCTGCGCCCGCTCGCGCGCGCCAGGCACCGCATCCAGCAGCCAGGCGAATTTGGGCGCGGAGAAATAGGGATCGAGGATCAGGCCGGTCGCGTCCTGAACCATGGACTCATGCCCGGCCGCGGCCAGACGCGCGGTGACATCGGCGGTGCGCCGGTCTTGCCAGACGATGGCGCGGTGCAGAGGCTCTGATGTTCGGGCATCCCACAGAACCGCCGTCTCACGCTGGTTGGTGATCCCGATGGCGGCGAAGCGCGCGACGCCGCCCGCCTTGCCGATCACCTCGCGGCAGGTCTGCAGCGTGGCCGACCAGATCTCGGCCGCGTCATGCTCGACCCATCCGGACTTGGGGAAATGCTGCTGCAGTTCGATCTGGCTGACCGCTACCGGTCGAAGCCCGCCTCCTGTTGCCACTTCGAAGGCGATGGCGCGCGACGAGGTCGTGCCCTGGTCAATGGCGAGGATCAGACTTCTCATAGTCACACCTTACGCAAACCCGTGCAGGCAAGGTAAGAGGGCCCATGCACACCGCCTCCTTCGAGGGCGTCCGCGACGCCGCCCGTCAGATCGCCGGACACGCCGTCCGCACGCCCCTGATCGAAAGCCCCGCGCTGAACGAACGTCTGGGCGGGCGTGTGCTGATGAAGGCGGAAAACCTTCAGGTGGCGGGGGCCTTCAAGTTCCGGGGGGCGTGGAACCGGATCAGCCGGCTGACGTCTGAAGAACTGGCACGCGGTGTCGTCGCCTATTCGTCCGGCAATCATGCCCAGGCCGTGGCTGCCGCCGCCCGTCGCATGGGCACCCACGCGATCATCGTCATGCCCGCCGACAGCCCCAGGGTGAAGGTCGAGGGCGTCATCGCCTTCGGTGGCGAGGTGCGGATGTACGACCGCTATACCGAGAGCCGGGAGGCCATCGGCGAGGAGATCGCGGCCACGAAGGGCAGCGTCCTGGTCCGCCCCTTCGACGACCCCTTCATCATCGAGGGCCAGGGCACGACGGGACTGGAGATCGTCGAGCAGTCGCGTGAGCAGGGTGTCGAGCGGATCGATCAGCTGCTGTGCGGGGCGTCGGGCGGCGGGCTGATCGCGGGGATCAATCTGTCGATGGCGGCCCTGTCGCCGGATACGCCGGTGATCGGGGTAGAACCGCAGGCCTATAACGACACCCTGCTATCGCTCGCCGCAGGCGAGCGGCTGACCCATGCGCCGGTGTCGCACCCCTCCATCTGCGATGCCCTGATGACCGATCGGCCGGGCGAGCTGACGTTTCCGATCAACCGGCGACTGCAGCGGGTCGTCACTGTTTCGGACGCCGAGGTGGCCGAGGCCGTGGCCTACGCATTCCGAACCCTGAAGCAAGTGGTCGAACCGGGTGGCGCGGTGTCCCTTGCCGCCCTGTTGTCGGGTCATGTCGAAGCAGCGGGGCGAACCACGGTTCTCGTTCTGTCAGGCGGCAATGTCGATCCGGGCCTGTTCTCCGACATCATCGAGGGCCGGTTCGTCGCCCATTGATTGCGCCGCGCTTCCCGGTCAGTCTGCTCTCGAAACCCACGTGAGGACCACCATGCCCAAGCCCAGCGAACTGCAGTCCCTGATCGGCACCGAAGTCGGCGTCTCCAGCTGGATCGAGATCGACCAGGCCCGCATCGACGCCTTCGCCGAGGTCACCAACGATCATCAGTTCATCCATGTGAATCCCGAACTGGCCAAACAGACCCCGTTCGGAACTACCATTGCGCATGGGTTCCTGACGCTCAGCCTGGCGTCCGGCATGTCCTATGAGGCCGTCGCCCCGCTGGAAGGCGTGGTCATGGGCGTCAACTACGGCTTCGACAAGCTGCGTTTTCTGGCACCCGTGCCGGTCAATTCGAAGGTGCGCGGCCGTTTCAAACTGCTGTCCGCCGAGGACAAGGGCGGCGGGCGCTGGCTGATCAAGCACGAGCTGACGGTCGAGATCGAGGGCGGAGACAAGCCCGCCCTGATCGCCGAATGGTTGGGCATGCAGATGGTCGGCGGCTGAAGCTCAGCCCAGCGCGCTGATGGTGGCCTCGATTCGATCCAGGGCTGCGTCACGCTCCGACGGGTCCCCGAAAACAGGCGAGGGCACTGCGGCGACGGCCGGTGCGAACCGGGACGCGGCCCGACGGTAGGCCGGGTCGTAGTGTATCTCCAGCAGACCATCGACCAGGGACAGAAGGTCGCCCGCGCTGGCCAGGGTGCGCCACGCGGCGATTTGGGCCCGTCCATGACGCCAGGGCAGGCGTGACAGGGTCTGGTCCAGGGCCGCAGGATCGGCGGCGACGCTGGCGTAGCTGTCCAGGCTGAATCGGGCGCGAGCCTCCCGCGAGGCGACCAGTTCGATGCGCGGCGCAATCTTCATCGCGGCCCACAGACGCGGCGGCAGGGTCAGGGCACCAATCCGGCTGGATTCGGACTCGACCACGATCGGGCGAGCGGGATCGAGCCGCTCCAGGGCTTCCAGCAAATGGCTTTCGAACAGGCGCTGGCGCGGTTGGGGCTGGTCGGAAGCGCCGAACAGGGACCCACGGTGATGGGCCAGACCTTCCAAATCCAGAACCTGTACGCCGCGCTCGGCCAGCAGGCCCAGGACAGCGGTCTTTCCGCTGCCGGTCGGACCATCCAGCAGGATACAGCGGAAATCCGGACCGTGTGGTGCTGGATCGTAGAGGCGAGACAGAACCCGTCGCCGCCAGGTCTGGTAACCACCCTCAAGCCGCGTCACGGGCCAGCCGACCTGGCTCATCACCGTGGCCATGGACCCCGACCGTTGTCCGCCACGCCAGCAATAGACAAGGGGCCTGAACCCACCCGTCCGTTCGGCCAGCGGACCTTCCAGATGGGCCGCGATATTGCGTGCGACCATGGCGGCACCCTGCCGTCGCGCCAGGAATTTGGAGGTCTGGACGTAGATCGTGCCGATCTCGGCCCGCTGGGCATCGTCGAGAACCGGCAGGTTGATCGCGCCGGGCAGGTGATCTTCCGCGAACTCGGCGGGGCTACGCACGTCGATGATCGCGTCATAGGTCACGCGGGCCTCGGGGCTCAGATCGATCGTCGACCCCGCCATGCGGTCAGGCCCTGACGATGACGGAGGGCCGGCCGACCGCAGGCACCACGCGCCCGATCTCGGTTGCCATGGCGAACCCGTCCTGCACCGCCATGTCCAGAACCCGCCCGGCATCCGCCTCGGCCACGGCGATCAGCAGGCCGCCGCTGGTCTGGGGGTCTGTCAGCCGATCGCGCCAGTCTGCCACCGCATCGGCGGGCAGGCGGACATCCTGCTGATAACTGGTCCAGTTGCGGCCCGACGCGCCAGTGACGCGCCCGGCACGGATCAGATCATGCGCGGCGTCCAGCACCGGGAGCCGTCCGGTTTCTATCTCCAGATCGACGTCCCCGCCCCGCGCCATCTCCAGGGCATGCCCCAGCAGGCCAAAGCCGGTAACGTCCGTCACCGCATGCACACCGTCGATATCGGGCAGCCGAGCGCCGACGGTATTGAGCTGCGTCGTCGAGGCGACCAGCGCCTGATAGCCGGTCGCTGAAAGCTCATCGCGCTTGAATGCAGCGCTGAGCACACCCACGCCCAGACCCTTGGTCAGGATCAACCTGTCTCCCGGCCGGGCCCCTCGATTGGTCAGGACACGGCGCGGATCGACCAGACCCATGGCCACCAGCCCATAGATGGGTTCGACGGAATCGATCGAATGCCCACCCGCAACCGGTATGCCGGCCCGCGAACAGACCTCGGCCCCGCCAGCCAGTATCTGACCGATGGTCGCATCGGACAGGACGTTGATCGGCATGCCCAGAATGGCCAGGGCCATGATCGGCCTGGCCCCCATGGCATAGACGTCCGACAGGGCGTTGGTCGCCGCGATCTGGCCGAAGACGAAGGGGTCGTCGACCATGGGCATGAAGAAGTCGGTGGTGGCGACCACCGCCTGATCCTCACTGATCTTCCAGACCGCCGCGTCGTCGGAGGTTTCGGTCCCGACCAGCAGCGACGGAAAGGCCGAGGCGGCGGGCATCTGCGACAGGATGGACCGCAACCGCTCCGGTGACATCTTGCATCCGCACCCGCCGCCGTGAGCGAGGGAAGTCAGGCGGGGCTCGGTAGCGGGTTCGGACGTCATGGCACCTTGATAGCCCAAACCCGGTCCGGCATCATCCCATGCTTGAGCCTAGCTCAGCCCGCGACGACAACCAGCTTGCGGTTGACGAACTCCTTGATGCCCAGATCGCCCAGTTCGCGGCCGTAGCCGGACCGTTTGACGCCGCCGAACGGCAGTTCAGGCATGGAGGTGGTCGGGGTGTTGATGAAGACCATGCCGGTCTCGATCCGCGAGGCGAGCTTGCGCGCCCGGTCGGTGTCGCCCGAGAAGATCGAGCCGCCCAGGCCGTAGGGGGAATCGTTGGCCAGGGCGACGACGGCATCGTCGTCTTCGACGATGTAGAGCTGGGCTACGGGTCCGAAGAACTCCTGATGGAAGGCCGGATTGCCAGAGGTGATCCCGGTCAGGATGGTGGGTTCAAAGAAGAAGCCCTTGCGGTCCGCCCTCTTGCCACCGGTCAACGGCTCGGCACCGTGCTCCACAGCGGCATCGACCTGTTTGGCCAGACCCTCCAGCGCGTCCTCGGACGACAGTGGGCCCAGCGTCGTGGACGGATCCATCGGGTCGCCCATGACGGCGGATTGCATGCCTTCGGTGAAGGCGGCGGTGAAGGCGTCTGCGACCTTCTTCTGGACGATGAACCGCTTGGCCCCCGTGCAGACCTGACCGGCATTGGACAGGCGCGCCTCGGCCCCGGCCTGGGCGGCGGCCGCAACATCGGCGTCGTCCAGCACCACGAAGACGTCGCTGCCGCCCAACTCCAGTGTGGATTTCTTGAGCATCTCCGACGCCCGCGCTGCGACCTTTGAGCCTGCGCCTTCCGACCCGGTCAGGGCGACACCCTGGATGCGGTCGTCACCGATAAGGTCGGACACCTGTTCCGACGAGATGTAGAGCGTTGCCACCATGCCATCGGGCGCACCCGCATCTCGCACCAGCGTCTCGAACATGGCCGCACAGCCCGGGACGATCCCCGCGTGCTTGAACAGAACCGGATTGCCCACGGCGATGGCCGGAGCGATCACGCGGATCAGCTGATAAATCGGGAAGTTCCAGGGCTCGACCGCCAGAAGCACGCCGACCGGATGATTCTGGACCCAGGCTTCGCCCAACTGGCTCTCATAGGCCTGGGGCTTCAGGAGCTCGGTGGCGTTCTCGGCATAGTATTGCGCGATCCCGGCGCACAGTTCGATCTCCTGCGCGCCCTGGGTAATCGGCTTGCCCATTTCCTCGGCCATCTTGGCGGCGAGGTCGTCGCTGCGCTCCGTCAGCAGCTCCGCCATCCGCGACAGGACTTTCAGACGCGACGCGATATCGCCCTGGCACCAGTCGGATTTGAAGATGTCGTCCGCTTTGGACAGAGCCGCCTCAACCTGGTCGTCCGTATGCGGATCGTACGTCTTGACGACGGTTTCGGTGTAGGGGTTCAGGGTGCGGTAGGCCATGATGCGTCCGATCGGCGAGGTGACGGGTCACAGCCAAACGCCGCCCGCCCCCTCCCGTTGCCGCGACCAGACGCCACGTGCCTTCTGAACTTCAGTCAAAGGTTTCGGCGTAGAGCCCGGAAAGGCTCTTAGGACGCCAGGCCTGGGTCGCCACCGCGGCGGCCAGCCCCGCCAGTGCTCCAGGGAACCCAAGCATCACGATCAGGACTATTGAGCGTGTCATAGCCTCTGTTGTCTGAAACATCACAGAGTTTGACCCCGACAGAATGGCGAGCAAGACGCCCTCGAGCACGCTCATCGCGGTGCCGATTGCCACTGCCTGAGTTATCCAGCTTGTTCGCCGCCTCCAGAGCCTCGATGTGATAGCACCGGCGATCCCGGCAATCAGCGACGGCAGGATCGTCAGCACCGTCCCCGCCAGAAACATGCCTGCCAGTGCGAATCGGGCGGGGTTGTCAGGCCAGATCAGGTGATCAATGACAACGACCAGCGGGAAGGTCAGCCCGCCCGCGATCGGTCCGACGACCAGAAACGTCGCCGCCAAGCCTATCCGGCGGCCGATCTGGCGGTTCGGTCGCGACATGGCCCTAGGCCTCGCCGAGGCACCGCAGGGCGACTTCGAGGTTGCGCAGGCCGTCCTCGCCGGTCACCGCCGGCGTCTCTCCGGTGCGGATGGCATGGGCGAAGGCTTCCAGTTCCTTCTTCAGCGGCTCGCTGGGCCAGCTCATGACGCCGCGCGTCGAATAGCTGCCGTCGGGCTGCTGCCCGAAATATTCGGTGACCTGACGGGTCATCAGATCGGCGACCACGAATTTGTTCTGGGTGGCGACCTGCAGGGTGCGGGTCTTGTAGGGCGTGACCCAGTTGGTGGTGATGTGGGCGATCACGCCATTCTCCAGCCGGAACTGCAGCAGGGCCGTGTCCTCGCGGTCCGCCTTGGTGCGGGCCAGCTGCGGCTGGATCTCGACGATCTCGCTGTCGGTCAGGTGGCGGATGATGTCGATGTCGTGCACCGCCAGATCGATGACCACCCCGACCTCGCCCATGCGCGGCGGGAAGGGGCCCACGCGGGTGATCTGGATGGAGATGACCTTTTCGTCCGCGATGGCGCGCTTGACGGCATCGACCGCCGGGTTGAACCGCTCGACCTGACCGACCATCAGGACGCGGTCATTGGCCTTGGCCGCATCGATCAGCCGCTGGGCATCGGCCACGGTGGCGGCGATCGGCTTTTCGACCAGCACATGCACGCCGCGTTCCAGCAAGGCCACGCCCAGATCGGCATGGGTGCGGTTGGGGGTCGAGACCACCGCCGCCTCCAGCCCGGCCTCGACAAAGGCCTGAACCGTCGTGACCGGCGTCGCGCCGTACAGTTCGGCGACGCCCTGGGCGGTCACTTCATCGGCGTCGAAGATGTGCGTGAGGTCGAAGTCGCGGATGTCGCCCAGCACGCGGGCATGGTTGCGGCCCATGACGCCGACGCCGGCGACGCCGACCTTGAGGGGGGTCTGGTTCTGGTTCATGCGATCAACTCTTGAAGGACGCGACGGCGTCGATGATGCGGCCTTGCGTCGGCGCGTCGAGGTCCGAGTGCATGGGCAGGCTGATGACCCGATCCTTCAGCCGTTCCGTCACCGGCAGGCTGCCCTCGCCCGCCGAGAAGCGCGCATAGGCGGGCTGCAGATGCATGGGGACGGGATAATAGACGGCGGTGGGCACGCCCTGATCCTTCAGATGCGCGGCCAGGCCGTCGCGGTTCTCATGCTCGATCGTATACTGGGCCCAGATGGAGACACCGCCATCGATGACCTGCGGCACGCTGGCGACATGGGGGGCCAGGCCGGTGTTGTAACGGTCGGCGGCGGCGTTACGCCATTCAATCTCCTGGCTGAAGACCTTCAGCTTCTCGATCAGGACGGCGGCCTGGATGGTGTCGAGGCGGCTGTTCATGCCGATGCGCATGGCCAGGTATTTGGGGTCGTGGGCGAACTCGGCGGCACCCGCCTTCATGTCCTTGGCGACGACCTTGCCGTGGACGCGCAGGGAATCCATCTCCTGGGCCAGGTCCTCGTCGTCGGTCAGCACCGCCCCGCCGTCGCCGTAACAGCCCAGCGGCTTGGCCGGAAAGAAGCTGGTGGTCGTCACATCCGCCCATTTGATCGGATGCTCGCCATGCAGGGTGCCGCCAAAGCCTTGCGCCGAATCCGAGATCAGCTTCAGGCCGTATTTGTCGCAGATGGCGCGGATGGCGGGGTAGTCAGCGGGCTGGCCGAAAAGGTCGACCGCGATCACGACCCGGGGCCGGAGGCGACCTTCCTTCAGCGTCGCCTCGATCATGGCCTCCAGATGGGCCGGGTCCATGTTGAACGTCTGTGCATCCACATCGACGAACACCGGCGCCGCCCCCAGCCAGGGCACGACCTCGGCGGTCGCGGTGAAGGTGAAGCTGGGACAGAAGACGGCGTCGCCCGTGCGGATGCCCCAAGCGATCAGCGGCAGGATCAGGGCGTCGGTCCCGTTGGCGCAGCCCAGAGCGTGTTTCGCCTGTCCGAACGCAGTCAGATCGGCCTCGAACTGACGCACCTGTGGGCCCATGACCCAGGCTCCGCCGAGGACCGCCTCCTGGATGGCGGCTTCGATCTTTCCGCCGAGGCGAAGGCGCTGGGCCTGAAGGTCGATGAAGGGGATGGTCATGCGGAATAAGCTCCGAAGGCGGCCGGACGCAAAGGCCGGCGAGTAACGCCGCCAGCTTGCGGCGCGTCGGGAGGCTGGTCACTAGCAAAAAGCGTTCGGTCCCGCCAAATCGCAGCTGGTCACTTCGGGTGACGGCTTGCAACGAGCCACAGGCCGCCGCTTGCCAGCCCGGCCCGGCATCTCGTAATCCGGGCGCATGACCCCAGGCCGCCCCGCCGCCTTTCTCGACCGTGACGGCGTGCTGATCGAGGACGTCGGCTATCCGCATCGGCCAGACCAGCTGCGCCTGATGCCCGGCGCAGCGACCGCCGTGCGACGGCTGAATGCGGCGGGCTTCGTCTGCGTCATCGTGACCAATCAGTCGGGCGTCGCGCGCGGCCTGTTCGATCTGGAGCAGATGCAGGCCTTCAATGATCTTGTTGTGCAGACCCTGGCCGAGGACGGGGCGCACATCGACGCCGTCTATGCCTGCCCCTTTCATGCACAGGGTTCCGTCGAAGCCTTCATCCATCCTGACCATCCGGACCGAAAGCCCAACCCCGGCATGATCCTGAGGGCCGTAGCCGAGCATGGGCTGGATCCCGACCGCTCGCTCATGATCGGTGACCAGCCGTCGGACATGGAAGCGGCCCAGCGTGCCGGCGTGCTGGGCTTCCGTTTTGTCGGCGGCGATCTGGACCGTTTCGTCGCCGACCTGCTGGGCGACTGAAACACCTGTTCGTGCAGCCGATCGGACGCATGGGATTTCTCCCCGCGATGAATTACTGTGCCGAACGCACACGGAGCCTGCCATGCCTTCCAACTTCGTCGAACGCCGCTGGAAAAGCGCCGACGGCCTCGATCTGTCGGCCCGTGACTATGCCGCCGTGGCCGGTCAGGCCAGGCTGCCGGTCATCGCCATCCACGGCCTGACGCGCAATGCGGCGGACTTTGAAGTCATCGCGCCGCAGATCGCCCTGGCCGGACGCCGCGTCCTGGCCGTCGACGTCCGCGGCCGGGGGCGTTCCGATCGCGCGACTGACCCCATGACCTATCAGCCCGCGACCTATGCCCAGGACGTGCTGGCCCTGATGTCGGCGCTAGGCATCGAACGGGCGGTCTTCATTGGCACCTCCATGGGTGGGCTGATCACCATGGCCATCGCAGCGATCCGCTCAAAGGTTGTCGCCGGGGCGATCCTGAATGATATAGGGCCGGAAGTCTCGCCTGTGGGACTGGCTCGCATCGCCAGCTACGCCGGGCAGGCGGTCGAAATTCATAGCTGGGCCGATGCCGCCGCCCATGCCAGGCGGCTGAACGACGTCGCCTTCCCGCACTATACCGACGCGGACTGGGAGGCCTTCGCCCGCCGCACCTTCCGCATCGGCACCGAAGGCACGCCGGTTCCCGACTATGACCCCGACATTGCCGTGCCGATCCGGGCGGCCGGAGCCAAGGCCCTGGTCCCTAATCTGTGGCCGATGTTCGGACGACTGACGCGCGGACGGCAGGTGCTGCTGATCCGGGGCGAAACCTCCGACCTGCTCAGCCCGGAAATTGTCGCCAAAATGCGCAAGCGGGCACCGAAGATGGACTATGTCGAAGTCCCTGGCGTGGGACATGCACCCATGCTAGATGAGCCGGCAGTGAAAGAAGCGCTGTTCCCGTTCCTGAGCGAGCTTCCCTGACCTAGTCCGGCACGTTGGCGTCCAACTCGTCCAGCCAGACGCGGGCCGTGGCGTCGGACGGGGCTCGCCAGTCGCCGCGCGGGGACAGAGAGCCGCCGGTGACGACCTTGGGTCCGTTGGGCAGGGCGGACCGTTTGAACTGGCTGGTCTGGAAGAAGCGGATCAGGAATTTGCGCAGCCAGCCCTTGATGGTGGCCAGATCGTATTCGACCTTTTCGTCGTCCGGAGTGTTCGCGGGCCAGTGTCCCGTCGCGGCATCCTTCCACGCCTGATGCGCTAGATACGCCACCTTGGACGGCTTCAGGCCGAAGCGGGTGATGTAGAATAGGAAGAAGTCGTTGAGCGCATAGGGGCCGACGGTCGCCTCCGTCGACTGGATTTGGCCGTCCTTGGCCGGGACCAGTTCGGGCGAAATCTCGGTGTCCAGAATGGCCTGCAGCACCTCGCCCGCTGCGCCTTCGTGCTCGCGCGCCGCGACCCAGCGGATCAGGTGCCGGATCAGGGTCTTCGCCACGCCGCCATTGACGTTGTAGTGGCTCATGTGGTCGCCGACGCCATAGGTGGCCCAGCCCAGAGCCAGTTCCGACAGGTCGCCCGTGCCCAGCACCAGGCCGCCGTGCTGATTGGCCAGACGGAACAGATAGTCGGTGCGCAGACCGGCCTGCACATTCTCGAAGGTGATGTCGTGGACCGGCTGGCCCGCGGCATAGGGGTGGCCGATGTCCTTCAGCATCCGCTCGGCGGCGGGGCGGATATCGATTTCGGCACCCGTGATGCCCAGCGCCTTCATCAGCGCCCAGGCGTTGGACTTGGTGCCCTCCGACGTCGCGAAGCCGGGCATGGTGAAGCCCAGAATGCCCGTGCGCGGCAGGCCCATCCGGTCGAAGGCGCGGCAGGCGACCAGCAGGGCCTGGGTCGAATCCAGACCGCCCGACACCCCGATGATCAGGGTCTTCGAACCTGTCGCCTTCAGCCGGCGCATCAGGCCCTGGACCTGGATGTTGAAGGCCTCGAAACAGTCCTGATCCAGACGCGCCGGGTCGTCGGGCACGAAGGGGAAGCGATCCAGAGGGCGAATCAGATCGGCTACGCCTTCGCGCCCGCTCGTCTCGAATGGCACGACGGTGGCGGGCTCGCCTTCCAGTCGCGCACAGTCTGCGAAGGTGCCGTTACGCAGGCGGTCCAGGCCGATGCGCTCGACGTCGATGTCGGCCGTCGTCAGATGGTTCTCAAGCGCGAACCGCTCACCCTCGGCCAGTTTCGCGCCCAGCTCATGGATCGTCGCCTGCCCGTCCCAGGCCAGGTCGGTCGTGCTTTCGCCCCAGCCGGAGGCGGTGAAGACATAGGCGCATTGGGCCCGCATAGACTGGCTGGCGCACAGCACGGCCCGTTCGTCCGCCTTGCCGATCACAATGTTGGAGGCCGACAGGTTCAGCAGGATGCGTGCCCCGGCCAGCGCCGCCCGCGTCGAGGGCGGCTGGGGGGCCCAGAAGTCCTCGCAGATTTCGGCGGCGAAGACGAAGCCGGGCCGGTCGACCGCCTCGAAGATCAGGCCGGGGGCGAAATCGACCGTTTCGCCGTTCAGCAGGACCGTGTCTTCGGATCGGCTGGCGGCCGGGGCGAACCAGCGTTTCTCGTAGTATTCCCGATAGTTGGGCAGATAGGTCTTGGGCACGACACCCAGTACCGAGCCCGAGCCCAGCACGACGGCGCAGTTGAACAGGGCGTCGCCACTTCGCACCGGTGCTCCGATCACGGCGACCAAACAGGCCTCGTCCGCCGCCTCGGCCAGGACGGCGATCTGGCGTTCGACCTCGGCTAGCAGGGCGTCCTGCATCAGCAGGTCGTCGATGGCATAGCCGCTGAGGCTCAGTTCGGGAAAGACGATCAGGTCCACGCCCTGTTCGCCCGCCTGCTGGATCAGGGCCACGTGTTCCTCGGCATTGGCCACGGGATCGGCGGTGTGCACCACCGGCGTGGCGGCGGCGACGCGGACGAAGCCGTGGGTGCGGGCGGAGTGGAAGGCGTGGGGCAAGGGCGGCATCCTGAGCGTGCCTCAGTCTAACGCCCCGTCCCGACACCGTCATCCTCTGACTTGGCTTCAGGCACCGCAGGCGGATTGAGCAGATGACGCGCCGGTCCCACCCCGCTAAACCCGCTGGATGAACGATACGCCGAAAAAGGGCTGGCTCTCGCGCCTGAGCGAGGGGCTGAGCCGCTCCTCCAAGCAGATGACCGATCAGGTCGTCGCCTCCTTCGTGAAGGAGCCGCTGTCCGAGACCGCTCTGGAACAGCTCGAGGAGCATCTGCTGGAGAGCGATCTGGGTCCTGCCGCGACCGACCGGATCGTCGAGCGGTTCCGGGACTTACGCTTCGGCAAGGGGGCCGACGAGCGCGAGGTCAAGGAGGCCTTGGCCGAGGCTGTGGCGGCCGAACTGATCAACCACCAGGCCCGCTATGAGCCGCTGGGCGGGCCCAGGCCCTTCGTGACCCTGTTCGTCGGGGTCAACGGCTCTGGCAAGACGACGACCCTGGGCAAGATCGCCTCGGACCTGACCGGTCAGGGGGCCAGGGTCATGATTGTAGCCTGCGACACCTTCCGGGCCGCGGCGCGCGAACAGCTGAAGGTCTGGGCCGAGCGGGCGGGCGCGACCTTCGAGAGCCGCCGGGACGGGGCCGATCCCGCCGGCCTGGCCTTCGACGCCTACACCAAGGCCAAGGCCGAGGGGTATGACGTGGTCCTGATCGACACCGCCGGGCGGTTGCAGAACAAGTCCGCCCTGATGGACGAACTGCTGAAGATCGTGCGCGTCATCAAGAAGATCGACCCGGAGGCTCCGCACGAGACCCTGCTGGTGCTGGACGCCACGGTCGGGCGCAATGCGCTGGAGCAGGAGAAGATCTTCGGGCGGACGGCCTATGTCTCCGGCGTGGTCATGACCAAGCTGGACGGCACGGCGCGCGGCGGCGTCCTGGTGCCCGTGGCCCAGGCGTCGGATGCGCCCATCAAGCTGATCGGCGTCGGCGAGGGCGTCGATGACCTGCAACCCTTCGACGCCCGGGCCTTTTCAAGGTCGCTGGTGGGACTGGAAGATTGAGCCGCATGACCGAGACCGACACCGCGCCCGAACTGGATCCGACCCCGCCCCAGGGCGAGAAGAACTCCGGCCTGCGTCAGGCGGTGGATTTCGGCGGCCTGCTGGCGTTCGGCCTGGCCTTTCTGGTGCTGCGTCTGCGCGGGATGAGCGGGGACGAGGCCCTGGTCAATGCGACCTGGGCCCTGGTGGCGGGCTCGGCCGTGGCGGTGGTGGTCGGGCTGGTGGTCGAGAAGCGACTGGCGCTGATGCCACTGCTGGTCGGCGGGTTCGCCCTGGTGTTCGGCCTGCTGACGCTGCTGACCGGCGACGGCCTGTGGGTCAAGATCAAGGTCACGGCGCTGAACGGCGGCCTGGCCGTGGCCCTGCTGGGTGGCTACCTGCTGCACAAACAGCCGCTGAAGGCGCTGCTGGGGACCGTCATTCCGATCAACGATCGGGCCTGGCGGACCCTGACCCTGCGATACGGCCTGTATTTCCTGACCGTGGCGATCGTCAACGAGGCGGTGCGCAGCGAGGCGCTGGTCGCCATAGTCGCGCCGCGCATCGGCCTGGGTCATCTGGACCCGGCGGATGTCTGGGTCAGTTTCCGGGGCGTGCTGTGGATCGCATCGTCCGTATTCGGCCTGTCACAGATCCCGCTGATCATGGGCAATCTGACCGCGGCAGATAAACCCGTCGATCCGATGGCTCCGGCCGAACCCGACACCGGACCGTAAGAATCTTCGTCCGTCGTCAAACCGTAAAACGCGGCTGCTAAGCCTTCCGGCAACCGCAGGGGATACGGTTTCATGGTCAAGTCCGGCAACAAGTCCAAACGCGGTGGCCTCTCGGCCTCGCCCAGTCATCTGATGCACCGTGTGCTGCAACTGGCGCTGGACATCTATTCCGAGGAAGCCGGTGCCGACGGCCTGACACAGCGCCAGTTCGCGGTGCTGGAGGCCGTGTCGCAGAAGTCGGGCCTGACCCAGACCGATCTGGTTCGCGCCACAGGCATCGACCGCTCGACCCTGGCGGACCTGGTGTCGCGCATGACGGTGAAGGGCCTGCTGGACCGCGAGAAGTCCAGCATCGACGCCCGCGCCAAGGCCGTGCGCCTGTCGCCCAAGGGGCAGGAGGCGCTGGACGCTGCCCGCCCGCGCGTCGAGGCCGCCGACAAACGCATCATGGCCCTGCTGCCCAAGGGCAAGCGCGACGGCTTCCTGGGATTGCTGGCTGAGCTGGCCGGAGAGGCCGACGCCGCCCCAGACAAGGCCAAGGCCGAGGCCCGCGCCGCCAAGAAGGCCGCCCGCGAAGCCAGGAAGGCCGAGAAACTGGCCCGCAAGGGCGAGAAGCCGGCCAAGGCGGACAAGCCCGCCAAGGCCAAGAAGGCCAAGGCCGCCCTCGCCGCCTGACCCGTCCCCGCCGGGTCCAGTGTCTCCATTGCGTTTTCGAGGCGAGACACGGACGTCCTGAACCTGTCGCCTGTGCGCATGATCGCGTGCGACCTGGGGGCGGTCGGGAGCGGAGCTGAAACTGTCAAAGACCGGAAAGCCTGTCAGGGCGGCCTTCAGGGACCGCGCATGACGCAGTTTACCACGGGCTCGGCGCATGCTGAGGAAACTGGCGAAGGCCGGAGCCGGCAAAGGTCCGGAAGGGCGCATCAGGGGTCGAGAAGGGCGGCAGTATCTGTCTCCACAATGACCTGTTTTTGCGGGCCTAACGCGGGCTCAGACGACGGATGGCCAAGGCGATGAAGGCCATCACCAGACCGCAGCCGACGCTGGCCAGGCTTTCGATACGGCTGGGGGCCGTGACCTCGAGGCCGACAGGGCTTCCGACATAGGCGAGCGCCGCCTGGGTCGTCATCTCTCCGTAAAGCCCACCCAGGACGCCGAACAGGACGGCCGCACCGGCACCGATCCAGAGGAGCGGTCCCACACGGGTCAGGGCACCGATGATGCCCCCCAGACCGCCGCCGACGGCCAGGATGATGCAGAGCTGCATGACGATGCTGCTGCCCAGGAACAGGTCCCAGGGATAGATCCCGCCCAGTTCGAACCGCGCCAGCAGCCAGGCGATGACAGCCACCACGGCCAGCAAAAGGCTGCCAACGACGATCAGCGCGATATTCGATTTCATGCGATGGCCCCCTCAGACACGGCTGCGACGCTGTGCGAGATCGCCTGCCCGGTCAAGCCGAACCGAAGGACCGCGCCCCTGTTTCGAGAGGGCGCGGCGGTCCGGTCAGTCCATCAGCTGCTGGGCCAGATAGACATAGTGGCGGGCCCAGCGGCGGGCGTTGGCGACGGGGTCGGCGTCGTTGGAGTGGCCGCCTGCGGTATCCTCGAAATACAGGTGGTCATAGCCCATGTCGCCCAGGCGCGCGGCCAGCTTGCGGGCGTGGCCGGGGTGGACGCGGTCGTCGCGGGTGTTGGTGGTGATGTAGACGCGCGGATAGTTCGCCCCCTCGCGCAGGTTCTGATAGCCGGAATAGGCGGCGATCCATGCGGCTTCCTCGGGGATGCGCGGGTCGCCGTATTCGCCGATCCAGGAGGCCCCGGCGGGCAGCTCGTGATAACGCAGCATGTCGACCAGAGGGCTTTCGATCACCGCCGCATTGATCAGCTCGGGGTGCTGGGTCAGGGTCACCGAGGTCAGGACCCCGCCATTGGAGCGGCCATAGATGCCGAGGCGACGCGCCGTGGTGATGCCGCGCGTTTCCAGATCGCGGGCGACGGCGGCGAAGTCGTCGAACGACCGTTGGCGGTTCTCGTTCAGGGCCGCCTGGTGCCAGGCCGGGCCGAACTCGCCGCCGCCGCGGATATTGGCCTGGACGAAGACGCCGCCGTTTTCGAGCCACAGCTTGCCCATCTCGGGTTTGTAGGCGGGCGGGAAGCTGACCTGGAAACCACCATAGCCGAACAGGATCGTCGGGGCCGGGCCGGACTGGTCGCGCGGGCGGGTGACGAAATAAGGGATCTTCACGCCGTCTGCCGAGGTGGCCTCGAACTGTTCGGTAATGTGGGTCGAGGCGTCAAAGCGAGCGGGGGCGGTCCGCAGAGTCTGGGCCTGTCCGGTCGGCGCGTTCGCGATGTTGAGTGTCGCCGGCGTCAGGAAGCCCTCGACCGTATAGAAAAACATGCCCGTCGCCTTGGAGGCGTCACCCAAATGCACAGAGACGTTCTCCGGCACAGGCATCGGTGTTCCGCCCCAGAGATTTCCGCGGAGTTCGAAATGCATGAGCTTGCTGGAAACGTTGTCCGAAATGACCACGGCCAGGGAGTCACCTGCGATCTCGACCTCCTGCAGCGATTGGCGATCACCGGGGAGGTAGACGTCCCAGACCATCAGGCCGACGTCGGTGCCTGGTGTGATCGGGGGTTCGCTGCGGGTTCTGGGCCGCAGGACAGTGAGAGGTGCCGCGATAAGCGAGCCCGCCGGATAATCGCGAAAATGAAGCTTCCACGCCTCATCGTTCGAGAAGATCAGCCGACCGTGAAGCGCCCCGTAAACCGACACCCGCTCCGGCAGGTTCAGGCGCACGACCTGTCCATCCACCACCCGCCACGTCTCCGACCGATAAGTGTCGAGCGGGCGGCTGATGATCACCGCTTCGACCACGCCGGTCTTGTCGCGATAGACGGAGGGGCTGACACCATAGCCGCCGTCCGAGACGTCGCCGCGATAGACCTCGGTCGTCTGGTCCAGCGTCTGGCCGCGCGAGAGCGACTTCACGATGTAAGGATAACCTGACTCGGTCAGGGTGCCGTCGCCGAAGTCGGTGGCGACCAGAAGTGTGTCCCGGTCCAGCCAGCTGATGCGGTGCTTGCCCTCGGGCAGGATGAAGCCATCTTCCACGAAGGCCTTGGTGGTGGTGTCGAACTCGCGCACCACGACGGCGTCCTTGCCGCCGTCCGACAGGCTGATGAGGCAGCGGGTCTCGTCGGGGGCCAGACAGTTGGAGCCCTTCCAGACCCAGTCCTTGCCCTCGGCGCGGGACAGGGCGTCCAGGTCGATCAGGGTTTCCCACGGCGTGTCTGCGGAGCGGTAACCGTCCAGGGTCGTGCGCCGCCACAGGCCCTTGGGATTGGTTGCGTCCTGCCAGTAGTTGCCGATGCCGTCGCCCAAGAAGGACGGGGCCGGGATGCGGTCGGTGGCGGTCAGGATGGCCTCGGCCTGCTGGCGGAAGGGCTCGTAACGGGGGTCGCCGGTCAGGGTGGCCAGCGCCCGCTCGTTCGAGGCGCGGACGAAGGCCATGGCCTCGGCCCCGTCCACCTGTTCCTGCGCCAGATGCTCGTCTGCGGCGCGGACCCCGGCGGGGGTCAGGTCGGCGGGCATGTGCGGGGGTGGTGTTTGCGCGTGGGCAACGCTGGCGATCACGGCGAAGGCCACGCCGGTCATGAGGTGTCTGATCACGATATTCCACTCCGCTCATCCCGGCGAAAGCCGGGACCCAGATCTTTGGACGACGAGTGTTACCGATCGCCCGCTGAAAATGATCCCACCCGCCAGTGCCAGGACGAAAGCACTGGGTCCCGGCTTTCGCCGGGATGAGCGGACAGTTTTGAACCTACTCTTCCGCCGGCGTGTCCATCAGGCGGCGGGACAGATAGGTATATTCCAGCGCCAGGCGACGCGCCGTTTCGCGCAGGTTGGCCGCGGCGCCGTGGCCGCCGTCGACGTTTTCATAGAACAGCACCGGATAGCCCAGCTCTTCCAGCCGGGCTGCGGCCTTGCGGGCGTGGCCGGGGTGGACGCGGTCGTCCTTGGTCGAGGTGTGGATGAAGACTTCCGGATAGGGCTGGCCGGCGGCGAGGCGCTGATAGGGCGAATACTGTTCGATCCAGGCGCGTTCGGCGGGGATGTCGGGGTTGCCGTATTCCGCGATCCAGCTGGCCCCGGCCAGCAGCTTGTGGAAGCGCAGCATGTCGAACAGAGGCACCTGGATGACGGCGGCGTTGATCAGGTCCGGGCGCTGGGTCAGCATCGCCCCCATGAACAGGCCGCCCTGCGAGCCGCCCATGATGCCCAGATGCGGCTGGGAGGTGATGTTGCGGGTGATCAGGTCCTGGGCGACGGCCTGGAAATCCTCGTGCGCGCGCTGGCGGTTTTCCTGCAGGGCGGCCTGGTGCCAGCGGGGGCCGAACTCGCCGCCGCCGCGGGTATTGGCGATGACATAGACCCCGCCACGCTCCAGCCACAGCTTGCCCACCGTGGCCGAATAGCCGGGCAGCAGCGACGACTGGAAGCCGCCGTAGCCGTACAGGACCGTGGGATTGGAGCCGTCCATGGCCATGTCGCCCTTATGGACGACGAAATAGGGAATCATGGTTCCGTCGGTGCTGCGGGCCTCGAACTGATCCACCGTCATGCCGGTGGCGTCGAACTTGGCGGGCAGGGACTTGCTGACCACGGCCGTGCCGGTCGACGCATCGGCCAGATACAGGCTGGACGGGTTCAGATAGCCGGTGACGCTGACGAAGATTTTGTCATCACGCTCCGAGGCCGAGCCGACGCCGACCGAGACGTTCTGGGGCAGGTCCAGGCGGGTACGGGTCCATATCTGATCGGCGAGGTGATCGATTGGTACTGATGGCTCGTAGACATAGACTCCGCCGCGCACGTTTTCGTACAGGGCCACGACCAGACGGTTGCGGGTGGCGGTGATGCCCTCGATGGCCTCGCGCTCGGTCGGGCGGATGATCAGCTGGGCCGGTGTAGCCGGGTCGGCCAGCCAGCGCTGCAGGTCCCAGGCGATGACGTCGCCGGTCTTGAAGTCCTGACCCGAGGGGGCAGTCCAGTCCTGATCGGTGGTGACGACCAGCTGGCCCTGGACCAGGGCGTTGATGTTCGACTTGGCGGGCAGCTCCAGTTTGGTCGTCGTGCCGTCGGCGTTCAGGCGGTGGGTCTCGCCCTCATAGAAGCTGACGCCTCGATTGATCAGGGTGGCCTGGATGACGCCATCGGCATCGCGCAGGGCATAGCCCGAGACGGAGACGTCCGTCGGCTGGCCGGTGAAGACTGTGGTGGCCTGATCCATCGTCTGGCCGCGCTTCAGCACCTTGACGATCATAGGATAGCCCGAGGTGGTCAGGGAGCCGGGGCCGAAGTCGCGGCTGACCAGAAGGGTGTCGGCATCGATCCAGGAGGCCCCGCCCTTGGATTCCGGCAGGTTGAAGCCGCCGTCCACGAAGGTGCGGGTCGCGCGGTCGAACTCGCGGACTACCACCGCGTCCTTGCCGCCGTCGGACAGGTTCACGAGGCAGCGGGTCTCTTCGGGCGGCAGGCAGGTCGCGCCCTTGTAAACCCAGTTCTTGCCCTCGGCCGTGGCCAGGGCGTCGATGTCGAGGATGGTTTCCCACTGGGGCTCGGCGGTCTGGTAGCTGTCCAGGGTCGTGGTGCGCCAGATACCGCGCACATGAGTGGCGTCCTGCCAGAAGTTGTCGACGGTGCCGTCGTGGTTGAAGCCGGGAGCCGGGATGCGGTCGCGCGACTGGACGATCTCCAGCGCCTGATCGTGCAGGGCCTGGTAGCGGGGGTCGCCCTGAAGCGTGCCGAGGGAATCCTCATTGTGGGCCCGCACCCAGTCCATGGCGCGGTCGCCCTCGACCTCTTCCAGCCACAGATAGGGGTCGGTCGCGTCGGAGGTGGCGAAGCCGCCGCTGGCGGTCGCGGTCGGTGCGGCGGGTGCTGGGGCAGTCACGTCGGAGCTTTGGGCCATGGCGGCGCTCGAAATAGCGGTGGAAGCGAGAAGGGCGGCGAGCGCGGCAGTGCGGATCATGTGACAGTCCCCTGAACGATAAGTCGGCACGATAAGTCGGCGGCGGCACCTTAACGACCGACCCCCGCGCGGCAAGGCGCGGCAAGCGGAGGTTACCGTTTTGTCATGAAGGCCGCTCAGCGCCCCTCGTCGGGAATGCACAGGATGTTGCCGCAGGCTTTGCAGTGGACGGCGTCGGGGTCATGGACCTGAAGCCCGCAGACATCGCAGGGATGGCGCACCTTGTGCGGACGCAGCAGGGTCTGGCCCAGACGCACGAACAGGGTCACCCCCGTCAGCATGATGACGATGGAGACGATCCGCCCCCAGTTGCCGGGCAGAAGAATGTCGCCATAGCCCGTGGTCGTCAGGCTGGTCACGGTGAAATACAGGGCGTCGATATAGCCGGTCATGCCCTCATAGGTGCCCACGAAGCTGGTGTAGACGAAGCCGGTGGCCACGAAGACGAAGGTCACCAGAGCCGTCAGGGCCTTGACCTGATCCTCGATGCGCGTGTCGTCATAGCGTCGTCCGACGGTGCGCCAGAAGAACTCCGAATTGACCAGGGTCCACAGCCGCAGCACCCGCAGGAAGCCAAGATTGAAAAGCCAGGCCGGGAACAGCAGGGTCGCCAGGATGAACAGGTCCATCCAGACAATGGGCTTTTTCAGCCAGTCGCGGATATTGGAATAGGCATAGGCGCGCGCCGCCAGATCGATCGTGAGGATCGCGGCGATCACATAGTCGATGACATAGAAGACCAGCCTGCCCTCGCTCTTCAGCAACGGGGCCGCGATGAAGAAGGCGACGATCAGCAGATCGACGATCAGCACGCTGAAGCGGAACCGTACAGCCGTGCGGGACGAGCCGTGATAAAGGGCCCGCAAACGGGCGCGCAGGCGCCAGCCTTCCGGCTTCGGCGTTTCAGTGTCGGGAGAGGCGCGGCTCGTCATGGCCAGCAACCTATGCACGGTCGCTGACGAACGCCATGATTTCTCCTATATGAGCACATGGTCACGATCCCCTTCGTCAAGATGAACGGTGCCGGCAACGACTTTGTCGTCGTCAATGCGCTGGAGACGCCGTTCGCCCCGACGGCAGATCAGGTGCGTGCGATCGCCAACCGGGAGACGGGCGAAGGCTGCGACCAGCTGATCGCGCTGGAGCCCAGCGATACGGCCGACGTCTTCATGCGGGTGTGGAATGCCGACGGCAGTCAGGTCGAGACCTGCGGCAATGCGCTGCGCTGTGTCGGCTGGCTGATGATGCAGTCGACGGGTCAGGACAGTGTGATGATCGACACCCTGGGCGGCCCGACCACCGCCTGGCGGGCCGAGGGTGAGAACCAGATCCGCGTCGACATGGGCCCGCCGCGACTGGACTGGACCCAGGTGCCGCTGGCCGAGGCGATGGACACCCGCAATATCGAGCTGCAGATCGGGCCGATCGACGATCCGGTGCTGCATACGCCGGGGGCCGTCTCGATGGGCAATCCGCACGTGGTCTTCTTCATGGACCATGCGCCGAACGACGGCTTTGTGCGCGGCTCGGGCTCGCTGATCGAGCATCACCCGCTGTTCCCCGAAGGGGTCAATGTCGGCTTTGCCCATGTGGTCGCACCGGACCGCATCCGGTTGAGAGTCTGGGAGCGCGGTGCGGGCCTGACCAGGGCGTGCGGTACGGGGGCCTGCGCGGCCCTGGTGGCGACAGCGCGGAGGCGGCTGACCGGCAGGCATGCAGCGGTCGAGGTCGATGGCGGCATGCTGAACATCGACTGGGACGAAGCTTCGGACCACGTCTTCATGACCGGGCCGGTCGAGGTCGAGCGCACGGGCAACCTGACGCTTTGAGGGTCAGCCCCACGGCCCACGGCGGGCCTGCGGGGTCGTCGGCACGCTGGTGGTGGTGGATGTTCGAGCAGGTGGTCGGCTTGCAGGCACGGCCCTCGCTGCCGGGCGAAGGCGTTGACCGCTTTTCGCCGCCAGTTCCATCAGCGCCTTGACGCGGTTGCCCGTCGCCGGATGGGTCGAGAACAGATTGTCGGCCCCGCGCCCCGCCAGGGGATTGATGATGAACAGCTGGCCCGAGGCCGGATTGCGTTCGGCGGTCGTATTGACGATGCCGCGGGCGTGGTTGTCGATCTTCTGCAAGGCATCGGCCAGGGCGTGAGGGTCGCCTGCGATCTCGGCCCCGACGCGGTCGGCCTCGTATTCGCGCGAGCGGCTGATGGCCATCTGGACCAGGCCGGCGGCCATGGGGGCCAGGATCATCAGGGCAAGGGTGCCGATGATGCCGCCGGGGCGTTCGCGGTCGTCCCCGCCGCCGAAGAAGAGGGCGAAATTGGCCAGGGCCGCGATGGCGCCCGCCAGGGTCGCGGTCACCGTCATGGTCAGGGTGTCGCGGTTCTTCACATGGGCCAGTTCGTGCGCCATCACGCCCCGGATCTCGTCGCGGGTCAGCCGGTCCAGCAGTCCGGTGGTGGCACAGACGGCGGCGTGGGCCGGATTGCGACCCGTGGCAAAGGCATTGGGCTGGTCATTGGGGATGATGGCGATCATCGGACGGGGCAGGCCCGCATCCCGCGCCATCTGGACCACATCAGCGACATAGGTGCGGACCACGGCATTGGGGTGTTGTTCGTCCACCGGCTGGGCGCGATACATCTTCAGCACGATCTTGTCTGCGTTCCAGTAGCTGATCAGGTTCATGCCGCCCGCCAGGACAAGCGCGATCATCATGCCGGTCGCGCCACCGATCATGTAGCCGAGGCCGCCGAAGAGGGCGGTCAGGACGGCCAGCAGGATGAAGGTCTTCAGGTGGTTCATAAGGTCACGTCATGGGCACTGCGGATGCAGTCCGCTAAGGTGCGGCCATGAACGCCCTGTCTCAAGAGCCCGCGCTGTGACCGATCACCCCACCCCTGCCGCGCCGAACGACGTCGCCAACGACGACCAGCCGGCCCCCGTCTTCAATGCCGACGTGCCCCATGCGACGCCGGAGCGGCCTTTGAGCGAGGTCGCGCGGCGCGCCCTGCTGGAAGCGGCGGATCGTCGCGCGGCCGAGGCGGAACGCCATCTGGCGACGGAACACGGTGGGCCGACCGGACCCGAGCCGACCCGCTATGGCGACTGGGAGAAGAAGGGTCTGGCGATCGACTTCTGAGGCGACCTGTAAACGGGCAAGGTTAAATTCAACGCCTCTGGGGGAAACCATAACCCCAGCTTCCCCCGCCGGGTGCAAGCGCGAGAATCGTCTGGCGACCCTGTCTAGGACAGGCTCCTGAGTTGGAGCCTGTGCGATGCGAAACCTTACTGTGGCGGCCGGTGCCGCCGTCCTGATGCTGATGGCGGCGACGCCCGTTCTGGCCGGTGGCCCACGCGGTGGCGGTGGACATCCCGGTGGAGGCGGCGGCTGCAACAGCTGCGGTGGCGGCCATCCCGGCGGCGGGCACCCTGGCGGTGGTCATCCGGGTCGCCCGACCGGCAACTTCAACTACAACGTCAATGCGAACGCCAATGCGAACGCGAATGCCAACTCAAACAGCTTCAGCGGCGCGCGCGGCTATCTGAACGCCCGCAGCTATGACGTTCGCAGCGTGCGCGGCGGCACCAACTATGGCGGCACCAGCATCGGCGGGGGCGGCGGCTATTCCGAAGGCGGCTACGGTGGTTCCTTCGGCGGCCCGGTCTATGCCGAGGAGCCCTATCGCGGCTCGACCTGCCGCACCGGCCCCTATGGCTATGTGCTGGGCGGCTTCGGCCGTCGGCCGCAGCCCGGTTCGACCACCTGCTCGGGCGGCTATGGCTATGAGCAGCGCGGCGGCCGCTACGGCTACAGCGAGAGCCGTTACGAGGAGCGCTATGAAGAGCGGTCGTCGGGCAGCCACTATGTCGAGCGTCCCCGCTACCGCGAGGAATACCGCGAGGACTATCGCTATCATTACCAGCCCGCACCGGTCTATATCGAACAGCCCCCGGTGTATGTGCAGTCGCCGCCAGTCTATGTTCAGGGCCCGCCCGTGCACGTCCAGGCCCCGCCGGTCTATGTCCAGCCCGCCCAGGTCTATGTGGAGCCGTCACAGGTCTACGTCGAACCCTCACAGGTCCATGTCGCGCCGTCCGACGTCTATGTGGCCGCGCCGGAGGTTCACGTGCCTCAGCCGCAGGTCCACCTGGCCCCGCCGCAGGTCCATATGGAGGCCCCGCGCGTCCACATGGAGCGCGAGGTCCGCATCCAGCAGCCCGACGTCTACGTTCGCCAGTCAGACGTTCAGGTCCGGCAGCCCGACGTCTATATCGAGCGCCACCAGTATGAGGCGCCCCTGACGCCGAACCAGTACTATGGTCTGCAAGGCGAGGTCGCTCCGCCGCCCCCGCCTCCGCCCCCGCCGCCTCCGGTGCGCCACAACTATCGCCAGGAGCCGGGCGAACGCGGCTAGGACCGCAGACGATCAGGAACAGGCCGGGGTGCAACGCGCATCCCGGCCTTCTTCATGCGCGGATCAGCGCATCAGGCCGTCGATCGATTCCACGATTGCCGATGCCGCCAGCAGGGGATTGTCCGCGCCCACGATGGGCCGGGCCACGACCAGATGGGTGGCACCCGCCGTCAGCGCCTCGGCCGGGGTGGCCACGCGCTGCTGATCGCCCTTGTCAGCCCCGACGGGACGCACGCCGGGGGTGACGATCAGGAAGTCCGGACGTCCGGCCTCGATGGCGATCTCGCGCACACGGGCCGCCTCCAGCGGGCTGGAGACCACGCCGTCGACGCCGCAGTCCAGAGCCTGGCGCACCCGCCGCTCGACCAGGGCCGTCGCGTCGAAGCCATAGCCGATCTCGGTCAGGTCGGCGTCCGACAGGCTGGTCATGACGGTGACGGCCAGAATCTTCGTCGATGACCCGCCCGCGTCGCGGCCCTTGACGGCGCCGCGCATGACCTGGGGCTCCGCATGAACGGTCAGCAGGTCGCAGCCGCCCTCGGCCACCGCACGGGCCGCGCCTTCGACCTGGGCGCCGATGTCGTGCAGCTTCCAGTCCTGAAACACCGTCTTGCCCTGGTCGCGCAGTTCATGGGCAAGGGCCACCCCGCCGGGACGGGCCAGCAGGGTCAGGCCGATCTTGTAGGCGCTGATGGTGCCGCCCAGGGTCCGGACCATGGCCCGCGCCGCCTCGATGGAGGGCAGATCCAGGCCGACGATCAGTCTGTCGTCTGTCAGAAGGCGAGAGGTCATCGACGGGCTCCGGTTGACCGGCTATGGCTGACGGGCGCAAGCGCGCGCGTCGGTCGGGGACCGGCGAGGGGATCAACGTATTAGGGCGAGGCCAGCACATGGACGCGGTCGATCTGGGCGTCAACCTGTTCGTGACGCTGTTCGCGCTTCTGGACCCGATCGGCAATCTGCCGATCTTCGCGGCGGCGACGGCGGGGGCCTCCCTTCGTCAGCGGGTCTCGGTCTCCGCCCTGATCTGCCTGTTCGCGGCGGTGTTTCTGGGTTTCTTCTTCTTCAGTGGCCTGGGCCTGCTACAGTTCTTCGGAATCTCGCTGGCGGCGTTCAGGATCGCGGGCGGCATCCTGTTGCTGTTCCTGGGGCTGGACATGGCGCGGGACGACTTTCTGGCGTCCTTCGTCGACAAGGATGCGGCCAGCGATCTGGCCGATGTGCGCGGCTATGCCAAGCGCCGGTTCCAGCGTCTGGTGGTGCCCTTCGCCATTCCGCTGATGATCGGGCCGGGGGCCATCTCGGCCATCATCATCCAGGCGGGCGAGGCCCAGAAGATCGGGCCGGCTGGGGCCGCCGCCTCGCTGATCGCCATTGCGGCGGCGGCGGGCGTGTCCTTCCTGTGCTTCTGCCTGACCGGACCGATCAGCCGTGTGCTGGGCGAGGTCGGCCTGGCCATCATCGTACGGGTGCTGGGCCTGATCCTGTGCGCTCTCGCGATCCAGTTCATCCTGATGGGTCTGGGCGAGGCCCTGCCGGGGATGTTCAGCTCGCTGGTGACCACGCCCTACCCGTCCGGCGGGCACTGAGCTCACCTCCCCGTCGGCGTTGCCGATGGGGAGGTGATCAGATGCGCTTCAGCCGTTTGGCGTGGCCGCCGACCATCTTCAGCGCCAGGGCGTCCGGCAGGTGTTTGGCCAGGCCCGCCATGACATTGTTCATGACGCCCGGCGTGACCTTGGGCCGATTGGCCTCGCAGGCCGCATAGCCGACCTCGGCCACATGCTTTGCCGTCTGCCACATCCAGGCGGGATAGGCGGAGGACACCTCGGCCCGGGTGCCGTTGACATCGTGGAATTCCGTCCAGGTGTAGCCGGGGCACAGGGCGGTGACGTGGACGCCGGTGCCAGCCAGTTCCAGATGCAGGCCCTGCGAGGCCTTGATCAGGAAGCTCTTGATCGGGCCGTACAGGGTGTCGCCGCCGGTCGCGGGCATCTGGCCTGCCAGGGAGGCGACGTTGAGGATACGGCCATAGCCGCGCTCGACCATGGCTGGCGCGAACAGGCGGGCCAGGGCGATGGGGGCGGTCAGCATGACGCGGATCATGGCCGCATGGTCCGCAGGATCGGTGTTCAGAAAGCCCGCTGTGCGCGAGAAGCCGGCGTTGTTGATCAGCCCATCGACGTTCAATCCGCGCTCGGCGACCGCATCGAACAGGCGGCGGGGTGCCTCGGCATCGGCCAGGTCCTCCACAAGAATGGTCGAGGCCGCGCCCGAACGGGTCAGTTCCTGGGCCAGTTCATTCAGTGGCCCCTTGCGCCGGGCTGTCAGGATCAGGTCCCAGCCCTTTTCGGCATAGACCCGTGCCAGGGCCGCGCCGATCCCGGCGGACGCACCGGTGATCAGGACCACAGGGCGTCGCGCGGAGGGCAGGCTCATCTAACGGTCAGGCCGCGACGGGGCAGGAGGAATGCGGCGCATAGGCCGCCAGTGACGGCGGGTTCTCGGCCAGCAGGTCGGCGATGGTGATCTTGGACAGGGCGTGGCCCGCGGCTTCGTCGGCGGCGGTCAGGGCCTTGGCGACCTGGCGCGGGATGTGCTCGCTGATCGGGCAGCCCTTGGCCCCGGCAGGCGGCGAACCGAGGTGGGCACAGCCGTTCACGGCGCGCAGGACGGTATCCAGGCTGATGTCTTCGGGTCGGTGCAGAAGCCAGGCCCCACCGGACGCTCCGGGCCGCGTCGCGATCAGACCCGCCTTGGCCAGCAGGGCGGTCACACGCCGCACCACCACTGGATTGGTCGGCACCGAGGCGGCCAGCACGGCGCTGGGCGCGGCTTCGCCCGGCCCATACGCGCCCTTGTGAGCGAGATAGGCCAGGGTGTGGGCGGCGACCGGGAATCGTTGACTGTCTGACATAGCGTGAAACACAAGATAGTCACGACGGGCGGGTTTCACAAACGGGCCGGAACCTTCGCAAGTGCAGCACGATTGAACGGCCGGTGGAAAGGGCCTAAAGGCTCGCCGCTCTTGCAATGGGAACCGCATCCTGCGGCGTCCCGGAGGATACTCATGGCCGGGACTTCTTCCCGTGGGTGACGACAGCGCGCCGAAAGACGCCATCCCGCCCGCCACCCCCACCGACAAACATCCCCTGCCCGCGCATCCGCACCCTGCGGCGGCGGGCGAGGGCGGCCATGTGAAGGCCGGCAAGATGGGCCTGATCATCGGGGCCATCGGCGTCGTCTTCGGGGATATCGGCACCAGCCCGCTGTATGCGATGCGCGAGGCGCTTCATCACTCCAAGAGCGGCGGCACGGCCGAGCTGGCCATCCTGGGTGTCGTCTCCCTGGTCTTCTGGGCCCTGATCCTTGTCGTGACCCTGAAGTATGTGTTCTTCCTCATGAGGGCGGACAACAAGGGCGAAGGCGGCACCCTGGCCTTGATGGCCCTGGCCCAGCACGCCATTGGCCGCCGGTCCGGCCTGATCTTCATCCTGGGTGTGTGCGGCGCGGCGCTGTTCTATGGCGACGGTGTGATCACCCCGGCCATCTCGGTCGTCTCTGCGGTCGAGGGGTTGCGCGACGCGCCGGGCATCGGCCCGGGCTTCGCCCCCTATGTCGTGCCCATCGCCGCAGGCATACTGATCGCCCTGTTCATGATCCAGTCGCGCGGCACGGCCAGTGTGGCGCGGTATTTCGGGCCCCTGACGGCCCTGTGGTTCCTGATCCTGGCGGGGCTGGGCGTCTATCACATCTTCGATGACCCCTCGATCATCCGGGCCCTGTTGCCGCACTATGGTGTGCTGTTCCTGCTCGATAACGGCTTTCTGGGCTTCGTCATCCTGGGCAGCGTCTTCCTGGCCGTGACCGGCGCCGAGGCCCTGTATGCGGACATGGGCCATTTCGGCAAATCGCCCATCCGGCTGGGCTGGCTGTGGGTGGTTCTGCCCTGTCTGACGCTGAACTATCTGGGCCAGGGTGCCCTGGTGCTGGACAATCGCGCAGCAGCGGAAAATCCGTTCTGGATGATGGTGCCTGAAGTGGCCTACTGGCCGGTGCTGATCATGGCCACGATCGCCACCGTCATCGCCTCCCAGGCCGTGATCACGGGTGCCTTCTCGGTGACCCAGCAGGCGGTCCAGCTGGGCCTGCTGCCCCGCATCGACATCCGCAACACGTCCGAGAGCCAGGCGGGACAGATCTTCGTGCCGGCGATCAACACCATGCTGATGGTCGGCGTCCTGGCCCTGCTGGTCACCTTCCAGACCTCGACCAACCTGGCTGCGGCCTATGGGATCGCGGTGACGGGCTCGATGTTCGTGGACAGCCTTCTGGCCTGGTTCATCGTGCGCAAGCTGTGGAAATGGAGCCTGCCGCTGTCGCTGCTGGTCATCAGTCCGCTGGTCGCGCTGGACCTGGTGTTCCTGACGTCGAACATGCTGAAGATCCCGCAAGGGGCGTGGTTCCCTCTGGTGCTGGGTGCCGGGCTTCTGCTGCTGATGTGGACCTGGGTGCGCGGGACGCAGATCCTGACCAACAAGACGCGCAAGGACAGCCTGCCACTGGTCGATCTGATCGAGATGCTGAAGGCGCGTCCGCCGCACCGGGCACCGGGTACGGCTATCTTCCTCACCAGCGATCCGGACGTTGCGCCTGTGGCCCTGATGCACAATCTCAAGCACAACAAGGTGCTGCACGAGAAGAACGTCATCCTGACGGTACGCACCACCGACCGCCCGCGCGTGAGCGAGGCCGACCGCGTCCGCATCGAACCCATTTCCGAGGACTTCAAGAAGCTGACCATCTCCTACGGCTTCATGGAGCGGCCCAATGTGCCCAAGGCGCTGGGCCTGTGCCGCAAGCAGGGGCTGAAATTCGACATCATGTCGACCAGCTTCTTCCTGGGACGACGCTCGGTCATTGCCACGGCGACGCGCGGCATGCCGCTGTGGCAGGACAAGCTGTTCATCTTCCTGACCCGTAACGCGGCCAATCCGACCGACTTCTTCCACATCCCGCCGGGCCGCGTGGTCGAGCTGGGCGCACAGGTTTCCGTATGAGCGACTCCACCGGACGCAGTTCCTCGGCGCGGGGCCGCCGCATGGCCGACAAGGCCCGCGCCGGTAGCCGCCCGCCCCGTGCCCCGCGCGTGGAAGAACGCGATGAGGCCGCCGACATCGGGGTGGAAGCCCGCGTCGCCGCCGGCATCCTGCTGAACGCGGCGCTGGAAGGCCGCGCCGGCATGGATGCGGCCCAGGCGTTCCGCGAGGTGTCGTCCCTGCCCGCCCCCGACCGCGCCTTCGCGCGCGCCGTCGCCATGGCGGCGCTGCGGCGACTGGGCGAGATCGACCAGATCCTAGATCGCAAGCTGCAGAAGGGCCCGCCGCTGGCCGTGCGCACCATCCTGAGGGTCGCCCTGGCCCAGACCCTGGTGCTGGAGACCCCCGCGTTTGCGGCCGTTTCCACCGCGGTCAAACTGGCCGAGCGGGACACCAAGACCCGGCCCTACAAGAATCTGGTCAATGCCGTGCTGCGCGGCATCGACCGCGAAGGTCCCGGCCTGACCACGGCAGAATCCAACCTGCCCGAATGGCTGATCGCCCGCTGGCGCGCCGCCTATGGCGAGGCGACCGTCGCCGGCCTGGCCCTGGCCGCGCGCGAGGAACCGGCGACGGATCTGAGCCTGAAGCCCGGCCTGGACGAGGCGGCCCTGGCCGAGGCGCTGGAGGGGGAAATCCTTCCCGGCGGGACGATCCGCACCGGGCGTCGCGGCGATCTGGCGACCTGGCCCGGCTTCGAGGACGGCGTCTGGTGGGTGCAGGATGCCGCCGCCGCCGTGCCTGTCCGCCTGCTGGCCCCGAAGGCCGGAGAACAGGTCATCGACTTCTGTGCCGCGCCCGGCGGCAAGACGCTGCAGATCGCGGCCAGCGGGGCCTCGGTCGTGGCCCTGGACCGCTCGGCCCAGCGGCTGAAGCGGCTGCACGAAAACCTGGCCCGCACGGAGCTGAAGGCCGAAGTCGCCGCCGTACCGGCCGAGGACTGGAAAGACGACCGCACCTTTGACGCCGTCCTGCTGGACGCGCCCTGCACGGCCACCGGGACCTTCCGTCGCAATCCGGAAGTCCTGCGGGCCACCAAGCCCGCCGACGTCGCCAAACTGGCCGACGTGCAGCACCGGCTGCTGGATGCCGCCGCCGAACGGGTCAAGCCGGGCGGGCGTCTGGTCTATTGCGTCTGTTCGCTGGAGCGCGAAGAGGGCGAGACCCAGGTCATCGCCTTCCTGCGCCGCAACCCGGCCTTCCGCACCACGCCGGCCGTGCCGGCCGATATCGGCGCGCCCGAAGACGCCCTGACCCCCGAAGGCTGGCTGCGCATCCTGCCCTCCATGTGGGCGGAAAAGGGCGGCCTGGACGGCTTCTTCGTCGCGCGGCTGGAGCGAATCGCCTAGCGGCTACGCCCGCCAGAACCCAACGATTTTCTTGACCTCATCCACCACCGGATCGGCGATGGCCGAAGCGCGTTCGGCCCCGTCTTTCAGAACGCGGTCAATCTCGGCGGGGTCGGCCATCAGGCGGCGCATTTCGGCGGTGACGGGAGCCATTGCCTCGACGGCCCGCTCGGCCAGGGCGGGCTTGAAGGCTCCGAAGCCCTGACCGGCGTACTGGGCCAGAACCTGTTCGCGGGTCATGTCGGCGAGGGCCGCATAGATGGTCACCAGGTTCTTCGCCTCGGGCCGGTCGTTCAAGGCCTCCAGCGTGTCCGGCAGGACGTCGGCGTCCGAGCGGGCCTTGCGGATCTTGGCCACGATGGTGTCGGCGTCGTCGGTCAGATTGATGCGTGATTGGTCCGACGGGTCGGACTTGCTCATCTTGGCCGAGCCGTCACGCAGGCTCATCACGCGCGGCGCGGGTCCCTGGGTCAGGGGTTCGGGCAGGGGGAAGAAGCCGGGCACGCCGAAGTCATTGTTGAACTTGGCGGCAATGTCGCGGGTCAGTTCCAGATGCTGTTTCTGGTCCTCGCCGGTCGGCACCTCTGTAGCCTTGTACAGCAGGATGTCGGCGGCCTGGAGCACCGGGTAGGTGTAGAGACCGACCGAGGAGCGCTCCTTGTGCTTGCCTGACTTCTCCTTGAACTGCGTCATCCGGTCCAGCCAGCCCAGGCGGGCGACGCAGTTGAACACCCAGGCGAGGTCGGCATGGGCACGCACGGCGGACTGGGGGAAGATGATCGAGCGAGCGGGATCGAGGCCGCTGGCCAGATAGGCGGCGGCGATCTCCCGCGTCTGGTCCGCCAGCTTGGCGGGGTCCTGCCAGACGGTGATGGCGTGCATGTCGGCCACGAACAGGAAGCAGGGCGCGCCCTGATCCTGGAGCTCGGTGAACCGCTTCAGAGCGCCCAGATAGTTGCCCAGATGCAGGGCACCGGAGGCCTGGATGCCGGACAGGATACGGCGGGGGCCTTCATAGGCAGGCGCGTTCTGGGGCGCGGACTGGGGCGCGGTCGGGGTTACGGTATCGGTCATGACGGAGGTCCGGGTACGAAAAGGCGGCAAACAGGGTGTGATCAGGCGCAGGCGTCGTTCAGCCGCGCCATCGTCCGTCGATCATCTGGTGTCCGTGCATCGTCATGGCCTCGCGCTTATCGCCTCGCCACCGGTCAGTCCAGACCGGAGGAGACGGACGCGCCCGGTTCGCGGCGCAGCACCGCCTTCAACTCCGCCGGGGTGACGGCGCGGAAGACGAACAGGCAGACGGCATAAAGAGCCATGCCGGCCCCGCAGACCACCAGAACCGCGATCTCCTTGGCCAGGAATATCCGGCTCAGGGCCCCGTAGCCGATGCCGGCGGCGAGCAGGGCGGCGGCCATGACCGCGCTGGCCAGCAACACCCTGGCGATGCGCGACACGAAGGCGGGCGACGGTCGCCAGGCGTTCTCGCGCACCAGGGTCCCCGCCAGCAGGGCGACATTGATCCAGGCCGACAGGCTCGTGGCGATGGCCAGGCCCAGGACGCCGTCGATCCCCTGGCTGGACAGCCAGAAGAACAGCCCCGAGCCGACCACGATGGTGAAGATCACGGCCGAGACGGCATAGATCATGGGGCGACGGGTATCCTCGCGCGCGAAGAAGGGCGGGGTCAGGACCTTGGCCAGGACGAACGCGGGCACGCCCCAGGCGAACTGGCGCAGGACATCGGCCGTGCGGGCCGCATCGGCGCTGGTGAAGGCCCCGCGCGTCACGGTGGCGTCGATGATGAAGAAGGGAATGACGAACAGGGCCACGGCGGCGGGCAGGGTGAAGGCCATGGCCAGGGTGATGCCATCGTCCAGCGTCTTGCGCCCGCCCTCATGATCTCCGGCGACGAAGGCCCGAGTCAGGCGCGGCACCAGCGCCAGGCCGATGGCGACGCCGATCAGGCCAAGGGGCAGCTGATACAGACGATCCGCATTGTAGATCACCGAGCGTGCGCCTTCGTCCGAACCGGCCAGAACCTGGCTGACCAGGGAGTTGACCTGCATGGCCCCCCCGGCCAGAGCGCCGGGAACGGCCAGAGCCAGGGCCCGCTTTACATTGGGGGTCAGACGCGGCCAGGACAGGCGCAGCGTGACACCCAGCCGCCGGACGCCCCACCACAGCAGGCCCGCCTGGATCAGGCCGGACACCGTCACCGCCGCCGTCACCCACAGCAGGACGGTCGGCTGGCTGGCCGGAAGGACATAGGCCAGCAAAAGCGGGGCCAGGGTGCACAGGTTGAGAAAGATCGGCACAGCCGCCGACAGGGCGAACCGGCCCGCCGTGTTCAGCACGCCCGACAGGAGCGAGGCCACGGTCATGCAGGCCAGATAGGGCATGGCGAGTTGGGTCGCGGTCACGGCCACGCGCAGCACGGCCTCGTCGCCCTGATAGGCAGACAGCAGCCAGGGCATGATCCACGGCATCAGGACCTGCAAAAGGATGCAGAAGGCCGCGACCACGGCCAGCATGAAGGACATGGCCTCGGACGCCGTCACGGCCGCCGCCTCGTCGCCCTCGCGGGCGCGCACCCCGCCATAGACCGGCACGAAGGCTTGGGCGAAGGCCCCTTCGGCAAACAGGCGGCGGAACATGTTCGGCAGCATCAGGGCCGTGGTGAAGGCGTCCATCATCGGCCCCTGGCCAAAGCGGGCCGACAGAGCCAGGTCGCGCGCAAAGCCCAGGATGCGGCTGCCCAGGGTCAGGGAGGCCTGGACGAGGGTGTTGCGGGCTAGGCTCATGTCAGGGGCTCGAAAACGCGGACCTGCCGATTAGCCCGCTTCCGGGCGCGGCGATACCGGTCTTTGCCGACGACGCGGTCCGAAATCGGAGACGTCACGCAGTGAGGCGCGCACGGCGGTGGCAGCACGACCCGAGCCTGCGTCGCGGCGATCCAGCACCGCCTCCAGATCGCGGCGCAACCGCTCCAGTCCGCGCCCCGCTTTCGGCGTCTGCCCCTTGCCGTCCGTGACGTAGAAGGCGTCCACCGCGCGCTCGCCGAAGCCCGCGATATGGGCTGAACGGATCGACAGGCGGTGGTCGGCCAGGGTGCGGGCCAGATCAGCCAGCAGGCCGGGGCGGTCGGCACCGGACACCTCCACCACCGCCGCACCCGGCGTCTCCTCCAGATCGATGATCACGGTCGGACGCACGTCGAAGGCGGCCCGGCGCGGGTTGGGCGCGGGCGTCGGCAGGCTGGTGGCGCCACCCTTGCCAAGCGCCGCCGCTTCCAGCGCTGCAATCAGGCGGGTCAGACGACGCGGCTCGGCTTGGCCATAGGGCGCTCCGGCCCCGTCCTGCAGCTCGAATACATCCAGGGCCGTGCCGTCGGGGGCGGTGGCGACGCGCGCACCGACCACGTCCGCCCCCGCCTCAGCCAGGGCCCGGGCCAGATCCGCGAAAAGGCCGGAGCGGTCAGTCGCGGCGATGGCAACCCGCGTCGCAGCCCGATCAGTCTCGGCCGCGGGTGCGGTCATCAGGGCTTCGGCGGCGGCACCCCTGGCACCGGCGCGGGCGATCAGTTCGGCGTGGTCGTCCAGCGGCTCCACCCGACTGAGATCCTCTCCCCGGAACACGGCCTCGGCACGCTTGAACAAGGCACGCATAAGCTGGCCCTTCCACTCGTTCCAGACGCCGGGCCCGACGGCGCGGATATCGGCCACGGTCAGCACCAGCAGGGTGCGCAACCGCTCCGGATCGCCGACCAGATCGGCAAAGGCCCGCACGGTCGCGGGGTCCGAGACGTCGCGCTTCTGGGCATAGTCGCTGAGCGCCAGATGGTTCAGGACCAGCCAGACCACGAACTCGGTCCGGCGCGGGTCGAGCCCCAGCCGGTCGCAGGCCCGGCGGGCGGCGATGGCTCCGTCTTCCAGCTGGCCCCGGTCGCCGCCCTTGCCCACGTCATGCAGCAGCATGGCCAGCATCAGGGCCTCGAAATCGTCGATGCGGTGCACAATCTCCGTGGCCGTCGGATGGTCCGCCTTCAGCTTGCCGCGCCAGATGTCGTTGATGATGCCGATGGCCTGAAGCGTGTGCTCGTCAACCGTATAGGCATGGTACATGTTGAACTGGGTCTGGCCGACGATCCGGCCCCATTCGGGCAGGAAGCGGCCCAGCAGGCCCGTCTCGTTCATCAGGGTCAGGACGCGGTAAGGCCTCTGCCCCTGCGCCAGGATGTCGAGGAAGGCCCGCGTCGCCTCCGGGTCGCGGCGCAGGGATGGCGTGACCAGCGACAGGGACCGCGTCACCGCCGAAAAGGCATCGGGATGCAGGTCCAGATCGTGCTGGTCCGCCACGCGAAACAGATAGAGCAGCTTCTCCGGGGCCTGGGCGAAGACCTCCGCCCCCGTGACCGACAGCCGCCCGGCCTCCTCGATGAAGCCCTCGACGCCGAGGTTGCGTCGACGCCCGGGGATCAGCCGCGACAGGCTCATCGTTCGTTTCTGGTGCCGCGCCTCCAGCTTGGCCGACATGGCGCGGGTCAGGGCCCCCACGTCGCGCGCATTCAGGAAATAGCGGCGCATGAACCGCTCGACCGCCGGTTCGTCGCCCCGTCCGTGCCAGCCCATGCGGCGGGCGACCTCGGGCTGTAGGTCGAAGGTCAGCTTCTCCTCGGCCCGGCCCGCAACCCGATGCAGATGCGCCCGCGTGCGCCACAGGAAGTCGAACGCCTCCTCGAAGGTGCGGCGCTCTCGTGCGGTCAGAAGATCGTCGAGCACGCGCGCGCCCAGCGGGCTTTCGGGGGCCAGGGCGCGGGCGATCCAGAACAGGGTGTTGAGGTCGCGCAGGCCGCCCTTGCCGTCCTTGACGTTGGGCTCGACGCGATAGCGGACGGCGCCGGTCTTCTGGTGGCGGACGTCGCGTTCTTCCAGCTTGGCGGCGATGAAGGCGCGGGGGTCGGCCCTGGCGACCAGGGCCTGGAATTTCTGCTCGAACTCCTGCGCCAGGGCCGCATCACCGGCCAGATAGCGCGCCTCCAGAAGGGTGGTGCGGATGGTCATGTCGCTTTTGGCCAGCGACAGGCCCTCATCGATCGACCGCGCCGACTGACCGACTTTAACCCCCAGATCCCACAGGATATGGAGCATGAACTCGATCACCTGCTCGGTGCGCGGACTGGACTTCCAAGGACGCAGGAACAGCAGGTCGAGGTCCGAATAGGGGGCCAGGACGCCGCGCCCATAGCCGCCGACCGCGATCAGGCTCAGTCGCTCGGCCGCAGTCGGATTGTGCGCGGGATAGAGCGTCTCGGTCGTCACCCGCCATAGGGCCGTCAGAAGGTCGTCGGCGGCGCTACAATACAGCCGGGCCACCTCGACCCCCTCGCCGCCGGCTTCCAGACGCCGTCCCGCGCGAGCACGCGCGGCCTCCCAGGTTTCTCGCAGGATGGCAGCGACGGCGGTCGGGCCACTTGAGGAAGCGGCCGCCTCGACCAGTCGCGCGTCGAGGGGCTCGGTCACCGGCCCGCCAGACCCTTCAGCCGATACAGAGCCTCCAGAGCCTCGCGCGGCGACAGCTCGTCCGGCTCGATGCGCTTCAGCGCGTCCTCGACGACGGAGGGGGGCGGCGGGGCGGGCGGCTCGGCGACGGCAAACAGCGGCAGGTCCGATAGATTGCCGACGGCCGCCTTTTCGCCCTCCAGCCGGTCCAGCACCTCGCGCGCGCGGCTGACGACGGCGGCAGGAACGCCCGCGAGCCGGGCGACCTGGACGCCGTAGGAGCGGTCGGCGGCCCCCGGCGCGGCCTCGTGCAGGAAGACCAGTTCGCCGTTCCACTCCCGCGCCTTCATGGACAGGTTGCAGACATGGGCCAGACGCGTCTCCAGCCCGGCCAGCTCGTGATAGTGGGTGGCGAACAGCGTCCGGGCGCGGTTGCGGTCGTGCAGGGCCTCGGCGACGGCCCAGGCGATGGCCAGGCCGTCATAGGTGGCGGTGCCGCGCCCGATCTCGTCCAGCACCACGAAGCTGCGTTCCGTCGCCTGGGTCAGGATGGCGGCGGTCTCGACCATCTCCATCATGAAGGTGGAGCGACCGCGCGCCAGGTCGTCACCCGCCCCGACCCGGCTGAACAGCCGGTCGACGACGCCCAGCCGCATGGCGCGGGCGGGGACGAAGGCCCCGGCCTGGGCCAGCACGACCAGCAGGGCATTCTGGCGCAGGAAGGTCGACTTACCCGCCATGTTCGGGCCGGTGACGATGGACAGGCGGGCGCAGGCGGCTCCCGATCCATCCAGGCGGCAGTCGTTGGGCGTGTAAGGTTCGCCTGACTTCTTGACCGCCACCTCAACCACCGGATGGCGACCGGCAGTGACCTCGAAACAGCTGGTGTCGTCCACAACGGGACGAACCGCGCCCACTTCTTCCGCCCACTCGGACAGGGCGGCATGGGCGTCCAGCTCGGCCAGGGCCTCGGCGACGTCCTGAAGCGGCAGGGCGAGCGCCTGCACCGTGCGCCGCCAGCCCTCGAAGGTCTCGCCCTCGATGGCCAGGGCGCGGTGGCCCGCCTGGCTGATCCTGGCGTCCAGTTCGGACAGTTCGACGGTGGTGAACCGGACCTGATTGGCCAGGGTCTGGCGATGGATGAAGGGGCTGGCCTCGGACGGACGCAGCAGCGGCTCGGCCGCCTTGGCGCTGGTCTCCAGGAAATAGCCCAGAACGGCATTATGCTTGATCTTGAAGGCCACGCCACTGTCGGCCACGGCCTTGGCTTCCAGATCGGCGACGACGCGGCGGCTGTCATCGCGCAGGGTGCGGGCCGCCTCCAGTTCCGGGCGATAGCCGGGCGCCACGAAGCCGCCGTCGCGGGCCAGATGCGGCGGCTCGGCGACCAGCCCCTCCGCCAGATCGATCTGCAACCGGGCCAGGTCGGGCGACAGGCTGAGCCGGTCCAGACAGGCGGCGATGCGGGCGGGCGCGCCGGTCAGCGGATCGCGCTCGAGCGGAAACAGCCCCGCAATCCGCTCAGCGGTGGCCAGGGCCGTGCGCACGGCAGCCAGATCGCGCGGCCCGCCCCGCCCCAGCACCAGCCGCGAAGTCGCCCGCGCCACATCGGCGGAGGCGCGCAGGGTCTCCCTCAGATCGCGCCGCAGATCGCGCCGCTCCAGCAGCCATTCGACGGCGTCCAGACCGTGATTGATCGCCACCGGATCGCGCAGGGGCCGAGCGATCCGCTCGGCCAGGGCCCGCGCCCCGCCCGAGGTCACCGTGCGGTCGATACAGGCCAGCAGCGAGCCCTCACGCTCGCCGCGCTGGGTGCGGTCGATCTCCAGGCTCTGGCGGGTGGCCGGGTCAATGGCCAGAAAGCCGGTCTCGCCCGAGCGGCGCGGCGGCGTCAGGGCCGGAATCCGACCCGCCTGGGTCGTCTCCAGATAGGCGGCGATCAGGCCCAGGGCCGAAACCTCCGCCTCCTCAAAGGCCCCGAACCCGTCCAGCGAGGCGACGCCGTACAGCCGCTCGATCCGCACCCGCGCCCCGACGGGCTCGGCCAAGGCCTGGGGCAGGGCCTGCACCACCCCGCCAGATCCGTTCAACGCATCCTTGGTGGCCTCGTCCGAAAACAGGCGGTCGGGCACCAGCACTTCGGACGGCCGGAACGAGGCCAGGGTCGCGCCCAGATCCTCCAGCGCACAGGCGACGGCATCGACTGTGCCAGCCGACAGCTCGACCACCGCCACAGCCGCCCGGCCCTTGCGCACCGCCACGGCCGCCAGCCGGTTGGCCCCGCGCGCGTCCAGCAGACTGTCCTCGGTCAGGGTGCCGGGCGTCACTACTCGCACGATGTCGCGGTGGACCACGGCCTTGGAGCCGCGTTTGCGGGCCTCCGACGGCGCCTCCATCTGTTCGCAGATGGCCGCCTTGAACCCCTGACGGATCAGGCGCGCCAGATAGCCGTCCAGCGCATGGACCGGCACCCCGGCCATGGGAATGTCCTCGCCCTGATGCTTGCCCCGCTTGGTCAGGGTGATGCCCAGCGCCGCGGAGGCGATCTCCGCATCCTTGAAGAACAGCTCGTAGAAGTCGCCCATGCGGAAGAAGACGATGGCATCCGGCTGGCTGGCCTTGGCCGCCAAGAATTGCGCCATGACTGGCGTTGTCCCTTCCCCCGCATTGGGGACGGAGGGCGCGGGATCGGCTTTCGGCGGATGAATGAGCGGAGCGTTCATGGGAGCGCCACAGGGTGGCGGATTGTGCGGATCGCCTCAAGCGTCTTGCGTGGCGAGCAGGACATGTGGTTGCTGTCGGCAGGGGGACCACATGACATCAGCACAGTATCGTTTTCGCCCGATCAATCTGTTGGGCGCAACCACCGCGCGGTGGCTGGTGTTCGTGGCGATCGGCGAGGGCATCATGGGGGCCTGGTCTGCTGCCGACATATTCGTATTAAGCAACTTCGACACCCTGTCCCAACGGACCTTAGACACATGGAGCCTGACGGGATTGATCGCGTTTGTGCACATCGGACTCTATCTCACGACAGTCGTCATCGCGGCGCGCTGGATTTATCGCGCCAACGCCAATACCTGCGCCAATCGTCGCAAACTCGAGACGCCGCCTCCTTGGGCCGTCGGCTGGTTCTTCATTCCGTTCGCCAATCTGTGGAAGCCCTACAAGGCCATGGCTGAAATGGTTCGCGCCAATCGCCGGTCGGGTACAGATCTACCGCTCGGTCCGTGGTGGGCAGCCTGGTTGATCTCGGGCATCGTCGGCAACATCAGCGCCCGCATCGCCTTTTCCGGCAACGATCCCTCCACCTTGATGACCTCGTCGGTGCTGGGCGTGATTGCCAGTCTCGCCGGCATCGCTGCAGCCCTGCTGTTCCGCCGCATCGTGATGGCTGTGACCGAAGCCCAGACGGCACAGCTCCAGGCCGAGGTGTTCTGAAGCCTTGCCGTAGGTCACAACGCCTGCAATACGCAACGACAGGCGGTTAAGGGAACGCGGTCAGACACCGCGGCTGTGCCCGCAACTGTAGGCGGGGAGGTCCGTCGTTCGATCCGGGCGCAATCCCGGCACCACTGGGCGTCGTCAAGACAACTGGGAAGGTGAGAACGCGGAGTCAGCATTTTTGCTGGCCAAAGGCGCTAAGCGCGGGTCTTCGACCCGCACCGCGTTTGGCCTTCGATCCGCAAGCCAGGAGACCTGGCCGCCCCCGTCGCTCGTCCGCTGTCCGGGACCAGACAGAGGCGTGGGGCCTGCCCCCTGCTGACATCAGCAGGGATGTTCCGTCGAAGCGACCCGATCTCTGCGCCGTGCTGGATGCGTCCAGTGCGGGTTGGTCGCTTTCATCGTCCCGTCGCGCGCGACGCCGGGGCTATACGGAGCCGCTCACATGAAGCGTTATCTATTCCTCTCGACCGCCCTGGTGGCGGTCGGCCTGTCCGCGCCTGCCTGGTCCCAGGAGGTGCCCGAACTCGAAGAGGTGGTCGTCACGGCCACCCGCATCCCGGCCATCGTCGCCGAGACGCCCGGAGCCCGCGTCATCGACCGCGCCACCATCGAACAGCGCGGCGCGGTCTTTGCCGCCGATATCCTGGCCGATGTGCCGGGGCTGTCCGTGACGCGGTCGGGCGCGTTCGGCGGCGTGGCTCAGGTTCGGATGCGAGGAGCCACGCCCGGCAAGACCTTGGTGCTGGTCGATGGCGCACCGGTCAATGACGCGGCAGAGCCGAACGGTGCCTATGACGTCTCAGGCTTCGATCTGGGCGATATCGAGCGCATCGAGGCGCTGTCGGGGCCGCAGTCGTCGCTTTGGGGTTCCGACGCCATCGGCGGCGTCATCGCCTTTACCACCCGCGAGATCGACGGCGTCCGCGCCGAGGCCGAGGTCGGCAGCTTTGACACGATGCGCGGTCGTCTCGCCGTCGGCACCGCCAACGAGACCTGGGCACTGGGCGGCTATGTCTCTCGCTTCGACACCGACGGGATTTCGGTCGCCGACGAGGCAAACGGTAATCCCGAAGCCGACGGCTTCGAGAACACCACCGTCGGCGTTCGTGGCCGTTACCTCGTCTCGCCGAGCGTGAAGCTGGACGGTTCGGCCCGCTGGTCACAGAGCGAAGCCGATCTGGACAAAGGCTTCCCGGTCTCCGACAACGCCGACCGGTCAGAGTCTGAGCAATGGTCCGGTGTCGTCCGCGCCACCGTCGACGCCCTGGGCCTGAAACACCAGTTCAGTGTCTCCGGCTCGGACATCGAGCGCGAGACCTTCAGCGCCTTCGGGTCAGTCTTCGAGGCCGACCGTCAGGCCTATCGCTGGCAGGCCAATGGCGAGACCGGCGCGGCGACCTATGCCTTCGGTGCCGAACGCGAAGAAAGCACCGGCAGCATTTCGACCGGCGACAGCGTCAGTCTGGGGATCAACTCGGTCTTCGGCACCGCGCGTTATCAGGTCACGGGCGCTCTCAGCATCACCGGCGGACTTCGGTTCGACGACACGGACGACTTCGGCTCCAAGACCACCGGGCGGGTCTCGGCCGCCTGGGATGTCGGTCCCGGCTTCACCCTGTCGGGAGCCTACGGCACCGGCTTCAAGGCCCCTTCGGTCAGCCAGGCCGTCTGCGACTTCTGCTTCTCTTCCCAGCCCTTCCCCGAGCTGCGCCCAGAGACGGCAGAGGGCTATGAGGCCGCCATCGGCTGGCGCTCGGCGGATGGCCGTACCGAGGGGCGCGCGACCGTCTATCGTCTCAATGTCGAGGACCAGATCACCTATATCTTCGACCCGGTCACTTTCGACAGCTACTATGTCAACATTGCCGAAACGGCGACTGACGGCGTCGAGCTGGAGGGTCGCGCGATCCTGGGCGGAGGCTTCGAGCTGACCTTGGCCTATGCCTGGACCGATGCGACGGACGAGAGCACGGGTCGCGCACTGGCGCGGGTGCCCGAACAGGCGGGATCGGTAACGCTGGGCTGGACCGGTGATCGCCTGTCGGGTGCCTTGACCATCCGGGCCGAGGACGATGAGCCGGACACCAACTCGGCCACGTCCGCCGTCCGCGAAGGCTTCGTCACGGCCAATCTGAACGCGGCCTATGCCCTGACGGATGCGGTCACCCTGACCGCGCGGGTCGAGAACCTGGCGGACGAGCAATATCAGCAGGTGCTGGGTTATGGCGAGCCGGGGCGCTCCGGCTATGTGGGGATCAGGCTGCGCTACTGATCCGGGCGGCGGGGCCGGTGGCGATGGTCGCCGGCTCCAGCTGCAGGGCTTCCCAGTCCAGGGCCGGTGCGGGCGCATGGGCGGCGGCGATGGTGGCCCGCAGTTCGGCGGCCGAGGCCACACTGGCGACCACGGCGGACAGTTCGGGCAAGCCCAGCGCATAGGCCAGGGTCGCCTGCATCGGATCGACCCGCGCCTCGGCCAGGCGGCGGCGAATGCGCGACAGGGCATGGCTGTGCCGCGCCATATCGGTCGGCAGGGCGTCACCGCTCATGAACAGAAGGCCGTCGGCGAAGACGGACGAGGCATGGACCTCGATTCCCAGCGCAGCCAGTTCGCTCAGCACGCCTGTGCGGTGCGCGCGCTGATCCAGCATGTTGACGGGCAGTTGCACGATGTCGGGCTGGAAACGCCGGGCCAGAAGGGCGGGGCCATCCTCGACCGTGGCGCAGAAGCCGATGCGCTTGAACAGGCCGCGATCCTTCAGCGCCGACAGACGATCCCACAGGGCGCGACCCTCGGCGCCGGCCAGGTCGGCGGCGCTGGAGATCAGCAGGGCATCGCCGCGCGGCAGACCCAGACGCTCCAGAGAGCGACGCGCCCGCGCCTCGATCCGGTCCACGCCGTCGGAAATGGGCATGGTGCGGACGGTGACCTGAAACGGCGAGGGAAACGGCCAGGCCTGACCCAGCCATCGCTCTCCGTCGCCTTCGGGCCGGGTGGCGACCTTCTGGATCTTCGCATCGGCGGCGGTCTGAAGCAGGAAACGCAGGGCGTCCTCGCGCGCACCCGAGGGCGCAGGCTGCGCGCGCTCGGGCTGATGCACGACGGCGATCGCCAGTTTGTCGATCGGAGAGGGCGCACGATTCGGGATCACCTACGGACCCTGAACCCAAAAGTTTAAGGCGAGATTGGCAAAGCCTTGCCTGATGGTTACCGGGTGAACATTGGTTGCCAGCAAAAAAAGGCTGCAGGCGAACCTGCAGCCTCATTGTTGTGGCGCTACCGCTCGCCGCGCGGCGGCTCACTTCTTGAGCGCATTCGCTTGTGATCGCGCTCAAGCAGCGAGCGACCGCGTCGTGAGCGATAGCGCCCCAGCTCGCCTCTTAGGCGAGCGAAGAATCGATGTCCTTGCAGGCCTGGATCAGGCCCTGGACCGACTCGACCGACTTCTTGAACATCGCCTTTTCGTCGTCGTTCGTGCTGAACTCGATGACCTTTTCGACGCCTCCGGCACCGATCAGGGCGGGCACGCCGACATAGAGGTCGGACAGGCCGTATTCACCCGACAGCCAGACGGCGCAGGGCAGGACGCGTTTCTGGTCCAGCAGGTACGAGCGGGCCATGGCGATGGCGCTTTCGGCCGGGGCATAGAAGGCCGAGCCGGTCTTGAGCAGGGCGACGATCTCGCCGCCGCCCTTGCGGGTGCGATCTACGATGGCGTCCAGGTCGCCCTGGCTCAGCATGCCGGCCGCGACCGCGTCGGGCAGGGGCAGACCGCCGACAGTCGAGTGGCGCACCATCGGCACCATGTCGTCGCCGTGACCGCCCAGGGTCCAGGCGTGAATGTCCTGGATCGACACGCCGGTCTTCTCGGCCAGGAAATAGGCGAAGCGGGCGCTGTCCAGCACACCGGCCATGCCGATGACCTTCTCCTTGGGCAGGCCGGAGAATTTCTGCAGGGCCCAGACCATGGCGTCGAGCGGATTGGTGATACAGATGACGAAGGCGTTCGGGGCGTGCGCCTTGATGCCTTCACCCACGGCCTTCATGACCTTCAGATTGATGCCGATCAGGTCGTCGCGGCTCATGCCCGGCTTGCGCGGCACGCCGGCGGTGACGATGCAGACGTCGGCCCCCGCGATGTCGGCATAGTCATTGGCACCTTTCAGCGTGACGTCGGTGCCGATCACGGCGGTGGCCTCGGCGATATCCAGCGCCTTGCCCTGGGGCGTACCCTCGGCGATGTCGAACAGGATGACGTCGCCCAGCGCTTCGCGCGCGGCCACGTGAGCCAGGGTTCCGCCGATCATTCCGGCGCCGATAAGGGCGATCTTCGCGCGAGCCATTGAGTATCTCCGGGAGGAAAAGGTGAGGCGGCGACTGCACCGCTGTCGGGCGGCGTCTAGACCCAGCCGCATTCGCCTGCAACCGTAACCCCGCGTCACCGGAGGGCCTGATGACCGCTGGACAGGAAATGATCGCCGCCAAGGACACCCCCGACGGCCTGGTCACCGTCGTGGACGAAACCACGGTGCGGACCGAGGTCGCGGCCTGGCGGACCCGCGTCCTGAAACGCCCCGGCCTGTGGGACAAGGCCACGCGCGGCACCCAGGACCGGATCAACAGGATCATCCCCGAGCGCGTGCATCAGGTCATCACGGCCGGGGTCGAGGCGATGACCAAGGGGATATTGTTCGGCTCCGACGTCCTGCAGGCCAAGCCCGGTCCGCGCGAGTCGCTGGCTGCGTCCGAACTGAAGGCCCGTGCCGCCATCAAGGTCTATCGCAACACCGCCAGTGTCGAAGGCGGGGTCGCGGGCGCGGGCGGTTTCGTCCTGGCCGCAGCGGACTTTCCGGCCCTGATGGCGATCAAGGTACGGATGCTGGCCGACATCGTGGCGGCCTATGGCTGGGGCGGCGGGTCTCTGAGAGAGCGGCTCTTCGTCCTGCACATCTTCCATCTGGCCTTCGCCAGCGCCCGGCGGCGACCCGAGGCCCTGGCCGATCTGGAGCGCTGGATCGCCGAGGTCGATCAGCCCCAGGCCATCACCGACTACGATTGGCGAACCTTCCAGATCGAGTACCGCGACCATATCGACCTGGCCAAGATGGCCCAGCTGATCCCCGTCGTCGGTGCGCCGATCGGGGCTGTGGTCAACTGGCGGCTGGTCGAGCGGCTGGGCGAAACGGCCATCATGGCCTGCCGCATGCGCTGGATGGCGGAGGCGGCATGAATCAGGTCTGGAGGCTGGATTAATCTGCGTGGATTGATCCAAGAGTTCGGCGGGGACTTTTCAAGAACTGTGACCGGGGGAGAGTCGATGAGGCGCATTCTGATGCTGAGCATGGCGGCAATCGCTCTCGGATTGTGGCCCGGGGTCGTGTCCGCCCAGACCATGCCGCTCAATGAATTCATCGCGACGGCCGACCGCATTCCACGCAACGTCACAGCGCTCCTGCGTTCCGATTATCGCCGGTTGAAGCGTGAAGGAGAGGCCGGCATTTCGGCCGTCCTGACCGAGCAGTATCGCGCCCAGCAGGCGAACCGACCGAGCCAGACCTGCATTCCGATGGACGGTTTCTCGTTCGACTCCGAAGATGTGCTCCGCAGGCTGAAAGCCATCCCCGAACCACAGCGGCGCAGGATGACCATTACCGACGGCATCCGCGAGATCATGCGCCGTCAATATCCCTGCCCCGCACCTTGATAACTTCAGTTGTTTCCAAACTCAAAACTTATTGATTTTGCCTGTCGTCATTGTGGGCATAGGCTGGCTCTACAACCATAATCCACGGGAGCTGAATCATGGACGGAAACGCTGGCGGACCCTCGCCCCTGAGCGACCCCAAGAAGGAAAAAGGCGCGATGCGCAGCCTTTTGGGTCGCACCAACCGCGACTGGTGGCCCAACCATCTGGCGGTCGATATCCTGCACCAGCAGGGCAAGACCGGCGACCCGATGGGCGACGGCTTCAGCTATGCCGAGGCGTTCAACACCCTGGATTACGACGCGGTCAAGCGCGACCTGACGGCCCTGATGACCGACAGCCAGCCATGGTGGCCGGCGGACTATGGCCACTATGGTCCCTTCTTCATCCGCATGGCTTGGCACTCGGCGGGTACCTACCGGACCGGCGACGGGCGCGGCGGCGCGGGCGCGGGCCAGCAGCGTTTCGCACCGCTGAACTCCTGGCCGGACAACGGCAACCTGGACAAGGCGCGTCGTCTGCTGTGGCCGATCAAGCAGAAGTATGGGGCCAAGCTGAGCTGGGCCGACCTGTTCATCCTGGCCGGCAATGTCGCCATCGAGTCGATGGGCGGGCCTGTGTTCGGCTTCGGCGGTGGCCGCGCCGACGTCTGGGAGCCCGAGAAGGACGTCTACTGGGGTACCGAAGAGAAATGGGTCGGCGAAGAGGGCAATGAGACTCGCATCCAGCCTGACAAGGAGATGGCGCTGGAAGACCCGCTGGCCGCAATCCAGATGGGCCTGATCTATGTGAACCCCGAAGGTCCTGGCGGTGTGCCCGAAGCCCTGCAGTCGGCCCGCGACATCCGCGAGACCTTTGCCCGCATGGGCATGAACGACGTCGAGACCGCCGCCCTGACCGCCGGGGGTCACACCTTCGGCAAGGCCCACGGCAATGGCGACGCCTCCAAGGTCGGCATCAGCCCCGAGGGGGCCGACATCGCCCAGCAGGGTCTGGGCTGGGTCTCCGGTCACGAGAGCGGCATGGGCGACCACACCATCACCTCGGGCATCGAGGGGGCCTGGACGCCCACGCCGATCACCTGGGACATGACCTATTTCGACATGCTGCTGGACCACGAGTACGAGTTGGTCCGCTCGCCCGCCGGGGCCAAGCAGTGGCAGCCCGTCGGCAATCCGGAAGAGACCCTGGCCCCTGCCGCCCATACGCCGGGCAAGAAGGTGCCGACCATGATGACCACGGCCGACATGGCGTTCAAGGTCGATCCGGAATACCGCAAGATCATGGAGGCGTTCCGCGCCGACCCGGCCTATTTCGGCGACCAGTTCGCCCGCGCCTGGTTCAAGCTTTGCCACCGCGATATGGGCCCGATCATCCGCTACCAGGGCCCGGAGGTTCCGACCGAGGAACTGATCTGGCAGGACCCGATCCCGCCCCATACCGGTCCCAAACTGACCGACGCCGATATCGATACGCTGAAGGGGCATATCGACTCGTCGGGCCTGTCGATCGCCGATCTGGTCCGCACGGCCTGGGCCTCCGCCGCCACCTGGCGTGGGTCCGACCATCGCGGCGGCGCCAATGGCGGGCGCATCCGTCTGGAGCCGCAGCGCAGCTGGGACGTCAACGAGCCGCACAAGCTGGCGAAGGTCCTGCAGGTCTATGAAGGCATCAAGGCCTCGTCCGGCCTGAACGTCTCCATCGCCGACCTGATCGTTCTGGGCGGCTCCGTCGGGGTCGAACAGGCGATCAAGGCTGCCGGTCACGACATCGCCGTGCCCTTCACGCCGGGCCGCACCGATGCCTCGGCCGAACAGACCGATGCCGACAGCTTCAAGGTGCTGGAGCCCCGCGCCGATGGTTTCCGCAACTATCTGCAGGTGCAGTTCAACGTTCCAACGGAAGAACTGCTGGTCGACCGGGCGCAGCTGCTGGGCCTGACCGCACCGCAGATGCTGGTGCTGGTCGGGGGCCTGCGGGTCCTGGGGGCCAACCATGGCGCATCCGAGAATGGTGTTCTGACCGACCGTCCGGGCCAGCTGACGAACGACTTCTTCGTCAATCTGCTGGACATGCGCACGGCCTGGAAACAGGTCGACGACCACTCCGACGAGACGTTCGTCGGAACGGACCGCGACACGGGCGAGCAGCGCTGGACCGCCACCCGCACCGATCTGGTGTTCGGCGCCAACTCCCAGCTGCGTGCCCTGGCCGAGGTCTATGCCTCTGCCGATGCGGGCGAGAAGTTTGTGCGCGACTTCGTCAAGGCCTGGGTCCAGGTCATGGAGAACGACCGCTACGACATCCGCAAGCGCGCGGTCCACGCGGAAAAGGTCGCGGCCTGATCCGTAATGCTGGCCCTCCTCGCTATGCAGCGAAGAGGGCCAAGCCCTTCCGATTGATTTTGCCATGTCGATAGCGACAGCCTATGTCGCGCGCATGCTCCCGACCCTGCGACAGCTCCAGTATCTGAAACTCCTCGCCGAACACGCTTCGTTCAGCCGGGCAGCGGAGGCGGCCCATGTCAGCCAGCCGGCCCTGTCGGCTGGGGTGCAGGAGCTTGAGAAGATCCTGGGGGCCGCCGTTGTCGAGCGGACACGCGGCAATGTCCAGCTGACCGCCGTCGGGGTCGAGGCCGTGCGCCGGGCCGAAGATGTCCTGGCCCGCACGGAAGATCTGGTCGAGGCGGCGAAGAATGCGGGCAAGCCCCTGTCTGGCCGGTTCCGGCTGGGCGTCATTCCGACCGTCGCGCCGTTCCTGCTGCCCGCCAAGCTGCCGGGATTGAAAGTCGCCTATCCGGCCCTGCGTCTGTTCATCCGTGAGGACCTCACACCCCGGCTGATCGCGGCGCTGAAGGCGGGCCAACTGGACGCCGCCGTCATCGCCCTGCCTTATACGGCAGCCGGCATCGACCATGCCCGCATCGGCGATGACGAGATCCTGGCCGCTGCGCCGGTCGGTCATGCCCTGGCCGGCACGGGTCCCATCCCGGCGGGCTCCCTCAAGGCCGAGGACCTGATCCTGCTGGAGGATGGCCACTGCCTGCGCGATCAGGCCCTGGCCGCCTTCGACATCGACCCGCCCAAGGGTGACGACGTCTTTGCCGCCACCAGCCTGCACACCCTGGTGCAGATGGTGTCTTCGGGACTGGGCGTCAGCTTCCTGCCCGAAATGGCCGTGCGGGCCGGTCTGGCCGACATGCCCGGCGTGGTCGTGCGCCAGATTTCGGCCAAGGCCCCCAGGCGGGAAATTGTGGTCGCCTGGCGCCACGGCTCCAGCCGCGCCGCCGAGGCCCGGCTGCTGGCCGAGGCCCTGACCCTGGACTGAGATTACAACTCTGTAAGGTGCGCTCGCATCCGGCGCTGTTAGGGTCCGCTCGCCCGCCGTCCGGGCGCTCGGAGCCGCCCCATGAAGTCCCGCCTGATCCTGACCGCCTGCGCCGCCGCCCTGCTGATGGGCCTGCCCGCCGCCTCGCCAGCGATGGCGCAGGATGCGGTCACCACCTCGGCACCCGCAGGCATCACAGTGCCGCCGCTTGGCTTCGCCAAGCGGACCCTGGCCAACGGCATGGAGGTCTATACGGCGCGCGACACCTCGACATCGAACGTCACGGTCCAGGTCTGGTACCGGGTCGGGTCCAAGGACGATCCAGCCAACCGGTCGGGCTTTGCCCACCTGTTCGAACATCTGATGTTCAAGGCGACCAAGGATTTCCCGGACGAGACGTTCGACCGCCTGACCGAGGACGTCGGCGGCAACAACAACGCCTTCACCAGCGACGACGTGACCGCCTATTTCGAGACCATTCCGGCCAACCATCTGGAGCGGCTGATCTTCGCCGAGTCCAGCCGCCTTGGCTCGCTGGTGGTCAACGAGGACGTGTTCGAGAGCGAGCGCGACGTGGTCAAGGAGGAGTACCGCCAGGGCGTCCTGGCCAGTCCCTATGGCCGTCTGTTCAGCGTCTTCCTGCCGCAAACCATCTATCAGGAGCATCCCTATCGCCGGACCACCATCGGTTCGATCGAGGACCTGGATGCGGCGACGATCGAGGATGTCCGCCGGTTCCACGCCACCTACTACCGGCCCGACAATGCCATCCTGATCGTGGCGGGCAATTTCAACGAGAGCCAGCTGAACGGCTGGATCGACCAGTACATGGCCCCGATCCAGAATCCGGACCGTCCGCTGCCGGTCAATGACGTCATGGAGCCGGAACCGACCGGCCCGCGCGAGGCGACCTTCCATGCGCCGAACGTGCCTCTGCCTGCGGTCGTGCTGGCCTATCCGACCATCCCCTATGTCGGCGAGGACCGGGCGGCGCTGACGGTGCTGGACGGTATCCTGTCGACGGGCGAAAGCAGCCGTCTGTACCGGTCACTGGTCTACGATCAGCAGGTCGCCGCCTCGATCGGCTCCAGCGCAGACTTCTCTCAGCAGGCGGGGGCCCTGTACGCCTATTCCATCCTGGCCGGCGGCAAGACGCCCGACGAAGGCATTGCCGCCCTGACCGCCGAGATCGCCCGTTTCCGCGACGCACCGGTCACCGACGCCGAACTGGCCGAGGCCAAGAACGAGCTAGTCGCCAGTGCCCTGCGCAGCCGCGAAACCATCGACGACCGCGCCGTCGTGCTGGGCTTCGCCCTGATCAACGGCAATGACGCCGCCTACGCCGACCGGGAGATCGCCGCCATCCAGGCCGTGACCGCCGCCGACATCCAGCGAGTCGCCAACCGCTATCTGACGCCGGAGCGGTCGATCACCATCCGTTATCTGGCCGCAGATGACGCCAACCCGACCTCCCAGCAGACGCTGAACGTCGACGCGCCGGTCAAGGTCGCGGATCTGGCCCCGGTCGGCCGGTTGTTCACCCTGCTGCCAGAGGCGGAGCGCGCCCCCATGCCGGAGGTGACCGACGCAGTCTCGCCGACAACGCCGACGGTCGCCGATTTCCGCCTGGACAACGGCCTGCGCGTGCTGGTCGCACCCAAAGCGGGCCTGCCGCTGGTCTCGGCGCGTCTGAGCTTTGATGCCGGATCGGCGGATGATGAGGCTGGAAAGGCCGGGCTCGCGTCCATGACGGCCGCCTTGCTCACCCAGGGCACGGCCAGCCGCTCGGCTCCCGAGATCGCCACCCAGATCGAAGCTCTGGGGGCATCGGTCGGAGCCGGGGCCGGGCCCGACTTCACCAATGTCTTTGCCAATGCCCCCTCGGACGTCTTCCCCCAGACCGTGGCCCTGATGGCCGATCTGGTGCGCAATCCGACCTTTGCCGACGAGGAACTGGAGCGCCAGCGCACCCAGACCCTGGACGGGCTGAGGATCGCCCTGTCCACACCCGGTCCCGTCGCCGGCCAGGCGGCAGGACGGGTCGTCTACGGCGATGCGGCCTATGGCGCACCTGGCGGGGGCACCCTGACCACCGTCGCCGGCCTGTCGCGCGCCGATATCGCCGCCTTCCATGCCGCCCGATATCGCCCGTCAGAGGCGACCCTGGTCTTCTCGGGAGACATCACCCCTGATGCGGCCCGGGCCCTGGCCCAGCAGGCCTTCGGCGACTGGGCCGAACCGGCGCAGGCCGCCAGCCCCGCCGTTGATCCGGCCGGGGCTCCGCTGGCCCCGCGCGTCGTGGTCATCGACCAGCCCGGAGCCGGTCAGGCCGCCGTCACCGTCGCCCTGCGCAGCGTGCCCCGGTCCCACGAAGCCTATTTCCCGCTGACGGTCGGAAACACCCTGCTGGGCGGCAGCTTTACCTCGAGGCTGAACCAGGAAATCCGCATCAAGCGGGGTCTGAGCTATGGCACGCGATCTTCGCTCGGCGTTCGCCGGGACGATGGCCTGTTCACAGCCTCGGCCCAGACGCGCAACGACGCGGCCGTCGAGGTCGCGGACCTGATCCTGGAAGAGGTGCGCCGTCTGGGCGCGACCCAGCCGACCGAGAGCGAACTGACCACCCGCCGCGCCATCCTGACCGGGGCCTTCGGCCAATCGCTGGAAACGGTCGATGGTCTGGGCGGGGCCGTTGCCGGCCTGGCGCTCTACGACATCCCCATGAGCGAACTGGCCACCTATGCCGCCAGTGTGGAGGCGGTGGATGGACCGGCCATGCAGGCGGCCTTCGCCGAGCATCTCCCTGTCGACCGGGCCAGCCTGGTCATCGTCGGTGACGCGGCCCAGTTCATCGAGGCGCTGCGGGCGAAATACCCCAATGTCGAGGTCATCCCGCTGACAGACCTGAACCTCGACGCAGCGGCCTTGAAGTAGATTCACTTGCCGGAACCTCCGGTTTCCAGTCATGCTGGATGCCGGAGGTTGAACATCATGCTGACGCCGATACTGGTCGCCGTGATGGCAATAGGACTGCTCTTGCCGGCGGGGGCCTCTGCACAAGCGCACGCACCAGCCAACGACCCGCTGAGCGCGGCAATGCTCCTCCTGGAGGCCGATCCGGCAAAAGGCGTTGCCAGCCTGGAAAGGCTTTCGGCTGCTGGCGACGTCGAAGCCAAGGCCAGCCTCGCCATGGCCTTGGGTAGTGAACTCCCCGGCATTTCGGTCGATCGCGAGCGGTCGAAGCGTCTTTGGGAAGAGGCGCTGGCCGCGGGCTCCCAGAACGCTCGCCTGTATTTCGGCACTCAGCGATTGCAGAATGACGACCTCTCGGACGATGAGACAGCGGTCGCTCTTTTGCAGGGTCTCGACGACCGATTTCAGTCTGCCGTGGCCTATCCGATGGGCCGTGCCTACCTGTTCGGCACCGGTGTAGAACAAGACTTGGCACGCGGCTCCCGTCTGATGAAGATCGCCGTGGAGGCGACACCAGCAAACTCCGATGCCCAGTTCCTGCTTGGTCGTGCCTACCAGAACGGTTGGGGGATTCCGCAAGACATGCCCGCCGCATTCATGCATCTGAAGATCGCAGCCGATGCTGGCGATGCTCGCGCTCAATGGAATGTGGGCATGATGCTGCTGGACGGGGAAGGTGTGGCTGCCGATGCCAGCCAAGCCTATCGCTACGTTCGACAGGCAGGAGAACAGGGCTACGAGCAAGGCATGATCTCACTCGCTGTCATGCTGGCGCTGGGGCAGGGCGTGACACCAAACCCCGTCGAGGCAAGGGAATGGTATGGACGGGCGGCGAGCCTGGGATCGGCTCACGCCCTGCGTGGGTTAGGTATGATGATGCTGGTCGGGGAAGGCGGGCCTAGCGATCCGATAGTGGGGGCCGCGATGGTGGAAATAGCTGCGGAGGGCGGCGACAGTCTTGCTGCCGACTTGCTGCAGCAAAACTCCAAGGCCTTTGCCGACCTGCCTCGAGAACAGATCGACAGCGTTAAATCGAGCTGGAAGCAGGAATTCGGCTCTCCGCGCTGAGCCCATTCTACGCCGACAGACAGACGACCTGCGCCACCTTCAGATCCCGGCGCAGGTCGTCGGCCACGGCCCCGTAGTTGTCGATGCCGATGGACCGCCCGCGCAGGCGTTCGGTCGGAGTCTGGATACCGCGCACCGCAGGACCGAACGTCTCGGGCGAGGTGGTGTAGATGCGGCCCCGGCGCGGGCTCTCGGCGATCGTGACCCCGACGGCCCGGCCCTGACGATCCAGCACGGGTGCGCCCGACAGGCCTGCCAGCGTTCCGCCCAGTCCGTCGGTGCGCCCGACCTCGGCCCAGGCCAGGACCGGCTCATCACGCTGGCCCCGCCCGCGCACGCGCAAGGTCTCGCGCCCCAGCAGGCGCGATGTCGCCTCGCCTGGCCGGGCCTGGGGATAGCCGGGATGGAAGCCGCGTTGGCCGGACCTCAGATCGCGGTCGGTGGTCACCGGAATGGCCGCCGTCCCGCCGTCGGTGATCAGGACGGCGATATCGGCGCGTGAGGCCAGGCGCACGTCGGCCGCCACCGCACGGCCACCTCCGACCAGAATGGCCGGCTGACGGCAGCCTTCCACCACATGGCGGGCTGTGATCCAGCGCCCCGCGCGGGCGACGGAGAAGGCTGTGCCCGAGGAGGGCTGGAAGGGAATGTCCGGCGCATTGACCGTGACGGCCGGATCAAAGGGCGTGACGGGGCCCAGAAGCGCGCCCTCGGCCTCTTCCGGCGCTGTCGACACCGGCGCATCCGCATTCTCCCGCTTGCTCAGCGAGAACAGCAGCAAGGCTCCGGCGACACCCAGATAGATCAACCAGTCGGGTGGACGCGGCATCGTCCTGCCTCAACCCGTCAGCGCCGCCGCGAGGATCAGCGCGGTCGACAGCTTGGCCCCGACCAGCAGGATGGCGGCGGATACCTCGCCCTGCTGGATACGCTGGGGCAGGCCGGTCAGCAGCATGTCGACCAGGCGGAAGGCCAGCAGTTGCAAGGCCACCGTCGCCACCCCCCAGATAAGGATATCACGCACCGAGGTCGAGACATTCAGGCTGACGGCCAGTGGAATGGCCAGGCCGACCAGCACCCCGGCCAGCGCCAGGGCAGCGGCGGCATTGCCCTGACGGATCAGGGTGATCTCCTTCCACGGCGTCATCCAGACATAGGCCAACGCCCCGCCCAGCATGAGGCCCAGCGTCACCGCCAGATGCGCGATCATGGTCGGAAAGCCGGAGGCGAACGCCTGAAACTCGGCGCTGTCCAGCACGGGAGGGAGGGTCGAGGCGTCCATGGTGATCCGGTGATCAGAAGTTGCAGACGCTTGCCCGCTTTTCGCCTCATTCCGCAAGCGTTGCGGGGACACAGTCCATCAACAAAGATGTCACCCTGTGTCCGGAGCCTATGTCCGAAGCCCGTATCGAGGGGTTCAGGCGGCCTCGACCGTCGTTTGTTCCGCCTTGCGTAGCGCCGACGCCCGCACCTTCTCGCTTTCTGACTTTAGCTGGCCACAGGCGGCCAGGATGTCGCGACCACGCGGCGTGCGGATCGGGCTGGCGAAACCGGCCTTGTTCAGGATGGCGGCGAACCGCTCGATCGTGCCCCAGTCCGAACACTGATAATCCGTGCCGGGCCAGGGGTTGAACGGGATCAGATTGACCTTGGCCGGAATGCCCTCGATCAGCTTGACCAGGGCCCGCGCCTCGTCCGGGCTGTCGTTGACACCCTTCAGCATGACGTACTCGAACGTCACCCGCCGCGCGTTCGACAGGCCCGGATAGGCCCGGATGCCCGCCATCAGGGCTTCCAGATTGTACTTCTTGTTCAGCGGTACCAGCACGTCGCGCAGGGCGTCGTTGGTGGCGTGCAGGCTGATGGCCAGCATGGCCTGCGTCCGGTCACCCAGCGGTCCCAGTTGCGGCACCACACCACTGGTCGAGACCGTCATCCGGCGCCGTGACAGGGCGATACCCTCGGGGTCCGAGATGATCTCGATCGCGTCGGCGACATGGTCCAGATTGTAGAGCGGCTCGCCCATGCCCATGAAGACGATGTTGGACAGGCGGCGGTCCTCCATCGGTGACGGCCATTCGCCCAGGTCGTCGCGGCAGACCTGGACCTGGGCCACGATCTCGGCGGCCGTCAGGTTGCGCACCAGCTTCTGGGTGCCCGTATGACAGAAGGTGCAGTTCAGGGTGCATCCGACCTGAGACGACACGCACAGAGCGCCTGCGCGGCCCACGTCGGGAATATAGACCGCCTCGACCTCGATGCCCGGCGCGGTGCGGATCAGATATTTGCGGGTGCCGTCCTTCGATACCTGCCGCTCGACGATCTCGGGCCGGGCCAGGGTGAAGGCCTCGGCCAGTTTCGCCTGCATGTCCTTGGCGACATTGCTCATCAGGGCGAAGTCGGTGACGCCGTGATGGTGGATCCAGCCCCAGATTTGGGTCGCCCGCATCTTGGCCTTCTCGGGCGGACAGACGCCCGCGTCGACCAGCGCCTGACGCAGGCCCGCGCGCGTCAGTCCGGCCAGGTTTACGGGTCCAGTGACGGCGGCGGTCGTGCGGGTTAGGTCGAGCGAGAGGCTCAAGGGCTGGCGTCCTTCGGTAGCGGGGAGCGCGACCTATACCACAGATCGGGCAGGATTTAAGGCGAGCTAGTGATCCCCCTCCACCTCGTGGATCCGGTCGTCGTCCAGACCGAAATGATGCCCGATCTCGTGTATCAGAACGTGGGCGATGATTTCCGACAGTCCTACGTCACCACGCTCGCACCATTCGTCCAGGATCGGGCGGCGATACAGGAAGATGCGTGACGGCTCCGGCGCGGCCCCCATGCCGTCGCGCAGACCGATATCGACGCCGTGGTAAAGCCCCGTGAGTTCGAACGGGTCTTCCATCCCGAAGCTGGCCAGCGTCTCTTCGTCGGCAAAGTCGTCGATACGAATGACCACGTCCCCCGCCAGCGCCCCGAACGGTGCGGGCAGGGCGTCGAACGCCTCGCGCGCCAGCCGGGCGAAGTCGTCCAGAGACGGGGCGGTCTGGTCAGTCCAGGTCATCATAGGGTTCAGGGTTTAGGGGTTCGGGATTGGCTGCGCGAGAGGCTGATCTGGCATTTTCATTCAACCCCTAATCCCTAGCCCCCAACCCCTCATACGGTATGGTTACCGAATCAGAAGGGGACCGAACCGCAATCATGGCCGACGCCCACATCGCCTATGTCGCGACCGCGGGAGCTGCGGGTCTTGCGCTGGCGCTCAGCGCCTGGGCGGCACGGCTGCGTGGACAACTGGCTACACGGGCGCTGAAGGCCGAGGCCGATCTGGCCACGGCGCATGTCGATCTGGCCGACCGCGACGGGGCCCTGGCCGCCTTCGAGGATGTCCGCCTGGCCCTGACGCCTGACGGCCAGACACGACGCCTGGGGTCCGAAATGGCCTGGCGGGCCATCGTCTCCGAACTGGCACTGGAAACCCCGGCCCCCGATACCGATCCGGCCCTGATCGTTCTGGACGCCGTGCGGCGGATCGAGGCCGAACGTGTCGATGCTCTCATAGAGCGTGGCGAGGCGTTCGACGGCATACTTGAAGGCGCGACGGCAGCCTGGACCGTAGAAGGGCGATCATCCGCCGGTGCGGCGTGGTTGCGTCTATCGCGCCTCGCCCTGGTAGGCACGGCGGCCGAAAGCGGACTGGGCCTGCTGGCCGAAGCGTACCCGGCCCCCACATGGATCACCGACGCCTCGGGCAAGCTGGCATGGGCCAACAAGGCATGGCTGGCCGAGCTCAAGGCCGAGAGTCTGGACGCCGCGCGTGAACAGGGACTGAGCTTTGATCGAGGGGCCGATGCCATCGTCGCCGAGGCCGCTCGCCTGCGCCAGCATCAGGAAGGCTTTCGCTGGACCACGGGCGACGGCCGCCGTCGAGCCTGGCGCATCGTGGCCGAACCGGTGCAGGGCGGGGCGGGCGCGGTCCTGGCCTTCGCCCTGGACATGACCGAGGCAGAAGAGACGCGCGACACCCTGCGCCGCCACGTCGAGGCGCACGACGAGACCCTGAACCATCTGGCCGACGCCGTGGCCATCTTCGGGCCCGGCAAGCGGCTGGCGTTTCACAACACCGCCTTCCAGCAACTGTTCAACATCGACCCGGCCTGGCTGGACGAGCGGCCGACCCATGCCGAACTGCTGGACGCCCTGCGCCAGCGCCGCCAGCTGCCGGAGGTCATCGACTACGCCGGCTGGAAGGCGAACGAGCTGGAGTTCTACGGGGCCGCTGAGGCTGCGCCGGACGACAGCTGGTCGCTGCCGGACGGGCGCACCCTTCGCATCGTGCGCCAACCCCACCCGCTGGGCGGGGTGCTGTTGCTGTTTTCGGACATCACCGACGAGCTCAAACTGCGCAGCCGTTTCAATGCCCAGATCCAGGTCCAGACCGCCACCCTAGACAAGCTGAACGATGCCGTCGCGGTGTTCGGATCCGATGGCCGGATCCGGCTGCATAACGAGGCCTTCGAGGCCTTCTGGGGCCTGCGGCCGGATCAGCTGGAAACAGCCGGAGAGTTCGACGCCATCGCCGCCCTGTGCCAGCAGACCATGCCGGATCCGGCCCTGTGGCTGGGCCTGAAGGCCCGCGTCGCCGACCCCGACCCCGAAAGCCGCGTGCCGATCTCGGGCGAGGGACGCACGCTCGACGGAAGGGTGGCTGCCTGGCAGACCCGGCCCCTGCCCGATGGCGCGACCCTGGTGGCTTTTTCCGACGTCACCGCACGGCGCGATCTGGAACAGGCGCTGGCCGCCAAGGCGGCGGCCCTCGAAGAAAGTCAGGCTCTGAAGCGCGAGTTCGTGGGCAGCGTGTCCTATGAGCTGCGCACGCCGCTGACGACCATCGTCGGCTATTCCGAACTGCTAGAAACCATGGGCGACCTGCCCGAGCGCAGCCGCCAGCATGCCGGGGCGATCCGCATCGCCGCCAGCCAGCTGGCGCGCTCCATCGACGACGTGCTGGACATGAGCCAGATCGACGCCGGCGAGATGGAACTGACGCTGGGCGACATCCGCGTCTTCGACCTGCTGGACGAGGCAGCGTCGAAAGTCCGTGCACGGATCGAGGCGCGGGGCGCGACCCTGGCCGTCTCATGCCCGCCCGGACTGAAACCCATCCGCGCCGACGCCAGTCGCATCGCCCAGTGCCTGGAGCATCTGCTGGACAACGCCACCCGCGCCGTGGCCGACGGCGGAGCCGTCACTCTCAGCGCCGAGGCCACCACTTCGGAAGTGCGGATCCGGGTCCAGGACACCGGGCGCGGCATCCCCTACCACCTGCAGGCCCACGTCTTCGATCGCTTCGTCCGGCGCGAGCGCGGCGGACCCGGCGTCGGCCTGGCGCTGGTCAAGGCCCTGGTCGAACTGCACGGCGGCTGGGCCGAAGTCGAGAGCGAGCCCGGCAAGGGGGCCGCCTTCATCCTGCACCTGCCGCTGGAGGCGACGGTGGCTGCGGCCGCACCGGAGTTGCGGCTAGGTTCTAGGGATTAGGGATTAGGTGCTAGGGAAGCGTAGAAGCCAGATGTCCGCAGTCCTCCCTAGACCCTAACCCCTAGACCCTAGCCCCTATGAAGCCTCTCAAGACCGCCCTGATCTACGACTTCGACGGCACGCTGGCGCGCGGCAACATGCAGGAGGTCAGCTTCATCCCCTCCATCGGCATGGATATCGGGGCTTTCTGGGCCGAGGCCGAGGCCCTGACCCAGGCGGCCGATGCCGACGGCATCCTGATGTACATGCAGCTGATGCTGCGCCATGCGCGCGACAACGGCGCGCCGATCACGCGCGAAACCCTGGCCGAGCAGGGGCGCGAGGTCGCGCTGTTCGAGGGCCTGAAGGACCTCAGCTGGTTCGACCGCATGAATGCCTTCGGGGCGCAATACGGCCTGGACATCGAGCACTACATCATCTCCGCGGGGCTGGAGGAGATGATCGAGGGCACGCCGATCCGGCCCGCCCTGACCCACGTCTTCGCCTCCCACTATGTCTACGACGAGAACGGTGAGGCCGCCTGGCCCGCCGTCGGCGTCAACTACACGACCAAGACCCAGTACCTGTTCCGCATCAACAAGGGCGTGAACAATCACTGGGAGAACGAGCGGATCAACCATTTCATCCCGGACGAAGATCGCCGCGTTCCCTTCGACCGGATGATCTTCCTGGGCGACGGCGACACCGACGTGCCGACCATGAAGATGATGCACACCAAGGGCGGCTTCTCGATCGCCGTCTATGATCCCCGTTCGAACGACAGGGACCAAAAGAAGGTCTATTCCCTGATCTCCGAGGACCGCGTCAACTTCGTTGCCGCCGCCGATTACCGCGAGGGCACCGCCCTGGACCTGATCGTCAAGGGCCTGATCGGCCGCATCGCCATCAACTCCGGAACCATGCCCGCCGGGCTTTGATTGGCCAGCGACCGTGACAATCAGGCCAGGGAACGACGCGCCTGCCTTCGCGCTATGCGTGGCGATTGATCAGCCCTGGAAACATTCATGACAGCCTGCCAGCCTGATGGAGCAGAGACACCGGCTCTGCGATCCGCCGATTTCGACACACCCGCTGTCGTCCTGGCCGGAACCGTGGATTATGCCATGTACGACCGGTTCCTCAGCCAGATGGCCGGGGCTCCGCGCGAAGGGCTGGTCGTCGTCGCCCTGTCGACCCTGGGAGGCGATCCGGAAGTGGCCCGCATCATGGGAGAAGACATCCGGTTCCAGAGCGAGATCAGACCACAACGTCGGCTGGTCTTCCTGGGGCGCACCGCCATCTATTCGGCGGGTGCCACCTTCATGAGCTTCTTCGCGCGCCAGAACCGCTATCTCACACGCGGAACGCGGCTGATGATCCACGAACGGAAGCTGGACAAGGCGCTGGAGATTTCCGGGCCGCTGACGACCTGCGTGGCATCGGTAAAGGCCATGCTGCACGAGATCGAACACTCGATCACCATCCAGAACGAAGGCTTCGAAAATCTGATCCTGGGGTCGCAGGTGACCATGGACGAGGTCCTGCAACGGGCCCCGTCCAACTGGTATCTGGAGGCCGAGGACGCACGACAGCGTGGACTGATCGAAGGCGTGCTCTAAGGTATGGGTTAATGGCGGACGCAACCTAAGGCCCATCGAGCCTTTCGACGATCCGGCCATATCTGTCTTGCTACGGACCCTGAATGTCGAACCCGCTGCCGATCCTGCGCTATTCGACCGAAGAATTCCCGCCGGAAGAGCGATACGCGAAATGGTATCTGCGGGACTGGCCGCGCCAGCGCCCGATCTACCGCACCCAGCCCACAGAGCCGTTCAACACCACCTGGGAAACGACCCAGCTGGGCCCGATCATCTTTGCCGTCGCCACCATCACGGCCATGCGGTGGGAACGGCATATCCAAGACATTCGCGACTCCGACTTCGATCCCATCATCCTGAACCTGATGGTACGGGGCGAGGCGCAGGGCCAGATCGACGGCTTGCCTTTTCATGAAACCGCCGGCATGGGCCATTTTCACGACCTGTCGTTGCCCTCCCTGCACATGTCGACCGGCAGCTTTACCTACAGCATCATCATGCCGCGTCCGGTGGCCGATGCCTGGTTTGCGCCCCTGCACGACCTGCGGGCCCTGGTCCTGACCGTCGATCAGGCCGCCTTGCTGATCGGCTTCTGCGAACAGGTCTACAAGGCCATGCCGACCCTGACCCAGGCCCAGGCGGAGCCTCTGGGGCGGAGCTTTCTGGAGCTGATCACCACCGTGCTGAAAGCGGCCCGACCCTCGACGACCCCCCTGATCAGTGCCGATGAGGCGCTGCACCTGCGGGCATCGGAAGAGATCGAGCGGCGCCTGGTCGAGGGGGATGTCGGGGTCGAGGCCCTTTGCAAGGCGCTGGGCGTATCGCGCGCCCGCCTGTTCGCGGCCTTCCACAAGGATGGCGGGGTCCAGGCCTTTGTCCTGACCCGTCGGTTGGACAACGCCCGCGCGGCCCTGGTCGACATCTATCGACACGAGACCATCGGCACCATCGCCCACAGGCTGGGCTTCAGCGACGCGGCCCACCTCAGCCGCGCCTTCCGCGCCCGCTACGGCATGACCCCGCGGGAGTACCGCCAGCTTGTGGCCACCAATCTACAGGTGATGCGCACGGGTGCCGCCCCTGAACGCTGATACAAGATTTATCGACGGTCATCCTAACGGGCCCGCAAGCGCGGGTGTATCGGCAAAATGCGCTTCAGGATTGAGCGGCGAAGTCACGGTCTGGGGGGACCGGCGGCGCGCCCCGGTCCAGGTGCTGGAGGTCGAGGGGATTTCCATCGTGGACGGGGCGGGTGCATCCAGTCGGAGGCTCTGCCGATGTCGGATCGGGCAGGGCCCGATCCGACCTTCCACGGCTCGAACGGGAAAGGAGGGGACCATGGCGACGATCAGAAAACAGGGCATCGGTCACAACCCGCCCATCAACACCCACATCGGCGAGGACAAGAGCTTCGGCCGCGCGTCCAGGCTGTTGACCGCCCCGCGCAAGCCTGGCCTGAACCCGCACAACACCGTCGCCTGTGACGATCCCGTCGTCGATGCCGACGCGCTCTCCGCACCGCAGCATTTCCAGACGACCGGCCAGACACGCCACTAGAGCGAAATCGGCTGAGTTGAACGCAGTCCAACTCGGCTCAGATTCACTCCAGCCTTTATCCGTCAGACAGCCTCTAGCGACCGCCCGATCGCATCCAGGCCGCCCGCGCCGCCGCAAGTCGCGACGGCACCAGCCCGCGCAGGGACGTGCGGACGCCTTCCTTCATTCCGGCTTCCACGCCCTTGCTCCACACCACTTCGGCCTCGATGGCGATGGCCTGTTCCAGATCCACCACGATGACCCGCGCCGGCAGGGACAAGGCCCGGTCCATGCGGATTTTCATCCCGCGTGGGGATCGATCCACGATCAGGCATGAAAGCTCCACCGACGGCGCGACGATCAGGGCGCGACTGTGCGCCGACCTGCGCGGCTCGAACCGCCGCTCGGGTGTCTGGGTCAGTGCTGATTCTCGGGCAGGCGCACGATCAGGCCGTCCAGGTCGTCCCTGACCCGGATCTGGCAGGACAGACGGCTGTTGGGCTGAACGTTCTCGGCGAAGTCCAGCATGGATTCCTCCATCGCCGACGGTCGGCCCGTCTCGGCGGCGAAGGCCTCGTCGACATAGACGTGACAGGTCGCGCAGGCGCAGGCCCCGCCGCAGTCGGCGTCGATTCCCGGCACATTGTTCCGGATCGCGCCCTCCATGACGGACAGCCCGGTCTTGACCTCCACGACATGCTCGCGGCCTTCGTGCTCGATGTAGGTGATCTTGGCCATCAGCCCTCAGGTAGCGAAGCGATAGGGCACCACAACACGACTACGCCGCCTGCTTCTTGCGTCCCGGGGCGACCATCAGTTTCTTGGTTTCGGCGATGGCCTTGGCGGGGTTCAGGCCCTTGGGGCAGACCTGGGCGCAGTTCATGATGGTGTGGCAGCGGTAGAGCTTGAACGGGTCCTCGAGGTCGTCCAGCCGCTTGTCCGTCGCGTCGTCTCGGCTGTCGGCGATCCAGCGATAGGACTGCAGCAAGGCCGCAGGGCCCAGATACTCCGTCTGGTTCCACCAGTAGCTGGGGCAGGAGGTCGAGCAGCAGGCGCACAGGATACACTCATACAGGCCGTCCAGCTTGGCACGGTCCTCCGGCAGCTGAATACGCTCCGTCTCCGGGTCCGGCTCGTCGGACTGGAGATAGGGCTGGATGCTGTCGTACTGGGCGTAGAACAGCGTCAGGTCCGTCACCAGATCCTTGACCACCGGCTGGTGCGGCAGGGGGGCGATCGCGATGTTATGCGACGAACACTCGTCCCAGCCCTTGGTGCAGGCCAAGGTGTTGCGGCCGTCGATGTTCATCGAGCAGGAGCCGCAGATGCCCTCGCGGCACGACCGGCGGAAGGCCAGGGTCGGGTCGATCTCGTTCTTGATGTGGATCAGGGCGTCCAGCAGCATGGGGCCGTGGTCGTCCGACGACACCTCGAACGTGTCCCAGCGCGGGTCGGCATCGACCTCGGGGTCATAACGATAGACCTTGTAGGTCTTGACGTTCTTGGCACCGGCCGGGGCCTTGTGAACCTTGCCGGTGGAGGGCTTCGACCCGCGGGGGAGAGTAAGCTGGACCATCTTCAGTACACCCTTGTCTTGGGCTCGATGTAGGCGATGTCGTCCGACATCGTGTAGTTGTGGACCGGACGGTAGTCGATCTTCACTGCCTCGCCCGGGACCTTCCAGGACAGGGTGTGCTTCATCCAGTTGGCGTCGTCGCGGTCCGGATAATCCTCGCGGGCATGGGCCCCGCGCGATTCCGTGCGGTTCAGCGCGCTTTCGATCGTGACCAAGGCCTGGTCGATCAGATTGTCGTATTCCAGCGTCTCGACCAGGTCCGTGTTCCAGATCAGGCCGCGATCGGTCGTCTTGATGTCGGCCCCCTGCGCATGGATGGCCCGCAGCTTGGCCGTGCCCTCCTCCAGCGTCTTGCCGGTGCGGAAGACGGCGGCGTCGGACTGCATCGCTCTCTGCATCTCGATGCGCAGCTTGGCCGTCGGGGTCGAGCCATTCGCATGGCGGAACCGGTCCATCCGCGCCAGATGCGCGTCCGTTGTTGAGGCCGGGGCGTCGGGCACCTTAGATGCCTTGTCCACCACCTCGCCGGCCCGCAGACCGGCCGCGCGGCCGAACACGACCAGGTCGGTCAGGCTGTTGGAGCCCAGGCGGTTCGCCCCGTGCACAGACACACAGGCCGCCTCGCCTACGGCCATCAGACCGGGCACGACGGTGTCGGCATTGTCGCCGACCTTGGTCAGGACCTCGCCGTGATAGTTCGTGGGGATGCCGCCCATATTGTAGTGGACGGTCGGCAGGACCGGGATCGGGGCCTTGGTCACATCCACGCCCGCAAAGATCTTGGCGCTCTCGGAAATGCCCGGCAGGCGCTGGTGCAAGACCTTGGGATCCAGGTGATCGAGGTGCAGGAAGATGTGGTCCTTGTTCGGACCCACGCCGCGCCCCTCGCGGATTTCGATGGTCATGGAGCGCGAGACCATGTCGCGCGGGGCCAGGTCCTTCACGGTGGGCGCATAGCGCTCCATGAACCGCTCGCCCTCGGAGTTGGTCAGGTAGCCGCCCTCGCCGCGCGCGCCTTCGGTGATCAAGCAACCGGCGCCATAGATGCCGGTCGGGTGGAACTGGACGAACTCCATGTCCTGCAGCGGCAGTCCGGCACGCAGCACCATGGCATTGCCGTCGCCGGTGCAGGTGTGGGCGCTGGTGGCCGAGAAATAGGCGCGGCCGTAACCGCCGGTGGCCAGGATCACCAGCTTGGCGCGGAAGCGGTGCAGGGTGCCGTCGTCCAGTTTCAGCGCCGTCAGGCCGGTGCAGACGCCGTCCTGCATGATCAGGTCCAGGCCGAAATATTCGACGAAGAACTCGACCTCACGGCGAACCGACTGACCGTACAGCGTATGCAGGATAGCGTGGCCGGTGCGGTCGGCGGCGGCGCAGGTGCGCTGCACCGGCCCCTCGCCGAAGTTGCGGGTCATGCCGCCGAAAGCGCGCTGATAGATCTTGCCTTCATCGGTCCGGCTGAACGGCACACCCCAGTGCTCCAGCTCATAGACCGCCTTGGGCGCGTTGCGGACCAGGTATTCGATCGCGTCCTGGTCGCCCAGCCAGTCCGACCCCTTGACGGTGTCGTACATGTGCCATTGCCAGGAATCCTCACCCATGTTGCCGAGCGAGGCGGAGATGCCACCCTGGGCCGCCACGGTGTGCGAGCGGGTCGGGAAGACCTTGGTCACGCAGGCGACTTTCAGACCTTGCTGGGCGGCCCCCAGCGCGGCGCGCAGGCCGGAGCCCCCGGCCCCCAGGACGACGACGTCATATTCGTGATCGACGAATTCGTATGCGGTCACGCGGTCAGACTCCGAAACCAGCCGGCAGCGGCGCTGAACCCAGCGCCAGCCGCACGATGAAGAAGACGCTGGCAGCGGCCAGCGCGAAACAGATCAGGTTCAACAGGCCGATCAGCAAGCCCTTGGTGCCCGGCTTGTGGATGTAGTCCTCGATGATGACCTTCCAGGCCAGGCTGGCGAAGCCGAAGAAGACCACGGCCGTCACCCCTGCAAGGATGGCGTTCAGCGGGCTGGAGAACCAGGCCGTGACCGCCTCGTAGTCGGCACCGGCCAGGGTGAAGGCGCTCGACGCGACCCAGAGGCCCAGCGGCATCAGCAGCAGCAATGCCACCCGCTCGGTGGCCCATTCGCCTGCGCCGTGGTGCTCGGAGACGCGAACGCCGTTCCTGTATGTAGCGCGACCGCTCACAGCGACACCCTCCCGGTGGAGAACAGGACGACCCAGAACAGCACCGCCAGAGGCACCGGCCCCCAGACCGCGATATTGGACAGCAGGTCGGCGGGCTTGATCTGCAGGCCATTGCCCGTGTCGTTGATCAAGTGGCGACCGCCGTTCAGCAGCAGGGAGAACAGCACCACAGTCAGGCCAAAGCCAATGATCAGACCGATAAGCGAACCGGCGAAGGCGGCCGCACCATCGAAGGCGTCCGGGCCAAACGCCACCGCCGCCAGCCACGCCACCAGGAACACGGCCCCGACGCTGGCTGCGCCGATGGTGACGCGGAACAGGATGGAGGCGGTCATGGTCACGTGCCAGCGCCATACCTGCAGGTGTGGCGACAGCGGACGCGGTCGGCCGTTGGGCTGGATCACCAGGCGGCCGGTCTGATCATCAGAAGGGTCGTTGCTGGGGTCGCCCGTCAGGGGGGAGCTTGACATGCGAACGGTTCTCAAAAAAGCCGTGAAAATTCAGGCACGGAATGCCGGTGAACAGGCTTTAGTCAGCAGGGGACCGGGGGTCAACGCACCAGACCGTCGCGGGGTGATCACTGATCGCTCAGGCTTTCCGGCTGAGAGCCTCGATTAGGGTTTCGAGCAGACCGGGATCCCATCGCTCCGCTGACCCCCGCCCCCACACCGGATCGGGCCAGACCGGGTCGTCAGAACGACGACCGATAATGTGGACATGCAACTGCGCCGTCACATTGCCCAGGGCCGCGACGTTCAGCTTCTGGACGGGCCGCTCGAGACGATGCCCCAGATCGCGGACGATAGTTCCAGCGCGAATAACCTCCTGCATCATCAGAGCCAAATCGGACGGCTCCAGCTGATCCAGCTCGGTCAGACCGGCCCGGCGCGGGATCAGGATCAGCCACGGAAACCGCGCGTCATCCTGCAACCGCACCTGACAGAGCGGCCAGTCGGCAGCCAACACTGAACCAGCCTCGAATGCCGGATCGGCGAGAAACTCGGACTCGATGCCCATCAGTTCAGGGCGTAGACGACGCAGGCCTGATCGCTCAGTTCCCGCAGCGGCGGTTGCAGCGCGAGGGTTGCGGCCTCGATCTGGTCTTCCGACGGCGCGAGGCGCGACCCCGTAGCCATGACGGGGGCCGGGGCGGCAGGCGGCGGTGGCGGGACGTAGGCGGCCTCCATGGCGGCATAGGCCACATCCGTGGCCTGCGAAGCACCGCCTCCATACGAGGGCCAGCCGGCCAGCACGTCGGTCTGACACGCTCGCCCGGTTGGGTCGATTACACGCACACCACCCAAAGTCGCGCCGGCGTTCGAAGCGGCTTCGCGCGCACGCCGGGCGGCGTCCTTGACCGCTTCGGCCTGCAGCCAGGTCTTGGTCGCGTTGTCAGGCTGCAGGTTGAAGTTGACCGGGCTGATCGAGGTGGGCTGGGACGCCACGACCGTGGCATAGACACGTTCCAGCACCCGCACGTCGCGCAGGGTCACGCTGACATTCGCTTGGGCCTCATAGCGTTCGATACGGTCGGCCCTGACATTGTCACGCAGGTTGCCGGCCTCGTCGCGGTACTGATCGTACAGAGGACGGGTGGACACCGTCGTCTCGACCCGCACGACATCGACCCCGTAAGCCGCCAGGGCCTGGCTGAGAGCACGCACCTGATCGGCGGCCTTGCGCGAGGCCTCGGCTGCGGTGCGTTCGACCGACTGGAAACTGGCTCCGAATCCGGCGCGGTTGGCCGTGACCTCGGTGCGCACATAGCCGACCGAGGCGATGACGGGATCGCGCATCCACCAAGGTGCCGGCACATAGCGATCGCCGATGGTCGCGGGCGGCGTCTGGGCGTGAGCCGGAACAGCCGCGAGGCCCGTGGATTCGGTGGCGGCGGCAAGGGTCAGGGTGGTGAGCAGGCGTCGCATGGCAGTTCTCCGGATGTCTTCGGACACTGGCTCCACCCAGCGCGCTCGTAAAGCGTTTCGCCAAAGACGTCAGACTTGGTCAGGCTATCACACCTATAGATATTATTGATCGACGTCGCCGGCCTGAACGATTGACTTTGTGCAGCGCAGCGCCCATTTCGCAACTGCAAACGGCGCTCCCCCGCCGTCCCCAATCACAATCATCGTTTCAGGAGCACCCTATGCTGGGCGTCGGTCAAAAACTGCCGGAATTCAAAATCATCGGCGTCAAGCCGGGCTTCAACAGCCACGAAGAAAACGGCGTGTCCGCCTTCGAAACGGTCACGCAGGAGAGCTTCGAGGGCAAGTGGAAGGTCATCTTCTTCTATCCCAAGGACTTCACCTTCGTCTGCCCGACCGAGATCGCCGAGTTCGCCTCGCTGGCCCGCGATTTCGACGACCGCGACACAGTCGTCCTGGGCGGCTCGACCGACAACGAGTTTGTCAAACTGGCCTGGCGCCGCGATCACGCCGATCTGAACAAGCTGCCGATCTGGCAGTTCGCCGATAACGGCGGCAAGTTTGCCCGCGACCTGGGCATTCTGGATGAGGCCGAGGGCGTCGCCCTCCGCGCCACCTTCGTGGTCGATCCGCACAACGTCGTGCAGCATGTCTATGTCACCAACCTGAACGTGGGTCGCGCCCCGGCGGACACCCTGCGTGTTGTCGACGCCCTGCAGACCGACGAGCTGTGCGCCTGCAACCGCCCCGTCGGCGGCGAGGTGCTGGCGGCCTAAGAAGTTGATGAGTGGCCAGTGGCGAGTGGCTAGTGGCGGAAACCCGCTGCGAACCGCAGCCACTGGCCGCTGATCGCCTCGCGAAATCTTCGGCTCAAGCAGCGAGACGCCGCGCGTCGAGCGATAGCCGACCCCTTTCCGAAGGAAAAAGAATGTCTATCGACACCTTGCGCGACCTTATCCCGGCCTATGCCAAGGACATTTCGCTGAACCTGTCGTCGCTGGCCAATGAAAGCGTGCTGAACGACCAGCAGAAGTGGGGCACCTTCCTGGCCTCGGCCCATGCCGTCGGCGTCGCCCCCGTCGTGAAGGCGCTCGAAGCCCAGGCGGCGACCGTCCTGTCGCCAGAGGCCTTGAGCGCCGCCAAATCGGCCGCCGCCATCATGGGCATGAACAACATCTACTATCGCTCGCTGCACGTGATGAAGAACAACGAGTACACCACCCTGCCGGCGCGGCTGCGGATGAACGTGCTGGCCAATCCGGGCGTCGACAAGATGGACTTTGAACTGTGGTCCACCGCCGTCAGCGCCGTCAATGGGTGCGGGGCCTGCCTGGACGCGCACGAAAGCGAGCTGCGCAAGCACGGCGTACCCAACACACAGATTCAGGCCGCCCTGCGCATCGGTGCCGTCGTCCACGCCGCCAGCCGGATCGTGGCGTCGGAAGCGGCGCTGGCCGGCTAGTCGAACGAAGAGGCCGGCCCGGCGAGTTCGGCCCGATGAATTAGCCGCTCGTGTTGACCTCGCATCACTGTATCGACGGCGTCGGCAAAGGCACCCAAGCCCGGGCCCTCGACCACGAAAACCACCACGACGCCTGTTTCGTCTTCCGCTAACAGCGCGTCGTTTTCGGGCCAGCTGAAGGTCAAGTCGGCGCGAGTGGTGCGGCCCTTGAGCGGGCCTAGTGGGGCATTGAGGGTCAGATGGTCGTCGTCAAATGCTATGACCCGCCCATGCTCGAACATCGTACCGTCCGGCAAAGCCTCACAGAAGCAGCCGCCGACCTCGGTGTCCAAAGTCAGGTTGGCCGCATCGCCGCTGTAGGTGTGAGCGCCATCCCACCATTCGTTGATGAGCGCGACGGCACCGAAGACGTCGCCACGGCCCACCCCGACGGATCCTGCGTAGCGCAGGGTGAAACTGTCAGGGGTGCGCGCCACGATTTCTGCGGATGCGGGGGCCGCCGTCAGGGACAGGGCGGCGGTGGCGATGAGGGTCTTGAGCATGGAAAATTCTCCCGCCGCCATAGGCCGACGACCGGAAACCGACGTCAAGCCGCAGCGAAGCTCAGCGGCGCGCCCCAGAACTGGCTGACACGTTCGCTCTGCGGGCCCGGCGTGCCTGTAGTCAGGAAGTCACGGCGGCCGCTCTGTCCAAGCTCGAATTCCGGGTGGTGCGCGAAATAGCGCTCCAGGGCATCGGCCACGGCCTGCGGCTGATGGATGATCGGCGTGCCGTCGGGCAGGGCCGCGGCGAACAGCTCGGCCACGATTTCGTAGTGGGTGCAGCCCAGGATGGCCTTGTCGGGATGACGGCCGATGCGGCGGCGCAGGGCGTCGACGTGGTCGTTCACTACCACCGTCAACTCTTCGGTCGGCGCGCCCAGTTCGATGAGCCCGGCCAGGCCGGGGCAGGGTTCGGAAAAGACTGCCAGATCCTCGCGCCGCTTGTCGATCTCGATCTCATAGACCCGGCTCATGGCCGTTGCCGCTGTGGAGAAGACGCCGGTTATCTCGATCGCCTGCTTCTTTTCGCCCTCGGCCCGGTCGCGCTCGCCCTCATAGGTCCAGGGCAGGCCGGTCGCCGCCTCGATAGTCGGCACGATGATGCCCAGCACATTGATCGGGCGACCATGCCGCGCTCTGGCCTCGGGCACCCAGGTCTGCTGCAGCCGCCGCAGGGCGATGGCGCTGGCGGTATTGCAGGCCAGGACGATGACATTGGCCCCGGCCTCGAACAGCCGCTCGCAGCCCGCGCGCGTCAGATCGACGATCTCCTCGCCGCCGCGCCCGCCATAGGGGGCATTGGCCTGGTCGGCCAGATAGACGAAGTCGCGGTCGGCGAACCGCCGCGTCAGTTCACGGTGGACCGTCAGTCCGCCAACCCCGGAGTCGAATACGCCAATCGCCATGGCGCGGCTTTACCGCCGGGGCTGCGCGGCGTCCACGTTCAAGATTTCAACCGTGTCATGTGACACATCCGTCGCAAACGGCTTATGTAGGGTTCAGACCCCATGAAATACCGGAGCCTTCCATGCACAGACGCCAACTCCTCATCGCCGGAGGCAGCCTTCTGGCGCTGTCGGCCTGCGCCTCCAACGGCATGTCGATGAGCGGTGCCGACGCCCCGAGCGCGGCGTCTTTGGCCGAAGAGGCGCGCATCGCCCGTGCCGTTCTGCCCGCCCAGACCCCGCGCGCCGAACTGCTGCAGCCCTGGACTGGCCCCTATGATGGCGTGCCGCCTTGGGACAAGGTCACGGCACCCAAGCTGCGCGAGGCGATGATCGAGGCCATGGACCTGGCCCGCGCCGACGTGGCCGCCGTCGCCAACAATCCCGAGCCGCCGACCTTTGCCAACACCATGGTCGCCATGGAGCTGTGGGGCGCGCCGCTGGACCGGATCGTCAACATCTACAGCGTCATGACCGGCAACATCGGCGGCGAGGCCTATGATGCAGTCGACACGGAGATGTCGCCCCTGCTGTCGGCCTTCTTCGACGAGATCAACTTCAATGCGCCGCTGTTCCAGCGCGTGAAGACGGTCGCCGACAATGCCGACGCCATGGGCCTGAGCGCCCAGCAGAAGCGACTGGCCGAGCGCAGCCGCGACAGCTTCATCCGCTCCGGTGCCAATCTGGACGCCGCCGGCAAGGCCGAGCTGGGCCGGATCAACACCGCCCTGTCCACCGCCTTCACCCGCTTCGGCCAGCGCGTCGTCGCCGACGAAAACACCTGGACGGTCATTCCGAACGAAGCCGGCGTCGCCGGCCTGCCCGCCTCGAACAAGGCCGCCGCTGCCGCGGCCGCCCGTTCGCGCAATCTTCAGGGCTGGGCCATCGTCAACACGCGCTCGGACGTCGATCCCTTCCTGACCTTCGCCGACGACCGGGCCCTGCGCGAGCAGGTCTGGCGCAAGTTCGTCAACCGCGGCGACAATGGCGACGCCAACGACACCAATGCGATCATCGCCGAGATCGTGGCCCTTCGCGACCAGCGGGCCAAGCTGCTGGGCTATCGCAACCATGCCGAACTGCGCATGCAGGACACCATGGCCAAGACGCCCGCGGCGGCCATTTCCCTGATGAACCGCGTGTGGGCCCCGGCCAAGGCCCGTGTGGCCGAAGAGGTCGCCGACATGAAGGCCCTGGCCGGTTTCGACATCGAGCCCTGGGATTACCTCTACTTCGCCGAGAAGGTCCGCAAGGCCAAGTACGACCTGGATCAGAACGAGCTGAAGCCCTACTTCGAGCTGAATGCCGTGCGCGCCGGCTCTTTCGCCATGGCCGAGCGTCTGTACGGCTTCGAGTTCCGCCCGCTGGCCAAGGGCACGGTGCCGACCTTCCACCCCGACGTGGAGGTCTATGAGCTGTACGACAAGCCCACCGGTCGCCTGATCGGCCTCTACTATGTCGACGACTACGCCCGTCCGGGCAAGCGTTCGGGGGCCTGGATGACCACCTACCGGTCGTTCTCGACGCTGGACGGCTCCAAGGCGATCCTGGGTTCGAACAACAACAACTTCACCAAGGCCGAGCCTGGCCAACCGGTGCTGATCTCGCTGGACGACGCCGAGACCCTGTTCCACGAGTTCGGCCACACCCTGCACTACTACAGTTCCAACGTGACCTATCCATCGTATGGCAATACGCCGCGCGACTTCGTGGAATATCCGTCGCAGGTGCATGAGCACTGGGTGCTGTCGCGTCCGATCCTGGACGGCTTCCTGAAGCACAACGAGACCGGCCAGCCCATGCCCCAGGCGCTGGTGGACAAGGTTCAGGCCGCGTCTACCTTCAACCAGGGTTATGCGACGGTCAGCTATCTGTCTTCGGCCCTGGTGGACATGGACCTGCATACGCAGGCGACGCCGCCGACCGACATCGACGCCTTCGAGAAGGCCTCGCTGGAACGCTATGGCATGCCCAAGGAGATCGTGATGCGGCACCGCCTGCCGCAGTTCAATCACCTGTTCACCTCGGACGCCTATTCGGCGGGCTACTACAGCTATCTGTGGTCCGAAACGATGGACGCCGACACCTGGGCCTATTTCGAGGAGTCGGGCGACGTGTTCAATCCGGACATTGCCGGCCGCTTCAAGTCGATCATGCTGGCACCGGGCAACACCACCGACCGCGCCGAGGCCTATCGCGCCTTCCGCGGACGCGACCCCGACGTGGCGGCCCTTCTGAAGGTCCGGGGCTTCCCGACCAACTAAGGCCGATCAGACAGAAACAGGAATGGGCCCGGTGGAGCGATCCGCCGGGCCTTTTTTCGAACCCTACACCTGGTTCGCACCGCGAGCGCGGGCATAGTCCTGACGGCGCGCGACCGGCAGGGCTTCCATGAGGTCGTTGCGGACCATGGCGCGGCAGCGATACACCTGAAGCCCCAGACCCCCGGCACAGGCCGAACGTGCGGCCCGATCAATGCGACAGTCGAGGGCGGCGGCACCTGCAACCGTGGAGATGTCCAGGTCGCCGATACGGACTTGAACGCGTCCATCAACCATCACGGTAGTCTGGGCGATGGCCGGGCTGGATACAGCAGCCAGAATCAGGACGGAGAGAGAGATAAGCGTCTTCATGGCGAACTCCTGCGGAGGTCTACGTCGCTCTTGGCGGCGACGCAGCGGGAGATACCGACGGTCTGTGGCAGTGGCTTTCGACTTCCAAGTCGGAATGGCGACGTCTTCGTTAAATCGCCGACATGCTTGGCCCAGCTTCAGCCGCTGTTGCGCAAACCTGCGGCCACGCCGTTCAGGGCCAGCAGAATTCCCTCGCGCACACGCGGGTCATCGTCACCACTCCTCCTCCTACGGATCAATTCGATCTGAACGTGGTTCAGCGGCTCGACGTAGGGCATGCGCAGGCGGATCAGGCGGTCCAGTTCCGGCTGGCCGCCCAGCAGCCGATCCTGCCCGGTGATGGCCAGAACGGCGGCATGGGTCCGCTCCCACTCCTGCAGCAGCGCCCCATAAACGCGGTCGGCCAGCGCCCTGTCCGGCACCAGCGAGGCATAACGTCGGGCGATGGTCATGTCCGCCTTGGCCATCACCATCTCCATGTTCTGGATCAGGGTGCGGAAGAAGGGCCAGTCGCGGGCCATTGCCTGAAGCTCGTCCATATCCTCGCCCGCGATGGCCGACCCAAAACCGAACCAGCCGGGCAGCATGACGCGTGACTGGCTCCAGCTGAAGACCCACGGAATGGCCCGTAGATCCTCGATCGCGGTGGAGGATGTCCGCGACGCCGGACGCGAACCGATCTTCAGGTCGGCAATCTCGGCGATCGGTGTGGCGGCGCGGAAATAGTCGACGAAGCCCTCTGTCTCGTACACCAGCGCCCGATAGGCCGACATGGAGGCCGTGGACAGTCGCGCCAAGGTCGATCCATGCCGCCGGGTCAGGTCCGCATCCGGCGGCGGGGCCAGCGACGCCAGCAGAACACCACAGGTCAGGGCATCCAGATTGCGCCGCGCCACTTCCGGCTCGCCATATTTGTTGGCGATGACCTCGCCCTGTTCGGTGACTCGGATACGACCCGCCACTGTGCCCTCTGGCTGGGCCAGGACGGCCGAAAAGCTGGAGCCACCGCCCCGCCCGACTGCCCCGCCGCGCCCATGGAAGAGTTGCAGTCGAACACCCGCTGCATCGGTGACCTCCAGCAGGGCGCGCGACGCCTCGTGCAGTTCCCAGGTGGAGGTCAGGTAGGAGCCGTCCTTGTTGGAGTCCGAATAGCCGATCATCACTTCCTGGACGCCGCGCGCTTTGGCAACCGCCAGAGCCGAAGGCGCTTTCAACAGCCGCTCCAGCGTCGGGCGCGCGGCCCGCAGGTCGTCGATCGTCTCGAACAGAGGTACGGCCTGGATCGGACAGGCCTGCGGGGTGTCCGGTCGATATAGCCCCACCTCCCGAAGCAACAGATAGACCTCCAGCAGATCCGATGCCGCATCGGTCTTGGACACCACATGGGTACGGATCGCCTGGGGGCCGAAATCGGTCAGGGCCCGGGCTGCAGCCTCCAGGATCGCGCGCTCCTTGAGCGTTTCAGCCCGATAATCCGCATACGGATTGAACAAGGGTCGCGACGAGGCCAGCTCCGTCTCCAGCATCGTCAGCCGCGCCTCCTCGTCCAGCGCTTCATAGTCCTCGCATACGCCGGCGACCTTCAGCAGATCCGCCACCACCCGCGCATGCACATCCGAGTTCTGGCGCAGGTCCAGCGTTGCCATGTGGAAGCCGAAGACATCTACGGCAGCAATCAGATTCGTCAGGGCATCGTCGACAAAAACCCTTCCATGATGGGCGATCAGGCTGTCGTGGAGCACCCCCAGATCGGCCCGGAAGGCCGCAGGATTGGGATAGGCATCGGCCTCGAAGGGCGCGGGCCTGGGCGCCGCCCGCCCTGTCAGGCAGACGTGCGTCGCAGACAGCCGCGCATAGATCTGGCTCAGCGCCCGGCGATAGGGCTCGTCTGCCCGATGCGGAGAGATATCACCCGATCCTCCGGCCAGCGCCGCCAGTTCTGGCGACACCCCGGCGAGAGACCCTGACAGGCTGAGCTCCGCCCCCAGAGTGTTCACCTCGTCCAGATAGAAGCGCAGCACCGCCCGCGCCGCCGTCGCAAACGCCGCCTTCAGCGCAGCTGCATCCACATTGGGATTGCCGTCACGGTCGCCGCCGACCCAGGCTCCGATGCGGATGAAGGGGCCAAGGTCCGGCGCATCGAGTCGCCGTCGCCAGTCGGCCAGCTGGGCCGGGGCGACCTTCAGGAAGATGCGCTCTAGGAACGACACCACCGTGTCGATCTCGTCCTGCACCACCAGCCCCGTCTGGCGCACCAGTCGCGTGGTCCACAGGATGGTGGCCTGACGCCGCAGGCGGTCGTTCAGCACCTCGGGTGAACAGGCGTCTCCCTCACGATCGCAGCCATCCAGCAGGTCCGAAACCGTCGTAATCCGGTCGATGACGCTCTTGCGCCGCACCTCCGATGGATGGGCCGTCAGGACCGGAGAGATGAGCGCCCTTGCCAGCAAGGCTCGCGCATCCTGCGTGGATTGTCCGGCTGCCTGAAGCCGCGCCAAGGCTCCCTCCGGCGTATCGGCCCGGGCCCCGGCTGCGCTCTGATCCTTCGCCCGTCGCTTGCCTGCGCGATCTTCCGCGACATTGGCCAGCAGCGAGAACGCCGCAAACCCGTGCGCCAGCCCCACCGCCTGATCCAGCGACAGCTCCGCCAGCAGCGCTTCCAGTTGCGACGCATCCTGTGCGCCCGCATCGCGGTGGTAGGCCACTGACGCCTGCCGCACCGCCTCGATCCGGTCGTAGAGTGCCTGCCCGCCCTCGTCGCGGATCACCTCGCCCAGCAGACCGCCCAGCAGGCGGACCTCGTCACGCAGTTGGTCGTCGGCGGCTTGCATCATGGCTTCTTCTCTCAGCGGGGAGGCTGGAAACCCACCGTATCAGCGCTTTCCAGCCTGGCCACAGCAAACGGTAACGCTGAAACCGAGTGTGTGGCGCAGACTTCGGTGCGCAGGGGTCGACAATCCGCCGCTTTTCCCCCATAAGCCGCCGCTTCCGACGCAAGTGAAACTCGCGTCTCCACCATCACGACCCCTGACAGTTCAGGACGAGGATGGCGAGAACCCCCCGCCGACGTGATCGTCGCCGGGGGCCGTTGTCGTATGGAGCCGTTTCGCCTGCGCCATATGAGGTTTGTATGTTCGAGGCTCTGAACGAGCGACTGTCAGGCGTTTTCGACCGGATCACCGGTCGTGGGGCCTTGTCCGAAAAGGACGTGACGGAGGCGATGCGCGAGGTGCGCGTGGCCCTGCTCGAGGCAGACGTCGCTCTGCCGGTCGTCAAGGACTTCATCGCTTTCGCCACCGAGCGCGCCACGGGCGAGGACGTCATCCGCTCGGTCAAGCCGGCCGATCAGGTGGTCAAGATCGTCTATGACGGCCTGGTCGAGATGCTGGGCGGCGAAGAGCCGACGCCGATCAATCTGAACGCCACCCCGCCCGCCGTCATCCTGATGTCCGGCCTGCAAGGCTCCGGCAAGACGACGACCTCAGCCAAGCTGGCGCTGCGGCTGACGAAGTTCGACCGCAAGAAGGTCATGATGGCCTCGCTGGACACACGCCGTCCGGCGGCGATGGAACAGCTGGCCACCCTGGGCAAGCAGATCGAGGTCGCCACCCTGCCGATCGTGGCAGGCGAAAGCCCCGTCCAGATCGCGCGCCGGGCGCTGCAGTCGGCCAAGCTTCAGGGCTTCGACGTCCTGATCCTGGACACCGCCGGTCGCATTACGCTGGACGAAGCCCTGATGGCCGAGGTGGCCGAGGTCGCCGCCATCGCCAAACCGGTCGAGACCCTGCTGGTCGCCGATAGCCTGACCGGCCAGGATGCGGTTCGTACGGCCCGCGCCTTCCATGAGCGCCTGCCCCTCACGGGCCTCGTTCTGACCCGCGCCGACGGCGACGGGCGCGGCGGGGCCATGCTGTCGATGCGGGCCGTCACCGGCCTGCCGATCAAATACATCGGTGCGGGCGAGAAGGTCGATCAGCTCGAAGTCTTCGACGCCCGCCGGGTCGCAGGACGCATCCTGGGTCAGGGGGACATTGTCGCCCTGGTCGAAAAGGCGTCGCAGGACCTGGACGCTTCCAAGGCCGAGGCCATGGCCCGCAAGCTGGCCAAGGGCCAGTTCGACCTGAACGATCTGGCGGCGCAGCTTCAGCAGATGAAGCGGATGGGGGGTCTGCAGGGCATCATGGGCATGCTGCCCGGCGTCGCCAAGATGAAGGCCCAGATGGCCGAGTCGAACATGGACGACCGCATGATCCTGCGTCAGGAAGCCATCATCTCCTCAATGACCAAGGTCGAGCGCAAGAAGCCCGACCTGCTGAACGCCAGCCGCAAGAAGCGGATCGCGGCGGGGGCCGGGGTCGAGGTGCAGGACGTCAACCGCCTGCTGAAACAGCACCGCCAGATGGCCGACATGGTCAAGTCCATGTCCAAGGGTGGCGGCAAGGGCCTGAAGCAGATGGCCGCCATGATGGGCGGTCTGGGCGGCGGCGCGCCCGGCGGGGCCGACATGGCCCGGCTGAAGGCCATGGGCGGCGGCAAGCTGCCCGATACCGACGCCGAACAGATGAAAGCCCTCCAGGACCGGTTCGCCGGCCTGGGCGGCGGACAACTCCCGGGGGGGCTGCCTGGCTTGCCCGGCCTACCCACCAAGAAGAACTGACCTTTATTTCCTAGAAAGAGACTGAAAATGCTGAAGATTCGTCTGGCCCGCGGCGGCGCCAAGAAGCGCCCCTACTACTATATCGTCGTCGCCGACAGCCACTCGCCGCGCGACGGCAAGTTCATCGAGCGCGTCGGCACCTACAACCCCATGCTGCCGCGTGACGGCGAGCAGAAGCGCGTCGTGCTGAAGGCCGACCGCATCGCCGAATGGCTGGGCAAAGGCGCACAGCCCACCGACCGCGTCGCCCGCTTCCTGAGCCAGGACGAGACGCTGGCCGACAAGGTCAAGTGGACGCAAGGCAACAACCCGAACAAGGCCCAGCCCGGCAAGAAGGCCCAGGAACGTGCCGCCGAGCGCGCCCAGCGTGAAGCCGATCGCGCCGAGGCCGAAGCCGCCGCCAAGGTCGAGGCTGCCGAAGCCGCCGCCCGCGCCAAGGAAGAAGCCGCCGCTGCTGCCGAAGCCGCCAAAAACGCGCCGCCGGCTGAAGAGCCTGCTGCCGAAGAGGCCCCGGTCGCTGACGCCGCTGCGGAAGAGGCTCCGGCCGAAGCTGCTGCCGAGGAAGCACCGGCTGCTGAAGAGCCTGCCGCTGAAGAGAAGACCGAGGCCTGATCCGCTTCGATCCTGCTATATGAGACAAGGGCGGCGTCGGATGGCGCCGCCCTTTTGCTGTCGGAGCCCGTCATGACGGATCAGAAACTCATCCTCGTCGGCCAGGTCGCCGGGGGGTTCGGCGTCAAGGGCGAGGTGCGGGTAACCGCCTATACCGCCGACCCGATGTCGCTGCTGGCCTATGGCCCGCTGCTGCGCGCCGACGGCAGCGTCGGCCTGACCCTGAGCAGCGCCCGGCCTGAGAAGTCCGCAGTCGTCGGACGCGCCAAGGAGATCGCCACCAAGGAACAGGCCGATGCCCTTCGCGGGCTGAAACTGCACGTACCGCGCGATCTGTTGCCCGCCCCGGACGAGGACGAATTCTACCTGACCGATCTGGTCGGACTTCAGGCGCGCGACCCGGACGAGGTCGTGCTGGGCACGGTCAAATCGGTCCAGAACTTCGGGGCCGACGACATGCTGGAGATCGCCCCAGCGGAAGGCGGCCAGACCTGGTACCTGCCCTTCACCCGCGACTGCGTGCCCGACCTGCACATCGCCGACGGCTGGCTGAAGGTCGTGCGCCCCGTCGAGATCGGCGAGCGCGAGCCGGATTGAGCGGTCGCAGACTTAGATCACTCGGGATCGTAGATGGGTTCTGGGTTGAGAACTCCGTATATTTGTTCACAGAGCTCTGGACCCGCGCGATCAGCGAGGTCGCTGCGACACGCAATTTGCTCAAGTTCTTTATTGATGCCCGACTGCTCGAGCCGCCACTGGAAGAGTGCCATCGCTTGCAGGCAGATAATCAAAGCGAGAAAAACCAAACCTATTTCAAGGTTCGCAATGACCCGGAACCTCAAATAATAGGCTGCGACTGCGACCGCTCCAAAGGGGAACGCGAAGCTGAATAACGAGTATCTCTCGGGCAGCAGCGCGCTAAGGCACAGCGCCACGAACACGACGACGCAACCGATCTGATGGATACGAGCGTCCCGCTCCATCGCTTTAGTTTTAGCGTCCTCGGCAGCGCCCGCACTGGACAAGTTAAGCCTCTTCGTCCGCCGCCATACCCATCATGTGGAAGCCGGCGTCGACGTGGATGACTTCGCCCGTGGTCGAGAAGCCCAGGTCCGAGCACAGCCACAGCGCGGCACCGGCGACGCCCTCCATGGAGGTGTCTTCCTTCATGGCCGACATGGCGCGGCCCTGGGCGATCATCCCCCGGCCGCCCGAGATGCCCGCCAATGAAAGCGTGCGCATGGCCCCGGCCGAGATGGCGTTGACGCGGATGCCCTTGGGCCCAAGGTCGCGGGCGATATAGCGGGTCGCGGCCTCCAGCGCGGCCTTGGCCACGCCCATGGTGTTGTAGTTCGGAATGGCCCGCTCCGACCCCAGATAGGTCAGGGTGACCAGGCTGCCGCCGTTGGGCATCAGCTTCGACGCGCGTTTGGCGACATCCACGAAGCTGAAGGCCGAGATGTTCATGGCCAGCAGGAAGCTGTCGCGGCTGGTGTTGTCGACGAAGCTGCCCTTCAGCTCGTCCTTGTTGGCGAAGGCGATGGCGTGGACGACGAAGTCGATGGTGCCGAACTCGCGCTCCAGCTCCGCGAAGGCCTTGTCCATGGAGGCGTCGTCGGTGACGTCGGCCTGGATCAGCAGCTTGGCCCCGACGCTTTCGGCCAGCGGACGCACCCGGCGCTCCAGACCCTCGCCCAGATAGGTGAAGGCCAGCTCGGCCCCTTGCGCGGCCAGCTGCGAGGCGATGCCCCAGGCGATGGAGTTGGCGTTCGCCACCCCCATGATCAGGCCCTTCTTGCCCTTCATCAGTTCGCCGGTCGGCATGGTCCAGGCGGATTCGGTGGCCATGGTCAGTCTCCGTTGTTCGAGCGGGGAGGGTTAGCAGGGGCGGGCGCAGCGGGAAAGGCCGGGGAACCGCATGAGCTGTCACGCCTGGCCAGGCGGGCCAGAAGAGGCGTGGCGGTGACCCCGTGCACGATGATCGACAACAAAATAATGAAGCCGACGATCGCCCACAGACGCTCACTGTCGCCAAATTCGCCGTGGTTGAGGCCATAGGCCAGGTAATAGACCGAACCCACACCGCGAATGCCAAGGAAGGACAGCAGAAGCCGTTCGCGCCACGGCTGGCGCGAGCCTGTCATGGCGATCAGACCCGCGGCGGGACGGACGACAAGGACCACCGCCAGGCCGATCAGCGCGTCCGTCCATGTCAGGCTGGACAGAAGACCATTGGCCAGCGCGCCCCCAAACAGCACGAGCAGCAACATGATCAGCAGCCGCTCAATCTGGTCGGAGAAGTCGTGCATCTCCTGATGAAACTCGTGGTCTCGCTCGAACCCGCGAATGACGACGGCGCAGATAAAGACGGCAAGAAAACCATAGCCCTGAACCATCTCGGTCAAGGCGTAGGCGATCAGCGTGGCGGCCAGGGCGATCAGGCCGTCGCCGAGCCGCGATGGACCGCGCCGACTGCGGAACAGCATGAAGCCTATAGCTTTGCCAATCAGCCAGCCTGCACCAAGCCCTGCCAGTAGCTTCCAGACCACCTTGACGCCAAACCAGTCGACGAGACCGGTCTGGGTTGCCAGTCCGCCCGCGGCCGCAAGGATGGCCAGGTGCACGAAAGGAAATGCCAGCGCGTCGTTCAACCCGGCTTCGGAAGTCAGGCCAAAGCGAACCTCGTCATCTTCGCCTGAACCGGGCGGTCCGCATTGTACGTCTGCTGCAAGCACCGGATCCGTCGGAGCCATACTGGCACCGAACAGCAGCGCCATGGCCAGGCTGAAGCCCAGGCCTGCCCACCCCAGAAAAGCTACAGCAGCTATCGTCAGGGGCATGGCTATGGCCAATAGCCGCCAGGTCGTCGACCAGGCCCGCCAGCCCGGCGGTCGATCAATTTTCAGCCCGGCCCCCAGAAGGCTGATGATTACCACCAGTTCGGTTAGCCGTTCTGTCGCCGTGTCCCAGGTGCGTGGATCCGGGTTGAACGACAGCGCACCGGTACTGAACACCAACACACCGATTGCGACGCAAAGTATCGCCAACGTCAGCGGCAGACGCTTCAGACCCACAGGGGCCCATGAAACAAGCAGGACCACCCCGCCGAGACCGAGCAGAAAGACGATGTAGGGGTCGAAGTTCAAGAACCGCTCCTGGCCTGTGGAGGCCGACTATAGCGTCCTTGGGCGGAAGCCGTTGCCGATTACACCTTCGACAGGATCAACGTTCCGTTCGTCCCACCGAAGCCAAAGCTGTTGGACATGACGTGTTTCAGCTCGCCGTCGTGGCGTTCACGCAGGATCGGCATGCCCTCGAACTCAGGGTCCAGGGTCTCGATGTGGGCGCTCTCGGCGGCGAAGCCGTGCTTCATCATCAGCAGGCAGTAGATGGCTTCCTGGGCACCCGCCGCGCCGAGCGAATGGCCCGTCAACGACTTGGTCGAGGAGATCATCGGCAGGTCGTCGCCGAAGACGTTGCGGACGGCACCCATCTCCTTGCTGTCGCCGACCGGCGTCGAAGTGCCGTGCGGGTTCAGATAGTCGATGCGCGGATTGCCAGCCATTTCGAGCGCGATCTTCATGCAGCGCTCGGCACCCTCGCCCGAGGGAGCGACCATGTCATAGCCGTCGGAGTTGGCACCGTAGCCGGTCACTTCGGCATAGATGGTCGCGCCGCGCGCCACGGCCCGCTCGTATTCCTCCAGCACCACAATGCCCGCGCCGCCCGCAATGACGAAGCCGTCGCGATCCTTATCATAGGCGCGTGACGCCACCGATGGCGTGTCGTTGAAGTTGGAGGACATGGCCCCCATCGCGTCGAACATATTGGACATGGACCAGTCAATATCCTCCACGCCGCCTGCGAAGACCACGTCCTGTTTGCCCCAGGCGATCTGTTCCGCGGCCGCGCCGATGCAGTGGGCGGACGTCGCACAGGCCGAGCTGATCGAATAGTTGATGCCCTTGAGCTGGAACCAGGTCGCCAGCACGGCGGACGGCCCAGACGCCATGGCCTTGGGCACAGCGAACGGCCCGATGCGCTTGGGGGAGTTCTTTTCGACGGTCGTTGCGGCCGCCTGAAGGATGACCTGGGTCGAAGGCCCGCCCTCGCCGACGATCAGGCCGATGCGGTCGGACTTGATCTCGTCGGCCGTCATGCCGCTGTCCTTCAGCGCCTCCTCGAAGGCGATGTGACCCCAGGCCGTGCCGTTGGCCAGGAAGCGGGCAGCGCGGCGATCGACATGCGGAGCCCAGTCCTCGGCCGTCACGCCCAGCGACGGCGGGGCCCAGACCTGGCTGCGGAAGCCATGCTGGATGTGGTCCGGAGCCGCCTGAATGCCCGATTTCGCCTCGCGCAGCGAAGCCGCGACCTCATCCTGGCCGGTGCCGATGGAGGAGACGATGCCCAGTCCGGTGACGACGACGCGACGCATGGTGGTTTCCTTCAAATCTTTATCAGTCGCCGCGTTGACCGCGGTCTGTCTGCAAGTGGGGTTAGTTGGCCGCCGCGTCCACGGGTTCGCCGCCGCCGAACAGGCCGACACGCATGTCGTTGCAGGTGTAGATCACCTGTCCGTCGGCCTCCAGCACGCCATCGGCGATGCCCATGACCAGGCGGCGGTTGATCACCCGCTTCAGGTCGATCTTGTAGACCACCTTCTTGACGTCGGGCTGGACCTGACCGGTGAATTTGACTTCGCCGACGCCCAAGGCGCGGCCCTTTCCGGGGCCACCGATCCAGCCGAGGTAGAAGCCGACCAGCTGCCACATGGCATCCAGGCCAAGGCAGCCGGGCATGACCGGATCGCCGATGAAGTGGCACTGGAAGAACCAGAGGTCCGGATGGATATCCAGCTCGGCTTCGACATAGCCCTTGCCGTGGGCTCCGCCGTCGCCGTTGATCTGGGTGATGCGGTCGAACATCAGCATCGGCGGCGCGGGCAGCTGGGCATTGCCCGGCCCGAACAGCTCTCCCCGGCCCGAGGCCAGCAGGGCTTCGTAATCGAACGAAGACGGATATTTCGACAGGCTCAAGACGGCGGGCTCCGAAAGGTCGGTGTTGCCGTGGGGGTACACGACCCGTCCGCCCCGCTCAAATGATTTAGGAGGCGCGTCCCGTTCCGGCCGGGCGCGCAGCATTGCACAGAGCCCGTTCCTGCGTCCCGAAGACACCAGACTGGCGGACCCACCCCCGACGGCGTCCCGCCTGGACCCGGCACCAGCCCTCTTCGCATTCGTCGACCGATACGAGTGCCTGGGGCGACAGGCGGGCACGCAACGGCGAGCTGTCGGAACGGCGCGTATGGATGCCGATCTCAGCCTCGGAGCGGTTCATCACGCTGCGGCGACTGGAGACCACGCTGCGGTGGACCCAGGCGACGGCCCCGTCCGGGTCGCAGATCTTGCGCCACTCCTTGGTCTCGGCGATCACCTGCACAGGCAGGTTGCGGACGCGGTATTCCCACAGGATTCGGTAGTCCAGACCGGGGCCGTGGCGGGCGCGGACCTCGTCCGATTTCAGCGACAGCCAGCGCGGAACGGGTTGGCCCGACGGTGTCGGCCGACCATCGGGCATGGCCTGGCCTGCACCCGCCAGAACGGCGGCGCCCATGATCGCCGTGACGACAGCCAGTCTTTGGAGGCCCCGTCTTTGGATGTGAGGGCGAGCTTTGCTAGACACCGGATACGCTCGTTGAATCGAAGGCTCCTAATGTCCGCGCCCAAACTTAAGGTCGTATTAACCAGACGCCTGCCGGACGCGGTCGAAACGCGGATGCGTGAGCTGTTCGACACCGAACTGAACCTGACCGACCGCCCGATGGACCGCGCCGCGCTGGAAGCGGCGGTGCAACGTGCCGATGTGCTAGTCCCGACCATAACCGACACCATCGACGCCAATTTGCTCTCAGGCGCCGGCGAACAGCTGAAAATGATCGCCAGCTTCGGCGCGGGCGTAGATCACATCGACATTGATGCCGCCGTCGGTCGCGGCCTGATCGTGACCAACACCCCGGGCGTCCTGACAGAGGACACCGCCGACCTGGCCATGGGCCTGATCCTGGCCGCCAGCCGCCGCATCGTCGAGGGAGCCCAGGTCGTCGCTGACGGCAAGTTCGAGGGCTGGACCCCCACCTGGATGTGCGGGCGAAAACTGTGGGGCAAGCGACTGGGCATCATCGGCATGGGCCGCATCGGCCAGGCGCTGGCGCGCCGGGCACGGGCCTTCGGGATCCAGGTCCACTATCATAACCGCAAGGCCGTCAGCCCCCTGATCGCCGAGGACCTGGGCGCAACCTACTGGGACGATCTGGACCAGATGCTGGCCCGGATGGACATCATCTCCCTGAACTGTCCGGCAACCAGGGATACCCACCACCTGCTGTCCGCCGAGCGGCTGGCCCGCCTCCAGCCCCACGCCATCCTGATCAACACCGCGCGCGGCGAGCTGATCGACGAGGCCGCCCTGGCCGAGGCAGTCTCCCAACGACGCATCGCCGGGGTCGGGCTGGACGTCTACGAGAACGAGCCCGCCATCCATCCCGGGCTGCTGGGCCATGCCAATGTCGTCCTTCTGCCCCATCTCGGCTCCGCCACCCTGGAGGCCCGTCAGGACATGGGCGACCGCGTTATCGCCAACATCATGACCTTCCAGAACGGCCACCGCCCGCCGGACCGCGTCATCCCGGCGATGTTCTAGGCGCAGGCATCTTGACGCGATCATCCGACTGAGGTCCGCTGACACGGTGGTTCGGGGGAGCTTTCATGACCTGTGGATTGACGAAAGCGGCGCAGGTTGCGCTGTCGCGGCGAATGGTTCTGGCTGGGGCCGGAGCTCTTTCATTGGCCGGCCTGGCCCCACCTCGAAGTGCGAGGGCCGAAACAACTGCCTATCCTCTTGAGGCTTTTTTCCCCGGCCCACACACGCGCGGTGCGTCTCTATCGCCGTCCGGCCGGCGTATCGCCGTCTTGCAGGACATTGGCACGGAAGAAGCTCCTCACGGCGTCATAGACCTGATCGAAGCCGACGATCCCGAAGGCCAACGCAAGCGGATCGACCTGGGCGACATCACGGCGGAAGCCATGGAATGGGGCAACGACGACCGGCTACTGGTCCGCGTGGCCCTAACGGCGACGACCGATTCTCGGACGCGGCCTGGATCCAATCGGCGGATCGCCGGCGTAGAGTACACGTCTCGTCGCGTTGTTTCGGTTGGGGCGGATCGGGGTGACGTCGTCCTGCTGTTCCAGGGCCAGCGCAGACGACTGCGCGCAACCCTGGACATGGGCCGGGTCATCGATCTTTTGCCGAACGATCCGGACAATGTGCTGATGACCGCATGGGAAAGCGATGGGCGATTGGCCATTCACCGGGTCAACATCAACACCGGCAGCACCGAGATCATAGAACGCGGCAACATCAACACCTTTTTCTGGAACACGCAGAACGGCATGCCGGTTCTGCGGCACGACATTAATGCGCGCGGTACGATGGAGACCGTCTTCGCCAGGCCGCCTGGCGAGACCGAGTGGAAGCTGCTGCGCCGCTCGCGGGTGGCTGACGCTCCAGACTTCGCCTGGATCGCCGCGACCGACCGGCCCGGCACCGTCCTGGTTTCGGCGCGGGCAGAGGGCGAGGATACCGAATGCATCCGCGAACTGGATCTGGGCAGCCTGACCATGGGTCCGGCCATGAGCGCCCGTCCCGGTCGGGATGTCGTTTATGGGCTGAAGGACACGGCGGGCAAATATGTAGGGGCCGCCTATTACGGCGCTCGGCTGGAGTACGAGTTCAACGAACCCGCGCTGACGCCCTTGCACGCCGGGCTTAACCGGTTCTTCGACGACGACTGCGATGTCCACCTGACCGACATCGACGCCCAGCGGAACCGGTTCATGCTGCGTGTCACGGGGCCCGCAGAGCCCGGAGCCTGGTTTTTCTATGACCGGACAGCTCGCGCCATCGTCAATGTCGGCGCGGCGCTGGAGCTGGATATCGAACGGCTGGGCGTTACAGAGACCCTCGCCGTTCGTACGCGCGATGGCGCGGAGATAGAGGCCTATCTGACCGCGCCGCCCGGTGGCAGACCGGGTCCACTGGTCGTCCTGCCACATGGTGGGCCAGAGGTGCGCGATACACGCAGTTGGGACACGCAGGTTCAGATCCTGGCAGCGCAGGGCTGGTGGGTGCTGCGTCCCAACTTCAGGGGGTCCGGGGGCTATGGCCTGGCCTTCGCTCAGCAGGGATGGACCCGCTGGGGCGACCGGATGCAGGAAGACGTCGAAGATGCGGTGGCCCAGGTCATCGCCACCAAGAGCCTTGACGCCAGTCGCGTGGGCATAATGGGTACCAGCTACGGCGGCTATGCAGCCCTCATGGGGGCGGTACGTCGCCCCGAACTTTACAAAGCCTGTATCGCCATCTGTGGTGTCGGAGACCTGCCCGAGATGCTGGCATGGGAAAACCGTGAGGATGATACACCAGGCAAACAGATCTACGACTTCTGGACCAAGCGGATCGGCGACCCCGATGTCATCGGCCCTGCCCTGGCGACCGCTTCACCGCGACGGCGGGCCTCCGAGATCGTCTGTCCCGTTTTGCTGGTTCATGGCGTGGACGACACAATCGTGCCCGTGATCCAGTCGCGGCGGATGCGCGATGCCTTGCGCGCTGCCGACAAGTCGGTCGAGTTGATCGAAGTCGAAGACCAGGGCCACGCCGACTGGCCCGCGTCGCGCGAAAAGGCGCTGATGACGCGCTATGTCGCTCTGCTGAAACAGGCCTTCGCCTGATCAAGCGCCGCCGCAGGTCGGACAGCCCGGGTCGGGGGTGACGGCAACAACGCGGGTCGCGGCGGCCAGACCGTCGTAGATCAGCAACCGCCCGGTCAGGGGCTGGCCTGCACCGGTGATCAGCTTGATGGCCTCCATCGCCGCCATGGCCCCGATCACACCGGCCAGCGCCCCGACCACGCCGACACGCGCGCAGGTTTCGGCGTCGGGCGGCGTGTCAGCAACCAGGCAGCGGTAGCAGGGTTGGCCTGCGAACACGCCGACCTGTCCGCTCCAGCGGCCCAGGGCACCTGACACGAGAGGAACTCCGGTGCCGACGCAGGCAGCGTTGACGACGAAACGGGTCTCGAAGTCGTCTGTTCCGTCGATGACAACATCACAGTCAGCCAGCAGGGTCGCCGCATTGCTGTCGGTCAGCCGCTCGGGCACGGCCTCGATCTGGACGTGTGGATTCAATGCCGTCAGACGCTCGGCTCCGACCTCGACCTTCGCGTGGCCCACATCGGCGCTCTGGAACAGGATCTGGCGTTGAAGGTTGGACAGGGCGATCGTGTCGTCATCGATCAGCCGCAGCGTCCCGGCCCCCGCCGCCGCCAGATACAAACTGGCCGGAGCCCCGATACCCCCCAGGCCGACCAGGGCGACGCGGGCGGCCTTTAGCCGTTGCTGCCCCGGCCCGCCGACCTCGGCCAGCATCAGGTGCCGGGCATAGCGTTCGATTTCTTCATCGGAAAAAGTCACGGCACTTGCGATAGTCGCATCCGTGCCTGCGGTCACGCTCGATCAGGCGCTGAGAATCACGCAGCCAGACGCTGCTCCAGCATCGCCTCGACGTCAGACGCCGTCAGTCGGTTCAGAGAGGTCAGACCAATCCGACGCATCATGGCGGCGGGATCGCTGCACAGACCCATGGGCTCGTGCAACATGCGAGCGCTGATCGGCGTATCGACGATGATACGCATTCCGGTATGACGCGGATCGACCAGCAGGCGGCGGATCAGACGGTCGATATCGACCCGCCCGCCCTCGATCGCCTGAACAATGCGGCCTTCGTGGAACAGGACACAGCCCGTCAGGTGGTCGCGTCGATTGTTGCGGTCCGAGGCACCCAGAATTTCCGCGACCGACTGGGTCGACACACCAGTAGCACCGACGGATTCACTCACGTAGATGACGCGATAGAGCACGACGTTCTCTCAATCTGGGCATTTGCGGGGTAATTGTTTGCAGATGTAACCCGTTACATTGGTCGAAATGTGACTCAAAGGCGGCGTTGAATTTGCTTCTGTTTCGTCTTGCATGCCGCATTTCGGTCGCCATTTGAGCGGGATGACGCAGACACACGACACCGCCTCCCCCGGCTGGCACGGCACCACCATCCTGGCGGTGCGCAAGAATGGTCGCACGGTCATCGCCGGTGACGGCCAGGTCTCCATGGGGCCAACCATCGTCAAGGGGGCCGCGCGCAAGGTGCGTGTCCTGGCTGGCGGCAAGGTCGTGGCCGGGTTCGCCGGAGCGACCGCAGACGCCTTCACCCTGATCGAACGGCTGGAGGCCAAGCTGGAGCAGTATCCGGACCAGTTGGCGCGGGCCTGCGTCGATCTGGCCAAGGACTGGCGGACGGACCGCTATCTGCGCCGTCTGGAGGCGATGCTGCTGGTCGCCGACGCCTCGTCGATCTTCACCGTTACCGGCGTGGGTGATGTGCTGGAGCCGGAATACGGCGTCGCCGCTGTTGGTTCGGGTGGCAACTATGCCCTGTCCGCCGCCCGCGCCCTGATCGAGGAGACGGAACTGGATGCCGAGCAGGTCGCCCGCAAGGCGATGAAGATCGCCGCCGAAATCTGCGTCTACACCAATGGAAACCTGACGGTGGAAAGCCTCTGATGACCGACCTTTCCCCCCGCGAGATCGTTTCCGAGCTGGACCGCTATATCGTCGGCCAGAACGACGCCAAGCGCGCCGTGGCCGTGGCCCTGCGCAATCGGTGGCGCCGCAAGCGCGTGCCCGATGATCTGCGCGACGAGGTGACGCCCAAGAACATCCTGATGATCGGGCCCACCGGCGTGGGCAAGACCGAGATCGCCCGGCGGCTGGCCAAATTGGCCGGTTCGCCCTTCATCAAGGTCGAAGCCACCAAATTCACCGAGGTCGGCTATGCCGGCCGTGACGTGGATCAGATCATGCGCGATCTGGTCGAGGCCGCCCTGATCATGGTGCGCGACAGCCGCCGCGTGGGCGTCAAGGCCAAGGCCGAGGCCGCCGCCGAGGAGCGCATCCTGGACGCCCTGGTCGGACCGGGATCGCAGCCCGCCACCCGCGACAGCTTCCGCAAGAAGCTGCGGGCGGGCGAACTGGACGACAAGGAGGTCGAGCTGTCGCTGGCCGACACCGCCTCGCCCATGCAGGGGATGGATCTGCCCGGCGGCGGAAACGTCGGCATGATCAATCTGTCCGAAATGCTGGGCAAGCTTGGCGGCCAGCGCACCAAGACCGTCAAGCTGGCGGTCCGTGATGCCTTTGCGCCCTTGATCACCGAAGAGAGCGACAAGCTGCTGGATCAGGATAGTCTGACCCGCGAGGCGTTGCTGCTGGCCGAGAACGAGGGCATCGTCTTCCTCGACGAGATCGACAAGGTCGCTGCCCGGCAGGGTGCGTCCGGGGCCGACGTGTCGCGCGAAGGGGTCCAGCGTGACCTGCTGCCGCTGATCGAGGGCACCACGGTCTCGACAAAGTACGGCCCGGTGAAGTCCGACCATGTGCTGTTCATCGCCTCGGGGGCCTTCCACGTGGCCAAGCCCAGTGATCTGCTGCCCGAACTACAGGGCCGCCTGCCGATCCGGGTCGAGCTGAAGGCCCTGACGCGTGACGACTTCGTGCGTATCCTGACCGAGCCCGAGGCCAATCTGATCCGCCAGAACCAGGCCCTTCTGGCGACCGAAGACGTCACCCTGACCTTCACCCCCGAAGCAGTCGAGGCCATGGCCGATGCGGCGGTGGCGGCCAATACCACCATCGAGAACATCGGGGCCCGCCGCCTGCAGACCGTCATGGAAAAGGTGCTGGAGGAAACCAGCTTCAAGGCCTCCGACCTGGCCGGCCAGACCGTCAGCTTCGACGGCGACCAGGTGCGCGACAAAGTCGGCGACCTGGCCCGCGACGCGGACCTGAGCCGTTTCATCCTCTAGCCGTCCGGCTTGAATCCGGAACGAAGGCGGAACATAAGGGCGGGTGTCCGAGCTTCTGTCCATCGACCTGGTCTTCAGCCGCCCGCAGACGACCCTGGCCGTCACGCGCGGCGCGGCGCGGCTGATGATCGACCTGGGCTATGCGCCGCTGCTGGAAGTCTGTCTGCCGAACGGGCGCCGCGCCGACGTCATGGCGATCGGGCGACGCGGCGACATCGTCATCTGCGAGGTCAAGTCCGGGGTTGAGGACTATCGCGTTGATCGAAAATGGGGGGAATACGCCCCCTTCTGCGACGCCTTCTTCTTCGCCGTCGCGCCCGAGTTTCCGCAAGAGGTGCTGTCCGAGGCCCCCGGCCTGATCGTGGCCGACGGCTTTGGCGGGGCGGTGGTGCGCGAGGCTCCGGTGACGCCGCTGGCCCCGGCACGGCGCAAGGCCCTGACGCTGGCCTTCGCCCGCTTGGGGGCGCTCCGAACCCTGCGCGATCAGCCGGCGGGCTGAGCCGGGGTTACGACCGGACCGCTTTCGCCTGCGCTCATGATCGCTGCCGTCGAGGCCGCGCAGCCTGTCAGGGTCCGCTCGCCCATCTCGACCAGAGCGGTCAGGGGATAGGTCCGGTCGCTCATGCCGTCCGAGCATTCGGTGGCCGTCAGGGTCACGTTCATCGGCTGGCCGTCGGCGGTCGCGGCCTCGAACATCGTCACCGTACCCTGCACCACCGCAGCCGGTTGCGCGGCCCGCAGTTCGCCCGGCTCAGGGCTGGTATAGACCATGTCGGTACCGTTCAGCTCCAGGCTCCAGAAGGGCTCTGTGCCCAGGGCGCGCACCGGTTGGCTCAGATCGACCCCGGCCAGCGTCGGGGGCGGTGCCGCGACTTCGGATGCCTCGATCTCGGTGTCACCCGACGGTGAACAGGATACGAGGGCCAGGCTGGACAGGGTGGCGAGGGCAAGCAGACGCATGGCTGATATCTCCTAGAGCCAACCCTTGTGCCTGAACCAGGCCAGCGGGAGAAGAGCGGCCACCACCATGGCGGCCAGCGCCGCCGGATAGCCCCAGCCCTGGACCAATTCGGGCATGTGCTGGAAGTTCATGCCATAGATCGAGGCGATCAGGGTCGGCGGCATGAAGGCCACCGCCGCCACAGAGAAGATCTTGATGATCGACGACTGTTCGATGTTGATCAGCCCCAGCGCCGCCGACAGCTGGAAATTGATCGAGGCGGCCACCGACTGATTGTGCGCGATCAGGCTCTGGGCATCGCGCGTGAGCGAGCGCAGATGCTCGCGCGAATCCGGATGTTTCTCGATCCCGGGATCCAGGGCGGCGAAGGCAAAGATGCGGGCCAGGCCGGACAGGCTCTGTTCGATCCGCGCATTGGCGATCTGAGCCCGGCCCAGCTTGCCGATCAGCCGGTCGAAACCGACCGTACGCCCGCCGGTGAAGATGTGGTTGGCCACCGCCTCGACCCGCGCGCCGTTCGTCGACAGGACATCCGAGGCCCGGTCGACGATCGCCTCCATCAGATGCAGGAAGACGTCGACGCCGGTGTCGCAGGACGAGGGTTCGCGCTGCAGCTTTTCCACCATCATGGCGAAGGGCTTGAAATCGAAATAGCGCACTGTGACCAGCGGTCCGCCGGTCAGGGCGAAGGTCACCGGATCTGCGGCAGGAATGTCCTCATCACCCCGATGGATGATGTCGGCGGTGACATAGGTGGCGCCGTTTTCGCGATACAGGCGGCTGGAGGCCTCCAACTCGGCCATCTCGGCCTTGGTCGGCACGGACAGGGCCAGGAACCGCTCGACGATCCGGTCTTCTTCCGGCGTCGGGTCAATCAGATCGATCCAGACCGCGTTCGGGGCAGCGTCCACCCCTCGCTGGCCACCTCCACCGGTTCGCATTGCCGTCCGTTGGAGCAGTAGATGTGGATCATGGGCTACAGCTAGCCCGGCGACCTCAACCGATCAATTCTGGCCGCTGCCGATGTTGACCGAGGCCATCATCACGCCGTCGCGCGAGGGGGCGGGCGCATCCTTGTAGATGAAGCCGTAGGTCGGATAGACCGAGGTGCCCAGGTCGTTGATCGGATTGTACCAGACCTTAACGGCGGTCCAGTCGCCGCTGGCCGAGACGTCGACGACCGTGACGTTCTCCTCGACCTTGCCGCGGCTGCCACCCCAGTTGGCGTGGGTGACGCGGATCACGCGGTCGGTGACGATTTCGGAAACGACGGCGACATGGCCCCGGCTCATGCGGCCGCTGGGGCGGAAGGCCAGGACCGAACCGGTCTGGGGGCGCTCGCCGGTGGTGTATTTGTCTTTAGCCTGGCCCCACCAGGTCAGGGCGTCGCCGTAGATGTTGATGCCCGAGAACATGCGGGCGAAGGTCACGCATTGCCAGTATGGCGCATCGGCCTGAACGGAGGGTGCGGCGACCAGGGCGGAAAAACCGAGGGTCAGTGCAACCAGGGCGGCCGAGAGGCGTTTAAACATACGGTGCAGTCCGGATTGTTACTGACTGTAACCAGACCTAACCGATCGTCTCCGAGGGGTGAAGTCCCCTTTCGGCGTTTTCCTTGTGAGCCTTCGCCGCATCAACGCGCGCCGAACGTCGATCTGCCATGGCGCGCAAAGCCTTGCGGGCCGGGCGTTCGATCAGGTGATAGGTCCCCGCCGCCACCACCGGAATCAGGGCCACGACCCCCAACCACACGATTACGTGAAGTCGGTCCTCAACGCCTGTCGCCCTCGCCGCGACGTTGACCCCGACCAGAAGGACCGGCGCATTGACCATGTAGATGGAATAGCTGATCTCGCCCAGATAGACGCCTGCGGCCGAGGCCATCAACCCGCCCTTGGAGTTCTGGACCGACCCCAGCGCCAGGATCAGCCCACCCGCAAACAGGACGATCACCGGGTCCCAGGCGTTTAGTGAGGCGGCGACGACCATGCCAGCGGCACAGACTGCCGCGATCCAGCCCGCATACGGCAAGGTCCAGCGCCGATGCACCAGATACAGCGCACACCCCAGCATGAAACACGGCACTATACGCAGCGCGCCCCACAGGAAGGTGGCCTCGGTCAGGGAAAATCCGGCCAGCGGCTGGAAGATTGCATAGATCGCCAAGGCCAAGCCCGCCGCCAGCACGGTCGCCAGCACCGGCCTCTCGCGCAGTCGCCAGGCGACGAAGGCGAAGGCCGGAAAGCTCAGATAGGCGAACCACTCCGCCGAGATCGACCAGGACGGATGGTTGAAGGCCGCCGACGGGGCCAGCCCCCAGGCCTGGGTCAGGGTCAGGTGGGCGAACAGCGAGCGCCAGTCCAGCAGGCTGTCGCTGACCGCGATCCCGGCCACGGTCGCCCCCAGACCCAGGGCGATCATACCGAACAGGGTCGCCAGATGCAGCGGATAGACCCGCGCCAGCCGCGCCCACAGGAAGCCGCCATAGGAGAAGTTCCTGGTGCCCGCCCCCTCCAGATAGACATGGCTGAGGATGAAGCCGGACAGGATGAAGAAGGTCTCGACCCCCAGATAGCCCTTGGCCACGACATTGGGCGTGAAACCCACGTCCAGATGCGGCCAGGCGGCGAACAGCACGACCCACAGGGCCGCAAAGAACCGCAGGGTGGTCAGGGCGCGCAGGTCGGCCGGGGCCTCCTGACCGAGGGTCGGGATCGAGGTCATGCCAAAAGGCTACAACCTCAGGGTCTAGGAACCGTTAAACCTGCGCCGGAGGCCTCAGGCCGCGCATTCCGCTGGCTTGGTCTCGTCCGGCCCATACTGGCCGCAGGCCCGGTCGATCTCGCCCTGGATCATCGTGCAGGGGTTGGCGGCATTGCAGGGCGGACGGGTCGCGGGGCTGACCATGATGCAGCGCTCGACCAGTCGGGCCGAGGCCTGGGCCCCGACATCGGCCAGGCAGGAACCCGGTTCACCCGCAGCGGCCTGATCCCCCGGAGGAAGCTCAACGCCCGGGCCGACCTCTTCCTGGGGCGGGGCGTCCATGGGCATTTCCGCCGACGGGGCCGCGATTACCTCATCGCCACCCTTGGCCTCGTCGATATCGGGCGTGGAGGTGTTCTGTCCGCAGGCGGCCAGCATCAGAGACAGGGAAACGGCGGCGAGGAGGGGCAGGCGCATCACGGGGCTCCATGCGAACGCGGGACCCGTCACCTTAGGCATGGTTCAAGGCGCGAATAAACCCGCCTCCGGCATCGCCCCACGCAATCAGACGCGGCCCAGGGCCTGCCTCTGCAGGGCAAACAGCTCGGCACAGCCGCCCTCGGCCAGCTGGAATAGCCGGTCGAACTCGCCCCGGCTGAAGCCGCGCTTCTCGCCCGTGGCCTGGATCTCGACGATGGTGCCCGAGCCGGTCAGGACGAAATTGCTGTCGGCCTCGGCATTGGAATCCTCTTCGTAATCGAGGTCCAGCACCGGCTGGTCGCTACAGACGCCGCAACTGATGGCCGCGACCTGGTCCAGGATCGGGTCGGTCTTCAGGACACCCTCGGCGCGCAGGTAGTCGAAGGCTGATGCCATGGCGACCCAGGCTCCGGTGATGGCGGCGGTGCGCGTGCCGCCGTCGGCCTGGACCACGTCGCAGTCCAGCACCACCTGCCGCTCGCCCAGGGCCTTCAGATCGACGACGGCCCGCAGCGAGCGCCCGATCAGACGCTGGATTTCCTGTGTCCGGCCCGACTGCTTCCCCGCCGCCGCCTCGCGACGGCCCCGCGTATGGGTGGCCCGGGGCAGCATGCCGTATTCCGCCGTCACCCAGCCCTGACCCGAGTTGCGCATCCAGCCCGGCACCTTGTCCTCGACCGAGGCGGTGACCAGCACCTTGGTGTGGCCAAAGGTGACCAGGCACGAGCCCTCCGCATAGCGATTGACGCCGGTCTCAAGCGTCACGGCACGAAGCTGTTCGGGGGTGCGGCCGGAGGGGCGGGGCGAGACGGTCATGAGATGGTCCTTGGAGGTAACAGCCGCGCTGCTTATCCTGAAACCATGACCGTGTCCCCCCCCGCCAGCCCCGGCATCACCCTGCGACCGGCGACGCTCGCCGATGCGCCGACCCTGGCCGCCTGGGACCGCGAGCCGCACGTCATCGCCTGCTCCAACGACGATCCGGATGCCGATGTCGCGTTCGGCAGCGACTGGGCCGAGGAGGTCACCAACTCGGCCTACGAACTGACCTATTTGATCGCCGAGGTCGACGGCCGGCCCGTCGGGGCGATGGCCGTCTGCGATCCGCACACCGAACCCAGCCACTACTGGGGTGACATAGAGCCGGGACTGCGCGCCGTCGACATCTGGATCGGACCGCCCGAATGGCTGGGGCGCGGCGTGGGCACCCAGATGATGACCCGGATGATCGACCGCTGCTTCGCCGAGGCGGGGGTGACCGCCGTCATCATCGACCCTTTGAACAGCAATACCGCGGCCCAGCGGTTCTACCGGCGACTCGGCTTCGTCGAGGTCGGTCGCCGGATGTTCGATGAGGATGACTGTCTGGTCATGCGACTTGAGAAGACGGACTGGCAATCCAGACAGGCGCTTCAAGCATGACCTTCATCGGCTCCCCCTCCGCCTCCCTGTCGGTGCTCGACGGCCGGGCCCGCGACATTTTCCGCCGCATCGTCGAGGGCTATCTGGAAACCGGAGAGCCGGTCGGGTCGCGGACCCTGTCCATGACCGGCATCGCCCTGTCGCCGGCCTCCATCCGCAATACCATGCAGGACCTGACCCTGGCGGGCCTGCTGGCGTCACCCCACACCTCGGCGGGACGGATACCGACCCATGCAGGCCTGCGGCTGTTCGTCGATGGCCTGCTGGAGATCGGCGATATCGGGGCCGAAGAGCGACGCGAGATCGACGGCCGCCTGGCCGGTCGCGGGCGCGGCTTCGAAGAGGCGTTGAACGAAGCCTCTTCCCTGTTGTCGGGTCTGGCCGGCGGCGCAGGCATCGTGGCCAGCCCGGTGCGCGATGCGGGCGTCAAACACGTGGAGTTTGTGGCCCTGGGTCATGATCAGGCCTTGGCGGTGCTGGTCGGCGACGACGGCACGGTCGAGAACCGGCTCATGCCGCTGAAGGCCGGGGTTACACCTTCGACCCTTCAGGAGGCGTCTAACTTCCTCAATGCCCGGCTCAAGGGCCGTCCCCTGCACGAGGCGCGCAGCGAAATGCGGGTCGAGCTGGATGCGGCCCGGCGCGAACTGGACGCCGCCGCCGCCCGCCTGGTCGAGGACGGTCTGGCCGCCTGGTCCGGCGGGGCCGAGCGCGAGCGGGCCCTGATCGTGCGCGGCCGCGCCAATCTGTTGCACGATCACGAGACGGTCGAGGATCTAGAGCGGGTCCGCGTCCTGTTCGACGATCTGGAGCAGAAGGAACAGCTGATCGGCCTGCTGGACGGTGTGTCGACGGCCCAGGGCGTGCGCATCTTCATCGGCGCTGAAACCAGACTCTTTTCACTTTCGGGTTCCGCCGTGATCGCGGCGCCCTATATGTCGGGCCGCCAGCGGGTGCTGGGCGCCATCGGCGTCATCGGACCCGCACGTTTGAACTATGCGCGCATCATCCCGTTGGTGGACTACACCGCCCGGGTGCTGGGCCGAATGCTGGACGGACAAGACAGTTGAACGACTCTCCACACCAAGACCCCGAAAGCGGCTGGGACAACGATCCCGAGTTCGAAGCCGTGGACATTCCTGAGACCAACCGGGCCGCCGCGTCCGAGGACGATCAGGCCCTGGCCAACATCGACGCCCTGATCGCCGAACGCGATGAGTGGAAAGACCGCGCCCTGCGCGCCGTCGCCGATGCCGAGAACACCAAGCGCCGCGCCGAAACCCAGAACAATGACGCCCGCGCCTATGCCATCCAGAAGTTCGCCCGCGATCTGCTGGGCGTCGCCGACAATCTGGAACGCGCCCTTATGGCCGCGCCCAAGGATGCCGATGCCGGAGAGGCCGGTCTGGTCACCGGGCTGGAACTGACCCAGAAGTCCCTGCTGACGGCCTTCGAGGCCAACAATCTGAAGCGTGTGGCCCCGGCGGCGGGCGAGGCCTTCGACCCGCACCTGCACCAGGCCATGATGGAACAGCCGTCCGATACGGTTCCGGGCGGCAAGGTGCTGCAGACGCTTCAGGCCGGCTACGCCCTGTTCGGCCGCACCGTCCGTCCGGCCATGGTCGTGGTCGCCGCAAAGGGCTCTGGCGCAGCGGCGGGCAATGCCGCCTATGCCGCCGAAGGCACAGCCGATGGCGGGAATTTCGACGGCAAGGCCTAGCCCTTCAGCTTCGCCCCGAACAGCGCCAGCAGCTTGGCCCAGCCGTCGGCGGCATCCGCCGCCCGATAGCTGTCGCGATAGTCGGCATGAAAGCCGTGCGGCGCGTCGTCATAGACGTCGATCCGGCTCTCGGTTTGCCCGGCCCGTTGCAGCGCCGCCCGCATGGCTTCCACGCTGGCCAAGGGAATGCCCCGATCCTGCTCGCCATACAGACCCAGCACCGGGGCCTTGAGATCTGCTGCCAGATCGACGGGCCAAGGCTGGCCGGACGCCACCTGTTCCGGCGTGGCATTGGCGGCGGGAGCCAGACGGCCGTACCAGGCCACGCCGGCGTCGATCGCCGCGAACCGCGCCGCTGCCTGCCAGACGACCTTGCCGCCCCAGCAGAAGCCGGTGATGCCGACCTTGTCCGTATTGGCCCAGGCCTGCAGGCTGGCCCATTCCAAGGTGGCGGACAGGTCGCCCATGACCTGCTCATAGCCTGCCGCTGCCACGATCTGCTGGATGCGGGTCATGTCGGACAGGGGGGCCGGGTCCTCGACACGAACGAAGAAGGCAGGCGCGATCGCCGCATAACCCGCCTTGGCCAGGCGACGGCAGACGTCGCGGATGTATTCGTGCACGCCGAAGATTTCCGACACCACGATGACCACCGGATAGGGGCCGTCGCCTTCGGGCCGCGCGACATAGGCCGGCAGCTGAAAGCCGTCGGGCGCGGCATAGGTCACGTCGGCGCTGACCAGACTTGTCGCATCGGTCGCCACGGGTGCCGCCTGGGCGGCCAGGGCCGCGGGCGCATAGCCGGCGAAGAACAGTCCGCCCACCGCACCGACGCCCAGCGTCCGGCGGCTGAAAATGAGATCATCAGCTTCAGGCCCTTCAGGCCGAACCAGGGTGGGCATGGGCGATCTCCGGCAGGTTGGTCGATGACGAAGACGGGACACTGACCCAAGCCTGACCAGTCGTCCATTCACGAAGGGCGTGACATCAGCGCGCGCGGCGCAGGGTCAGGTTGATGCGCCCTCCCCCCGGCACCAGCGTCGATGACCCCGCGATCAGCCGGTCGATGGCGTGCCTTGCTAGGCGTGCCGGACCCGTCAGGGCACAGACGTCGCCGGACGCCAGCCTGATCGACCGTGTCGGCCCGCCCTCGGCCTCACCGATCCGAAACACCGCCGTATCGCCCAGCGACACCGACAGCACCGGGGCCGTCAAATCCGCCTCGTCCTTGTCTTGATGCAGACCCATGCGGGCCTCGTCCCGGTACAGGTTGACCAGACACGCCTGTGGAGGCTCGGGCCAGCCGGTCAGATGGCTCCAGAGATCCAGAAGCGTCTGCGGAATCGGTGGCCAGGCCTTTCCCGTCACAGGGTGGGTCGCCTGATAGCGATAGCCCTCCCGATCAGAGACCCAGCCCAACGCCCCGAAGTTGGTCATCCGGACCGAAAAGGGCCGACCGCCGGGTGTCACCGGCCTGTAGAACGGGGCCTCGGCCTCTGCCGAGAGGACCTGTGCCAAAAGCGCGGCCTGCGCCCGTACCGACAGCGCGCCCGGCCACAGCCGGAACCCCTCGATACCCGTCTGAATTTCCTGCACCGGGCTCACCGCCAGAAACTAGCATCACGGACAGACACATCGCCTGCTGATTCGTGCATTAGGGCTTGCGGGTGGGGGGGTGTTTCCCATATCGGCGACAACCGCTGGAAAACCCCGAACTTCGTGGGGCTATCCATCCGGGACCCTGTAACAGACCAAGACCCTTGAAACGGGGGCGGTCACACGCGGCGCTTAACTTTAAAAGGTCGCTGCATCGCCCGCTGCATGGAGTGAAAGACTAAGACATGGCCAAAATTATCGGCATCGACCTGGGCACCACCAACTCGTGTGTGGCCGTCATGGACGGCAAGAACCCCAAGGTCATCGAAAACGCCGAGGGCAACCGCACCACGCCCTCTGTCATCGCCATCCAGGACGGCGGCGAGACCCTGGTGGGTCAGCCTGCGCGCCGTCAGGCCGTGACCAACCCGACCAACACCTTCTTCGCCATCAAGCGCCTGATCGGCCGCTCGTTCGACGACCCCGTGGTCGCCAAGGACAAGAAGATGGTCCCCTATGAGATCGTCAAGGGTCCGACCGGCGATGCCTGGGTCCGCGCCAACGGCAAGGACTATTCGCCCCAGCAGATCAGCGCCTTCACCCTCGGCAAGATGAAAGAGGCCGCAGAGGCTTATCTGGGCGAGACCGTCACCCAGGCCGTCATCACTGTTCCGGCCTATTTCAACGACGCCCAGCGTCAGGCGACCAAGGACGCCGGCAAGATCGCCGGCCTGGAAGTCCTGCGCATCATCAACGAGCCGACCGCAGCTGCACTGGCCTATGGCCTGGACAAGAGCGACGGCCAGAAGATCGCCGTCTATGACCTCGGCGGCGGCACCTTCGACGTCTCGATCCTGGAGATCGGCGACGGCGTCTTCGAGGTGAAGTCGACCAACGGCGACACCTTCCTGGGCGGCGAAGATTTCGACCTGCGTCTGGTCGACTACCTGGCTGACGAGTTCAAGAAGGAGCAGGGCGTCGACCTGCGCTCCGACAAGCTGGCCCTGCAACGCCTCAAGGAAGAGGCTGAGAAGGCCAAGAAGGAGCTGTCCTCGACCGCCCAGTACGAGGTCAACCTGCCGTTTATCACCATGAACGCATCGGGCCCGCTGCACCTGAACATCAAGCTGAGCCGCGCCAAGCTGGAAGCCTTGGTCGACGACCTGATCCAGCGCACCATCGAGCCCTGCAAGAAGGCCCTGGCCGACGCGGGCATGAAAGCGTCCGACATCGACGAAGTCGTCCTGGTCGGCGGCATGACCCGCATGCCCAAGGTCGTGGAAGCCGTGAAGGCCTTCTTCGGCAAGGAGCCACACAAGGGCGTGAACCCTGATGAAGTCGTGGCGCTGGGAGCCGCCGTTCAGGCCGGCGTCCTGCAAGGCGACGTCAAGGACGTGCTGCTGCTGGACGTGACCCCCCTGACCCTGGGCATCGAGACCCTGGGCGGCGTCTTCACGCCACTGATCGAGCGCAACACGACGATCCCGACCAAGAAGAGCCAGGTCTTCTCGACCGCCGACGACAATCAGTCGGCCGTGACGATCCGGGTCTTCCAGGGCGAGCGTCCCATGGCCTCGGACAACAAGGTGCTGGGTCAGTTTGACCTGATGGGCATCCCGCCAGCTCCGCGCGGCATGCCCCAGATCGAGGTCGCCTTCGACATCGACGCCAACGGCATCGTCCACGTCACCGCCAAGGACAAGGCGACCAACAAGGAACAGTCGATCCGCATCCAGGCCAACGGCGGCCTGTCGGATGCCGACATCGACAAGATGGTCAAGGAAGCCGAGGCCAATGCCGAAGCCGACAAGACCCGCAAGGAACTGGTCGAGGCCCAGAATTCGGCCGACAGCCTGATCCATTCCACCGAAAAGGCCATGGCCGAGCACGGCGACAAGATCGAGGGCGACGACAAGACCGCCATCGAAACCGCCCTGACCGACCTCAAATCTGCGCGCGACGGCTCGGACCCCGAGACCATCCGGACCGCGACCAATACTCTGGCCCAGGCCTCGATGAAGCTGGGCGAGGCCATGTATGCGTCTCAAGCCGGCGGTGAAGGCGACGACGGCGCGGCCCCGGCCGATGACGGCGTGGTCGATGCCGAGTTCGAGGAAGTCGCCCCAGAGGGTGCCTCGGACGACGACAAGAAGAGCGCCTGATCGCTCATGAACCGAAGGGACCCCGTCCGTCGATCGACGGACGGGGTCTTTTCATGGAACTTGCATCATCGGGCCGGACGCCCATGTCTGTCCGGTCAGCCCAGTCCGGCAACAACAGTCTCAGCATCGAGACGGCCTGACGGGCAGGGGTAAGAGGACGAACGCCGCATGGCGACGCGTGACTATTACGAAATCCTGGAGGTCGAGCGGACCATAGACGCCGCCGGCCTGAAGTCGGCCTATCGCAAACTGGCCATGACGCACCATCCGGACCGCAACGGCGGCTCCGAGGAATCCATGGCGCGGTTCAAGGAAATCTCCGAGGCCTATACCGTCCTGTCCGACAGCCAGAAGCGGGCCGCCTATGACCGGTTCGGACACGCAGGCGTCAATGGCGGCGGCGGCCAGCAGCAGGGCTTCCACGACGTCAACGACATCTTTTCCCAGGTCTTCGGCGACGCCTTCGGCGACGTCTTCGGCGGTCGAACCGGCGGTGGTGCGCGTCAGCACGGCCCGCGCCGGGGCTCGGACCTGCGCTACGATCTCGAGATCACTCTGGAACAGGCCTACAAGGGGGCCGACGTCGAGATTCGGGTGCCCACGACCGCGACCTGCGACACCTGCGATGGCTCGGGGGCCAAGGTCGGCACCCAGCCCTCGACCTGCGGCACCTGCGGCGGCGCGGGCCGTGTGCGTCAGGCCAACGGCTTCTTCCAGGTGGAGCGCACCTGCCCGACCTGCGGCGGCTCGGGCCAGATCGCCGATCCCTGCACCACCTGCCACGGCCACGGTCAGGTCCGGAAGAACCGCACACTGAACCTGAAGGTGCCCGCCGGCGTCGACGACGGCTCGCGCATCCGCCTGTCGGGTGAGGGCGATGCCGGCATGCGCGGCGGCCCCCGCGGCGACCTGTATGTCTTCCTGTCGGTGACACCACACGAACTGTTCGAGCGGGACAATCTGGACCTGCTGGTCACCGTTCCCGTTTCCATGACCACGGCGGCCCTGGGCGGCGAGATCGAGGCCCCGTGCCTGGTGTCCGAAGCCTGCGACGGCCGCTGCCGCGCCAATGTGGACGTGCCCGCCGGCTCCCAGACCGGCAAGACCGTTCGGATCAAGGGCAAGGGTATGCCCCATCTGAACGGGCGTCAGCGCGGTGATCTGGTGGTGGAGCTGTTTGTCGAGACCCCGACCGACCTGACCGCGCGTCAGAAGGAACTGCTGGAAGAGCTGGCCGCCTCCCTGGGCGAGACCCAGACGCCACGCAACTCGTCCTTCGCAGGCAAGGCTAAGCGCTTCTGGGCCGACATCCTGGGCGACACCGGCAAGGAAACGGCGCAGTAGGGCGTTTGTAGGCTGGAGCCGCCACGCCTCAGGTGCATAATCATCCGGTCCCGGATCGCCATCCGGGTCGCAAGCGGGGGTCTATCGTTTGAGCGCCATCTTCCACGCCGGTATTTCCGGGGCCCGGGGCCGTATGGGCCGCGCCGTTTCCTCCGTGCTAGACGCGCGTGAGGATGTCGTCGTCGCCGCCCGCTTTGATCGGGGCGAGACGCCGGACTTGTCCCTGTGCGACGTGGTCATCGATTTCTCGACGGCCGACGCCTCCGTCGAATTGGCGCAGGCCTGCGCGGCCAAGGGTGGTCCCGCCCTGGTCATTGGCTCCACCGGCCTGACGCCTGAACAGGACGCCGAAATCCTCAAGGCCGCCGAAAAGATCGCCATCGTCCGCAGCGGCAACTTCTCCTTGGGCGTGAACATCCTTATCGGCCTGGTCGAGCACGCGGCCCAGCGTCTGGACGCCCGCGACTGGGACATCGAGATTCTGGAAACCCACCACCGCAAGAAGGTCGATGCTCCATCCGGCACGGCCCTGATGCTGGGCGAAGCAGCGGCCTCCGGTCGTGATGTCGATCTGGCCGATGTCCGCAGCGCCCCCTACGACGGCGTCGGCGAGCCGCGCGCAGAGGGCCACATCGGCTTCGCCTCCCTTCGCGCCGGTGGCGTGATCGGCGAGCACACCGTCCTGTTCGCCTCGGACGACGAAACCCTGACCCTCAGCCATTCGGCCATCGACCGTTCCCTGTTCGCCAAGGGTGCTGTGGCCGCCGCCGCCTGGGTCCGCAGCCGCCCGCCCGGCCTCTATGACATGCAGGACGTCCTAGGCTTCCGCCAGGCCTGACCGGGCCGATGATCCGGCACGGCACCAGCTATGGCATGGCGCTGCGGGTCGCCGCGGCCCTGTGTTTTTCGCTGATGTACGCCCTGATGAAATGGGCCGCGACGCTGGAGCCCGTGTCGGCCGGAGAGATGGTCTTCTACCGCTCGCTCTTCGGCCTGCCGGTCGTGCTGATCTGGATCGCAAGCGCCAAGGGGGGGCTGGCCTCGATCACGACCCGCAGGCCAATGGTCCATGTCTGGCGCTGTCTGTTGGGGGTGACGGGCATACTGTTGATCTTCCAGGGTCTGCGCCTTCTGCCGCTCGCCGACGCCACGACCATCGGATTTACCTCGCCCATCTTCGCCACCCTGCTGTCCATCGCCTTCCTGAAGGAAAGGGTGCGGCGTCATCGCTGGGCCGCGATCGCCGTGGGCTTTCTGGGTGTACTGGTCATGGTTCGACCCGGTGCCGAAGGGGCACCGCCCTTGGCTGGATTGCTGTTTGCGCTCGGCGGAGCCTTCGTCGCCGCCTCCGTCACCGTCACCCTGCGCCAGTTGGGCAAGACGGAGTCGGCGACGGCCATCGTCTTCTGGTTCTTCATCGCCTGTTCGGTAGCGGGCGGAACCCTCGCCCTGATCGACGGCCACAGTCATGGCTGGGCGGTTCTGGCCATACTGGCCGCAGGTGGCCTGGCAGGCGGACTGGCTCAGCTCTTGATGACCACGTCCCTGCGACACGCGCCGGTCTCGGCCCTCGCCCCGCTGGACTATCTGCAGATGGTCGGTGCCCTGGTGCTGGGCTGGCTGTTGCTGAGCGACGTGCCCACGGTCACCACCCTGGGCGGGGCCGCCCTGATTGCCGGTAGCGGTCTCTACATCGCCTGGCGCGAGCGCGTGCTCCGGCGGGACAGCACCCTGCCGTCCACTCCGACGGTCTGACGGCTCTCAGCGCCCCGTCGAACCGAACCCGCCGCTGCCGCGAACCGTCTCGTCCAGCGTCTCGACCTGAACCACCTCGGCCTGCTCGTGTCTGGCCACGACCATCTGGGCGATGCGTTCGCCGCGGCGGATCACGAACGGCTCCTCGCCGTGGTTGATCAGGATGACGCCGACCTCGCCGCGATAATCACTGTCGATCGTGCCGGGCGAATTCAGGCAGGTCAGGCCGTGCTTCAACGCCAGCCCCGACCGGGGCCGCACCTGCGCCTCATAGCCCCGCTCCAGCGCGATCTTGAGTCCGGTCGGCACCAGCGCCCGGGCACCCGGCTCGAGCGTCAGCGGCGCATCGTCCGCCACCGCCGCCCGCAGGTCCATACCCGCCGATCCCGTCGTCTCATAGGCGGGCAAGGCCAGGCCCTCGGCATGCGGCAGGCACTGGATACGCAGGGTGGTCATGGGCAGTATCTCTCAGGCCTTGAAGTGATCGGCGATGCGGGCGGCTAATTTACGCGCCACTTCGGCCTTGCTCTGGCGCGGCCATTCGTCAGGCTCTGCATCGCGTGTGAACAGCGTCACGGCATTGCCGTCGGCGCCGAACACATCGTCGGATACATCGTTGCCGACGATCCAGTCGCAGCCCTTGCGCGAAAGCTTGGCCCGGGCATTGGTGTCCAGATCCGTCGTTTCCGCTGCGAAACCGATGACGAGCTTCGGCCTTTTGGGGCCAGGGGCCGAGACGCCCGCCAGAATGTCCGGGTTCTCGATCAGGGCCAGCGAGGGCGGTCCGCCCGGGGCCTTCTTGATCTTGCCCGAGGCCACGCCGTCCACGCGCCAGTCGGCCACGGCGGCGCTCATGACTGCGATGTCGGCGGGCAGGACAGCCTCCACGGCCGCCTTCATGTCCTGGGCCGTCTCCACCCAGACGCGCGTTACACCCACCGGCGCAGCCAGCCCCACGGGTCCGGACACCAGCGTCACCGTCGCGCCCAGTTGGGCCAGGGCTTCGGCGATCGCATAGCCCTGTTTGCCGCTGGAGCGGTTGGTCAGTCCGCGCACGGGATCGATCGGCTCGAACGTCGGGCCGGCCGTCACCACCGCCGTGCGTCCGGCCAGAGGCCGGCCGTCCGGCCCGGCCAGCAGACCCTCAATGGCCAACAGAATGGCTGCGGGCTCTGCCATCCGCCCGGGTCCGAACTCACCGCAGGCCATCTCGCCCTCATCCGGCCCGACCATCGCCACGCCGTGAAAGCCATCAAAACCCTTCAGCCGCGCAACATTGGCCTGGACCGCCGGATGTTGCCACATCCGCACATTCATGGCGGGGGCCAGCAGAACCTTCTTGTCCGTCGCCAGCAGGGTCGTGGATGCCAGGTCGTCGGCCATCCCGTTCGCCGCCTTGGCAATCAGCCCCGCCGTCGCCGGAGCCACCACCACCAGATCGGCCCAGCGCGACAGCTCGATATGGCCCATGGCCGTCTCGTCCTCGGGCATGAACAGGGCCTGGCGCACCGGATGGCCCGTCAGGGCGGCCAGCGACATCGGCGTCACGAACTCGCCCCCGGCGGGCGTCAGGACGCTCATCACCTCGGCCCCCGCCTTCTTAAGCAGCCGCACCAGTTCCAGCGCCTTGTAGGCGGCGATACCGCCGCCGACGATCAGCAAAATCTTTCGGCCGGTGAGAGATGGCTGGGTCATGTTCACCGTCTAGCGAGGCCAGGGCAGGTCGTCGAGTGACGGTTCGGCAAACAAGAACATTGCAAGAACACAGAACCTGTGATTACCCTACCCTCGGTGGGTTTCAACCGGGAGGGTTCAATGGTTATTAGCGACAAGACGATTGTGGGCGTTCTGGCCATGTCGGCCATGCTGGTGCTGACTGGGTGCGGCAATGGCGACTCCGCCGTGGAGACGCGGGATCGATCTGCAGAAGCGCCTCAGGCGGTTCTGACCAGCGCAGCGCTCGAAAGTGGCAGCGCCGACAGCGCAGCGGCCGCTCCAAAGCCTGCGCTGACCGCCAACCGTCGTGAGACAGTAGATGCCAAGACGGCACGCCTGTTCGAGCGTAACGGTGCCGATTTCGATGCCGCGACTCCGCAGGTCTATCTGACCAAGGTCGAGCAGTTCACGGGCAATCCACCTGCAGGAACCGAGCGTGTCGAGCGGCCCAATGGCGACGTGTTGCTGTACCAGGCCTCGACCAACACCTTTGCCGTCGTTTCGCGTGACGGCGTGCCCAAGACGATGTTCAAGCCGCGCGACGGTGCATCTTACTGGGCGGAGCAGAAAGAAAGGGCGCCGACCTTTGGTCAGCGCCGGTCGTCTGGATCGTCAGAATAGATATCAGCGCCTGCTGCTGGCGTCAGTCTTCGGCTGGCTCCGGCCGATCGGCCATGTCCCGGATCAGGTCGAGAGCCAGCTTCTGCTGGCGCGTGGTCAGCTGCGGGGCCAATCGGCCGATTTCGATCGTGTAGCGGGTGGCGGGATGGTCATGCTCGAAGGCACCGCCCTCTTCGGCCATGCCGACGGCGGAGGACCCGGTCAGACCCTCGAAGAAATAGCCGATATCCACCTTGAAGAAGCGCGCGATGTCCCAAAGCTTGGACGCCGAGACGCGGTTGGTGCCCTTCTCGTATTTCTGGATCTGCTGAAACGTCAGGCCTAGCGCGCGTCCCAGGTCACTTTGATTATAGCCAAGCGCCAGACGCTTTTCGCAAACCCTGCGACCGACATGCCGGTCGACGGGGTGGGGGCCGTCCTCGCCAGTTCCTCTCGCCATCGTTAATGCGTCCTTGCGTTAGAGTTCCGCCTGAATGCGCTCCAGCGACGCTTATGTCACCATACAAATGGAGCTTGCGTCACAGGACTTTCAACCTGAACCCCGATAACCACGCAAATATTCCCTCCTCGCGGGAATTCCTATGTGGCTCTAGCTTTTGTAGAGCCTCCGCGCTGAAAAAGACGGGGCCGATACAGGCATGGCGTCAGGCCAGCGACGATCAGAAGCCAGAAGAGCAAGTCGCCGAAGCGCCCGTATACGGTAAGCCCGGTCGCCCTAGGCAGGGCCGCGTCTATGACGCCGCTCTGGCCGCTGTCCAGACGCTGATCTTCAATCACCCGTCCCCAGGGATCGATCATGGCCGACGTGCCTGTCGGCGTCGAGCGCACCACTGGAAGACCCGTCTCGATGGCGCGATAGCTGGCCAGGTTCAGGTGCTGAAGCGGGCCGGATGTGGCTCCGAACCAGGCATCGTTGGAGATGTTCAGGATCCATTGGGGGCGATTGGCACCGGCCGTCGTGAAACCGGGATACAGGCTTTCGTAGCAGATCAGGGGCTGGGCGCGCGGTGCGCCGGGAATGTCGATAGGCGCAGGTCTCGGCCCCGCACTGAAATCGGTCGGCATATGGGTCAGGGCCCGCACACCGAGCGCACCCAACAGCCGGCCGGCGGGCAGATACTCACCAAAGGGCACCAGACGGTATTTGTCATAGGCCGCCGAGACGGCCGGCGACGGACCGCCCAGGTTCTGGACGACCAGCAGGCTGTTGTAATATCGCCCCCCCTCCGGAACCGAAGGGTCAGGCTCGCCAATGCCCAGACCCATCAGCAGGGTCTGACCGGGCCGGAGCGCGCTCTGGATCGCTGCGGCCTCCCAGGCTCCGGCAGCAAAGACGTCGTTTCCGGACGCGGGTAGCGATCCCTCTGGCCAGATGACCAGATCGGGCGTCACCGCGGCGGGCTGGGCACTCAGTGCGATGTAGCGCCGGACGATGCCTTCGTACGCATCGGGCGTCCATTTGGACGCCTGGGCGACATTGGCCTGGACGATGCGGACGGTGGTGTCAGTCAGTTTCATCCGGGCCTGTGACAGGCGGATCGAGCCGCCGACCACCAGGCCCAAGACGACCAGCGCGCCCAAGGCCGCGGTCACGATCCGTCCCTTGCGTGGTCCAGCACTGAACAGCGGCCCGAACGCGGCTGCAGCTCCTACCGTCAGGACACCCAGACCATAGACACCGCCGATGGCAGCGAACTGCGACGCGGCCGAGCCCGCCTTCCAGCTGGCCCCCGCCGGGTTCCATGGAAACCCGGTCAGCACATGGCCGCGCAGCCACTCCAGCAGACAGAAAAGGGCGGTGAAAACCAGAACCCGCCGAAGACCTTTCGGGCCGAACCGGCGATACAACGCCGTTGCCACGCCCCAGAACAGGCCCAGTCCGGCAGGCAGGGCCGAGGCCGCAAAAGGGGCCATCCAGGCCTGTGCCGGATTGACCAGAAACGCCTCCGCCACCCACCAGCAGCTGATCAGGAAATAGGCAAACCCCGCCAGCCAGCCCATCCAGAAGGCCCCGCGCATCTTGGCCGACCGCTCCGACAGGATCATCAGCAGGGCATAGCCGAACAGGCCCGGCAGAATGCCGAACGGCGGATGCGCCAGCGCCGCACCGGCACCTGCCAGCAGGGCCAGGCCGATCCGCGCCCAGCGCAGACCCCGGCCAATCAGCCGAGCGGGCGGTGTCGTCATCAATGCGGTATCAGGCGCGGTCTGGCTCATCGACGCTGTATGGGTCGGCAATCCCCAGGCTGGCAAGCAGGCGGCGCTCCTCGGCCTCCATCGCCTCGGCCTCATTGTCGATCTCGTGGTCATGCCCAAGCAGATGCAGCACGCCGTGGACGGTCATATGGCTGAGATGGTCGGACAGGGACTTGCCCTGTTCCGCCGCCTCGGCCGCACAGACGCCGTAGGCCAGGATCAGGTCACCCAGATGCGGCCGGGCGCTGTCCGGTGCCGGAAAGGACAGCACATTGGTCGGGCGGTCCTTGTCACGGAATTGCGCATTGATCTGCTGAACATGGGCGTCGTCGGCCAGAAGGATCACAACGTCGCCCCGGGTGTCGCCCAGGGCCAGCGACGCAGCCCGCTCGACCACTGCTGCCACGTCGGGCAGGGCGGCGCTCCAGGCGCCGTCGTCGATTTCGACCTCGATCATCCCTCGGCCGTGTCCTCGAGATCTGCGGGCAAGCGTTTGCCGGCGGCGTCGGCGTCATAGGCCCGAACGATCCGCTCGACCATGGCGTGGCGCACCACGTCCTGGGCCTCGAACTCCAGCACGCCCACGCCCTTCACATCTCGCAGGATGCGCAGAGCATGGGCCAGACCGCTGTCGCGCGGGTTCAGCAGGTCGATCTGCGACGGATCGCCGGTGACCACCATCCGGGCCCCCTCCCCCAGCCGTGTCAGGACCATCTTCATCTGCAGGCGGCTGGTATTCTGGGCCTCGTCGACGATGACGAAGGCATGGCTGAGCGTACGGCCGCGCATGAAGGCGATGGGGGCGGCCTCGATCTCACCCTTGTCGCGTCGGCGCTGGACGTCTTCGGCCCCCAGAATGTCGTTCAGCGCCTCCCAGATCGGGGCCAGATAGGGATCGACCTTTTCGTTCAGGTCGCCGGGCAGAAAGCCCAGCTTCTCGCCCGCCTCCACCGCCGGGCGGGTGATGACCAGTCGATCCACCTGGCCCCGGCGCAGCAGATTGGCACCGTAGGCGGCGGCCAGAAAGGTCTTGCCAGTCCCCGCCGGACCCACGCCGAAACTCAGCTCGCATCGTGCCAGGGTTTCCAGATACCGCGCCTGGGCATTGGTCTTGGGCACGATGGCCCCGCGCTTGCCGATGGGCAGGGCCATGGGATCGCTGGTCGACCGCCCGCCGCCGCGAACCTCACCCAAGGCCGCGCGGACGTCCGCTTCGGTCACCGTGGCCCCCTTGGCGGCGCGTGTGGCCAAGGTCTGGATCACCTGTTTGGCATTGGCCCGGTCGCGAGCCCCGCCGTTGATCGAGACACCGCCGCCGGGGGCCTCGATCAGAACCTTGAAGGCATCCTCGATCAGGGCGACGTGGCGACTGTTGGGTCCCGTCACGGCGCGAACCGCGGTGTCATCCAGGGCCAGAAACTCGGTTTCGCGCGCCATGCTTTATGGTGTCCTATCGCTTGCCGCGCGGCGGCTCTCTGCTTGAGGACGCGACCCGGATTGGTGGTGATGGCCGGGCAACTGCCCGGTCAGACTGTTCTGCTCGCCGCTGGCGATGAAGACCGGAACGATCTGACCGATCAGATGATCCGCATCCTCCATGTGGACCGACTGAAGATAGGGCGACCGACCGATGGCCTGACGTCTTTCCCGCCCCTTCTTCTCGAACAGGACCTCGAAGGTCTTGCCGCCCTGGGCCGCATTGAAGGCGGCCTGCTGTTCCAGCAGCAGGGCCTGAAGCGCATGCAGCCGTGGGCGTGCCACGGCGTCCGGCACTTGCGCGCCCATTGTCGCGGCGGGCGTACCGGGGCGCGGCGAATACAGGAAGGAGAAGGCGCTGGCGTAGCGAACCCGGCGGACCAGATCCATCGTATCCTCGAAATCGCGGTCGGTCTCGCCGGGAAAGCCGACGATGAAGTCGCCGGACAGGGCGATATCGGGCCGCGCCTCCCGTATGCGGTCGATCAGGTCGAAATATTTCTGACGCCCATGTTTGCGGTTCATCAGTCGCAGCAGCCGATCCGACCCCGTCTGAACCGGCAGGTGCAGATAGGGCATAAGCTGCGGCAGCTCGCCATGCGCCGCGATCAGATCGTCGGACATGTCGTTGGGATGGCTGGTCGTGTAGCGGATCCGGTCCAGGCCGGGGATGTCGGCCAGGGCGTAGACCAGTCGCGCCAGGCTGGAGGGCTTCCCGTCCGCGCCCTCGCCGTCATAGGCATTGACGTTCTGTCCCAGCAGCGTGACCTCTCTCACACCCCGCGCCGCCAGCTCTCGCGCCTCGGCCAGGACCGCCGCCACCGGCCGCGACCATTCGGCACCGCGCGTGTAGGGCACCACACAGAAGGTGCAGAACTTGTCGCACCCCTCCTGTACCGTCAGGAAGGCGGCCACGCTCGTGCCGCCACGCTGGGTCGGCAAAGCGTCGAACTTGTCGTTTGGAGCGAAGTCGGCCCCGATCCGCTCGCCGCGCGCTCTTGCCGTGCGCGTCAGCAGTTCGGGCAGTTGGTGATAGGCCTGGGGCCCGACAACCAGATCGACTGCGGGTTGGCGCCGCATGATCTCTTCGCCCTCGGCCTGGGCCACGCAGCCCGCGACGGCGATGGTCATGCCGCGACCGGAGGCAGCACGGTCTTCCTTCATTTCGCGCAGCTTGCCCAGTTCGGAATAGACCTTCTCGGCCGCCTTCTCGCGGATGTGGCAGGTATTCAGGATGACGAAATCCGCGCCTTCGGCGGTATCGGTCGTGGCATAGCCCAACGGACGCAGCACATCGGCCATGCGCTCGCTGTCATAGACGTTCATCTGACAGCCGTAGGTCTTGATGAACAGGCGCTTGGGCGAGCCTGCGTCATCTGCCGGGGACAGCAGGGACTGAGCGGGAACGAGCGTATCGGTCATGCGCGACTGTTTAGTCGCATGCGGCGACGGACGCCATGCAGGGGCGACGCTGCGTCAATCAGCTATCGATGGCCTCGGGATCGACCCGCGCCGCATGGCGGGTGAAGATCAGCCCCTCGCGGCCGGACGGTTCGGCTCCCTCAATGGCCTTGCCGTAGAGTTCCAGCTTGTGGCCGACCAGTTCGAAGCCCAGGCGCTGAGCGATCTCGGTCTTCAGCCGCTCGATCTCGGCGTCGAAGAATTCGATCACCTCGCCGGTCCGGGTGTCGATCAGGTGATCGTGGTGGTCGTCGCCCGCTTCTTCATAGCGGCTGCGCCCATCGCCAAAGTCGTGCTTCTCGACCACGCCGGCCTCTTCGAACAGGCGCACGGTGCGATAGACAGTGGCGATCGAGATGTGCGGGTCGATGCTCGAGGCGCGCCGGTACAGTTCTTCGACATCCGGGTGATCCTCGGCATTCGACAGCACGCGCGCGATGACTCGCCGCTGTTCGGTCATGCGCATGCCGCGCTCGGCGCAGAGCTTTTCAATCCGGTCCATGGTTTCAGGATAGTGGGCAAAGGCCATCTAGGGAAGCGGCTGGGACAGGTCTCTTGCCAACACAAGGGCGCCAACGCGCGAACCGTCTGTCCGCGCATAATAGTCGGGGCGGCGACCTGCTTCGGCAAAGCCGGTGCGGGCATAGAGCGCCCGTGCCGCGCCGTTGTCCTCGGCAACCTCCAGAAACAGGCGTCGGGCCCCCTGGCTGATCGCCAACGCCGCCCCCCGCTGCACCAGTGACAGCCCCAGGCCGGCCTTTCGTGCCGGAGGTCGCACCGCCAGTGTCAGGATTTCCGCCTCATCGGCGACAGTCCGTATCAGGATGAATCCTGCCGCCTCCAGCAGGGCGAATACCCCAGGCTGAACCAGAAGTTCGGCGAAGGCTCGGGCGTCCCAGGGGGCATCAAAGCATTCGGCATGCAGTTCCGCCAGACGGTGCGCCATCACCGGCTCCGGTGGGGAGCGACCTATGCCCGGGATCACGGTCGTGGCCCTCTGGCCTGCCCCGGCAGACGTGTCGGCGGGGTTGCGTCGGGTGCCCGCAAATACAGCGGGCGTGGCGGATGACCTGCGGGATCGGCAGCGGCCGTCAGTCGGGCCAATGCGGCTGGATCTGGGCCATCCAGCGGCCAGCCTTCCGCCTGTGAAATCAGCGAGACACCGGAACCCACGATCATAATGCCTTCCCCGTCGGAGCCGCTGATCTGACTTTCCAGAATTTCCGCATCGGCGACGATCGTCTGTGCCCGCTCGAGCGTCCAGGCTTCCGGTGGCTGGCTCGCCACTCCATTTCGCCAGACACGGCCATAGACCTGACCGCGCCGGGCATCGATCACGGCCACGGTCACGGCTGCAGGTGCTACCGAAGCCGCCAAGGCATCCAGCGATGAAAGGCCGATCACGGGCCGGCCCAGCGCAGCGCCCAGGCCCTGGGCAAATGCCAGACCGACGCGCAGGCCGGTGAAAGACCCTGGCCCGACCGTCACACCGATCCGGTCCAGATCGCCAAAACCTCCACCGGAGTGCCTCACCGCATCGCGGACCATTCCAGCCAGCCGCTCCGAATGGCCGCGCGTCATGGCCTCAGAGCAAAGACCAAGGCTCTCGACCTGATCGCCCTCAACCCTGAACACGCCTGCGGTGCACAACCCGAGGGCAGTATCGATGACCAGCAACCTCATTGCGCAGGACCTGGGGGTCGGGCCATTCGCTGGGACCCGGTATTGGCCGACCCTGCGGGCGTTGCGTGAAACATTTTCATCCCGAAGACCGCCTGAGAAGCGAATTGTTTCATATATCGAGCCGCGCCACGACTGCAAAAACTGAACGCACCTGGGCGCGCGCCAGCCTCTCTTCGGAGCCGAAACCATCGGGACCGCCGCGTAGATATAGCGTCGTTCCATCGGCGCTGTGGTAGAGCCGCGCCAACCGTTGGCCATCCACAAGTTCAATCACACACCCCTGGTCGCGTCGCGGCCAGCGACCGATTTCATATTCAAGCACGACCCCGGATGCTGCCCAGGGCCATAGGTCATCATTAGACACCTGGAAACGGTGGCGGCTGGCGGCGAGGGTCTGAAGGGGTCGCGTGCCAATGAATGCCTGCCCCAGGCTTGCTTTGCCGGATTCGGGCGTCGCATCGGTCACGCGTTTCGGCAAGCCGGCTTTGTGCGCCAGTTCCTCAACGGTTGCGTCGATCGCCTGAGCGAGCCGCCGCTGGACATCGGGCCGGAACAGTCCAGGACGCTTGCCGGACTCGTACAGACCCCAGGCCTGACTGGTCATACCGGCGCGTTGACCGGCCTCAGCCTGGCTCAACCCACGATCAAGCCTGAGATCGGCCAAGGCCGAGCCCAAATTTCGAATTTCCGCGCCGCTTTCAAACCTGGCCATGGCCAAACTCTACAGCGTCGGACGACAAAATCGAATTGGTAACACTTTTGTTTGAAGTCCAATGGTTTCAGAGGACCTGTTCGACCCGGGTCACTTCCGGGACATAGTGCTTCATCATCTGCTCCACCCCCGATTTCAGCGTGGCGGATGACGACGGACAGCCTGAGCAGGCTCCGCGCAGGCGAAGAGAGAGGACCCCCGTCTCCTCGTCGAAACTGTCGAACAGGATATCGCCGCCGTCCTGAGCGACGGCGGGGCGGATGCGACTGTCGAGCAACTGCTTGATCTCGGCCACGACCTCGGTGTCGTCGCCGTCGGGGCTGGTGCTGTCGAAATCTCCGCCGCGCATCAGAGGCGCACCCGAGACGAAATGATCCATGATGGCCGCCAGGATCGGGGCCTTCATCTGGGTCCATTCCAGCCCTTGCGCCTCTCGCGTCACCGACACGTAGTCGGAGCCGTAGAAGACGCCGGTCACCCCCTCCAGTCCGAACAGGGCCTCGGCCAGCGGCGACACCGACGCCTCGTTCGACGTCAGGAATTCGCGCGGTTCGGCCGAGACATCGCGCCCCGGCAGGAACTTCAGGACATTGGGGTTCGGAGTGGGTTCGGTCTGGATGAACATGGCCGGTAAGTGCGCCCGGTGCCGCCAGTGTTCAAGGCCTGACGAAAAAGCCACAACGCGCTCAAGCAGCGAGCGACCGCGTCGCGCGCGTTAGCGCCCTAAAAAATCAGGCCAGATCCTCGATGTCCTGCTCGGTCAGCTCGCCCGGCACGATCGTCACCGGCAGCTTGCGCCCCGTGAACGCCGCGCCCTGTTTCAGGATCGCCGTCACCAGCGGCCCCGCCCCGCGCGATCCTTCACCTGCCGCCAGCACGAGAATCTTGATCTCGCTGTCTTCGCCCACGACCTTGCGGATCGCGTCCTGAGGCTCGCCGCGTTCGATCAGGATCACGGGCATCTCGCCGGACCGTTCATGCGCCTGTTCCGCCCAGCCGTTCAGAAGCGTCTCGGCTTCGGCGCGGGTCTGGCGCTCGATCTCCTCTCGCACCCCGGCCCAGTGGGCGTCGGACGCAGCGGGGGGAATGACCCTGAGCAGGGCCACGCGTCCGCCCGTCGAACGCGCCCGTCTTGCCGCATAGCGCAAGGCAGCCTCGAACTCGGGACTGTCATCCACGACGACCAGAAACTTGCGCGGCATCGAAGGCCTCCCTCAGCCTGGCAACCCTAGCAGATCGCGGACGATCGCAAACACCCGCGCTGGAGCGCGAGCGTGAGCGCTCGAGAATACGCTCAAGCCGCGAACGACCGCGTCGTGAGCGGTAGCGCCCCTACACCGAGTTGGCGATTTCCCGAATGGCCGAGTTGGCGATGGTCAGCTTGGCGAACGTCCAGCCGGTGCCCGAGGCCTCGATCTCGTCCACCGAGGCACGCACACCCTCGACGGTCTTCTGACGTGGCCCGATCCAGGCATCGACGGCCGTCTCCGCCGCCGCCTCGCTGGCCCCGACCCCGACGCCGGAGGCCTTGGCCACAGCGCGGGTCAGGACCCTTTGCTCGGCCATCAGATCCTCGATCAGGCGGCGTACGGCCAGACGGTCGAAATGGTCCATCGAGGGGACGTTGCCCGCTGCGGCCCGCAGACGGTCGAAGTCGAAAGCCGCCCCGACCTGATGATACAGCATGGCCATGGCCGGTTCCGGCCATCCGGCCTCTCGAGCCAGGTCGCCGATGTCCGCCGTGGCGACCAGAGGTCTGAGCATGGCGAAGTCCCGCGCCATCGCCTGGGTTGCGCCCAGGGCCACAAAGGCCTCGATCCGGCTGTCCAGACGCGCTTGTTCGAAGCGTGACAGCACAGAGCCTCCCGCTGCCCTCAAGGCATCGGCCGCCGGACGGTAGGCGGCGATCAGGCTGTCCACCGTCGCGCCCGGCTGCATGGCCCGGCGTGCCAGCCAGGAGGTCTGGCGACGCAGCACGGTGGAGATTTCGGCATAGAGTGCCATCTGGGCTTCAGCCGTGATCTTCAGGTCCAGCGCCGAGACCTGCGCCCAGGCCTCGTCCAGTCGGAAGACCTGACGCGCGGCCTCAAAAGCCAGAACCATGGCCCCTGTGTCGCACTGGGCCGAGATGCGCAGACGTTCCGGGAAGGTCGCCCCGGTCATGTTGACGATCTCGTTCGACAGGACGGTCGAGATGATCTCGCGCCGCAGACGGTGCCGCTGCATGTCGGCTTCATATTTCGCCAGCGGAGCCGGGAAATAGTCGATCAGGGTCTTCTTGAAGAAGGCATCGTCCGGGGCCCTGGACGCGACGATGTCGTCGAACAGCTCCAGCTTGGAATAGGCCGTCAGCACCGCCAGCTCGGGTCGCGTCAGGGCCAGACCCGTGGTCTTCATCTCGGCCAGTCGGACGTCGTCGGGCAGACCCTCGACCTTGCGGTCCAGTTTGCCCTTGACCCCCAGCCACTGCATGAACCGCTGCTGGGCATCCAGTGCTCCGGCCCCCTCCGCCTCCTGCAAGGACACCGCCAGGGTCTGGTCGTAGTTGTGGACCAGCACCTTCAGCCCGACCTCGTCGGTCATTGAGGCCAGCAGGGCATTGCGGTCCTCAGCCTTCAACGCCCCCGACGCGATCGCCGCTCCGGTCAGGATCTTGATGTTGACCTCGTGGTCGGAGCTGTCGACGCCGGCGGAGTTGTCGATGGCGTCGGTGTTGATCCGCCCGCCGTTTCGCGCATAGCCTATACGACCCGCCTGGGTCAGGCCCAGGTTGGCCCCCTCCCCGATGACCTTGGCCCGGACCTCGATACCGTCGATGCGGATAGCATCATTCGCCTTGTCGCCGACCTGGGCGTCGCTCTCGTGGGCAGCCTTCACATAGGTGCCGATGCCGCCGAAATAGAGCAGTTCCACCGGGGCCTTTAGGATGGCCTGCATCAGGGTTGCCGGATCGACAGCGTCGGCGTCGATTTCGAGGAGGGCCCTGATCTCGGGCGACAGCTCGATGGATTTCGCCGAGCGCGGGAAGACGCCGCCCCCCTTGGAGATCAGACTCTTGTCATAGTCCTGCCAGGACGAGCGCGGCAGCTTGAACATGCGGTCCCGCTCGACCCAGCTGGTGGCCGGATCGGGGTTGGGGTCGATGAAGATGTCGCGGTGATCGAAGGCGGCGACCAGCTTGATCGCCTTCGACAGCAGCATGCCGTTGCCGAACACATCGCCGGACATGTCGCCGACGCCGGCGACGGTGAAGGGCTCGGTCTGGATATCCTTGCCCATCTCGCGGAAGTGCCGCTTTACCGCCTCCCATGCCCCGCGCGCTGTGATGCCCATGACCTTGTGGTCGTAGCCGACAGACCCGCCCGAAGCGAAGGCATCGTCCAGCCAGAAGCCGTAGTCCGCCGATACGCCATTGGCGATGTCGGAGAAGGTCGCCGTGCCCTTGTCGGCGGCCACGACCAGATAGGGGTCATCCCCCTCGAACCGCACGACATCCCTGGGCGGGACGACGGAACCATCGGCGGCAATGTTGTCGGTGATGTCGAGCAGGCCCGACAGGAAGGTCTTGTAGGCGCGGATGGCCTCGGCCTGCTGGGCGTCGCGGTCGCCGCCGGCGCGGACGATGTCGGCCAGCTTCTTGGGAAAGAAGCCGCCCTTGGAGCCGACCGGCACAATGACGGCATTCTTGACCTGCTGAGCCTTGACCAGACCCAGCACCTCGGTGCGGAAATCGTCGCGGCGGTCGGACCAGCGCAGGCCCCCGCGCGCCACAGGACCGAAGCGCAGATGCACCCCTTCGATCCACGGGGCCCAGACGAAGATTTCCCTGTACGGCTTGGGCAGGGGAAGGTCTTCCAGCTCGCGCGAGGCGATCTTGATCGAGATATAGGGTTTGGGCCGTCCGTCCTCGGCGACCTCGAAATAGTTGGTGCGCTTGATCGCCTGGACCAGCAGGGCCAGGCGACGCAGGGCACGGTCGTGATCCAGACTTTTCACGGCCTGAAGCTGCTCGATGATCTGATCGAAGACGGCCTTCACGGCCGCTTCGCGCGATGCGGCATCGCCGCCCGCCGCCGGGTCGAACTTGGTGTTGAAAAGCTTCAGCAGGCTGCGCGCCACCGCCGGATAGTCCCGCAGCGCCTCTTCCTGAACGGCCTGGCTGGGGTCCATACCGGTCTGCTGGCGATAGCGGGCCAGGGTGCGGATCAGGGCCGCCTCGCGCCAGTCGACGCCCAGCTCGATCACCAAGCGGTTGAAGCCATCGCTCTCGGTCTGACCGCGCCAGACAGCCGCGAAAGCCTCTTCAAACGGTCCGCGCACGTCCTCGAACTTCAGATCGCCGCCACGCGGATCCTCCATCAGGAATTCGTCGACATGGATAACGTCACCACCCGACGGACGCAGGGTGTGGCCCCACTCCTCTAGTGTCTTCAGACCCATGTCGGTCAGGATGGGCAGGACGTCCGACAGGGCTGCGGCGGCCCCCCGGCGGTAGATCTTGAAACGGAAGTTCAGCGGCCCATCCTCGGCCGTGCGGAAGGCGCGGATGGCGACCGCGTCACTGTGGTCGCCGCCATCGGCTTCAGGCACGCCGGATGCACTCAGCCGGTCGATCTGGTGGAAGTCCAGCACGGCTTCGGCGGCCGTGTAACGGTCGCGATAGCCGGCCCCGTAGGCCTCGGCCCAGCGCGCGCTGGTCGGGCCGACGGAGACATCGTCCACGCCCGCCTCACGCAAGGCGCTCTCGAAGCGGTCGACCCAGCCACGGCCCGCTTCCTGAACCATCGCATCGATCTCGGCCGGATCGGGGCAGGGATGATCGCCAGGCGTGATGCCGATGATGTAGTGGATGCGCACCAGCGGCTGGTCCGACAGCTGCGGATACCAGGCAGAAATGCGCCCGCCCCAGGCCTGGGCCAGAAGCCGCCCTATGCGCTCCCGCACCGAGGCGTGGAACCGCTCGCGTGGGATGAAGACCAGGATGGAGACGAACCGGTCGAACGGGTCCTTGCGCGTGAAGGCCTTGATCCGGGGACGATCATAGAGGTGCAGAATGCCCAGGGCACTGTCCAGCAGCTCGTTCTCGCTGATCTGGAACAGCTCGTCGCGAGGATAATTCTCGAGGATGTTCCGCAACCGTTTGTGACTGTGGCTGCCCTCGATCTTGCCGCCTCGCTTCAGGGCTGCAGAAACCTTGGCCCTGATCAGAGGGACTTCGCTGGCGACCTTGTCATAGGCCTCGGCCGTGAACAGGCCCACAAACCGTGTCTCGCCGGACGGACGTCCATCAGCACCGAACCGCTTGACCCCGACGTAATCCATGTAGGCGCGGCGATGCACGCGCGACCGCGCGTTGGCCTTGGCCACGGTAACGGGATCGGACAGGTCAAGCTGACGCTTCATCTGCCGCGTCAGAACAGCCGGCTCATTGGCGCGGCGCAGGACGGTCCGGTCCGGATCGGCCAGGACGCCCAGGCCATCGCCCGACTGCGACAGGGGTGCCTCGGCCTCATAACCGCCGTCCGCAGTGCGCGGATAGTCATAGTCACGCGCGCCCAGGAAAACGAAATGGTCCTGCTGCAACCAGCGCAGGAAGGCGATGTTTTCGGCCAGTATCGCAGGATCGACACCCTTGGGGCCGGCCTCCAAATGCGCGATGGCTCGTCCCATCAGGTCAGCCATGGCGGCATGGTCGTTCACCGCGCCCGCGACGTCAGCCAGGGTCTGGGCCATGGCCTCGCCCAAGGCATCACGCCGCTCCTGTGGCAGGGGGTCCAGTACGACGATGATGGTCGATTCGCGCCCGCCGTCCTCATCGGTTACCGGGTGGAACATGCAGCGGACGCTGACGCCCGCCTCGGCCAGTTCGCCCATGACGCTGTCGACCAGGAAAGGTCGATCGTCCTGGATGACGATCAGGACGTCATATCCCAGCGGTCGGCCGTCGGCACCATTCAGCCTCGACAGTGTGATGCGTGCTGGCTCGCCGTGCGAACGGCCTTCTGCCGCCGCCCAGGCCAAGGCCAGCAGGGCCGCCAGATCCTCGCCGCCCAGTTCCGGGGCCTCGTCTGCGGCATAGTCTTCGTGCGCTTGCACCAGGAATGACTTGGCCACCGGGCCCGGAGGGCCGCCCACCGCAACCGCAAAGCTCGCCTCCAGCGCCTCCAGGGTCAAAGCCTGAGGAAGCACGGGTGCGGTTTCGCCTGACATGGCATATCTCTTCTGGACGCGATCCGCTCCGGACCGCCGATGGTGAACTCACACTAGGCTGGTTCGCTCTTTCGGCAAGCGAGCCGTGTGCAGGCCCGTCCGTAGGCCACCCATGCTGGAACCGGAACCCCCAAAACCGAAACGCCGGCCTCCTTTCGGAGGCCGGCGTCGACTTATCGCCGTTCAGTGATCCGGGATGGATCAGAAGCGGACGTTCATGCCGATACGAACGGCATGGGTGTCGTAGGAATCGAAGCTGGTGCCAATGTCCGTACCGGTTGTATTGGGGGCAAGGATGAAGGGGTTGGTCGCCGGCGTCGTGCCGCTGTTGCCCGCACGCACCACCTGACCGTCACCGTCCAGCGAGGTGTAGAGATACTCGCCCGTCACCGACAGGTTGGGGGCCAGACGCCATTCCAGACCGGCACCGGCCTGCCAGCCGTCCATGTTGTCTTCATTGGACTGCTCGGTGAAGCTGTTGGCACCATTGGTCGTGTCGAAGCGGTTCTCGACATTGGCATAAGCCGCGCCGCCGGTGGCATAGATCAGGGCCGGGCCGGCAGCATAGCCGACGCGAGCGCGTACCGCGGCCATTTCCTGCAGTTCCTGGGTGAAGACATAGTTGGCGGGGGTTGTGCTGAAGCCCGTCACCGAACGCTGGCTGTTCAGAGCGCTGACATCGGCGACGGCACCCACGACGAAGTTGCCGAACTGGAAGTCGTAACCAGCCACCAGACCTGCCTGCACGCCGCCCGAACGATCGCTGCAGCCGTCGGCAGCAATCTGGGTGCTGGCGCGGCCGGCGCAGTAGCCGGGGCTGAAGGCGTCGTTGGTGGTGCCGTTCAGAACGACGGTGTCATCAAACTGGCCGTCGAAGTCGCGGTCGAACACCAGACGCTCATCGTCGTTGGTGTCATTCTCTGCCCAGCCGCCGTAGATGCCGACGTAGGGGCCGCTCCAGTCAGGGGCCGACTGAGCCAGGGCCGGGGCGGCAACGCCCGTCATCAGCAGGGCCGTCGAAGCCATAAAGAGTGTCTTGATCATGAGAAACAAATCCAAGGTAGTGGCGCGCACGCCGGGAAGCCCCCTTCCGGGCGACACAACGCGATGATTTTGCTGGCGTTCCCGCGTAACGGCGGCTGATCAGTCTGTGTGTCTTTACGGCCGCACATGCAACCTGAGGCCCAGATACGACTAGACCGCCGAACTTTCGTCCGGCGGTCTGTCGGACCGATCCCGGAGGGGGAGGGAGGGACCGATCTCTAGCGCCACGGCTTCGGGGGGAGGGGAGGGCCGTGGCGACAGGTTCGAAATAGGCAGGGGTTGTGGCCAATCAAGGGCAGGACCGGCTCCTGAAGAGCAGTGAGGCGCGGCAGGTTGACGCGGGGTCAGTCTGCGGTGGCCGCAGCCTGGCGTCGGCTACGGGAGGCGGATTTCTCCTCCTCCTCGTGCGCATAGGGCGCGCCGTCGCCGGACAGCAGGATGGCCATCCAGCGCGAGCCCCGGAACTCGGCCAGGATCGCCATGGCCATGACGGCCAGCGGCGTCGACAGGAACATGCCGGTCACGCCCCACAGCTGGCCCCAGAAGGCCAGGGCCAGCAGGACCACGATGGGGTCGATATTCTGATTGTCGCCCTGCATGCGCGGCTGGATCAGGTTGCCGCTGATGAACAGGATCGTCTGCAGACCCACCAGCAGGATCAGCGCGGGCCAATAGCTCTGGAACTGCACCAGGGCGAACAGGGGCGGAACCAGTCCCGCGACGGCTCCGCCCAGAACCGGAATGAAGCCGACGACGAAGATGACGAAGGTCCAGAACTCTGCATTCTGTAGCCCGACGACCCGCATCAGGATCCAGGCCACCAGACAGATCAGGGCACCGGTGACGGTCTGGACCCACAGATAGCCCTCCACGCCGCCCCGGATGCGATGAAAGACCTCCAGCGCCTCGGCGCGGTCGGCGCGTTTGGGGAACAGGCCCGCCATCTTGCGGCCGAAGCCCTTCTGCGCCGCCAGCAGGAAGCCCAGATAGATCAGGACGAAGAAGGCTCCAGACGCCACGCCCTGCGCCTGGAAAGCTGCCTGGGTCAGATAGGAACGCACATCCAGCTGGGCGATCAGGTCCGTCGCGGTTGGCGGTTCGTTTGCCCCCACCATGGACCAGACGTCCTGCAGAATTTGATCCAGACGCGGTCCGATGCTGGACGACACGCCACTGGCCTGACCAAAAAAGCCCGCCGCCCCATCGACGATGATGGCGATGGAAATGAAGAAGCCGATGGTCACGACCGTCAGGGCCGCAATTCCCGACCAGCGAGGCGACAGAGGCGTACGCTTCTCGATCGACCGCTTCACCCCGTCGATCATGATCATCAGGAAGATGGCCATGGCCAGGGGTGTGAGGATGCCCCTCAGCCAGTAGAGGGCGGCCCCGACCGCCACCACGGCGATGATCACCATGGCGTTGCGCGACACGGCCGAGGTCGGGAAGGTGATGGGCAATTTCATCGGCATATGGTCAAGGTCCAGGCAAGCGTCGTCAACGGCCTTGAACCTCGTGGCCCGCCGGTAGACGATGAGTGCGCAACCCCCGTTCGGAGTTCCCATGACCGAAGCCGCCCCCAGTCTTTTCCTTGGCCAGTCCATGGACGCCGACAAGGCCTTCCAGACCCTGTTGCTGGGCCGGGCGAACCGGCACGGCGTCGTCGCGGGCGCGACCGGCACCGGGAAGACGGTGACGCTGCAGATCATGGCTCAGGGGTTTTCGGATGCGGGCGTCCCGGTCTTCTGCGCCGATGTGAAGGGCGACCTGTCCGGTATCTGCATGCCCGGCTCGCCCAATGAGAAGCTGCTGGCCCGCGCCTCCGGCATGGGGCTGACGCTGACGCCCAAGGCCGCCCCCGTCGTCTTCTGGGACCTGTACGGACTGAAGGGTCACCCGATCCGCACGACCGTCAGCGAGATCGGCCCGGTCATGCTGGCCCGCATGCTGAGCCTGTCGGAGGTGCAGGAGGGGGTGCTGTCGGTCGTCTTCCATGTCGCGGACAAGGAAGGCCTGCTTCTGCTCGACCTGGACGACCTGCGCGCCATGCTGGCCCATGTGGGCGAGAATGCGGAGCGGATTGGGCGCGAGGTCGGCAATGTTGCCCCCGTCTCCATCGCCGCCATCCAGCGGGCGATCCTGCAGCTGGAACAGGAGGGCGGGGCTGCCTTCTTCGGCGAACCGGCCCTGCGGCTGGAGGACATGCTGCGCACCGGCCTAGACGGACGGGGTCAGGTCAATGTGCTGGACGCCACGCGTTTGATGAACAGCCCGCGCCTGTATGCGGCCTTCCTGCTGTGGCTGTTGTCCGAACTGTTCGAGCAACTGCCGGAGGTCGGCGATCCGGACAAACCGCGCCTGGTCTTCTTCTTCGACGAGGCCCACCTGCTGTTCACCGATGCGCCCGACGCCCTGCGCCAGAAGGTCGAGCAGGTGGTGCGCCTGATCCGCTCCAAGGGCGTCGGCGTCTATTTCGTGACGCAGAACCCGGCCGACATTCCCGACAGCGTCCTGGCCCAGCTGGGCAACCGCATCCAGCATGCCCTGCGCGCCTATACGCCTGCCGAGCAGAAGGGGCTTAAGGCCGCGTCGCAGAGTTTCCGCGTCAATCCGGCGTTCGACACCGCCGAAGCCATCCAGGGCCTGGGCGTAGGCGAGGCCCTGGTCTCGACCCTTGACGAAAAGGGAGCTCCCCGCATCGTGGCGCGCACGACCGTTCGCCCGCCCGACAGCCGCCTGGGCCCCGCCACCGACGCCGAGCGCGCCGCCGTCATGGCCGCCAGCCCCGTGCGCGGCATCTATGACAGCCCCATCGACCGCGAGTCCGCCGAGGAAGTCCTGGCCGCCCGCCGGGGCGAGGCCGACAAGTCACTGGCCGAGGCCAAGCTGGCCGAAGCCCAGGCCAAGGCCGATGCAGCCGCCGCCAAGGAAGCCGACAAGGCCGAGGCCGCACGCCTGAAGGAACAGGCTCGCCAGCAGGCGCAATACGAACGCGACGCCGCCCGCGCCCGCACGTCTGCGAGAGCCCCCGCCCGCCGCTCCACCCGCGAAACCCCGATCGAGGCGGCGACGAAGTCCGTCTTGCGGACGGCGGGGAGCACGATCACGAGGGAGTTGCTGCGGGGCCTGCTGGGCGGGCTGAAGAGGCGGTGACTCAGCCGCAGCTGACAACTCTTCAGAAGGTCTCAAGTGACCGACTAGGCCGTCTGTCTTGGCTTACAGCCTTGGCTGACGACATCCGGCAAGGTGCCTTGCCGGCCTTTATTCTTGTTGCGTTGATGGTGATTGCTGGATTGGCCGAGTGGCAAACAGGCGGCCCTTTGGCCTGGGGCCTGTCGCGACAAGCATTATCCGATGGACGATGGGTGACCATGCTGACGCACGCAGTTGCGCACGCTAGCCCCTGGCACCTATTTATGAACTGTAGCGCGCTGATCGGCTTGACTGTCTACCTGCGCCCGTTTCTCGGCTTCAGCTTGAGTGGTTGGGCGCGGTACGGGTTGGTGCTAGCGGGGGCCGCTGGCGCGAGCGCAATCGCCTACATTCTTCTTCATCCCTCGGATGGATTGCCGATGGTTGGCGCTTCCGGAGCCATCTGTGGCCTCTGGGGCTTGGCGGTCCGTTGCGATACCGAAACACGCTTCGTTAAATCACTCCGCTCAAGAGACGTGCTTGTCGGAATTCGAGAATTTGCCATCAGCAACCTCGTGCTTTTCGGAGCTTTATTCCTGCTCGCTCGACTTGAAGGAGGCGCTGGCGGGTTGGCTTGGGAAGCTCATCTCGGAGGTTTTCTATTCGGTCTCCTCGCTGCACCTTGGCTGATCAAGCCAGCCGAGACGACTACGGTCGAGGCACCAGCCGCCACATCCTGAGCGGATGCCGAACGGCTCCCGCCTCTTCGCCCGCCGCCTCGCCCCGGCCCATGTAGAGATCGGCGCGGACGGGGCCGCGGATGGCGGAGCCGGTGTCCAGCGCCATGACCAGGCCCTGATAACTGGCGCGGGCCCCAGCCAGATTGCCGCCGTCGGCGCTGATCCAGACCAGATCGCCATAACGCCAGTGGGCCGGATCGATGGCGATGGCGCGTCGGGCGGGCAGGGCGATGCCGGCCGCCCCATTGGGGTCGCCCCCGTCGTCGGGGTCCATGGCAAAGAAGATGTAGCGCGGGTTCAGGGCCATGACGCGCCGCGCCTCAGCCCCCCGATGCGCGGCCAGCCAGGCGCGGATCGCCTCGCCCGAGGTGCCGTTGGCGGGCAGCAGCCCCTGCTGGGCCATCGGCCGGGCGATGCCGACGAAAGTGCGGCCGTTATCGGCGGCATAAGAGGCTCGAGTCTTTGATCCATCCTCGAACGTCAAATAGCCGGAGCCCTGGATCTGCATGAAGAACAGGTCCTCGGCCCGCATCCAGGCCAGAGGGGCCTGGCTCGACACCGCCTGCGGCGCGGCCTCAATGGCGGCGCGGTCGGGCAGGGTCTGGCCGCGTGACCACCCGGCAGGGCGGGCCAGGACCGGCGCATCGAAGGTCGCATCCGGCCGACGCCGTGCCTGATACTCCGGCGCGAAATAGGCGGTCAGCAGGCCGGGCGAGCCGTCGTCGGTCCGCGCGGCCACGACGACGAAGCCGGTCTCGAAGAAGGTGCGCGCCATCGACGGGGTGACCGGGCGCGACATGCGGCGGATCTGCATGGCCCGGTCGCACTGGACCCGTGCGGCAGCATCGCGGGCCACGCCGCAGCCATCGACCCAGGCGTTAAAGGCCGACAGATGATCCTCGCTGGCCCAACCGACCAGACTGGCCGGGCCGTCGGCGGGCGGCGGGGCGTCCGGCGTCGGTTGCGAGGGCACTGGATATGATGGCGACGGTGACAGGGGCCCGGTTGGCACCATCGGGCCGCTGGAACAGGCGGCCAGCACAAGCGTGGCCATAAGGACCAGACCCGCCCGAACCGTTCCCTGGGAACGATCCGCGCGGTGGCCAGGCATCATGCCGAGGCGGATTCCGTCCGGGCGAGAACCCAGTTCGGGTCACTGGCCCCCAAGGTGCGCTCGAAGGTCCAGAGTTCCGCCACGCGGCGCTCCTCGACCTGCTCCTCGACCGCCTCGCCCGCCGGTTTGATCCGGTTGCGCAGCTCGGCCAGGAAGCGGACCTTGGTGATGGCGCGGTTCTCGTTGACCGTGGCCAGCTCCAGATCGGCGCGGGCGGGATGCAGGAACTCGACGGTTTCAGTTTCGCCCCGCGCCTCGCGCGCCGCGATGCCACCTTCGAAGCTCTCCATCACCACCGGGGCCAGCAGGGGCTTCAGCGTCTCGCGATCCCCCTCGGCATAGGCCCGCACGATGGTCTCGTGTGCCTGACGCGCCCCGTCCAGAAAGCGGGCGGGGTCGAAGTTCGGATCGCGCGCCTTCAGTCCCGCGATCGAGGCCAGGGTGACAGCGTCCAGGACGTTGGGGCGTGCGCCATTGGCAGGCTCGGGCACAGGGCCGCCACCGGCTGGCAACGGCGGCTTGGACCGGGCGTCCTCCTCGGGCTGGCGACCGACCTTCTTGCCCAGCACATTATAGAGCATGAACAGGACGACGGCAGCGATGGCGGCGTAGATGACGATCTGGATCTGGGCCGGCACTGGTATTCCTTAGGCTGTCGCCCGAAGCCGGGCGGCGCGAAGTGTGAGGATTAGGGGCTCATATGGGGCGGCGCAAGGCGAACGCCACGCCGTGCGGCACCCTGGCCATTCCCGGGATGCTTGGTAGAACGCTCCAGATTGCCGTGTTCGCCCCCTCGTGTTAGTCGCCGCGCCTCATTGACGCCCGCATGCGTCGCCCAACCTTTCAGACAGATCGCGCCTCACGATGACCGACGTAACGCCCGCCCCGACTGACACGCCGACCGACAGCCAGAACGGCGCGCCCACCGAAGGCCAGCCGACCGGCCCCGGCTTCCGTATCGTCGCCCAGTACGCCAAGGACCTGTCCTTCGAAAATCCGCGCGCGCCCGACAGCCTGCGTATCGAGGGCAAGCCCGCCATCGACCTGGGTGTCGAGATGAATGCCCAGGGTCGCCCCGACGGCCTGTTCGAGGTCGAGCTGCGTCTGACCGTCAAGGCGACCACCGACACCATGACCGTCTTCGCGGTCGAGCTGGTCTATGGCGGCCTGTTCGCCCTGTCCGGCGTGGCCGAGCAGGACATCGAGCCGATGCTGCTGATCGAATGCCCGCGCTATCTGTTTCCGTTCGCCCGCGAGATCATCGCCGGCGCGACCTCGGACGGCGGCTTCTATCCGCCCTTCATGCTGGACCCGATCGACTTCGCCGGCATCTATGTGGCGCGCCAGCAGCAGATCGCGCGCGGTCCAATGGACACTGGCCAGGCTTGATCCGAGCTTCGGGGGTCGGCTCAGCCGACCTCCACTCCGTACCCTGCCCACAGCGAGTGATCCTTGAGCGTCGCCTTCAGGAAGGCGGCGTGGATGGCCCGTTCCTCGTCGGTTGAGCGCGCGGCCAGGGGGCGCTCGCGCGAGACATAGCCCTGGGCGCGGTCGGCGGCGACGGCAGCGGCTACCGCCTTGGCGGACGAAAGGTCCAGACTGCGTTCCTTGCCTCCGCGCAGTTCCAGATAGACTTCGGCCAGCAGCCGCGCATCGATCAGGGCCCCATGCATCGTGCGGTCGACCAGGCTGATCTTGTAGCGCTTGCACAGGGCATCGAGAGAGTTGGGCATGCCCGGAAACCGGCTCTGGGCCAGTTTCAGCGTGTCGATCCAGCGGTCAGCCTCCAGCAGTGGATGGCTGCACAAACCGCATTCATGGTCGATGAAGCTGCGATCGAAGGCGGCGTTGTGGGCGATCACCGGCGCGTCGCCGATGAACTCCATCAGATCACGGACGATCTCCTTGAACTTGGGGGCATGCCTGACCTGTTCGTCGGTGATGCCGTGCACCGCCATGGCCCCGGCGGGGATCAACCGCTCCGGATTGACGAAACGGTGGAACGTCCGGCCCGTCGGCAACAGGTCATGGATTTCGATACAGCCGACCTCGACCAGCCGATCGCCCGTGCGGGGATCAAAGCCGGTGGTTTCCGTATCGAGGACGATTTCGCGTGACATGGCGTCTTAATGGGGCGCTTCGTCCGCCGACGAAAGAGAGCGGCGCGGGGGTGTCCACGCTGGATCCAGAACGGTCCCCACGATTTCGGTCACCCGTGCCCGCGCAGCCTCCAGCCCGTGGCCGGTATCTACGATAAAGTGGGCCCGACGACGCTTTTCCGCATCGGGCGTCTGGCGCTCCAGGATGGCTTCGAAGCGGTCGCGGGTCATGCCCGGACGGGCTAGGACGCGGGCGGCCTGAATGTCCGCATCTGCCGTGACCACCACCACGGCATCGACGGCGGCGTCTCCGCCGGTCTCGAACAGCAGGGGGATGTCCAGAACCGCCAGTTTCACCCCGCGTCGTTCCGCCTCCACAAGATCGTCGGTGCGGCCCCTCGCCACGAGCGGATGCACAATCTGCTCCAGCCGCCTGAACGCCTGATCGTCCCGCCCCAAGGCCTCGGCCAGACGGGTACGATCGATGGCCCCATCGACGACCACGCCGGGGAAGGCCGTACCGACGGGTTCGACCGCTGCCCCGTCCTTGGCATAGAGCGCATGCACGGCCTCATCCGCATTCCAGACCAGCGCTCCTGTGTCGGCGAACATCTGCGCCGTCGTGGACTTGCCCATGCCGATGGAGCCGGTCAGACCCAGCACAATCATGCGGTTTCCCCCAGAGCATCAAGAACCACGCGCCGGATATCCACCGGCGGCACCGGCACCCCGAACATCGCCTCGAATGAGGGTCTGGCCTGGCCGATCAGCATGGCCAGCCCATCGACGGTGCGCAGGCCTCGCGCCCGGCCGGCCGCCAGAAACGGCGTGACCAGCGGTCGATAGGTCATGTCCATCAGGACGGCTTCGCGGCTGAGCCGGCCCACATCGAAATCCGGCTGTACCGACAGGGCATTCACGACGAGCGCGGCCTTTTCCAGCACCTCGGGGTCCGCCACCTCAATACCCAGGTCTTCGGCCAGCAACTCGGCCTTTGACCGCGTGCGATTGATCAGTCCGACCTTGGCCCCGGCCGCCTTCAGGGCAACCGCCGCCGCGCGCGTCGCGCCGCCCGCGCCCAGAATGACCACGGACTGACCCGCCACGTTCAGATCCGGGGCCTGTTCGGCCAGGGCCTGCATCAGCCCCTCTCCATCCGTGCTGTCCGCATGAACCCGCCCCTCCCGAAAGGTCAGCAGATTGGCCGACCCGCAGGTCGAGGCCACGATACTGGTCTGATCCGCCAGGGCGAGCGCCAGGCTCTTGTAGGGGGCCGTGACGTTCAGCCCCGTCAGCCGCCCCGCGCGGCCCTCGTCCACCAGGGCGGCGAAGGCGAGCTCATCCATCGGACCGAACGGCTCATAACTGGCGTCCAGCCCCGCCGCTATGATCCAGGTCGAATGGATCAGCGGGCTGAGCGAGTGGGCGATCGGCTGACCGGCCACCCCTGCGAGGCGCGACAGGGCGGTCATGACATCAGCACGCCCGCACGGCGCAGTTCAGCCAGGACCGGCGATAACGGGAGGCCAAGGACGGTGAAATAGTCACCCTCGACCCGCTCGAACAGTTGCGCGCCCATGCCTTCCAAACGGTAGGAGCCGACGCAGGACAACAGGCCCTCGCCTTCGGTCGCCATATAGAGGTCCAGAAAGCCGTCGGAAAAATCGCGCATCGTCAGGGTCGCTGTATCCACGCCCGACCAGGCGATCTGACCATTTCGAGCAAGAGCCGCTCCGGAATGCAGCTGATGCGACCGGCCCCGCATTTGCGCCAACCTCGCCTGCGCCGCCTCCAGCGACTTCGCCTTGGAGATCAGACCGCCATCGAAGGCCAAAGTCTGGTCCGCCCCCAGCACCCACGCGTCTTCATGATGGCGCGACACCGCCAGGGCCTTGGCCCGGGCCAGTTCGACGGCTAGCTCGGCGGCGTCGTGATCGGCCAGCTGCGCCTTGATCGCGTCCTCGTCCACATCAGCGACATGGACGGTGAACGGTACGGCCGCCCCCTCCAGCATAGCGTGGCGGGCAGCGCTCTTGGAGGCCAGGATCAGACGTTCGCTATTCTGGCTCACCAGTTGGCTCCCGCGCGCTGGGTACGGCGCTCATTGAGGACGTTGATGATGGCTGCCGCCGTCTCCTCGACCGACCGCCGGGTCACGTCGATGACAGGCCAGCCGCGACGCTCGAAGGCCCGGCGGGCCTTGACCGTCTCGTCGCGCACGGCCTCCTGATCGGTATAGGCGCTGGTGTGGGAGGCGTTCAGCCCATCGATGCGGTTACGCCGGATCTGGACCAGTCGGTCGGGCGACACCGTCAGGCCCACGACCAGAGGGTTCTTGAGCCCCACCAGCCGCTCGCCATCTTCCTGATTGGGAACCAGGGGCACATTGGCCGCGCGGATGCCGCGGTGCGCCAGATAGATGCAGGTCGGGGTCTTGGACGTACGACTGACGCCGCACAGGACCACGTCGGCCCCCTCCAGCTGCTCCGTCGTGCCCTGGCCGTCGTCATGGGCCATAGCGAAATCCAGGGCCGAGATGCGGTTGAAATAGTCGGTGTCCAGCGCATGCTGCGCCCCCACCCGGGTCGACAGGGCCGCGCCCAGATAGCGGGACAGGGCCCCGACCAGCGGATCCAGCGCGGCGATCTGGGGCATGTCCAGCACACGGCACCCTTCCTCCAGCTGATCGCGCAGCTCGCGATCCACCAGGGTATGCAGAACCACGCCGGGGGCCGAGGCGATCTCAGCCAGGACCCGCTCCATCTGGCGGTCGGAACGGACCAGGGCATAGATGTGCTCGATCGGAATGACGCCGTCGAACCGCGCCACCACCGCCTTGGCCATGGCATTCAGGGTCTCGCCGGTCGAATCCGACACCAGATGCACGTGGAAATAGGTGGCCAGGCGAGATCGCCCGGTTGTGCGCGCCGCATTCATGCCTGTGCGCCCCTGACAGATGTCGATGATCGCAGGTGGGGATGATCGCTCACGATGGCACGGACTCCTGTGGACGGGCCGGGGCGCCGAAACGCGAAGACCGGGGTCCAATCCCTATAGCGCCCGCATCTTCACCCGGCGAGCGGGGACGACGGTGGACGGCAGCGAGCCTTCGGGTGGCAACTGTCCAGAAGGGTAATCCTGTCCCCCGATCGACTGTGGAGTTCCTTAACAAGGTCTTAACGACCCCCAGCTGGTCCCAGGCCCGATGAGCCTCAGAAGGCCGCCCGTTAAGGTCTCGTTAGAACTTATCCCCGTTTCCCCCAGCCTGCCGATGCGCCCGTCGACCGAACATGACGACCTTGGGACAAACGATCCGGAATCGGAGCGATGCTGACGATTATCCCCGCTGTCCCCGGCCCTACCTTCCTCCTCAATTCAATCTTCGATTCTTTTATTGAGAAGGAAGGGGGTGCGACATGGGCGGGCTTGAGCGGGGCGGTACCGAAGGCTAAGCCCCAATCTAATGATCACGCACCCTGACACCCCCCTGCTTCTCCGCGTTCTGGCCGGAGAGACGACCGACCGGCCTCCGGTGTGGTTCATGCGTCAGGCCGGGCGCTACCTGCCGGAATACCGGGCTCTGCGGGCCCAGGCTCCCGACTTCATCGCCTTCTGCCTGAACCCGCAGATGGCGGCCGAGGCGACGCTGCAGCCGATGAAGCGGCTGGGCTTTGATGCGGCCATCGTCTTTGCCGACATCCTGTTGATCCCCCAGGCTCTGGGCCAAGACGTCTGGTTCGAGACCGGTGAGGGGCCACGCCTGGGCGAAATGCCGTCCGTCGGCCATATGCGTGAGAAGGCTGAGGGCGCGGGCCGCTATCTTCATCAGGTGGGCCAGACCCTGTCCCTGGTCCGGGCCGAACTGGAGCCCGAGCGAGCCCTGATCGGCTTTGCCGGTGCCCCCTGGACCGTCGCCACCTATATGCTGGACGGACATCACAATACGATCGGCAAGGGCGAGCGCGCCACGGCCCGGAAATATGCCTACGAAGACCCCGCCCGCGTTGACGGCACGCTGGAGGTCCTGGTCGAGGCCACGGCCCATTATCTGAAGATGCAGGCCGATGCCGGGGCGCAAGTCCTGAAGATCTTCGAGAGCTGGGCCGAGGGCCTGCCGGACGATTTGTTCGAGCGCCTGGTCCTGCGACCGCATCAGGCGCTGGTGGCCCGTACGCGCGAACTGGGTGTCACCGTGCCGCTGATCGGCTTCCCGCGTGGCTCTGCCGCCCATGCTGAACGGTATGCCGCCGAGGTCGATGTTCAGGCGGTGGCCCTGGATACCGCCTGTCCACTAGAGATCGGCAAGCGGGTTCAGGCCATCAAACCCATTCAGGGCGCGCTCGATCCCCTGCTGCTGCGGGCCGGTGGCGATGCGCTGGATTGCCGGGTTGATCAGTTGATGGCCGCCTGGGGCGACGGGCCGTGGATCTTCAACCTAGGCCATGGGATCATGCCGGATGTGCCGGTCGCCCATGTCGAACAAGTCCTGCGCCGGATCGGTGCCCAATGACGGACGTTGGCCAAACACGCAGCGGACGGCGTATCGCCATCGTCCTGTTCAACCTCGGCGGGCCGGACGACCAGGCCTCGGTCAAGCCGTTCCTGTTCAACCTGTTCAATGACCCGGCCATCATCGGCCTGCCCGGTATCTTCCGCACCGCCATCGCCAGGCTGATTTCCAGCCGACGCGAGACCAGTGCCCAGGCCAACTATGCCCTGATGGGGGGCGGTTCGCCCCTGCTGCCCGAGACGCGGCGTCAGACCGAGGCCTTGGGCGCCGTGCTGGCCGATCGCCTGCCCGGTGACGAGGTTCGGGCCTTCATCGCCATGCGCTACTGGCATCCTCTGACCGAGGAGACGGCGGTCGATGTCGCCGCCTTCGCCCCGGACGAGATTGTGCTGCTGCCGCTCTATCCGCAGTTTTCGACGACGACGACGGAGTCCTCGCTGAAGCGCTGGCACGAGGTCTATGCGGGATCGGGCCAGAGCCGGACCGTCTGCTGCTATCCGCAAGGGACCGGCTGGATCCAGGCCCAGGCCGAGGCCGTGCGCCAGAAGCTGGCCGAGGCCGGTGACGCCGCCGTGCGGGTGCTGTTCTCGGCCCACGGCATCCCCGAAATGCTGGTGACCAGGAAGGGCGATCCCTATCAGGAACAGGTCGAGGCGACCTGTGCCGCCATCGCTGCCGCCGCCGGGCTGGCCCCCGACGCCTGGACCCTGTGCTATCAGAGCCGGGTCGGGCCGATGAAATGGCTGGGCCCCTCGACGCCGGATGCCATCAAACAGGCCGCCCAGGATGGGGTGGGGGCGATCGTCGTGCCCGTCGCCTTCGTCTCCGAACATATCGAGACCCTGGTCGAGCTGGACATCGAATACGGCGAACTGGCGCACGAGCTGGGGGTCTCGCCCTATCTGAGGACACCGGCAGTCGGTGTATCGCCCCTGTTCGTCGATACCCTGGCTGATGCCGTGATCGAGGCCCTGCCGCGACAGGGTGTTGCCCCGCACGGGCCGGGCTGCCAAGGGCGCTGGAAGGCCTGTCCCTATCAATGCCAGCGCAAGGCGGCGTGATGGACGTCGCCACCACCTTCGAGATCGTCCGTGGGCTTCATATCCTTGCGGTCATCGCCTGGATGGCCGGTCTGCTGTTCCTGCCGCGCCTCTATGCCTATGACGCCGAACAGGCCGCCAAGCCCGAGCCGCTGCGGTCCGAAATGCGCGCGCTGCTGCGTCCCTGGCAGCGCCGCCTGCTGAAGATCATCCTCAACCCGGCCATGATCGCGTCGTGGATCTTCGGTGTCTGGATGATCGAGATCCATGTCGTCCAGTTCGGCCAGGGCTGGGCCTTTCTGGCGCAGCCGTGGATGGCGACCAAGCTGATCGGCGTCGTCCTGCTCAGCGGCTGGCACGGCTATCTGGCGGGGCAGTTCAAGCGGATTCAGGCCGGGACTTCGACCCGCACCGGCCGCTTCTGGCGCATGACCAACGAAATTCCCTTCCTGCTGGCCATCGTCATGGTGCTGTCGGTCACGACGCAGTGGGTGTTCTGAAAAGCGGCGACGCTTGACCTGAGCGTCGCGCCGTGGTTTCGCTGGCCGCGAACCGTCCTCCGTCTTGGGGCGGTCCCTCTCTCTTTGCGACGCCCGCCGGTTCGACCGTGGGAGCCCGTCGTACTCCCCTGACCCTCGGGTCCGACATTTCCAGATTTTTCCCGCCCGCCCGACACCCTGTCCGGCGGCGATGACGCTGATGGCCCTTATGACCGACCAGACCGACACCCCCACTGAAGCCGAAACCCCCGTCGATGACGCCGCGACCGAGGTCGAACACGGCGCACCCGCTGCTGCCGACCTGCCCATGGTCGATCAGGAGGTCAGCGAGGACGAGGATGAGGAGGGCGGCGAATCCAGCGTCCCCAACGGTCGCATCACGCTCCAGGAGCTGAACGACAAGACACCCGCCGATCTGGTCGCCTTCGCCGAAGGCCTGGAGATCGAAAACGCCGGCAATCTGCGCAAGCAGGACCTGCTGTTCGCCATCCTGAAGACCCTGGCCGACGAGGAGGTGGAGATCATCGCCTCGGGCGTGCTGGAAATCCTGCCCGACGGCTTCGGATTCCTGCGCAGCCCGGACGCCAACTATCTTCCGGGTCCGGACGATATCTATGTCTCGCCCTCGCAGATCCGCCGCTTTGGCCTGCGCAACGGCGATACCGTCCACGGAGCCGTGCGTGGTCCGCGCGAGGGCGAGCGCTATTTTGCCCTGCTGAAGGTCGACACCATCAACTTCGCAGACCCGGAGATGGTCTCGACCAAGGTGTTGTTCGACAACCTGACGCCGCTCTATCCCGACGAGCGTCTGATCATGGAAATCCAGGATCCGACCCTCAAGGATCGCTCGGGGCGGGTCATCGACATCGTCGCCCCCCTCGGCAAGGGCCAGCGCTGCCTGATCGTCGCCCCGCCGCGCGTCGGCAAGACCGTCATGCTGCAGAACATCGCCAAGTCGATCGAGCGCAACCATCCGGAAGTCTTCCTGATCGTCCTGCTGATCGACGAACGTCCGGAAGAAGTCACGGACATGCAGCGCACGGTGAAGGGCGAGGTCGTGGCCTCGACCTTCGACGAGCCCGCCACCCGTCACGTCGCCGTCGCCGAAATGGTGATCGAAAAGGCCAAGCGCCTGGTCGAGCACAAGCGCGACGTTGTCATCCTGCTGGACTCGGTCACGCGCCTGGGCCGGGCCTATAACGCCACCGTTCCGTCGTCGGGCAAGGTCCTGACCGGGGGCGTGGACGCCAACGCCTTGCAACGACCCAAGCGCTTCTTCGGTGCGGCGCGGAATGTGGAGCAGGGCGGGTCGCTGACCATCATCGCCACGGCCCTGATCGACACCGGCTCGCGCATGGATGAGGTCATCTTCGAAGAGTTCAAGGGCACCGGCAACTCCGAGATCGTGCTGGACCGCAAGGTCGCCGACAAGCGCATCTTCCCGGCGATCGACGTGCTCAAGTCCGGCACCCGCAAGGAAGAGCTGATCACGCCCAAGGATCAGCTGGCCAAGACCTATGTCCTGCGCCGCATCCTGAACCCCATGGGCCCGCAGGACGCGATCGAATTCCTGCTCGACAAGCTGCGCCAGTCCAAGAACAACGCGGACTTCTTCCAGTCGATGAATACCTGATGTTGCCCTATCGCCTCGCACGCGGTGCGAGGCTGCTTGAGGGCCCGTTTCCTCAAGTAGTCTGACGCCGCGCGTCAGGCGTTAGGAAAAAGAGTATGCCATGTTTCACGTGAAACAGAGGGAGAGCGGCGATGAAGGTCACGGTAGAGGTGGATTGCACCCCGGCGGAAGCACGCGCCTTTCTGGGCCTTCCGGACGTCGCACCGCTGAACGACCACCTGGTCGCCGAGATGCAGCGCCGCATGGACGAGAACATCACGGCCATGAAACCGGAAGAGCTGATGAAGAGCTGGACCAGCTATGGACTGCAGGCCCAGGACCAGTTCCGCAAACTGATGGAAGCGGCGGTGCCCAAGGGGTGATGCCGCTCTTTTCCTCTCCCATCCGGGGAGGGGGGCCGCGAAGCGGTGGAGGGGGCCAACCCCAATCGCTGACGTCCGGACTTGCCTCTTCCACCATCGTTCGGATGGTCCCCCTCCCCCGATGGGGGAGGAGACATTGACGCCCCCCCCCACCATCTTCGCCCTCGCCACCCCGCCCGGCCGCGGGGCCATCGCCATTCTGCGCCTGTCTGGCCCGGGCACCGATGAGGCCCTGAGCGCGCTCGGAGCCGGCGACCTCATTCCCCGTATGGCCAGTCTGCGAACCTTGCGACACCGTGAGGCTGTCCTTGACCAGGCCCTCGTCCTGAGCTTTCCGGGCCCAAAATCCTACACTGGCGAGGACTGCGCCGAGCTTCACCTTCACGGTGGACGGGCTGTGGTCGAGGGCGTCAGTGCCGCTCTGATCGCGCTCGGCCTGCGCCCGGCCGAGCCCGGCGAGTTCACCCGCCGTGCCTTTGAGAACGGCCGCATGGACCTGGCCCAGGCCGAGGCGGTGGCTGATCTGATCGATGCCGAGACCACGGCCCAAGCAAACCAGGCATTGGGTCAACTGGACGGAGCCCTGTCTCAAACCTATGCCGGTTTCCGCCGCGACCTGCTCAAGGCCTTGTCTCTCGTCGAGGCCGAGATCGATTTTCCGGACGAGGAGGTGCCCGACAATCTGGCTCGTACGGCGGGGCCTGTGCTGGACGCGCTGATCGCGGACCTGAAGTCGGCCTTGGCCGATGCTCACCGCGGTGAGCGGGTCCGCGACGGTTACCGGATCGTCCTTATCGGCGAGACCAATGCTGGCAAGTCGTCGCTGTTCAATGCCCTGGTTGCCCGCGAGGCGGCGATCGTCACGCCGATCGCCGGCACGACTCGGGATGTCTTGGATGCCGAGTTGATCATCAGAGGCTATGCGGTGACCCTGTCCGATACGGCGGGGTTGCGAGACAGCGATGACCCCATCGAGGCCGAGGGCGTGCGGCGGGCGAGGGCGCGCGCCGAGGCGGCGGACCTGCGTCTGTGGGTGCGCGGACCGGGTGATCCCGACGGCGTCGCGGCAACATTCGCCAAGCCTGATGACGTGACCGTCTTCACCAAGGCTGACCTCGGGGCGGTGCCGCCCGCGCATGCCTCTGCGATCAGCGTCAGCACCACGACCGGCGAGGGACTTCAGGGCCTACACGACTTTCTCGCCGCCCGGTTGCAGGCGGATCTGTCGGGTGCCGATTTTCCTGCTGTCACGCGCGAGCGGCATCGGCTGCGTCTGGTTGATGCCCTCGCTGCGGTCGAGGCTGCTCGACGGGCGCTGGACATCGCCCCCGAAATGGCTGGCGACGACTTGCGACGGGCCGCCGACGCCCTAGGCCGCGTCACCGGTGCCATCGGGGTCGAGGATGTGCTCGGCGAGGTCTTTTCCAGCTTCTGCATCGGCAAGTAACACCGGTTTGTTTCACGTGAAACACGGTACGGCCTTACCGGCATGACCCCGTGCCGTCTGGCTTTTCGGCTCGGCCTGTCCTATGTCCCCTCGCATGAACTCCACCCGTTTCGACGTCATTGTGATCGGCGGCGGCCACGCGGGATGCGAGGCCGCGGCAGCGTCTGCACGCGCCGGGGCCAGGACCCTGCTGCTGACCCAGAAGCTCGAAACCATCGGCGAGATGAGCTGCAATCCGGCCATCGGTGGTCTGGGCAAAGGGCATCTGGTCCGCGAGATCGACGCGATGGATGGCCTGATGGGCCGACTGGGTGACCGGGCGGGGATACAGTTCCGCCTGCTGAACCGCTCCAAGGGCGCAGCGGTCCAAGGCCCACGCAGCCAGATCGATCGCCGCCTCTACCGCGAGGCCATGCAGGGCGAACTGGCGCAGACGCCAAATCTGACCTTGATGGCCGGGACCGCCGAAACGCTGATCATGGACGGTGCCCGCGTCGTAGGCGTGACGACGGGGGAGGGGTTAGAGCTCCGCGCCGCTGCCGTCGTGCTGACGACCGGCACCTTCCTGAACGGCGTGATCCACAAAGGCGACCAGCGTATTCCTGCCGGGCGCCACGGCGAGGCACCCTCGACAGGCATGGCGGCGGACCTTTATGGCGCGGGCCTGATGATGGGCCGGCTGAAAACGGGCACACCCGCGCGTCTGGATGGGCGTACCATCGCCTGGGACCGGCTGGAGATGCAGGCCGCCGATGACGAGCCGGTGCCGTTCAGCTTCCTGACCGACCGGATTGACGTCCCCCAGATCGCCTGCGGCATCACCCATACCAATGCCGAAACGCACCGGATCATTGCCGAAAACCTGGGCGAGAGCGCCGTCTATGGCGGCCATCTGTCCGGTCGCGGACCCCGCTATTGCCCCTCGATCGAGGACAAGGTGGTGCGGTTCGTCGACAAGACCTCGCACCAGATCTTCCTGGAGCCCGAGGGTCTGGACGATCCGACCGTCTATCCCAACGGCATATCGACCTCGGTGTCGGATGCGACCCAGTCGGCCTTCCTGCGCACCATTCCGGGGCTGGAATCGGTCGAGGTATTCCGCTTCGGCTATGCCATCGAGTACGACTATGTCGATCCGCGCGAACTGACCCCCGCGCTGGAGGTCAAGAAGCGGCCGGGCCTCTATCTGGCTGGTCAGATCAACGGCACGACCGGCTATGAAGAGGCGGGGGCGCAAGGGTTGATCGCCGGGTTGAATGCCGCGCGTGCCGCCTCGGAGTCCGACCCTGTTATCCTCGGCCGGGACCAGGCCTATATCGGCGTGATGATCGACGACCTGGTGACGCGCGGCGTGACCGAGCCCTATCGCATGTTCACCAGCCGGGCCGAGTACCGCCTGACGCTCCGTGCCGACAATGCCGACCAACGCCTGACTCCACTGGCTATCGCGGCGGGCATCGTATCTCAGGAACGTCGAGTAGCGTTTGAGATCAAGGCGGCACAACTCGCCGAAGCCGCCGTTGTTTCACGTGAAACACGGTTCACGCCCAAGGAGGCGGCTGCCTTGGGGATTCCGGTGAATGCTGACGGCCAGCGGCGCACGATGCGCGAGCTTCTGGCCTATCCCAATGTCAGCCTGGCCGATTTTGAAGCGGCCTATCCCCAGATCGCCACATGGTCCTGCGCCGTGCGAGATCAGGTCGAGATCGACGCAGGCTACGCCACCTATTTGGATCGTCAGGCGTCCGACGCCGAAGCGCTGCGCCGCGAGGAGGCCTTGGCTCTGCCTGTCGACCTGGACTATGCGGCCATCGGCGGCCTTTCGAACGAGGCGAGGGAGAAGCTGTCCCTGGTTCAGCCTCGTACGCTCGGCCAAGCCGGCCGGATCGAAGGCATGACACCGGGAGCTCTGACGGCCCTGCTGTCGCACGTGAAACGCAAGGTGGCCGCTTGACCCCGACAGAGTTCCAAGCCCTCACCAACGCAACCCCCGCCCAGATGGGTGATCTCGAACGGTTCATCACACGGCTGACCGAGGCCAATGCGGTCATGAACCTGATCGGGCCCGACACCCTGCCGGACGTCTGGAACCGCCACATCTGGGACTCCGCCCAACTTCTTGAGCATGCACCCGGTGCCCAGACCTGGGCCGACCTCGGCGCCGGCGCTGGCTTTCCTGGCATCGTTCTGGCCATCATGCTGAAGACCCAGCCCAAGAGCCACGTCTGGCTGATCGACAGCCTGGGCAAGCGCTGCCGCTTTCTGCAGGAGGTGGTCGATGGCCTGTCCCTGCGGGCCACCGTGTTGAACGGGCGTGCCGAAGATAATGCGGTGACCGTCGAGGTCGTGACGGCCCGCGCGGTGGCCCCGATGGAAAAGCTTCTGGGCTATGCACAGCCTTATCTACAACGCGGTGCCACAGGCCTGTTCCTGAAAGGGGAAAAGGCCGAGGGTGAGGTAGCCGAGGCGCGCAAGGTCTGGCAGTTCAAAAGCAACCTCTCCATCTCGCGCAGTGACCCGCGCGGCCGTATCGTATCTGTTCGGGGCATCAGCCGTGTCAAATCCTGGTAAGACCCGCGTCCTGGCCGTCTCGAACCAGAAGGGTGGGGTCGGCAAGACCACGACCGCCATCAACTTGGGCACAGCCTTGGCGGCAATCGGCGAAAAGGTGCTGATCGTGGACATGGACCCTCAGGGCAATGCCTCCACGGGTTTGGGTGTTCCACGTGAAACACGGCGGGTGACCATCTATGACGTGGTGGTGGACTCGCGGTCGGTTGACGATGCTGCCGTGCAGACGACCGTACCGGGCCTCTGGATTATTCCCGCCGATGCCGACATGTCGGGCGTCGAGATCGAACTCAGCCAAGCGGATCGCCGATCCTTCCGGCTCAAGGATGCCTTGGCAGGGCAGGGCGCTGATGGCCATACGAAGTATGACTATGTCCTGATCGACTGCCCGCCGTCTCTCAACCTGCTGACGCTGAATGCCATGGCCGCCGCCGATGCGGTTCTGGTGCCGTTGCAGTGCGAATTCTTTGCACTGGAGGGCCTGACCCAGCTGATGAAGACCATCGATATGGTGCGTCAGAGCCTGAATCCGTCGCTGGAAATCCAGGGGCTGGTGCTGACCATGTATGATCGACGCAGTGCCTTGTCCGGCCAGGTCGCCAACGATGTGCGGGCCCATTTCGGCGACAAGGTCTATGACGCCATCATTCCGCGCAATGTGCGGGTGGCCGAGGCCCCGTCTTTCGGCAAGCCCGCCCTGATCTACGACCTGAAATGCGCCGGCAGCCAGGCTTACTTGCGCCTCGCGCGCGAGGTCGTGTCGCGCGAACGCAAGCGCCGCCTGCTGGCGGCCTGACTTTAACAGAACGGAATCAGCATCTTGACCGACGCCAAACGTGGCCCGCAACGGGGTCTGGGCCGGGGCCTTTCGGCCCTTCTGGGCGAACAGGTGAACGAGGCCCCGGTCGACGGCTCGCCCGTGCCCACCGGCGTGCAGATGGCCCCGATCGAGAGCCTGAAGCCCAATCCGGACCAGCCGCGCAAGATCTTTGACGCGACCGATCTGGAAGAGCTGTCGGTCTCGATCCGCGACAAGGGCGTGCTTCAGCCTATCCTGGTGCGGTCACAGCCGGGCGAGGACGGCGTCTGGCAGATCATCGCCGGGGAACGTCGCTGGCGGGCGTCGCAGATGGCCCGCCTGACCCAGGTGCCGATCGTCGTGCGCGAGATGGACGACGTCGAAGTCTTCGAGGTCGCCATCATCGAGAACGTCCAGCGCGCCGACCTGAATCCGCTCGAAGAGGCGGACGCCTACACCCAACTGATGCAGCGGTTCGGCCGCACCCAGGACGCGGTCGCCGGCGTCGTCGGCAAAAGCCGCAGCCATGTGGCCAACACCTTGCGTCTGTTGCAGCTGCCGGACGATGTCCTGCAATATGTCCGCAGCGGCCAGATGAGCGCCGGTCATGCCCGGGCCCTGATCACCGCACCCAACCCAGGAGTGCTGGCTGAGCAGATCGTCAGGGATGGGCTGAACGTTCGTCAAGCCGAGGCTCTGGCCCGCCGCGCCGCCGAAGGTCCCAAGCCGAAGAAGGCCCGGCCCGGCGAAATCGACATGAGCGGCAATGCCGACATCGCGGCGCTGGAACAGGATCTGGCCGACGCCCTGGGCCTGAAGGTCAGCCTGGCCGACAAGGGCGGCAAGGGCGAGCTGACCCTGCGATATGGCTCGCTGGAACAGCTGGATGATCTGTGTCGCCGTTTGATGCGGCTGTGACATGACCTCGGCGGCGAACGGGATAGTCGATCTCTACAGCCGCCGTGCGTCTGATTTCGACGCCGATCGCACCAAGACCTTGTTCGAAAGAGCCTGGCTTGATGCCTTTCTGGCGCACGTGCCTTTCAGTGGCGGCATTTTGGATCTGGGCTGTGGGTCGGGCGAACCGATCGCCCGCTATCTGATCCAGAGCGGTCGTTCAGTGACTGGCGTGGACGCTTCGCCTGGTCTGATCGCCCTGTGCCGCGAACGCTTTGCTGATCAAAACTGGATCGTGGCGGATATGCGCGACCTCGATCTGGCGCAGCAATTCGATGGATTGGTCGTCTGGCACAGCGCGATCCATCTGACACCTGAAGCTCAGAACAGCATGTTCGATGTCTATCGACGTCATACGAAGCCGGGCGGCGTCCTGATGTTCACAAGCTCATCCGAGGCGGGCGAATACGTCGGTGAATGGCGTGGCGAACCCCTCTACCATGGCAGCCTGTCTCCCGAGGCTTACCGAGACCATCTGACACGCGCCGGGTTCGAGCTTTTGCAACATAGGAACAACGACCCCGACTGTGGCGGCGCGACCGTTTGGCTGGCGCGACGACGCGTGTCAGACTGAAGACATGACTGAAAAGCCCTCGAACCCGACCGCCGAAGCGATGAAGAAGGCCCTTGCGGCCAAGAAGGCGGGAAGCGCCGCGCCCTCAAGCGGCGGCTTCAAGCCTGGCCAGCATGCCGAGAAGAAGGTCGCGCAGCAGAATGCGGCGGCCAACAAGCCGGCGTTCCGCAAGGCGTCCAAGCGGGGCTAGGGCCTCAAGTAGCGCGAAGCGCGTTAGGCCTAAAATTCAAAGCCCCAGCCGCCTCGCGCGCGCCGAAATCTCCAGCATCAGACGCTCGGCGATCAGCAGGTCTGGCGAGCCGGTCGTCTTGGTGGCGATGTCGGCGGCATTGACGCTGTCCAGCACGCGATCAAGGTCCTCCAGCCGCCAGCTGCGGGCCTGGCGCAGCATTTCCGCCTCCTGTTTCCAGAAGACGCCGGCGGCCTTGGCGGCCTCCTTGGAGCCTGCACCATTGGATTGCAGCACATTGATGCGGCGTAGTTTGCCCAGATGGATCGAGGCCTGGCGCACGGCCATGACCGGGGATTCCCCCTCGGCAAAGGCGCGGCGCAATCCGGCTTGGGCGGGGGCGGGGCGACCGCCGAAGGCTTGCAGGGCGGCGTCCTGAAGCGAGGCATCGGGCTCGACGCCCAGATGGGTCTCCAGCTCCTCGACATCGATGGTACGGCCCGAGCCGGGGCCGATGTAGAGAGCCAGCCGCTCGATCTCCTGACGCATCAGGCCGCGTTCGCGGGGCAGGCGGGAGACGAACCGGTCCAGGGCGTCGCCGGTCAGGCCGACCTTGTCCGCCGCCAGGGCCTCGCGCGTCATCCGGGCCACATCGCCCGTCTCGTCCTCATAGCAGGCGATGCCGACGGCCCCGCTGGAAGCCTCCGCCGCCTTGCGCAGGGCCGAGTCGCGGCCCAGGGCCCCGGCCTCGATGACCAGCATGGCGTCGGGATTGTATCCGCCGTCGGCATGGGCCTTGAGGGCGGCGGCCAGCATCTTGTCGATCGAGGCCTTCTCGGCCCCCAGACGCACGCGGACCAGACGGCGTCCGCCGATCATGCTCAGGGCGGTCAGGGCCTCTTCCAGCCGCGCCTCGTCGCCGTCGATGTCACTGTCGGTCAGCAGGGTGACATTGAAGGGGTCGTTCAGATCCGGCGTGATGGCCTTGCACAGGGTCTCTGCGCGTTCGGCCACACCCGAACGGTCCTTGCCGTGGATGACGGCGGCGCGGACACCCTTGTCCGGGGCCTTCAGGAAGCGATCGACCTCGGGCCGTTTGGCCAGGATCACGTTCTCATCCCCCGCTGGGCGAGGGGGACCATGCGCAGCATGGTGGAGGGGGCCAGCATCACTCGGCCGACAGAGTCCGCATCAGGTCCAGGCGGATCAGGCGGGCCAGTTCGGCGGCGGCGCGTTCCTCGCCGTCCTGTTGGGCGGCGATGGCGGCATAGGGCTGGTCGGCGGCGGCATAGGTGGTGGTGACGGTTTCGATACCAGTGACTGGCGCGCCGCCGTTGAGAGGAGTCAGGGTCCAGGCCCCGCGCACCGTCAGCTCATAGCGTGTGGCCGTGTCGTCGATGCGGCGTCCCAGCGGGCGGCGGGATTGTTCGATGGCCGTCTCCAGTCGGTACAGAGGCGCGACGGCACCATTGCGGCCCAAGGCATCTTCCAGCTGTTCGCGTACGCGATAGCCCAGACGGTCGTCCTGGGTCGTCACGGCGATGCGAGACAGGTTGGAGCCGACCGCACCGCCGTCGCCGTAGATGGGCGTAAAGCCGCAAGCGGAGACAAGAAGTCCCGCAACCGCGACAACCGTCAGGGCAATCCCGCGCATCAGCCGACCACCAGATTGACGATGCGATCCTTGACCACCACGATCTTCCTCACCGTCTGGCCCTCCAGCCGTGCCTGCACCTCTGGATCGGCCATGACGATCGCCTCCACCTCTGCCGGGTCCAGCCCGCGAGCCACGCGGATTTCGCCGCGACGCTTGCCGTTGACCTGGATTGGCAGGGTAACCTCGTCGTCGGCCGCCAGCGCCGGATGATAGACCGGCCAGGGCGCATCCAGGATCATCCCCTCTTCCCCCAGTCGCGTCCAGCCTTCCTCGGCCAGGTGTGGCGTGAACGGCGCGACCAGTCCCAGCAGGGCCTTCAGCGCCTCACGCTTGGCCTCGCCCCCCGCCTTGGCGCTGTCGCGGATCGTGGCGACGAAGGCGTAGAGTTTGGCGATGGCGGAGTTGAAGCGGAAGCCGGTGATCCCTTCGGACACGGCCTTGATCGCCTTGTGCGTCTCGCGGACCAGGGCGGCATTGGCTTCGGCTTCCCCGGCAAAGGCGGAGTCATAGCCATCGACTTCAGCCCAGACACGCTGGACGAAACGGCTGGCCCCCTCGACGCCGCCGGGCGTCCATTGCACGTCCCGCTCCGGCGGGCTATCGGACAGGACGAACAGGCGACCAGCGTCGACCCCGTAAGTGTCGACGATCTCCTGGGGCGCGACGACGTTCTTCTTGGACTTGGACATCTTCTCGATGTCGCCGATGGTCAGGGTCTCGCCGGTCGAGAGCTGGCGGGCCGAGCGCTTGCCGGCGTCATTGGTCAGCTCGACATCCGTGGGCTCGACCCAGGCACCGTCTGCCCGGCGATAGGTCTCGTGGACGACCATGCCTTGGGTGAACAGGCCCGCAAACGGTTCCCTGACCGTCATCAGCCCGGCATCGCTGAGGGCACGGCTGACGAAGCGGGCATAGAGCAGGTGCAGCACCGCATGTTCGACCCCGCCGATATACTGATCCACTGGCAGCCAGTGGTTGGCAGCAGCATGCGAGATTGGCTCGGAGGCCGTCGGGTCGGTAAAACGGGCGAAGTACCAGCTGGAGTCGACGAAGGTGTCCAGCGTGTCTGTCTCGCGTGTCGCATCACCGTGACACGTGGGGCATTTGACGTGCTTCCAGGTCGGATGGCGGTCCAGTGGATTGCCGGGTGTGTCGAAGGTGACGTCTCTGGGCAGTTCGACCGGCAGGTCCGCAGCGGGCAGCGCCCCACACTTATCGCAGTGGACGATGGGAATGGGGCAACCCCAGTAGCGTTGGCGGCTGACGCCCCAGTCGCGCAGGCGGTAGATGGTCTTGCCCTCGCCCTGGCCGGCCGCCTCGATGCGGGCGATGGCTGCGGCCTTGGCGGCCTCGATCTCCAGCCCATCCAGAAAATCGGAGCGGAAGATGGTGCCGGGGCCCGTATAGGCCTCGCCATCAACGCCGAAGTCGTCCCCTGCGCCATCGGGTCTGACCACGGGCAGGATGGGCAGGCCGTATTTGGTCGCGAACTCGAAGTCGCGCTGGTCATGCGCCGGGCAGCCGAAAATGGCTCCGGTGCCATAGTCCGACAGGATGAAGTTGGCGATCCAGACGGACACTTCGCGCCCGTCGAGGGGGTGGATGACCTTCAGGCCGGTGTCGAAGCCGATCTTTTCGGCCTGTTCGATTTCGGCCTGGGTCGAGCCACCCTTGCGGCACTCGGCGACGAAGGCTGCGGCCCCGGCGTGAGTTTCGGCCAGGGCGCGGGCGACCGGATGGTCGGCGGCGATGCCCATGAAGCTGGCCCCGAACAGGGTGTCAGGGCGGGTGGTATAGATTTCCAGACCGTCCGGCGTGGCGTCGGGGGCGTCACCGGCCCACTGCCAGGTCATCTGCAGACCCTTGGACCGTCCGATCCAGTTTTCCTGCATCAGCCGGACCTTGTCGGGCCAGCGGCCCTCCAGCTCCTTCAGCCCCTCGATCAGATCGTCGGCATAGTCGGTGATGCGCAGGAACCACTGGTTCAACTTGCGCTTCTCGACGACGGCACCCGAGCGCCAGCCGCGCCCGTCGACCACCTGCTCATTGGCCAGGACGGTGTTATCGACCGGATCCCAGTTGACCACAGCCTCCTTGCGATAGACCAGTCCCCGCTTGAACAGCTCGCGGAACCAGGCCTGCTGCTGGCCGTAATAGGCCGGGTCGCAGGTGGCGAACTCTCTGGACCAGTCCAGGGAGAGGCCCAGCAGCTTCAGCTGGTCGCGCATGGTGGCGATGTTGGACCAGGTCCAGTCGCCGGGATGGATGCCCCGCTCGATGGCCGCGTTCTCGGCCGGCAGTCCGAAGGCGTCCCAGCCCATGGGGTGCAGGACATCGAACCCTTGCGCCCGCTTGGAGCGCGCCACCACGTCACCCATCACATAGTTGCGCGCGTGGCCCATGTGGATGTTGCCCGACGGATAGGGGAACATCTCCAGCACGTAGTATTTCGGCTTTCCGGTACCTTCGGTCGGCGTCGAAAAGGCGTCAGCCTCAGCCCAGCGGGACTGCTGACGGGGTTCGGCGGTCTTGGGTTCGTAGCGAGTGGCGGCCACGGGTATCCTTCAGGCAGTCGCTCCTAGAGGGCGAGCCTGAAGGAGGCAGGTCTTGGTAAAGCGGGTTTAGCGGGTGTTGGACAGGTTGAGCTGACGCGCCTTGGTCAGGATCGCGTTTTCTAGGTCCGTCTCGGTCTGGGCGGCGACCGGGGCGGCGGTCCACTGACCGGCGGCGTCGCGGACTTCCTTGTTGACCGTGACGTTCAGTGCATCGGCGCGCAGGCGCGTGTCCAGGATGAAGACGGTCGCCTTGAACCGCTCGTTCGGCGTCTGGGGGTCGCTGTACCAGTCGTAGTTCACCACGCCGCCCCAGGGATCGGCATTGGCCAGAGGCATGAAGCTGAGAGTGTCCAGGGTGGCGCGCCACAGGAAGGCGTTTACGCCGATGCCGGTCTGGGCATTGGCTGCGGCTTCGCGTGTCGCGTTGCCGCCTCCGAAGACGTCGCCGATCGTCGGTCCAAAGGGACGGTCCGCCGAGCAGCCACTCAGCAGGACGCCGGAAGCGATCAGGGCAATCGTTGCGCCGCGAACCAGCACCATTAGACACTCCATCCCTATCGAAGGCGTGCAGCGGACCCATCCGCGCACGAGCGTGACCCGATCCGTACAGGATAGAGGTCTCATTGCTGTGCTCTATAACACGGCGAAAAGGGGCGATGACAAGGCGAAGTCGCGTTGCGGCTGCGGATCATACCAGAGCAAGGCGTGATGATAGCGCCACAGCAGCGGTACGGAGTCTTGTGGAACAGGCGCTCACTCGCCACGTTCGGTTGACCGCGAGGGCGACTGGTGCCTAATCGCGGCAAGGATCGCGCGGAAAAAATCCAGCGCGGCGGCAAGGGCAGGACATGCGTGCAGGTAACGTCATCGCTGGACTGGTTGGGGGGCTGATGCTCCTGACCGCCGCTGACGTGGCTGCGGCCCAGACGTCAAGGTCGCGCACGGTGCCTGCTGCCAATCTGACCGAGACCCAGCGGGCGACCCCGGTGGTGCCGTCCGGACAGTCACGCCTTCGTTTCACCGAGCGTGGCCGATGGGGTCTCGACCTCAATCTGAATCAGCCCGTAAGCCGTGAACGTAATCTCGGCGATGTCGAGGCCGGGGCCTATTATCGCGTCAATCCGCGCCTGCGCGTGGGGGCTGCGGCCGGTCTTGCCGAGCCTGACGCCGATCCGGCGCGAGCCCGTGACCCGGATCAACGCGCCGCCCCGCGCTTTCGCCTGGAATCGATCTTCCGGTTCTAGTCCCGGTCAGTGGGGCCCAAAGGCCGCCTGTATCGCTGCGACGCCCGCCAGGCCGTACACACCGGAACCGATGAGCGATCGCGCATTGCCGCCATCGATGCCGCCCAGTGCATAAACAGGGCGGCTGGATGTCGCAGTCATCAGCTTCAGAACTTCCAGACCCAGAGACGGCTTGGTCGAGGATGCGCCGCCGGCCCCAAACACAGGCGAGACCACGACGGCATCAAGGTTAGCGGCGCGTTCGAAGGTCTGTAGGCTGTGGGCCGTGCCTGTGATGCGCCAGTTCGGCTGGGCCATCGATAGTGCCTTTGCCTGGCTCAACGCCCGTTCCGGCAGATGCACACCGTCGGCCCCGACCTGCTCGGCCAGTTCCGCGTTCAGGCCGATCAGCAGCAGGCAATCTCGTCGAGCCGTCACCTCTCGCAGTCGCCTGGCGGTGTCATGAGCGTCTGCGTGGCCAAAATGCCGGAATACCACGCCGCTTCCTGCGGGTAGCCGCGCCGCCGTCTCCCAGGGGCGAGGCGTCCGGTCGGGATCGGTGAAGAACAGCAGGGGCGGCAGGTTGCCTACCGCGCGACCTTCGGTGCGGCTGACTTTGGCCGCGTCGCGCGCTAGGACGCTGGCGACATCCCACAGGGTTTCGGCATCCGACCGGTTCATGGCCATCTCTTCTCCCCTTACCGAAGCGTCGTCCAGCCCGATCGCAGCGCGGTTCGCCGCCGTGCGGGCCGACATCGAGGCCGCCTGTCGAGCGGCGGGACGCGGCGACCCCGGCGACGTGACCCTGACCGCTGTGACGAAGACCCAGCCGCCCGAGGCCATCGACGCCGCCCTGGCCGCCGGCCAGCGCGTGTTCGGCGAGAACCGGGTTCAGGAGGCGCTCGCCCGCTGGACCGACCGCCGTGCGGATCACCCCGACCTGCATCTTCGCCTGATCGGACCGCTGCAGACCAACAAGGTCCGAGAGGCTCTGCAGCTGTTCAACGTCATCGAGACCCTGGACCGGCCGAAGCTGGCCCAGGCCTTGGCGACGGTAGGTCAGGCGTTGGGCGTGGCCCCCCGCGTACTGGTCCAGGTCAATACCGGTGCCGAACCGCAGAAGGCGGGGGTGGCGATCACACAAGCCCCGGCCCTGATCGAACAGGCCCGGGCCCTGGGGCTGACCGTCGAGGGGCTGATGTGCATCCCGCCTGCCGGCGAAGACCCTGCACCGCATTTCGCGCTGCTGGCCCAAATGGCGCGCGAACACGGGCTGGACATCCTGTCGATGGGCATGAGCGGCGACTATCCAGCGGCGATCGCAGCCGGGGCGACCCATGTCCGGGTCGGATCGGCCCTTTTTGGCCAACGGGACGGCTGAAACCGCGTCTAATCGCGCCCCGCTCTTGGCGAATGGCCCGACGCTCGCCATTGTTACAGCCATGGCTGCACCCAAGACGATCCTGATCATCGACGACGACGACGACCTGCGCGAGGCGCTGGCGGAGCAACTCGCCCTGCACGAGGCCTTTCGTCCGATTCAGGCCTCGACGGCCGGAGAGGGTGTACGCATGGGCCGCGAGGTCCGCGCCGATCTGATCCTGCTGGACCTCGACCTGCCTGACATGGACGGGCGCGAGGCCTGCCGCCTGCTGAGGGCGGGCGGGGTGACGACACCGATCATCATGCTGACGGCCCAGTCTTCGGATTCCGACACGGTCCTGGGCCTGGAATCCGGGGCCAACGACTATGTGACCAAGCCCTTCCGCTTCGCCGTCCTACTGGCCCGCATCCGCGCCCACCTGCGCAGCCATGAACAGTCCGAAGACGCCGTCTTCCGCATCGGCCCCTATGAGTTCCGCCCCGCCGCCAAGATCCTGGTAGACGACAAGGCCAAGAAGGTCCGGCTGACGGAGAAGGAAACCAATATCCTGAAGTACCTCTACCGCGCGGGCGGCAAGCCGGTGATGCGCGAGGAGCTGCTGACCGAGGTGTGGGGCTACAACGCCGGGGTCACGACCCACACGCTGGAGACCCACATCTATCGCCTGCGTCAGAAGATCGAGCCCGAGCCGGGTCAGGCGCGGCTGCTGCTGACGGATGCGGGCGGGTACCGGCTGCAGCCGTGAGGTCAGGCCCGTGGGATCCGCGCCCGGCCCAGGTTCGGATCGTCCAGCGTCCTGAAGGCGAGGCACCGGAATGGGTCAGGGATGCCTGGATCGGATTGGTTCTTCCACTCGTGATCGATTACCCAGTGGAGACCAAGGGCTCGGGCGTATTATCCGGACCTAAGAGCCGCTTGTCCGAATGGTTATATTTTACGCTGGGTCGCGGGCGTCCAACGAGTGGCTACGTCGTCCACGCTGACCGCGCGGTGGACGTTCTGGCCGAAACTCAGCCAGAAGCTGCAGACTGGTGGCGGCGTGAGGCGGCTTACTTTATCCGACCAGGATCGCAGTTCGTGTTCGATCTGCCCGCTTGCGAGCCAGTCAACTAAAGCGCCAGATCCATCGTCACCGGCGCATGGTCGCTGGGCTGGGTCCATTCGCGGACGGTGTCGTGGATGCGGGCCGTGCCGGGCAGGACGGCGGGCGTCAGGCCGGGCGAGGTCCACAGGTGGTCCAGACGCAGGCCTCGGTTTGACTTGCGGAAGTCGGCGGCGCGATAGCTCCACCAGCTGGCCAGTTTCGTCGGCTCCGGGATCTGGTCGCGGATCACGTCGCAGAATCCTCCGGCGGCCTGGAGACGACGCAGGGTCTCGACCTCCAGCGGGGTGTGGCTGACGATCTTCGACATATAGCGGTGGTTCCAGACGTCGTTCTCGCCCGGCGCAATGTTGAAGTCCCCGGCCAGGACCAGCGGGCGCTGTTTGTCACGCGCCGCCATCTCGCGGGTCAGGCGCTCGTAATAGTCCATCTTGTGATCGAACTTGGGATTCAGCGCACGGTCGGGTACGTCGCCGCCCGCAGGGATGTAGAAATTCTGCACCTCGACGCCATCGACCATCACTCCGACGCAGCGCGCGTGTTTCTCACGACAGACGTCCAGAACAGGAGCCTCGGTGATCGGCTTTCTGCTAGCGATGGCGACCCCGTGCCAGCCCTTCTGTCCGCCGATCTTGAGGTAGGGCATGCCCATCGCCTCGAAGGGGGCGCGGGGAAACTGGTCCTCCAGGCATTTGATTTCCTGCAGGCACAGCACGTCGGTGCCGCTCTCGGCGACGAAGCGGGCGACCTGATCGATGCGCAGGCGAACGGAGTTGATGTTCCAGGTGGCGATACGAAGCATGCGCCGGTCTTAGCCGCCCTGCCGCCAAGGCGAAACCGCACATCTCGCGCTCAAGCAGCGAGGCTCCGCGAGCCGAGCGATAGCGCCTAAAAAAATGCCCGGTCGTTTCCAACCGGGCATTTCAGGTGTCTCTCTCGCCGCCGGGAAGGGGATGACAATCCCAAACGGTCAGATCGGCTCTCGCCGCTCTGTGTCAAGAAAGACACAGGGCGTAGAAAAAGTCAAGCTTAGCTGCGCCAATTCTAGTTGCGGCGGGGGCGCTGGGTCGGGTCACGCAGCTGGAACAGGCTGGCGGCCAGATTGGGGGCAGCGGTAACGCGGGTCAGCTGGGTACGGGTCATGGTCCCCTGCGCATCGCGGATGGTCCATTCCAGCAGGCGCTCGGGCGAGCCGCCGAACATCAGGACCACGGCCCCATCGTTGGGGCGCCGGGCGTCCAAGGCGGTGATGGAATAGCCGCCGTCCTGCATGCGCACGACGCGGTCGATCCGGACGCCCTGATCAAGGCGGACCGTGCGGGCCAGGAAGGTCGACAGCGGCGTCTGGCTGAGCGGAACCTGACGGAAGACGTTCAGGCGCGGGTCGTAGCGTTTGACGTTGTTGCCGTCGGACACGACCAGTAGCCCGGCCGGGTTGCTGTATTCGAACCGCATCTTGCCGGGGCGTTGCAGCCAGAACCGGCCCTCGCGGCGCTGGGCACCCGAGGTTTCGACGAAGCTGCCCTGGGCCGAAGCCAGGTTCTGCAGGGTCGCCTGGGCGCGGGCCAGGATGGCGCGATCGTCAGCGGACAGATTGGCCTGGGCGTGCACCGGCAGGGCGGCGACACCGGCGATGGCGGCGGTTCCCAGCGCAAAGGCGCGGCGAGTGAAGGTCATGGGTCGTCTCCCGTTCGGGATGGTTGTTGAAGCGTCAGGTCATGCCCGGTCGGCGCGGCGGTGTCATGACACAAGCCTGACCATAATCGGACCGTGGGATGAAGCGCCGTTCATCGGTTGGGGTTCCGAAGTTGGTGCTCGTCTTGCCAAAGCGCCCCCACCCGGCCTCGCCTGACGGCTCGGCCACCCTCCCCCAGGTGGGAGGGGGAAATGCCGTCACGCGCTCAAGGAGCGAGCGGCCGCGTCGCGAGCGTTAGCGCCCCACTTTACAGGGGCGGCGGCCCGGCCAGCACGTCGCGCTTGCCGGCATGGTTGGCGGGGCTGACCACGCCTTCCTGTTCCATCCGCTCGATCAGGGAGGCGGCGCGGTTGTAGCCGATCTGCAGGCGGCGCTGGACATAGCTGGTCGAGGCCTTGCGGTCGCGGGTGACCACGGCGACGGCGCGGTCGTACAGGTCGTCCCCGGAGGAGCCGCCCCCCTCGTCGAAGGGCGAGGCATCGCCGTCGCCGTCGGGATCGTCGGTGATCAGGTCCAGATAGTCGGGCTCGGCCTGGGCCTTCAGGTGGTTGCAGACGGCCTCGACCTCCTTGTCGTCCACGAACGGGCCGTGCAGGCGCGTGATGCGCCCACCGCCCGCCATATAGAGCATGTCACCCTGGCCCAGCAGCTGCTCGCCGCCCTGTTCGCCCAGGATGGTGCGGCTGTCGATCTTGGAGGTGACCTGGAAGGAAATCCGGGTCGGGAAGTTGGCCTTGATGGTGCCGGTGATGACGTCGACGGACGGGCGTTGCGTCGCCATGATCAGGTGGATACCGGCGGCGCGGGCCATCTGGGCCAGGCGCTGGACTGCGCCCTCGACGTCCTTGCCGGCGACCAGCATCAGGTCGGCCATCTCGTCCATGACGACGACCAGGAAGGGCAGAGGTTCGGGCCGGATCTTCTCGCTTTCGTAGACCGGGCGGCCCTGTTCATCGAAGCCGGTCTGGACCGTGCGTTCGAAATGCTCGCCCTTGGCCTGGGCCTCGCGGGCGCGCTCATTGTAGCTGGCGATATTGCGTACCCCCAGCTTGGACATGCGGCGATAGCGGTCCTCCATCTCGCGCACCGTCCATTTCAGCGCGACGACGGCCTTCTTCGGATCGGTGACGACCGGGGCCAGCAGGTGCGGGATGCCGTCATAGACCGACAGCTCCAGCATCTTGGGGTCGATCATGATGAAGCGGCATTCGGCGGGCGAATGCCGGTACAGGATCGACAGGATCATGGCGTTGACCCCGACCGACTTGCCCGAGCCGGTGGTGCCCGCGATCAGCAGGTGCGGCATGCGCGCCAGGTCGGCGACATAGGGCTCGCCGCCGATGGTTTCGCCTAGCGCCAGCGGCAGCAGGTGGCTGGTCTTGTCGTATTCGGTCGAGGCCAGCAGGTCGCGCAGATAGACGGTCTCGCGCCGGGCATTGGGCAGTTCGATGCCGATGGCGTTGCGGCCGGCCACGACGCTGATGCGGCAGGCGCGGGCCGACATGGACCGCGCAATGTCGTCCGACAGAGCCACGACGCGGCCATGCTTCACGCCGGGCGCGGGCACCAGTTCGTACAGGGTGACAACCGGGCCGGGCCGGATCTGGTCGATGACGCCCCGGACGCCGAACTCCTGAAGCACGCCCTCCAGCATCTTGGCATTGGCCTTCAGCGCCTCTTCATCGACGGTGCCGACACGCTTCTCGGGCTTGGTCAGCATGGTCAGGGGCGGCAGGTCGAAGCCCGTCGAGGGACGGGCAAAGTCGAAGGCGACCTGGGCATCGTCGGCCTCGCGCTTCGACGCCTTCGGCGCCTTGACGGCGGCGACCTTGGGCTCAGGGGCCGACTGGGCGGGCAGGGGCGCATAGGCGGGGGCGGGCTCGGCCCAGGGCGGGGTGTCGGCAGCATCCGCAGCGACGCGTCCGGTCGGGACGGCTTCCAGATCAGGCTCGGGAGCCGGGCGTTGACGTTTCGGTGCAGGCGGGACGGCTTCGCGCTCGGCCTTGGCAGTGGGGGCCCTGCGTCGCATGCCGCCCATCCAGCTCAGACCGTCGGTCAGGTCCGAGAAGCGAAGGCCGATGGCATAGCCGATGCCCCACAGGCCAAGCGGCAGGAAGATCACGCCCGCCCAGATCGGAGCGCCCGGTACGCGAATGGCGGCGCAAAGGCTGCGCACCAGGCCCACAATGCCGTCACCCCACAGGCCGCCCAGGCTGGAGGCCAGCGGCCAGGCGGCGGGCGCGGCCAGGGCCGACAGGGCGGCGGACAGGCACAGGACGCCCAGGGTCGCGGACAACGCCTTCAGCGGCGTGGGCTTTAATCTTTGCTGGATGATGTCGCCGATGGCGCGGGACAGGCCGAAGGCGATCAGCAGCAGGGTTGCGGGCCAGGCGGCCAGGCCGAGCGACTGCATGAACAGATCGGCGAACAGGGCACCATTGGCCCCCAGCCAGTTGGTCGGGGCCGCGCCCGAGGCGGCATTCAGGCTGGGATCGGACGGGTTCCAGGAGATCAGGGCGAGCAGCAGCAGGGTCGCCAGCAGGGCCTGCAGCACGCCGCGAAACTTCACGGCTATCGGCGCATCCCACAGGATCCGCGCACCGGTCCAGGCCTGCATTCCAATGGCGAGGGCGGCGGACATGCGGTGGCGAACTCCGGGAGTGGGAAAGCGGATGCTCTTGTCGCCCCGACAGGGTTAAGGGGGCATTTACCAGGTGCGAGGGACGAGGTTCGAGGGATGAGGAATTGGCACTTCGTTTTGAACGATGATCCGGGATGTGCGGCACCCACAACCCTCGACCCTCATCCCTCATCCCTCTAACCTTGTCGGCATGACACAGGCTGATCGCTACGACGTCGTAATCGCCGGGGCCGGCATGGCCGGGGCGACCTTTGCCCTGGCCGCGGCGCAGGGGGGTCTGAGGGTCGTGCTGATCGATCCGCAGCCGTTCAGCGCCCAGCTCGCCCCGACCTTTGACGGACGCTCAACGGCCATCGCGTTTTCGACCTTCCGTATGCTTGACGCCTTGGGCGTCGGCGTAGGTTTGCGGCCCCACGCCTGCCGGATGGATCACATCCTGGTCACCGACGGGCGACGACCCGGGGCCGCGTCCAGGACGGCGTCATCGGCCTGGTTGCGGTTCGATGCCGACGAGATCGGGGACCGAAACGGGGGCGAGCCGCTGGGCTATATGGTCGAGAACCGGCGCATCCGCTCGGCCCTGGCCGAGGCCGTCACGGCCGCCGGGATCGAGGTCCGCGCGCCTGCTGCGGTGAGCGCGGTCGAGGCCGGGCCGGGATTCTGCACCGTCACCCTGGCCGACGGATCGGTCCTGACCGCCAGCGTCGTCGTGGGGGCCGAGGGGCGCGGCTCCCTCGTGCGCCAGGCGGCCGGGATTGACATCACCGGCTGGTCCTATGGCCAGAGCGGCGTCGTGGCGACGGTGCAGATGGAGCGAGACCACGGCAATGTGGCGCATGAGTATTTCCTGCCCGCCGGCCCGTTCGCCATCCTGCCCCTGACGGAGCGTCGGGCCAGTCTGGTCTGGACCGAGACGACCCGCCGGGCCGAGGCGCTGCGTGACGCTTCCAACGAAGCCTTCCATTCGCACCTGCGCCGCCGGTTCGGCGACTTTCTGGGCCAGGTCACGGTGGCGGGACCACGCTTCGTCTATCCCCTGTCGCTTCAGTTGGCCGAGGCCCTGACAGCCCCGCGCACCGCCCTCATCGGCGATGCGGCCCATGCCGTGCATCCTGTCGCGGGACAGGGCCTGAACATGGGGCTGAAGGACGCCGCCGCCCTGGCCGAGGTGCTGATCGAGGCTATGCGGCTGGGCGAGGATATCGGCGCGGAGACGACGCTGGATCGCTATGCCCGCTGGCGCCGGTTCGACAATGCGGCCCTGGCGGCAGGGTTTGACGCCTTCGTGCGGCTGTTCTCCAACGACATCGCGCCCGTCCGACTGGCACGCGACATCGGTATCGCCGCTGTCAACCGCATCGCCCCCCTGCGCCGCGCCTTCATGCACGAGGCGGGTGGCGCGACGGGCGATCTGCCGAAGCTTTTGCGAGGCGAGGCGGTTTAGGGAGGTTCTGGGGGTTTAGGGGTTAGGTTCTAGCGCAAAACCGGCTGAAGCCGGACATCCTGCCCTTTCCCTAAAACCTAGACCTTAATCCAGCGCCCGCGCTTCTTCCGTCAGCATGATCGGCACGCCGTCGCGGATGGGGAAGGCCAGCTTTGCTCCTCTGGACACCAGTTCCTGCTGCTCCCGGTCATAGGTCAGTTTCCCGCGCGTAACGGGGCAGACCAGAACCTCCAGCAGGCGAGGATCGACGGCGGTCGGCGTGTGGAATGTGTCGGACATTCTCGAAGGTTATAGGGTCTAGGTCCTAGGTTCTAGGGAAAGACGCAGAAGTCGGGATTGGATTTCCTTCTCCCTAGAACCTAATCCCTGGACCTTGGAGCCTCGCTTCACTGCATGGACGGCGCTTCGCCGTCTCCGGCCTCGGCGGCATCGATGGTGAGCAGGGCAGTGAGCACCGCCGCGCGGTCGGGCAGGGTGACGGCCTCCAGCAGCGCCTGCTTCTCGGCCCCGTCAAACGGCAGGGCCATCGACAGGCTGTTGATCAGGGCCTCGGGCGGTGCGGTCTCGGCGGTATCCCAGTCGATGTCCAGGCCGCGCGTCTCCATATAGGCCCGCAGCGCATCCAGAAGCCGGTCGCGATCCATGTCGTCGTCCTCGCGGGGCGGCGCGGTCAGATCGGCCTCGAACGACGCAAAGTCGGCGCGGATCTGGCGATACGGCGTCTGGGCCGGGATTTCGCTGGCCAGACGAAAGCGCGCACAGCCGGTCAAGGTGATCAGATACCGGCCGTCAGAGGTTTCGGCGAAACTGGTGATGCGTCCGGCACAACCCACTGACGACAGACTGGGCAGACGGCGCGGGCCGGCCGTGGGCTGGATCATGCCGATGATCCTGTCGCCCGCCATCGCGTCGTCGATCATGTTGAGATAGCGTGGCTCGAAGATGTTCAGCGGCAGCTGCCCACGCGGCAGGATGATGGTTCCGGGCAACGGAAAGACCGGGATCACCTGGGGCAGGTCGCTGGCTTTCACATAACCCTGGGCCACGCAGCGCTCCTTCAGGCGAACAGGATGGAGGACAGGCGGCGGCGTCCGTCGCGGGCCACGTCGGAGGCTGGTCCCGCCGCCTCGAACACCGTCAGCAACTGCTTGCGGGCGGCTTGGTCATTCCACTCGCGGTCGGCCGCGACGATAGCCAGAAGGCTATCGACCGCCCCCTTGAAATCGCCGCCCGCCGCCTGGGCCAGGGACAGGTCATAGCGGGCCTGATGGTCGGACGGATTTGCGGCGAGGCGGGCCTGAAGTGCGTCGGCTTCGCCCGTCGGTGCAGCCGAGGCCAGCGAGAGCTGGGCGCGCAGGCTGATGACGTCGGCATTCTTGGAATCGGTCGCGGCCATGGCCAAGGTTTGGCGGGCCTGATCCGCGTCGCCGTCGGCCAGATAGACCCGCGCCATTCCGGCGATGGCCGTCTCGTTCTCGGGCTCCAGCGTCAGGACCTGGGCATAGGCCTGGGCCGCGCCACCGAGGTCGTTCAGCGACAAGGATTCCGCGCCCAGCGATAGAAGCTGTTCGACGTCAGAGTTGATGCCTGGTCCGCCCGCCAGCTTGTCGATGAAGGCCTTCAGCTGGCTTTCGGGCACTGCACCCTGGAACCCGTCCACGGGCTTGCCGTCTACGAAGGCATAGACGGTGGGGATGGACTGAACCCGCAACTGGCCTGCATAGGCCGGGTTGGCGTCAACGTCGATCTTGACCAGCTTGACCTTGCCCTCGGCGGCACGGACGGCCTTTTCCAGCATGGGCGTCAGGGTCCGGCAGGGCCCGCACCATGTGGCCCAGAAGTCGACGATCACCGGCTGGACCTTCGAGGCCTCGACGATGTCGGCCATGAAGCCGGCGTCGGAGCCGTCCTTGATCAGGTCATCGGACGCAGCTTTGGGGTCGGCGAAACTCATGAAACGATCCTGTGCAGACAAGCGGTAACGCGGCAACCGTCAGATGGTCGCGGCAGGGCGGAACCTCAAGGTGGAGCGGTGACGGATCAGGACGGATCGGACCCGGCGCCGGCGGGGCTCAGCTTCCAGCGGATCTTCGTTTCCGCATCCGTGCGCGCCGAACCGCGCACCACGATCTGGAGCGAGCGGCGGGTCAGACCCTCATCGACATGGACCGAGGGCTCGATGGCGACGTCCGGCCCGTCGGTGCGGAACCACCAGCCCCGGCCCGAATGGCCGCGCAGCAGGATGGAACGTCGATCGCGGGCCAGGGATGCCTGAACCCCCGGCTCCAGCTGGAAGCGGACAGCATAGGGGGCGGCGATCGGGCGAGCGCCATCACGATGACCGGGCGAGGGATGCAGGCGCTCCTCGGCGCGCAGCTCGTCCAGCTTCTGGTCCAGGTACAGACGTCGTTGATGCAGCAGTCCGAAGCGCGAGGCCCAGCCGTCGTGCTCGACCTCCAGCCAGACGGCGGCCTCGCCATCGCGGTGGTTGACCTCGAAATGCAGCGCCGGTCCGATCAGGCGCGGTCCCATGACCTCGGCCTTCCAGCCTCCCAGTGGCTCGGCCACCGAGCTTTCGCCCAAGGTCAGGGTCGAGTGGCCGGGGGGCAGGCGAAGGCCCTGGCGATCCAGCGCCTGGGGTGTCCAGCCGCAGCCGGTGACCAACCGGTCCTTGCCGCACAGAATCTCCAGCGCCATCGGCTGGGCACAGGCTGTGGCGGACCAAGGCCCTCGCGCCGGACCCGCGACATCTGTGATGATGGTCAGCAGGGGGCTACGGATCCGAGAAATGCCGCCAACGATGCCGGACAGATCGGTATCGGGGCCGGCGTCCCCTTGGGCGTGTGCCGCTGCCACACGCGCCGCCGTCGAGGGCCCGCCGCCTTGCAAGGTGATCAGTCGCCCATCCGGCAGAGTGTGCAGGCTTAGAGCCTTGGTAAGGCGCTGGATGGCGCGGAGCACCGGCTCGGGCGTCGTCTCCGATACCTGGCCCAGGACGTCATGCAGCGTCTGCAGATCGAGCAAGAGCTCCATCCCCGCCTCGGGGCTGCGTGAGGCATGGCTGCCGTCGGCCATGACCGTGCGCGCCAGAGCCGCTGTCAGTCGGTGCAGGGCGGTCCGGCGCAGGCCCGCACCGGACTTACCAGCCAGAGTGCAGCCCGCGACGGCGACGGCGGTCAGGCTGGTCGCCTGTTCGGCCACGCTGTGCGGCGGGCGCAATAGCTGGCGGGATTGACGGGCCAGGAGATCGGCCAGTTTCAGCCGCTCGGCCTCGGTGGCCACATGACCCATGCGACGGGCCGCACAAGACAGGTTGAAGACCCGACGCGCCAGAATCGGCGGGCTCCAGGCGAAGGGCGACCAGCGGGCGAAGACGGTGCCCCAGCCCAGGGTCAGCCGCAGGGCCTCTCGAGCACCGCGCTCTTCCTGCATCATCAGGGACGGCAGCCATTGGAAGGCGTGAAGTTCGGTGGCGAAGGCGCGGGTCGGGCTCGGCTGGTTCCAGGGGTCTTCGGGGGCCGGAGCCTCCAGGCTATGGCCCGCAAGAGTGAAACGACCCCCCAGCAACAAGCGTCCCAGGTTCGGATCGACCGGTCGCGGATCGCGCGGGCTTGCGGCAAACCCCTGCGCCGGACGACCGCCCAGGGTCAGCGCATAGCCGGGCAGACCGTACAGCTCGATCCACAGCTGGCGCGATATCAGCCTTCCAGCCAGGGCAGGCCATTGGCGCACGTCACCATGTGTCTGGCTGTTGCGGACAGGTGTGCGCACGGGAGCTCCGCGCAAACCAGGAATGGTGTCGGACACGGCACCACCCGAGACGACATCAGCCGCATTGGGCGCGTTCCGCTCGCTTTGGCCGGGAATATTCACGCGCGCTTCAACGCCGCGATATTGTCCGCATAGGCGGCCGGTCCACCCTTGAACACGAACGACCCGGCCACCAGGGCATCGGCCCCGGCCGCGACACAGGCTGCGGCATTGGCCGAGGTCACGCCGCCGTCGACCTGAAGATGCGCTTTCGATCCGGCGGCATCCAGCAGGGCGCGGGTCCGCTCGATCTTCCTCAGCGTCGTGTCGATGAACGACTGGCCGCCAAAGCCTGGATTGACCGACATCAGCAGGACCAGGTCGACCAGGTCCACGACCTCGGCCACGACATCGACGGGCGTGCCGGGGTTCAGGACCACGCCGGCCTTGGCCCCCAGATGGCGGATGCGACCGAGCGTCCGGTGCAGATGCGGCCCGCTCTCGGGATGGACCGTCAGGATGTCGGCCCCGGCCTCGCGGTAAGCCTCCAGCCAGGGATCGACCGGGGCGACCATCAGGTGGACATCGAACGGCAGGGTGGTGTGCGGCCGGATGGCTTTCACGATGTCGGGCCCCAGGGTGATGTTGGGCACGAAATGGCCGTCCATCACATCGACATGGATCCAGTCGGCCCCGGCAGCCTCCAGGGCGGCGACCTCCTCGCCCAGACGGGCAAAATCGCTGGCGAGGATCGACGGGCAGATCAGGGGCGCGGTCATGACGGGGGGGATAAGCCGGGATGCCCGCAGGGGCAAGCGCGGGCTTAAAGCTGGGGCGCGACGGCCGTGTCGTTCAACAGAGCCGAGAAGCGGCGGATGGCCTCGGCGGTCAGGTCGGGATCGTGGCGCATGGGCGGGGCCGAGGTCGGCTCGTCGAAGGCGTGGGTGCCTTCGGCGATCCAGGTCTCGACCTCGGCTCCGCAGTTGCGGACCATCGCATGGACACGCTCGGCATTGCGGACGCTGGTCAGGTGATCGGTGCGCGAGATGACGGCCAGGGTCTTGGGGCAGTGGGTCCAAGGCCGCATCCGGTTCAGGGCCGCAATGCCGATATAGGGGTAGCAGAGGTAGACGGACTTCACGCCGTCCAGGGTGATCTCGCCCGGGTTCTGGACCCCGAGTGTTCCCGGCGTCCGCGCCGAACTCATCGCCTCCATGATGCCCCAGCCGCCGTGGCTCCAGCCCGCCAGGACGATGCGCGAAGCGTCTACGTCTCGCCTTTGTGACACGCCGTTCAGCGCGGCCAGCACGTCTCCCGCTCGCTTGTCACCGCGCAGTTGCAGGCCCGAGCAGACGGTGGCCAGGGCATAGGCCCGGCTCCAGCCGCGCGGGGCATAGGAATCGACGATGAAAGCGCGCCATCCCGCGGCCCTTGCGGCCTCGGCATAGAGCGGGAGATGCGGCCGCATTCCGCCGCAACCGTGGAACAGGACCACCGCCGGACGCGGCCGGTCGTCGTCGGGGCCAACGACGATTGCGTGCGGTTCAAGCTGGGTCCAGCGGGTGGAAAGAGTGTCCATGGCAGAACCTTAGCCTTTGTCGAACCAAACGACAGCCGCGCGACGTGGATCACCGCCTAATCGCGCTCATTCAGCGAGCGACCGCGTCGCGAGCGATAGCGCCCCCAAAAATCAGTGCCTGAACACCCGCACCCCGGTGAAGGCCATGGCGATGCCGGCCTCGTCCGCCGCCGCGATGACCTCGGCGTCGCGCATGGAGCCGCCGGGCTGGATCACCGCCGTGGCTCCGGCAGCGACCGCTTCCAGCAGGCCGTCGGCGAAGGGGAAGAAGGCTTCGGACGCGCAGGCAGATCCATGGGCGAGGGAGTGGGCCAGCCCCTTGGCTTCCCCGGCTTCCTTGGCGCGGATGGCGGCGATGCGGGCGCTGTCGCGGCGGTTCATCTGGCCTGCGCCGATGCCGGCGGTCTGGCCGTCCTTGGCATAGACGATGGCGTTGGACTTGACGTGCTTCGCGACGGTGAATGCGAACAGCATGTCCTGCACCTCCTGCTGCGTCGGCTGGCGGCGCGTGACGATCTTCAGGTCTTCGGGCTTGATCAGGCTGCGGTCGCGCGACTGGACCAGGAACCCGCCGGCCACGCTGCGGAACACCTCGCCCGGACCGTGCGGATCGGGCAGGCCGTCGGTGATCAGCAGGCGCAGGTTCTTCTTGGCGGCGAAGACGGCGCGGGCCTCGTCGTCGGCACCCGGTGCGATGACGACCTCGGTGAAGATGTCGGTGATGGCACGGGCATCGGCCCCGTTCAGCGGCCGGTTGACGGCAATGACACCGCCGAAGGCCGAGACGGCGTCGCATTCCAGCGCCCGGGCATAGGCCTCGCTCAGATCGTTGCCGACGGCCACGCCACAGGGGTTGGCGTGTTTGACAATAACGCAGGCCGGGGCCTGGAACTCTGCGACCAGTTCATAGGCGGCATCGGCATCGGCGATATTGTTGTAGCCCAGTTCCTTACCCTGGACCTGCTGCGCATGTGCGACCCCGGGACGGGTTTCGCCAGTGCGATAGAAGGCCCCGGTCTGATGCGGGTTCTCGCCATAGCGCAGGGTCTGGGCCAGCGAGCCGGCGATGGATTTGCGGGCCGGGGCGGCGTCTTCCAGCTGACCGGCGAACCAGCCGCTGACGGCGGCGTCATAGGCGGCGGTGCGAGCAAAGGCGCGGGCGGCCAGGCGCTTGCGCAGGGCCAGCGACGTGGTGCCGTCAGCTTTCAGCGCATCGAGCAGTTCGGCCACTGATGTTTGATCGACGCAGACGGCGACATAGCCGTGGTTCTTGGAGCCGGAGCGGATCATGGCGGGGCCGCCGATGTCGATGTTCTCGACCACGGCATCGAAGCCGCCGCCCGAGGCGACCGTGGCCTCGAACGGATACAGGTCGACCCAGACGATATCGATGGGACCGATGCCGTGGGCGGTCATGGCCTCGGCATGGTCGGCGGCGTCTCGCACGCCCAGCAGGCCGCCGTGGACCACCGGGTGCAGGGTCTTGACCCGCCCGTCCATCATCTCGGGGAAGCCGGTCAGGTCGGCCACGTCCTTCACCGGCAGGCCTAAGGCCGCGATGGCCGCGCGCGTGCCGCCGGTCGAGACCAGCTCGACGCCCAGCTCATGCAGGGTCCGCGCCGCCGCCTCCAGCCCCGTCTTGTCGGACAGGGAGATCAGGGCGCGAACAGGCCTCACCGCATCGGGCGCAGGCGGAAAATCGGGAGCGGCGGGCATGGCGGCATCCGTATCTGGAATGAGGTCGGGGAGACGCAGGCGGCTCTAGCACTGTCCGGGGCGCGATAGAACCGCAGCCGACCGTTGGGCCGTCAAAATCGACGAGCGCCGCCATAACCGCGCGGCCACTAAAGCTTGCTCAACCTCTTGCATGTCAGATGGTCGCTTGGGGTTGGGGTTTTTGCGATGTCGAACCGCGTCTTTCTGGCGGTGCTGAGGATTTTCTTTGCATCCGTGGTTGCCGCGCCGGCCTCGGCGATGGCCCCGGAGCCTGTGTTGCCGCCTGCCGCAGAGGCCGAGGCCCTGGCCCGGTTCGTGGAACGCCGCGCCGCCTCGACCAGCTTCGCCGAGCTGGAAACCTTCGGTCAGCGCGCTGCGACCCGTAAGGACCGGGAGGGATTGAACCGGCTGTATCACGTCACCTGGACGATCCTGAACCAGGGCGAGTTTCAGCGTGCGACCCGGTGGAACAACCGTCTGGCCGCTGCCGCCCGGGACCAGGATGACAAACGCTATATCGACATCGCGGCACTGAACGCCCTCACCATTCGCTACGATCAGGGTGAAGCGGCGGCGGCCGCCGCGATGACCGACTATGTAGAGCACGGTCACGACTGGTTTGTTCGGGCGCACGCGGCGCGACTGGTCGCGCTGAATCTGGTCGATCAGGGCCGGATCGGCGAGGGTCTGCAACTGCTCACCCGCGCCCAGGCCGACATTCCCGCGCGCGATCCCTATGCCGACACCGCCCGCGCCGGCATCTGGGAGGTGGTCGGCATGGGCTTGAAGGATATCGACGATGTCGAGGGCGCGACCGCGGCCTTTCGCAAGTTCGAGATCGACTATTCCAATCCCGCCTATCCCCGCCCCGATTTCGACAGCCTGTACAATCTGACCAAGATGGCTGTTCGGATGGGGGATCTGGAGCGAGGTCGGGCGTTTGCGGCTGCGCACAGTGCGGTGGCGTCCCGATCCGACCTGCCCGCCTTGGCCATTTACGACGCCGCCCTGTGCGCCCTCGTCGCCGATGCCGGCGCACAGCCGGGAGGCGTACTAGCCTGTCTGGATCCCTATGGCGAAAACCTCGGAGACGCCGCCTTCCTGGCGCTGGACGTTCTGCCCTTGCGGGCGATCGCCAGAGCGAGGACGGGCGACGTGGACGGAGCCATGCGCGATCTGGAGGTTCTGCGCGGGCTTGAGACGTCGGCGGGCGACGGCTCGCGTCTGAGCGAGGTGCAGGCGGAAATCCTGTTCGCCCAGGGACGGCCGGCCGAGGCTTTTGCCCTGCTGCGGCGTTTCACAACCGAGAAGGATGTCGCTGAAGCGCGCGCCTTTTCTGCCGGCGTCCATCAGGTCACGGGCGACATGCAGCAGCAACTCGACGACCGCCGCACTCAGCTGGAAACGGCCCGGACCAAGACGCGCCTGCAATGGCTGGTCATCGCCGTCGGGGTCATTTTTCTGCTGTGCGTCGGCGCGGGCCTGGTCTGGCAGATGCGTCAGGCTCGACGGCTGAAGGCGGCCCAGGAACGGGCCGAAGCCGCCAATCGCGCCAAGTCGGAATTCCTAGCCAATATGAGCCACGAAATCCGCACGCCGCTGAATGGTGTCGTGTCCATGGCCGATGCCCTGTCGCGTCAACACCTGGACCGCAACGCCCATGAGATGGTCGATCTGATACGGTCTTCGGGGGCTACGCTGGAACGCCTGCTGACCGACATCCTCGACAGTGCCAAGATCGAGGCAGGCCAAGTCGCGCTGGAAGAGACGACGTTCGATCTGAAGCACACCGTCAATGACATCGCGCTTCTGTGGCGGGCCAAGGCGGAGGATCGGGGGGTCGCCCTCGTCTTCGATCTCGATCCCTCCGCGCCGAAATACGTGTGCGGCGATGCGGTACGGCTTCGCCAGGTCCTGACCAATCTCATCTCCAATGCGCTGAAGTTCACGGAGCAGGGGACTGTGACGATGACGGTGACGGCGGCGGACGCCGGCCGCGTCAGATTCGAGGTCCGAGATACCGGCATCGGCTTTGACGCCGACCAGAAGGCCAGAATCTTCGGTCGTTTCCAGCAGGCCGATGGATCGATCACCCGCCGCTTTGGCGGAACGGGTCTGGGCCTAGCCATTTCCGCCGCGCTGGTGGAGCTGATGGGCGGTACCCTGGATTGCGACAGTATGCCCGGCCAGGGGTCGGCCTTCATCTTCGAGATCGACCTGCCCGAGGCGGCAGCACCGGTGGCGGCCTCCTCGCCCATCACCCCGGCAACCGATATCACCGGACTGCCCCTGCGCATCCTGCTGGCCGACGACCACCCAGCCAATCGCAAGGTGATCGAGATCATGCTGGGGGTCACGGCCATGGAGCTGGTGACGGTCGAGAATGGACAGCAGGCGCTGGAGCGCTTCAAATCCGAGCCCTTCGACATCGTCCTGATGGACATGCAGATGCCGGTCATGGATGGGCTGAGCGCGACGCGGGCCATCCGCGACGTCGAGACCGATCAGGGCAAAGAACGCACCGCCATTCTGATGCTGACGGCCAACGCCATGGCCGAACATGTCACCCAGAGCCTGGCTGCCGGAGCGGACGGACATCTGACGAAGCCCATCACCATGAACGCCCTTCTGGCCGCCATGAGCGATGTTTTGGTCGGCAAGACCTGGCGCGAGGCGGCCTGAGGCTGCGCTTCAGGGCGCGCTGAAATCCAGGAGCACTGGCTCCCGCCCCATCAGCGCCAGGGCCTTGCGAAAAGCCGCCTGCTCCAGAGCCGTCGTCGCCGTGTTGGTCAGGGGGTGGAAGTTGACGATGTCAGCGTCCCAAAGCGCCTGATCCAGCACGAAGCTCACTCGCCGGTCGGTGTCATTGATCAGGGCCAGGGCCGTGACAGAGCCCGGGCGGACGCCCAGCGTCTCCCACATCAGGGTCTCATTGCCGAAGGACAGACGGTCCGAGCCGATCAGGGCGGGCGCGCGCTTCAGGTCGATGACCGTGTCCTGACGCGCTGAGATCAGCCACAGCCTGCCCTTCTTGTCCTTGAGGAACAGGTTCTTGGTGTGGGCTCCCGGCAGGGCGACTTTCAGCTCCAGCCCCTCCTCGACACGGAAGACGGCGGGATGGTCGTGGGTGGTCTGGGCGATGTCGTGTTCGGCCATCCACGCCAGCAGGCGGTCGCGGTCATAGGCGGGAGTATGGGTCGGCTTGTCTTGGGTCATCATCGGTCGCTAGGAATGTATCCGTCCTCGATACCCGCCGGAGATCGCCCGTGGAACTGGAATGCTATCCGATGTCGCAGCGCCCGCCGGACCTCGTGCCGGGGCGCCAGTCGCGCGACTGGATGGACGCCTTTGCCAGCCGGCATCCCTATCGCTGTCTGCCGCTGAACATGGCCAATACGACGGGGTGGGAAATCCTGTGTCCGTTCGGCTTTTCCGCCGAGTGGAACGGCGGCCCGGCCCAGTCGGACATCGTCATCACGCCAGACCGGCCCGAGCCGGATGTGAAGCATTTCGTCGTCTCGCATTTCACGCGCGGCGTTCTGACCATGCATCCGCAGTATCTGTTCCGCACCCCGCCGGGCTGGAGCATGACCTGCCAGGGCAGCCCCAACCACATCAAGGACGGCATTCAGGCCCTGGTCGGGGTGGTGGAGACCGACTGGCTGCCGTTTCCGTTCACGATGAACTGGATCTTCACACGCCCCGGCAAGATCCGCTTCGACAAGGGCGAGCCCTTCTGTTTCATCACCATCGCTCAGCACAAGAAGGCCGAGGAGGCCCAACCTGTGATCCGCTCGCTGGGCTCCAATCCGACCATGCAGGGCCAATACGAGGCCTGGCTGAAACAGCGCAGCGACTTTAACAGCCGCCTCGCCTCGGGTGATCCCGAAGCAGCCAAGGAGGCCTGGCAGCGGTTCTATTTCAAGGGAGAACTGCCCGACGACCTGGGCAAAGCTCCCGCCAGCCACACCAACAAGCGTCGGATGAAGATGCCGCGCATCGGATAGGGCGAAAGAAAAAGGGCGGCCCCTGTGCAGGGGCCGCCCGGTCCATTTTGTTCAGCCTGGTTATCCAGACTTATCCTGTCGTATCCAAGGCTACATCGCCCGGGCGACGCGGGGGCCGATGTTCTCGATCACTTCCCGCGCGTTGAAGGCATTGGGATCGTTGGCAGGTTTCGGGCCGCGACCAATGACGATCTCGGACGTAGCTTCGTAACGGTCAATCTGGCGAACGTCGAAGTCAGGGCCGAAGGGCTCACGCCAAGGGCTCCAAAGGCCGCGACGCGAATAGCGCCACGACGGGCCCCAGAATCGCGAATACCGGTCGTAATAGAAGGGGTCGCTTCCGCCGGTCAGGCGGGTGTCGCGATCAGTGGCGCGGTTGACGGTGGTAAACCAGTCCCCGCCGTTCTCGACAGTAACTTCTGCTGCACGCAGCAGAAGCGACATCTCGACCTGGTCGCGCGAGGTCACGGAGTTGCCGGCGAAGTTGACCCGGAAGCGGTCGCCTTCGATCCTTTGCTGGGAGTAGCCGTATCGGCTGTCGGGGCTGGCGGGGGCATAGGGGGTGGCGGTGGCGCAGGCCGACAGGGCGAGCGCAGCTGTCGCCGCCAGAAGCACGGGCTTGAACATACGCATCTTCATGAATTTTCTCCTTGGCGATCATACAGGCGCCAGAATAGTTGAACGGGACATGAACAAGCCGGTTCCTGCGGCCGATCGTCCGCTACAGTCGCGTCAATATAAGTACGCAGGCCGCCAGCAACAGGATGCCGGTCAGCAGGCCGAAACCGCGCCGGAACCGGCGCTCTGACATCCGCCGCGCCAGGGCGGCTCCGCCCAAACCATAGGCGGACATCGACAGCACATCCATGCCGATGGTGGCGACCGCGAACAGGGCCAGTTGGGGCGCGGCCGGGCGGTTCACATCAAGGAATGGCGGCAGGACGGCGGTGAAGAACAGCACGGCCTTGGGATTGGCGATCTGGACCATGAAGCCGTCGACCAGGGCGCTGCGGCCGGGCCGGACCGTCGTGTCCTCGGGATCGGCAGCCGTACGGAAGGCTCCGCGCAGAGCCTTCAGCCCCAGCCAGGCGACATACAGCGCACCGGCGACGGAGATCAGGCGAAAGGCTTCAGGAAACGCCACGACCAGCGCACCCAGACCCAGGGCCGCCGCTCCGAACCAGACCAGGGTCGCGGCATTCATGCCCAGGACCCCCAGCATGGCACCGGCCTTGCCCCGCGCCACGCCATTGGCGACAGAAAACAGGTTGGCCGGTCCCGGTGTTATGGCCATGACGGCCATGACCCCCAGGAAGGTCAGATACAGATGCGGATCGACGGGCAAGCTGGCCATATCAGGCCCTGTCGGGCCGTCCGGTCACCCGGTCAAGGGGGCGGGATCAGTCTTCGTCGGGCGCAGACGCTTCGGCGGCGGCGCGGGCCACCTCGGCCTCGGCCTGTGCGGTCGCTGCGGCGATCTCCGCCGAGGCTTCGTCGATCGAGTCCATCGCCTCGCCGACGGCATAGTCGGCCATCAGACCGTAGGTGGCCATGTGCTCGGGATCGTTGGAGGCCCAGGCTCCGTTGGTGGCCACGCCTTGCGCCGTCGCCATGGCCCCCGACAGATCGGCCTGACTCATGGCGTCACCGACCAGCGCCTCGACATCGATGTCGGCCAGGGCTTCGGCGGCAATGGCGGGGGCGACCTGGCTGGCCAGGGTAGTGAAGGCCATAACGTCCGGCTGATATTCGGTCCAGAGGGCGGCGATCCGCAGGCCCTTCTGCTCGTCGGTCAGGTCGGCATCCTCGGAAATGGCCTCGGCGCGTTCGCCGAAGGTCTCCATCCGGGCCTCGAAGGCCTCGGCGGCGGCTTCGAGCGCGTCTTCGGAGGGGCCTCGGACATCACCGGCGACGGCGGCGGAGATGGGCAGCAGGGCGAGGGCTGCGGCGAGGGAAAGGGCCTTGATCATCGGGGCGCTCCTTGTGGATGCGCTCAAGCTCTGCCCATACCCGCACGATCTCAAGTGAAATCGCGGTAAGGCGGCGAGGTCAGACCCCACCGCCTTGATCGTGCGAAACTTATTGAGGAACGGCGGGGGCGGCTGCAGAGGCTGCGGCGGCAAGGACATCGGTCTTGGCCTTGGCGGGAACGCCCGTGATCTCGGCGGTGATCATCGGGATCATCTGTGCCATTTGAGCCTGCTGTTCAGCCGGAGCAGTGGCGGATTGAGCCGTGATGAAGGCGGCCACTTCGTCACCGAAGGCGTCGGCTTCAGGCTGGTAGCGGGCGACGATGACATCCAGATCGGCGTTCGCCTTAGCCGTGTCGCCGGCAGCAGCCGTGACGGCCGACTGCATTTCGGTGGCCATCTGCTGCATACGTGCCCCGAACGCTTCCCCCTTGGCCTGAAGAGCGGCTTCTTCGGCCGACGGCGCGGCTGGAGCGGCGGGTGCCGGAGCTGGCGCAGGAGCGTCTTGTGCAAAGGCAGGAGCGGCGAAGGCGAATACGGCCGAGGCGGCCAGAACAGCGCGGAATGACATGGCAAAGGGTCCTGAAATCATTGAGCGGAGCCCATGCTCCTGAGCCCAAGGTGGCGCCATTTCACGGCGAGGGCGAGATCATTTGTGGCAGGCGTCAGTCCTGATTGCGCTTTGTCCGCTTGCCGAGCACCCGCAGGCGCAGGGCGTTCAGCTTGATGAAGCCCTCGGCGTCGTGGTGGTCATAGGCCTGGACGCCTTCCTCGAAGGTGACCAGGTCCTGATCGTACAGGCTCTGGTCGCTTTCGCGACCGATGATGGTGACATTGCCCTTGTACAGCTTGACGCGAACGGTGCCGGACACGTTCGCCTGCGAGTGATCGATGGCGGCCTGCAGCATTTCGCGCTCGGGCGAAAACCAGAAGCCGTTGTAGATCAGGTGGGCGTATTTGACCGCCAGTTCGTCCTTCAGATGCATGGCCCCGCGATCCAGGGTGATCGACTCGATGCCCCGGTGCGCGGCCAGCAGGATGGTGCCGCCGGGCGTCTCATAGACACCACGCGACTTCATGCCGACGAAGCGGTTCTCGACCAGGTCCAGACGGCCGACGCCATTGTCGTGACCCAGTTGATTCAGTTTCGTCAGGATCGTGGCGGGCGACATGGTCTCGCCGTCGATGGAGACGGCGTCACCCTTTTCGAAACCCAGGGTGAAGACGGTCGGGGTGTCGGGCGCATCCTCAGGGGCGATGGTGCGCTGATGCACGAACTCGGGGGCTTCGACCGCCGGGTCTTCCAGCACCTTGCCCTCGGAGGAGGAGTGCAGAAGGTTGGCGTCGACCGAAAACGGGGCCTCGCCGCGCTTGTCCTTGCTGATCGGGATCTGATGCTTCTCGGCGAAGTCCAGCAGGGCCTCGCGGCTGCGGAACTCCCACTCGCGCCACGGGGCGATGACATGGATGTCGGGGTCCAGGGCATAGTAGCCCAGCTCGAACCGGACCTGGTCGTTGCCCTTGCCGGTTGCGCCGTGACAGACGGCGTCGGCTCCCACCATCCTGGCGATCTCGATCTGGCGCTTGGCGATCAGGGGCCGGGCGATGGAGGTGCCCAGCAGATACTGACCCTCATAGACGGTGTTGGCGCGGAACATCGGAAAGACGAAGTCGCGCACGAACTCCTCGCGCAGATCGTCGACGAAGATGTTCTCGGGCTTGATGCCCAGCTTCAGGGCCTTCTCGCGGGCGGGGGCCAGTTCCTCGCCCTGGCCCAGGTCGGCCGTGAAGGTGATGACCTCGGCATTATACTCGGTCTGCAGCCACTTCAGGATGATCGAGGTGTCCAGGCCGCCGGAATAGGCGAGGACGACTTTCTTGATGGGCTTGGCGGGGGCTGCGGACATGGCGTGATCCTTGGTCAGACGCGGGGGAGGCGTCTTTGGCCGCGCTTAAAGGACCAGACGGCCTGCAATGCAAGTGTGGCGGTCCTTACGAAGGTTGTCCCCGCGTCAGCACGGCTCTAGGACAGAGGGGTTCCCAAGACCGAAAGCCGACCATGCCCGACCTGACCGACAAACAGACCTTCTCCGACCAGGACGCTCTGGACTTCCACAGCCATCCGACGCCGGGCAAGATCTCCATGGCCCCGACCAAGCCCATGGCGACCCAGCGCGATCTGTCGCTGGCCTATTCGCCGGGTGTGGCCATTCCGGTGCTGGCGATCGCCAAGGATGTGGACAAGGCCTACGACTACACAGCCAAGGGCAATCTGGTCGCGGTTATCTCCAACGGCACCGCCATCCTGGGTCTGGGCAACCTGGGTCACATGGCGTCCAAGCCGGTGATGGAGGGCAAGTCGGTCCTGTTCAAACGGTTCGCCGACGTCGACAGCTTCGACGTGGAGGTGAAGACCACCGACCCGGACGAGTTCATCACCGTCGTCAAGAACATCGGCGACACCTGGGGCGGCATCAATCTGGAGGATATCAAGTCCCCCGAATGCTTCGTGATCGAAAGCGAGCTTCAGGACCTGCTGGACATCCCCGTCTTCCACGACGACCAGCACGGCACGGCCATCATCTCGACCGCCGGTCTGATCAATGCCTGTCATGTGACGGGCAAGCGGATGGAGGATATCAAGGTGGTTCTGGCCGGGGCCGGCGCGGCCGGGCTGTCGTCCATCGCCCTGATGAAGGCGGCAGGCGTCAAGGCCGAGAACACCGTCATCTGCGACCGCGACGGCGTGGTCTACAAGGGCCGCCCCTCGGGCATGGACCAGTGGAAGGCCGCGCACGCGACCGACACACCCCTGAGAACCCTGGCCGAGGCCATGGTCGGGGCGGATGTCGTGCTGGGCCTCTCGGCCAAGGGGGCGATCACCAAGGAGATGGTGGCGTCCATGGCCCCGCGTCCGATCATCTTTGCCATGGCCAATCCGGATCCGGAGATCACCCCCGAGGATGTGTTGTCGGTGCGATCCGACGCCATCATCGCCACCGGTCGATCGGACTATGTGAACCAGGTCAACAACGTCCTGGCCTTCCCCTATCTGTTCCGCGGGGCCCTGGACGTGCGGGCCCGGCGCGTGAACCACGAGATGAAGATCGCCTGCGCCCAGGCCCTGGCCATGCTGGCGCGCGAGGATGTGCCGGACGAGGTCGCCGCCGCCTATTCGGGGCGCAAGCTGAAGTTCGGGCCGGACTACATCATCCCCACGCCCTTCGATCCGCGCCTGATCTGGTACATCCCGCCCTTCATCGCCCAGGCGGCGATGGATACCGGCGTGGCCCGTGTGGCGATCGAGGACATGGACGCCTATCGCACGTCGCTCAGGGGCCGGATCGATCCGTCTGCGGCCTTGATGCAGAAGATTTCCTCGGCCGTGCGCGCCGCGCCGGACAAGCGGGTGGTCTTTGCCGAGGGCGAGGAGACCACCGTCATCCGCGCCGCCTGGGCCTTCAAACAGGCGGAACTGGGCACGCCCATCCTGCTGGGCCGCGAGGACCTGATCCGCAAGAACGCCATCGAGGCGGGTCTGGATTTCGACGCCCTGGGCATCGAGATCGTCAACGCCCGGGTGTCCGACAAGAATACCGAATACACCGACTTCCTGTACGAGCGCCTGCAGCGCCGGGGCTATCTGCGCCGCGACGTCCAGCGGATGATCAATCAGGACCGCAACTATTTCGCTGCCTCGATGGTGGCGCGCGGCGATGCGGATGCGGTGGTGACCGGCTCGACCCGCAACTTCAACATGGTGCTGAAGGAGGTCCGGCGCGTCCTGGACGTCAAGGAGCGGATGATCGGCCTGTCGATCCTGCTGGCCAAGGGGCGGACCCTGTTCGTGGCGGACACCTCCATCCACGAACTGCCCGACGCCGAGGAACTGGCCGAGATCGCCATCCAGGCGGCGGCGGCCGTGCGTCGCCTGGGCCGGACCCCGCGCGTGGCCTTCCTGTCCTATTCGACCTTCGGCAACCCGCCCGGCGACCGGGGCGAAAAGGTACGCGAGGCGATCCGCATCCTGGACCGCAAGGGCGTGGACTTCGAATACGAGGGCGAGATGCCGCCGGAATTGGCGCTGGATCCCGAGGCGCGGGCCAACTACGCCTTCATGCGGCTGAGCGCGGATGCCAACGTCCTCGTCATGCCGGCCATCCATTCCGCCTCGATCTCGACGCGGCTGGTCCAGGCTCTGGGCGGGGCGACCGTGATCGGACCCCTGCTGGTCGGGCTGGAGAAGTCGGTGCAGATCGTCAGCCTGGGGGCCTCGGTGTCAGAGATCATCACTGCCGCCACCTTCGCCGCCTACGACGGCGAAGTCGTCAGCGAGGGCTGACCGTTTCTCCCGTGCGGTCGAGCTTGCGACACTCGGCCGCCAGCCGGATCCATTCCAGGAGGCAGAAGACGACGGCGATGCCGCCCAGTGCGGCGGCGAACAGGAAGACCGGGGCGAACCCCTGGTTCTCGATCATCTCGCCCAGCGCCCCACGCCCCAGGGTGCCGATCAGCAGGGCCAGCGACGTGAAGACCGCAAACTGGACCGCGCCAAACATCCGGCTGGACAGGGCCGAAAGATAGGCGACGAAGGCCGCGCCTGCGAAACCACCCGCGATGTTCTCCCCCGCGATGGCCAGCATCAGACGCGCCATCGGCTCGCCCGCGCCAAAAGCACCGAACAGAGCGTACAAACCTGTCGCCTCCATGAAGCGGCCGATAACCGGCGCGCCCATGGCGAGGTCCACGAACAGCAGATTGGTCGCCGCCGCCAGGACCGCCCCGATCAGCAGCGACGCCATTCGCCCTATGGCCAACAGCGCCCAGCCGCCCAGGCCGATACCGATGATGGTCATGACGACGCCGAACGTCTTGGAGGCCAACGCTACCTCGCTCTTGGTGTGGCCCAGCGCCCCGCCCGTGTCGCCCATGTAGAAGGGAAACGCGAAGGGGCCCCAGACGCCGTCGGTGATGCGATAGGTCAGGATCAGACCCAGCACGATCAGCGCCCCCCAGCCCAGCCGCCCCATCAGCTCGACCAGTGGGGCCAGGATGGCGTCATAGAGCTTCGTCAGGACTGGCCGATCCCCCGGTGCCGGCGTGGCGACCTTGCCGCGCCAGACCACGAACCCGGCCAGGGCGCAGGGCAGCAGGACGGCGGCGGCAATGATCCACGGCCCCCAAGTGCCGGTGAATTCGCCCGCGCTTGGCGCGGGCGTGGTGGTCAATGCCGTGACCATGAAGTTCACCAGCATAAAGGCCGCCCAGGCCCAGGCCGCGAGCGTGGCGATCAGGGCGATCTGGCGCAGACGCGGCGAACCGAGGCGCTCCTTGGCGATGGCCTGGGGCGGTGCAGGCGTGGGCTCGGGCGCGATCAGTGTGCCCAGCACCCCCAAGCCCATCAGCATGCCGCTCAACATATAGGTGACGGGCCAGCCTACCGCGTCGGCCAGCAACAGACTGCCTGCGCCGCCCACGAGTGCCGCGCTGCGTGATCCGAACTGATAGATGGTGGACAGAAGGTCCAGCGGCGCACCCGGTCCTGCGACCTCGATCCGCCAGGTGTCGATGACAATATCCTGAGTGGCCGAAGCGAAAGCGGCCAGGGCGGCGGCGATGGCCAGGGGCACCAGAGTACTGCCCTCGGGATTGGAAAAGGCGATGACGAACAGCGCACCGATCACCACGACCTGACAGCCGATCAGCCAGCTGCGGCGACGGCCCAGCCGCTTTCCGATCACGGGGGGACGGATGCCGACCAGGGGCGACCACAGGAATTTGAAGGCTGCGAAAAGCCCAACCCAGGACAGGATGCCGATCGTCGATATGGCGACGTCGGCATCCGTCAACCAGGCGTTCAGCGTGCCCAACACCATGGTGATCGGCAGGCCCGCAGAGAACCCCAGCAGCAGCATGGCCAGGGTGCGCCGGTCGCGGAAGGCGACCTTGATGACGCCCAGACCCTTGGGCGTGGTGTCGGTGACGGCCAGTGGTTCAGTGGGCATGCGGGCAGGGGTGTCGTTCATTCGGTCGGCGTCTCCAGCAGACGCCCCCGCGTCTTCAAATCAGACGGCGACCTTGGCGCGGACGTCCCGGTTCGTCCAGCGGGCAAGTGTCGATCGCAGCGCTTCCAGCTCCAGCGGCTTGACCAGATGGTCATCCATCCCGGCCTCCAGACAGGCCCGCCGATCCTCGGCGAAGGCATTGGCGGTCAGGGCAATGATCGGCGTCCGGTCGCCTGCGGCCCGGATGGCGCGCGAGGCGGTCGGCCCATCGACGCCGGGCATACGCATGTCCATCAGTACCAGGTCGTAACGGGCGCGTTTCAGGGCGGCGATGGCCTCGGCCCCGTTGGCGGCGGTCTCGACCGCGCAGCCTTCGCGCTTCAGCAATGTGGTCGCCAGCAGGGCCCCGACCGGATTGTCCTCGACCAGCAGCACGCGGGTGCCGGAAAAGCGCGAAGGGATAACGCGGTCGTCGTCGGAAGGGGTCTGGCGCAGGCCGGTCATGCTGCTGCTTTGGCCGATTGCTGCCAGCACCCGCTCGGCCAGGGAGGCGCGGCGCAGAGGCTTGATCAGATAGCCGTGAAAACCGGCCGAGCGATAGGCGGCGATCCGCTCGCGCTCCTCCGGCTTCAGTAGGACGATGGCGCGGACATCGGCGGGGCGCGGGACCAGGGCGTGGCCATCAGGCCGTGCGGCGTGGTCGATCAGGACGACCGGAGCCTGAGTATGGACCTGACCGCCCGACGCCTCGATCTGGGCGGTGGCGGCGGCACGGACGAAGGGGTCGGGACTGACGATGCCGACGGTGCGGCCTTCGAGCTCGCGCAGTCGCTGTGTGCCCTTGGCGACGGGGAAGTCAGCGGTGAAGCGGAAACGGGCCCCGGGGCCATCGGGCCGGTCGGACACCTCTACCTGTCCACCCATGGCGTCGGCCAGGCGGCGTACGACAGCCAAGCCCAGACCCGCGCCGCCGAAGCGGGAGGCGTCCGAGGCATCGACGTGGCCGAACTCCTCGAAAATGCGAGCGCGGGCCTCGGGAGGAATGCCGGGTCCCGTGTCATCGATGATGAAGGCCAGGCGAGGCTTTGACGCCGGTCCGCCCGCGCGCTCGACGCTGATGCGGACCCCGCCCGTTTCGGTGAACTTCACCGCATTGCCAGCCAGGTTAAACAGCACCTGGCGCAGACGCCCCTCATCGCCGATGATGTCGGGCGCGTCGGCGGCGACGGACCAGGCGATCTCCAGCCCGCGTTCATGGGAGCGGGGGCTCAGCAACTCGGCGACCCCGCGCACCAGGGCTTCCAGATCGACGGGGGCGGAATCGAACTCCAGCTTGCCGGCTTCAAGGCGGGCATAGTCCAGCAGGTCGTTGACCAGGCCCAGCAGGTGTTCGGCCGAGGAGCGCGCGGCGTCCGCATAGGCGCGCTGGGCCCCGTCCAGCTTGGTGCGCGACAGCAGGCCGAGCATGCCGATCACCCCGTTCAGGGGGGTGCGCATTTCGTGGCTCATCAGGCGCAGGAACTGCTGCTCGGGCGCTGCCGCAGTGCTGTCGTCTGATTGGGCTTTGTTCTGCCGCGCCATCGTCGTCTCCTGACGGGACGACATTGCCGCAAACCCCTTAACTTTGGCTCAAGCGGTCCGGCGGGGCCTGGTCAAATGCCGCCCGCTATTGGGCCGCACTCTTTCGTGCCGCACATCAGTGACGGGGTCGTAGTGCCTTCCGTGGCAACGCCGCTGTGTTATTGCTGACTTGCCAAATGTAACGCCCTGTAACACGCTAGGTGGTCAGCGAATCGTGGAGACAAGCTGCACGTGTAGCGAGTGTTGAATGCTCACGCCGAAAGAAATGCTCTGTTTATCGGGCGTCGCCAGGCATCTTCAGGCCGACGAGATTGCGCGGGAGCTCGGCCTCTCTCCGAAAACCGTCGAAACCCACCTCGCCAACATCCGCAAGAAACTTGGCGTCTCTAGCAGCCGTGTCGCGGTCAGGCGTGTGTTTGGCGAAAGCCTACAGACTGAACCCGTAGAGGGTTTTTCCTCGATACCTCAAAGTGAGGATCATCTGCACGCTGACCTTCTCAACGGGGGAGGTTGGTATGCCGAGGACCATCAGACAAGTGCCGGAATGGTATACGCGGGACTGGTCGCCAGCGACCGCGCGCAACGAGCTGAGCGCCATGAAATGGGAGGATGTGGAGACCGCGATCGACACGCTGATCTCCAATCCGGAGAAGCGGCAAAAGCCCAAGCACCTCGTCAGGGCGCTCTGGTTGGCGAGCACAGACATGCCGACAATGAATTTGCTCCAGCAGCTTTTGCTGACAATGGCGAAATGCCTGGACCCGACTCGATCATCAGAGATGAAGGCTGGAGAATCGGTCATTCCCACACCGGCGAATGGGCCGATGCCGCGATGGAGCTACACGGATCTGGAGGTCGCCCTGTCCTACACCTGGTCGGGTCTGGCGCTGGAAATAGCCATAGCCCGTCATCACGATTGTCTGATGTTTCGGGACGACCGGTTGTCGGGGGCGGCAACGGCACGACAGTTGATGCTGCTGGTTTGCGGGCTCCCCACGCCGAACGCACTCCAGTTCAGAGCGGAAATCGATCAACGCCCGAGTTCGGCCAGAGCGGCCTGACGCCCGAGCTTCTATTTCGGACGCTGGTGCTGATGGGTTCAATCCTTGGGCTCACGATTCTCGCGCTCGCCCTCTTAACAGTGCAGAACTTCTCGCTATGGTTGCAAAACCTGCTATTCCAGTAGGCGAGGAAGCCAACATGAAACGTATTGAACTTGCCCGTGGCACCGTGACGGGTGTCGCTGAAACCCTGTTCCAAACTGAAGACGCGATGGATCATGCGATCAGTCAGATTGCATGTTTTGCCCAAGCCCTTCCATCAGCAGGGAAGGAGGCGGGCTTTGCCGCTACGCGCGGCCAGGCCGTCTATGAGCGATTGGCAGAAGCCATGGTCGCCCAATCCCAGGCTCGCGCCAGGATTGTAGAGGTGCATGAGCTTCTGGCGGAGCTGAAGGCTGACTCGCACATGCGAACGGTCGCCATAGGTGGGGGATCGAAAGACACGCCCGTAGGCGGCACAATTCCGCCTGGCAACCACCTTGCCGTGGTGCACGCCGCCGGGTGATGGTGTCGGGGCGAGGGCCCCGTGATTCATGTAACGCTTGTCGAATGGTATGGTCTGGGGGCGCTCCTCCTTGTCTGTCTTCTCGCATTATGGAGGGGAGGAGCGCCTGAGCGCAGGGCTACCGCAGCCGTGGCTATATGCTGGGTGGCATCCGTAATCGTCGATAACGACGGGTCCAGAGGCGTTCAGTGGGCCATTCTGGCTGTCGACATCCTTCTGGCGGTGTGGCTGGCGGTTCAAGCTCTGAGCAGCGTCCGGCTATGGCTCATGTTGGCCGCAGGGGCGCAGATCATGATCCTGCTGACGCACGTCGGCTTCGCCCTGACGCCTGCGATGATGCAGGAAGGATTTTTCAGCGCCTACTATATCTGGAGCTATGTCGTGCTTCTCGCGCTGGCTTTGGGCTGTCTTCTAAGGCGTCGGAAGACTGCTCAGCAGCACCAAGGGTAGCTGCCTGCCCTCGTCGGCACTTTTGCCAATCGAGTCTCCGGCTGCCTCAGAAAGCAGAGGTGCTGTGATGATTGGTCTGGCGTTCGAAATCGCCCTGAGCCCCGACGGTGGTGCGGCGATAGATCAGGGCCTCGGCGATGTGGCGGCGCAGCACGCCCTCGCAACCGTCTAGATCTGCGATGGTGCGCGCCAGACGCAGGGTTCGGGTCCAGCCGCGCGCGGTCAGGCCCCCGGCCTCGCCCGCCCGCATCAGAAGGGCGCGCCCCGCCTCGTCCGGCCGGGCGAAGCGGTCCAGCGTCTCGCCCGAGGCGCGGGCGTTGATGGCCTGATCGCGGGCGATGTCCGGATCGATCCCGGCGGCGCGCAGGCGGTCCTCCTGCATGGCACGGGCGGTCTGGACGCGGGCCGAGGCCTCGGCGGTGCCTTCGGACGGCGGCGGCAAGGCCATGTCGGCGGCGGTCACCGGTGGCGTCTCGACCGTCAGGTCGATACGGTCGAACATCGGGCCGGAGATGCGGTTCTGATAGTCCCGCTGACAGCGTGGAGCCTTGCCGCACGCACCGCGCCCGCCGCCGCCCAGACCGCATCGGCAGGGGTTCATGGCCGCGATCAGCTGGAACCGCGCCGGATAGCGGACATGGGCATTGGCGCGGGCCACCACGATCTCGCCCGTCTCGAGCGGCTGGCGCAGGCTGTCCAGCGCCTGGGCCGAATATTCGGGCAGTTCATCGAGGAACAACACGCCGTTGTGAGCCAGCGACGCCTCGCCCGGCTTGGCCTTGTGCCCGCCACCCGTCAGCGCGGCCATGGAGGCGGAGTGGTGAGGCGCGCGAAACGGACGTTCGCGGGTCAGGGAGCCACGCTCGATCATCCCGGCCACCGACCAGACCATGGAGGTTTCCAGCAGTTCCTTGGGCGTCAGCGGCGGCAGAAGACCCGGCAGGCGCGCCGCCATCATCGACTTGCCCGAGCCGGGCGGGCCGACGAACAGCATGTTATTTGTTTAACAGCCCAGGAATTTCGTTTAGGCGATTGGTCATGTTGGCCGTCGCTTACGCTCGTTGGAGTTCGCTTGAACAAGGCAAAGGATCGACCCTGGAGCGGCAGCTTCAGGTGGTCGAGCGCTACTGCACGCAGCACGAACTGGAGATTCTCGAACGAGTAACCGACGAGGGGTCAAGCGCCTATGCCGGCACCAATGTCCAGACCGGTAACCTCGGGAAGATAGTCAGCCGAGTCGAGGCTGGGCAGCTTCCCCGAGACATCACAATCGTCGTGGAACAGCTCGACCGGATTAGTCGTCTTCCGCCCGCCCAGGTGATCGCTTGGATTCAAAAAGTAACGACGCTCGGCGTCACGATTGCCACGGCCAATGACGGCTACATCATCAACACGGACACCATCAGCACCAATCTCATGGGCTTCATGGGGTTGGTGTTCAACTCATTCCGAGCGCACGAAGAGAGTCGTCATAAAAGCGAGCGGCTGTCAGCAAGTTGGAAGATTAAGCGAGACCGGCTCGGGCAAGCTGATATCCGGCCGATCACTGGCGTATGCCCTGCATGGCTCCGCATAGATGCAAACAAGGCAGCATTCGAGATCGTGCCTGACCGGGCAGCGATCGTGCACGAGATTTTCCAGCGGACGTCAGAAGGCGAAGGGAAACGTGCCATCACCTCTGACCTAAATCGGCGAAACGTCGAACCTTGGGGAAGGGGGAAAAGCAAGGCGTCCGCCTGGCACTCCAGCTACGTCCAGAAGATCCTGCAAAACCCTGCAGTGATCGGCGAGTTTCAGCCGCACACCAAGCCCCGTGGATCGGCTCGTCGTGTCCCTATCGGCGACCCAATTTCAGGCTATTACCCCGCAGTAGTTTCCGAAACGCTGTGGGCAACCGTGCGAGCCCAGCGCCCTGCTGTTCCCGGCAACGATGGACAACGGGGACAGGTCCGAAACTTGTTGAGCGGACTTTGCCGATGTGGGCACTGCGGTGGTTCCATGGCCTTTCAGCTGAAGTCACCTGAGGGGGTTAGGATGCGCAAAGGCGTAGCGCATCCCCAGCGTCAGGCGAGCTATCTCAGCTGTGCATTGAGAGTGCGTGGAGGTCCCTGCGATCACGACAAACATTATCGATATGAGGCGCTTGAACACGGCATTCTCGAAGCCTTCCTGACGACTGCATTGTCCGACCACTACTTTGAGAATTCAGATGGCATGGCGGGTCTAGTCGACGCTGAATACCGGGCATTGCGTGAACTTGAGCGGGCGAAGGAGCGAGCTGGTCGGATGCTCGACCTGTACGAGGAAACAGGCGACGCAGAGGTTCGCCAGCGCTGGACCGCAGCCCGGTCAGAAATAGCCACAGCCGTGTCATCCACCGCTGATCTGAAACGAAGGCTAGAACAAGCCAGAGGAGCCGTCAGTCCCGAGCGGCACATCGAGCGGGTGGTCGCCGTCCATCATCTTCTGCACGGGCCAGAAACAGAAGAGCGACGTGAAGCTCGATCAATGACGGCGAATAGCCTGCGAGAACTGATCGACCACATCGAATTTGCGGGTGATCTGTATGTAGCGATCAGGGGTGCCCCGACGGTGCTGAAGATTGATCCACTCGGCACCATTCTGGCGGAAGTCACGCTGTCTGGGACGCCCGAAGATGCCCACATCGCTGCCAAAAATGCTCTTCGGGCCCAGTGAGGTGCCTATGATTCTTGGGCGATCCCGGCAGGTCGCACCGGGATTTCCAACGCTAGGTTATAAGCGTTCACGACCTACACGGCCAAACCCGGCGTGATATCGAACTCCCGGCGATCTGAACCAGCTTTTGCTGATGCTCGGGACAACTCGCTCCAGATCGCAGGGGCGCTAAAAAGCGCAGGCCAACTCCTGTTACTCTTTGCTCGTGAGCATCGATTAGGTTTCGCAGCATGGTGTGATCATCGTTTCACCCATCAACATCGATTAGTCTTTGCAACATGTGTAAGGTACTGTTTTCATTGAACATGTGATGCGAATTTTGTAGACTTTGTCTGCAAATACTTCTATACGGCTGACCTCGCTTTTGGGGAGGCCATTCGATGCCAGATGCCAATCAGAACGCTCTACTGCTGACGCAGAACGGCATGCAGCCAACAGCGAATGATCACCTCGGGGTACCACTGCAGTCCGTTGCCGAAAGAACCTTGGATCTTCCCGGAAATCCCGGAACTCAGTGGGGTCGTTGTGCCCGACTCCGGCCTAATCCGAACTGCTGAAAGTCCGACCCACGAAGCGTGATGCGGTATCTCAGCGCCCTGTAATTGAGGGTTATTCGACACTTACACATTCCACAGTTCTCACTCGTGTCGAGCTCGCTCGGCGCAGCCCGGAGTCATGCCATGTCTGCAATGAAAAGAGGCCTGCCTTCTGGCTTGCAAACTGCTGACGATCCTGCCCCGAGGGGGCCGTACTTGGCCAAAGTCCATGCGCTCACTGGCCTGAGCGCCGCGAGGGTGATCTGCAGCATCGACAGCGGTATCGGTCAGGCGCAGTTCGCACGACTCGCAGCGAAGGTTGTCAGCGGTGAGATCCTAGGTCGGCGGGTTGATCGTGGAATGATTCCGAACAGCGTTCTCACCGGTGAGTGGCGTCGGAACGGCACTATCCAGTCCGCTACCCACCTGTTCACCAGTGAGGATGAACTCCGGTGTGTTCACGAACATTCTGTCATCCGGCCCGACCTAGCCAGGCGTGGATATCACTGCATCCTTCTCAAACATGGGAAGCCCAGGCGGCCAGGCTTGCCCGTGCCTTGGCGATCATCCGAATGGCGAATTGGAAATGCTGAGACACTCATTGTGGAACTCACACGTGAGCCCGGTTTCAGCTCTTTGAAGTTGGTGCGAACGTTCGGCCGCGACGAACCCGTCCGGCTCCAGTCCACGCTTAGGGTCGTTACCGGGAACGGCTTTCCCATATAATCAATCTCGAGACCTTCGATCCTGGCGACTGTGCAAGCACAATCGTGATCACCATCAGGAGGGACGATCCTGCTGACGACCCCGAACCTAAATGGATGATATTTTTGTATCGATCCGCGAGATCATTTCCGACGAAGACGCCCCCCAGCCCCATCGCCGGGAGGCGTCTAACTAACGGTGCTGGCTACGACTTCGACGGCTTCTTCGGCTTGAAGCGAGTTTGAAGTTCTGCGGCGGCCTTGGCCAAAGCAGCATCGAAAGATCCCGTCAGAGCTTCTTGCCTTAGCGGCGGGAGGATCTGACGGAGGTCGCCGAGCGACTTGCACACGATGGTGTCGTTCGTGCCCTTCAGCTTCAGCCGCATGGCACCGTAACGAATGGCGAAATGGACCTTGCCGTCATCATCGATCGTCCACCACGGCGAGACCGAGCGGGTCTCGTGCGTCGTGACCACCTCGTTCGTGCCTTGTTCCATCTGTTTGCGCACCTTCGTTTTCGTGTGCGCTTCACCCTGCTCAATGGCGTCAATCAGCTTGATCTGATCAAGTAGGCCCGCGGCCAGTTTGCGACGGCGCACCTGCACCGGCTCATAGACGGCTCGGCGTTCGCCGCCAGCGGTCAGTTCTAGTTTGTCCAAAACGCTCATGTAGGCCTCCATCGGTTGATGAAGGCCCCTTCCGGTCAGATCGGCTGAGAGACAACGCCTAGTTCAAGTCCCGACCGTCCGCTTCTAACTCATGGCGGACCTTCCGTAGGTCCGCTCTCGGTCGGTGGAGACGCTCCGTTCCATCGCGTCGCAGGCACGTCGTTCACAGCCGCAGGCCGAACCTCGGCCCGAGCCAGATCATGACGCTATAGAGCACGATGGTCAGCAGGCATCCGGCGATCAGGGCCGCCCAAAAGTTGACGCCCGCTCTAAGCAAGGCAGGGATCACGAGAAACATCGGCAGGGATGGCAGGACGAACCAGAAGGTCGCCTGGGCATGGTCCGCCATATTCGTGACATCAGGTCGCTCGCGCCACAGCCAGATCATGCCCAGAACCGAGATCAGCGGCAGCGAAGCAATAAGTGCGCCAAATCCAGGGTAGCGTCTGGATACAGTCGAGATCGCCGCGATGATTACGCCGGAGAGCGCGGCCTTGAGGATGAAGTAAAGCATCTAGACCACCCGTTTGACCTCTGAGTATGCGCCCGTGGTCTGGAGCGTGATGGTCACCGGCTCGCCGGTGCGGTTGCGCCAGAACCAGCCGTGACTACCCGTAAAGGCGGCGACGAGTTCGCCCTCGACCCGTTGCTCCGAGCCCTTGCCATAGCCGTGGTAGGGCGTGCCGGGGCGGTCGGCGTGGGTGTCGAAATTGACCGCTCCGCCGCTGCTCGTCCATGTGAATTCGACGCGCGCGCCTTGCTCCATCACCAGCTTGATCTCGGCACCCTGATCGGGCGCGAGGGTGATGATGGTTTCGTCTGTGCGTTGACTGGCCGGGGTGGAAGCCGTTCCGGCCGGGGTGGCCGGGGCAGTGGTGGTTACGACGGCAGGGGCGGACGCCGCCACGGCCAGTCCCGCCTCTTCAGCCTCGGCTTCGGCGGTGAGTTGCATCTTGATGCGGCCCATCTCGGTCAGACCGAGCACTGAGCCGATGCGCGTGGGGTCGACGCCGTATTCGGCGGGAAGGACGACGGTGACCAGAAGGACGGTCGCGATGACAGCGGCGATGCCCGTCGACTTCAGCAGCTTGCCGGTCGAGGGCAGTTCGGAGGCGTCGGGCTTGTTGGCGTTATACATGGGTTAGGTCTCCGGTCAGGCGACGAAGAAGCCGACGAGCTGATAGCCCGCCAGGATGAAGCCGAGGGTCATGACGACCACATTGGCGGTGTAGGCGTGACGCCAGAAGCTGGAGGACTTCCGCCAGAAGCTCATGACGATCAGGATGGCCCCAAGCGCCAGTAGCTGGCCGATCTCGACGCCGACGTTGAAGGCCAGCAGATTGCCGATCAGGCCGTCGGGCGACATGTTGAAGTCCTGCAGTTTGGTCGCCAGGCCGAAGCCGTGGAATAGGCCGAAGACCAGAGTCGCCGCCTTGGTATTCGGCTGGAAGCCGAACCAGCGCTGATAGGCCCCCATGTTGTCGAGGGCTTTGTAGACGACCGACAGGCCGATGATGGCGTCGACGAGGTAACTGGAAACGCTGACGTCGGTCAGCACGCCGAGCAGCAGGGTCGAGGAATGGCCGATGGCGAACAGCGTCACATAGATCGAGATGTCCTTCATTCGGTAGAGGAAGAAGATCACCCCGAGCAGGAACAGCAGGTGGTCGTAGCCGGTGACCATGTGCTTGGCCCCCAGATACAGGAACGGCCAGAACAGGAAGCCGGAGGTTTCCTGAATATAGCCCTTGTCGCCGTCGGCGACGCCGTGGGCGAAGGCGGCGGTCAGGCAGCCGTTGAGGAACAGGATCAGCAGCCCCAGCACAAGGACGCCGGAAGGCGTCCTTAGCCAGGCCGCCCATCGATGGGTCGTGGCGGTCATGCGTTTCTCCGGTTGAAGGGAAGACGGTTCATCCAGGCGGGCCGCGCGCCCGCAGGGCGTAGCGGACGGCCGTGGACTAGGCTGTAGAGGGCGGGCAGCACGAGCAGGGTCAGGATCGTCGAGGAGATGATCCCGCCGATCACGACCGTCGCAAGCGGGCGCTGGACCTCGGCCCCGGCGCCCACGTTCAGCGCCATGGGCACGAAGCCGAGGCTGGCGACCAGGGCGGTCATCAGCACCGGCCGCAGCCGGGTCAGGGCGCCCTCGCGGATGGCCTCGCCGACCGGCTTGCCCTCGGCGATCAGGCTTCGGATGAAGCTGACCATGACGACGCCGTTCAGGACGGCGACGCCGGACAGGGCGATGAAGCCGACCGCCGCCGAGATGGACAGGGGCAGCCCCCGCATCGCCAGGGCCGCCACGCCGCCGGTCAGGGCCAGGGGCACGCCGGAGAAGACGATGGCGGCGTCCTTCACCGACCGGAACAGGGCGAAAAGCAGACCGAAGATCAGCAGCAGCACCACCGGCACGACCAGCTGCAGCCGCTTGGCGGCCGAAATCAGTTGCTCGAACGTGCCGCCGTAGCTGATCCAGTATCCGGCCGGCACCTCGACCTCGGCCCCGACCTTCTCCTGAACCTCGGCGATGAACGAGCCCAGGTCGCGGCCCCGCACGTTTGCGGTGACGACGACGCGGCGCTTGCCGTCCTCGCGGCTGATCTGGTTCGGACCGGTCTCGACCGCGATGGTGGCGATCTCCTCCAGCGGCACGAAGGCGGTCCCGCCGGAGCCCGGTACGGGGATGCGGAGACGGCCGATGCTCTCGGTATCCTGCCTCAGGGTTTCGGGCAGGCGGACCACCACGTCGAAGCGCCGATCACCTTCGAACACCTGACCGGCGACGACGCCACCGATCGAGGCCGACACCACCTGCTGGACGTCGTCCATGCTGATGCCCAGCCGCGACAGGGCGGCGCGATCAGGTCTGATCTGGAGCACGGGCAGGCCGGTGACCTGTTCAACCGAGACGTCCTCGGCCCCCTCGATGCCGCCGATCACGCCTTCGACGGCGTTGCCGACCTCCAGCAACTGGTCGAGGTCGTCGCCGAACACCTTGATGGCGACGTCGGCCCGCACGCCGGACAGCAGTTCGTTGAACCGCATCTGGATCGGTTGGGTGAACTCGTAGTTGTTGCCGGGAATTTCGGCGACGGCCGACTGCATCTCCGCCAGCAGTTCGGCGCGGGGCTTCCTGGGGTCCGGCCAGTCCTCGCGGTCCTTCAGCATGATGAAGGTGTCGGCCACCGAAGGCGGCATGGGGTCGGTGGCGATCTCGGCGGTGCCGATCTTGGCCACGACCCGCTCCACCTCGGGGAACTGAGCGATGCGCCGCTCCAGCGCCGTCTGCATCTGCACGGCTTGGCTGAGCGACGTGCCCGGGATGCGCAGGGCGTGCAGCGCGATGTCGCCTTCGTCGAGGTTCGGGATGAACTCCGACCCCATCCGGCTGGCCCCCAAGGCCGCGATCGCGACCAGGGCGACGGCCACCGCGACGAAAGCCACCCGCAGCCGCAGGGCCATCTCCAGCGCCGGCTGGTAGAACCGGCGCGCGCCCCGCATGACGAAGCTGTCCTTCTCCTCCACCTTGCCGGTGACGAACATGGCGACGGCGGCAGGGACGAAGACCAGTGACAGGACCAGCGCGCACGTCAGGGCGATTACGACCGTGATCGCCATTGGATGGAACATCTTCCCCTCCACCCCGGTCAGGGCGAAGATCGGGACGTAGACGAGGGTGATGATCAGGACGCCGAACAGCGACGGCCGGATCACCTCGCTGGATGCTGAAGCGGCCAAGGCGAAACGCTCGTCGCGGGTCAGCAGGCGACCGTGCTGATGCTGGGCCTGGCCAAATCGGCGCAGGCAGTTCTCAACAATGATGACAGCCCCATCGACGATCAGGCCGAAGTCCAGCGCGCCCAGGCTCATCAGATTGCCAGAGACGCCTGTCTGGACCATGCCTGTGATGGTCATCAGCATGGTGATGGGAATGACGGCTGCGGTAATCAGGGCGGCGCGGATGTTCCCGAGCAGCAGGAACAGGACGACGATGACAAGGAGCGCCCCTTCGACCAGGTTCTTCTCGACGGTGTGGATGGCTCGGTCCACGAGATCGGTGCGGTCGTAGACCGGAACGGCTCGAACCCCCGCCGGTAGGGCCTCGGCGGCTGTTTCCAGCCGCGCGGCGACGGCCTGGGCGACAGTGCGGCTGTTCTCTCCCACCAGCATGAAGACGGTGCCCAGCACGACCTCGCGGCCGTCCTCGGTCGCAGCGCCGGTGCGCAGTTCCTCGCCCATGATCAGATCGGCGACGTCCGCGACCCGAACCGGCACACCGTTGCGATTGGAGACAATGATGGCACCGAGGTCGTCCAGGCTCTCGGCCTGACCCGGCACGCGAACCAGATATTGCTCGCCGAACCGTTCGACATAGCCAGCGCCGACGTTGGCGTTGTTGCGGTTCAACGCCTCCACAACCTCGGCCATCGTGACGCCGTAAGAAACCAACCGGTCCGGATATGGCGTGACGTGATACTGACGCTCGAAGCCGCCGATGGTGTTGACGTCAGTGACGCCCGGCGTGTTGCGCAGTTGCGGACGGATGACCCAGTCCTGGAGCGTCCGAAGGTCTTCGGGCGTATAGAGTTCGCCGTCGGGGCGACGCGCGCCCTGTTCGGCCTCAATCGTATACATGAAGATTTCGCCGAGCCCGGTTGCGATGGGACCCAGCTCGGGGGTCAGACCCTCCGGCAGCTGGCCCCGCGCGGCCTGGAGCCGTTCATTGACCAGTTGGCGCGCAAAATAGATGTCGGTGCCATCCTCGAAGACAACCGTCACCTGGCTGAGGCCGTAGCGCGAGACCGAGCGGGTATATTGCAGCCCCGGCACCCCAGCGACGGCGGTCTCGACCGGGAAGGTGATCCGCTGTTCGGCCTCCAGCGGCGAGAAGCCGGGCGCCTCGGTGTTGATCTGGACCTGGACGTTGGTGATGTCGGGCGTGGCGTCGATGGGCAGACGCTGGAAACTCCAGACGCCGACCGCACAGGCCAAAACCACGAGCGCCATGACGATCCAGCGGAACCGGATCGACAGCGCGATGATGCGTTCAAGCATGGTCCGCGCCCCTAGTGGTCATGGCTCGCGCCGGACTTCTCGACGTCCGCGCGGATAAGGAAGGCTCCGTCCACCACATAGTCGGTGCCCGGTTCGATACCGCCCAGAACCTCGGTCCACTCCGGCGTGCGGCGACCCAACTCCAGCATCCGCACCTCATAGGTCGTGCCGAAGCGAGCATAGACGACGGTGAAGTCGCGGAACGGCTGGAGTGCGCGGGTCCGAACAGCCAGGGGAACCTGGCCCGCCCCGACCTGCACCTCACCGGAGACGCCGAGCCCGGGCCGCCAGATGCCGCCCTGATAGGGTAGATCGACGTGTGCGATCAGAACCTGGCTGGTCAGGTCGGTAGAGGGCAGGACCGCCTCGATCCGGCCGTTGAAGGTGTAGTCGCCGGCTAGGCTCTTCACTACGACCGGCTGGCCCGCCCGGACCCGTTCGGCGTCACGGGGATAGAGCAGAAACTCGGCGTGGAGCCGGGTGGGATCGCCGATCATCAGCATCGGCTCGCCGCCGCCGGTGATGGAGCCGACGTTGACGTTCTTGGCCACGATCATGCCCGAGATAGGGGCAGTGACTGCATAGGTTTGGAGGCTCTCGCTCGACTCCACCCGGGCGATAACCTGCCCGCGCGAAACCCGGGTTCCGAGTTCGACGTTCAGGGCCATGACCCGGCCCGGATAACGGGCATGGACCTCGGCCTGACCCTCGGGCGTGATCTCGACCCGTCCGGTCAATGCCAGGCTCTCCCCCAGCGTCGCGGGACCAACACGTTCCACCGATACGCCACCAGCCCGGGCGGCGTCGGCGGCAATGGTCGTGCGACCCTCATAGGAAGCATAAGCCCAGCGGTGCTGCTTGCCGGAGTGGGCGGCGGTGACCGTCACGTCGAACGAGTGCGGCTCGGCTACGACCCCAGGACCGGTGAGGTAGTCGTTCTCGGGCGTGAAGGTGAACCGATCGGTCTTCGGACCTGTTCGGCCCAAGGCGATCGTCGCCTGCACCAGCGTCGGATCGACCGGCTTGTCGTTGAGATACGGGTAGAGGCGGAACAGGGGTTCCGGTCCGTCTTCATAGATGGTGACCTCAAGCGCAAAGTCGCCGTCTCGCAGCATCCGCCCGCGATGCGGACCGCGTTCGTACTCTCCGGCGGCAACCTCGGTCCCAGCCTCTTCAGCTGGACCCTGCCCGCAGGCGGACAATCCAGCCGTCAGGACCATGAACAATGCGGCGATCAGGCCTCGCGATTTCGTGGAGCAGATCATGGGCGGGTCTCCAGGCCGAGCAGGCCGGCATGCGCGCCGGTCAGCCGGTCAAGGCGGGCGCGATCAAGGTGGAACTGTTTCAGCACGGCGACATGTCGGGCCTTGGTGGTGAGCAGCGCGTTCTGGGCGGAGATGACGTCGTTGTAGGTGAAACCGCCTCGCGCGAAGCCTTCGCGGACGAGCACCACGGCGCGATCAGCCTGGGGCAGGGTCTCGCTGGTGATGCGACGCGCCTCCATAGCGCGCGAAGCCAGCAGGACCTGAAGCCGAGCGATCTCGCGCTCGCGCTCCTCCCGCAGCGCCACCATGTCGGCCTGTGCGGCCAACCCATCAAAGCGCGCGCGGTCTATAGCGGCCTCATTGCGATCATAACGCCCTAGCGGAATGGAGCCGCCGACGACCAGACCCAGGTCCTGACCCTCCCAGAAGTGGCGGACGCCGACGCTGACCGTGGCGTCCGGCGTGGCGCGGGCCTGTTCGACCCGGCCCCTCGCCTGGGCCACATCGCGCTGGGCGGCCAGAACGGCGAGGTCGATCCCGGACGCCTCGCCCGCGACGTCCCGGGCCGCGCTCGTGTCTTCGAAGTCTGCCGAATTCAGAGAAAAGTCAGACGTGCCGGTCCAGAACCGGCCGAGGGTGGCACGGGCCAGGCGCGCCTGGATTTCGGCCTGGTCGTAATCAATCTGGGCCTGGGCCAGTTCGGCCTCCGCGCGGGCCCCGGCGAACAGCGGATCACGCGCCATGTCGACGCGACGCTGCACCTCGGACTGGAAGCGTTCGGCCAGGGCCAGACGTTCACGGGCGATTTCAAGGTCAGCCTGGGCACCGAGCGCTTCCGCCCAGGCGCGCTGGACCTGCTCCAGGCGATCAAGCCGCCGGATCGCTGCCTCGGCCTGGACCAGAGCGCTTTCGCCGCGTGCCAGATCGACCCGGGCTGGACGATCGCCACCGCGCTCGATCCTCTGTTCATAGGACAGAGTCGTCTCGGTCCGGCCCAGAATGTCGCCGCCGCCCAGAGTGGGCAGGTTTTCGATCATGAGCCCGAGCGTCGGGTTGGGCCGCACATCGGCCTGTCGCACAGCGGCGTCGCCGGCACGTGTCCGCGCGTCCAGACCCGGCAGGGCAGGATCTACAGCGGAAGCGCGTGCGAGCGCCTGCTCCAACGAGATCGTCGGGATCAAAACAGCTGCGCCAGTGGGGTCCTGGGCCAAGGTTGGGTGTGACAGCAGGGCCGCCAGCGAGAGTGCCAGTGCCGAAACGGCTGCTGCACGCGCGCACGACCCGGCTACGCCGGTGTTCGGGGTCTTCAAGGAAATCTCCGGGAAACGGGTTGCGCGCAGCCGAAAGGGCCGCGCCGGTTCAGACGACCGTGCGCATCCGTTTGGGAGGGTGTTCGGGTCCGTCGCCCGTGAGGCTGGACAAGGGCGGTCCCGAGCCGGGGACCCCCAGGGACAGGATCAGGCGAGGAGTCTCGCTCAAATCCCGGCTGATGACCGGCATGGCACCTTGGCTTTCGCCAAGACCATGGTGGTGATGGCCGATGGGACGGTCTCCATCGGAGTCGCTGCCCTCATCATCGTTCGGCAACTCGTCAGGCGCGACGTGGACATGAGCCGCATGATGGTCGTGGTCATTGCCCTGATCGACCAGGGCAACGGCAGGCCAGTCGGCGACATGGGCCATCGCGTGCTGCGACTGTGTCACCCCATGCAGGTTCAGCGCCGCCAGGATGGCGACGGCGAAGAGTGTGCAAAAGGTGCGAGCCAGTGAAGTCATCAAGCGTCCCGAATGAGCCTGCATACGGTGAGGCGGTCGATTTCACAACAGCTTCGCGGTCGCGCCTTGCAAGACCTTTAAACCCCGCCGAACACGGTCGCCCCGGCCACGGCAGTCCCCGCCAGAACGAAGACCGCGCTGAACTTGCTCTTCCACAGATAGACCACGACCAGCGCCGCCAGAAAGATCGCCAGCCCCGCCCAGATCGATGGAACGCGCTGGGCTGTGACGACGCCAAGTTGCATCGTCGTGGCACCGATGATACCCACGACGGCTGCCGCCACACCGGACAGCAGGGTCTGGAGGCGCGGCATGTCCATCACCCGTTCCAGCCGCTCGTAGAAGATCATCGAAAAGGCGAAGGCGGGCAGGAAGATGCCCGCCGTGATAGCCAGCGCGCCCCACGGACCCCCGGCGACATAACCGACGAAAGTGGCGAAGATCACCAGCGGGGCCGGCAGCACGCCTGCCACGGCCACGCCATCCAGGAACTGCCCGTCGGTGATCCAGCCTCGGCTGACAGTATCGGCCCGAACATAGGGGATGGCCGTATAGGCGCCCCCAAAGGTCAGCAGCCCTGCTTTGAGACCCGCGACGAACAGAGCGAGCACCCCGACGGCCTGCACATCCGACGACGCGGCCGCGCTAGGCCAGCCGACCCCGCTTTCAAGGTCGAGCAAGAGTTGCACCACGGATGCGACTCCGATCGTCACGGCGACGCAGGCCAGGGCAAGCCCCCTCCTTCCATCGCTCCAGAACGCATAGGTCAGCCCCGCTCCGATCAGCACGATCCAGAAGCTGACCCCTACCAGCGTCGCGATCCCGGCACCGATCGCCAGCACCCACAACAGCCTGTCCTCCAGGATATGCGCGCCGATCCTGTGAACAGCCCGAACGATGACGGCGATCACCGCCACCTGAACGCCGAGGAAGGCCGCTTCGAGCGGTCCCTGGGCCAGACCGAACCGTACATAGGCCCAGGCCACGCCCATCATCAGCATCAGGCCCGGCAGCATGAAGCCAAGGCCCGCCAGTAGTCCACCCAGACGCCCCTTCGCCCGGATACCCAGATGCACGCACAGTTCGTGCGCTTCTGGCCCCGGCAAGACCTGCATGACCGCGAGCAGCCGATTGAAGTGCGCCGGTTCCATCCAGCGCTCGCGCTCGACCAGTTCGCGCTTGATCATGGCGATCTGAGCGACAGGACCGCCGAACGCTAGACAGCCGAACTTGATGAACCGCGCGAACAGCGCCGAATGGCTTATGGCCGGCGGCTTGCCCGCATCGACAGTTGTCGTCATCTCGCACGCTCCGTGCTCCGCGTAGTTGCGCGGATGAGGGAGCGGAACTTGGACGACGACACGTCTGAACGGGCGTCCGCGTTTGCCCGCAATCTCCCTTTAGCCAGCAACAGCCAAGGCCTCAAGAGCACCCAACCTGCAGGTCTGGATTGACCTTTGAGTAAGTTGGACCGATCAGGCATCCGGTGACATGCTGCAGTCTCAATGTCACGTTCCCCGCTATGAACCAATGTCGGCTACTGGCGCATAGTTGACATGTATCAGCGGCGCATCCGGGCAAGCGTCGCGCCGATATACCTAGCTGCTGTTGAAGGGTGCCAATTAGCGCCGCGAGCAGTGGCGATGCCCTGTCGCTTGAGCTCTGCTGCCACGGCCGAAGCCTTGGTGTGTCCGGCAGCCATAATTGCAGCCACAACGGGGGCGAGCTCGCGATATCGAATGGCCGTTCGGCGTGCACGCGCCCGCCGAGCTAGCGTCAAATCTCCTGCGTATTTCCCGAGCGCTCCTTCAGCGCGAGGATTGCCCAGCCCCTTAACAGGTCGTCCGCTTCGGCTCGAAAGGTGTGTCTCTCCGCGAGCAATCTTGTGTTTGATTGCAGCCAAGGCCTCGGTTGTTCTCCGCGAAATCATCTCGCGCTCAGCCTGGGCGATCACGGCGAGCACGCCGATGGTTACCGGCCATGTCGACAGCGGAGTTGACGAGCGCGGTACACGACAACCTGCGCAATCTGGGCCTGGAGGCGATGGACATCGTCAACCTGAGCATCATGGGTTCGGCCGACGGACATGGGCCTAGCGGGGGGTCGATCGCCGAACCCCTGTCGACCATGGTCGATCTGCATAAACAGGGACTGGTTCGCCACATCGGCCTCAGCACCGTGACCCCGACCCAAATCGCCGAGGCGCGGGGCATGGCTGAGATCGTCTGCGTGCAAAACCTCTACAACCTCGCCCACCGCGAGGATGACGCCATGGTGTCCACGCTGGCCCAAGCAGGCATCACTTATGTGCCCTATTTCCCACCGGGACGGTTTCACACCGCTGCAATCCGACGCCTTATCGGAAGTCGCGGCCGAACTGGGGGCGACGCCGATGCAGGTGGCACTGGCCTGGCTGCTGCAACGCTCGCCCAACCTGTTGCTAATCCCTGGCACCTCGTCGGTCGGACATCTGAAGGAAAACCTGAAGGCGGCCGACCTTGTGCTGTCGGCGGAGGCCGTGGCGGGGCTGGATCGGATTGGCGGGGGTTAAGACTTCGCGAACGGTGAATGGGACTAGACAGTCTCTTCGGGTGCCGAAAGCGGAGATGTTTGAAGTCCGCTTTGAGTTATAAGCGGACACCAGTCTCCCTGCCCGTTTTTGCGCAAAAGGCGTGAACCCCGAACGCGCATAATCGGCATTCAGGAAAATCCTACCAACGGCTGGCCAACTGACAGCACCGTTCAGGGCCCGTCGCTTCACAGGTCTCCACGACGAACCCGAACACAGAATCCGATCCGCAATGAGGGATGGGGCTGTGATGTCCGTATAACCTTATGAGCCCTTCTGGTTATTCGGAGTTTCATCCCATGTCTTCCCGCAAAATCCTGTCCCTGATCGGTGCGGCCGGTGCCCTGCTTCTGGTCGCGACCCAGGCCGATGCGCATGCGCGCGTCGTGGCCTCCAGCCCTGCGGCCAGCGCGACTGTCGCCTCCACCCGCGCGATTACCGTGACCTTCAGCGAGCGCGTGGCCCCGGCGTTTTCGGGCCTGGACGTGGTAACCGCAGCTGGCACCAAGGTCACCGTGACCTCCTCCGTGTCGGAAGACGGCAAGACCATCACGGGCCGTACGGCACGCGCACTCGCGGCCGGTGCCTATACGGTGAACTGGCGTGCGGCGTCCTCCGACGGACACCGCATGACGGGGACTTTCGCCTTCACCGTCCGCTGATTTCCGTGCTCGAGCTTTTGGTCATCGGGCTGCGGCTCGCCCAGTACGGCGGTGCCGTGATCCTGCTGGGGACGCCGCTGTTCCTGCTGTACGGACTGCGCTCCACAGACGCCTTGGCCCAGACTTGGCCGAGGCGTCTGCTGGTTGCGGCCTGCGCCGTCGTGGCGGTGACATCCGCCGCCGGTCTGGTTGCCCAGACCGGCGTCATGGCAGGCTCGATCGTCGAAGGCATGAAACCAGCGTCGCTCGGGTTCATGATCACCGGTACGACCCTGGGGCCCGCCTTCCTCTTACGAGCCGGGATCGCCTTGGCAGCGCTGGGCCTTGTCCTGATCGCCCGGCCGTCACGGCTGCTATGGGGGATCCTCGTCGTCGCCGGATTAGGGGCGAGCGCGAGCTTTGCCTGGACGGGCCATGGCGCAGCGACCCAGGGGGCCGGCCACTATCCTCACATGATCGGCGCGATCCTTCACAGCTGGGCTGCTGCGCTGTGGCTTGGAGCTCTCGCGGCCCTTCTGATCATGACTTTGCGCCACCGGTCGGGCGATTCAGCCTCCGATCGCGTGTTACATGGCGCGCTGCATGGGTTCTCCGGAGTAGGCACGGCCGCCGTCGCCGTTCTGGTGCTCAGCGGCCTGGTCAACAGCTGGTTCACCGTGGGGGTCGACGGGATCGACAGGCTTGTCACGACACCCTATGGCAGGCTGCTGCTGGCCAAGCTCGCACTGTTCGGACTGATGGTGGCGCTGGCGGCCTCGAACCGTTTCCATCTGACGCCCGACCTGGCCGAAGCCCTGGATGACCCCGACGATATCCGCAGCGCCGTCGCGCGGCTGAAGCGCAGCCTCGCGCTCGAAACCCTGATCGCCGTGGCCCTGCTGGGCGTCGTGGCCGTCATGGGCACGCTGGCCCCGGTCTCGGCCATGGACATGGACATGGGGATGTAACGGGTGCCGACCGAACGGCAGTTTGCGCCGGTCGGCTGTCCTCGGAATATTGCGATCGACTACCCGTGGCGAGCAAACACTCTTGATCCGCCGCCTCGCAGCATCAGCAGCGTCTCGAACGGCCGCTTGCGGCCGTCAGGCATTTCCATGCCGGGCGACCCCGGCGGCATGGCCGGCACAGCCAGCCCGATCGCGCGGGGACGTTCCGTCAGAAGCCGTCTGACATCCTGTGCCGGCACATGGCCTTCCAGCGCATAGCCACCGATCAGAGCGGTGTGACAGGCGGCCAGGGCGTCCGGTATCCCCTGAGACTGGCGAATGGGAGCCAGGTCGGACTGTTCCTGAATTCGCGCCCTGAAGCCAGCAGCGCGCATGTGGTTCACCCAGGCGGTACAGCAGCCGCAGGTGGGGCTCTTGTAGACCACCAGTTCGGGCGTCGCTCGGAGGGTCTGGGCGCAGGCCGTTGTGGCGACAGCGCCGAGGGCGGCCCCTAGAAGAACACGGCGAGTTACGATGGCTGGCGACATGGAAGACCTCGTCGAGAGAGCCTGCGGACTCAGGGTAAATCCGATCACGGTGCCCGACGCAGGGGCCGTGCGGAGGAGTGATAGCGAACGAACCGCCATTCATCGCCGCGCTTGCGCAGAACGCTGGTAGCCACGCCGCGACGTTCGATAGCCTCGCGAGAGTCGTCCTTGAAGGTGATGTGATAGGTGTAGGTCTCGCTGACCAGGGCGGTGTCGCCGTCGATTTCGACCTTCATCGCATGATCCCGGAAATCGAAGCCCGCCAGATCATCGAACTCGGGTCCGAGATGATGCTCCAGATAGTAGGCGAAAGTCCCCTCGACCCCGCCGTTCTCGAAGATCGCGGAGTCGGGCCAGAACAGGGTCGGCGTCTGAGACACGTCCATGCGCTCAACCGCATCCTTATAGGCGGTGACCACTGCTCCCACCTGAGCCTCTTCAGGGCTCGGAACCTGCGCCGGGGCCGAGGTGGCCAGGACGGCAGCCAGGGCCAGTCCCGCGATTGTCGATCGGATTGTCATGCCTTCTCCCCCTTGGATGGCCCTGGACCTGACCTGGGCACCTTATGCTGTTAGATACGCACCGCGATCGCGGTCCCCTCGCATGAGGGACCGGGCCGCGCGCTGCGTAGTTGATATGTAGGCTGTGTGGAGAGTGATGAATGACGCGTGATCTCGATAATCTCCTGGCGCGCATGGACGCCCTGCCGGTCGACCGGTCGCTGGACGGGCTGGAGACGGACGTCTGGGCCCGCGTCGATGCCCTGAGGAGCGAGCGCATGATGACGCAGCTTCGGACTGGTGCGGTTGCCGTAGCGCTGGTGACGGGCCTCACGGTGGGTGGGGTCGGCGTGGTGACGGCACCCAAACCGCCCGCCGAACTGTCGATTTTCACAGTCGAGGCGGGCCTGTCTCCGCTGCTCAGGATGGACGTCCGCTCGTGAGAAGCGGGTGGCGCGCGATCGTTCTGACCGCTGTTCTGGCGGCAATCGCCAGCGCGGCGGGCACCTGGATCGGGGCCAGCTGGGTCATGAGCCGCGACGAGCCTGCGTCCTTGCACGATATCGTGCATGACGAGCTGGAGCTGACGGCCGACCAGCATGCACGGATCGAAGTCATTGAGGCTCGGTTCGCCGCCATCCGGCCGGGCCTCGAAGCCGAGGTGCGCGCCGCCAACCAGGAGCTGGCGCGGGCTATCGAACAGGGCGAAGGCGACGGCCCCCAGGTCCAGGCCGCTGTCGATCATTTCCACGTCGCCATGGGTGCCCTGCAGAAGGAGACGATCGCCCATGTGTTCGAGATGCGATCGGTGCTGACGCCCGCCCAAGCCGCTGTCTTCAACGACCGGATCGTCGAAGCGCTCACGCCGACCGAGCCCTGAGGGGCGGCATGGACAATGGCGACCTGCCGACTCGGGCCGCGAACGGCGACCGGTCGGCGTTCAGCGAGCTGATGCGCGAAACCCGGACCGCGCTGTTCCGGTTCGTTCGCCGCTATGTGGGCGACGAACAGGACGCGCTCGATCTGCTGCAGGAGACCTATGCCGCGGCCTGGATCTCCATCCGTCGATACGACCCCGCGCGGCCGTTCGAGGCCTGGCTGCGGACCATAGCCCTGAACAAATGCCGCGACTGGTCCCGGCGCCGGTTCGTGCGACGGATTGTCCGGGGCGCAACGGACCTGTCGTCGCCTCAGGCCATGGCGGTTCCTGACGAGGCCATGGCCCCCGACGAGCAGATCGATGCCGCGCGCAGCTTGGCGCAGCTCAATCTCGAAGTAAGCCGTCTGCCCGCGCATCTGAAAGCTCCCCTGATCCTGACGGCGATCGAGGGGCGGAGCCAAGGCGAGGCAGCGGCGATCCTGCGGATCTCCGTCAAGGCGGTCGAGACGCGGGTCGCGCGGGCCCGGCGCAGGCTGTTCGAAATTCTGTCGCAGGCCGAACCGGGCTGATTGGGGCGAGGGAGGCCGCACGCCAATGCGTATATGAGGGTGTGGGCGGTATCGGCTCCTCTTCCCCACCGCCGGTCCGTCATCAGGAGATATCTCATGAACCGTTCTCTTCTCGCCGGCCTGGTTGCCTTGGCAGCCCTCGCGCCCCTCTCGCTGGCCCAGGCCCAGGCCAGTCCGCACGCTGGCATGTCTCCACAGGAGCACGCCGCCATGCAGGCGGCTCCCGCGTCCGGCATCGTCACTACACCGGCCGACAATGCCATGCTGAACGCCGCGCCGACGACCTTCAGCGCGACCTTCCCCCATGCCATGACCCTGAAATCGCTGACGCTGACCGGACCTGCGACCCAAACCGTGAACGTCGAGATCGCTGCGAGCACAGCGCCCCAAATGACGGTCAGCACCTCCCTGCCCAGGCTCGCCCCTGGCAACTATTCCGCCGCCTGGACGGCGACGGGCGCAGACGGCCATGAGATGAACGGCACCGTTCGCTTCATGGTGCACTGACGGTAGCGACCGTCCACACCCCCGGATGGTCTCAGGCCGATGTGCAAAGACGCCGTGCAGCCTCGCTGCACGGCGTCTTTCGTTTCAGACAGCTCTCGCCAGTAAGAAGCCCTAGAACCAGGCCCGGATGCCGACCACCAGACGCGTGTCCTCGGCGCTGCGGCCTTGAGCTTCCAGGAAGTTACGGGTGTTGCCGAAGCGCCGGGTCCATTCGACCCCGACGTAGGGCGCGAACTCCTTCTTGAACTCATAGCGCAGCCGTGCCCCGACCTGTAGGGACGACAGACCGGACCCTATCGAGAGCTCCGAGATGTCCTGGGCCGAGAGCGTGACCTCTGCACGAGGCTGCAGGATCCACTTCTGGGTGATCCTCTGGTCGTATTCCGCCTCGGCTCGGGCTGTCAGTTCTCCCTTGTTGGACAGGAAGGCGGCCGCGTCGACCTCGAACCAGTAAGGGGCCAGGCCCTGGATGCCGACCACCAGGTCGGTCCGGTCGCCTTCGGGGCGATAGGTCTGGCGCAAGCCTGTCTGAAAATCGAAGAACGGGCGAATGGCGCGACTGTAGAGCGCCTGAATCTCGGCTTCCTCGACCCCGTCTCCGAACGCCCCCTCGCCTTCTGACTTCCACCAGAAACGATTGATGTCGCCGCCGGTCCAGCCCTGCACGTCCCAGGCATAGGCCTCTTCGCCGTCCGAAAAGGTCGCTTCCGCCTGGTCGATGATCACCGCGCTCGTGCGGACGTCGCCATGCTCGATCCGCAGCTGCTCGCGCGACGCCGCCATTTCGGCAGGATCGAACAGACCGTCCGCCGCATGGACGGGTCCCATTGTCGCTGCGGCGGGGGTGGGCATCTCGGGCAAGCGCCCGGGCGTGTCGGAACTGGTCGGCACGTTCGGCGGCATGGCCATCCCCGACATGTCATGACCGGCCGGCATCACGCCGGCCGGGGTCTGCTGTCCCATGTTCGACATGTCGTGACCCGCGTGCGGATCGGCCTGTGCCGCCGGGGCGGGCGCCGCGTTCGGCGTCATCGTGGACATGTCGTGACCGGCGTGGGGGTCGGCCTGTATTGCCGGGGAAGGTGGTGTGCCCGGCATCATCATCGTCGACATGTCATGACCCGCATGCGGATCGGGTTGGGTCGCAGGCGCTGACGCCGGGTTCGGCGTCATGGTGGACATGTCGTGACCCGCATGGGGGTCCGCCTGGGCCGCAGGCGCGGGTGCCGCGCTCGGCGTCGTGGTGGACATGTTGTGGCCGGCATGCGGGTCGGCCTGTGCGGCGGGTGCCGGTGCGGCGCTCGCTGTGATCGTGGACATATCGTGGCCAGCGTGCGGATCGGTCGACGAAACCCGCTCCGGCACAGCGCCCGGCGGACACGCCGGGGTACCTGCGGTGCCGATCCGCGTCGCATCGCCGGTCGGCGCGCCCCGTCGGACGCAGCCCTGCGGCAGAGGCGCGGTCTGGACGGCCTGTGGCGCCGCCGCATGACCGGCGTGGGGCTGCGACTGGGCCAGGACCGGCGTGGCGGAGGCCAGGATCAGGGGCACGAGGGCGACAGCGGTGCGGATCATGCGGCGGCTCCATCCAGGGGGCGAACGGTGACGACGTTGAACATCCCGGCGTGCATGTGCATCAGCATGTGGCAGTGGAAGGCCCAGTCTCCCGGCGCATCTGCGGTCAGGTCGAAGCTGACCTTGCCGCCTCCTGGCACATTGACGGTGTGCTTCAGCGGCTGATGACCCTGCGGACCTCCAGTGACCAGTTCGAAGAAGTGGCCGTGCAGGTGGATCGGGTGGGCCATCATGGTGTCGTTGACCAGGGTCACCCGGACGCGCTCGTCGCGCTCGAACCGGATCGGCTCGACAATCTCGGAGAATTTCCGCCCGTCGAAGCCCCACATGAACCGCTCCATGTTCCCGGTCAGATGGATCTCCATCGTCCGGGCCGGAGGACGCTGGTCCTTGTTGGGCGTCAGGGACACGAGGTCGGTATAGACCAGCACTCGGTGAGGCACGTTTTCCAGCCCCGTGGGCCGTTCGCCGAGACGATTAGTCGGTGCCATGGCGATCGAATCAACGCCGACGCCCACGGCCATGTCGGGCGGGGCGTTGTCCGCATCGCGCATGTTCATGCCCGCCATGGAGTGATCCATCCCCGCCATGGCACCGCCGGCCGGGGCGGCTGCGGGACCGTGGCTCATGCCGGCCATCGCGCCATGGTCCATAACCGCCATCGCCTCGGGTCCCATGGAAGGACCAGCCATCGCGCCATGGTCCATCCCGGACATGCCACCCATGCCCATGTCCTTCATGGTCATGTTCGGCACTTCGCGCAGGGCCGGAACTTCGGCGGTCATGCCCAGGCGCGGTGCCAAGGTGGCCCGGCCCATACCGGACCGGTCGATGGCCTCGGACACAATGGTATAGGCGCGGTCCTCGGTGGGCCGGACGATGACGTCATAGGTCTCCGCGACCGAGATCTGGAACTCGTCGGTCTCGACCGGACGCACATTCTCGCCGTCTGCATTGACCACGGTCATGGCAAGACCCGGGATTCGGACGTTGAAGATCGACATGGCCGAGGCGTTGATGATGCGCAGGCGCACCCTCTCGCCGGGCCGGAACAGGCCGGTCCAGTTCTCTTGCGGCCCGTGGCCGTTGATCAGATAGGTGTAGGTCGAGCCGTTGACGTCGAGGATGTCGCGCGGGTCCATGCGCATCTCACCCCACATCCGGCGCTCCTCCAGACTCATCCGATCGTTGCCGTTCAGGAATCCGGCCAGGGTCGTGCGCTGCCGGTTGAAATAGCCCGGGCTCTTCTTCAGCTTGGTCAGGATCTCGTGCGGATGCATGAAGCTCCAGTCCGACAGGACCAGCACATGCTCGCGATCGCATGCGACTGGGTCCGCGCCCGCCGGATCGATGACCAGCGGCCCGTAGTGTCCGAGCGGTTCCTGCAGACCCGAGTGACTATGGTACCAGAAGGTCCCGGACTGACGGATCGGGAATTCGTAGACGAAGGTCTCCCGGGGCTTGATGCCGGGAAAGCTGACACCGGGCACGCCATCCATCTGGAACGGCAGGAGCAGCCCGTGCCAATGGATCGACGTGTCCTCATCCAGCGTGTTGGTCACGGACAGGCGGGCGTTCTGGCCTTCGCGAAGCCGGATCAGTGGGCCCGGCAGGACCCCGTTCAGAGTGATCGCCCCGCCGGTCCGGCCGTTGACGGTGAAGGGCGAGCGACCGACCGTCAGCGCGATGTCCGGCCCGATCAAGGTCGGCAGGTCGGACTGGAGTCCGGGCGTTCCCGTCTGGGCCCAGGCCGGCAACAGACCCTGCAGGGCCAGCACCCCGCCCCCGGCGACGGTTCCCCGCAAAAGGGCTCGACGATCGAGCTTCATCCGATACTCCCAACTTGATCTGGATACCCCCGCCGCATCGCGCCAGGGGTCTATGTCTATATACGCAGGCGTCGGCCTCGCCCCTCGTGACAGGCTGTCGCACGACGAGCGCCAGGGCCCTGCGTGCGCCTTTCGTCAAACCGGGCCGCCTGCGTCATCAAAGCTTTATCGCCCGCAGCCGCAACGCATTGGCGATCACGCTGACCGACGACAGCGCCATTGCCAGCGCCGCGAGGGCCGGCGACAGCAGCCAGCCGAACACGGGATAGAGCAGTCCCGCTGCGACGGGGATGCCCAGCGCGTTATAGCCGAAGGCAAACACCAGGTTCTGGCGGATGTTGCTCATCACCGCCTTGGAAAGGTGACGCGCGCGAACGATCCCCTGCAGGTCGCCGCCCAGCAGGGTGACGCCAGCGCTCTCGATCGCGACGTCCGAGCCCGCGCCCATCGCCACGCCGACATCGGCGGCGGCCAGGGCGGGCGCGTCATTGACCCCGTCCCCCGCCATAGCGACGACACGGCCCTCGGCGCGCAGCCGTTCGACCACGGAGGCCTTGTCCTGGGGCAAAACCTCGGCCTGGACCTCGTCGATGCCCAGGCGGCGAGCCACGGCGTCGGCGGTCGTGCGGTTGTCGCCGGTCATCATCACCAGACGCAGGCCTGCGGCTTTCAGCGCCATGATCGCATCGGCCGTAGTCGCCTTGATGGGGTCGGCGATGCCGAGGACCCCGGCGGCCTGGCCGTCCACGGCGGCGAAGATGGCCGTGGCCCCATCGCCCCTGAGTGCGTCGGCTTCGGCTTCGAGCGCCGATACATCCACGCCGAGCTCGGTCAGGAAGCGCGTATTGCCGAGCGTGACCCGCTTGCCATCGACGACGCCCGAAACGCCGCGCCCGACCGGACTGTCGAACTCGGTCGCTTCGGACAGGGTCAGTTCGCGGTCCGTCGCGGCCGCGACGATGGCGTCCGCCAGCGGATGTTCGCTGCCGCGTTCCAGGCTGGCGGCCAAGCGCAGCAGCTCGGCCTCGCCGAACCCGGACGCGGGTCGGATGGCCGTGACCGACGGCCGCCCCTCGGTCAGGGTGCCGGTCTTGTCGAGCACTAGGGTGTCGACCTTCTCGAACCGTTCCAACGCCTCGGCATTGCGGATCAGAACGCCGGCCTGCGCGCCCCGGCCGACCCCAACCATGATCGAGATCGGCGTCGCCAGGCCGAGCGCGCAGGGACAGGCGATGATCAGTACCGACACCGCCGCGACCAGGGCATAGGACAGGCGCGGCTCGGGGCCCACCAGCCCCCAGACGAGCGCCGCCACCAGGGCGATGGCGATCACCGCCGGCACGAACCAGCCCGAGACCGTGTCGGCCAGGCGCTGGATCGGCGCGCGGCTGCGCTGGGCCTGGGCCACCATCTGCACGATCCGGGACAGCAGGGTGTCGGCCCCGACCTTGTCGGCCCGCATGACGAACGAACCGGTCCGGTTCAGCGAACCGCCGACCACGCTCGCGCCCGGCTTCTTGGTCACGGGCATGGATTCGCCGGTCACCATGGATTCGTCGATCGACACGCGGCCATCAAGGATCTCGCCGTCGACCGGCACCTGTTCACCCGGTCGCACGCGCAGCCGGTCCCCGACGACGACCAGGTCCAGCGTGACGTCTTCATCGGTCCCGTCGTCCCGCACGCGCCGCGCGGTCTTGGGCGTCAGATCCAGCAGGGCCCGGATGGCACCGGACGTCTGTTCGCGCGCGCGCAGCTCCAGGATCTGACCGAGCAGCACCAGGACGGTGATGACCGCCGCCGCCTCGAAATATACCGGCGCGCTGCCGTCCATGCGCAGGAAGGCCGGCGGAAACAGGCTGGGGGCCAGCACCGCCACGACGCTGTAGGCCCACGCCACGCCGACGCCCATGGCGATCAGGGTGAACATGTTGAGCTTGCGGGTCCGCAACGACGTCCAGCCCCGCTGGAAGAAGGGGGCCCCGGCCCACAGCACCACGGGGGTGGCCAGGGCGAACTGGATCCAATTGGAGGCCTGGCCCGGAATGCGCATGGCCAGTCCGGTCAGATGGCCGCCCATCTCGAGCGCGAAAACCGGCAGGGTCAGCGCCAGCCCGACCCAGAAGCGTCGGGTGAAATCGATCAGCTCGTGGTTGACCGGAGTTTCCACCGTCACGGTCTCGGGCTCCAAAGCCATGCCGCAGATCGGGCACGACCCCGGGCCCTCCTGACGCACCTCCGGGTGCATCGGGCAGGTGTAGGTGGCACCGGGGATCGCAGGCGCAGGCTCGGGCCTGTCGCCCAGATATCTCTCCGGATCAGCGACGAATTTCGTCCGGCACCCGGCCGAGCAGAAGAACTGCTCGGTGCCCTCATGCGTGGCCTTGTGCGCCGTGGTGGCCGGATCGACGGTCATGCCGCAGACCGGATCGAGCGCCTTGCCGTCGGCCTTGTCGTTGGCACAGTGCGAACAGCAGGCGTGTTTGTGGCCGACTGCGGAAGCGTTGGCGGTAGGGTCGGACATGGCGGCGTCTCCTTTGCGGGATGCCTGCCATATATACCCACATGGGGTATAGCGCAAGATACCGTCACGGGGTATAATCGCGACGAACCGGAGTTGATCCATGCAAGTCGAAATCAAGCCTAAGGTCATCAACCGCCTGAACCGCATCGAGGGCCAGGTGCGCGGCATCGTCCGTATGGTCGAGGACGACCGCTACTGCGTCGATGTCCTGACCCAGATCCAGGCGGTGCGCGCCGCGCTGACGCGGGTGGAAAGCGAGGTGCTCAAGGATCACCTCGACCACTGCGTGATGGGGGCCATGACCGGCGATGACCTGGTCGATCGCAAGGCCAAGGCGAGCGAACTGATCGAACTGCTCGGACGCGCCACGCGCTGACGCCGGGAACAAAGGTCCTTGCCGGTCGCTATGCCATCAGATTTTAAGTAGATCCGTCATGAAACGCCTCAGCCTCATCATTGCCGCGTGCGCCGTCGCCGCAGCCTGCTCGCCCCAGGCAGAGCCCGCCGCCGACGAGACTGTCAATGCAATGCCCGCCGGCGACGCCACGATGGCGGACGACAAGATGGGCAGCATGGACAAGATGGCCATGATGGCCCCTGTCGAGGGCGATAGCGAAGCGACCCGTGGCTACAAGGCTGCGATGATGGGCATGATGACGGACATGCCGGCCTATCAGGGCAATGCCGACGCCGATTTCATGCGGCAGATGAGAGGCCATCACCAGGCCGCCATCGCTATGGCACGTGTCGAGCTCGCCGAGGGCCAGAACCCCGAAGCCAAGGCTCTGGCCCAGGAGATCATCACCGCCCAGGAGCGCGAGATCGGCGTGATCGACGCCTGGCTGGCCGCGAACGCGGGCTGATCGCCTGCCCGGCGAGGGGTCGCTCTCTCTCCTGCGTAACCCCTAGTGGGCAGGACGTCCTGAAGGCGTCCTCGACAGGGGCACAGCATGACGTCGATCTCGCCGGTAAGCGAAGGCTACCCCTCTGATCTTCGTGCCCTGACCAGCTTGCGGGCCTTCCTGGCTTTCGGTGTGGTGCTGTTTCATTACCAGCTGCAGTGGGATCCGGCGTTTGGGTACAGCCCCATCATCGAGCGTAGTCGATTGGCCGTCGACGCATTCTTCATGTTGTCCGGCTTTATATTGGCCCACGTCTACGGCCCGTCGTTTGAGGCCGGCACCTTTCGCTACAGGCGTTTCATCGTCGCGCGCCTCGCGCGTCTTTATCCGCTGCATGTCGCATTGCTGGCGAGTGTGACCATCATGGTGGTCACGGCCAGGGCGTTGGGGGTCCAGTACGATCCGTCCACCTATACGACCGAGGGCTTTTTCAAAACCCTGTTCCTCGTCCAAGCCTGGTTCCCTAGCGAAAGGGGATTCAACTGGAGCGGGCCGGCCTGGTCTTTGTCCGCCGAGTGGTTCGCCTATCTGCTGTTTCCCGCCTATGCCTCGCTGGCCATGAAGTTGCGTACGCGGCCCTGGCTGCTGCTTGCCCTGGGCATCGTGGGTTACGTCGCCATCGACGCCACTTATGGAGCGATCTTCGGCAAGGTCCTTCCACGCGCCGAAGACGACATGGGCATCCTTCGAATCGCCCCGGCCTTTCTGATCGGCATGGCTCTGTACGGCCTGGGTCGGAGCACCGTGTGGCGTCCTGCGGTCGCGATCACCGCCTGTCTCGTCACCACGGGCCTTCTGCTGGCCGGGATGCAGTTGTCGCTTGACGACAGGTTCATCGTTGCGCTGACCGCGCCGGTCGTCTTCAGCTGGTCCATGCTTGCCAAGACCCAGAGCGAGGGGCTGCTGGCCTCCCAGCCCGTGGTCTTCGCCGGTGAAGTCTCCTTCGCCCTCTACTTAGCGCACATGCCCATTCTGGTGGCTTACAAGGGCATCACCGCCGAGATGCGCGGGATCGACAGCGGGTTTATCATGACGCCGATAGAGCTGGCTGGCGTTTTCGTCGTTACTGCGCTCGTCTCGGTGGCGCTGCATTTGTTCGTGGAACGACCCGGTCGGACCGCGATTCGCAAGCGGTTCGAGAACACGAGGGACAAGTCTCTTGCCGCCGCAGGCTAAAGCAAGTGGGATCGCCGTTTTCGCAGCTTCATCGTGTCAGCGCAGCCGCGCGCCGATCCGCTCCATCTGATCGATTTCTTCGCGTTGCGCTCGGCTGATCTCGACACACAGCGCCACCAGTTCAGGATCGGCCAGATCGGCCTCCCTGCACATCAGGATGGCGCCGGAATGATGAGGGATCATCGACGAGATGAATTGGCGATCATCCACCAGGGCCTGCGCGCGGGTCGCCCAGAACGAACCCGCTGTCAGTGCAACGAAGACAACGCAGAGCGTCTGATTTAGCCGCTTGCTCGGATACATGCTCGACATCGTGATCAGCATGAAGATGCCCATAGGTGCCCACATGGTCACGGCCATGTAGAACATGTTGAGATTGTTCCTGAAATCGCCGCCACCGTCGATCATGGTGAACATTACGACGTACATGATCGCTAGACTGAGCGCCATGTTGACCCAGAACATCAGATAGGGACGGGCACGCGAGCCATGCGCCGCTCGACTGTTCGCTGAACCTACTTGGTGCGCCGACGACATCCCTTGGCTCCGTCCTGGCTATTCTGGGCGACCCTTTCAGAACGTCGCCACACCCCGGTGGTTCCGCGCCGTCAGGCGCTGGGTGCTGCCTGCGACGACCAGTGGATGTGCTGGATGCGCCAGCCGTCCGGACCGTGCCTGAGGATCATGGTCTCCACCGTCACGCGCGCGGTGGCGCTGTTGCCGGCTTGGCCAACCGTGCGGCCCTCACTCATGATCCAGGCTATGTCGCCGGACATCCGGCCCATCCGTCGGGACATCGTCGATTCCGAGACCGCCGCATAAGCCGCGTCGGCTTCCAGGTGGTGCGAGGCATATTCGGCGCGCGACCGTTCTGCCCCGCCTTCCTCGAAAACCATCGCATCCTCGGCCAGAAGCGCCAGGGCGACATCGGTTTGACCCGCGTCCAGAGCGCCATGAAAGGCATCGACGACGCTCGCAGCGGCCTGTGCCCGCGTTGCCATGTCCACGACCGGGTCGGGCACCGCCTGGGCGAGCGCGCCGACTGGCGACGCAGACAGCAGAAGTGCTGCAGCGGCGGCAGCCAGAAGAGGTCGAGACATGAGAGGCTCCAGATTAAATTCTGAGCGACCCTAGCCGTAACCCTTTATCGATGTCAGCCCCCTCACCCAAGCGCGGTCACGGCAGCTACGGCGTGATCGTCTCGGCGGGCTCTGTCAGCCCAAACTTAGCCCGCCGGCAATCCTGTCCGCCTAGCGTCGCCACCATGGCTAAAGGCACTAACCCGTTTCGCTACTTCGACAGCTCACCGGAGGTGATCCGGCTCGTGGTCATGATGTACGTGAAGTACCCGCTGTCGCTGCGGAACGTGGAAGACCTGCTGGCCGAGCGGGGCATCGACATCTGCCATGAGACGGTGTGGCTGTGGTGGAACCGGTTCGGTCCAATGTTCGCCGCCGAGATCCGCAGGAAGCGCATCCAGAAGATGCGCGCCTTCACTCACTGGCGATGACACCTCGACGAAGCCTACGTGAAGATCAACGGCGAGATGCACTACCTCTGGCGCGCCGTGGATCACGAGGGCGAGGTGCTGGAATCCGTTGCCAGCAAGACCAGGGACAAGCCGGCCGCTCTCAAGTTCATGAAGAAGCTGATGAAGCGGCACGGGCGAGCCAAGGTCATCACGACGGACGGACTGCGCTCCTACAAGGCGGCGATGAAGAGCTCGGCAACACCGAGAAACAGGAGGTCGGACGCTGGGCTAACAACAGGGTCGAAAACTCGCACCTGCCCTTCCGACGACGAGAGCGAGCGATGCTGAGGTTCCGGCAGATGAAGACGCTGCAGAAGTTCAGCTCCGTCCACGCCGCCTTCCACAACCACTTCAACCAGGACCGCCACCTCATTAGCAGAGAGACACACAAGGCCCAACGCTCAGCGCCCTGGCTGAGTGAAAGACGCTCGCCGGATAGGCGTCGCCTCCCCTGCCCCCCCTGCAGCTAGTGGAGACAAGTTCGCGTTGGACTGACAGCACCCCCTCGACCCATCGCTCACGGTCTGAGTCACCGCCGCTCGGCGTATTGCTCACGAGGGAGTTAGAAATCGGCGGCTTGTCGTTTTCGCTCATTGTTGATGCTCCCGAGCAGCCGACAACCGCGAACACAATGCCAGAGTAAACTGTCACCGATCTCGCCGCATGCCGCATCCTGCTTTGCGGTGTTTGTGGATACAACCAACGTCCGCTTTCCGTGGTGGCCTCAACCGGTGACCGCAACACGCTAACTTTTCTTCGGAGATGGAGCGTGGGTCATGAAGCAGCGGCGGCGGATCTATTATTCGGCGGCTCAACGGGCTGAAATCTGGGATCGCTGGAAG